>NZ_JAGFPG010000050.1:0-602 GCF_025962675.1 Candidatus Symbiopectobacterium sp. NZEC127
AAAAAATGAACAAGTAATAACAACCTTACCACTGAACCCCTTCCACTGACTCACCGCCCCGCGTAATTCAATACTGACCACCTCACATATACGAGGTGGTTTCATGAACATTTTCAACAATAAAATCTTTGGTCTCTCCCGCCTTAAACGGCTGCTGGGCTGGCAGTTCATGGCGGTGCTGCTATTGGTGCTTATCGCCCTGGTCTCGCCGCAGCAACTCACCGTTGTTATCTATAAGATTTCACTTATCACCCTGGCCGCCGTGCTGGGTTATTGGCTCGACCGCTCGTTGTTCCCCAAGGCCACGCCGGGGCAATACCTGGAGCACTCGCCTGACTTGGTATTTGCAGCGGCGCTGATTCGTCGCGCGATTATCGTTGCCGCTGTCTGCCTGGCTGTGGCGATGGGGTTGTGATCATGGGCTGGCCGCAAATCACCTGGCTTGTGGTTACGTCGCTGGTTTTGGGCATAAACCTGATGCAGCACGGTAAGCTACGTACCGACAGGCATAACTTCTGGGGGAAGTTATTCGATGCGCTGGTTACGGCGGGTGTGCTGTGGGCTGGCGGTTTTTTTGGTCAGGCGCACGCCGCCCAGCCACC
>NZ_JAGFPG010000049.1:0-602 GCF_025962675.1 Candidatus Symbiopectobacterium sp. NZEC127
TTCTTCGCTTATATAGCCAACCACCTGTCCCTGCGTAGGTTCCACCACTCGTAGTAATGGCGTATCCATCGTTAGCCAGCGTCCTGCTGTCATGTCCCGTGCGAGATCGCGTACCACACCTGCTTGCGGTGCCCGAATCGTTAAGCGTTGACGCTGTGCTGCTAACCCGCGATAGCGTGCCAGCGCCTCAGCTAACTGCCGATCCATGACCTGAATTTCACTTGCAGTTTCCTGTCGTGCCGCTCCACGCTGTCGCTGCTGCTGTAACTGGGTGATACGCTGGCGCTCAATATCGAGACGATAATCCAGATCGACTGACGTCAGCTCCAGCAGAATGTCTCCGATATCCACCCGCTGACCATCTGTAACGTGTAGCTGGTTAACCTGCGCCGGTACCGGACTATAGAGGGTACTGACCTTCTCGGCTTCCAAAACGGCAGGAATGTGGATACTGCCACCCCATGGATAGAGCAAGATAAACAAGAGGGCCGAGCACAGTAGGGCACTGCGCAAAAAAGCGATAGGGTGTATTGATTTGCGCATTGCCCACCAGGCATAGGCTTCTTTGGCTATTGGTAGCGCGATAAACCAGACGATCTCAA
>NZ_JAGFPG010000051.1:0-600 GCF_025962675.1 Candidatus Symbiopectobacterium sp. NZEC127
GATCCCTGCTAATTGATCGCCCAATCGCTTAAACCAGTACTTACCTTGCTTGGTAAAATGCTTCGGCGTTGGGGGGACCCCTTTTGTCGGTTGCGGCTCATTTTTGTTGATCGGGCGTTTTGATGGGTTACCCCTCACCAAACGTAGATGGGTCGGGGTTTTCGGTGGTCCAGACATAATCGAAAACTCCTATTAATCATCGGATGGGGGACCCCAAAAAAAGTTTTCTAACCTGCGGCGATGTGAAGAAAGGCTAGGCGGCGGTACTGGAGCGACAGGGCTGTAGAGATTTACCCTCCCCCTCCCCTTGATGAGAATAGCTATCACTTGAACCGTTCGCGCCCTGTTTTGGTGCGGTGACACGGCCAGCATAGGCTTTCGAGGTTCGAATCATCATCGGTTCCCCCATGAGCCTTGGCCTTGATGTGGTCAACTGTCTTGGCTTCTACTGCACGGCTATTGCGTAGGCATTCCTGACACAGATGATTGTCACGCTTCAGGATACGGGCTCGCCTGATTGTCCAGTCACTACCGTAGCCTCGTTCGTGTCTGCTCTTACCTTGCTGATGCTGCTGCCATCCTTCATGGCGATGCTGTTCG
>NZ_JAGFPG010000052.1:0-597 GCF_025962675.1 Candidatus Symbiopectobacterium sp. NZEC127
GTCTTTATCGTCCCCGAACGGTTTTCAACCTTGATGCCTTTGTTGCCCACCGCATCTTTCTGAATCCACAGGTTATTATTCGCCTGAATGGTGGCCTGGGTATTGGTCAGGTTATCGTTAAACAAGCGCATGTCTTTTCCTGCGCTCAACGTGCCATTGTTGTTTAACGTGGTGCTGGCAACGGTAATGTCACGCTCACTTTTAACCGTCGCCCCTTTGATGATGTCGGTCTGTTTCGCGGTGATATTCAGATCGGCTTTGGCAGCGGTATTACCTAACTGAATTTTGCCCCTAGTATCGAGCGTGATCCCTTGCTGCGTAGAGGTCAGATTCGCCAAATTAACCCCAACGCCTTCTTCGTTAGCGACCAGCCGGATTTTGTTGGCATACATCCCGCCCAGTGCTTTGGTGTCGACTGCCAATTGCGGCTGTGCGCCTTCACCGGCGATGGCCGTCAGCGTACCGTCTTTATAACTGGCACGATTCGTCCCCTGTGTCAGGGAGAGATTTTGTGCGGTAATTTTCCCATTCAGTTCGGTGGCACCGCTGATGATATCGACATAATCCTGCGGGTTGGCGTCCAGTCCTATACTGCCA
>NZ_JAGFPG010000053.1:0-597 GCF_025962675.1 Candidatus Symbiopectobacterium sp. NZEC127
TTGTCTTCCTAAGAATCGGCATGGCTAATCTCTTTACTTGTTGAGTCGGGACGAACCTTTATGGCGGTAGATATGCCAAAACTCAGTGGAACAACACTAGCAGATATTAGAGGTGAAAAAGATATAACTAAGGCCGTGATGGTTGCTAAAGAATTTATAAAGAAAGATCCCGTGGAGGGGTTAATAACAACGCTTCAGAGTTTGAATGTAAATATTAAAGACTTTAATGTTGGTAATATTATATTTGATTCAACGAAGAAAAAATTCATCTTGATAGATTTTGATTACGCTGACATGTCATCGGTTGTGACTGATTCGCTCTATAAAACCATGTACAAATCTCTTTATACAAAGATAAAACAAGACTTCTTAGCGATAGAATGGAAAGTTGATTCAGATAAGAAAAGTTTTTTTATTAAAAAAGCAATTAATAGAATGGACAAAAGATTTACGGCATTAATCATGGATGGAAAAAAAGCAAGACTTTCTCATTTTAAAGAAGCTATAGAAAGATATAATAGAGAAACCAAAATCCCTGTGTCATGGGCACTCAAGCGTTGGATCGATTATAATATGCCAACATCCTATGTGAGCATT
>NZ_JAGFPG010000054.1:0-596 GCF_025962675.1 Candidatus Symbiopectobacterium sp. NZEC127
CAAACAACAGGTCGGTAAACACCAGACCATAAGCCAGACCGAGCGAGCTGTTACCCAGTTTGCTGATGAACAACAAACCGATACGACGGCCAAAGCCGGTTTTGATAAAGCCGCGCGAGATAAAGAAGGCGCAGGCGATCATCCAGATGGTCGGGTCGCTAAAGCCAGCCAACACGTCCTTAATCGAGAGCAAACCAAGGATCGCCACGGACGTCAAACTGAACATCGCCATGGCACCGAGGGGATACGGGGAGAGAATAAGACCAATAACGGTGGCAATGAAGATGGCCATCAGGTGCCAAGCATCAGGCTTGACGCCCTCCGGCACAGGCAATAACCATAACGCGATAGCAATACCGATAATGATGAGGAGCTTAACTAACCTGCTACTGTTTGCAGACATAAAAACACCACGCTAGAAGATTAAAACGGAATTCGTTTTTTCCCACCCAATGCAGTGCGGAGGAGCGGTGTTTCGTTATTCTTCCTTCATCACCCCGATTACCAATATCTTATTCTCTTGATTGTCATTCTAATTCGGTAATAAGGATATTTTGTAAAGCGGATACATCAGCAGCAGAAAAAAAGGCGAGAAA
>NZ_JAGFPG010000055.1:0-593 GCF_025962675.1 Candidatus Symbiopectobacterium sp. NZEC127
TGTTGCCCTTGTTCTTTTTACTTACGCTTTCGGTATTAAAGGTGCCTGCGTCACTGGCGATTATGTGTTCCGCATTACTGGCAGGCATTATGACACCGATAATGCAGCCACAGGTGGTGCTGCGTTTTATCGTTGAGCCTGATACCGCCCCCATCCTGCTTGCCCTTAAAGCCATGTGGACAGCAATGGCAACGGGTTTTCAGGAGAACTCGGGGATTGAGCAGATCGATGCGTTACTGTCGCGCGGTGGCATGGATAGCATGTTGCTGACCATTTGGCTCATCATCGGCGCAGTCACCTTTGGCATAATGGTGGATGATTTTGGTCTGTTGAACAAGCTGGTTACACCGCTGTTATTGCGTGCCAGAACGGTAGGCCGCTTGATTGCTTCGGTGGTTGCTACTGCGATTGGTTTAAACATTGCCGCAGGCGATCAATACATTGCTCTGCTATTGCCCACCCGCTTATTTAAATCTGAATTTGCCCGAAGAGGGTTGGCACCGGAAAACCTTTCCAGGGCGGTGTCGGATGCAGGTATTGTCACCTCGCCGTTAATTCCCTGGAACTCTTGTGGTGCTTATATGGCCGCCGTG
>NZ_JAGFPG010000056.1:0-590 GCF_025962675.1 Candidatus Symbiopectobacterium sp. NZEC127
GATTTTAAATCGGCATCAATATTTTGACATATATTCGCTGAAGCAGTATTAATATAGTGTTGTTCTTTGACATCACTGTGTTGCCTCCAACCATTGCATACTATATTCCATAGTTTTGCGTTACGTTAAGTAGGTATAACCAATGAAATGTGCGTTAATTTATGATTTTGATGGAACTCTAGCAGAAGGTGATTGTGCCCAACATGGACTTATGCCTGCTTTAGGAATTGATGATGTTGCTTCTTTTTGGCAGTCTGTTAAACAACGGGCCAAGAATGATGATGGCGATGAAATATTGTCTTATCTTGGACTTCTTGCTGAGAAAGCGAGTGAGCTTGGTTCCCAAGAGTTAACTGAAGCCAACTTGAAAAAACATGGAAAATCAATCCCGTTATTTCCCGGTGTTGAAAACTGGTTTGAGCGAATAAATTATTATGCTCAACAACACGGTTTGGAATTACATCATTACATAATTTCCAGTGGTTTAGATGCGATGATTAGAGGGACATCCATAGGCTGTAAATTCCGTGATATCTATGCATGTAAATATCATTATTCTTCTGATGGTAAATCCGTCACATGGCCAGCAC
>NZ_JAGFPG010000057.1:0-589 GCF_025962675.1 Candidatus Symbiopectobacterium sp. NZEC127
GCATTGATTATCGAAGAAATCGGCCAGCGTAAGCATCAGGGAGGGAAACCAATCGAAAGCAGCAGCAGCTTTACCGCATTGAAGAGTGACGGGTAACGTGAAATATCGTCGGCTGTGGGGTGGTACCAACGAACGTAAAACCCCACTGCCGATAAATATATCACGCCATACAATCCCTGCTCTCAAGATAGTTGAGTGACACTTGCAAGGTGATCAGTCGGTAATTGATCTTTCCTATTCTATCATCATCGCCTTTGAGTTGAGCCTCCATGTCGTTTACAAAAGCGTTGGTGATATTCAGATCGAAAAGACCATACTCAAGCAAGGTGAGTTTGATGTCTGGATTTCTCTCTAAAAAAAAGCAGCTATAATCCATAACTTCATCCCCACCATAGTTATCTTTTATCTTGGTATCTGGAAATTTTTTTGTAAACTCAACATCATTATCGGCAGCGAAGTTTTTAACAATAAGGTTGTAGTTTTCAACCAAAGGCAACTGATTGAATGATAACTCAGACAGTGAATCCCAATTATTGGGTGTATCGAAACTGTAAATATCGACCTTATCGATTGAAAAAGTGTACCGTCT
>NZ_JAGFPG010000058.1:0-589 GCF_025962675.1 Candidatus Symbiopectobacterium sp. NZEC127
TCAATCTGTGCAATGCGGATCTGCGGGGTGTGGATTTCGCACGTGCTAACTTAAAAAATGCAAAATTGGATCATGCATGCATGGTGGGTGCAGACTTCACAGGCGCAGATTTAGAAAATGTGAGTAACAGTGACACAGATTTCTCCCACGCGATAATGAATGGCGTCGCAGAGATGCAATCCAACGCCACGTCTTCCATTATGTACTCCCGAAGCGAAAAGTATCGCGAGGATACAATCGCTGAAATATGCACCTTAATAAAAAGCAGCTACCAAAGAGATCAGTCAAAAAGCAGAAATGCAAAAAGTGATGGATTATTCAGAACTACATCCCACGTAGAAGAATTAAAATTTGCATCACAAGCCTTTAAAGACAAATCTCTTGATTTGAAAAAAACGCCTTTGAGCTGTTTGACCAAGATAATCAACAATGAGTTTGCTAAATTGTTGGCACTGCGCGCTGAAGTTGCCGAGGAGATGGTCAATAAACCCGAAGAAGCAAAAAAAATACTGCGTCAAGAAACTAAACGGATGCACCCTATAGAAAAAAAATCATTTTCTATGTTGTTAGAATTGTACTCAGATGCCTA
>NZ_JAGFPG010000005.1:0-287614 GCF_025962675.1 Candidatus Symbiopectobacterium sp. NZEC127
TGCCGTGTCAGTGGAGGCGCAGTATAGACACTTCTCGTGCCCTGACAAGGGCTAATTTCAATTTTATTTCTGAGTGCCTACTATTCAGCCAAAAAGCCACTAAAGCGGTAGTTTTTCCAACGATTCAAAGCCGAAGCGCTGCAAAACGGGCCACAGGGTCGCCACTTTAGGCGTAATCGTCATGCAATAAGCCAGATTTTTTTCCGTGCTCAGGGCCGGTGGCTGTTCCAGGTTAGCGAGATGCCATGCCGTTCTTCTGGCGATTGCCGCCCCGGAATCCACCAGTCGCGTGCCGTTGGGCAACACCAACTGTAACTCTTCCGCTAATAAGGGAAAGTGCGTACAGCCAAGCACCACAGTATCCGGAGGCTCAGGCAATTTCAGCCAAGGGTGGAGAATTTGCTGCAATGCCAATAACGATACGTTATCTCCTTGCAACTTAGCCTCCGCCAGCTCCACTAACTCCGCCGACCCGAGCAGCAATATCTGGCAGTCCGTGGCAAAACGAGCAATCAGCTCGTGCGTGTAGGAGCGCTGCACCGTGGCACGCGTTGCCAGAACGCCGACGATGCCATTACGTGTCAATTTTGCGGCAGGCTTCACGGCAGGCACAACGCCGACTACCGGGAAGGTAAAACGCCCGCGCAATGCAGGCAGTGAAATGGTGCTTGCGGTGTTGCAGGCAATAACGACGGCGGCCAGTTGATGGCGCTGTTGTACCGCAGAAACGATTTGAACCACACGCTCAACAATAAAGTCTTGCGGTTTCTCACCGTAGGGGAACGCTTCATTATCGAAGGCGTAGATATAATGAAGATCCGGCAGCAACTGCCGAATCTCGTTATACACAGATAACCCCCCCACGCCGGAGTCAAACACCAAAACCGTGGGGCGGGCGGGCAGGTTAGAAGGTGTAGCTTCCGTTGAGATAGTACTCTCTTCCTGCCGTTTGATAGCCATATGCTGTCTCGTACTCTTTATCAAACAGGTTGGCGATTCTACCACGAACTGTAAGATGAGAGGTGACAGGATATGATACAGCGAGGTCCCAGAGACTTACGCCACCAAGTTTGACTGTTGGATTATCGAAAGTGGGAGTATAGACACCATAGTCTTTATCATAACGGCTACCCAGATAGTGATAGGTCACGCTCCAATCCAAGTCATACACCTGCCAGTCCAACTGATATTTAACTTGTTGTTTTGAACGGCGAGTCAGCGGCTCATCGGTAATGGCATTACGGGAATCAACGTAGTCATAGCTAATTCGATGGCCCAACAGACCTGTATCAAACGCTGCTGTTGCTTCAATTCCTTTGATTTTTGCTTTGCCGACATTTTCAAAAACGTAGCCCGTACTACTCGTTGCATCCATCAGGTTGTCGATATCGTTACGGTAGCCTGAAATACGCCACGTTACGGGGCCACTGAGTCCTTCAACCCCAGTTTCCCACTGTTTGCTTTCTTCTGGCTGTAGGTTGCGGTTGCTGTTATTTCGACCATATAGCTGCACCATATTTGGCGCTTTAAATGCAGTAGCATAGGAAGCAATCACGCGATAGCCTTCAATAAACTCCCAGGACGCGCCGGTTTGCCACGTGTTGTGCCAACCAAATTCTGAATGATCGTCACCACGCACAGACCCTTCAAGCACAATGGAATCAAAACGTTGCTGGCCTGTCAGATAAATGCCAGTATTGTTCTGGCTTTCCTCCCGCTTCACGTTGGTTGAATCCGGTTTGATGATCTGATCTTTCCAATCAACACCAGCGCTCACTGTACCTGCACCCAGTTGCAGCGTGTTGCCCCACTGCGCATTGTATTGCTGGGAATCTACTAACGTCCCACCGCTAGCATGTAGGCCTTTGCTCGGATCATAGTCATAATCCTTACTATGGCTATAGCTTCCAATCAACTGCGTGGAGTAAATCCCACTCTGGTAACGCAGTCCTGTATCCCATGTTTGGCTATAAAGCTGGCGAGTATCGACTGCATTGAAGTTGTCGTAATCGCTGCGGTTATCATAGCCATAGGCACGTAAAAAACCGCTAAACCGATCATCAAATTTGTGCTCAACCATACCGTACAGCGATTTACTCAAAAATCCGTCACGGTCGGGTTGCGCAGGCGAAGCGGTACCATAGGCAACAACATCAAAACCTTTGGTGTAGAGGTAATTCCCCGCCAACGTCGCTGTTGTACTGTCACCCAAGGCCTGTTGCGTTGCCGCATCGTAGGATTGATAACCTTTCGACCCCACGCCAGCCGTTAATGTAGTGCCATTCTTCTCTCTGGTTGTGATGATGTTGACTACACCACCGACAGCATCTGAGCCGTAGACCGCAGAACGTGCACCGCGAATATATTCAATGCGTTGTACTAAAGATATGGGGATTTGGCTAAGGTCTGATGAGCCACTGATACCTGCCTGATTTAAACGAATACCATCAACCAAAATCAGTACGTGACTAGAATTGGTTCCGCGAATAAACAGAGAGCTTTTTTGCCCCAACCCGCCATTCTGCCCAATATCCACTCCCGGCAAACGGCGCATCACGTCGGTCAGGCTCTTCGCCTGCCAGCGGTCAATATCTTCGCGAGTAACCACTGTTGTCGGTGCCAGCACCGTATTCACAGGCTGTTGAAAACGGTTAGCGGTAACCACCATGGTGTTGTTGTCAGTTTGCTGAGCCCAGCCGGAAAAAGCCGTAGCAGAGAGCGCCGCTAGCAGCGATAATTTTTTATAAGACATGTAGTTAGCATCCAAATCACATTGCGGATGCCGCATTACCACAATCGATAGCTCGCGACGATCGTGAACATTGCGACGTAAACCGGCAGGTCTTCGGGCTCGGGTGACATTGCTGTTGCAATCAGAAACGACGACTTCCCACCCGCAGGCAGTGTCTGCATTCAATGCTGTCGTTACTCTTCCCCTTACCGCTGCGCGTCAGCTCCAGATTTTCACTGGATTCCCTTTTAACTCACACTGCATTAGCACACAGTGCAATACCGGCACGCTATGCTACGATGGCCGCTTACGGATGTCTAGACTTCCACGATGTGAAATTACTCTCGCAGCAACAACGCTGGACATCCCTTCGAGATGCCCTACAATCCCGGCCAGTAACTTCTTTTCATCTTTTCATCGTTTTGTAGCCGAGAACACCATGACGCCAGAGAACCTGCCCATCGAACAGTATGACGACCAGCTTGCGGAAAAGACGGAACGTCTACGGCAGATGATGGTGCCCTTTGCTGCGCCAGAGCCAGAGGTGTTCCGTTCCCCGGTGAGTCATTACCGTATGCGGGCCGAGTTTCGCATTTGGCACGAAGGGGACGATCTCTACCACATCATGTTCGATCAGCAGACCAAACAGCGGATCAGAGTCGATCAATTCCCTGTGGCCAGCGCGTTGATTAATCAGCTCATGCCCATTCTGGTCGATGCACTACGCAACGATGTGATACTGCGCCACAAGCTGTTTCAGATTGACTATCTGTCGACGATGAGCGGTGAAATCGTGGTGACGTTTATCTACCACAAAGCGTTAGATGACGCGTGGCAACAACAGGCACGCGCGCTGCGCGATACACTGCGCGCTCAGGGATTCGCTCTGCAACTGATTGGCCGGGCAACAAAAACTAAAATATGTCTCGACAGAGATTATGTTGATGAACGCCTGCCAGTCGCCGGGCGTGAGATGACCTACCGCCAGGTTGAAAACAGCTTCACCCAGCCCAATGCCGCCATCAATATCCAAATGCTGGAGTGGGCGCTGAAGGCTACCGCGGGATCAACAGGCGATCTGCTTGAGCTTTATTGCGGCAACGGCAACTTCTCATTGGCACTGGCGCGTAATTTCAACCGTGTATTGGCTACCGAGATCGCCAAACCGTCTGTCGCCGCAGCACAATTCAATATCGCCGCGAACCAGATTGATAACGTGCAGATTATTCGTATGGCGGCGGAAGAATTCACTCAAGCGCTACAGGGTAAGCGTGAATTTACCCGTTTGCAGGGTATCGATTTGTCCGAGTATCAATGCAACACCATTTTTGTCGATCCGCCACGCAGTGGCCTGGACGACCAAACGCTGTGCATGGTGCAGGGTTACTCGCGTATTCTCTACATTTCCTGCAACCCGGAAACCTTGTGCAACAACCTGGCCCAACTCACGACGACCCACCGTATCACTCGTCTGGCCTTGTTCGATCAGTTTCCCTACACCCATCACATGGAATGCGGCGTGCTGTTAGAGAAGAAGGCGTAACCGCCCACCTCCGTCATTCCCGCGAAGGCGGGAATCTCTTACAGTAGAGACGCGTTTATTCTGGCAGAGATCCCCGGCTTTCGCCGAGGATGACGGAGAGGAGAGTCGAGGATGACGAGGAGTAAAGTGACTTTGTCCGTAGTCATCAGGATGCAGGCGCGTCGTCTACCGGGCGGCGCTTTTTAAGCCGCAAACCAATCCAGAACACCAACACAACGCACAGTAACGAAGGCAGGAAGTTGGAGCCAATCTGCGGATATTCAACGCGAACCAATGCGCTATACAGCAGCAACCCCAACAAAAAGCAGGCGGCGGCCAGCAGCGGTATGCCTTCAGGCATCTCAATATTGAGGTAACGCTGGTGCAGGCAGTAAACCGAGAGCACCAGGGCAATCAGCGGAAAGACGGAAAAGGGCACGATTGAACTGAACAAGGCGGCAAAGGAACCATTGACCGACAAACCGGCGATCAATGCCAAAACCAGGGTGCCTTTTTCTTGATGAGGGTATTTTGTCATGATGTCTCCCGTAGTTTTAAACACTCAAGCGTTTTAAACACTCAGGAACACGATGAGACGCCTACCGCGTACCGCCTAACAGAGGGAAATGTCACCTCAGGCTCGCTGCTACACGTCAGAAGTATTCACTTCCTTCTCATGTTCCTTTCTGTACCAGTAGTAAGCCCCTTTGGCGATCAGGCGTAATTGCAGCACCAGGCGCTCTTCCAATTGCCGCCGCTGTTCAAGCCCTACGTCCAACGCCTCTGCGCCAGCGCTAAACACAATCGTAACCATAGCCTCAGACTGGGCCTCCGCAAATTCACGCGGGATATGATTTTCCACTTCAAGGTAATCCGCCAGCTCCGCAATAAAATGCTGGATTTCACGGGCGACAGCAGCACGAAACGCGGCGGAGGTGCCCGAACGTTCACGCAGCAACAGGCGAAACGCATTGGGGTTATTGCCAATGAACTCCATAAAGGTGGCGACCGACGTGCGAATAACGCTACCGCTTTTGGCAATGCGCTGGCGTGCCTGTCGCATCAGTTGACGCAACATCAGGCCGCTTTCATCGACCATCGTCAAACCCAATTCATCGACATCGCGGAAGTGGCGATAAAAAGAGGTAGGAGCGATGCCCGCCTCACGCGCGACTTCGCGCAAGCTCAGGCTGGCGAAACTCCGTTCGGCACTGAGTTGACTGAAAGCAGCTTCGATTAAGGAACGGCGAGTGCGTTCTTTTTGTTGTGCTCTGACACCCATATTTTGTGTTCCGACACCCATATTCAGCTGACACCATTCGCTTTCCTTTCCAGGAAAGCACTATAGCAAACTTTACTTACGACATACTGAGACAAAGTTTGCCATATTGAAAATGAGACAGAGGATTGTCATACCAGCAACAGGGATAAATTGGGTTATGAACGCGGCAGTGTTACAATAGCGTTATCGGCTTGTATAAAAACAGGATTACCCTACCATGACACAGCAAGCACAGACTCAGCAACCGTTTGATTATGACGCCATCATCATTGGTTCCGGCCCAGGCGGCGAAGGGGCCGCGATGGGGCTGGTAAAGCAGGGTGCCAGAGTGGCCGTCATCGAGCGATATAACAACGTCGGCGGCGGGTGTACGCACTGGGGAACCATTCCCTCCAAAGCGTTGCGCCATGCCGTCAGCCGTATTATCGAATTCAACCAGAACCCGCTGTACAGCGATAATGCACGCCCTATTCGCTCCTCGTTCTCCGATATCCTGCGCCACGCAGACAGCGTTATCGGCCAGCAAACCCGCATGCGGCAGGGTTTTTACGAACGTAACCATTGCGAAATATTTTCGGGTGAAGCGCATTTCATCGATGAACACACGGTTTCCGTACAGTATCCCGATAATATGCAAGATACGCTTACCGCCGCCCACATAATCATTGCCACAGGCTCACGCCCCTACCACCCGGCAAATGTAGACTTTGCGCATCCCCGTATTTACGACAGCGATTCCATTCTGGAGCTGGATCACGAGCCCCAACACGTGATTATTTATGGCGCAGGCGTGATTGGCTGTGAATATGCCTCGATCTTTCGCGGCCTGAGCGTAAAAGTGGATCTGATCAACACCCGCGATCGCCTGCTGGCGTTTCTCGATCAGGAAATGTCAGACGCCCTTTCCTACCATTTCTGGAACAACGGCGTTGTCATTCGCCATAACGAAGAGTTCGAATCGATCGAAGGCACCGCTGACGGCGTCATTGTTCACCTTAAATCCGGTAAAAAGATGAAGGCCGACTGCTTGCTGTACGCCAATGGCCGCACCGGCAATACCGAGACGTTAGGGCTGGAAAAAATCGGTTTGGTGCCCGACGGACGCGGCCAGTTGAAGGTCAACAGTATGTACCAAACCGCGCTGGCACACATCTACGCGGTGGGTGACGTCATCGGCTATCCCAGCCTGGCTTCGGCAGCCTACGATCAGGGACGGTTGGCGGCGCAGGCCATCGTCAAAGGCGATGCCAGTGCCCACCTTATCGAGGATATCCCGACCGGGATCTACACCATTCCGGAAATCAGTTCAGTGGGGAAAACCGAACAGGAGCTTACTGCGATGAAAGTGCCCTATGAGGTTGGGCGAGCGCAGTTCAAACATCTGGCGCGGGCGCAAATCGTCGGTATGAACGTGGGGAGCCTGAAGATACTTTTCCACCGAGAAACCAGGCAAATCCTCGGCATTCACTGCTTCGGCGAGCGCGCGGCGGAGATTATTCACATCGGCCAGGCCATCATGGAGCAAAAAGGCGAAGGTAATACTATCGAATATTTCGTTAATACAACCTTTAATTACCCAACGATGGCCGAAGCTTACCGGGTGGCGGCACTCAACGGGTTAAACCGCCTGTTTTAATGCACTGTCCAAATAGTGCTGCATGTGTTCCCGCACGGCGTCCGCCAACTGTTCATAGCGACCGCGCAGTGGCGATCCAGGGCGGTACACCAGCGCGACAGTTCGCTTCGGCTCCGGCTTGTAGCACGGCAAATAACAGACGCCATCGCGCTGGCGCTCATGAGGCACCGCCAGTGAAGGCAGCAAGGTGATACCACTGCCGGCGGCAACCATGTTGCGCAGCGTTTCCAGGCTGGTGGCGCGAAAATGCGTATCTTCATCGGCCCCTGCCTGGAAGCAGAACCCCAGCGCCTGATCGCGCAGGCAGTGCCCATCTTCCAGCATCAGCAGTTTTTCACCGGCCAGATCCGACATGGCAACGCGCTCACGGTTTGCCCACGGGTGATCCTGATAAATTGCCAGTTTCATGGGTTCATCAAACAATGGTACTTCGATAAACGCTTCCGATTCCTTGACCATCGCGAGAATGGCGCAGTCCAGCTTGCCGCTATCCAGATGTGTCAGCAGTTGATGGGTCTGCGCTTCATGCAGGTACATTTCCAGCTTGGGGAACGTGCGGTGCAGCATGGGAATGATATGCGGCAACAGGTAAGGCCCAACGGTGGGGATCAGCCCAATATGCAGCGGGCCAGACATGGTCTCTCCCTGCTGGCTCGCCATCTCTTTAAGTACTTTGACTTCGCGCAGCACGGTTCTTGCCTGTTCGACCAGTAGCAAGCCAGCCTGAGTAAACAACACTTTTCTGCTGGTGCGCTCCAATAACATCACGCCCAGTTCATCTTCCAGTTTACGAATTTGACCGCTGAGCGTCGGTTGGCTGACATGACAGGAGTCCGCTGCACGCCTGAAATGACGGTGTTCAGCTAACGCCACCAGATACTCTAGATCCCGAATGTTCATTTATCATTATCCTTAACACGATAGCCAAAAACGATAGGTAGGATACCAATCAATGGTAAGCCCTATCAACAAAGAAAACGTTTGGTTCCCGACAACAACGGTATCTTATCGGTTAAAAAAATATAACCAGCGACGGCGTTAAGAAAATGAAGTTTGTTTCACTATTGAAATTTTATAAAACCTTCACTGCTGGATAATCACAAGATGCCAAATATTAAAAACACACAAAGCCGACACACTTTACCGAGGTCGTGGTAATAACATAGCGCATCAATAATGACATAATTATTTTACCCTGCAACATATCAATGAAGCTTGAATAAAAAGTGGAATCAAGCCGAGCGTTTACCTGTCACATCGTGCGATGTAGTAGCGAAATTTAGTACTCCATCAGCGTCAATCGCGTTAAGGTCCAAGAAAGACTGTAAACTGAGAAAGAATATTAATGAAAATATACCAGCAAGGGAGATGTCATCACTCACGCTTACCGGCGGACAAGCATGTCAGAAACAGTGATATCAATGACTTAATTTTGAGGTTATGGCGAGTTAAATCAATGCCCGATAATCCCCCGCCATTGCGTACTAAGAGAAAACAAGAACTCGAATCCATATTAAAAAATACGCGAAGATGTTTAGAGATTATTATCAATAATCCTGAAAAGCATAACTTTAGTAAAATTCCCCGGCTGGATAAGCTGGAGGTAAAAACCTATGGCTATATTCTCGATGAGCGGGCCAAAGACTACGACACGGAATCAGATTCTGAGATGTCACTCTGTGAATCAGAGTCAGAACCGGAGAGCAAGGATCGCCCGACAACCAGCAAAGCGACGAGGGAAAGAGGAAAAGAAAAACGCACGTTATGACAATGCGTGACGATCACGCACTGTCATAGAGGTTTACGATCAGTTAGCAGCAGGTCTTACACCCAGTGTGTGGCAGATCGCATAACTCAACTCTGCACGGTTGAGCGTGTAGAAGTGGAAATCCTTTACCCCCTCACGACTCAGAATTTTCACCATGTCCATGGCGATGGCCGCGCCCACCATCTTACGGGTGTCCGCATCGTTATCCAGCCCATCGAACATTGCCGTCATCCAGTTCGGCACACGCACGTTCGTCATGGTGGCGAAGCGTTGCAGCTGTTTGAAGTTGGAGACCGGCAGAATACCCGGCACAATCTCCACATCAATGCCGGTTGATACACAGCGATCGCGAAAACGTAAATAGCTTTCTACATCGAAAAAGAACTGCGTGATGGCGCGATTAGCACCTGCATCAATCTTTTTCTTCAGGTTGATCAGATCGGCCTGCGCGCTTTTGGCTTCCGGGTGAACTTCCGGATAAGCCGCGACCGAGATATCAAAATCACCGACGCTTTTAAGCAGGCTCACTAAATCGGCGGCATACATGTCCGGTTTGCCCCCTTCCTGCGGCAAATCCCCACGCAGCGCCACAATGTGGCGAATACCGCTCTGCCAGTAATCCTGTGCGATTTCACGCAGTTGCTCGCGGGAGGCATCAATACACGTCAGGTGCGGCGCAGCTTCCAGCCCGGTACGCTCTTTGATCGTCTTGATAATGCTGTGAGTGCGGTCGCGTTCGCCAGAGTTTGCGCCGTAGGTAACAGAAACAAACTTGGGTTTCAGGTTGCTCAGGCGATCAATTGAGTTCCACAGCGTTTCTTCCATTTCACTGGTTTTCGGCGGGAAAAATTCAAAAGAAACATTGATTTGCCCCTGGAGCTCCGCCAGGCTTTGATTCAGCGCTTCCCGCTGGTTTGCGTGAAAAAAACTCATACCCTTGCCACCCTTGTCGTCACGTTACCGTCATGATTTATCGAACGTCTATACGTTTAGACGTCTATATAGAAAATGACGGAATCTCAACCAAGAGTCAACGAATTTCGTTTAAAAGCTGTTGATGATTGCTCAAGGTAAATGAATTTTTTTCATCATGTTGTCCAGCCTCGCGTCAAAGGGCGGGAACGTCATTGAAATGCACCGTATGCCCTTGCGCCGTTACCCAGAAAACAGCGTATTGCGGCGTTTCCTGACTGACCTCAAAACCGGGTACAAAACGCAGTGCCGACTGATGGTTAGTACCGCGCACTGTACTAAAGGTGATACCGCGCCAGTTACCGCTGGCAGGGCGATGCACATGGCCTGCGGCTATATGCCGCACATTGCCATAACGCAAACAGCATTGATGCAACGCATCCGCAGCGTCCGGCGCTAACCGCACCTCATCCAGCGACGGCAAGCCGATGGGCATCGGCGGATGATGTAAAAACAACAATACGGCTTTGTCCTGAGCTCGGCGCAGTTGGTCTTCCAGCCACTGTAAGCGCGTACTGCACAGGTTTCCCGCAACATCACCACTTTGCAATGAATCCAGCATAATCACGCAGTGATCGCCGAGGTTCGTGACATTTTGGATAAAACCGTATTCATCTGCCAACGCGGGAAACGCACGCAAAAAAGCCGCTCGATCATCATGGTTACCCAGCGTCACGCGCCAGGGAACCTGCAACTCAGCCAGCGTGTCAGCGAGGGCAGCATAAGATGCCGCGCTGCCATCATCAGAAAGATCGCCGGAAATAACCACCAGCGCAGCGTCACGCTGGTGCGTATTAATATCCGCGACGGCGGCCTGAAAGTGTTGTAGCGGATCGCGCCCGTGCAACACACGGCCAGGCGTCGTTAAATGAAGGTCGGAGAGCTGAATGATTTTCATGGTTTCCCTTTGTGCATCATCAAGAGTGGCATGTTCAAGCGAGTCAGGCCGATTGACGACGCACCAGCGGCGCGCTGACTTCGGCTTTGCTGGTCGGTGCCTGCGGCTGTGCTTGTCGACGTTCCAGCAGCCGTAGCGCCTGCGCCGCCATCACCACCGGATCCTGACGGAAGGTGGTCAGCGAATAGGCATCCCAACCTGCGGCAGGAATATCATCGAAACCAATAACCGCCAGATCGTCTGGCACTGATAATCCTCGCTGACGCGCGCAATCAATAACGCCAAACGCCATCAAATCATTGATGCAGAACACGGCATCCGGCCAATCCACCGGCGACTGCGCGAACAGAGACTGACAGGCACCAAGCCCCCCCGCGTAGTCTGATTCAGCGCCACGTACCGTACTGACGTCCAATCCCAGCGTGCGCGCTTCATCGCAAAACGCCTGTTCACGTTCAACAATGTTCGGTGTCGCCGAGGCACAGCCAATCAGCGCCACCTGTTTTTTACCATCAGCGGCGAACAAGCGCGCCGCCGTGCGTGCCGCCGTGTCATTGTCGATATGCACGCTGTCGCAGGCGTCTTCATTGCGCCCAATGACGATCAACGGCTGGCCGTTCAACTGCGCCAGTTCAACAAATTCCTGCGGCGGTGAGCCAGATAAAACGATAGTCGCTTCAGCACGATGGCCGAACAGAATCGAACGTGCCGCCGCCATCGCACCGCGCGTGTGTCCGGTGTTGATCAGCACCGGAATCGAACCACGCTGAATGAGCGCCTGAGAAAGTGCCGCCACAAGATTGGCGCGGAACCCCACTTCCGGCTGTGTGACCACCAAACCCACCAAACGGCTGCCGTTCGCCAGCAGACCACGCGCCAAATCGTTGACCTGATAGCCCAGTTCCTGCGCCGCCGTCATCACTTTAGCGTAGGTCTCTGCCGAGACGCTTGCGCCCGGTGTGAAGCTGCGCGACACCGCCGAGCGCGATACGCCTGCCCGGCGCGCCACATCCTGCGCGCTGACATAGCGCTGTTTGTTGATACTCATTTACCGATCCTCGCCAACACGTCCGCTTTTAGGAAACGTTCCACCACCAGCATGAAAACGATGGAAGGCACCAGCAATACCAGCGCGGTTATCGACGCAATCTGGTAATTTCCGCCCGCCCCGGCGCTGTAAAGCATCAGCGGCATCATCTGCACATCCGGCGCGCCGACAAAGTAGCTGCCGGTGAATTCATCCAGCGATTCCAGAAAGACAAAAATGGCCGCCGCCATCAGCCCCGGAAGTGCTTGCGGCAGGGAAATATCGATAAACGTGCGCCACGGTCCGGCCCCAATGGAGCGCGCGGCCTGTTCCATCTCGCGGCTGATGGCAGCAAACGCCGCTGAGGCAATCCACACCGCAAACACCAGCCCGTGCACCGTATGTACCAGCACCACGCCAAACAGCGTGCCGTTCAGCCCCCACTGATAAAACAGGCGGGCGATATTCACATACACCGTCAGATTGGGAAACGCTTGTGGAATCAGAAAAACCAGCAGAATAACGCCGCGCGCAGGCAACGCCAGCCGCGCCAGCGCATACCCGGCGGGAATAGCCAGCGCCAGCGAGGCCAGCACCGTGAATATCGCCACCAGTACACTGTTGCCCAGCGCTTCCCAGGCAACGCTGCGCGCCGAGAACACGCGCCGCCAGAAGGCAAAACCCCATTCATTGGGCAGCAGGTGCGGATAAAACCATTTTTCCGCCACCGCCCACAGCAGCAGGTTAGCCAACGGACCAAAGATAAGAAAAATCAGCACGCCCAGAATAAGCGCCGGGGCAATCCATCCGAATACGCGTCTCATGCTTTCTCCCTCATGCTGATACGCAGATAGATAACCGCAAATACCGCCGTCATTAGCAGTGAGATGGCACCCAGCGCATTCGCTACGCCGTAGTCTCCATAGGCATTGATACGAAAGGCAATATTAGCGCTCAGCAGCGTCGGGGATTGCGCATTGATCATCAGCGGCACCGACAGCACCGACATCATGGTCACGAAAGAGAGAATCAATCCGGTCAGCAACGTGTGCCACACCTGCGGCACCACAATTTCGAACAAAATACGCAGCCGCCCCGCGCCGAGATTGCGCGCCGACTCCATCGTCGCACGGTCCAGCGATGCCATCGCGCCGGAGACCAACAGCGCCACAAACGGCGTCTGTTTCCAGACAAAAGCAAACACGATACCGCGCCAATCGAGCCAGTTACTGGCGCTGGCGATATCGACGATGCCCACCATATCCAGGGCGCCGTTTAGCCAGCCGTTCTTAGCCAGAAAGGTACGTAAAATCTGTCCGGTGACGATAAACGGAATAAACAGCGGCCAGCGATAAACCCAGCGCAGCAGTGCGACCCAACGCGGATTTTCACCCAGCGTCAGGTAGCCGCCGATCAACACGGAAAACAGACCGATCAGTAACGTAGACACGCCAACAATCAGCAGGGTAAACAGAATATCCGGGGTATAGAGCGTCAGTGCGGTAACAAAATTGGCACCGCCGATGCCCTGCTCGCTGACAAAGGCGCCGCCAACGGACAGCCCAAGCGGTGCGATAAAGCACAGCGCCACCACCAGCAGCGCAGGCAGCACCAGCGCAATGCCAGCCAGACGAGAAGAAAAAGAAGGGAGTGGTAACATGCGGCTCTCCCCTTCCCGGCCAGACGGGCCGGGAAGGATGCTATCAATAGATCGGGTCAATAAAGCGGGCGATTACTGCGCCATCGCGTGCTCATAAGCATTGAGGATCGCCGCGTTATACGGCGCGATGGGGAAGGTTTTCCCTTTCGTCGCCAGATCCTGCGGCGAAATATCGGTAAACAGACGCTGCCAGACTTCCGGCTTCAGCGCCGATTGTACGTATTTGGCATCAATGCCCGGATACCAGTTGAAACGCTCAACAATGCCTTGCGCCTGCACTTTCGGGCTGGTGGCGAGTTCGACAAACTGCTGGGCCAACTCGCGATTGGGCGCTTGCGCCGGGATCACGTAGTGCATCGGCTGACCGGGCATACCCGGAGCAGGCAGCAGCAGTTTGAAATTATCCGGCAACTGGCCGTTGGCTTTCCACGAGTAGAACATGTCTACCCACACCGGACCGATGGCAATCTCACCCCGGCTCAGCATATCCAGCGTGCCCGCATTGCCCGGCGTCAGGGTAACGTTTTTATTGAACGCTTTCAGGCGGTCAAAGGCCGGTTGCCATTTCTGCGCTTCCGTTTCTTCAAACGGGCCGTTCATCAGCTTATTGGCATCGCCGCCGTAAGCATAAACCCATCCCATCACGAAGCTGACACCCGACGCGCCCCCTTTAATGCCGTTATAGCCAAACTGTTTTGGGTGTGCCGCTGCCCACTGTTGCAGTTCGTCATAGCTTTTCGGCGGATTCGGCACCAGCGCCGGGTTATAGGCCAGTGCGGTTTGGCTGCTGAACATCGGCATCACATAGCCTTTGACATCACTGCCTAACGCTTTGTCTGCCGCCGCCATGGTCACCAGCTTGCCGCTGGCAATCGCATCACGGTATTGCAGCAGTTGGCCGCCCTTCACCATCGGGCCGACAAATTTTTCATGCACCACGGCAACGTCGGTATCCCAGACTTTGCTGCCTGCGGCTTGCTGCGCGTTAAAGCGCTCGAGGATCTTCTGTGAACCTGCATCGCCCGGCCCAGTACCAACGGCTCTGACCTTGACGCCCGGATGCTGTTGCTCAAACAGCGGCCCCAGATAGTCGTTCACATAATCGACCATGTTTTGATCGCCAGCCGTCAGCACGGTCAGCTCTTGCGCCTGCGCGGCAGAAAGTGAAGCGCCCATCATGAGCGTTACAGCAAAAATGCGTTTCATGTCAGTGGTCTCCAGTACAAGATTGGGTAGTCAGGCCGGGAAGCGAATCGTGAGAAGGGGAAGCAGAAGCCAGTGATGTTGCAGTGAACGGGGCTGATGCATCAGATGCCGAAAACAGAAACAGCGCCTCAGCCGGGATCTGTACCTCAACGCGCTGACCAACGGCATAAGGCGCAGAGGCATGCACCTGCATCCGCCATACACCGCTGACAACCGTGTGCTGCCAATGGCCGCCCGGATAGCTTTGTGCCAACACCGTGCCCTGACGCACCAGCATGCCGGGAGCCGCTGGCGGCGCTTGTGTTGCATCGTAGAGCTGTGCAGCTTCGGCGCGAAAGCGCGCTTCTACCATGCCGGGTTGCAACGTCGAATGCCGTGGCACCAGCGCCGCGCCCTGCTCATCGCCGCGCAGCGTCAACCTGTCGCCGTCATAATAGGCCTCCAGCATCAGCTGGTTTTCAGCCCCCATAAACGCCGCGACAAAGGCACTGGTTGGGTGGTGATACACCTGTTGTGGACTGCCCGCCTGCATCACACGTCCTTGGTGCAGAATAACGATGCGATCCGCCATCACCATGGCTTCTTCGCGATCGTGCGTCACGTGAATCGCCGTGAGGCCCAGACGCTGCTGCAAGGCGCGAATCTCGTCGCGCAGTTGCAAGCGAATGCGGGTATCCAGATTGGAGAGCGGCTCATCAAGCAGCAAGATGTCTGGCTGTATCGCCAATGCTCGCCCCAAGGCTACGCGCTGGCGCTGGCCGCCGGAGAGCTGTGCCGGTTTGCGCTCCCCCAACCCGGTCAGTCCCAGCATGCTTTCAAGCTGGGTCACGCGGCGCGCGATCTCCGCTCTCGGCAGGCGCCGTAATTTGAGGCCGTAGGCAATGTGCTGTGCCACCGTCATATGCGGCCACAGCGCGTAGCTTTGAAACACCAGCGCCATGCCGCGTTTTTCCGGCGGAAAGTGGGTAATATCCTGGCCGTTGACCAGAACCGCACCGGCATCCGGCGAGGAAAATCCAGCAATAGTGCGCAGCAAGGTGGTCTTGCCACAGCCAGAGGCACCGAGCAGCGCGACAAATTCACCTTGAGCAATCTCCAGGTGAATATCATTTAAAACAGGCGTAGCACCGTACCCGGCATGCAGATGCGCGAGCGTAATGTGCGGCGTTAGCGCGGCGGAAGAAGACGTTGTGTTTTGCACACCTGTGCACCCAAACAAACCTTTCGATGGCGCTGATTGTCCGGGGTAATGATGTCAACGACGTGTTAACGCCATGACATTTCAGTGACAGGATGAAGAGGAATAGCGGTGGTCAACAACCACCGCTAGCAAGAGAAGAGGCCTTACAGCAGTTGCGCCAATCGGTTGAGATCCGACTGAATTGCCCCGGCCGTTACATCGCGTCCGGCACCCGGCCCGCGGATCACCAGCGGATTGTCGCGATACCACCGGCTTTCGATAGCGAACACGTTGTCACAGGGCAGCAGAGAAGCCAGTGGATGATCGGGTCGTACCGCTTCCACGCCCACGCGCGCCTTGCCGCTGACATCGAAACGCGCCACGTGACGCAGCACCAATCCCATCTCCTGTGCCGCTTCCAGACGCTGTACCATCTGCTCGTTCAGCGAATCGCCATTTTCGAAAAACTGATCGATTGACCCCGCTTCACTGCCCGCAGGCACCAGCGATTCCACCCGTACCTGATTAGGTTCGATGTCATAGCCCGCTTCGCGCGCCAAAATAACCAGTTTGCGCATCACGTCCTGCCCGGAAAGATCGACGCGCGGGTCCGGCTCCGTCAGCCCCTGTTGCCAGGCCTGATCCACCAGCTCGGTGAACGGGACGCTGCCATCAAATTGCAGGAACAGCCACGACAAAGTGCCGGAGAAGATACCGCTGATAGCCAGAATACTGTCACCGCTGTCGCGCAGATCGTGCACCGCATAGTTCACCGGCAGCCCTGCACCCACGGTGGCGTTATACAGCCAGTGACGCCCGGTTTTGGCAAAGGCATCGCGAATCTGGCGATAACGATCGCCGCTGGAGGCGCCCGCAATCTTGTTGGCGCTGATCACATGAAAACCGTAGCTGGCGAAATCAAGATAGAGATCCGATACCGCTTCGCTGGCGGTTACATCCAACACCACCAGGTCGTCATAAGGATGAGCACGCATCCATAGGAACAGGTCTTCACCATCACGTTCCTGCGCTTCATCATCAAAGAAGGCCAGCACGCGACTGGCTTCCAGCCCGTCGTAGTTCAGCAGGCTACGCGTACTGTCTACCACGCCCGCCAGCACAAACTCAAAGCCGGTACGCGCCGAGATCAGCGCCTGCTCGCGCGCAAACAGCTCCAGCCAGCGGGAACCAATATTGCCTTTGCCGAACAGCACCAGTCCGATCCGTTTTTCTGCGCGGAACAATGAGTGGTGCAAACCGCGAATCAAATGCTCGGTCGGCCCCACGCGCAGCACCGCCACCAGGCTGATACCATCTTCGGACTGCCAGACAAACTCGATAGGCTGATCTTTCAACTGCTGATAAAAACGGTGGCTGTGCAACGGGTTACGACACACACCGGCCCCGACCATGGCTACCAACGCCAACCCTTCACGCAGAGTGAACGTCACTGGCAACCCCGCCTTTTCCAATGCCTGCCAGGCGCTGTCCACCACTTCCGAGGTGTAACACAGTTGCACCAGATTGCGATCGGCATGGACACCAATCGCCAGCGGACGCACTTGCGCACGGCTGACGAATTGTTCAATCTCTTTGTGCACGCGCGCAAAATCATGCTGTGTGGGAATCTGCACGTCGATCAGGCAAACGTCATCGTGGCTGGTGACAATCTTCGCCCCCGTGCCCGACGCTAACACGCGCTCAATGCGCGTAGAGCCTTGTTCCGGGTTGTAACTGCAACGCAGTTGCAGATCGATATCGCTCGCAGACACCGGCTGCAAGGTGCGCGCATGCAGCACCGGTGCCGCCAGACGCGCCAGTTCGCTGGCCTCATCAAGGCGCAGCAAAGGCAGCAGACAGGCATCTTTCACCTTACGCGGGTCGGCGCTGTAAACACCGGCAACATCGCTCCAAATGGTCACGCGCTCTACACCCGCCAGCGCACCGATTTGCGTCGCCGAATAGTCACTGCCGTTGCGCCCCAGCAATACCGTCTCACCGGCCTCGTTGCGGCTGATAAAACCGGTCACCACCAGCCGTTGCCCCAGATGCTGCGTCAACAGCTGTTGCAGCAGCGGCCAGGAGCGCCCTTCGTCCACCTGTGGCTGTGCGGAGCGTTCAGCGCGTAAGAAATCGCGAGCGTCCAGCCAGTTGGCGTCGATATTGCTCAAGTTCAATACCGCCGACATCAGGCGCGCAGACCAAATTTCACCGTGCCCCACCACTTCGGCATAAACCGCATCGGTCACGCCACCATCCAGCAGCGCCGCCAGACGCTCCAGATCGCGGATAAAAAGCGAGGTCAGCCGCTCTGCGGCATCCGCAGGCAGCAAGCCGGCAATCAAATCGCTTTGGTAACGACGCAACGCCTGCTGCACCTGATGGGCAGAAAGGCGATCGCTCTGGCTCAGTTTGAGCCAGCTAATCAGTTGGTTCGTTGTGCCGCCTGCGGCTGACACCACCATCAAATCACCAGGGCGGCTGTACTCCGCCATGATCCCCGCAACGCGTTGATAACACTTCACATCTGCCAGACTGCTGCCGCCAAATTTATGCAGTTGGCGGCCAGAAACCGCCGCTGATACGCCTAACGCACTCATGCTGCTCCCTCAGTTGCCACCCGGAATGCCCGATCCAGATCGGCAACCAGATCGTCACCGTCTTCAATGCCGACCGAAATACGCAGCAGGGTTTCAGAGATACCCGCTGCTGCACGCGCTTCCGGCGCCAT
The DNA here is from genome assembly GCF_025962675.1 of Candidatus Symbiopectobacterium sp. NZEC127. NCBI lineage: Bacteria > Pseudomonadati > Pseudomonadota > Gammaproteobacteria > Enterobacterales > Enterobacteriaceae > Symbiopectobacterium > Candidatus Symbiopectobacterium sp. NZEC127. Next base: position 18,614 of record NZ_JAGFPG010000005.1, read on the forward strand.
GCCCGCATGGGTCATGGTGGCCGCATGAGAAATCAGGCTTTCCACGCCGCCCAGCGATTCCGCCAGCGTAAACAGTTCCAGCTCACCCAGGAAACGGCGCAGGGTGTCTTCATCCCCGTCCAGTTCAAAACTCAACATGGCACCGAAACCGGACTGCTGACGACGCGCAATCTCATGGCCTGGGTTGTTCGGCAGCGAAGGGTGATAAAGCTTTTTCACCAGCGGCTGCGTTTGCAGGTAATCAATCAGTTGCAGCGCATTTTTCTGCGCGGCGGCCATACGCGGGCCGAGGGTGCGCAGCCCGCGCAGCAGCAGGTAGCTGTCAAACGCCGCTCCCGTCACACCGATATTGTTCGCCCACCAGGCCAGCTCGGTCACGAGCGCCGGGTCTTTGGCAATCACTGTACCTGCCACCACATCGGAGTGACCATTGAGATACTTGGTGCAGGAGTGCACCACCAAATCCGCCCCCAATGCCAGCGGACGCTGCAACGCCGGGCTCAGGAAGGTGTTATCCACCACGCTGACCGCACCGGCTTCACGCGCTGCCTGACAAATGGCGGCGATATCCACCACGCGCAGCAGCGGGTTGCTGGGGCTTTCCACCAGCACCAGTTTGGGTTTCTCTTCCAGCGCCGCTGCCAGCGCAGCCGCGTCGCCCTGATCGACAAATTTTACGCGGAACGCGCCGCGCTTGCTCAGGCTGTCAAACAAACGGTAGCTGCCGCCATAGCAATCATGAGGCGCAACCAACACATCACCCGGACGCAGAAAAACGGTGCACACCAGCAAAATGGCTGACATGCCGCTGCTGGTCATTACCGATCCAGCCCCGCCTTCCAGTTCCGCCAACGCACGCTGCACCACATCACGCGTCGGGTTACCGCGACGCGAGTAGTCATGGGCTCTGGGCTGGTTGAAACCGGTGAAATTGTAGGTGCTGGAGAGATGAATCGGCGGAACCACACAGCCGTATTGTTCATCATCATTAAGTCCGCTACGAACGGCGATCGTTGCTTGTTTACGCGTCATGGTCATTTTCCTAACTGGCGGCAGGGTATAGGCTCTCAAGAGTAATCCCAAGCTCAACGGACGTCAATACATCTAGACTTCTAAACTTCTTTGCGTATAGATTGAGCATTGACGGAAATCCCGTTAGAATTACCCTCATATCATGACGGTTTTATCTTCCCGACGACTATATTTTTAAGGTATCCCATGGCTGAGTGGAACGGCGAGTATGTCAGCCCTTACGCTGAACACGGTAAAAAGAGCGAGCAAGTTAAAAAGATCACGGTCTCGATTCCGCTTAAAGTGCTGAAAATCCTGACTGATGAGCGCACCCGACGTCAGGTCAATAACCTGCGCCATGCAACCAACAGTGAATTGTTGTGCGAAGCGTTTCTGCACGCATTTACCGGTCAGCCGCTACCGGATGACCACGATTTGCGTAAAGAGCGCAGCGATGAAATCCCTGAAGTGGCCAAGGCGATCATGCGCGAGATGGGGATTGACCCGGATACGTGGGAATATTGATCGGTTGATCGGACGGTAGAAACAATAAAGGCACCCTTGGGTGCCTTTATTGTTTATGCGGGGACGCTTATTTTTTGCTGCCCGGCACGCTGAAACGCTTGTTGAAGCGCTCAACACGACCACCGGTGTCAACAACACGTTGTTTACCGGTATAGAACGGGTGGCATTCGCCACAAACGTCCAGGTTCAGATCGTGACCCACGGTAGAATGGGTTTTGATAACGTTACCGCAAGAACACGTTGCAGTAATTGCGACATAATTCGGGTGAATACCTTTTTTCATGGCAAACCTCTGTTAAGGCCGTGTCGCTATCCAGCCCTGTTTCGCCAGACACCACACGAAGTTAAGTACTGTAAGCACAGTACTGTACATTGACTACTTACGATCAGTATACGCTTCGCCATCGCGCCGGTCATTACACCACGCATAGCAAAGTCGTATAAAGGCGGCGAATCATACAGAAATTAGCCAGCCGATGCAATCAGGTAACACATTTTAGTCTGCAACCTGTACACTGGCGGCGCAAGCCCCCATGACGTCCGCAGCGCGGTAACCCATCGTGCCGCCGGACTGCGCTGTGCAGGGAAAACAGCATAGCGCCAGAGTTATCAGCCGGAGAAAGCATGTCCATCGTTCAGGTCGCATTGCCCGTGCCACTGGCACGCACATTCGATTACCTGCTGCCCGCAGGCATGTCGCCGTCGCCGGGCGTGCGCGTCAGCGTGCCTTTTGGCAACCGCAAGGCAATTGGTATTGTCGTGGCATGCAGCGATCGCAGCGAACTTCCGGTAGAACAGCTCAAATCCATTCACGACGTACTCGATGCGCAGCCGCTTTTCCCTGACAGCCTGTGGCGCATTCTGCTCTGGGCCGTGGGCTACTATCACTATCCGATAGGTGAAGTGCTGTTCCACGCCTTACCGATTTTGCTGCGACAGGGCAAACCGGCCCATCGCGCCCCGCTCTGGCAGTGGTTCGCCACCGAACAAGGCAAGGCCACGCCGCTCGCCACGCTGGCGCGGGCCCGCAAACAGCAGCAGGCACTGGCGGCCCTGATACAGGGTGCGTTGTACCGCCATCAGGTGACTGAATCCGGCCTGACGGAAACCGCATTGCAGGCGCTGCGCGCCAAAGGGTTGTGCGATCTCAAAGCCATCGAGGCAGAGGTGCGGGACTGGCGTGACCAGCCCATCACCCATGATGAGCGGCTGCGCCTCAATACCGAGCAGGCGACCGCCGTGGGTGCCATTCGCAGCGAAGACAGCCATTTTACCACCTGGCTGCTGGCGGGGATTACCGGCTCTGGCAAAACCGAGGTGTACCTGAGCGCGCTGGAAAACGTGCTATCACAAGGCAAGCAGGCGCTGGTGCTGGTGCCCGAGATCGGCCTGACGCCACAAACCATTGCCCGTTTCCGCGCACGCTTCATCGCGCCGGTGGATGTGCTGCACTCTGGACTGAACGACAGCGAGCGCCTGGCGGTTTGGCTACGCGCACGCAGTGGAGAATCCGCGATTGTCATCGGCACCCGCTCCGCACTGTTTACCCCGTTTGCCCGTCTGGGAATGATCATCATCGATGAAGAGCACGACGGCTCGTACAAACAACACGAAGGATGGCGTTATCACGCGCGTGATTTGGCGGTGTTCCGCGCCAGAGAGGAAAATATTCCCATCGTGCTGGGCTCCGCCACGCCGGCGTTGGAAACGCTCTACAACGTGCAGAACGGTAAATACCGTCAGCTTACGCTGCGCAAACGCGCGGGCAATGCACAACCTGCGCGCCAACATATCCTCGATGTCAAAGGATTACCGCTCACCAGCGGCCTGTCACAGCCGCTGATTACCCGCATTCGCCACCATCTTGAACACAATAATCAGGTCATCCTGTTTCTTAACCGCCGGGGTTTTTCGCCGGTGGTGATGTGTCACGAATGCGGTTGGATCGCCGAATGCCAGCGCTGCGAGCACTATTACACCTATCACCAGCAGCAGCGTCAGCTCCGTTGCCACCATTGTGACAGCCAGCGTCCGGTGCCGCAGCAGTGTCCGCACTGCGGTTCAACGCACTTGGTGCCAGTTGGCTTGGGCACCGAGCAGTTAGAGGAGTCGCTGACGTCGCTGTTCACCGACGTACCGATTACCCGTATCGATCGCGATACCACCAGCCGCAAAGGCATGCTCGAACAGCAACTGGCGCAGGTACGTCAGGGAGACGCACGCATTCTTATCGGCACGCAGATGCTGGCAAAAGGGCATCATTTCCCTGATGTCACGCTGGTGGCGCTGCTGGATGTTGACAGCTCGCTGTTTTCTGCCGATTTTCGCGCCACAGAACGTTTTGCCCAGTTGTATACCCAGGTTTCCGGACGCGCCGGACGCGCCGGGAAAAGCGGCGAAGTGGTGCTGCAAACCCACCATCCTGACCATCCGTTACTGCAATTGCTGCTACAAAAGGGTTACGACGCCTTCGCCAGCCAGACGCTGAAAGAGCGCCAGAGCGTGTTTCTGCCCCCCTACACCAGCCACATTCTGTTCCGCGCCGACGATCACGATAATCAGCATGCGTCGCTTTTCCTCCAGCAGCTGCGCAACCTGCTGGAAAGTAGCCCGCTCAAGGATGATGCGCTCTGGCTGCTCGGCCCGGTTCCCGCATTGCAACCCAAACGCGCCGGGCGCTTTCGCTGGCAATTGCTGTTGCAGCATCCTTCCCGCGCCACGCTTCAGCGTGTCGTCAAAGCTTCACTGCCGCTGATCCCGCTCCTGCCCGAGGCGCGAAAAGTGAAATGGGTGTTGGATGTCGACCCCACCGATAACTGATCGCCGACGTTAACACACCGCGAAAAAATGCGAACGGTGCCGAAAAAACGACATCCGTCACATCTTTTATGCAATCGGAGCAGCAAAACTTGCGCGCCATCTGTTAAGCGTATGCAGAGAAACAGTATCCTTAGCACAAAAGGTGGTATAAGCCTGTCGGGCAAAAAATTGGGCGGTGTGCGTGCCGCCGTCTTGTTCGCCAATCGCATACGATGCAAGGAGAACCGCGTTGGACTATAAAAATGACACCACGCCGGCGACGATGAAAGACGTGGCAGAGGTCGCTGGTGTGTCGACGGCCACGGTCTCCCGAACGTTGATGAACCCGGAGAAGGTTTCCAGCCAAACGCGTAAGCGGGTTGAACAAGCCGTGCTCACTGTCGGTTACGCGCCGCATGCGCTTGCCCGTCATGTAAAACGCAGCGAGTCACGCACGCTGCTCGCTATCGTGCCGGATATTTGCGATCCTTTTTTCACCGATGTGCTGCGCGGTATCGAAGAAACCGCCGCAAAACAAGGCTATCTGGTACTGATTGGCGATTGCGCCCACCAGCATCACAAAGAAAAATCCTTCGTGGATTTGATTATCACCAAGCAGATTGATGGCATGTTGCTGCTCGGAGCCAATCTGCCGTTTAGCGCCAGCAAAGAGGAACGGCGCAACCTGCCGCCGATGGTGATGGTCAACGAGTTCTCACCCGACCTGGAATTGCCGACGGTGCACATCGATAATCTCACCGCCGCCTTTGATGCCGTTTATTATCTGCACCGACTCGGGCATCGTCGTATTGCCTGTATCGCGGGTCCTGAAAACATGCATCTGAGCGAATACCGTTTGCAAGGGTATATTCAGGCGCTGCGCCGCAGCGGTATTCAAGTGGATAATCAGTATATCTATCGCGGCAGCTTCAGTTATGAAACCGGCATCAATGGGCTAATGATGCTGATGAAGCACCCGGCACCGCCCAGCGCCATATTTTGCCACAGCGACATGATGGCGATGGGCGTGCTCTCTCAAGCGAAAAAAATGAAGCTGGATGTTCCGAAAGACCTGTCGCTGGTGGGTTTTGATGATATCGAGCAGGCACAATACTGTTTCCCAGCGCTCACCACCGTCGCGCAACCCCGCTATGAACTGGGGTGTGAATCCATGCATCTGTTATTGGAACAATTGCAGGGCCATTCGGTGCCCAGCGGTTCACGGTTACTCAACAGCAAACTGGTTATTCGTGACAGCACGGCCACGCCAAATTACGCTCGTTATCGGGTTTAAGAATTCCGGTGCTGGTCAAAGTTTTTAGGGTTCAGTAACATGCTCCCTAAATCTTTCATTTCATTTGTAGCGAAACGACAGTGGCACAACGAGATTACGTCAGCCGTGGGCGCTCAGGCGCACGACGAAAAAAGACAACCAGTCGAAGAGGAGGCTCTTCGTCGGGCGTCTCTAAGTTTATGATAATGCTGGCTGTTGCCGTGCTGGTAACCTTTGCTGGCGGGCTCTATTTTATCGCCAACAACAAGCCTGCCGAGTCGCCGGTGTTACCGCGCAGCGCCACTAACAACGGCAATGGCCTGCCGCCGAAGCCGGAAGAGCGCTGGCGTTATATTAAAGAACTGGAGAATCGTCAGTTGGGTGTTCCTGAGCCGACGGCGCCCAATTCCGGTGGAGAAATCAAATCACCGGTCCAGCTTACGCAAGAACAGCGCCAACTGTTAGAGCAGATGCAGGCGGATATGCGCCGTGCGCCGACGCAGTTGTCAGAAGTGCCTTATAACGATCAAACGCCGGTGCCCCGCTCTCAGGTCACGGTTACCACGCCCAAAACCGTGGTGGTACCGCCGGTGGCGACCACGCCGACGGTGACTCAGCCGCCTGTGAGTGCGCGTGCGCCTGTCACCGCCCCCGTGACACAGCCCGCCACGCCTAAGCAGGAAGCGCAAAAACCGGTGGAAACCGCGAAGCAGCCGGAAGCGCCCAAACCAGAAAAAGCGCAGCGCTGGATGGTGCAGTGTGGTTCGTTTAAAACGCTGGAGCCAGCGGAATCAGTGCGCGCGCAGTTGGCGTTTGCCGGTATCGAAAGCCGCATCGCCAGCAGTGGCGGCTGGAATCGCATCACATTAGGGCCGTATAAAGATCGTGCCACCGCCGACAAAATGTTATCGCGCTTGAAAGATGCAGGCGCAGCAAACTGTATTCCTCTCGCTGCCGGGGGTTGAAAACCCCCACCTTTTCCCCCATCTACAACATCAATATGCCCCGCATCGCTGTGGGGTTCTTCTTCCTTATCTAGCGGGGATCGACACGTGACAACTATAGTAAGTGCACGTCGCAACGGCCACGTGGTGATTGGCGGCGACGGCCAAGCCACATTGGGCAACACGGTTATGAAGGGCAACGTGCGTAAAGTGCGCCGCCTGTATAACGACAACGTCATCGCTGGCTTTGCGGGCGGCACCGCCGATGCGTTTACGCTGTTCGAGCTGTTTGAACGCAAGCTGGAACTGCATCAGGGCCATCTGGTCAAGGCCGCCGTAGAATTGGCAAAAGACTGGCGCACCGATCGTATGCTGCGCCGTTTGGAAGCACTGCTGGCCGTTGCCGATGAAAAATCATCACTCATCATCACCGGTAATGGCGATGTAATTCAACCGGAAAACGATTTGATTGCTATCGGTTCTGGTGGCCCCTATGCGCAAGCCGCAGCCAGAGCACTGTTGGAGAACACCGAGCTTAGCGCACGCGAGATCGTTGAAAAGTCGCTGGGTATCGCAGGCGATATCTGCATCTACACCAACCAGTTCCACACGATTGAAGAATTAGCCTCAAAGGCGTAAGGAATAACATTATGTCTGAAATGACCCCGCGCGAAATCGTTAGCGAACTCGACAGCTACATCATCGGTCAGCACAAGGCCAAACGTGCGGTGGCAATCGCATTGCGTAACCGCTGGCGCCGTATGCAGCTTTCCGACGCGTTACGCCATGAAGTGACACCCAAGAATATCCTGATGATCGGGCCGACCGGCGTCGGTAAAACCGAGATTGCCCGTCGTCTGGCCAAACTGGCTAACGCCCCGTTTATCAAAGTGGAAGCGACTAAATTCACCGAAGTCGGCTATGTCGGTAAAGAAGTAGACTCCATCATCCGCGATCTGACGGATGCAGCTATCAAGATGATGCGCCAGCAATCGCTGGAAAAAAACCGCTTCCGCGCTGAAGAGATGGCCGAAGATCGTATTCTGGATGCCTTGATTCCCCCGGCAAAAAATAACTGGGGCCAGCCGGAAGAGCCGCAAGAACCTTCCGCTGCGCGTCAGGCTTTCCGCAAAAAACTGCGTGAAGGACAGCTAGACGATAAAGAAATTGAAATCAATCTGGCAGCCACCCCGATGGGCGTTGAAATCATGGCCCCTCCCGGCATGGAAGAGATGACCAATCAGTTGCAGTCCATGTTCCAGAATCTGGCGGGTCAGAAGCAGAAAGCGCACAAGATGAAAATCAAAGACGCCTTCAAGCTGCTGATTGAAGAAGAAGCCGCCAAGCTGGTGAACCCGGAAGAGCTGAAACAGCAGGCTATCGAGTCCGTAGAGCAACACGGTATCGTGTTTATCGATGAGATCGATAAAATCTGTAAACGCGGGGAAACCTCCGGCCCGGACGTCTCGCGTGAAGGGGTACAGCGCGATCTGCTGCCGCTGGTGGAAGGCTGTACGGTCTCCACCAAACACGGCATGGTGAAAACCGATCACATCCTGTTTATCGCCTCAGGCGCGTTCCAGGTCTCCAGCCCGTCGGATCTGATTCCCGAGCTGCAAGGGCGTTTACCTATCCGCGTTGAGCTGCAAGCGCTGACCACGGAAGACTTCGAACGCATCCTGACGGAGCCCAGCGCATCACTGACGGAACAGTACAAAGCGTTGCTGGCGACGGAAGGCGTGGATATCATCTTCACCACGGATGGCATTCGTCGCATTGCCGAAGCGGCCTGGCAGGTCAACGAGCGTACCGAGAACATCGGCGCACGTCGTCTGCATACCGTTTTGGAACGTTTGATCGAAGAGATCTCTTACGATGCCAGCGAAATGGGCGGCCAAACTGTTACCGTGGACGCAGAATACGTGCGTAGTCATCTTGACGAGCTCGTAGCAGATGAAGATCTGAGTCGTTTTATCTTATAATCCCTGTAACTCGGATTGTCCTGTTGCGCAAACGTTCTGTTTGGCAAATGATGGGAGGCTGACGCCTCCCATTTGCGTTTCTGGCCAGCGCTCATGGACTGGACTTTTCATCAACACATGCATGCGACAGACATTGCATTGAAAAAACGATACGTATCATGACCTTATCAACCAAAAGCAGCAAAACCAAAGCCTGGCTGGACAGCTTGCGTCCGAAAACGCTTCCCTTGGCGTTTGCGTCCATTGTCACAGGCTCCGCCATCGCCAGTTGGCACAACAATTTTAAACCGGGTATCGCTCTGCTGGCGCTAGTGACTGCCGGATTGCTGCAAATCCTCTCCAATCTGGCGAACGATTACGGTGATGCGGTAAAAGGCAGCGATACCGAAACCCGTATTGGGCCGTTGCGCGGCATCCAAACCGGCGTGATCTCGCTGTCGCAGTTGCGCATGGCGCTGATCGTCACCGTGGTGCTGACCATCGTGTCCGGGCTTTCGCTGGTCATCATGGCGTGCGAGAAGCCGTCGGATATCGTCGGTTTTCTGATCCTCGGGGTGCTGGCGATGATCGCCGCCATTACCTATACCGTGGGTAACAAACCCTACGGTTATATGGGGTTGGGGGACATATCCGTCATGATTTTCTTTGGCTGGCTCAGCGTCGCAGGCTCCTATTACCTGCAAACCGGCCATTTTGACAGCATTGTTATGCTGCCCGCCACCGCCTGTGGCCTGCTCGCCACCGCGGTGCTCAACATCAACAATTTGCGCGATATCGACAACGATCGGCTCAGCGGTAAAAACACGCTGGCCGTTCGCCTCGGCGCGCAGCGTGCCCGTTGCTACCATTCCCTGCTGTTGCTGACCGCGCCGCTGTGCCTGGCCCTGTTCGCGATGTTTTATCTGCACACGCTGGCTGGCTGGCTGTTTATCCTGACCCTGCCGCTGCTGCTCAAGCAGGCTGCCTATGTACGCCGCGAAATCAGTCCGTTCAGTATGCGTCCCATGCTGGAAAAAACCGTCAAGGGCGCGCTGCTGACCAATTTGCTGTTTGCTGTGGGTGTGATGCTCAGCTAAGCGGCGAGTATTTACTGATACGCATCAAGTTAACATTTGATGATTTTGCCAACACTTGCCTTTAAGGGATATACTCAGGATCCCGGCGGCAAACTGACGTAAATCCGATGAAATACGATACTTCCGAGCTGTGCGATATCTATCACGAAGAGGTGAACGTTGTTGAACCTCTGTTTTCCAACTTTGGAGGACGCACTTCCTTTGGTGGCAAAATCACCACGGTGAAATGCTTTGAGGATAACGGCATCCTCTACGATGTGCTGGAAGAGAGCGGCGTAGGCCGTGTACTTCTGGTGGATGGTGGCGGTTCTGTGCGTCGTGCGTTAATTGATGCCGAACTGGCCCGTCTGGCGACACAGAGCGCCTGGGAAGGCATCGTCGTCTACGGAGCGGTGCGCCAGGTGGACGACCTGGAAGAGTTGGATATCGGCATTCAGGCCATGGCTGCCATTCCAGTGGGTGCCGCCAGCGAAGGGGTTGGCGAAAGCGATATTCGCGTCAATTTCGGCGGTGTGACCTTCTTCTCCGGCGATCATCTGTATGCCGACAACACCGGCATTATCCTGTCGGAAGATCCGCTGGATATCGAATAGTTCGGCAATAACGTATTGATAAAAAAGGGCGCAATGCGCCCTTGAGATTGCAGACAAACGTGCTTATGCATGTCCGTGTTTCCCGGCGAATCACGACGAGGGGCACTCCGGCGGCTCACGCCGCTACGACCCCATCGCCGCACTCCGCCTAATAACAGACTGTTATACTCGCTTAGACTTCTTCCATCTTGCCCAGCAGCGCGCGCAGGCGTTCCTGCCAGACGACCTGTTCTTCTTTCAAGTGTTCGTTTTCACGCACCAGCGTTTCACGGGATGCAGCGGCCTGTTGTACTTCCTGGCTCAGCTGACCGTTCTTTTCTTTCAGCTCTTCGATTTCCATCTGCAATAATGTAATGGTATCAATCGCCTGCTGAACTTTGGCTTCCAGTTTTTCAAACACTTCAAATGACATTCTTCAACCCCTTTTAATCGCAAGGCACCAATGAGGCGTACTATCTCCCCTTCCCATGCCAATCCTGCTTAACGGACGCTCGCTATCACGCTTGCGTTAAGGATGGCACTCCACCAGCACGTCTCTTTCGTTCAGTGTATCAGTAAATTGTATGGGGCCGTCAGGGCGCTGTCTAGCAGACATCCACTCTGGTGGGAGTCTTGATCGATTTTTTAACCGCAACAATCAGCGCAAACTGAAATTCCTTGCTTGCTTGCATAATAATTCGCGCGCTACTCTTCTGCCCCACCCGCCCTCATGTTAACAACGTTAACGCCGCCATTAACATGAAACGGGCGTAAGTAACCGTACAGCAGTGCTTTGATAGGCGAATACGCTCATTTTTATGACGAACAACACACATTTTGATTTCGATATTTCTCGTTTTCGAACATTAACGATAAATTCACATCGTCCACACATTTATACAGGGTCGCTCTATGTCAGCGGCCTGAACATTACTCTGTAGCCCCGTAAACAGGAAACCATTATGAGTCAATCAAGAGTGCCAACCTTAAAAGGCCAATGTATCGCCGAGTTTCTCGGCACCGGTCTGCTAATTTTCTTTGGAGTGGGTTGCGTGGCAGCATTAAAACTTGCCGGTGCCAGCTTTGGTCAGTGGGAAATCAGCGCCGTCTGGGGTTTGGGCGTCGCCATGGCGGTCTACCTGACTGCTGCCATTTCCGGGGCCCACCTTAACCCGGCAGTCACCATCGCCCTGTGGCTGTTTGCCTGCTTCGACGCACGCAAGGTAGTTCCGTACATCATTGCGCAAGTGGCGGGAGCCTTCTGCGCCGCGGCCCTGGTTTACGGTCTTTATCACAATTTGTTCGCAGATTTTGAACAGACTCACAACATCGTGCGCGGTAGTGTGGAAAGTTTAAATCTGGCGGGCACGTTCTCGACGTATCCACACCCGCAGATTTCAGTCTTCCAGGCCTTTATCGTTGAAATGGTTATCACCGCCGTACTGATGTGTTTGATTCTGGCGCTGACCGACGATGGCAACGGCGTACCGCGCGGTCCGTTAGCACCGCTGCTGATCGGTATCCTGATCGCAGTCATCGGTGCCTCCATGGGTCCGTTGACCGGGTTTGCACTAAACCCTGCACGTGACTTCGGTCCGAAGCTGTTTGCCTATCTGGCTGGCTGGGGACAAGTGGCCTTCACCGGCGCGCGTGATATTCCGTATTTCCTCGTGCCGATTTTCGGGCCGATCGTTGGGGCATGTTTGGGTGCCTTCGGCTACCGCGCCTTGATTGGCCGTAATTTGCCTTGCGATGTCTGCGAAGTAGAAGACAAAGAAACGCAGCGTACTGAAGCACGCTAAGCGACGCCACGGCATACGCTTTTTTACCCGCTACACAACAGGATTAGAACCTATGACACCGGAAAAAAAATACATTGTCGCGCTGGATCAGGGTACTACCAGCTCCCGCGCCGTCATACTCGATCATGATGCCAACATCATCGCCATCTCCCAGCGCGAATTCACCCAGATTTACCCCAAAGCGGGCTGGGTTGAACATGACCCGATGGAAATCTGGGCAACGCAAAGCGCCACGCTGGTTGAAGTGCTGGCTAAAGCAGATATCAGCTCTGATGAAGTAGCCGGTATCGGTATCACCAACCAACGTGAAACCACGGTGGTGTGGGAAAAAGAGACAGGCAAACCGGTTTACAACGCTATCGTATGGCAGTGCCGTCGCACCGCTGATATTTGCGAAACGCTGAAAAAACAAGGTCTGGAAGATTACATCCGCACCAACACCGGCCTGGTGGTTGACCCTTACTTCTCCGGCACCAAGGTGAAGTGGATTCTGGACAACGTGGAAGGTGCGCGCGAGCGCGCCAAACGTGGCGAACTGCTGTTCGGTACCATCGATACCTGGCTGATTTGGAAAATGACCCAGGGTCGCGTACACGTGACCGATTACACCAACGCCTCACGTACCATGCTGTTCAACATCAAGACCTTGGATTGGGACGATCGCATGCTGGAAGCGCTGGATATTCCACGCAATATGCTGCCGCAAGTGCGTCCTTCTTCCGAAGTTTATGGCCAAACCAACATTGGCGGCAAAGGCGGCACGCGTATTCCGATCGCCGGTATCGCCGGTGACCAGCAAGCAGCCCTTTACGGCCAGCTTTGCGTTCAGCCGGGCATGGCGAAAAACACCTACGGTACAGGCTGCTTCCTGCTGATGAACACCGGCAAAGAGCCGGTGCAATCCCAGCATGGCTTGCTGACCACCATCGCCTGTGGCCCGCGTGGCGAAGTGAACTACGCGCTGGAAGGCTCCGTGTTCGTGGGCGGTGCCTCTATTCAATGGCTGCGTGATGAACTGAAACTGATCGGTGAATCCATGGACTCCGAATATTTCGCCACCAAGGTGAAAGATTCCAACGGCGTCTACGTTGTCCCTGCCTTTACCGGACTGGGCGCACCCTATTGGGACCCGTATGCCCGTGGTGCCATCTTTGGCCTGACGCGCGGCGTGAACTCCAACCACATCATCCGCGCTACGCTGGAATCCATTGCTTATCAAACACGTGACGTGTTGGATGCCATGCAGGCAGATTCAGGCACACGTCTGCAATCACTGCGCGTTGACGGCGGTGCGGTTGCCAACAACTTCCTGATGCAGTTCCAGTCCGATATCCTCGGCACCCGCGTAGAACGCCCTGAAGTGCGCGAATCCACCGCACTGGGTGCAGCGTTCCTGGCAGGCCTGGCTACCGGCTTCTGGAACGATTTGGATGAAGTGAAGAGCAAGGCAACGATTGAACGTGAGTTCCGTCCCAGCATTGAAACCGTAGAGCGTAACTACCGTTACAGCGGCTGGAAGAAAGCCGTGGCACGTGCTCAAGCGTGGGAAGATCACGAATAATTCCCGCAGGGAAAACAAAAAGGGCGCAGCAATAGCTGCGCCCTTTTTTATTAACCGGCAACGGGTAATCGCTCAGGCGTCAGCGCATTGATGCAACGCTGTACCACACCGTCGACGGGTGAGGCGATATCTACCGCCACCACATCCGGTTCGTCCGCCTGTGGCGTTTCCAGCGCCATAAACTGACTTTTGAGCAAACTTTCCGGCATGAAATGGCCTTTGCGCTGCTGCATACGAGCCAATACCAGCGCGTAATCCCCCGTCAGCCAGAGAAAGGTGATGCCGTGATTATCCTTCCTCAGCCGATCGCGATAGCGTTTTTTCAGCGAGGAACAGACCAGAATGCCTGTCTCATTCTTTTGTTGCAGGCTGAAGATCACATCGTTCAACCGCTCAAGCCAGGGCTCACGATCATCATCATTCAGCGCCTGCCCCTGTGACATCTTGAGAATATTGTGACGCGGATGCAGATCGTCACCATCAATAAACTTGGCCCCTAACCGCTGCGCCAACCGCGCACCCACACTCGATTTTCCCGTGCTGGATACGCCCATGATCACCGCGCATTGTCCTGCCATAACGGCTCCTTGTTAAACGGCAACCAGCATGCCGCCATCAACAAACAACAAATGTCCGTTAACAAAATCAGAGGCGCGTGAGGAGAGATAAACCGCCGCGCCGATCAGCTCTTCCGGGTTGCCCCAGCGCGCAGCAGGCGTGCGTTTACACAGCCATTGGGTAAAGGCTTCATCGTCGACCAGCGCTTTGGTCATGTCGGTTTTGAAATACCCTGGAGCAATGCCGTTGACCTGAATGTTATAGCGCGCAAGCTCAACGCACATGCCACGCGTCAGCATTTTTACCGCCCCTTTTGAGGCAGCATAGGGGGTAATGGTGTCCCGCCCAAGCTCACTCTGCATTGAGCAGATATTAATGATTTTGCCACGCTGCCGTTTCACCATAAAACGGGATACCGCCTGAGAAACCAGAAACACGGATTTCTGATTAACATCGATCACCGCATCCCATTCTTTTTCAGGAAACTCAGTGAAAGGATGGCGGCGTTGAATACCGGCGTTATTAATCAGCACGTCGATTGCGCCAATATTTTCTTCAATCTCGGCAATGGCGTTATTCACCGCCTGACCATTGGTCACATCAAAAGCGCAGGCATAAGCGACAAACCCGGCATCACGTAATTGGCTGGCAGCATGTTGAGCGCGATCGTCGGTAATATCATTGATAATAATATCGGCACCTTGCTCGGCTAAACCTTGCGCCAACAGAAAACCAATACCTTGCGCGGAACCGGTAATAAGGACTTTTTTATTCGTTAACGAAAAAAGATCTTTCATTATGCTTTCCCGATAAATAATAGAACGGCATGTCCTATTGATAACGATAAGAAACTCAAAGCCCGCTGAGAAGAAGGCTCAATAAGTGATCGTGTGGAACGCCGCTGTCGTGATAATAACAGCGGCGTAAATAACATCGCCAATGCCAGACGCCCTATTATCAAACCGGTTTATTACCCGCAAAACTGTGAAGGAGATCACTCAATATCATGTTACGAAAAGAGGTTACTTTTTACGTGATCCGTTGCGCGTATTTCCGCTGGAATAGAGGCTACCGTTTATGCCCCTTTCTCTAACACACGAAAAACTCTTATTATTTTCGCGCTTATTGCCATGTTACAAGAGGTATTCCGGTAACACGCTTTCCTTTTCCCGAAGCGGCAGTGCATAATCCTCGTTTTGAATCAGGCGACACTCGGGCTTTCCTGCATGAAGAACCAGCGCGTTACGTTACAGGACATTGCACAATTATCAGGCGTCACCAAGATGACCGTCAGTCGTTATCTGCGCACGCCGGATAAAGTGTCGCCTGAAACCGCGCAGCGCATCGCCCAGGTGATGGCGGAAGTGAATTACACTGCCGATGAACGTAAAGAGGCGGCACAAGCGCCCGCACCGCGCATCGGCATTCTGGTACCTTCGTTTAATAACCAGATTTTCTCCGATCTGCTGGCCGGGATTGAATCGGTTACCGCACTGAACGGCTACCAAACGCTGGTGGTCAATTACAACTACGATAAAACCCGGGAAGAAGAGCAGATCGTTAACCTGCTGTCTTGTAACATCGCCGGCTTGATTCTTACCGACTCCGAACACACGCTGCGCGCCAACAAATACCTCGACTCGGCCAATATTCCCGTCGCGCAGGTGATGGATCTGGAGCCGTTACCGGGCCGCATTGTGGTTGGGTTCAACAATACGCAGGCCGCCTATGACATGACGGTGGCGATTCTGGCCAGCGGCAAACGCCACGTGCTCTATTTTGGATCCATGTCCGATGTGCGCGACCGCAAGCGCTATCAGGGCTATAGCCGCGCCATGCAGGAAGCGGGATTAGAACCGATGCAAATATCGCCCAACAAGGTCTCTTCTGTCTCGATTGGTGCTGATATGCTGGCACTGATACGCCAGATGTACCCACTGGTGGATGCGATTTTCTGCACCAATGACGATATCGCTGTCGGGGTGCTGCAAGAGTGCCTGCGCCTGTCGCTTAACATTCCGGGTCACATCGCGATTTCCGGTTTCCACGGTTTAGATATTGGGCAAGCCACCACACCTGCCATTGCCAGCGTTGTCACACCCCGTTTTGAAATGGGTAAAGTGGCAACAGAAATATTGATCAAAAAAATCAATAAACTGCCAACGATTGAATACGTTGATTTGCATTATCGCCTGTCGCTGGGCGGTACGCTGTAATCGCCTGCCAAACGCGCCATTGCCACCCAAATGCGGCGTGACTCGCCGCCAAATGTCAGGCCGATCACGTTGCCGGTAACATCTTTTTTTAACATGATTTACAGTGATATCTGTCACAAAAATAAAATCGGAAAAAGGTTCTCATATTTATAACGTCAACAATGCCTGATGACAGAGAAGTACAAAATAAGTATCGGCAACAGTTATATTGCCATTGATTAATTAATATTCATTCGGAGCACCTATTTCTAAAATAGATCTCAATGCAAGATGATGCGGGTTAATAATACGCATCACATAAATCCTTTTACATAACATTATGTGCCTTATCATTTGATTTGGCATCCAGGAATGTTTTTCAACATTATCCTGCTGCACGCTAAGATGCAGATGATAACAATGCAAAATAAACAGGTAACCATGATGACGACTAAAAAATTAGCTGTTCAGCGTTGGTGGTATTTAATGCCCATCATTTTTATTACCTACAGCCTCGCCTATCTCGATCGTGCCAACTATGGTTTCGCGGCCGCATCAGGTATTGAGGTGGATTTGGGCATCAGCAAGGGAACATCTTCACTGATTGGCGCGTTGTTCTTTCTCGGCTATTTCTTCTTTCAAGTACCGGGTTCCATTTACGCCGTCAAACGCAGCGTGCGCAAACTGATTTTTGTCAGCCTGATCTTGTGGGGGTTGTGTGCTGCCGCCACCGGGTTGGTCAATAATATTCCGATGCTGATGGTGATCCGTTTCATCCTCGGCGTGGTAGAAGCGGCGGTGATGCCCTCCATGCTGATTTACATCAGCACCTGGTTTACCAAAGAGGAACGCTCGCGCGCCAACACCTTCCTGGTATTGGGCAATCCGGTCACCGTGCTGTGGATGTCCATCGTCTCCGGCTACCTGATCAATGCGTTCGGCTGGCGCGAAATGTTCATTATCGAAGGTGCGCCGGCGATTATCTGGGCGTTTATCTGGTGGTTCCTGGTACGCGATAAGCCGTCTGAAGTCACCTGGATGAGTGCTCAGGAAAAGGCGGATTTCCAGGCGGTGATGGATGCCGAACAAAAGAACATCAAGCCGGTACGCAACTACGGTGAAGCCTTGCGTTCACGCAACGTGATTATTCTGTGTGCCGTGCATGCCTTCTGGAGCATCGGGGTTTACGGCTTTATGATGTGGATGCCGTCGATCCTCAAATCTGCCGCCTCTCTGGATATCGTTTCCGTCGGCTGGCTCTCGGCACTGCCTTACTTTGCTGCCATCGTGCTGATGCTGACGGTCTCCTGGCTATCGGACAAAATGCAGAACCGCAAGCTCTTTATCTGGCCTCTGCTGTTGATCGCATCGTTAGCCTTCTTCACCTCTTACGCCATTGGTACCCAGCACTTCTGGGTGTCTTATGCGCTGTTGGTGGTTGCAGCTGCCTGCATGTATGCACCCTATGGCCCGTTCTTCGCCCTGATTCCTGAGCTGTTGCCTAAAAACGTTTCTGGGGTATCGATTGGTTTGATCAACAGCTTTGGCGCACTGGGCGCATTCCTCGGCGCCTGGCTGGTTGGCTACCTCAACGGCATTACCGGCAACCCGAGCATGTCCTATAGCTTTATGGCCGTTGCATTGCTGCTCTCGGTGGTATTGACCATTACGGTTAAAGCGCCGGGCAGTGAGAAAAAAGCACAACTCGCCACTTCACACCGTTAATACTCATGACGCCGCTCAGCAGAGCGGCGTATTCTCCACTCCCTTGATATCATCCTGCTCCCGCCCGCAGCGAGTGTGGTAAAATCGCGCGCAATTCCCCCTATTCCTATTACTCAACAGACAGGTATCCATGAAACGTGAATTGGCGATTGAGTTTTCCCGCGTGACAGAAGCTGCCGCGCTGGCAGGCTACAAATGGCTTGGCCGTGGCGATAAAAATGCCGCCGATGGCGCGGCGGTGCAGGCCATGCGCATCATGCTCAATCAGGTTGATATCAACGGGCAGATTGTCATCGGTGAAGGCGAAATCGACGAAGCCCCCATGCTTTACATCGGTGAGCAGGTCGGCACCGGCGTGGGTGATGCGGTGGATATCGCCGTCGACCCGATTGAAGGCACGCGAATGACGGCGATGGGGCAAGCCAATGCGCTCGCCGTATTGGCGGTCGGCGAAAAAGATACCTTTCTGCACGCGCCCGACATGTACATGGAAAAGCTGATCGTCGGTCCACAGGCCAAAGGCGCTATCAACCTGGCACTGCCGTTAGCGGATAACCTGCGCAACATCGCCATCAAAATTGGTAAACCATTACAGCAGCTTACGGTAATCACACTGGCGAAACCGCGCCATGACGGGGTGATTGCCGAAATGCAGCAACTGGGCGTGAAAGTCTTTGCCATTCCTGACGGTGATGTTGCCGCCTCAATTCTGACCTGTATGCCTGACAGCGAAGTCGATGTGCTGTATGGCATCGGTGGCGCACCGGAAGGGGTGATTTCCGCCGCAGTGATCCGTGCGCTGGATGGCGATATGCAAGGCCGCCTGCTTGCACGTCATCAGGTTAAAGGGGACAGCGAGGAAAACCGTCGTTTGGGTGAGCGTGAGCTGGAACGTTGTGCAGAAATGGGGATTGAAGCCGGACGCGTACTGACGCTGAGCGATATGGCGCGTAATGACAACGTGATCTTCTCGGCTACTGGCATCACCAAAGGCGATCTGTTGGAAGGGATTGCCCGCCGGGGTAACATCGCCACCACCGAAACCCTGCTGATTCGCGGCAAATCACGCACTATCCGGCGTATTCGCTCTACACACTATCTCGATCGCAAAGATCCGGCGTTGCATGACTTCCTGCTGTAATCGCATGAATTCACAACGTCTATACCCTAAATAATTCGAGTTGCAGGAAGGCGGCAAGTGAGTGACAAATCTGTCTGGAACAGATTTGAACAGCGCTTGCGCTGGCCCGCAGGGTGAATCTCAGGGATGAGATTCATTAATCCCGATGAGCTTACACAAGTAAGTGATTCGGGTGAACGAGAGCAGCCAACACGCCTGCAACTTGAAGTATGACGGGTATATTGCATTGATTGTTTCACTGCTGTTAAAAAATCGCGTATCGTAAAGGCCCTCTCCCATGACGCACCGTTTTGTCAGGGGATGGCCTGAGTGGCCGAAAAACATCAGGAGCACAACACTATGGCAGAGTGGGTAACCGGTAACGTTATTCAAGTAACAAATTGGACGGACAGCCTTTTCAGCATTCAGGTTCAGGCACCGATTGCCGCGTTCACTGCGGGCCAGTACGCCAAACTGGGATTGGAAATTGGCGGCGAGCGCATTCAGCGCGCCTATTCCTACGTGAATGCCCCCAGTAATCCCACTCTTGAGTTTTATCTGGTCACGGTGCCGGACGGCAAGCTCAGCCCGCATTTGCACGCTCTGCAACCCGGAATGCCATTGGAAATCACCAAAGACGCGGCAGGTTTCTTTGTGCTGGAAGAAGTCCCTGACTGCGACACGCTGTGGATGCTCGCAACCGGCACTGCCATCGGCCCTTATCTGTCGATTTTAGAGGAAGGGAAGGACCTGGAGCGTTTCCAGCACATCGTGTTAGTGCATGCGGCACGCTTTGCCTCTGACCTTAGCTACTTGCCCAAAATGCAGCAGCTACAGCAGCGCTACGGCGACAAACTGCGGATACAAACGGTCATCAGCCGGGAAACGCAGGCTGGTTCTCTGACAGGACGCGTTCCGGCGCTTATCAGCAGCGGTGCGCTGGAGAATGCGGTCGGGTTGCCCCTCAATGCGCAAACCAGCCATGTGATGCTGTGCGGTAACCCGCAAATGGTGCGCGATACCCAGCAATGCCTGAAAGAACAACGGGAAATGACCAAGCATCTGCGCCGTCGTCCGGGGCATATTACCAGTGAGCATTATTGGTGAGAAAGTAGACGTTATTTTTTCCATATATAATATGCATTATATATATTATTGCGAACGTCACCTAAAGCTCTCGAGAAAATTTTTCTTGAGAGTCAAACCTCTCACTTTAAAGATATAACACACCATAAAACTCATCAGTTAATAGCCGAAGTAGATTGGTTTATAATTAACACCCTTACCTAATTTGAGCACTCTAAATGGCTTCTTCTCCGGAGATAGAACCTCTTCAATAAATGCATCAGGTCGATTTCCGTATCTATTTTTAAATATAGAATAATAATAATCTGGCTCGATACTTAAATCAACATTCACAACGCCTTTATATCCTTTAACGGGTTTTTGCGTTAAGATATTTAATTGAGAAGCAAATGATAATGAATCGCCATCACCTGAATGACACGCAACAACCCTCAAATATTTATACTGTGAGAAATCAATACCACTTTTGACTGTTTGCTCTACAAAATCTGTCGAATTTAGTAATTTACCATTATTTATCAAATACGAACCCATAGGTGTTTTTTGTCCTGGCCTCATTGTGTTGACATGCTGCCCATGAGAAAAAATATTTAATCTTTGCTCATTTTTATATACATCGGTAAACATACCTACATGAGCATCAACTAATCGGAAATCAGTCACTTTACCACCCAATTGAACGGTAGTGTTTGATTTCCCTGAAGCTATTTTACTTAATGAATTGTACGCACCTCTACCCAATACTCCCAGTGAACCAAGACCCAACCCCAACGACACCCATCCCAACACGCTCGAAGCCTCTGGGTTCACCGCCTCAGTCGCACCGCTGGCAATAGCAGTAACATCTGCCGCCACGGCCAGCCCACCCACAATCAATGAGGTCGCTGATGCCGCATTAATGGCCGCAACTACCCCACCCGCTGCCGCAATGGATGCCCCGGCGGTAAACGCCGCCAGTCCAATGCCGATCGCCCCGGCAATAATGCCGGTGATCGCCTGCCAACTCAGGTGACCAGACGGGTCCATGTAATTCACCGGATCGCCCGCGCAGTAAGCATAGGGGTTTATCCCACCGGCACCAAACGGACTCAGACTATCCGGGCAGTTAAAACGCATTAGCACCGGGTTGTAGGCGCGATAACCGTTACCGAGGTGGTAGGTGCCACTCACCGGATCGACCCGCTCACCGTTAAAACCGGGCAGCAGGTCAGTCACGTCTCCGCTGCCGTACGGTGACCACACATGCAGGCTGCCTGTCGCCTGCCCGCCCTCCCGCGACCACAGCAGGCTATCCTTGCTGTCGCTTCCGGTCAGCGTCAGCCGAGCGCCGTCACTGACGCCCAGACAGGTATGTGCCGCTTTGATCAGCCGCAATTCCCGGCTCTGTTGCATCAGCGTTTCATTCACCCGCTCATCCGCACGGTAATACAACTGGCGCCTGTCGCTGCTGCTCACCTGTTGGCTCACCAGTTGGTTCAGCGCGTCATAGCCGTAGCCACCGCCGCTGATACCCGTGCCACTGACCGCTATCAGACGTCCCAATGTATCGTATCCCAGCGTGCGCCCGGCATCGTCTTGCGTCATCCGGCCATTCGCATCATATTGCAACGCAATGCTCGGCGGAAAACCACTGTGGGTATGGGTTACAGAGGTCAGTTGGGTCGGGTCTTGCGGATTGGCATAATGATAGGTCGCGGTATCCGAGGTGCCGTCTGCCAATGTAGTCGTCACCGACGTCAGGTTGGTCAACGCATCATAACGGTAGGTCTGCCCTGACATGGCATGACCATAGGCATCCGGCGGCAAGCTGCTGCCCGTGGCGCTGTAGCTCACCAGACGATTGCGCGTATCGTAATCGTAGACTTCTGCCCGTATCTGACTGCCATTACGCACCGTCGTGCGCGTTGCCAGCAGGTCGTTCTCCAGCCAGGTCTGCGTCAGAGTGATCGTTGTGCCGTTATTGTCACTGAGTGTGCGCGTCACTTCCCGGCCAAAATCATCGTACCCCAGCGAGGTGGTCAGCGCCGATGATGTCGCGGTATCCGTCACCGCCTGAGACACCAGTCGCCCCAGTGCATCGTACTGCATGGTGGTTTGCAGCGCCGGGTCGATAATGGTGATGATATGCCCAAACCCGTCCATCTCATAGCGCGTCAGCTTGCCGGTGATATCGCTATAGGTGACCGGCTGCCCCGCCAGCGTGTAGGTGTGTGCCGCCGTGCGGGTGGCCCCATTTCGCGCAAAGGCTTCGTTTTTCAGGCTACCGGACGGATTCCAGGTGTTGGTGTTTTCGGTTCCCCCCTCCTTTGCCTTCAGCAAATCGGCCGTGCGGTTATCATAGCTAAAGGTCTGGCTCACTCCGCCCGCCGTAACACTGCTGATCGCATTGCCCAGTTCAGGAATGGTGGTGCTCGTGATGAGGTCGCCGGAGGGTTGGGTAACGGTAGTGGGAACCGGGGAAGCGCCCTGATAAGTAAACAGGGTCAGTCGCCCGCCGCTGAGGCGTTGGGTTACCCGGCCGAGACTGTCAAACTCCTGGCTTCCGAGCAGCCAGGTTCGCGTATTGCCTGCCGCATCCGGACCGGTCACGCTGATGGCGATCACCTGCTCTTCTGCAGACTGGGGCGCATAAGTCCGCGTCACCACGCTGCCGTCCGGCAGGGTCTGGGTCAGCACCCGATCGTAGGCGTCATAAGTGCGACCGGTTGCGTTACCCAGTTCGTCCGTCTCCAGCCGCAAACGCCCCAGCCCATCCCAGGCGTAGTGGCGACTGCCCTGCGGGCTGCCGGACACCGATGTCCTGCTCTCCGTAACGGGCAGATAGCTCTGTTTGTCAAATACAGTAGTCAGCAGGCCGGTGCGCAACGTGCTGCCAGCGCGGTTTCCGCTGCTGTATACGGCCTGGGTCACCCCCACCATATCGAGGTTTTGCAGCTCATTGGTGCCATCAGTAAAGGCCAGCGCACTTACCGCCCCCCAGCCATCGTGGGTTGCCGTAACATTGACGGAAAAACGTTCAGACGTTCCGGTCAGCCAGTCACTCCCTGTGCCACCGTCCGTTTCGCCAAAAACGTTATAATTGTGCGATGAGACAGTAAACCACTGCAGCGTCGAGTCTCTGTCCAGACGCCGCGTATCAATTTCCCGCCCCATGCCGTCAAACTGGGTTTTTACCTGATTACCCGAGGCATCGGTTTCCATCGTTTCCGGGCCATTCGCACCCAGGGTATATGACCAGGTGGTGGTATTTTCATACGGCGTGCCCGGTGCCAGCGTTCTCCGCAGCGAACGCCCCAGCCGATCGTAGGCGTATTGCACCGTCACATTCTGTGGGCTGGTATCACGTAACAGCAGGCCGGAATATACGGATTGTTCACGGCTTGATAGCAATTGCAAACCGTCATACCCGGTAAACGTGATGGTTTGGTGCATCACCCCCTGCGTAATCACGGTCGTAAAGGACTGACTGTTGGTAAATGCCGAGGAGGCCTCACCATTTTCATATTGGGTATCGGTGATCCGCGTTATCCGGCCATATTCTGCATTACCGAGAGTCTGATTGTAGGTGTATACACGGCGACTCAGGAGAACATCGTCGGCATAGTCTGACTCCTGATCCTGCACCACGTGTCCGGCCGCCCCCAGGGTTTTATAGGTGTAATGGGTGCGCCTGACGGGAGCCACATACGCGGTATTGCGTGGAATAACGGTCTGGTCCTGCATAAAGCGGACAAACCCATTGGGCTCCATGGCAAACCAGGTCATTACAGTTTCCGTTCCGTCGGGTGCCACTTCCCGCGTGGGATTACCGCTTGGATCAAACGTGGTCACCGTCGTTTGTACCCGGCGCGTACCATTGATATCCGTCCAGGTTTCCTTTTTTTCACGGGGAAGCTGGAATTGCGGCGGCTGACCATCAATAAAAACGCCTTGCTCTGCATAATAGGCAAAATCCGTGCGGTAGAGGTCGCCTTGCCGCATCGTCTCTTCACTCACCTGAAGGTGATAGTTGTTGTAGGTGCGGATGACAGTAATGCTCTCATTGCCGTAAGACACCGTTTGGGTTGAACCATAGGTATAATCCGTTAGCGTGGTATAGATATAATCACTGTTTGCCGACCAGATGCCAAAGTTGCCGTTGTAACCCAAAAAATTATGGGCCGTATAACTGTAGTACGTCAGGGTATCAGGCTGACCACTTCCCGGGCTTCGGCTATGAGAAAGTACCGCAGGTAAACGCCCCAGACCGGAATTCGCCGGGAATTGCAAACCCTGTAACAGGCTGTAATCCACTTTTTCCGTCATTCCGGTAGGATAGCGCACCCCTGTCAGCAAAAGGTTTGGCGTGCCGTCAACAGAGTCGTATTCAAAATACCAGCGCAGGCTTTCCGTACCAGAGACCTGGCGATGCAGTGTATTCAGCCAGGTATCATTAATCCGCTCAAATAAAACCTGATACTCATCGGATGAACCCGGCCAAACAACCATATTGACAGCATAGCCATACTCAACCCGTAATAATGTTCCGAACTCATCATCAATACGGGACAACCTGGCATATTGTCCACTCCAATTCCAGAATAAAGTCAGTGTGCGTCCCAAGGGCGAAATCACTCTGGTTGTCACGAACGTTTGACCATCATCAGTAATGGTTAATAACTCCTTTTTCCCCTCCTTCCACAAGACAGTATATCCATCAGCAGCATCAAATCCGTTGGTATACGAAAAGCGAAAGTTATCTAACTTCTTGTTGCGCACAATATCTGAGCCAGGCATAACCCGGTATTGTTCACCGTCACTCAGTTCCAAGAGGTTATTGCGATTATTAAACTGTGTCAGACCAATGCCAAACCCTCTGCCAAACCCAGCGTCCGTCATATTTAACGGAGAATAACGTAGCGACAAAGAGAGCTCAGGCCCCAGTTGATTATTTCCCACTACGTTGGCTAATGGGAAATTAACCATAAACTGCCCCGTACGTGGATCGACCTGAGTTTCCAGCGCACCGACAAAGTTACCAGATTGGGACGAGAATGTATTGTTCATCGTTTAAATCACTTATTGATAATAATCATTTCACATGAGATTTATATTTCAAGCGCACCTAAACATGCAAAACCGATCATCAACTGGCTACAGAAACACCGTTGATTATCAATCTCCCTATTTCATCTTTATTTTCACTTACTGAAATGCTAATAATACCAGAATTTCCAAATTGATCGAAGACAGAAATATGAGCAGGTATAGGAGAGTTATTCCATCCTTTACTACCCCATGTTTCGCCGGTATAGAAATAAGCACAATGTCTGACATGAAGCATTGCAATAGCGATACTTGAACGATCTATTGTGGTGTTAAAAACAGCATTACTAAGTGGAAGTTTTAACGTCCATTCTGTCGGCCTGTATTGCGAGTTCTTACCAAATATAGCCAATCCACCAGACGTTGAGCTCCTTACACCAAACTCGCTCATATCGATAAATACCATACTCGTATCGTACACCTGTACAGGCGCGGGTAATTTATCATCACGCGTATTGAAACCACATAAAATATCAACACCTGATTGCCCGCTCCGGGTTACTACATTATATCCAGGTACCGGCGTTCTATTACCATTAATTATTTTAAGAACAAAAGGCCAGCCCTCTTTTGAAGATATTCGTAGCGACCGGTAATAGGCTTTCCCCTTATTAAACACGGCTTCACTACCATCAGCAGGGGAATGATCTGAACTTAGGTTGACAGGCAGCTTATCCGAGAGCAAATTCATTTGCTCGAGACGGCTCCAACCATCAGATATTACTATGTTGGATGAAACACCATAATCTATAGGTTCAAGTGACGAGATGGTGATATTTTGAGGGTTTTTGAAAACGCTACCACTTCCCCCACCAGGCCCATTTAGGGTAGTAGTGCCATGTTCGGAGGTATCAAACTTACCGACCCCCGGTATGTCTATCCCCAATGAAATCAGAGTACTAGGTATTGCTTTTCCACAGCTCAGATAACAGGTCAGGAAGTTATCTCCTGGTGTCAGTGAATCTGCACTATTGGCACTCAGATAATTTACAGCGCCAACATAATCTCCAGGAGTTTTAGACAGTTGCCAATCACTTGATAACCTGGAACCATCACGGTAGTTACAGAGATAAATGGCATCGAATATTTCTTGGTCCGTCAACGGCAAAACAGTCGTGACCGATGACATAACTCTTACATGAATAGAAATAGCAACCTGATTACGGCCATTACCATAAATAACGGCACTCGTGCTGAGTGAGTCTTTAAAATCAATTTCTAGCACATTCAGTTGATAAAATTGGTCCCAGATGCTCATACCATCCTCCTGTTTAAAATGTTATAGATTTTGTACACCCCGATGAACCAGGACTACCATCTGGTTTATAAAAATACATTCTAAATTTCATCGCAGGCATATCAACTGTACATCTGTTTGTATTCTGATCAGAGCTTGAAAATGAACAGTAGAAGTTATCCGCTATTCTGAATACCCCCCTATTTGTCTCTACATTCATATACCAGTAGTCTCTATTACCAACCCCGCTTCGTTCAATCCTAATGGGAAGTCTTGGTAAAGAAACCACATCATTATTATTCGGCTCATAGTAATAAATCCACGACTCTCTGTTAGGATCGTTACCAATCCTGTGTCTAAGGTATAGACTTGTAGTGGTTGCATTAGGATTTATATATCCAATTCGGGTGTATGCATCCTGAAGTGCCATAGTAATACCTCGTGCCTATTAATATATTAGTTGACTAATAAATATCTTGATGTGTTTGCAAAAGTGTCAATTTCAAAATTGAGTGTAGAACGGTAAATTGAATTGCTCAATTCACCCTGCATGCATTAAAAATGCCCATAAAAATAGAGAGATAAACAGAAAAAAGAGTATAAACCTAAAAATCAGGAGAAATAATATGATTACTGCTACAGAATAGAGTTGAATTAGGACTATAACGAAAACCTATCAACGCATAGATAGAAGCGTTGAGATCATTTCGATTGCATTAATTTGCAATAAAGTTATTTATATAAAAACGATTTGATACCTAAGGAACTCAAATTTTACTACAGTTAACGTTATCCCTTCCCTTATAAACTTAATATTCTGAATATCAATAGACAAACTCTGGTTTAAAATTCAGAGGGCAATCATTATTGTGCAATAGCTTATAGGCTATCCTACCACCGAGGCCCTACTCAACAGCATTAATAGTGTGACCGCAGAGTATTCTTGATAAGGAAAATCATTTCCCAGGAAAATAACTGAGCCAGTCATACACATCCTCAAACAGCCGATGATGGACAACAATCGTTTTATTTTCCCGACATATCAGCCCTTCGTTTTGCCAATGTGCCAGTATTCTGGAAATGGTGACGCGAGTCACGTTGATAATCTGACCATATTCCTCATGGGTCAACGTCAGCGGCACCGCATACCAACCGGCTTTAATCTCAATCCCGCTTTCTAATAACATGCTTTTCAGTAAAATTTTGAGGCGTTGCGAGGGTTCGCAACTGGTGTTGGTGATGACCGCCTCCAGGCTGCTCTCCTGCTTGGCTACAACGTGACGGCATATTTTTATCGCCAATTCGGCATCCTGCCGCATGGCATCCAGTAAAATATCGGGCGGCACCACCAGAATATCTGCATCCCGGATCACGATAGTGGTGACATTAACATGCTGTTGGGTAATGCAAGTGATATCCCCCATAGTACGTTCTGGCAACACCAGTGAGAATGACATCGGGTTATTCTCGACATAGTTGGCATAATACATACAGAGCCCGTTAACCAAATAGAATAACCGCTGTGATTCGCCACGACTCTTGATGATGGTGCCTTTCTTATAATGCACCAGAGTGCCATGCCGTTGATATAATTCGCGAAGTTCGACAATATCTTTCGGGTATATCCAGGGCATTTGGTGGAAAATGTGTCTCATTATTATTTCCCTGTTTTGTCGAACGATATAAGCACATCAAATGGTAATTAACCGTGAAAATTCAATTGGTCAATATCGAGTAACGTTGTGCACACCAGTTTGCCGCTTCCGGTGTAGAATTACTACCGCACCAAACCACACTTTGTTAATTTCACAGTGTTAATTTACCCGCGCGTTTTTAGGTCCAAAGACAGCAGGAATAAAGGAGAGTAAATAGCGTCGTTGACATGTTGCATAACATAATCGATGAAAGGGAAATTAAAGGCATTTGTTGAAAGCAATGTTATGAAAGGATTAATCGTGATGACAACCGTCAGTTGATTCACTCAGGCTGAATCAACCCGAGTGAATCTGTAAATACATTACAGGAGGAAGGCAATTAGCTCTTTTTATCGCTGGCTTTCATGATCTGTGGCTTTTTTGCCCCCAGATCTTGCGCAATATTCTCCGCCGCAATGCGCGCCGAGTTGATGGCAAAGCCAACGGTGCTGCCCGCCATCACCAGATCGTAACTGTCACCGTACATGCCCCCGGCATCGTTGCCGATTACGTACAGGCCAGCAACCGGGACGTTTTTATCATCAACCGCCTGCAATTTTTCGTTCACCTTCACGCCGCCCAAGGTGCCGAGTGAGGTTGCTACGCTCTTCACCGCATAGAACGGCGCTTTCGCAACAGGGCGCAGATAGCGCGCATCTTTCACGAAATCTTCATCGTGGCGGACGTTGCAAAACTGGTTGTAACGCTCAATGTTGTCTTTCAGCGTTTGGTAATCCATGCCGGTTTTTTGCGCCAGCTCTTTGATGGAATTCGCACGGAACGCTTTTCCGGCAGCCTCGCCTTTGGCAAAGTGCTCTTCCAGTTTGGTGAGCTTGGTAGCAACGGGAACCATCACGCCTACGCCAACATCAATGCCGTGATCGACCATGTAGTTTTTGGTGTCCTCGTCATACAGCACAAACATGGTTCCACCCTGATTTTCCAGGGCATTGCCAGCAAAAGGCCACTGCTCAATATTGGCCTCGTTGGTGAATCGTTCGCCTTTGGTGTTTAGCCACAAATGGGGCTGTTTGGCAGAAGCCGCGTAATGGTTGGTGGTGGACTCTTTTGACGGCCCCGGACGATAGGACATATTGATAAATTCACGGCCATCTTTTGCCGCGCCTGCCGCCCAGGCCATGTTAATGCCGTCACCCACTTTTCCCGGGATACCGATCACTTCCACATCGGGGAAGCGCGTATACTCGGTCAGCATCTCTTTATTGCTGCCGAAACCACCCGTGGCAATAACCACGGTTTTGGCATTGATACGAATGGCTTCACCGGCAGAACTTTCGGCCATGAGTCCTACCACTTTTCCTTTTTCATCGGTGATGAGCTGTTTGCCTGCCGTTTTTACCAGCAGTTTCCCGCCCTTTTCGGCAAAATGCTGTTGCAGAACATCAATCACCGCGCGCCCACGGCCCTGATAAATATGCCAGGTATAATAACCGCCGGGATAATTCGAAGTCAGTTTCTCAAAATGAACGCCGAGATCTTGTAGCCAATCAATGGTATCCGCTGATTTATTAATATAATTGCGTACCAGCTTGGCATTTGGTCGCCAGTGGCTGTAATCCATGATGAGCTTAAATGCCTGATCGCGGGTAAATACATGATTATTTTCCCGCTGTATTTTACTTTCGACGGCAAATATCCCTTCCGAAAATTGTCCGGTTCCCCCGGTCTGCGGAAGTTTCTCCAAATTGATAACCTTCAGGCCCTGTTCGGTTAATGCATAGGCTGCCGCAGACCCTGATGCCCCGGCACCGACCACCACCACATCCGTGTCCATGACTTGCTCCGCATTCGCGGTCATCCCAAAGCACGAAAGAATAGCGGCAGTTAGAATTGATTTTACTCTCATTTCTCTCCCCTCAATACGTTATATTATTATGTTGAAACCGATATAATTTACACACTGGCTAACGGGTTATATATCAAGAGAAATTGCCACTTACGTATACCGTGATACATTATTGCGAATATTTTAAATACTGTTAATAACCTCTCATTTTGGTTGATAATATTTATTCACCCTACAACCACAAATAAACAACAATGCGTAATATAACGCTAACAAAGAAAAGGTATTGTATATTCTCTCATCGACGCCTTTATTCGAAAGGTGAGTACCTCTTGCTGACAGAAGGGATCGACAAGGGTGTGCCAGCACGTGCCTTTTGACAATCGCGCCCAAATCCCGCTTTAATCAGACAAGCGCCCGTTGTCAGTGCCGCCGATCCCGCTCTGGCAACGCTCTCTCTTGAAAACGTAACACTTCAATAGCGGAACTATGACTATACGACTCGTTGCCCCAGCGTTACTCCTGCTTCTACTGACGTCTGGACCGGAGGTTCACGCGCAACCCCTTATGCCGTCAAAAGACGCCACGGTGGCACCTTACCTGCTGCCCGACGCGCCAACGTTCGACCAGACTATTCCACAATTTCGCACGCGCTATAACCTCAGCAACCCCTCATTACCGATAGGTGAATTCCGCGCGGTGGATACCGGCGAGCCCGCCGGACCGCTGACGCGGGCTGCGAGCAGAATCAATGCCCAACTCTATGCCTCAACCGCCCTGGAGCGAGGCACCGGCAAAATAAAAACCATGCAGCTTACCTACCACCCTCTGGCGGGCGATCCTGAAACCGGCGCACGCCGCGCGCAGGCTATCCAGTATATGGCCGCACTGCTGCGCCATTTCATCCCCTCGCTCTCAGAGGAACAAAGCAGCAAGAAAGTCACGGAATTGCTGGATATCGGCAAACGTCAGGGCTTTTACCAACAAACGGAAGGCGCATTGCGATATGTAGTGGCAGATAATGGGGAAAAAGGGATAACATTCGCTGTTGAACCGATTAAGCTAACGCTATCTGAACCGTGATCGCGCTGGCATTGAGTGATGAAAATCCGAGCTTCTCGCGGGTTTGGTCTCTATACTGTCTGAAAAATAAAATTACTTGCTATCCCTATTCGGAGGAAAAAAGATGCGTCATCCATTAGTAATGGGTAACTGGAAGCTGAACGGCAGCACGCACATGGTTATTGAGCTGATCGCCGGTTTGCGTAAAGAACTCAGCACCGTGACTGGCTGCAACGTCGCCATCGCGCCGCCCGAGCTGTATCTGGATCAGGCAAATCATCAATTGGCCGGTGGCCGCATTGCCCTCGGCGCACAGAACGTCGATGTTAACCTGTCCGGCGCCTACACGGGCGAAACCTCTGCCACCATGCTGAAAGACATCGGTGCAAAATACATCATCATCGGCCACTCCGAACGCCGCACCTACCACAAAGAAAGCGATGCCTTCATTGCGAAAAAATTTGGCGTGTTGAAAGAAGCCGGGCTGATCCCCGTGCTGTGCATCGGTGAAACCGAAGCCGAAAACGAAGCTGGCGAAACCGAAGCCGTGGTGGCCCGTCAGTTGGATGCCGTATTGAACACCTTGGGTGCAGCGGCATTCAACGACACTGTCATCGCCTACGAACCCGTATGGGCTATTGGTACCGGCAAATCAGCGACCCCTGCTCAGGCACAAGCGGTGCACAAGTTTATCCGTGACCATATCGCCAAACAGGACAAGGCGGTCGCCGATCAGGTCATCATTCAGTACGGTGGTTCGGTCAACGCTGCCAACGCCGCTGAACTCTTCACGCAGCCGGATATCGACGGTGCACTGGTAGGTGGCGCTTCACTGAAAGCCGATGCCTTTGCCGTGATCGTAAAAGCCGCCGCAGAAGCCAAACGCGCATAATGCAGTAATACTGCCACAGCGTATCCGTGTTACGGATACGCTGTTTTATTCTCTTATCCCCGTCCCTCGCTGTACTCTTTTTCTGAAACCTTTACCCCGCCTCACGCCAGTAATTAAATACTTCGCAGTGAATTTTTCACGTTGCTAAATTAAAACTTTTATTTTTTAAAAAAAAAATCCAAATTTACAGGATTAAATATCTTAAATTACCTGATAATTATTATTTTATATAAACCCTGTCTTTTACCCTAAGGCGCATGCGTCTCAAATCAAACCGTAATCATCATGCCGCGCTGTACTACGCTCTATAGAGGGAAGAAGCATCTCAATGATGCCCCTATTAAATTGATAAGTAAGGAAAATAGCGGTTTATTACGGAGATATCACCATGCCCTTTGACGATCCCAGCAATACCTTTAGCCCCTATGTTTCGACCGGGCATCTGCCGGACCAGGACACCGTTACGCGATTGATACAAGAAGCCCACCAGCGTTTTGGGCAGAACCACGAGGGCGTCGTTTCTAAAGTTTATCCTGCACTCGAACGCGTGCCTCCCGCGCTGTACGGCATTTGTATGGTCGGTACCAACGGTGCTGTACACGCCGTGGGTGATGTGGATTATGAATTCACCATCATGAGCGTATCGAAACCCTTCGTCTTCGCGCTGGTGTGTCAGGCACTGGGTGCCCGCGTCGCGCGCGAAAAGCTGGGCGTAAACAGTACCGGTATGCCGTTCAACTCTGTCACGGCCGTTGAATTTACCGCAGACGCCCGCACCAACCCGATGGTGAACCCAGGGGCAATCGCCACCACCAGCCTGATCCCCGGCAATACCAGCGACGAAAAATGGAATTTCATTTACAGCGGGTTATGCGGTTTCGCGGGCAGAGAACTCACCCTTAACGAGGAAGTGTATCAATCCGCCTGTGAGACCAATTTCCGCAATCGCGGTATCGCCAATCTGCTTTACAGCTACGGGCGGCTCGGCTGCGATCCGGCCATTGCCGTCGATTTGTATACCCGCCAATGCTCACTGAACATCAGCGCGCGCGATCTGGCGGTGATGGGGGCGACCCTGGCCGATGGTGGTGTCAACCCCGTCACCCGCGATCGCGTGGTCAACAATGACGTGTGCCATTACGCCCTGGCCGTGATGGTCACCGCCGGGCTGTATGAGACATCCGGCGACTGGCTCTACGATATTGGCCTCCCCGGCAAGAGCGGCATTGGCGGCGGTATCGTCACGGTCTCGCCCGGTAAGGGCGGTTTAGGCACCTTTGCGCCCTTGCTTGACGGCGCGGGCAACAGCGTCAAAGGCCAATTGGCCGCACGCTTTCTCTCCCGCAGTCTGGGTATGGATATGTTCGTCTCCGAACCTTACACCGAAAAATGCTGATCATCGCTACCACACTAACGACGTAAAACTCACAAAAAGACAAGGATAATAAGGGGATAACCATTATGGTGAATCAATCAACACCGCACACAGTGACAGATGAGAAGGCGTCATGGGTACCGATGATCACCATCGCACTCGCCCAGATTCTGATGTCATTCAACGTCGCCTCGCTCCCCGTCGCGCTGGGCGGCATGGTGAACAGCTTCAATGTGCCGCCCACCACCATTGCAACGGGTATCGTTGTCTATTCGCTGTCCGTCGCCGGTTTCGTTATGTTGGGCGCAAAACTCAACCAGCGGTTTGGCCCACTGATCATATTTCGCTCCACCGTGCTGCTGTTCGGTGTCGCTCAGGTGATGATGACGTTCAGCCCGAACGCCACCATCATGATCAGTGCACAGGCCCTCAGCGGCCTGACGGCAGCAGCGTTGGTACCCGCACTGGTGGCACTGATTGCGGAGAATTATCGCGGAGCACAACAAGCCACCGCGCTCGGTACGCTGGGTTCTGCACGCGCCGGTGCGGGTGTGGCGGCATTTTTAATTGGCGGCGTGCTGGGTACCTATATCGGTTGGCGTCCGGCGTTCGGTCTGCTGATCGTCTTGTCCGCCGTCATTTTCATTCTCAGCTTTCGCATGAAAGCGGATAAGGGCCGACCGGAAGTCAGCATTGATATTATCGGCGTGGTACTGGCGGCAACCTCCATCATTCTGCTCTCTTTCGGCTTCAACAACCTCAACCGCTGGGGAATGGGTCTGGTACGGGACGCTGCACCTTTTGACCTGCTTGGCTTCTCTCCGGCCCCCTTTATGATCGTAGTGGGTATCGTACTCGGTCAGCTCTTTGTGGTCTGGACTCGACGCGTGAAAGAAAAGGGCAAAACCCCGTTGCTGGCGCTGGAAGTGATTACCTCGCCCACGGAGCGAGCTGCTGTGGTCGCCATGTTTGCGGTGGTCGCACTGGAAGCGATGCTGAATTTTTCCGTGCCCCTCTACATTCAGATTGTGCAGGGCAGCACGCCGTTGGCAACCGCCATCGCCATGATGCCATTCAACCTATCCGTATTCTTCTCCGCAACGCTTATCGTGCGCTTTTACCACAAGCTGACGCCGCAAAAGATTGGTCGTTATGGCTTTATTATTTGTACCCTTTCGCTGCTGTGGCTCGCCTTCGTGGTGCGTAACAACTGGAGCGAATTTGCGGTGCTGTTTGGGCTGGTGGCGTTCGGCATTGGTCAGGGCTCGCTGGTCACCCTGCTGTTTAACGTATTGGTGAGTGCTTCACCGAAAGAGCTGGCAGGTGACGTCGGCTCACTGCGCGGCACCACCAACAATCTGGCGAATGCGATTGGTACCGCCGTGGCCGGTGCGCTGTTGGTCGGATTGCTCAGTTCCAGCGTGATGCGCAACATTGTGCAAACCCCGGTGCTGACCCCTGAAATTCAGGCGCAGGTGAATCTGGATAATATTAACTTTATCAGCAATGACCGTCTGCTCACCGTGCTGTCGCAAACCACGGCAACGCCGGAGCAAGTGGCCGAAGCGGTGCGCGTTAATGAGGAATCACGCCTGAAGGCACTGAAGTTTGGTCTGCTGATCATGGCCTTCCTGTCCATGATGGCGATTATCCCGGCAGGCCGACTGCCCGGCTATCTGCCTGGTGAACTGCCTGCGGATAATCTGGATAAAGAACCGACCAAATAGGTCACTGTCAGATAAGAAAAAGGCTCCGGTTGTTATCGGAGCCTTTTTGCTGATAGAAAAACCGGCTTAACGAACTGACGGGATCTGCTGAGTAATGCAGTGAATGTTGCCACCACCTAACAGAATTTCGCGCGCAGGCACGCCCACAATGGCGTAATCCGGGAACATCTGTTGCAGCAGATCACGCGCCGTATTATCGGTACGCGCATCCAACAACGGGAAGATAATTTGCTGATTGCTGATCAGAAAATTCACGTAAGAACCCGCCAGACGCGAACCGGCTAAACGTTCAATCGCATCACCCGAAGCAACGCCCACCGCTTCCTCTTCCGTGGCATAAAGCGGACCCGGCGCAGGCAGCTTCCAGATCTTCAGAGCACGCCCTTGCGCATCCCGGGCTTGGGACAAGACCTGATACGCCGCGATGGAGCGCGCATACTGCGGATCGTTTTCGTCATCCGTCCAGTGCAGCGCCACTTCACCGGGACGTACAAAGCAGCACATGTTATCGATGTGACCGTCAGTTTCGTCGTTGTACACCCCCTCTTCCAACCAGATGACGGTGGAAATATTGAGGTAATCACGCATCAACTGCTCAATCTCAGCCTTGCTCAGATGAGGATTGCGGTTCGGGTTTAACAAGCATTCTGCCGTGGTCAACAGCGTGCCTTCACCGTCAACGTGAATAGAGCCGCCTTCCAGAATCAGCGGTGCCGCATAGCGAGCATCGCCGTGGTGCGCCAGCACCTGCTGCGCCACCTGTTCATCCTGTCGCCAGTCGTCGTATAACCCGCCCAGTTCACCGCCCCAGGCGTTAAATTTCCAGTCGATACCCCGGCGCTCACCGTTACCGTTTAGCACCACGGTCGGGCCGGTATCACGCATCCAGGCGTCATCGCTTTCCATCGCAACCAGCGTCACCGTTGCAGGCATCAGGCTACGCGCCTGCGCCATCTGCTGCGCTGGCACAGCCATGATCACCGACGTCTTTTGACCAATCGCCTGTGCTACCGCGGCAAACGTCTGCTGCGCAGGCAAGGCGTTATTGCGCCAGTTATCCAAGCGATAGGGCCAAATCATCCACACCGCATCATGCGGTGCCCACTCGGCGGGCATAAAAAAGCCATCCTGACGCGGCGTTGAAGTGAGAGTCGAAGGTGACATCGATTATCTCCGGGTCTTGCCGTCAGAGGTGCCGAGCGCCGTGTACATCTCCGGACGACGGTCGCGGAACAGCCCCCAACTGGCGCGTTGCGCGGCGATCGCTTCCAGATCGAAGGTGTGCAGCAGCACGGCTTCATCCGTTTTGTTCGCCTGCGCCAACAGCGCACCGGTTTGATCGGCAATGAAAGAGGAACCGTAGAAGGTCATTTCCAGCCCATCGATATATTTGCTCGCTTCAGTCCCAATACGGTTAGAGGCAATCACCGGCACCAGATTGGCGGCCGCGTGGCCCTGCTGCACCCGCGTCCAGTGCGGCTGGCTGTCGATATCCGGGTAAGCCGGTTCAGAACCGATCGCGGTAGGGTAGAAAATCAACTCTGCGCCCTGCAACGCCAGGCTGCGCGCGGTTTCCGGGAACCACTGGTCCCAGCAGATGCCCACGCCGACCTTGGCGTAACGGGTTTGCCACACCTTGAAGCCAGTGTCGCCAGGGATAAAGAACTGCTTTTCCTGATACGCCGGGCCATTGGGGATGTGGGTTTTACGGTACACATCCAGCACGCTGCCGTCGGCGTCGATCATCACCAGCGAGTTGTAGTAGGCATTATTGGCGCGCTCAAAGAAGCTGAGCGGCAATACCACCTCAAGCTCTGCCGCCAGTGCGGAGAAGTGTTTGATAAGCGGGCTGGTTTCCAGCGTTTGCGCCAAGGCATAGTGCTCAGGACTCTGATCGATACAGAAGTAAGGTGCGGCGAACAGCTCCTGAATCAGGATTATTTGAGCACCCTTGGCGTGCGCCTGTCGCACCAGTTTTTCGGCATTCTCAACATTCTTGGGCAGATCCCAGGAACACGCCATCTGCGTTGCGGCAACGGTCACTTTTGTCATGCGAAGACCTCTATTATCTCTCTATAAACGCTGGCTGTGCGCCAGCCCAACCCGTTAATGTGTACGACCTATTATGGCTTACGCAGCACCCGCTGTACACGCGCCTGCTCCCAGCGCTGCCAACGATCGCGCAGCCAGAACACCTTCACGGCATTCAGCGCCAGAAAACCGCCCCAGATCAGCAGCGGCCATAGGAACCAGTGGGAACCCGGCGATGTCATTCGGTTCACCACAAACAGCACCAGATTGACCACAACATAAACCACAAGCGAGCGCCAGAAACGACTCTCCTGCCGCACCTGACGTTTTGCTGCCTGAACGCGCAGCTCAAGCGATTCTCCGCTCAGGGTTTGCTCACTCTCTTCCGTCATCAACTCGGTAACATTCACGCCAAACGCCGCGGCAATGGCGCCGAGCGTATCCAGGCTGGCACGCTCACCATTCTCGATGCGCTGAACGGTTCTGACACTTAAAGAAGAGAGTTCCGCCAGTTGTTCCTGAGACCAGGCACGGGCAAGGCGTAATGTTTTGATCGGATTGGTATTCATGGTTGTTTTCCTCATGGCTGTTTTTTCACAGAATGAAACACAGCCTCAACCTACGCCCACCCGGCTGCCGCGAACACGACAGCGACCTGACAGCAACCTGACACGCTCCCGACAGACTGCCGCATCAAGAAAAAAAACCACCCTGCCGTCATACGGCGGGATGGCTTTGATGACTAAACACCACATGATGCTAACGTTAGAACAGCTTTCTCGCCGTTTCCAGCCAATCAAGCTTGAATGGCCGTTTCATGTTCTCAATGGCATCGATGATATCGTGATGCACCATTTTTTCATTCTGGATGCCAACACAGCGACCGCCGTAACCTTGTAGCAGCAGTTCAATGGCGTACGCGCCCATACGCGACGCCAGAATACGGTCATAGGCGACCGGAGAACCGCCGCGCTGAATGTGGCCCAGCACCGTTGAGCGCGTTTCACGCCCGGTTTCTCTTTCAATATAGCGCGCCAGTTCGTCGATATCGCAGATGTGTTCAGTGATGGCGACGATGGCGTGTTTTTTCCCTTTGGCGATGCCCGCTTTGATTTCACACACCAGATCGTCAGGTTTAAACGCTTCTTCCGGCAATACGATAAACTCACAGCCCCCGGCAATTGCCGCAGCCAGCGTCAGGTCGCCGCAGTGGCGTCCCATCACTTCCACGATGGAAATACGTTGGTGAGAAGAAGAGGTATCGCGCAAGCGGTCGATGGCTTCCAGAACGGTTTCCAGCGCGGTGAAATACCCAATGGTGTAGTCGGTGCCCGCCACATCGTTATCGATGGTGCCCGGCAGACCGATACACGGGAAGCCCATTTCAGTCAGGCGTTTGGCACCCATATAGGAACCGTCACCGCCGATCACCACCAGCGCATCAAGACCACGGTTTTTCATGTTCTGAACCGCGACTTCACGCACATGATCGTCGCGAAACTCGGGGAAGCGCGCCGACCCTAAAAAGGTGCCGCCGCGATTGATAACATCAGACACGCTGTAGCGGTCCAACTGCTCCATGCGATCCTGGTACAAGCCCTGATAGCCATCATAGATACCGTAGACTTCCAAACCTTCCGTCAGCGCCGCGCGTACTACGCCGCGAATCGCCGCATTCATGCCTGGCGCATCGCCACCGCTCGTCAATACTCCGATTTTCTTGATCATGACAACCTCTGGACTTGTAGATGTAGTTTTGCAGGATGTTTCTATCTGACGGATCGCCTTGGCGAATCGTCGCTCACCTTTTTAAGCATATTATAACAAATGTCCTGAGCTGAATTGATTCAGGTCAGGCAAAATAATGCCGCACAATCCATTTTCTATCACATTTCTCAAACAAATACAGGCTGGATCACACCTCAATCCGTCCGCGCTGTTCTTCAGGCACGGCCGAGGAAGGGTCTTGATGAATCAAAATATCGGCACCGGGAAAGCGCTCACGCAGCGCCCGTTCCAGAGCGTCCGCAACCTCATGTGCGCGAACCAGCGGCAGCGTGTCATCCATCTCCAGATGCAGTTGAATAAAACGGGTCGGCCCTGAGCGGCGGGTGCGCAGTTGATGTGCGCCATGAATGCCCGGCCAGCCGCGAATCAGCGCAACAATGGCCTGCTGCTCCTCTTCTGGCAACGCGCGATCCAGCAACGATTGCACCGCGTCATAGCCGATGCGCAGCGCGCTGTAGAGAATATAAACCCCGATCCCCAACGCAAACAGGGCATCGGCGTAGGTGATGCCGCGCCAGCTTAAAACCAGCGCCACCAGAATGGCACCGTTCATAAATACATCGGACTGGTAGTGCAACGAATCGGCGCGTATCGCCTGACTCTGCGTCTTGCGTACTACCCAACGTTGAAAAGCCACCAGCAGCAGCGTTGACACCAGAGCAATCACCGTGATGACAATCCCCACCTCTGGGGCGTACAGCGGTTGCGGCGCACTCAGCCGTTGGAACCCGGTTAGAATCAGGAACAACGCGGAACCGGCAATGAACATGCTCTGCGCAATGGCGGCCAGAGACTCTGCTTTGCCATGACCGAAAGCATGCTCATCGTCAGCGGGTTGAAGGGCATAACGTACGGCCAGCAGGTTCACCAGCGACGCGCTGATATCCACCAGTGAATCCACCAACGAGGCCAGTAAACTGACCGAGCCGGTGTACCACCAGGCGAAGACTTTAATGATAAATAACAACAGCGCCACGGTTGTCGCAACCACTGCGGCGCGCGTTACCAAACGCGCATACTGCGAATCCATCACGCACCTCGCCTCAACAAAGCATCTTATCCGATCATGACATTACTTCATTACAGCATGGCTAAACACCAGCGCATAGCGCCGAAAAATGAACAGGCACCACAGCAGCGCAACGCCGCCCAGCGCAGCCCCGACGACACCAATCTCGTTCATGCCAACATGCGTAATGATCTGATTACCCAGCAGCGCACCGCCGCCGATACCCACATTATAGATGCCAGAGAACAGTGCCATGGCAACATCCGTGGCATCCGAGGCCAGCGCCAGGACTTTTACCTGCATGCCGAGGCTCAGCGCCATGATGACGATGCCCCACAGCACGCAGACGATGGACAATCCCAATGGGTTTTTTGCCATCGGCAGCAACAGCGCCATGCACAACGGCAACGCCGCGATGCTGGCCACCAGAAATCCCGCTGGATAGCGGTTGCTGTAGCGACTGAAAAGCATGCTGCCAATGATACCGGCACCGCCAAAAATCAGCAGCAGTACGGTGGTGAAGTTTTCGCTTAATCCGGCAACCCGCTGCACGAAAGGTTCGATATAGCTGTAAGCGGTAAAATGGGCCGTCACCACCAGCACCGTCAGCGCATAAATGCACAGCAGCGCCGGACGTTTGAGCAACAATGGCAGACTTTTCAGCGAGCCAGAGTGACTGCTGGGCAATGGCGGCAACAGCTTCATCAACACCAGCAGAATCGCGAAGGCCACCACGCCAATGCCGCTAAAGGTGACACGCCACCCCATGTATTGCCCGATCAGACGACCGAGCGGCAGGCCCAGCACCATTGCCAGCGCAGTGCCGGTTGCCAGCAGGCTCAGCGCCTGCGCTTTCTTGCCCGGAGGTGCCAGACGCACCGCCAACGAGGCCGTGATCGACCAGAAGATGGCATGCGCCAGCGCCACGCCGATACGCGCCGCCACCAGCACCGAGAAATTCCAGGCCAGACCGGAAATAATGTTACACACGGCAAACAGGATAAATACCTTGATCAGCAATCCCCGCCGTTCCATATCGCTGCACACCAGCATAAAAGGCAACGACATGGTGCCCACAACCCAGGCATAAATCGTGATAATCAACCCGACCTGTGCGGCGCTCATCGAAAAACTGACGGCAATATCGGACAACAAGGCAACGGGCGTAAATTCAGCGGTATTAAAAATAAAGGCCGCCATAGCGAGGCTGATAACACGAAACCATGCTATCGAACGGGATGAAAGGGTCATGGGCTGCACACTACCAAGTATCAACAACGTAGAAAGAAAATCGGCAGCGCGTCGCGCCAACCAAAATCTGCAAAGCAGATCACATTTTACGCTGAATCGTGGCGGGTTGTGGTACTTTTTTTAGGCAGTTAAGCGAAGAACAGCGTGGATTTTAGGTGTCACTTTATGTGCAATCACCGATCAACAGGATGAATTCACCGGTTTTATCCGGCGTTTCGCTCCCTAACACCCCACTGTTTTTGAAAGCCTTTTCCTAAAACACCGCAAAAAAAAAGCCCGTCATCATGACGGGCAAAAGACAGGGATGGTGTCTATGGCAAGGAAATCAACTTCTTACTACTCTCACTACACACTACTCACTACAGGGTTACTCAGGGATTCGGTTCACTGTTCTGCCCCCCACAGGGGGGACATGGATGCTTCAGCCTGGGATAACTGCTGCCGCATCTCGTTCATTCGTTGTTGATAACGCTGTTCAAGAACTAATTTTTGTTCTGAATTCAGCAATTTATACATCTGATTGCGCACACGCGTCATTTCTATCTGGCGCTCAACCTGCGCCTGCATCAACTGTGAAATCAGTTTTCTGACGGCCGCTTCATCAAATTCTTCTGCGGTCACCAAAGTGTGCATTTTTTCTATATCATTTAAGTGCAGCACGGGCGCGTCTTGCCTTGCTTGTTGCATCAGGTCACGCATGTGTTGACGCTGTTGTTCCGTGAGTTTCACACCGTCAAACAGACCGCGCTGACTGATGGCGTTTCGCAAGGCTGCATCGCCATGGTGCCAACCGGGCAGTGACGCACTATCGCTATCGGCTACTGATGCGTTGACAACACCGAACATCAGCAATGAAATGAGAGAGATTTTTATGCGCCGTAGCATCATCACCCTCCGGTATAATGCGCCAATCTGTGAATCAATGAACACAAGTCTAAACACCTTGCTGCAAACATGCGTCAGAGGATGTAAAACTACGTAAAGTCATGGAATACCGTCGATCTATGACGTATTTTGCCCCTGGAGGTAGCCTAATCATGAACAAGATTCTGTTAGTGGATGACGACAAAGAACTCACCGCTTTGTTGAAAG
The DNA here is from genome assembly GCF_025962675.1 of Candidatus Symbiopectobacterium sp. NZEC127. Taxonomy (NCBI): domain Bacteria; kingdom Pseudomonadati; phylum Pseudomonadota; class Gammaproteobacteria; order Enterobacterales; family Enterobacteriaceae; genus Symbiopectobacterium; species Candidatus Symbiopectobacterium sp. NZEC127. Next base: position 60,893 of record NZ_JAGFPG010000005.1, read on the forward strand.
AGTTGCTCGAAATGGAAGGCTTTAACGTTGTCGTTGCCCACGATGGCGAACAGGCATTAAACGTATTGGACAGTACGGTAGATTTGCTGCTGTTGGACGTCATGATGCCGAAGAAAAACGGCATCGACACCTTGAAAGAAGTGCGGCAGCAACATCAGACGCCCGTCATCATGCTAACGGCACGCGGTAGCGAACTGGATCGCGTTCTGGGGCTGGAACTGGGGGCAGATGACTATCTGCCTAAACCGTTTAACGATCGTGAACTGGTGGCCCGCATTCGCGCCATTTTACGCCGTTCATCGTGGACCGAGCAGCAGCAGACCACCGATAACGGTTCGCCGACCGTTGAAGTGGACGGCCTGCGTCTCAATCCGGGGCGTCAGGAAGCGAGCTTCGACACCGAAGTGCTGGATCTTACCGGCACCGAGTTCACGCTACTCTACCTGCTGGCGCAGCGGCTGGGACAAGTGGTATCGCGCGAGCATCTCAGCCAGGAAGTGCTGGGTAAACGTCTGACGCCGTTCGATCGTGCGATAGACATGCACATTTCCAACCTGCGACGTAAACTGCCGGAACGTAAAGACGGGCAACCCTGGTTCAAGACGCTGCGCGGGCGCGGTTATTTAATGGTTTCAACAAGTTAAAATAGGTAGCTGCGGCATGATCGACAGTTTGACTTCGCGCATCTTCGCCATTTTCTGGCTGACTCTGGCGTTGGTACTGATGCTGGTGCTGATGTTACCCAAGCTGGACTCACGCCAGATGACGGCGCTGCTGGAAAATGAGTATCGTCAGGGCGTGATGCTGGAGCAGCATATCGAAGCCGATCTTGCCGCCGATCCCCCCAACGATCTGTTTTGGTGGCGACGCCTGTTTCGCGTGATCGAAAAATGGTCACCGCCGGGGCAACGTCTGGTTTTCGTCACGAGTGAAGGGCGCATTTTCGGTACGCTGCAAAAAACCGAAATGCAAATTGTGCGTAACTTTATCGGCCAGTCCGATAATGCCGACCATCCGCAGAAGAAAAATTACGGCCGGCTCGAGCTGCTCGGACCGTTTTCCGTGCGCGACGGTGAGGATAATTACCAGGTTTACCTGCTCCGCATGGCGAACAGCCCGCAGTCCGATTTTATCAATTTGCTGCTGGACCGCCCGCTGCTGTTACTGATCGTCACCATGCTGATCAGCACACCGCTGTTGCTTTGGCTGGCCTGGAGCCTGGCAAAACCCGCGCGGAAGCTGAAAATTGCTGCCGATGAAGTGGCGCAAGGCAACCTGCGCCAGCACCCCGAACTGGAAGCCGGGCCGCAAGAATTCCTCGCCACTGGCGTCAGCTTTAACCAAATGGTCAGCGCGCTGGAACGCATGGTTACTGCGCAACAACGCCTGCTTTCTGATATTTCCCATGAACTGCGCACGCCGTTGACACGCTTGCAATTGGCTACCGCGCTGCTGCGACGTCGCCAGGGTGAGAACAACGAGCTGAACCGCATTGAAACCGAAACACAGCGGCTGGACAGCATGATCAACGATCTGCTGGTGTTATCGCGCAACCAGCACAAGAACGAGCTGGGACGTGAATACATCCGAGCCGACGAGCTGTGGGGAGACGTGCTGGACGATGCCCGCTTTGAAGCCGAGCAAATGGGTAAAACGCTGGAAGTGCCTTATCCACCCGGCCCCTGGCCGCTGTTCGGTAACCGTTCCGCACTGGAAAGCGCCTTCGAAAACGTGGTGCGCAACGCCCTGCGTTACTCAAACACCCATATCAGCGTCGCCTTTGCCGTTGATAATCAAGGGCTCACCATTAACGTTGACGATGACGGCCCTGGCGTTAACCCTGAAGATCGCGAACAAATCTTCCGTCCGTTCTATCGCACCGATGAGGCGCGCGATCGGGCATCGGGTGGCACCGGGTTAGGGTTGGCAATTGTGGAGAATGCGATTACGCAACATAAAGGCTGGGTTAAAGCAGGAGATAGCCCGTTAGGAGGGCTGCGTCTGACCATCTGGCTGCCGCTGAACGAACGCTAAGCGCAGAATAACGACCTGGGGTACGGCGCGTTGCGCCGCCCCGCTAGCGCATGCGCTGAATCACTTGCAACAGTTCCGCTATCGCTTCTTCCCCACCATCTTCCAATACCGCCTTACGCACGCACCCGTTGGTGTGATCGGCCAGCAATTGATTGGCGACCGCATTAAGGGCGGAACGCGCCGCAGAGATCTGATTAAGGATATCAACGCAATAACGGTCTTGTTCGATCATCTGACCGATACCGTTAACCTGACCGTTAATCCGGTTGAGCCGGTTCAGCAGCGCTTTTTTACGCGGCTGAACCACACGGCGCACGTCCGGTTCATCGGCAGAATTGGCCGCTTCAGTGGCAGCGGCACAAAACTCGCATTTACGCGACGACGTCAAAGCCGAGTCCTTCGACAGTGTCGCGGAAGACGTCTGGGTTGGCTTTTTCTGTCTCATTGTACTCCACGTTTACCAGACCGGTGTCCAGCGTGACCTGCACACCCTGAACCCCATTAAGCGCTTCCAGCGCGTTCTTGACCTTACTGGCGCAGCCGCCGCAGGACATACCTTGGACGTTGATTGTAGCATAGGACATAAAATACTCTCCATTTCACATTGTGTGACACCGGGCGGAGCCGGAAGGCTCAGGATATCAGTCGCGCCGGGTCGGTTTCCAATGACGTAACAGCAGTGAATTGCTCAGCACCGAAATCGAACTGAGCGCCATGGCACTCCCGGCAATAACCGGATTCAGTAACGACAACGCCGCCAGCGGAATGCCCAGCACGTTGTAGAAAAACGCAAAAAACAGATTCTGTTTCACCTTGCCGAGCGTCGCACGCGACAGGCTAATGGCATCCAGCAAGCTATCGAGGCGGTTACGCATCAGCACCACGTCCGCGGTATCCAGTGCGATGTCCGAGCCCGCGCCAATGGCGAAGCCCACATCTGCCGCCGCCAGCGCGGGGGCATCATTGATGCCGTCGCCCACCATACCGACACAGCGTCCACTGGCCTGAAGGCGCTGTATCTCCGCCGCCTTGTGCTCAGGCAACACCTGGGCCACCACGTTAGTGATCCCCACCTGTTTGGCAATCACCGCCGCCGCACGTGGGTTATCCCCGGTCAACATCATGACCTCGATGCCCTGGCCTTGCAGATCGGCAATCGCGGTGCGTGCATCGTCGCGCACCTTATCGGCCAGCGCAATGTACCCGAGTAGCAGCCCAGCGCGAGCCACGGCAATCACCGTTTTTCCCTGCGCTTCCAGTTTGGCAATCTGCGCCTGATCGAGCACGATGTCATTTTCAGCCAGGAAACGCGGTGACCCCAACAGCCAGTTTTCACCGGCCACCTCACCTGTTACCCCCCGGCCAATCACCGCCTGAAACCCACTCACCTCGACGGCTTCCACACCGGATTCCCGCGCATGCTGCACCAGCGCCTGCCCGAGGGGATGCTCGGAATGTTGCTCCAGAGAAAGCGCGACGCGCAGCAGTTCAGCGTCGGCCACCGCAGCCTCTGGCAGTACGTCACTGACCGAAGGCTTACCTTCCGTGATGGTGCCGGTCTTATCCAACACCAGCACCTGCAAACGCTGTACTTGCTCTAACGCATTGGCATTGCGGAACAAGATACCGGCCCGCGCCCCTTGCCCGGTACCCACCATGATCGCCGTCGGCGTCGCCAACCCGAGCGCACAAGGGCAGGCAATCACCAGCACCGCCACCGCGCTCACCAGGCTGGAGGCCAAATCACCGCTGATAAACCAGTGTGTCAACCAGGTAAGCAGCGCGATGGCTACCACCACCGGCACAAACACCGACGAGATTTTATCGGCCAACCGCTGCACTGCGGCTTTTGAGCCCTGTGCGTCTTCGACCATACGAATGATACGCGCCAGCGCCGTATTGCTCCCCACACCGGTGGCTTTGACACGCAGCATGCCGCTTTGGTTAAGCGTCGCGCCAAATACTTCGGCACCCACCGCTTTCACTACCGGGACACTTTCGCCGGTCAGCATCGATTCATTGACCTCCGAGAGGCCATCGAGAATGATGCCGTCAACAGGAACACTCTCACCGGGACGCACCACAAAGATATCGCCGCTGTGCAGGCTGGCCACATCGCGATCCTCAATCTCACCGTCCACTTCCACATGGGCGATGGGCGGTTGCAGGTTGAGCAGGCCTTCAATGGCAGCACCGGTTTTGGTTTTCGCTCTGCTTTCCAGCAGCTTACCCAACAGCACCAGCGTAATGATCGCGGCGCTGGCTTCAAAATAGAGATGACCGTGCGGCGTAGTCAGCAGCGTGAACAGGCTGAACAGATAGGCTACGCTGGTTCCCAGCGTGACCAGCACGTCCATGTTGGAGGTGCCGCTACGTAACGCGCTCCAGGCGCGACGGTAGAAATGGCGTCCACTCCAGAACTGCACCGGCGTTGCCAGCAGTGCTTGCAGCCAGCCGGGCAGCAGATGCCCGCTGCCGAAAAACATTCCGCCCATTTCCGCCATCAGCGGCACAGTGAGCACGGCCGCAATCAGAAATTCTCGGCGTTCACGCTGCCACGCGCGTTCGCGCCGTGCGCGTTCTTCGCCGCGCTGACCGCCTTCGACCACATGAGCCTGAAAGCCTCCCAGCTCAATCGCACGCACCATCTGTTCCGGGCTGACCACGCCGGGGCGATAGCGCACACTGGCTCGGCTGCTGGCAAACAGCACTGTCGCATGCACATCCGGCAGGGCTTCAAGTGCCGCCTGAATACGTTCAGCGCAGCGTTCACTGCTCATGCCGGAGAGTTCCAACGTCAGAGTCTGTTCAACCACGTCAAAACCGACTTTATGAATCGCCGCGACCACATCCTGCACCGAGCTGCTTTCCCCTTGCAGCCGGACACGCGCACGCTCGCTGGCGAAATTGACGTTAGCCTCCACCCCTGGCAAGCGGTTTAACACGCGTTCAAGGCGCACAGCACAGGCCGCGCAGGACATGCCGCTGATAGGAAGGTGCAATGAGAGAGGATCGCTACCATTAGTCATTTCGTTGTTATCCTTAGACTTTCCGTTAAAAGGCTTCGATATCTGCCTTGTCGGTGAGGGGATAACATACCCCTGAGTCAGTGAATTTTATACCCCACAAGGGTATTTTTATTAGCAAAACATAGCAAAAATTTAGATATGCATTAATTTCAACATGATAGGTAACATGATTCCAGTTTTCACAAAACCATATCCAAAAAAATCATTTTTAATACGCCGTTATCCTTTCTAGCATCAGATCGATTTTCAATATACCCCCTATGGGTTTATCAAATAAAAATGAGGGACATCGTGCTGACGGCTTGCACTGTAACCCCATGAATTCACACACAACCAATTTGGATAAGGGAAAACACATGACACGCTCAGCATCACGCTCTTGGCGGCAGCCTTACTCTCTTCGGTATCATCATTTTAGACTAAGCGCGGCGGCAGTTTTTGTCGCCAGCCTGACTTGCGGTATAGAAAACGCCTTTGCTGCGGATCCCATCACCACCGATACCCCCACCACGCAACCCGCAGACGCTGACAGCGAGGGGGCGAATCTGAGGGGAATTACCGTCTGGGGACAGGCGCGCACGGAAGATACAACCTCCTATACCGCGCAGGAAACTACCGTCGCCAGCAAGTTGCCGGTAGCGCTAAAGGATATTCCACAGTCCGTCTCTGTCGTTACCCGGCAGCGTATTGAAGATCAAAACCTCACTACGCTCGAAGATGCTCTGCAACAGGTTACCGGGGTAACGGTCACCCCCAACGGCACGGACACCAGCCAATATCGCTCGCGTGGCTACGCCTTGAACAGTTCGATCGATGGTGTGCCGGTTTATAGCGGCCTTAGCGGTTCGGAGCAGTTCGATCTCGCCATCTACGACCGTGTCGAAGTCCTGCGTGGCCCAACAGCACTGCTCAACGGCAGCGGCGACCCCGGCGGTACCGTCAACGTCGTCACCAAAAAACCGCGTGACCGTTTTGCCCTCAACGGCACGCTGAGCGCAGGCAGTTGGGACAACTATCGCAGCGAACTGGACGTCACCGGACCGCTGAACGAAAGCGGTACGCTACGCGGTCGCGCAGTGGGTATTTGGCAAGATCGCGATTTCTTCTATGACCGAACCCATCAGGAAAAAAAGGTGTTCTACGGCGTGCTGGAGTACGATCTGACGCCAGACACCACGCTCTCTGTCACTTTTGCCAATCAGCTTAACCACATTAAGGCCCCCTACTACGGTCTGCCCGCTTACACCACGGGTGCGCTGCTGGATGTCTCGCGCTCGCTCAATCCAACGCCTGACTGGGCCTGGAGCGACAGCCACACGCAGGAGTATGTTGCGGGTATCGAACAGCGCTTTGACAACGGCTGGACCGCCACCAGCAAATTCCGCTATCTCGACAAAGACAGCGGCTACAAAGACAGCTTCGTCTCCTCCGGCGTGGATCCGGAGACCCACACCGTCAGCTATTGGTACAACCGCCAGTTCGACAGTGAATACCGACGCTACGGTTTGGATCTCTACGCGGGTGGCCCTTTCCGACTGCTGGGCCGTGAGCATCAGGCACTGATCGGCTACAACTATGATGACTATGAGTATCAGTACGCGGGGTATAACCGGGCTGGCGCGCGGCAAACCGGCATCAGCCTGTTCGATCCGTCCGCAGTGCGTGAATACGATGTTACCCCCACCAACGGTAACCTGACGCGAACCATTCAAAGCGGCGTCTATGGTCAAACGCGCCTGCAACTGCTCGATCCGCTCACCTGGGTCGTTGGCGGTCGCGTCAGTAACTTCACCATTCGCAACCGTAGCATCAGCCCCTCCGCACCGACAGCCTGGTCCAAAGAGTCATCGGCCAACGGAGAGATCACCCCCTACACCGGTTTGATCTACGCCGTGACACCGCAGGTTTCCCTTTACGGCAGCTACTCTGAGATTTTTATCCCGCAAGATGCGCAACGTGCCGATGGCTCCGCACTTGACCCGCGTAAAGGCAAGCAATATGAAACCGGGGTGAAAGGCAGCTTCTTCGACGGCGCATTAAACGCCTCCGTCGCACTGTTCCAAATCAATGATATCAATCGCCCTATGGTCGATTTGAACAACCCGGATTCCTACATTGCCGCAGGGGAAGTGCGCAGCCGAGGGTGGGAGACCGAAGTGAGCGGCAGTCCGTTACCGGGGTGGGACATTACCGCAGGTTACACCTTCCTGCTGACCCGCTATCTCGAGGATGACACCGAATCCGGCACCTTCAGTCTGGGTGAGCCCAAACACAGCTTCAAGCTATGGAGCCACTACCGCTTAGCGGGCGGCCAGCTTGATGGACTCGGCATCGGCGGTGGATTGATCGCAACCAGCGCCTACAGCGGCGTGCGCGGCAATTCAGACGAGCGCTCTCAAGGAGGATATGCCTTGTTCAACGCCGCCATCAGTTACCCGATCAACAAGAACCTCACGGTATCGCTCAATGGCGAAAACCTGACTGACCGCAAGTACTACGCGAGCGTCGGCGGCCTGAATACCTACAACATCTATGGCGCACCGCGTAACTTCACGCTTTCGCTGCGCGCCAAATTTTAACGCTGACTGATGATGAGCAAACCCATGTCACCCGCCACGCTGCTGCTGCGCTACTGGCGCAGCGCGGAAAAATGGCGCGCCGCCGGATTGCTGGCGCTGATTATCACGCTGGAAATGGGCACGGTGTACGCCTCCGTGGAGATCAGCAACTGGCAGCGTCACTTTTTCGATGCGCTGGCGGATTTCCACTATGCCGCCATCAGCACGCTGATGTTCACCCTGGCGCTACTGATGGCACTTTCCGTGCTGAGCAAGGCCTTCAGCGTATGGTTTACCCAGTTGCTTACCCTGCACTGGCGCACCTGGCTGGTGGAGATCTTTTTGCAACGTTGGCTACAGCATCGCGCCTATCAACGGCTGGAAAGTCAGGCGCTGACGGATAACCCGGATCAGCGTATCGCAGAGGATTTATCCCTGTTGGCGGAAAAAAGCCTGTCGCTAGGGCTGGGACTGCTCAGCAATCTGGCGAACGCCGTCTCTTTTGCGGTGATCCTGTGGGGGCTGTCAGGGGCGCTATCGCTGTCACTGTGGGGACACGATATACGTGTTCCCGGCTATATGCTGTGGGTCGCGATTGCCTATGCACTGCTCGGCTCGTGGATTATGGAGAAGGTTGGTGGGCCGCTGGTCGCACTCAGCTACCAGCGGCAGCGTTACGAGGCAGACTTTCGCTATCAGTTGGTCCGCGTGCGTGAACACGCGGAGCAAATCGCCTTTTATCGCGGTGAAAACGAGGAAGCGCGGCGCTTGCATGCCGCCTTCGCCGCCATTCGTCGCAACTGGCGCAGCCTGATGACCTACAGCAAACGCGTCGCGTTTACCGAGACGCTCTACATCGACGCCAGCAGCTTTGTGCCTTATCTGTTCGTTATTCCGCGTTACTTTGCCAAAGAAATTACCATTGGCGGCGTGATGCAGATGAGCGTTGGCTTTTCCCGGCTGCGCACCGCGCTCTCGTGGTTCCTGTTTAACTATCAGGATCTGGCATTGCTGCGCGCTGCGCTGCAACGGCTGTGTGATTTCGACGCGGCGCTGTGCCATTCACCACACAGTGATATTCAGACTACCCCTGCCGACGATGGCATTCTGCGTATTCGCGATTTGCACCTGCATCTGCCCGATGGCTCGACGCTTTGCACATTGCCCGATACCGACGTTCTGCCAGGGGAACGCTGGATGATTGTTGGAGGTTCTGGCAACGGCAAGAGCACGCTGCTCCGTGCACTGGCTGGACTCTGGCCATACGGCAGCGGCAGCATTGCGCTGCCCGGCGGAACCCGCCTGTTTCTCCCACAAAGAAGCTATCTTCCGGTGGGTACGCTACGTGAAGCGCTGTGCTACCCCACAGGGGTATTCGATGACGCCCACTGCCGGGAAGTGCTCAGGCAAGTAAGGCTTGAGCACCTCCTTGATGCGTTGGATCAGGTGCACCCGTGGGACAAATACCTGTCCGGTGGGGAACAGCAGCGTCTGGCCTTCGCACGCATCCTGTTACAGCGTCCGGATTACGTTTTTCTGGATGAAGCGACATCCGCCCTCGATCGGGACAACGAAACCCATCTGTATCAGTTGCTGCACGATACGCTTCCGGCGACCACGGTGATCAGCGTGACGCACCATGCCCATCTGGCGCACTGGCATCACCATCAATTACAGGTGATTGCCCAGCCCAGAAACAGCGCGGGGCCGACATCGCCCTCAACCGTCGAAAACCCAACGCCGTTGCCGTCTGCCCAGGCCTGCCTGACGGCCACGACGCACACCATCGGGGAGCCATGATATGAACACGCTGACTGTGACGTTATCCGAGGGGACGCGCCTACGTATCGAGCAGGTTGTCACCGTCCTGCTGGCGGCCCTGCTACACGCGGGGGTGATTTATTACCTATCGGCGACATCGGCGGTGGTCATGCCGCCTTCGGCCGCGCCTGCGATCAGCGTGGAACTGGCACTCAGTGCCGAAACAGGCACAACCGCAGCGGCAGCGGCTCCACCCGCGCAACCGGCAGAAGCGACACCGCAAGAGAGTACGCCGCCACCCGAGCCGCAAACGCCCGCCGCTGTGCCACAGGAGGCACCCGCACCGGAAGCCGTGAAGCAGCCACCGGCGAAAAAACCGGTAGCCAAGGCACAGGCCCGCAAAGCGCCAAGCGCTGAACCACAGCAAACGGCCGAGCGGAGCAATGCAACACCGGGCAGTCATGCCAGCGCCAACACGGAAGCCCCGGCGTCCGCCAGCGCGTCAACGGCATCCGAAGGTGCCATTACGCCAGCGTCTGCCACTGCGGATCACCTGAATAACCCACCGCCGCAATACCCTGCTCTGGCGTTGAAGCGCAAATGGCAGGGCACGGTACAGCTACGGGTACAGGTGCTGGAATCCGGGCGGCCGGGTGAAATCCAGATAGCACGCAGCAGCGGGCGCGACATTCTCGATCAGGCGGCGGTGGCGGCAGTCCGGCAATGGTCATTCGTTGCGGCGCGCCGGGGAGGAACACCGATGGAGAGCTGGGCCAGCTTTCCGCTCAGTTTCAAACTGCAATAGTGCCAACCGGCACTCTTGTTAACCGGGGCTGCATGGCAACCTGGCTGCGCCCTGACAATAACACTATCGAGGTGACAAATGACTCTGCTCAACAACAGCGGGTATTCCATAGAAACGTTGACGATCTGGTTACTGATCGTCTTCTCCACCCTCACCTGGTCACTGGTGATCATCAAAAGCGTACAGTTTTCACGTCTGAAGCGGCGCGACCGGCACTTCCTGCACGCGTTCTGGCAAGCAAAAGCGCTGGCAGATGTCCATGGGGAATACCCCCAGCATATGGGCGCTGCCGCCAATGTCGCCCACGCCGGGCTCGCCTCACTGGCGGTTGATAGCCCCGCCAACAGTGGACTGGCGCAGTCCATCGATTTTCAAGACCGCTTCGAGCGCGCCCTGCGGCATCAAATTCAACGCGAGAGCCAACGGCTGGAAGCCGGTCTGGCCTTGATGGCATCCATTGGATCCATTTCGCCGTTTATCGGCCTGTTTGGCACCGTGTGGGGCATCATGGAAGCGTTGCAGAGTATCAGCCAGGCAGGCAGTGCCAGTCTGGAAACCGTCGCCGGTCCGGTCGGTTCTGCCTTACTGGCTACCGGGATTGGTATCGCCGTCGCGGTTCCTGCGGTACTGGGATACAACTACTTTTTGCGTCGGGTAAAAAACGCCGTCGCCCGTTTGGATAACTTCGCCCACGATTTTTACAATGTGGTGCAAAAGAACGGCTTCAGCCTGACACCCGCGACTCAGCTCGCATCACAGTCCTGACAGGAGCACTACCATGGCATTTTCTCCCCACTCTACATCGGAATTGCAAAGCGAAATCAATGTCACGCCTCTGGTGGATGTGATGCTGGTACTGCTGGTGGTGTTTATTGTCACCGCGCCGTTGCTCACCAACGCCGTGCCGGTCAATTTGCCGAAAACAGCGGCCACCGCACCGCCCGATACGCAGCAGCCGCTGGTGGTCAGTATCGATGATAACGGCCAGTTATTCGTTGCACAGACGCCGCTGCCCCTTGAACAGTTGGAATCGCGACTGCTCGCGGCGCGTAGCGAAAATGAACGCCTTCAAGTGCAACTGCGCGCCAGTGAAACGGTAAATTATGGCCTGGTGGCAAAATCACTGGTCAGTATTGAGCGCGCGGGCATTAGCAAGGTGGCGATTGTGACGGCACGCTAACCCCTCAATATGCCTAACTGAGCATAAACAGAAGCCTGCCGGGACTCGAATTTCAGTCATCTGCCTGTTGTGTTTTGCTGCCCCTCCAGTAGAGTGAGCGGTATTTCCGGCTATTCATCAGGGCAGTCAGTTTGAGCAAAGCGTGGTGCAACCGCTTTGCTCCTTGTCCGTCAAACAGGAAGTGATAATGAAAGGTGTTTCCTTATTGGCTGGCGCACTTGCACTGCTTTTCAGCGGCCAGGCGTTGAGTTCAGGTGATGACGTATGCGGATTCTCCGATGCCGAATGCGGCATTGCGGCGCTGCCTTATCTGGAGCCCAATAACGACACCCGCGTCAATCTGATCCTGCTGCAAAGCAGCCGCCACCATTTGGCCCTTCCGCTGCCACAGCCATTGCCCGATCAGACACGAACCCGCGTGAACCCTTTTACCGCCTATCGCGTCATGGGGCTGACCGCCAGTGAGACCAGCGAGGACGACACCACGGCGGACAGTCTGAATCAACCCTCACCGCTGACGGTCAAAGCCAAGCAGTTAGGCCTTCCTCCCGAGGTGCAAGCGCAGATGGATACGCTGGCGCCGGAGGAAAACGAGGGCCGCCATATTTCCAACGATGTCAGCGCGGTAGAGGCCTTTTTCGATGTGCTGCTGGCAGATACCCAACTCACCGCACCGCAGCGCATCCCGTTGGCGCAGGCCCGCATCAACATGCTCGCCTCCGCAACCACGTTAGACACCATGACCCGCGATCTCGCGACGCTGCCTGCGGACGGCCATGTCGGAGAGCTCAAGCAGTATTTGATCAACGCGGTGGCTTTCTATCAGGGCCTGTTTGAACAAGCCAACAGCGGCTTTCAGTCGCTGACCACGGCCAACCAGCCATGGGTGGCCGAAACCGCGCGCTACATGTTGATTCGCGTGTCGCTGAATCAAGCGATGGAAAATGCGCTGGATGAATACAACATGTTCAATGTCGATAAGGCTGACAAGGAACAAGGACGACGCGCGGTCGAACGTATTGATGCCTATCTGCACGCCTATCCGAAGGGCCGTTATGCCGATTCTGCCCGTGGACTTTATCGGCGCGCCTACTGGGTGATCGGCGATGAAAATGCCCTGTCGGCACGTTATCAGCGCGTGATTGCCGCGCAGAAAGATCTGGATGCGTTGCAGACGATCAATAACGAAATCGACAATAAGCTGCTGGAAAGCGGCAGCTTTATTCAGACGCCAGACGCGCCGTTGCTGATGCTGGTACAAGATCTGAAACGGCTGCGCAGCGACAAAGGCTGGATGCAGTGGCCCGCATTGTCAGAAGCCGAGCTGATCGCCCAGCAGGCGATGTTTGACGTTGCCGGTATGCAGCAGCAGTATCGCTATCTGCACGCCGCTTTCCACTATTACCAGCAGCGAGATGCGGTGTCCACGCTGGCGTTGATTCCAGAAGAGACGGGCAACGACCTGACGGACACCACCGATTTCAGCCTCCAGGTACTGCGCGGTTTGGCGCTGGAGGCCGAACATGGCTGGCAGGCGGCGGAAACGCACTGGCGGCATCTGTTAACGTTGAAAACCAACGAAACGCAGCAGCAGTATCTGCAACTGTCTCTGGCGGAAACGCTGGTCAAAGCAGGCCACCCTGAGGCTATTTTTGCGTCTGACAGCCCGGTTAACAATCTGCGTTTCCGCTCTGCGGTGCTGAAAACCTCTGCCAATGCCGACCTGCTGCGCCAGCAAACCGGCGAGCAGCAAACCCATGAAGAACGTGCCGTGGCACTGCATACGCTGCTGACCCAATCGCTGGTGCACCGTGACTATGCCGCCTACCTCAAAGACAGCGAGCTGTTGCGCACCATTGCACCGTTGAAAAGCGCAGAAAACGCCAGTTGGAATATGGAAGACCTCACCGCCTTCACCTGGGATGGCAGCGATACCGAAGAGGGGTATCAGTGCCCGGCGCTGACTACGGTGGTGTCTACGTTAAATAAACGGCCTAATGACGCCCACGCCACCAACTGTCTGGCGGAATTCTTTTTCCGTACCGGCAATGAAGTCGGGTTCGATTGGGGTGAAAGCAATCAGTTGGAAGCCTTGACCAACGCGCCCAGTCAATTCAACGGGAAAGCCTATTCCCGGTTGGATGCTTACCTGAAAGTGATTGCCGATCCGCAGGCACCGCCGGAAGACAAAAGCTACGCGCTTTATCGTGCTATCTACTGCTATGCGCCCAGCGGCATGAATGATTGCGGCACGCAAGAGATCAGCAAAACAACGCGCAAAGCCTGGTTTACCCAGTTGAAAACCGAATTCAAAGGCAGCCAATGGGCCACGCAGCTCAAATACTATTGGTAGTCGCCTGCGTTCTGTTCACGAACGTCGCCCATGCTGAACGCGTCAATGCCGCCCATTATCAGGATTTTTGGTTATGGGCGGCCGTCAAACCGCAGCCGGTGCTACATCAGGCACACACGCTCTACCTGCATCAGGGTGAAATCGCCCGCCGTCACGGGAAAACCGTGTTTTTACGCCAGGGACTGCCTGCCAGCGCGCTGCGGGTGGACAACCTGTGGCTCTCCTACCGCATTACCATGTTGGATCTCTCGGATAAACACCTTAACCGGATGCTGAAAGCGCAGGCGCGCTGGCGCGCATTGGGTAACCAGGTGAACGGTATCCAGATCGATTTTGATGCCCGCAGCTATCAGTTGGCTCGCTACGTGAAATTTCTGCAAACCCTACGCCAGCGTTTGCCCGCCGATACACAGCTCAGCGTTACCGGGCTGCTGGACTGGGCCAAAACCGGGGACGTCGGCACGCTTAACCGGCTGGGCGGCGTTATTGATGAGTTGGTGGTGCAGACTTATCAGGGCCGATCGACGGTGACACGCTATGCGGAGTACTTACCCGCGCTGCTGAAACTGCAAATTCCCTTCCGTCTCGGCCTGGTACAGCACGGGCAATGGGACGAACGCTGGCAGCACCGTTTGGCCGCGTCGCCGTATTACCGTGGCAATGTGGTGTTTCTCGTCAACCCGCCGCCAGAAAGGGTCGTGTTCAGTAAATAGAGACCCGTTAGCTGCCGCCGCCAAACCCGTTTTGCCGCCATGCTTCGTAGCTGATGATGGCAACCGCATTCGAGAGGTTAAGGCTACGATTGTTCGACTGCATGGGAATGCGAATACGCTGTTCCGGCGTAAAACCGTCACGAATCGCATCCGGTAATCCCGCGGTCTCCGAACCGAACAGCAGCACATCGCCCGGCTGATAGGCGGGTTGATCGTAAGGACGGCTGCCTTTGGTGGTGCAGGCAAAAATACGCTGACCGGCTACCGCAGCCAGAAAATCCTGATAATTTTTATGGCGGCTGACATTCGCCAGATCGTGATAATCCAGCCCGGCGCGGCGCACCTTTTTCTCATCCAGATCGAAGCCCATCGGTTCAATCAGATGCAATTTGCAGCCATTATTGGCAACCAGACGGATGATATTACCGGTGTTTGGGGCAATTTGTGGCTCATAGAGCGCAATATGAAACATGAGAATAGGTCAACAAAAGCGGTTCAGGCCGCCAGTATATAACAAGCCACCCCTGCGCCCTAGGCGGGAATTCAGACAACATGCCGCGACGTTTTTCTACCAGACGCGTACACTGTATACAGGAGGTACGCATCATGACCCGTTATCTGATCCCGATATTTTGTCTGGCCCTGGTGTCGCTTGGCACGCAGGCCAATACCCAAAGGCTCACCACCCAGCAACAACAGCAAGAAAATGGCATTCCCAGCCAGCAGCGCATGCAACAGCAAATGCAGCAAAACCAGCAGTTGCAGCAACAACAGCTGAATCAGGACATTCAGCGCCGTAGCGAGCAGCAACAGCAGGAGTTGCGGCGTCAGCTCCAGCAAAATCAGCAGCGGACTCAGCAACAAAACCCGCCCCGCTACTGACCTGCTACAGACTCACCCCCATCAGCGCCAGAATCAGCGGCGTGGTTAGCGCCGCCAGCGCCGTTGATAACAGCAGGCTGGCGGCAATCGGGCCGCCCAGCACGTTAAACTGGCGCGACATCAGGTAGAGGTTAACGCCTACCGCCATCGAACCCAGCAGAACCACCACGCGGGTTTCCATCTCTGGCAGTCCGAGCATCACCGCCAGCCCCCAGATAACCAAAGGCTGCACCAGCAGTTTGAGCACACACACCACGGCGCTGATTTGCCAGCCATCGCGCACCCGATATTCTGCCAACCCCATGCCGAGTGAAATCAACGAGAGCGGCACCGCCGCCTGTGACAGCATCCCTACCGGCTGATCAACAAAGTCCGGCAGAGAGAATCCGGTCAGGCTGAACAGCGTGCCGGATAAGATGCCGATAATCAGCGGATTTTTCAGCACCCCGACCGCCGTTTTGCCAAATCCTTGCAGCGATAGCGCGCCGTTGCGCGCCCACTCCACCGACACGGTGACCAGCGTCCACAAAATCAGGCCGTTAAACACCAACACCAGCGCCACGGAAGGCACCGCTTCTTCGCCAAGAATGGTGGTGGCCAGCGGCAACCCCAGCATGACGTTGTTGGAAAAGATACCGCTCAGCGCAAAGACCGAGCCGGAGACGCCGTCCAGATCAAACACCTTGCGGGCAACAATGCGGCCAATCACGAACACGATCAGGCAACTGCCGAAAAACGCGATCAGCAACCGGGCATCCACCGGAGGACGTTTGGAGAAATCACTCATCATGCGAAACAGCATGGCAGGCAGGGCAACCGAGAAGACAAAGCGGCTGACGCCATCGGTGAACGCAGTGGGCCATTTGGCAAACCGGATCAGGCTGTAGCCAAGAATAATCAATACAAACAGCGGTAGTGAAATCACCACCTGGTGCCAAAAGGAGAGTACAAAGGGGGGCATAGGGTAATCCTTCAATGCCTCACTTAGCAGCGCCAGATAGCCTGATTAATGTAAGCGCCCACTAACAAGTTCGGCCACATCAGGCAACCTCGCACATACGGAAAGGCGCGCCATCACCGGCTTATTAGACGAATTATTATCTCCCCTGAGCATCACTCAGGGGATGTGGGCGGATTTAGCCGGCGACAAATTCCGCGCCGATTAAATCTATCCGGTCTGTACAGATGCAGTCAACGCCCCAGGCCAGCAAATCGCGCGCGCGCGCCGGCGCGTTCACGGTATAAACCAAAATGCGCAGCCCAGCCGCTTTCAGCAGCGCCACCCGTTGCGCATCCAGCAGTTCATGGTTGAGATGAATGGAAACACAGCCGAGATCGCGCGTCAGACGCAGCCAATCTTCGTCCCACTCATCCAGCAACAGCCCGCGCGGCAGCGCTGGCACCGCCTGCTGCGCGGCGGCCAGTGCTTCAACAGAGAAAGAGGAGAGCAGCGGCTCAATCGGATGGTCGCGCCACAACTGTGCCGCCGCCTGCGCGACGATGCGCCCCGTCAGGGTTTCCTGCCCGGTAGTGGGTTTGATCTCGATATTGGCCGCTAAACCGTACTGCTTGCAACGCGCCGCCACGTCGGACAAAAGAGGTAAGCGCTCACCAACAAATTGTTTGTTGTACCACCCACCCGCATCCAGCCCGACCAGTTTATCCCAGGGCAAATCGCCCGCCACGCCCCAGCCGTTGGTGGTTCTTTCCAGCGTATCATCATGCAGCAAAAAGATTTCGCCATCCTGAGAGAGCTTGGCATCAAACTCGATCATTTTATGCCCGTGATGCGCTCCCACGTCGATGGCGGCCAGCGTGTTCTCCGGTGCCAAGGCACCGCCGCCACGATGGGCGACAACCGCCGGATAAGGCCACTGTTTTTCCATTATTCCACCCGCAATCCGCTTTCAGTATCAAAGAAATGCCACGCCTGCGGCGGCAGGGCCAGCCACAAGGTATCGCCGCGCGCCGGGCACTGTTCATGAGAAAGGCGCACCACTACCCGCTGTTCCCCCCATGCACCGTGCGCCAGGTTATCCGCGCCCAGCAGCTCGAGGGTGGTCAGCAATAGCGGTATGCCACCCGCCTCACGCGTGGTCAACTGAATATGCTCCGGTCTGACGCCCAGCGTCAATGCCCGCCCGCCCCACTCGGGTTTTGCCACCGGTAACGGTAGGACAAACTCCGCGCTGAACATAAACTGCGTGCCGTCATCGCTGATGCGCCCGGCCCACAGGTTCATGGCCGGAGAGCCGATGAAACTGGCGACGAACAGCGAGGCCGGACGGCGATAAATTTCCGTCGGCGGCCCAATCTGCTCGGCAATCCCTTTGTTCATCACAATCACGCGCTCTGCCAGTGTCATGGCTTCCACCTGATCGTGCGTGACATACAGGCTGGTGGTGCGCAGGCGCTGATGCAGTTGCTGAAGTTCAAGGCGCATCTGCACACGCAGTTTAGCATCCAGGTTGGAGAGCGGTTCATCGAACAAAAATACCGCGGGTTCACGCACGATCGCGCGGCCCATGGCGACCCGCTGACGCTGCCCGCCGGAAAGCTCGCGCGGTTTACGCTGCAACAGCGGAAGAAGCTCGAGAATACGCGCAGCATCTTCAACACGCTGGCGGATCTGCGACTTACCAAAGCCACGGATTTTCAGCCCATAGGCCATGTTGTCATAGACGCTCATGTGCGGGTACAGCGCATAGTTCTGGAACACCATGGCGATACCGCGATCTTTCGGCTCCCGCTCGGTCACCCGTTCGCCATCGATATAAATATCACCGCTGGTGGTGCGTTCCAATCCGGCCACCATGCGCAGCAGGGTTGATTTCCCGCAGCCAGAAGGCCCGACCATCACCACAAATTCACCATCCGCCACATCCAGATCGATGGGCTGAATCACCTGTGTTTTACCGTCATAGGATTTGGTGACGGCCTGAAGTTTTAAACCTGCCATATCGTCTTATTTCTCACTATCCACCAGACCACGCACAAACCAGCGCTGCATCAACAGCACCACCAACAGCGGCGGCAACAACGTCATCAACATCGCCGCCATCACGTGGTTCCATTGGGTGGCGACATCGCCAGAGGCGATCATGCTTTTCAACCCGGCCACTGCGGTGCCAAGGTTAACGTCGTTGACGATCAGCAGCGGCCAGAGATACTGGTTCCAGCCGTAAATAAAGGTAATCACAAACAGCGCCGCCAGGTTGGTACGCGAGAGCGGCAACACCATATCGAAAAAGAAACGCATCGGGCTGGCACCATCTATGCGTGCCGCCTCCATCAACTCATCCGGCAGCGTCATAAAAAACTGCCGAAACAGGAAGGTGGCGGTAGCCGACGCCATCAGCGGCAGTGTCAAACCGGTCATGCTGTCCGTCATGTTCAAATGGGCGATCACTTCCACCGTCGGGAAAATACGCACTTCCACCGGTAGCATCAGCGTTAAAAAAATCATCCAGAAGAACAACGAGCGGCACGGAAAACGAAAGTAGACAATCGCGTAAGCAGAGAGAATCGAGACGGTAATTTTGCCGAAGGTAATGGCTAATGCCATGACGGCGCTGTTGAACAGCATCTTGCCGAACGGCGCATTGTTCGAACCGGCACCGTGGTGCCAGACATACACCAGATTGTCCCACAGCTGCGTGCCGGGGATCAGCGTCATCGGCGTTTGAAACACCGCCTGATTGTCCAGCGTTGCCGCCACCACGGCGACATAGAGCGGAAACAGAATGGCAAGTACGCCGATTACCAGCATCAAGTGGCTGAAAATATCCAGCCCGCGACGATTTTCAATCATCGGTGCACCCCTTAGTAATTGACCTTGCGTTCCACAAAGCGGAACTGAAGGACTGTCAATCCGACCACCAGCAGCATCAACACCACCGACTGCGCCGCAGAGCTGGAGAGATCCAGACCGGCAAACCCTTCACGGTAGATTTTGAAAATCAGGGTGGTTGTAGCCTGCATCGGCCCACCCGCCGTAGCGGCATCGATAATCGGAAAGGTGTCGAAAAAGGCATAAACCAGATTGACCACCAGCAGAAAGAAGCTGACGGGCGAGATCAGCGGCAGCACCAGATTGAAGAAACGGCGCACCGGGCCTGCGCCATCAATGGCCGCCGCTTCCACCAGAGAGCGCGGGATGGACTGCAACGCCGCCAGGAAAAACAGAAAGTTATAGCTTATCTGCTTCCAGATGGACGCCAGCACCACCAGAAACATCGCCTGGCCGCTGTGAGTGGCGTGATTCCAGTCATAACCCCACTGGCTTAAGCCATAGGTGATTAATCCGCCGGGGCTGAACAAAAACATCCACAACGCGGCCGCCACCACTGGAGCCACCGCGTAAGGCAGAATAAACAGGGTTTGGTAAAGGCGGCGACAGCGCAGCACATAATCCACCAACGCCGCCAGCAGTAACGACACGCTCATGCCGCACACCGTTACCAGAGAACTGAACACCATGGTGGTATAGAAGGCGTCCAGATAGTAGCTGTCGCTCATCAGGTGGCGGAAGTTTTCGAGGCCGACAAACTCGCTGGAGAGCCCAAAGGGATCAAGGCGTTGCGTGGAATACAACAGCGCCTGACCGGCAGGCCAGATAAAGAAAATCACCGTGATAGCCAGTTGGGGAAACACTAACGCATAAGGTAACCAGCTACGGCCAAAGACAGGGCGGGATGAGGTCATGCAACATACTCAATCAAAGAAGGGGAAAACAGGGCGACAGATGTCGCCCTGGGGTTGCTGACAAGCCGCCCTACTATCACCGTCATTCCCGCGAAGGCGGGAATCTCTTGCCGAAGAAACGCGTTTATCATCACAGAGATCCCCGGCTTTCGCCGAGGATGACGGGAGGGGAGCCGGGAATGACGGTGGGTGTAGGACAAAGTGCCTGCAACCTTACTTGGTGGACTGCTCGAAGCGACGCAACAGTACGTTGCCGCGCTCAACCGCCGTATCCAAGGCTTGCTGCGGCGTTTTCTTACCGGTCCAGACGCTTTCCAGCTCTTCATCCACGATGGTACGGATCTGCGGCATATTGCCTAAGCGCAGCCCTTTGGTGAACGCCAACGGCGGCTTGTTCAGCATCTGACGCGTCGCAATGTCCGCACCGGGGTTCTCCTCATAGAAACCCTGCTGTTTGGTCAGCTCATACGCGGCGGTGGTGATCGGCAGATAGCCGGTCTTCTGGTGCCATTCGGCGGCCATTTCCGGCTGCGCCAGGAACTGCATAAACTGCGCTACGCCTTTGTAAGTGGCATCGTCTTTGCCGCCCATCACCCACAGGCTGGCACCGCCGATAATGGCGTTCTGCGGCGCGTTCGGCACCTCAGCGTCATACGGCATCATTCCTACGCCATAGTTGAATTTGGCATGCGCGCGGATATTCGCCAACGAACCGGACGATGCGGTAGTAATGGCGCAATCACCGTTATAGAACTTCTCGGTCGACTCGTCCTTACGGCCGTAGTAGGTGAAGTCCCCTTTCTTGTTCATGTCCTGCAACAGCTGGATATGCTTGATTTGCGTCGGCTTGTTGAATTCCAGCACCGCATCCGTGCCGTCGAAGCCGTTATTTTTACTGGCGATCGGCAACGCGTGCCAGGCGCTGAAGTTTTCAATCTGAATCCAGCCCTGCCAGCCGCTGGCGTAGCCGCACTTCATGCCCGCTGCGCGCAGCTTGGCCGTGTACTCCGCCATTTGCTGCCAGGTTTTCGGCGGTTGTTCCGGGTCCAGCCCGGCTTTTTTGAAGGCGTCTTTATTGTAGTAAAGCACCGGCGTTGAGCTGTTGAACGGCTGTGACAGCAGGTGTCCCGTTTTCGCGTCGGCGTAGTAACCGGAGACGGTCGGCACAAACACGCTCTCATCAAAGTCGATTCCGGCATCTTTAAATACCTGATACACCGGTTTAATCGCCTTGCTCGCCATCATGGTGGCGGTGCCCACTTCATACACCTGAAGGATGGCGGGCGCGTTACCGGTGCGGTAAGCCGCGATGCCCGCCGCCAGGCTCTGCTCATAGTTGCCTTTGTATACCGGCACAATTTTGACATCGGGGTGCGATTGGTTAAAACGCGTCGCCAGTGAGTCCACCGTTTTTCCCAGTTCGCCTTCCATTGAATGCCAGAAAGGGATCTCGGTAACCGCGTGAGCGTTAGCGTGATACGCCAACGTCAGCGCCACCAGAACCGCCGCATTACGCAGCGTCCGTGTCTTAAGCGCGTTAAACATGCCTGTCTCCTGCCATAAAGGTGAGCACCTGTGCAAAGGGGTGCGTATCTTGGTCGAGGGGTAACATGGCACGGACGGATGACAGCAAGATAACCAAACGATGACACCCGCATGACACCCTGACCGTCACGCTCACGTAGCAGAATTACCGACAAGATTTGTGGCTCATATCGCGAATCGGGATAAATGTTTACCGGCAGGGTGCCGATACCAAAGTAATCATCTGTTTTTTTACTCATTACCGCGTGAAAACACACAGCGAACCTGCTTTACCGACAAACTCGAAAAAAAATGGGGAACCTATGCAGCGCATACGCAACATCAAGTTGGGAACATTACTCGGTAGTGGATTTGCTGCCGTGATCATTATCGGCGTGTTGGTGGCGGGCTTTGGCCGCATGCACCTCGCCGGTTTGGGCCAAACTACCGACGGCCTCGCCAAACAGCATCTGAATAACCTGTTTGTGTTACAGGAGCTGAAAGACAACCTGAACGTCACCATTAAAGCCACACTGCGCATGCTGCTGATGACAGACAAAAAAGAGCTGAGCGACAGCCAGGCATTGATCGAAAAAACCAGCGCGCAAAACGGCAAGTTAGTGGAAAAACTGGAAGCCAATCTGCACGCGAAAGAAGTGCGCGCCATTCTGAGCGAACTGCAACAAAACCGTGTTACCTTTGCCAAACTCGGGCGTGAAGCCGTTGGTATGACCCTGACCGACCGTCAGGCGGAAGCGGCCATACTGGTTAAAGGCCAATTGGAACCGGTGCAAACCGCCATGTTTGGCAACCTCAACACCATGATCCAGCTGCAAAAAGATCTCACCGCCCAGATAGCGACCAACGCCGTGGCTGAAGCGGAAGAGGATGGTAACAGTCTGCTGATCCTCGCGGCACTCTCCGCCCTGTTAGCCGCCGTTATCGCCTGGTTTATCACTCGCCATATTAAAAAGCTGCTGGGCGGCGAGCCGATCTACGCCATGCAGGTGGTGCAAGAGATTGCACAGGGTAATCTGGCCGTTCCGGTAACGCTCGCCGACGCGGATAACAGCAGCCTGCTGGCCGCCATGAACCATATGCGCGACAGCCTGAGCAAACTGGTGATTCAGGTGCGGGAAAGCAGCGAGTCTATCTCGACCGGTGCCAGTGAAATCGCCGCAGGCAGCACCGATCTCAGCCAGCGTACCGAAGAGCAGGCTGCCAGCCTGCAACAAACGGCGGCCTCGATGGAGCAAATCAACCAGACGCTGCGGCAAAACACCGATACGGTACGCTCCGCCACCGAGCTTGCCAACACCGCCAGCAGCACCGCCGCCAAAGGTGGAGAGGCGGTGGGCAATATCGTGCGCACCATGACCGACATTCGCGACAGTTCCCACAAAATCAGCGACATTATCACCGTGATCGACGGGATTGCCTTCCAGACCAACATTCTGGCCCTGAACGCCGCGGTGGAAGCGGCGCGCGCCGGGGAGCAAGGCCGCGGCTTCGCCGTGGTGGCAGGCGAGGTTCGCTCGCTGGCACAGCGCTCGGCATCAGCGGCCAAAGAGATCAAAACCCTGATTCAAGACAGCGTTAGCCGCGTAGAAACCGGCTCGAAGCTGGTCACCGATGCCGGAGCAACCATCGATGAATTAGTACGTCAGTCGCGCCATGTGGCCGATATGATTGATGAGATTGGTGTCACCACCCGGGAGCAGGGTTCTGGCATCCACCAGATCAATGATGCTATCACCCAACTGGATCAGGTCACGCAACAAAACGCGGCGTTGGTGGAGGAATCCAGCGGGGCGGCGGAGAGCCTGAACGATCAGGCGCGCCATCTGGTCGAACTGATGAGCGCCTTTCAGGTAGAGGGTGGCGCATTCCAGTACCGCGCGTCACCACGTACCTCAGCAACCCCCATAGCGCTGGGATATAAATAACCGCACCACGCTGCGATGTCGCCCTCATCGGCGGCATCGCTCACCGCGACATACCAGAGAAAAAATACCGCCAACGTGATACTGAATCCCCCTTGCGCGAAAGCGTCATTCTTTTTTCTTAAGTCAAATTAAAGGAGTATTTGATTACATCAATAACAAAATCACAAAACAAAAAGAAAATAAATCGGTAACCTATCAGTCAGTATTATTCCCCTTACCTGCACACTTACCTCTTTTTAGCCGTTTATTTTTCCTGAAATATTCCTAATAATGGCGCGTTATTTCGCCCAACAAAAAAATAGCGTGCCCCACGGCCGCTATCTGCATAAAGCATCCCTCCCCCTATGGCGTAAATACGGCATTACAGAAATTCGCATCCCACAGGAAATTGTTTAATTAAGGAGCGTTATGCGCATTATAAAAACCATGAAGATCGGCACCCTATTAGTCGCGGGCTTTAGCGGCGTCATTATTATCGGTCTGTTGGTCGCCATTTTAGGGCGGTCACAACTGGTATCCCTGGGAAATAATATGGAGACGCTCTCCAGCGACTCACTGGCCAATCTGCTGCTGATTCAGGATGTGAAAAGCAGCTTTGACAGTGTCGCTCGTACTGTGCGCAACATCGCCCTACAGCCGGACCGGCAAAAAAGGTTGGAGGAAAAACAGCTTGTTGATGAGCGGATCGCCCACAACACCGCCGTTTTAGCTACGTTGGATAAAAACCTGTCGACGCCTGCGGCTCGACAATCGATGGAACAGCTTAACCAAGCGCGCCCGGCCTACATACAGGCGGTTAACGAGGCACTGGCCTTGGGTCTCTCCGACGATCCCGCTGAACATGCACGCGCCGGGGACACCATTCTCAATCGCATGGTGCCTACGCAAAAGCCGGTATTTACCGCGCTGGACAGCATGGTGGAGGTGCAGAAAACGCAGGCGTTGGCAACGACCCAGGGCGCTATCGCGCAGGCCGACCGGGGCGGAAATCTGATCCTGGCGCTGGCTATCGTGGCGGCGCTGGTGGGAGCATTGGTCTCCTTTCTGGTCACCCGCACGCTGCGCCAACAACTGGGCGGTGAGCTTGCCTATGCGACCCACATTGCACAGCAGGTTGCCCAAGGCAATCTGGCAGTGGAGATTACGCTGCGTGCCAACGATGACCGCAGTATGCTGGCCTCGATGAACGAGATGCGCAACAGCCTGAGCGACATGGTGGATCAGGTGCGTCAAAGCAGCGAAGCCATCGCAACAGGCTCCAGCCAGATTGCCGCAGGCAGTGCCGATCTCAGCCAACGCACGGAAGAGCAGGCCGCCAGCTTGCAACAAACCGCCGCCGCCATGGAACAGATTAGCCAAACGGTACGCCAAAACGGCGAGACCGTTCGCAACGCCACGCAATTAGCTAATCAGGCCAGCAGCACGGCCGCCCAGGGCGGTGAAGCCGTCAACCATATTGTGTCTACCATGAAGGATATCGCCGCCAGTTCCAGCAAGATCGGCGATATTATCGGTGTCATTGACGGCATTGCCTTTCAGACCAATATTCTGGCGCTGAACGCTGCGGTAGAAGCGGCGCGCGCCGGTGAGCAAGGGCGCGGCTTCGCCGTGGTTGCCGGGGAAGTTCGCTCACTGGCGCAACGTTCAGCGTCTGCGGCCAAAGAGATCAAAACGCTGATTAACGACAGCGTTGAGAAGGTGGATAGCGGCTC
Organism: Candidatus Symbiopectobacterium sp. NZEC127; assembly: GCF_025962675.1. Classification (NCBI taxonomy): domain Bacteria; kingdom Pseudomonadati; phylum Pseudomonadota; class Gammaproteobacteria; order Enterobacterales; family Enterobacteriaceae; genus Symbiopectobacterium; species Candidatus Symbiopectobacterium sp. NZEC127. Next base: position 86,094 of record NZ_JAGFPG010000005.1, read on the forward strand.
GCAGCAGGTTGAGCATGCGGGCGCAACCATTGAGGCATCCGTGCGTCAGGCGCACAACGTCGCCAATCTGATTGCCGAAATAGGCGTTACCACGCAGGAACAGGAATCGGGCATCGCACAAATTCATGATGCGATTTCACAGCTCGATCAGGTGACACAGCAAAACGCCGCGTTGGTGGAAGAATCAGCCAGCGCCGCCGACAGCCTTAACGAGCAGTCGGCCAACCTGGTTGATTTGATGCGCGTATTTCGCTTGCGCGCAGACAATCAGGTACCACGCCAATCGTTACCGCCCGAGGCACCAATAAAAACCCGCGTAACACCAACGCCCAGGCTAACGCAGGGCGCACAGTGGGAACGTTTCTAACCTAATCACAGTGGCTCCCGACACGGTATGTCATGGCGGGAGCTTCGCACCAATGAAAAGTACGTTTTTTTGATAATTTATATTGTCGCTTACTAAGCAAAATTAAATGGGCCGTGAGCCCGTACACGGGAAAATATTTTCCTTAATACAGCACAATATCTTTCAGCATTAACCCAAGCTGATGCCCCATTCTATTATTTACCGATTTTTCTCACGCTTATCTTTTCAGCACATATCCATTAATAATCACGCACAAGACGCGCGTTAAGGACGCAGCCACACATCAGGACGCTTTACCCTAAATAATTCGAGTTGCAGGAAGGCGGCAAGTGAATGAATCCCGATGAGCTTACTCAGGTAAGTGATTCGGGTGACAAATCTGCCGGGAGCAGATTTGAACGCCGCTTGCGGCGGCCTCGTAAGAGGTGAGGCCCAGGGATGGGCCGAATAACGGACGCAGCCAACGCATCTGCAACTTGAAGTATGACGGGTATATAAGGAATAGGGACACTTATGCGATTTATTAAAACGATGAAAGTCAGCACCATGTTGGGCTCGGGCTTTGCGTCAGTGATTATCATCAGCCTGTGCGTGGCCATTCTTGGCCGCTCTCAGTTGATATCACTGGGCAATGATATGGAACTGCTCGCCAACCGTTCACTTAATAATCTGTTACTCACTCAGGAATTAAAAACCGGATTCGATGCTGTCGCCCGCTCAGTGCGCAATATGGCGCTGTATCAGGATCGTGCACGTAAACAGGAAGAGAAGCAGGTGATTGATACCACGATTGCCCGCAATACCGAGCTTCTGGAGACGCTGAATGACAACGCCACGCTCCCTGCTGGAAAGGCGTTATTGGCGCAGTTGGCCAAAATTCGTCCCGCGTATATGAACGCGGTGAAAGAAGCGGTAGCCCGGGAACTCAGCGATAACCCGGAAGAAAAAATGAAGCTGGACGAAATGCGGCGCGCACAATTACCGGTGTTCAAAACGCTGGATGATATGATTGATCTGCAAAAAAATCAGGCGATCAAGCTGGCCCAGCAAGCCATCGCGCAGGCTAATAATGGCGGAAACCTGATGTTGATTCTGGCGCTGCTGGCAACGGGATTGGGTGCGCTGATTGCGTTTCTGATAGCCTATACCTTGAGAAAACAGCTGGGTGGCGAGCCGGCCTATGCAACCCTCATTACCCAGCAAGTCGCTCAAGGGGATTTAGCCGCAGCGATTGCCCTGCGCCCTAACGACAGCAGCAGCATGCTGGCCGCCATGAACACCATGCGCAACAGTCTGAGCGCCATGGTGGAGCAGGTACGGCAAAGCAGCGAATCCATCGCCACCGGCTCCAACGAAATTGCCATCGGCAGTACCGATCTGAGTCAGCGCACGGAAGAACAGGCGGCTAATTTGCAGCAAACCGCCGCCGCGATGGAAGAGATAAGCCAGGCGGTGCGTCAAAACGCCGATGCAGTGCACAGTGCCGCACAGCTCGCCAACCAGGCCAGCGCCACGGCGGAAAAAGGCGGAGAAGCCGTTAACCAGATCGTGGCAACCATGAAAGCCATTACCACCAGTTCAGGCCAAATCAGCGATATTATCGGCGTGATTGACGGCATTGCATTTCAAACCAACATTCTGGCGCTGAACGCCGCCGTCGAGGCCGCCCGTGCGGGCGAACAAGGTCGCGGCTTTGCCGTGGTTGCCGGTGAGGTTCGCTCGCTGGCGCAGCGCTCCGCTTCCGCCGCCAAGGAAATCAAAACGCTGATCCATAACAGCGTAGAAACTGTTAATGCCGGCTCTACGCTGGTTGAAGAGACGGGCAGCACCATTGCAGCGTTAGTGGCGCAGGCAAGTGAGGTCGCCCATTTGATCGCCACCATCGGGGGAACCACGCGGGAGCAGGAATCGGGCATTGAGCAAGTTCACAGCGCGATCAATCAGCTCGATCGCGTGACACAGCAGAACGCTGCGCTGGTCGAACAGTCGGCCAGCGCGGCCGGAAGCCTGAACGATCAGGCCGCCCAATTGGTATCACTGATGCAAATGTTCCGCATTGCCTCAAGCGATAAGGCATTAGCGCCCCACACCATGCCGCAGAGTCCCCCTTCAGGGCACGCACTCCCGCTACCGCAGGGTAGCCGGGAGAACTGGACACACTTTTAGCGTACAGGCTCCCAGTCTTCTCTGGGAGCCGAGCCGCCTCAGGCGTAGGCCAACACTTCACGCTCTGCGGCCACCGTATTCACCAGCCGCCCTATCTGGCTGATTTCGACTTCCACCACATCACCGGCTTTCATAAACAGCGGCGGCGTGCGCTTTTTCCCCACGCCACCCGGTGAACCCGTGATGATGACGTCCCCCGGTGCCAGCGGCGTAAAGCGTGAAATGTAGGCAATCAGCTCCGCCACGGAGCGCACCATATTGCCAGTGGTGTCATGCTGCACGCGCACACCATTGAGAAAGGTGCTGATATCCAGCTGTTGCGGATCGCCAATCTCATCAGCGGTGACCATCCAGGGGCCAAATCCACCGGTATGCCGCCAGTTTTTGCCGGAGGTAAACCAGGTGTATTGCATATCGCGCACCGAGCCATCCATAAAGCAGCTGTAGCCTGCTACCACGTCCAGCGCGTTCTCACCGCTGACGTTATCAGCGTGCTGACCGATCACCACGGCCAGTTCACCTTCATAGTCAAACTCGTTGCTCGATTCCGGTTTCATCAGCGGCTGACGGTGGGCAGACAGCGTATCGGCAAAACGGATAAACAGGGTCGGCGCATCAACGGTTTGTTGAAACTCGATGCGTTTTTCCATGTAGTTCATGCCGACGCACAGGATTTTTCCCGGCTGCTCGATCACCGGTAAAAAGGTGACCTGTTCAAAACGAAAATCCGGCGCGCCCTGCACCGCTCCCAGTTCTTTCAACGCGCCAGCGCGCAGTACGGCGGGGATATCCGCATAGGTGTCGGAAAAACGACGTCCCAGATCGATGATGCCGTCGGCATCGATACGCCCGTAGGTCTTTCTCTGGGTTTCCGGGTTAATAAAACTTGCCAGTTTCATGGGTTACCTTCAGTGTTTCAGGGTGGCGCAGGGCGCCAGAACTTATTTGATAAAGCGAATCTGCTCGTTGATGGCCGCAATCACCGGCGCTTTGCGCGCGTTGTAGACCTTCTTGTTTTGCTCGAACAGGTTATTGCCGTGGGTATCGATAGAGATAATCAACGGGCCAAACACTTTCACCCGGTTTACCCACAGCGTCTCCGGCATGCCAAGATCGCGCCACTGGGCATCCTCAATCTCTTCAACGCAGGTCGCGGCCAGCACCGCGCAGCCGCCGGGGAACACCGCGTGTACCGCTTTGAAAGTTTTGCAGCCCTCTTCGGTGTTCGGCCCCATACCACCTTTACCGACAATCAGCTTCACGCCGGTTTGTTCGATAAATTCTTTCTCGAATTTTTCCATGCGCATGCTGGTGGTTGGCCCGATGGAGATCATTTCAAAGCTGCCATCGTCCTTTTCCACCACAATCGGCCCGGCGTGAAAAATAGCGCCCCCGCGCAGATCGACCGGCAATTCGCGGCCCAATTCGATCAGACGACGGTGGGCAACGTCGCGACAGGTCACCAACGTACCGGTCAGGTACACCACGTCGCCAATGTTCAATTCGGCCAGCGCTTCATCGCTAATCGGGGTAGTAAGCACTTTTTTCATAGTACGGCGCCTTTATGGGAAAGAATTTCATAGGACAAATCAGCGGAGAAACGGATGGTGCCGCGACGGTGCGCCCAGCATCCGGTCGACACCGCCACGCCAATGGTGGAGGGGTGGCGCGCTGAGGACTCGATGTTGACGCCCATCACCGATGAAGCGCCGCCCAACCCCTGCGGTCCCAGGCCCACGCTGTTCAGCCCCTCTTCCAGCAACTTCTCCATCTTCGCCGCATCGGCATTGGGGTGAGACGAATCCACCGGGCGTAGAATCGCTTTTTTCGACAGACGCGCCGCCGTTTCCACAGACGTGGATACCCCGACGCCAACCAGCAGCGGCGGGCAGGCATTCACGCCGTAAGAGGTGATCACATCGAACACAAACTGGTTAACGCCCTCGTAGCCCTGGCCCGGCATCAGCACTTTCGCGGCACCCGGCAATGAACAGCCGCCCCCCGCCATATAGACTTCAATGGTGCAGCTATCATCATGAGGAATGATTTCCCAATCGAGCCACGGAATACGCGATCCGGTGTTAGTACCGGTATTTTTCTCGATAAAGGTTTCGACCGCATTATGGCGCAATGGCGCTTTTTTAGTGGCCTCTTCAGTAGCCGTCTGTAATATGCTTTCCAGCTCGCCCAAATAAGGGAATGCCGATCCTGCTGTAATAAAATACTGAATAACACCGGTATCCTGACAACAGGGTCTGTCTAATAGATCTGCTTGCTTCTGGTTTTCAAACATCGAGTCATAAACCACTTTGGCAAGCGACAGTTCATCTTTTTCTTTACTGCGTAATTCTTCCAGTTTCTTGATGACATCAGTTGGCAGGCGTTTGCCAACGTACCCGGTAAAGCGGGTCATTATCTCTGTCAATGTTGACACATCATTTTGAGACATCACACAACCTCCAATAAAAACAGATACGGCTTTATTTAATTAAATGGGTTAATTCGAGCTTTGCGGCGTCGCGACGACGACGCACTTCAATCGACAAGGTTAATACTGCGGAAACCACCAACATGCCTGCGACGCAATACAACGCCAGCGAAAAGCTGCCAGTGTTGTTTTTTAGCCAGCCAATCAACGCCGGCCCGGCAAAGCCACCCAGGTTACCGATGGAGTTGATGGCGGCCAGTCCGGCAGCGGCGGCAGGCCCGCTCAGGAACAGAGACGGGATACTCCAGATCGGTGGCTTACACGAAGAAATCCCCATATTGGCCATTACCAGCGCGGCAATCGCCAGCGGTAACGACTGTGCCCACCCCGCCAGCACAAACCCGGTGCTCGCCAGTAAACACGCGCTCACCACATGCCAGGTGCGCTCTTTGGTTTTATCGGAATGCCGCGCCCACATCACCATCGCAATGGCTGCCATGGCTGAAGGCACCGCGTTGATCAGGCCAATCTGCATGGTGGTTAAACCAAAGGATTTGATAAACTGCGGCGACCAGATATTAAGAGAATAGAGCCCGGCAGACGTGCCGAAATAGACCACCGCCAGCGTCAGGACGCGGATATCGGTCAGTCCTTTCCAGATACTGACTTTCACCGCGTCGCCTTTGTTCTGTTTTTCCGCCGCCAGCGTCGCCACCAGCCACTGCGTTTCTTCCGCCGTTAACCAACGGTTTTTCTCCGGCCGGTCGTTAACATAGAACCAGGTAAACACGCCCATTACCGTCGCCGCCACGGTGCAAATCAGGAACATCAACTGCCAACCGGCCAGGCCAAGCGCACCGTGCGCGCTGAGAATGGCTCCTGCCAGCGGTGAGCCAACCATTGCGGAAAGGGGGGCGGCGGCCATAAACAAGGCAATCATCTGCGCCCGACGTTTCATCGGGAACCAGGTGCTGAGATAGAGAATAATGCCGGAGAACGAACCCGCTTCCGCGACGCCCAATAGAAAACGTAAAGTATAAAATCCTTCCACGGTTTTCACATTTATCATAAAAGCGGTGATTACCGCCCAACTCAGCAAAATACGCGTGAGCCAAATGCGCGGGCCGACTTTTTGCAAAATAATATTGGAGGGAACATCAGTGAGAAAATAACCGAGAAAAAACAAACCCGCGCCCAAACCAAATACCGCATCGGAAAAACCTAAATCCTGATTCATGGTTAACGCAGCAAATCCGATATTAATACGGTCAAAAAAACCGACAAAATAAACCACCATGACATAGGGTATAATTCGCCAGGTGATCTTTTTCAGCGTCACATTTTCAATATCTGTTTTCATTATGCATTCCAGAATAATAGGGTAAGAGTAGGAAAAAATAATAAGACTGGTTAATACACTTTATTTCTGGTCAGACTATGCGTCAGAACAATGGCGGGATCATTCACTTGGGATTATATAAATAATTTGCATAATCCAGCGGTGTAATCAGGGTAGCGCTGAATTCGATGATGGCGATCAATATTCACCTATTTTTAATGTGGAAAAGCGATAAAAACAAACAAGCGAGTCACGTATTATTAACAGTTGCACCCATTTTACGCCTTACGGTTCTGTGATAGGGATCACCGCCACAGCATGAGCATTTTTTCACCGCTTGTTCAGGCTGAAAACGGCGCTATTATCTACGCGCTCGCTCTACCCATTACTGAGGGTCGCCCATGGAACTCCGCCAGTTGCGCTGCTTTATCGCGGTGGCAGACGCACTACACTTCGGCCACGCGGCCCAGCAGCTCGATATGCTGCCCTCCGCCCTCGGACGCCATATTCGCCTGTTGGAAGAGAGCCTCAACGTGCGTCTGTTCGTGCGTTCCACACGCAGCGTGGCGCTGACGGCACACGGTCACAAACTGTTGGAAGAAGGGAAGAAAATCGTGGCTGAGGTGGACGCGCTGGAAGCCCATTTCCGCCGTCAGGGACGCCTTCAGGCACGCACATTGCGCATTGGGGCTATCGACAGCGCGGCGATTGCGCTGGTGCCTCACTTGCTACCTGCATTTCGTCACGCCTGCCCCGAGGTGGATGTTCGCATTGATGAAAACAAAACCGCGCAACTGCTGCCGAAGCTGAAATCCGGTCGGCTGGATATGGCGTTTATCCGCCCGATGAAAGAGAGCGATCCGCAACTCACCACCCGCTTTCTGCTCTACGAAAACGTGGTGCTCGCCATCGCCGAGCGCCATCCGTTAGCCACACGCCACAGCGTGACCATCGCAGATATCGCCACGCTGCCGCTGATCGTACCGGCGCGCCGCGCGCGGCCACACAGCCACGATGTCACCATCAAGCTGTTCAATCAGGCCGGGCTTAAACCTCATATTGTGCAGCTTGTCGATGAGAAACAGACCATTCTCAGCATGGTGGCAAGCGAGGTAGGCGGTGCCATCATGCCGCGCTGGGCGGCGCGCATGGCAACCCCACACGTGCGTTTCGTGGCTATCGATCATGGCGAGGGAGCGTTTACCACCTTACCGCTGGCGGTAGCGTGGGTAGGAAATGCGCCAGATACGGCGCGCGATACCCTGCTGGAGATTGTCAGTCAGGAACTGCCGCATCTGATTCGACAACTGTGCTGAGGCGCGGTTTAGCGTCGGAGGCAACCGCTGCCCACCGGCAGCGGTTTTGGTACACCACTCAACTTAGAGTGCGCGTTTCAGGCGAGCAACCGCCTCGTGCATCTGCTCATCCGTTGCGGTGGCAAACGAGAAACGCAGCGTGGCGTAATCAGGACGTTCCGGGAAGAAGAACTCACCCGGTACGAACACCACACCCTGTTCCAGCGTTTTCTCCAGCCACTGCGTGGTGTTGAACGGCTCGCGGAAGCGCGCCCACAGGAACATGCCACCTTTGGGCTGGTTGAAGGTGATCACATCACCCAGCTCTTGTTCAATCAGCGATCCCAGCAGTTCACCCTTGTGCTTGTAGGCTTCGCGGATCTTGTCGATTTGGGTCGGCAAACGCCCCGACGCCAGATAGTACTCTGCGATGGTTTGCGACAGCGAACTGGCGTGTAAATCCGCTGCCTGCTTGATGGTCGCCACTTTATGCAGCAGCCACTGCGGCAGGATCGCCCAGCCGAGGCGCAGGCCCGGTGCCAAAATCTTCGAAAAGGTGGAGGTGTAGATCACCGCATCGTTGTGACCCAGCATCTCTTGTCCCAGTTGGAACAGCGTCGGGTTGCGCTCGTCGGTGAAACGCAGCTCACCGTAGGGGTCATCTTCAATGATCACAAAGCCATAGCGATCGGCCAGCGTAATCAACTGGCGACGACGCGCTTCGTTCAGCACCACGCCGCTCGGGTTACCAAAGTTTGGCACCAGATACACCGCTTTGATGCGCTGGGTGTGCAGCAGGGTTTCCAGTTCGTCCACCACCATGCCGTCTTTGTCGGATGCAACCGACATCACGCGCGCTTCCGCCAGCTCCAGCGTTTGCAATGCCGCCAGATAGGTCGGGCGTTCCACCACCACCACATCATTCGGGTCAATCAGCGAACGCATTACCAGATCCAGCGCCTGCTGTGAGCCTGCCGTGACCACCATGTCGTCGGCGTGAGTTTTCACACCGCGCAGGGCGCACAGTTCGGCGATACGCACACGCAGCGTATCACTGCCTTCCGTCAAACCGTATTGAAACGCGTTTTTCGGCTGCTCGGTAATCGCACGCTGGGTCGCCTGGTTTAATCCTTCAAAATCGAACAAGGCATCTGAAGGAATTCCCCCAGCCAGAGAAATCACATGATCCATCTTGCTGTGTTTCAACAATTCCCGAATCGCCGAGCTTTTCAGCCTCGCCATACGCTGAGACAGTAATCCTTCCGTTGCCATTTTCATTCTCTTGATTCATCAGATAACACGATGGGCCAGACAACGCTGGCCCACCCAGACACTACGATTGTCGCGCAATAATGGCCGTTCAGACAGGGTTATCCACCGAGATAGGCAGAACGCACAGCCTCATTTGCCAGCAAGGCGGCACCGGTATCTTCCAATACTACCCGACCATTCTCCAGCACATAACCACGATCCGCCAATTTCAGCGCCTGATTCGCATTCTGCTCGACCAGGAAGATGGTCATCCCTTCTTCGCGCAGTTGAGCGATAGTATCAAAAATCTGCAAAATAATAATCGGTGCCAGCCCCAGAGAGGGCTCATCCAGCAGTAGCAAACGCGGTTGGCTCATCAAGGCGCGTCCGATAGCCAGCATCTGCTGCTCACCGCCGGACATGGTGCCGGAGCGCTGCGCACGGCGCTCATACAAACGCGGGAACAGATCGTATACCCGCGCAATGCGCGACTGATACTGCTCCTTGTCGGCAAAGAAGCCGCCCATTGCCAGATTCTCTTCCACCGTCATGCGCGAAAACACGCGGCGGCCTTCTGGCACAATGGCGATGGCTTCACGCATAATCTGCGCCGTCTGCCACTGGGTGATGTCTTTTCCATCATAAATGATGGAGCCCGCCGTCGCGCGCGGATCGCCGCACAGGGTGCCGAGCAGCGTGGTTTTTCCCGCGCCGTTGGCCCCAATCAGCGTCACGATTTCACCCTGTTCGATGTGCAGACTGACGTCATGCAGCGCCTGGATTTTTCCGTAGTGCGCCGAAACCTGATTAAATGACAACATAGTGCTTATCCTTCCCCGAGATACGCGCGGATCACGTCCGGGTTATTGCGAATTTCAACCGGTGTTCCCTGCGCCAGCGGCGTTCCCTGATTCACCACATAGATGCGGTCGGAAATGCCCATCACCAGCTTCATATCGTGCTCGATCAGCAGCACCGACACCTGGTGACGATCGCGCAGTTCAGCAATCAGGTGATCCAGCTCTTCGGTCTCTTTCGGGTTCAGCCCGGCGGCGGGTTCATCCAGCATCAACACGTCTGGGCGCGTCATCATGCAGCGTACAATCTCAAGACGGCGCTGCTGACCGTAAGCCAGATTACCCGCCTGACGGTTTGCCAAATCAAGCAGACCAACGCGCTCCAGCCACATGGCACCCAGTTCCTGCGCTTCGGCTTCCGCGCGACGGAAACCCGGCGTTTTCAGCAGACCGGCAAACACGCCGCTTTTCAGGTGTTGATGTTGCGCCACCAGCAGGTTTTCAATCACCGTCATTTCGCGGAACAGACGCACATGCTGGAAGGTACGCACCACGCCCATGCGGGCAATCTGCTGTCCCGGCAGCCCTTCCAGATGGCGATCGCGCAGCATAATGGTGCCGCCAGTCGGACGATAAAAACCGGTCAGACAGTTAAATACCGTGGTTTTACCTGCGCCGTTCGGCCCAATCAGAGAAACGATTTCGCCCTGATTCAGGTCCAGTTCTACATTGTTGACCGCCAGCAGGCCGCCAAAGCGCATGGTCAGGCCACGAACCGACAATAAGGGTTGGGTACTCATGCCTGTTCTTCCTTCTTCTCAACCTTCAGCTTCATCTCCGGGCGCTTCATCGGCAACAGCCCTTGCGGACGCCAAATCATCATCAGCACCATCAGAGCACCCAGCAGCAGCATGCTGTACTCGTTCAGATCGCGCATCAATTCACGCGATACCACCAGCAGAATGGCCGCGAGGATCACCGCGAACTGAGAGCCCATACCGCCCAGCACCACAATGGCGAGCACGAACGCGGATTCAGCAAAGGTAAAGGATTCCGGACTGACAAACCCCTGACGCGCGGCAAACAGCGTGCCAGCAAAACCGGCAAACGCCGCACTGATGGTAAACGCCGTCAGTTTGATACGGGTTGGGCTCAATCCTAACGAACGACAGGCAATCTCATCGTCACGCAGCGCTTCCCAGGCGCGTCCCAGCGGCATACGCAGTAAGCGGTTGATGACAAACAGGGTGGCGATAACCAGCAGCAGCGCCACCAGATAGAGGAAAATGATGCGATCGCTGGGGTCATACTTCAGGCCAAACGTTTCGTGGAAGGTGCCCCAACCGCCTTCGCTGACGCGGCGGCTGAACTCCAGCCCAAAGAAAGTGGGTTTGGGAATCTGGCTGATGCCGTTCGGGCCACCGGTGAACTCAGTGTTGTTGAGCAGCAGGATACGCACAATTTCACCGAAACCGAGCGTCACAATCGCCAGATAGTCTCCGCGCAGGCGCAATACCGGGAAACCGAGCAGGAAACCGGACAATCCGGCCACAATCCCCGCCAGCGGCAGGCTCTGCCAGAAACCCAGCCCGTAGTAGTGGTTCAGCAAGGCGTAAGTATAAGCGCCAATGGCGTAGAAACCGCCGTAGCCCAGCACCAAAAGGCCTGAGAGACCGACCACGACGTTCAGGCCCAAGCCCAGCATGACGTAGATCAGCGTCAGCGTGGCAATATCCACCGAACCGCGCGACACCAAAAACGGCCAGACCACTGCAATGATAATCAGCACCGCCGCCAGCACTTTCTGACGCGGCGTACTGCCGTCAAAGCTCGGTAACACCAGTGAGGAGCCACCGCCAGACAGTTTGCGCATTCCGCTTTGGAAGAAAGGTCGCAGCAGTTGGAAGAAGAACACCACCACGCAGCCAACGCCAATCAGGTTCCAGCGCACGGCATCCGCCCCGCGCACCACCAACCTGGTGCCATCCAAGCCCAGTTGCATTCCCATCAGGAACGCCGCCAGCACCAGCAGCGTGAACGCCGATATCACCGCATTTAACAGGTTGAGCTGTTTCATACTTTCTCAACCTCCGGGCGGCCCAGAATACCGGTTGGCATCACCAGCAGTACCACAATCAGCAACGCGAAAGAGACCACGTCTTTGTACTCCGTACTCAGGTAGGCACTGGTCAGCGCTTCCGCCACCCCCAGCACCAGGCCGCCAATCATGGCACCCGGAATGCTGCCGATCCCGCCTAACACTGCGGCGGTAAAGGCTTTCATGCCCGCCATAAAACCGATATAGGGGTTGATCACGCCGTAGAACTGGCCCAGCAATACGCCAGCGACCGCTGCCATCGCCGCGCCGATCACAAAGGTCAGCGAGATCACGCGGTCAGTGCTGATGCCCAGCAGGCTGGCCATTTTCAGATCTTCCGCGCAGGCACGGCAGGCGCGCCCCATGCGGGAATAGCGAATAAAGGTGGTTAACGCCAGCATGGTGATGAAGGTGACTACCCAGATGGTCACCTGCATGGTGGTGATGGTGGCGGCAAAGCCGTTGCTTTCCCCGACAACCAGTTGACCATGCACCAGCGTCGGCAGCGCCACATCGCGCGAACCTTGCGTCAGGCTGACGTAGTTTTGTAAAAAGATAGACATCCCGATGGCGGAAATCAGCGCAATCAGGCGTTTGGAATTTCGCACCGGTTTATAGGCTACCCGTTCGATGCTCCAGCCGTAAGCACTGGCGATCACAATGGCCGCGATAAATCCGGCACCGATCAGCACCCAGCTGACGTCGATACCCATCATCATCAGTGCAGCAATAACGATAAAAGAGACATAGCTACCGATCATGTAGACCTCGCCGTGGGCGAAGTTGATCATGCCGATAATGCCGTAAACCATGGTGTAGCCAATGGCAATCAGCGCATAGGTGCTGCCCAACGTCACGCCGTTGAACATTTGCTGAAGGAAATAGAGGAACTGCTCGGACATACCTTTACCTTAGAATTAACCCTTACACCTTAAGATTTTGCCCCCACGGCCTGAAGGCGGTGGGGGCATCGGTGTTCAGGAACTGAGTGGGCGGCAGCGATTATTTTGCGCTAGAAGTGCCGTCTGCATGCCACTCGAAGATGCCAAATTCAAACCCTTTCAGGTCACCCTTTGTATCCCAGCTCAACGGGCCCATTACCGTCTCTACGGTGTTGGCTTTCAGGTCTTTTGCGATAGCTTCCGGTTCCGCACCGCTACGTTCCATCGCGGTGGTCAGAGACTGCAACGCGGCGTAGGTGGTCCAGACGAACGGCCCGGTCGGATCCAGTTTTTTCGCTTTCAGCGCATCGACGATCGGCTGGTTGGCAGGAACCTGGTCATAACGTTTCGGCAGGGTCACCAGCATGCCTTCAGACGCCGCCCCCGCGATGTTGGACAGCGAGGAGTTACCTACCCCTTCCGGTCCCATGAATTTGGTGGTCAACCCCGCCTGACGCGCCTGACGCAGAATCTGGCCCATTTCCGGGTAGTAGCCGCCGAAGTAAACGAAATCCACGTTCTCTTTCTTCAAACGTGCGACCAGCGTGGAGAAATCTTTGTCCCCGGCGGTGACGCCTTCAAACAGCACCACGTTGGCACCCGCTTTTTTCAGGCTGTCCTGAACAGAACGCGCCAGACCTTCACCGTACTGCTGTTTGTCGTGCACCACGGCGATACGCTGCGGTTTGATGGTATTGACGATGTAGTTAGCGGCAGTCGGGCCCTGATCGGAATCCAGACCGGTGGTGCGCAGCACCAGCTTGTAACCACGGGTGGTCAGATCCGGTGCCGTCGCCGCCGGCGTAATCATCAGCACGCCTTCGTCTTCATAGATATCGGAGGCAGGCTGGGTAGAAGAGGAGCACAGGTGGCCAATCACGTAACGGATGCCGTCGTTAATCACTTTGTTGGCAACGGCAACGGCCTGTTTCGGGTCACACGCATCGTCATATTCGACGGCAACCAGCTTGTTGCCCTTGACGCCGCCTTTGGCGTTGATGTCAGCAATTGCCTGACGCGCACCGATAAACTCCATGTCACCGTACTGTGCAACCGGGCCAGACATGGCACCGACAACGGCAACCTTGATATCTTCTGCATGGGCCATCTGTGCGAACGCTGCTGCCATACACCCTAACAGTACGACTTTACCTTTAGCTACTTTCATTCGATTCACCCTATCTGTCGTTATGGAGTACGCCTGCAAACCTGTATCAACCCGCCATACTCAATCTTTTTCTTATAAGTAAGAACAGGTTAGGCTTTTTATTAGCTATACTTCGCTAATAAGGCGTTATTTTTCATGTCATTAAACAGGAATTTTATGCTGCAAATCAACTCCCGCAATCAGAAACAAGCGGTGTAAACAGCATAAAATACCAGCCTTATAAGCCACTATTTATTTTATACATAGTTAGTTATGCTGCTTTATGCAGCGATGGGCAACTCAATACTCGAAAAATCATCGGCGAGGAAAACATTTTCCCTATTAACCGTACAGAAAAACTTACACAACTGTTTATCTACATCACTACTACATTATGCTTTAGGCTACAGCTATGCTTTATGCAAACGCATTGAGAGGGTTATCGAAATGAAGCTCGCCGTCGAATGTCTCTCGTTATTCAGCGACCAGGATAGAATTGATCTCGCCAAGATTTGGCCTCACCAGAATCTCGACCTGCTGGAACAGAGTCTTAACCTGCACCAGCGCCTGTTCGCATCCCGCTTCAATGACCGCTTACTGGCAGCGGTGATGGTGGAGATTGATGGCGAATACGCGGAACTCGATGACCTGATGGTCAGAGAAGCCACGCGCCGCCGTGGTGTCGGCTTGCACCTGATTCAGGAGGTAGTGCGCCAGTTACCGGGCGTGAAAGAATTTTGGCTGACCGCCGCAGATCACGCTGGCGTCAACGAAGCCGTGCTGGATCGCTTTATGGAAAGCTGTGGATTCTTTCCGGTGTCAGGAGGGTGGCTCTACACGCGAAGTTAACCGCTAACAACGGGGAACCTCTCCCCAATACGGCAACGGAGCCATGCCGAACCAATACGCGGGCCGCGATGGCACAACGCACGCGTATTGGCATTGTCCATCAACACCAGAGGCTCATTTCACCCTCTCTAAAAATCGCTTCTTCCATCAAGAAAACCCATTCCCTGAATAGCGGATCGGGTATATTTCCCCTTACCTACCCCACTGGAAAATTATCTGATGCAGATTAGATCTGTGAGTATGGACACGCGTAACCCTATTCCAAAACAGAATATTTCCTTTATTAGCACCTACAATAAGAACTTATTAAAGTTTCAGAAAGACATTGAAAACCAGCCGGAAATGGCTGAGGAAACACGGAGAGAAATTAATAAAAAATTACGATCCGCCATAAAAGAAATCACTGAATTTTATGGTAAAAAAATAGAAAATGGGATAAATCCGGCTGCCGTGGCAATGAAAAACCTACAGTTGTTACGCATTAAATATTCGCTTACGGCAATAAAGTGTGGGGACACTGATTGGGAAGCATTTCAAATATCGGAGTTTTTACATCGTAATATCGATGATTTTATAAAATCCTCCCATTGCACGTTAACGCTGGATGAGCAAACCACGCAGCGGATTGATTCAACGCTCAGAAATACCGTCTGGCTAAGTTGCCTTTATAATTTCTCCCGAGAACTCGTCTACCAAAACATAGACGCGCCACAGAACAGAGAAAATAAACTCTTCTATGGCGTATTCACCCGTTTAAGAACAACCGGCGTGCCCGGTAGTCTGGCCTGTGTTATCGCCAACGCACAGGCGGCGCTGACGTTATGTCGGCTCTCGTTCGGTGAGGAATGCGCACAGCAGGATGCACTATATTGTGACGTAAAGGAGGTTGTCGAATTTTATGATGACTATCTGCAAGCCCGGCAGTCGGGAGAAGAAGTGAGCTTTCTGATGCAAAATGCCTATTTCAAACGTGACAAAACATTGATTCCTGCTGATGCCAAACATAATATCGCTGTAGGCTACTATGAAAAAGTTACTGAATATCTGTAATGTTGCAGAAGGTTAGCATAAATTCATCAGACCAGCCCAGGCTGGTCTGAATTTTAAAAGCAAAGGGTTTTGCACGCGAGTTGCCTTTGTTGCGTACGAATGCTGCGGTTCATCAACCCCACAACAGAGAACGACTCAGCATTGATCGAATGTTGTACATGACGAATCGTAACGCTACGCCATGTAAATCTACGGGTATCCTACCCCCCCTGATGTTCTCACTTCATGCACTTATTTTTCTACCCTGTGATAAAACACCTCGTCCGTTAGCCTGGGGTACGGATGACGGTATATCCTCACTTCCCTACGTTAACCAATCTTATTTTGGTTCCCGTCATGTAACGCTCGTTATAACACTATTCACATTAATATAATTATAATAAATACAGTGAAAAAACTCATGATGTATGAAATTTTAAAACACATAAATGACAATAGACACTAATAAGCCTATTAACATCAGGGAGAAACAATGAAAATAACACTATCAAATGTTTACCCATCATACTATAACCAGGAAAAATCGATTAGCAATGTATCAAAATACAATTCTGATTTACTAAAAATAGAAAATGAGATCTATCAACAAAAAGAGATTTGTGATACACGAATAAATAGATTGAATGATGAGCTCTCAGTTAAAATTGAACATTTAAAAACGCTAAACAATGCCTGGATGAGTATACCTTACAAAAAAAGACCCAAAAAAGAAGATATAGAATACTTGCAAATTCTCATTATAAAATATGCGATGAATATCATCGGAACTGGATATACGACATGGGAACGATTCAATAACGCATCGAACATATACAAAGATATACTAAACCTGATGTCATCACACCATTATATGGTCCCCCATGATGAGGCATGTAAACAACATATTGAACAAGAACACATTGAGGTAAGATGGTCGTATTGTATACAAAACTTTCTTATTCAGTTGATCTACAAAGATACACCGCTTGAAAAAAATTTTTTACCCCCCGATTTTCAATATAGTAATCAATATAACATAGGCATTACCGAACGTGTTGGTAATAGCATTACTAATGCAAGGGTGGCTGAATTTATTTTTAATGATATATTGATGCAAAGAGTTGATGAAAAAGATTACGAAATACTCGCATTGAATATAAAAAAATTAAACGACTTTTATTTTATGTATATTATGTCAAAAACGCATGATGAGTATTTTCATTTAAAGCAAGAATACCATTCAATAACAACAGAAACCGTATTATTTATACCCCAGGAAATCAAGGATGAAATCACAACTTACTCTGACTAATATTCCCCCTACTGATCCTTTACTATGCATGACAAAAAAGGCCAACATACGTTGGCCTTCTCACTATCCGAAATAAGTGCTGTTGCATCAAGCTTCAATCGCCGCCCGCAGTTTCTTCATGGCGTTTTTCTCTAACTGACGCACACGTTCTGCGGAAACGCCGTATTGATCGGCCAGTTCCTGCAAGGTGGATTTGTTGTCATCATCCAACCAGCGCGCCCGGATAATATGCTGGCTGCGTTCATCCAGCCCTTCCAACGCGTAGGCGAGCTTATCCGCAGCGTGGTTATCCCAGTTATCTTCTTCGATACCATCGGCGAAATCAGACGATTTATCCTGAAGATACAGCATGGGTGCCATCGCCTGACCATCATGCGGTTCATCATCCGGAGCCGGATCGAACGTCATGTCTTGCGCGGCCATACGCGATTCCATCTCACGCACATCTTTGCTGGTGACACCCAATTCACGGGCCACCAGTTCGACTTCGTCCTGATTAAACCAGCCCAGACGCTGTTTGGTCTTACGCAGGTTGAAGAACAGCTTGCGCTGCGCTTTAGTGGTCGCGACCTTGACGATACGCCAGTTACGCAACACATATTCGTGAATTTCGGCCTTGATCCAGTGCACGGCAAAGGACACCAGACGCACACCCATTTCCGGGTTGAAGCGGCGCACCGCTTTCATCAGGCCGATATTGCCTTCTTGAATCAGGTCTGCCTGGGGCAATCCGTAACCGGCGTAGGTGCGGGCTACGTGAATCACAAAGCGCAGGTGCGACAGGATCAGCGCTTTCGCCGATTCCAAATCGCCCTCGTAATGCAGCCGTTCAGCCAGTGCCCGCTCTTCCTCCGCCGTCAGCATCGGATAGGCGTTGGCGGCACGAATATACCCTTCCAGACTGCCCTGGGGAACTAAGGTGAAAGTTTGCATATCTTTGGTCATTCGACCCCTCTTCAATTACGCGTGACTGAATAAAATACCGCTTTACACATCACATTAAGTACAACAAAACCGATAAACCTGACTGCCGCTTCGGCACAAGAACTTTGACCATGGCGGATACCACGAGTTCCTTCGCTTCATCGACTGATCCTATTTTATCGCCTGACGGCGACAGATCAAGGCGAACCTGTCGATGATGTTGCCCAACGCTTGGCACGCCAAGGCACCAGAAAATCCTACCAGAAAAAAGTCATTCTGGTGTAAAGCGACGTAAATGTTGTACGGTTGCCAGCCATGCCGCCAACCAGCCAATCATTCCGGCAATCAACAACAGAAGCAGTGATTCGTCCCAACTGAGCCCGGTCACGGCAAAGCGTGTCCCAAATACCGTCGCGACCTGATCGACCACGGCAGAGAGCTTCCAGACCAGCGCCTGCGACAGAATCAGCGACAGCAACGCACCACCGCCGCCCAACAAGGCACCGCCGTTGAGGAACGGACGTAAAATAAACCCGTCCGTCGCCCCTATCAGCTTCATGACATTGATGGTTTCACGGCGGCTGAAAATACTCAGACGCACGCTATTACCGATGACCAGGAACACGGCAACAATCATCAGGATACCGATGGTAGCCGCCACCTGACCCACCAGTGAGGTCAGCGCCACCAGGCGGGCAAACCAGCTATCATCCATACGCACTTCACTGACGCCGTGCACCGCCGCCACGCGATCGCGCAGCGAAGTCAGCGTCTGTGAGCTTTGGAAGTTTAGCTTCGGCGTAATGATGGCAACGGCAGGCAACGGATTCTCTTCCAGCATGTCCAGCGCACCGCCGAAGCCGGACCAGTTGCGGAACTCGCCCATCGCTTCATCACGGGACAGGTAGTTGACCTTCTCCACCCCGTCCTCAGCCTGAAGGGTGTTAATCACGCCCTGCGCCGCATCATTATCCAACGCTTTATCCAGATAGACCGTCAACTGCGGCGTGGGATACCACTGCTCCGCCGCTTGACTGACGTTTTTCCACACCAGATAACAGATACTCGGCAAGGTCAGGGAGATGGCAATCACCATCACAGTCAACAACGTCGCCAGCGGCTGGCGCAGCATATCCGCCAGCGTATTATCCCAGGCATAGCGCCACTGCTCTTGCCAGCCACCGCGCAGTGCTTTTTCCTTACTCACGCGGGGCTTCGCGTTACGGGAATTAGTCGCCATAAACGCCTCCCAGCATACGTCCTTGCGACAGCGTCAGTACGCGATACTGACGGCTGGCAATCAGCGTCGTGTCGTGCGTTGCCATCAGCACCGTGACGCCAACGCGGTTAAATTCTTCAAACAGGCGCAAAATATCCTGAGACAGCGCATTGTCCAGGTTACCGGTCGGTTCATCCGCCAGCAGCACCGTCGGTTTGTTCACCACCGCGCGGGCAATGCCTACGCGCTGCTGTTCACCGCCTGACAATTGAATCGGGTAGCTCTTGGCTTTATCCAGCAAGCCCACCTTATCGAGTGCGGCAGACACGCGGCGGCGGATATCTTCACTGCTCGCCCCGGCAATAATCAGCGGCATCGCCACGTTATCGTAGACGGTACGATCCATCAGCAGATGGTGATCCTGAAAGATCATGCCGATCTGGCGGCGCAAGAAGGGCACCTCCTGCTTTTTCAAGCGGCTGATATTGTGCCCGCTAAACAAAATCTGGCCCGCGCTCGGGCGCTCTATGCCACAAATCAATTTCAGCAGGGTACTTTTCCCGGCACCGGAATGGCCCGTCAGAAACGCCATCTCCCCAGGGAGCAGATGGAAATCCACCCCCTGCAACGCCTGACGTCCACCGAGATAAGCCTTACTGACTTGTTCAAAGCGAATCATCCGTTTTCATCCTCTCGGGCAAGCTGTTCATCCTCACGAGACATCAGTCTTCGCGGGCAAAAAGCGCCTCAATAAAATCGTCAGCCTTAAAGGGACGCAAATCATCAATACCTTCCCCTACCCCAATATAGCGGATAGGAATGCCAAACTGATCGGCGATGGCGAAGATCACCCCGCCTTTCGCGGTGCCGTCCAGCTTGGTCAGGGTGATGCCGGTCAAGCCGACAGCATCGTTAAACAGTTTCGCCTGGCTGACGGCGTTTTGCCCGGTGCTGGCGTCCAGCGTCAACATGATTTCATGCGGCGCAGACTCATCCAGTTTTTTCATCACGCGGACAATTTTTTTCAATTCTTCCATCAGGTGCGCTTTGTTCTGCAAGCGCCCTGCGGTATCGGCGATCAGCACGTCAGCACC
The DNA here is from genome assembly GCF_025962675.1 of Candidatus Symbiopectobacterium sp. NZEC127. Classification (NCBI taxonomy): domain Bacteria; kingdom Pseudomonadati; phylum Pseudomonadota; class Gammaproteobacteria; order Enterobacterales; family Enterobacteriaceae; genus Symbiopectobacterium; species Candidatus Symbiopectobacterium sp. NZEC127. The sequence goes on from NZ_JAGFPG010000005.1 coordinate 106,350, forward strand.
GCGCGCTTTCGCCGCCTGAATGGCATCAAAAATCACCGAAGCGGAATCCGCCCCCGTATGCTGCGCGACCACGGCCACGTTGTTGCGCTGACCCCAGACCTGCAACTGCTCCACGGCAGCGGCACGGAAGGTATCCCCGGCAGCCAGCATCACCGATTTACCCTGTGCCTGGAACTGACGCGCCAGCTTACCGATGGTGGTGGTTTTACCGACGCCGTTAACGCCCACCATCAGGATCACGTAAGGGGTATGCCCATCAACGTTGAGCGGTTCGTCCACCTTGTTAAGGATAGCGCCCATCTCTTCTTTCAGTTTCACCAACAGCGCATCGGCATCTTTCAGTTGCTTACGGCTGGCGTGCTCTGTCAGGTCGGTAATAATCTTGCGCGTGGTTTCCACGCCGACATCAGCAATCAATAATTGCTCTTCCAGTTCTTCAAACAGATCGTCGTCGATTTTCTTACCGCGAAACAATCCGATAAATCCGGAACCGAGATTTTCTCGGGTTTTTACCAGACTGCGCTTCAGTCGAGCGAAAAAGCCCTCTTTGGTCGGTCTTTCCTGCTCCTGTGCGACGGGCACTGGCTCAGCAACGTTCTCCGCTGCTTGCGTTATCTCTTGCTCATCTATCTCTTGTTCATTGCCACGGTCTTGCGGTTGCAGAACATCTTGTGGTGGCAGGCTGTGCTGCGATTCAGGAATCTCCGGCACTTCTGCACGCACTGACGATTCTGCACCCTGTGTCGTCTCAGCAGTTTCAACGATATCAGCGATGCGCGGCGATTCTGGCTGCTGTGCGACCGCTTGCTCATGCGCCTGCGCGGCGTGAACCTCAGGCTGCACATCAGGTTCGTCGTTTGGCGTCTCGGTGTGAACCTCCGAGACCACAGGCACATCACTGTCCTGAGGCTGCGCCACATCCTGCTGCTGTTCTGCCGCTTGCGGTTGCTCAGTACGTTCCTCTTCCTGACGTCCTAATCCCAGCCAGGAAAAGAAACCGCGTTTTTTCTCTTTTGTCATATCGCAATCGCGCCCCATGCAGCTGCTCACAGCAGCGCTTAAATAATTGAAGTCAATAGCCCGGTCAGGGGCGAGCCCAGAGTCTACCACTTTCCGCCCGGCAGCAACACGCACCATGGCAGGGCAGGTGGCGACAATCTCGGTAACCAAGTATGTCATCCCGATAACCGGGTAGGTCAAAACCGCGCGCCACCGCAGAGAAACCTGATATTAACATTTCTTCCCCTGCTAACCCTCGTTAGAATAGCGGTTACCTATTACCGATAGCGAATCTCAGCACCCGGCAAACCGGTGTTCTACAGTAAACAGACGATGGCAAAAAAAAATGCACCTGCACAGGCAGGCCAAATCCGCATCATTGGCGGCCAGTGGCGCGGACGAAAGCTGCCCGTGCCAGACAGCCCTGGGCTGCGTCCCACCACCGATCGCGTTCGTGAAACGCTGTTTAACTGGCTTGCGCCGGTCATTCAGCAGGCCCGTTGCCTGGATGGCTTCGCAGGCAGTGGCGCACTGGGGTTTGAAGCGCTGTCGCGCTACGCGGCACATGTCACCCTGCTGGAAAACGAACGCGGCATCGCCCGGCAACTGGAACAGAATGCGGTGCTGTTGAAAGCGAACAACGCTCGCATCATCAATACCAATACCTTGAACTGGCTGGCGCAGAGCGGTGAACCCTATGACGTGGTGTTTCTCGATCCCCCCTTTCGCCGGGATTTATTGAACCAGACGCTCAGTTTGCTGGAACAGCAGGGCTGGCTGGCACCCGAGGCGTGGATTTATGTGGAAACCGAGGCCGAAAATGGCGAGCTCGAGATCCCCGTTACCTGGACGCTACACCGCGAAAAAGTGGCAGGACAAGTGGCTTACCGGCTGTATGTCCGCCAGGCTACGCCCACACAGCATGAAGAGGCAGAAGATGATTTGGATTAACCTGGGTCGGATATTGATGATCGGTGTGTGGGGCTTTTTAATCACCAACCTGATTGCGCCCTTTCCCCGCCCGCTGAACATCTTCATGATGGTCGCAATGGGGTTTACGCTGTTGATGCACGGTTTTCAGGTGCTGTTGTTACGCGCCAGCCACGGTAAAGAACAGGGGCCACTGAGCCGCGCGTTGGAAGCACGTATTTTTCTGTTCGGCGTATTTGAACTGCTGGCGTGGCAAAAAAAGATGAAAGGTGTCCAGCCCACTAGCGGGACAAAAAAATAGTCCTATGCGGGTACGAAGGACACAAAGCGTGAGCCCTGTACCTGCAACCTGCCCGTCATACCCAACGCCAGCGCCTGATACTGGGCCTCGCTCAAGTAGCAGGTGATATTTTCTCCTGCGGGCAATAGCCTAAATGTCGCCTGATAGCGCACCGGAAGATCGGGATTCATCGGTTGCGCGCGCGTGGGGCGAGCCAGCGCTATGGCGCGCAGCGCGACGAGCTCGGCCTCTACCGTGCGCAGTGGCGCGGCATCGTCCGCTGCGCGCTGGCGTCGTTGCCGCAGGAACTGCCGCCACCCGAGAAACAGGATCAGGCTGACAACCAAAGACCACCAGTGGGATATTTCCCACGACATCAGGGCTTTTTCCCAGGAAGGAAAGGGAAAGCGGTGACATTATCACCCAGCTCGGAAATACGGGCCGCCCCTTTCTCCGTCACGGCATCAATGCGGATCACCGCTTGCAGCGGAATAAAGCTGCGATTCACGCCGGAAAACTCGGTTTTCAGCTTCTCGGTAGAAGGGTCCACCAGCAGGGTGGAGGGGCTGTCAAAAACGAAATCCGCAATCTCGATAAAACCAAACAGACTGCTTTGCACCAGCTCCCGCACGTAAAGCTGATAATTTTTGCCGTTATTCATAAATTGAATCCGGTAGAGCGCTGACTCATTGCTCATGCAAAAACCGTCCCCCTTCAGTGGTATCGCGAAGATATATATACAAAAAAACGATCATTATTGCCGCCAACATAGCATGAAGCGCGTCACTTCGCACTTGTCACACGGCGTGTTGTTCATCCCGCGTGCAATCTCCTACACTCAATGATGAAAAACCCAATAAGGTGATGAGGATACGCTATGCTCTGGTCGTTTATTGCCGTTCTGTTTTCAGGCTGGCTCTACGTCGATGCCAGCTACCGGGGGCCTGGCTGGCAACGCTGGCTGTTCAAGCCCATTACCATCGCGCTGCTGCTCGCACTGGCCTGGCAAACGCCGCTGATGAGCGTTACCGGTTACTTTATCGTGCTCGGCCTGTTGGCAACGTTAGCCGCAGATATCCTGTTGTTGCTGCCCATACAGCGCATGCTGTTTGCCATCGGTGCCTATTCCGCCTGCCACCTGCTCTACACCATCGGGTTTCTGGTGGCACAAACCTCACTCACGTTTTTCTGGCCGTTACCGCTGTTGCTGCTGGTGATTATCGCGCTACTGCTCGCCATCCTGTGGTCACGGCTCGACACCCTACGCTGGCCGGTCGTGGCATTTGTCGCAATGAATGCGGTCATGGTGTGGGTTGCCGGGGAACAGTACTTTGCGCTCGGCAGCAGTAATAACCTCTCCTGGTTTGCGGGCAGCCTGCTGTTATTTATCGCCCACGGCGTCTGGCTGATTCACCATTACCGTTTTCCGTTTCGCGCCCATCAGGCGATTGTGGCTGCCGGCTATTTCGCGGGCCATTTTCTGATCGTGCGGGCGCTCTATTTTTAATCAGCGCGGAGCGTCAAAAGCGCTGTGCAGCCACTGGCAGCAGTGATAAAGTCGTGGATGAGAACCACTATCATCAAACAGGAGAGCATGATGCATTCTCATCACCAGACTCACCATGGACATAGTCACCACGACCATGGTGCCAACGCGTGCTGCCAGCGCCATACACAACACAGCAGCCACGCCGATCGCAGCTGCTGCGCGGTTAAACACAGCGCCACAACCCTCTCTGCATGCGGCACTTCACCCAACGCGGAACACAGCGCGTCTGACGGCGGAGAGAGCGGCGATTCCGGCGACCCCGACGGCAGCGACAGTGATGCCCCACCCGCTTCTGGCGTGCGCTTCAGCTGGATTATCCGTGGGATGGATTGTCCCAGTTGCGCCAAAAAAATCGAAAACGCCATCACCCCACTTCCCGGCGTTATTCAGGCAAGCGTTCGCTTCGCCACCGAAAAACTGATTGTTGATGCGCAATCCGATATTCGCACACAGATTCAACGCGCCGTTGAGCATGCTGGGTTTACCTGGCAAGATACGTCTCCTGGCATAACAGCCCCAATATCATCCGCCCCTGCCGAACCCCCTTTACGCCGTATCCTGCGTGAACACGGTTTTCTCATTCTGTTTGCTGTGTTAACCGCCGCCAGCGGGGTACTTTCGCTGTTTTCGCCACGCGCTTCAGAAATTGCCTTTATCGCCACCACGCTGCTGGGGCTGATACCGCTGCTCTCACAGGCGATTAAACTGATTCGCAGCGGCACGCCCTTTGCCATCGAAACGCTGATGAGCGTCGCCGCGCTGGGCGCCTTGTTGATTGGTGCCACCAGCGAAGCCACCATGGTCATTTTGCTGTTTATGTTGGGCGAGCGCCTGGAAGCCTACGCCGCACAGCGCGCCCGCCGCGGCGTCAGCGCGTTGATGGCGTTGATGCCAGAAACCGCAACGGTAATCCGTGCAGGCCAGCGTACTCAGGTCAGCATTGCGGCACTGCGCCCCGGCGATGTGATCGAAGTGGCACCGGGCAGCCGATTGCCCGCTGATGGCGAACTGCTGGTTCCCCATGCCAGCTTCGATGAAAGCGCGCTGACCGGGGAATCCCTTCCGGTAGAGCGCGAGCAGGGCGACAAGGTGTCGGCAGGCAGCCTGAGTGTCGATCGCCTGATACAGCTGCGTGTAATGTCCGAACCGGGCAACAGCGCCATCGACCGTATTTTGCATTTGATTGAAGAGGCTGAGAGCCATCGTGCGCCGATAGAGCGTTTTCTCGATCGCTTTAGCCGCTATTACACCCCGGCCATCATGCTGCTCGCGGCAGCGACCATTGTGGTGCCGCCACTGTTGTTCGGCGCGCCGTGGCAAGAGTGGATTTATCGTGGCCTGACGCTGTTGCTGATCGGCTGCCCCTGTGCGCTGGTGATCTCTACCCCGGCGGCCATCACCTCCGGCCTTGCCGCCGCTGCCCGGCGCGGTGCGCTGATCAAAGGCGGCGCGGCGCTGGAAATTCTGGGCACCATCAATACTATCGCCTTCGACAAAACTGGCACCCTGACACAGGGAAAACCTCAGGTGATGGATGCGATACCCGCGCAGGGCGTAAGCACGGCAGCGCTGCTGGCACGCGCTGCGGCGATCGAAGCGGGTTCACACCATCCGCTGGCGAAAGCGATTGTCCAGCATGCCCGCACGGTTGCGCCGATGCTGCCAGTGGCAACGGCACAGCGTGCACTGGCCGGCGTGGGGGTTGAGGGCGTCATCGCAGGCAAAACCATCAGCGTCAAAGCCCCCGCCAAAATCTCGCCCGATGCGCTCGACGCTGACTGGCGTGATCGCATTCATGCACTGGAGAGCGAGGGAAAAACCGTGGTGGTGGTACAGGAAGAAGCGCACATCATTGGCTTGCTGGCGCTGCGTGACACCTTGCGCGCGGATACGCCGCAAGCGATTGAGGCACTGCGCACACTGGGAATTCGCTGCACCATGCTCACTGGTGATAACCCGCGTTCGGCGGCAGCCATCGCGGCGACGCTGGGCATTGACTATAAAGCAGGGCTGCTGCCCGCTGACAAAGTGGATGCCGTGCGCGAGATGAACCAGATCCACCCGACGGCGATGGTGGGCGATGGCATTAACGATGCACCGGCGATGAAATCGGCGGCTATCGGCATTGCCATGGCCGGTGGCAGCGACGTGGCGCTGGAAACTGCCGATGCGGCGCTCACGCATAATCGGCTAAGCGAACTGGCGGGCATGATTCGGCTCTCGCGCGCCACGCGCAACAATATCCGGCAAAACATCACCCTGGCGCTGGGGCTGAAAGCCATTTTTCTGGTGACCAGCCTGCTGGGGATCACCGGGTTGTGGCTCGCCGTGCTGGCTGATTCCGGTGCCACGGCGCTGGTGACCGCCAACGCGCTGCGGTTATTGCGACGAGAAAAAACGCAAGACGCCGGATAACGTCAAAAGGCTACTTCTTGCGCAGGAGGTAGCGGTACGGCAGTGATGCCGTCTCCTGTGCCAGAAGCTCGTGTTCCATATAGACGCAAAAACCCGGTATATCGCGCGTGGTTGCCGGGTCATCTGCCAGAATGAGTAACGTCTGCCCGGTCTCCATCTGACGCACGGTTTTACGCACCATCATCACCGGTTCCGGGCAGCGCAGCCCCTGTGCATCGAGGGTTTTATCCGGGTTGGTGAAGGTGTCGGTCATCATTATTCTCGGCAGTGGCATAAGGGCATAGATAACGACCGCCCGGTGTGGCAGCCGTCAAAACCGCCCTAGTTTACGCCGCAGATTTTCCTGCGCAACCTACGATATCGATTGCGCATAAATTCGCCATTGCAATCCCTGCCTAACAGCGTATCATGCCGCGCGCTGCTCCCGTGTCAGTCGCATTGATCCCTGTATCGGTCGCATTGAATAAGCAGCGTGAATTACGTGCCATAATGTCATTGTTAACGGCACAACTTGGGTTCCCTCACCCCAATCACTAAAAAGGTCACATTGCCATGTTTCATTTTACCGCCCAGCAGCGGCTTCGTGCGCTTGTCTGGCTGTCGTTGTTTCACATACTGATCATTACATCCAGTAATTATCTGGTGCAGTTGCCGATCTCCATCTTTGGGTTCCATACCACCTGGGGCGCATTCACCTTCCCGTTTATCTTTCTGGCTACCGATCTGACCGTGCGTATCTTTGGCGCACCGCTGGCGCGTCGCATTATTTTGACGGTGATGGTGCCCGCGCTGGTGATTTCCTATGTGGGATCCGCGCTGTTTTATCAGGGAGAATGGCAGGGGTTCAGTGCGCTCTCCAGCGTCAATGCCGTGGTTGCGCGTATCGCGTGCGCCAGCTTTATGGCCTACGTGCTAGGGCAAATTCTGGATGTGCATGTGTTTAACCGACTGCGCCAGCGCAAGGCCTGGTGGGTCGCACCCACGGTCTCCACGCTGTTTGGTAATTTAAGCGATACGCTGGCCTTCTTCTTCATTGCCTTCTATCGCAGCACCGATGCTTTTATGGCGGCCAACTGGGTGGAGATCGCCTTGGTCGATTACACCTTCAAATTGCTGATTAGCCTGTTGTTCTTCCTGCCAATGTACGGTGTGATGCTCAATATGCTGCTCAAGCGTTTGAGTGAATCCCACAGTCATCCCGCATTGCGCGAGCCGCCCTCGGCTGAACAATGGCGCTGATGGCTGACAACCCATCCCCCGCGTGTGGATGGGTTATCTCAGGAACCGTCCTAAATAGGTTTTGTGACAACAAAACGCTTGAGTTTCCCCAGTGAATAGGGTGCGATATAGCGGTTTACCCGTGCATGCCTGATAAAAGAGAAGAACGCTTATGCCGAAGCTAGTGAAATATCTTGGAATTACGTTGCTTGCCGCACTATTAGCCGCCTGCGACGGTAAGAAAGACGACAATGCGGGCCACGCCGGACACGATGCTCCGGCCGCGCAAACCGCCAGTCAAACCATCTCGCTGCTGTCTGGCAACATCACGTTCACGCTGCCTGCGGATATGCATGATCAAAGTGGAAAAGTGGGTTCGCAAGCCAACAACATGCATGTCTACGCCAACGATAACGGCCAGCGTGCGGTGATTGTCATTCTCGGCGACAGCAGCAACGAAACCCTGCCGGTTTTGACGCAGCGCCTTGAAGATCAGCAGCGCGCCCGCGATGCCAACTTGCAGGTTGTGACCAACAAATCCATTGAGATTAACGGCCATGCGCTGCAACAGCTCGATAGCATCTCCAACAGTGGCAGCGGCAAGCAGGTTTACTCTTCCGTGCTGCTGGGGAATGTGGCAAACCAACTGTTGACGCTGCAAATCACGCTGCCTGCCGATAACCAGCAAGCGGCGCAAACCGAAGCCGAAAGCATCATTCGCACGCTGACGTTGAAGTAATTATTCTGAGGCCGCTGACGCGGCCTCTCTCCTTATTATGTTCAGCTCGCCTTAACCACGTTTTTACCCGCAATACGCCCAAATACGATGCAATCCGTCATGGCTACGCTGCCCAGACGCACCGCGCCATGCACCCCGCCAGCGGCCTCCCCGGCGGCATACAACCCGGCGATCGGCTTCAAATCAAAACCAATCACCTGCGCGTCTTTATTGATCGCCAAGCCACCCATGGTGTGGTGAACCCGCGGCCAGAGGCGCGCCACATAGTAAGGCGGCGTGATATTGGGCGAAGCATCTTTGAAAATCATACAACCCAGGTCAGGATCGTTTTCCAGGTGCTGATCCACATAGCCGTTCCAGCGCTTCACCTGTTCAACAAAGGCCGCCACCGGCATACCGTAAGCCTGTGCCACCTCTTCCAGCGTATTATAGGTTTTGAGCGAGCCATTTTTCAGCGCGCCGTTCATCTGCCCTTCATCGACCATTTTCAGCGTGTTGGTTTTGTCCGCGATAATCACCGCCGGATGCCCCAGTTGAATAATGGCATCAGCGCGCTCTTTACGGTTGCCGGTTTCTTTAAAGAAGCGCTTGCCGCTGGCAGGATCGACCATCAGGCCATACCCCACCACCCGTTCAACAAACTGCGGAATATAGCCGAAACCCTGCTCATCCGGGCTTGTCCAGGGACCGAGTTGGATCCAATCCATCTGCGTCGCCAGAGCACCAATCATGCTGGCCGCCATCAGCGCTTCTCCTGTCGCGCCCGGTTGGTTGGTGGAGGTGAACGCATCCGTCAGGCGCGGATCGTACATTTGCCGTAAGGCGACCCCTTGCGAGAAGCCGCCGGATGCCAGTACCACCCCTTTGGTTGCACGGATAAACGCCACAGAGCCGGAAGCATCATCGGGGAACTTATAACCACGCCGCACTTCTGCTCCGAGCACGCGGCCTTCGCTATCAATAATCAACCGTTCCAGCTTGGTACGCTGCTCGATCACCACACCCAGCTCTTTGGCTTTCTGGTACTGTTTCACCACCAGCCCGGAACCGGAACGTTGCTTCAGTTGGTGAGCGCGTTTCACTGAATGCCCACCGTGATAATTGACCCGGTCAAACTCAGCCCCGAGGCTTTTGGCCCACTCCAGCGCCTCCACCGAGTGATCGGCGACGGTGCGCGCCAGTTCGGGATAGTTCAGCCAGTTACCCGCTTTCATCATGTCCTGATACATCAGCTCCGGGGAATCCTTGATGCCCAGCGTCTGCTGCATGCTGGAGCCTGCCGCTGACAGATCGCCGCCGTTGAGTATCGAGTTTCCGCCAAACAGCGGCATTTTCTCGATAATCAGCACATTCGCCTTAGCGTTACGCGCTTCAATGGCGGCGGCTAATCCGGCGAAGCCAGTGCCAATAATCAGCACATCCACCGTGGTATCCCAGTTCTGCGGCACCGGCGTGGGGGGCGCTACCGCCGCCGCAGGGCGAGACAGCGCCATGCCGCCCAATGCGCCCATCATGATACCGGTAGATTTAAGGAAATGACGGCGCCCCTGGGGATTTGGGTCTTGCTTGGTGTTTTTACTCATAAGATTATCTCCATGTTCAGAAACATCGAATCGAGCTGAGAAAAAATCCAGTGCAATCAGTAGATAACGAAAATTGGCGTGGTGCAGCGCGCAGGCAAAACGCGATGCGCGCTCGCACCTTGAGTCGGCGACGATGGCCTATTTCACCATGAAAAGTAAGGGATTAAACGTGAGGCTTCGCCCAATGTAGGGAATCGGTGTCATAAAGAAAAAAGCAATTCATCCGATAACGCCTAAAACTCAACTTCAAGGAAGAAAAATGATAAAAATCTATTCTGTTCTTATGCTTACGCTCTGTCTTTGTCTAACGGGATGCCGATCTTTTGGGGAATTAGGCGCACGCGCGCAAGACCCCGTTGTCTACAGCAATCCGACTGACGCCAGTGAACACATAGCGAGAATTCGGTTTGTCGGTAATGTCACCGGCACCTCCATCCTGCAAAAAAGTAACCCAGGGCTGAAAAATCACTACCTTGTGCCACATACCATGTTGGGTTTCTATAACGAGACGCGGGATATAGGCATACCAAAGTTGACTTATCGTCCACAGGACTATAAAGGCTACTACTTCGAAATAAAGATCAGATCTGAACCGACCATCGTTAATATTTCCACTGATGCCGGTCCCCACGGTTACTGCGTGACATCCTTTCTTATCACTCCAGAAGCAGGGAAAGATTACGATCTGAATTACGACCAGAAAGAAAACAGTAAAATATGCGTTTTGCACTTTAACGAAATTGTCCGCGACCCTACGACAAGCGTGACCGTGTTAAAACCCGCACCTTATCAGGTCAAAAAGAAATATGGTCAGGGCTTCGATGACTAGTGTACGCAAAGCCACCTATCTCCTTTCTATGGTGTTGTCAGTATCGGGGTGTGTTCTGGACAGCGTACGGTCGCATTCAACCGCGTTAGAAGATGTTGATAACGACAATCTGCACACCTTGTTTATCAACGGGAAAACCACTAAGCGCGACGTATTAACAAAGCTCGGTCCCCCCATCAACAATCAGGGCGATATCGCGACGCCGCTATGGTTGTACCATTACCGGCACGAAAAAAAGCCGCTCTTTCTGCCGAAAGTGGGCCCACTAGCGGGCCAGGACAAAATGCTATCACTGCGATTTGATGAGAAAGGCGTATTGGTAGATGCGGTTTTGATTGATAAAGCCGCTAACTAGCCATCTCGGCGTCACACCGGTTCATGGTTGAATCGGTGTGACGGTTGGAGCATACCGGCGCGGTGGATAAACACTTATTGCCGCGACGAGAGGGTGTCTTCCTGCGCCAACGTAATGCCACGGCGACTCAGACGCAGCGTCATCAGCAAACCGACGCTCACCAATACCGCCGCCGCCAGATAAATCGCCCCTACGCCGGTGTAACCCATCATTACCCCTGCCAGCGGACCGACCAATCCGAGGGACAAATCGAGAAACAGCGTGTAGGTTGCCAGTGCACTGCCCTGATTTTGCGGCGCGACCACTTTGACCGCCAGTACGCCCAGCGAGGGGAACACCAGCGAGAAACCAGCACCGGCCAGAAAAGCACCCAGTTCCGCCATCAGCGGCAGCGCGGCGCTCCAGATTAACAGCAGCCCGGTAATCTCCACCGTAAAACAGACGATAGCCACGCGCAGCCCGCCAAAACGGTTAATGCTGTTAGGGAATAACAGACGCACGCCAACAAAGGCGCAACTGAAAATGGTCAGGGTAAGCGCAGCCCCTTCCCAGTGGCGATCGGCATAGAACAGGGTGATAAACGTGGCGATCACGCCAAACCCGACGGATGCCAACGCCAGCACAATACCGTAGACCCATACTTTGCCCAGCACTTCACGAAACGGCAGTTTCTTGCCCGGCGTCACTTTCGCCGCCTCACGCGGCAGCGCAAGCAGCACGAACAATACGGCAATGGCGATGACGGTATACGACACCAGTTTTAACCCACCGATGTGATTGATCCATACCCCGAGCGGTGCGCCGATCGCCATCGCGCCATACGTCGCCACGCCATTCCAAGAGATCACCCGCCCGATATGCCGTGACCCCACCACGCCCACGCCCCACAGCGTCGCGCCGGTGCCAGCAAAACTTTGCCCCGCGCCCAGAATCAGGCGGCCGATGCACAGCAGCGTCAACGCCACGATGGGTGAACTGTCGTTCCAGGCCGCCAGCGCATAAAACACCCCGCTGACCACGGCACCGCATAGCCCCAGCACCACCACTTTCTTCGGCCCTTTCTCATCCGCGATACGCCCGGATTGCGGTCGACTCAACAGCGTGGTGAAGTACTGCAAACTGATCACCAACCCCGCCCAAAAGGCGCTAAACCCCAGATGTTCATGCACATAGCCCGGCAATACCGCAAGCGGCAGCCCAATGGTCAGGTAATTGGCAAAGTTGAACATCACCACGGAAAAAATACGCAAATTAAGGCGCAGCGCGCTTGGCGCAGACTCTGAAGCAGGCATGAAAGGTTTTACTCGATTAACGGCGTGGCAGCATCAGCGCAATAGCGCCAACCAAACAGACCTCAAGCGGTCTTTAACGAGTATAAACAAGCGTCAACACGCTTTCATCGTAAATGTGCGCCATATCATCACTTGCGTGATTATTTAGTTCAAAATTTTATACATACCGAATTAAGGCGCAGGTCGTCCTGATTTTTTTCTCTGCACGTTTTTATCCTCCGGCTTGAACATCATGCATATCAAAGACACAAAGAACGCCTTCCTCTGCCGATTGTTGGTTATAATCAATCCATCGCTGTACGACGTCTACGGTTAAATTTGTTTATATAACCCGTTGATTGCAGGCGTCGGCTTTTCATTGAACAGGAGGAAATGGATGCCCGCACCGGTCGATCCGCATCGTTCAACATCCACCGCCTCATCAGCACAGCAGGCGGCTTCTTCATGGCTTTCACGCGGTAAGCGTATTGCACAACGCGTTCAGGCTATCCCCAGCATCGCGCACCTGATTCGCGCCGGGGAGCGCTTCAACGATCGGATGGGAAACCAGTTTGGCGCCGCCATCACCTACTTTTCCTTTCTGTCGCTGATCCCGATTTTGATGGTCTCCTTCGCTACCGTCGGTTTTGTGCTCGCCTCTAACCCCGATATGCTGACGCAGTTAATCGACCGCATCGTCAACAGCATCAGCGACCCCAACCTGGCGCTGACGTTAAAAAACACGGTAAAGACCGCCGTTGAACAGCGCACCACCGTCGGTATTACCGGGCTGCTGATCGCGCTCTATTCCGGTATCAGTTGGATGGGCAATTTGCGTGAAGCGATCCGCGCCCAATCCCGTGATGTATGGGAACGTAACCCGCACGAAGAGGAAAAAATCTATTTTCAGTACGTGCGGGATTTCCTCTCCCTGATAGGGCTACTGATCGCGTTAACCATCACGCTGTTTCTCACTTCGGCGGCGGGCACGGCACAAAGCGCCATCGTTTCTGCGCTGGGACTGGAGGGCATCGAATGGCTGCGGCCCCTGCTACGCGTGATAACACTCACCATCTCCATTTCCGCTAACTATTTGGTATTTCTTTGGATTTTCATGATATTACCGCGCCATAAGCCCAAGCATAAAGCGCTGCTGCGCGGCACACTGCTTGCCGCCGTGGGGTTTGAAGCCATCAAATTCGCCATGACGGTCGCGTTGCCAAAACTCGCCAGCACCCCGTCCGGTGCCGCTTTCGGCTCGGTGATTGGCCTGATGGCCTTCTTCTACTTCTTTGCTCGCCTCACGCTGTTTTGTGCGGCATGGATTGCAACGGCGAACTATAAAGGCGATAAATCAGCAGATGACACACCACGATAACCATTAACGGGAGATCCCATGCCATTTGTTAACATCAAAATCACGCGCGATGGCGCCACCACAGAGCAAAAGCGCCAGTTGATTGCGGGCGTCACCCAACTGCTGGTCGACGTCATGGGTAAAAATCCAGCCACCACCACCGTTATCATTGATGAAGTGGATACCGACAACTGGGGACTGGGCGGCGAAAGCGTCACCGAATTACGCAAGCCGAAGTCCTGATATTTCGCGCGTTGAGCACCAGAAGGATCGGGAGTGGTCAATTTTCCCGATCCAGGTCATGAAAAAATAAAACATCGTTTTAAGACTATTGACTCAATGCGCGCGAACGTTGAGACTGAAGCCCATTGCTCTGTTTTTTTCATGACCTTTTTCTTCACTTTTTCGAACGGGCCAGCTTCTGATGACCACTAAAAACATTGCCGTGATTGGCGAATGCATGATTGAACTGTCGCAAAAGGGCGCGGATCTCAACCGCGGCTTCGGTGGCGACACCCTGAACACCGCCGTGTATGTCGCTCGCCAGGTGAATACCGACGCTCTGGGCGTCCACTACGTGACCGCACTGGGCACGGACAGCTTCAGCACGGAAATGATGACGGCCTGGGAAAAAGAAAAGGTTGGTACATCGTTGATTCAGCGTCTGGACAACAAGCTGCCAGGCCTGTACTTCATTGAAACCGACGATACCGGTGAGCGCACCTTCTACTACTGGCGTAATGACGCCGCCGCGCGTTTCTGGCTGGATGGCAAAGATGCCGATGCCATCTGCACGCGTTTGGCTACTTTTGACTATCTCTACCTGAGCGGTATCAGCGTGGCGATTCTTAACCCCGCCAGCCGCCAGCGTTTGCTGACGTTGCTGCGCGCCTGCCGTGCCAACGGTGGCAAGGTTATTTTCGACAACAACTACCGTCCACGCCTGTGGCAAAGCAAAGAAGAGACACAGCAAGCCTACAGTGACATCCTCGCGTGCACCGATATCGCCTTCCTGACGCTGGATGACGAAGATATGCTGTGGGGCGAACAGCCGGTAGATGCCGTGCTGGCACGCACGCACGGTTTCGGTGTGTCTGAAGTGGTGATTAAACGCGGCGCAGATTCCTGCCTGATTTCTGAAAACGGCCAGCCGCTGGTGGATGTTCCGGCGGTGAAACTGCCGAAAGAGCGCGTAGTGGATACCACTGCGGCGGGCGATTCTTTTAGCGCGGGCTATCTGTCAGTGCGCCTGTGTGGCGGATCGACGGAAGCAGCGGCCAAACGCGGCCACCTGACTGCCAGCACGGTGATTCAATACCGTGGTGCCATTATCCCGCAAGACGCCATGCCTGCCTGATAACACCGCGAGAAACAGCGAAAAAGGGAAGCCAGACGGCTTCCCTTTTTATTGGGCGACGCAACCACCAGAGCACATTACTGTGCCGGCTTTGTCTGCGTTGCATCCTCCGACGGCGCGGCTGAGGCTGCCTCCACCGCGACCGGCGGCGTCATGATTTTGCTGTACGCCTCATACAATGCCTTGGTGTTCACTTCCGCTTCACCCTTTTGCTGTTTAAGCATCAGCGTAGTGTCCTGAGAAAGCTGCTGATGCAGTTCCTGATTCAGCAAAGGTAGCGTCAATTCAGAGAGATAAGCCTGGCGCAGCTTCTGATACTGTTCCGGTGCAATATCCACCACGCCGTTGCGCTGTGAGCGCAAGCGCTGCTGCATCAACACATCGGTGCTGGTACGCGCATAGGTTGCAAACAGTTTGCTGAGCTCGTCACTCTTGCGCGCGATCAGCGCATCAAACGCTTGCTGCGTAAGCCCCTTGTCACGCAAGGTCACCAGCTCTTTCGCCAGGAAGGTCAACGCGGCCTCGGCGTTCTCGCTGTTGGGGCTGTCCAGATGGATGCCACACTGCGCACGGGTGTAGTACACATCGCAATTAACGCGCACGCTGGTTTCTTTAAGCCCGCTCTTTTCCAATGCCTGCTGCACATGCCAGAACAGCGCTTCGCGCGCCAAATCACTGTGCCAATAGCGGATGAGCGCCTGCGATTCGCGGATGGGATGCCACGGCATATCCCACACCAGCGAGAGCGTATCGCGCTTCGCTTTATCGAGCATAAAACCAATCGGTTCCGCAGGCAGCGGTGAGAGCGTCGGCATTGGGGCCGGTGCGGCGCGTTTCCCTTCCAGCGAGACAAAGGCTTTACTGATAAGCTCGTTGATCTGACGGCTTTCTACATGCCCCACCACGTACAGCGTCATCGCATCCGGGGTATACCAGGCTTTGTAAAACTGCGACATCATTTCAGCCGTTGGGCGTGCTTTGACGTTCTGTGCCGGATCGTGCGCCAGCAGAGACGATCCTTTCAAGCGATAACGCCAGGTAGGATCCTGCGGATCGGCGGGAACACTCACCACCTGATCGGCGATGCGTAACGCGTTAGCGATACTGCCGTCATCAATCTTGATGCCCCCTGCCGTTTCTGCCAGCCAATTCAACGCATCTTTGAGCAATTCAGGCCGATTATTGGGCAAGCTGAGATTGTAGGAGGTGTAATCATAAGAGACAAACACGGGCGGCAGCGGCTTCGCGCCGTTAGCCTCCGGTATCAGCAATGAAGGAAGCTGTGCGACAGGTAAGTTATCGCCCGGCGTCAGTGCCAAACGAGAAATAAGGTGCGCAAAGCCCGACTGCTGAGCGCTCTCAGCCAGCGAACCGGCGTTAACCACTAAACGTAATTCAATCCGATCCCCGGGACGCTGCGGCGTGGTCAGTAACTGCCACGTAAAACCATTATCCAGCTTTCCCTGCTGCCAGGCAGGATCGGGTTGTAGTGTTTCAGCTTGCACGCTGCCACCAGCCAACGCCAGCAACACTCCACCAACTAAGAACCCTGTTTTGGTGCCCTGCATGTGAACCCCTACTTAACTGACTATCCAACACAGTAAAAGATGATTGTTACAATAAGGCCTGTGCACTCTCTCACCGCCCAATACGCATACCCCTATCAGGATGTGCCAGCGGAAATATTACGGGGAAATCAGAGCGATCAGTTTACCCTTACGTTAGACCGCACACTTTTGCCTATGTCACTCAATACGATGAAATAATTTTGGAAATAGAGACGAAATGATGACCAATAAGCGGTTTTTGATCGTTATGCCCCCGATACAGACCGTGCACAACGCGATTGCCTGGCCGCAACCTTATGAAAAATTCCCCGTGATGGCAAGCCGCAATCACGGGGAATGATGAGAAGCGTGAACGGGGATACCCCGTTATCACTGCGCCAACGGGGCGTTGGCGCAGGGTAAAACAGATTTATGACAGTACGGTCGGTACAGACGTATCGTCTTTTTTATGCCCGGAGAGTTCTCTTTCCAGCTGCTTTTCATCCAGCTCACCCACCCACTTGGCAACCACGATAGTCGCTACGCCGTTACCGACCAGGTTGGTCAAGGCACGCGCTTCTGACATAAAGCGGTCAATGCCCAGAATCAGCGCCAGACCGGCCAGCGGCAGATGCCCAACGGCAGAGATGGTCGCTGCCAGCACGATAAACCCGCTGCCCGTAACGCCTGCGGCACCTTTCGAGGAGAGCAGCAGCACCACCAGCAACGTAATCTGATGCCAGATATCCATATGACTGTTGGTGGCCTGAGCAATAAACACCGCCGCCATGGTCAGGTAGATAGAGGTGCCATCCAGATTGAAGGAGTAACCGGTAGGAATCACCAGGCCCACCACCGATTTTTTACAACCGACTTTTTCCATCTTGTTCAGCATGCGCGGCAGCACCGATTCTGACGAGGAGGTCCCCAACACAATCAGCAGCTCTTCGCGGATATAGCGGATAAATTTGAAAATGCTGAATCCGGTAGCGCGGGCGATGCTGCCCAACACCAGGAAAACAAACAGCAGGCATGTGATATAGAAGCAGATGATCAACTGGCCCAGTTGCACCAGCGAACCGACACCGTATTTACCAATGGTGAACGCCATCGCGCCGAAGGCGCCGATCGGTGCCAGACGCATGATCATATTGATCACGCCGAAAATGGTGTGTGAGAAGCTGTCAATCACGTTGAAAATGACACGCCCTTTTTCACCCAGACGGTGCAATGCGAAACCAAACATCACCGCAAACAGCAACACCTGCAAAATGTTACCACTGGCGAACGCACCCACCACGCTCGCGGGAATCACATCCATCAGGAACGCCACCACGCCCTGCTGCTGCGCCTGCTGGGTGTAGACCGCTACCGCAGAGGCATCCAGTGTGGACGCATCGACGTTCATGCCCGCACCCGGCTGCATGATATTCACCACCAGCAGGCCGATAATCAGTGCCACGGTGCTGACAACTTCAAAGTAGAGCAGAGCGACAGCGCCGGTACGGCCCACCGATTTCATGCTTTCCATACCGGCAATACCGGTCACCACGGTACAGAAGATGACGGGGGCAATCACCATCTTGATCAGTTTAACAAATCCATCGCCCAGCGGTTTCATTTGCGCACCCAATTCCGGGTAGAAATGACCTAGTAGTATCCCTATCGTTATCGCTGTAAGGACTTGAAAATAAAGACTTTTAAAAATCGACGCTTTCATATACTTATCCTATGGTAGGGAAACACATAGGGTCGCAAACGACGCCTCTGTGACTGCGGCGAAAAGTAACATTGCGGTAACAGAGTGGAAATGTTTTATAACTTTAGTTTGTGAACGTCAGGTTAAAAATAAGAGCTGAATCACATCAGCGAGAATGCAAAAAACAAACATACAAGTAATTTTCTTGCAACATATAACGATAACAAAACCAGTCCATTTGATGTTAAAAATAGAAAAACCAATAAAATACAATTGAAATAATAAAATACCTTTATTTTGTAAGGGTAATTTCTAGTGTTATCAGACGGTAACGGGAATGGGCGATATTGTTTCAGCAGTTTATGGCGGACTAGGTCACATCCTTGTCGTTGGGCTGCGCGGCTTTATCCGTTATCTGCTGCGCTAAACGCTGCTGATTGAGGTTATAGCTGCGCACCAGTGCGCCCAGCTCATCATCGTGATGATGCTTTAGTGGCGTCAGGCGATGTTGCAACAGCTGTTCCGTCGGCACTTCCTGCAACTCGGTAATCACCGCCCGCAGCGGGTGAATCATCAAACGGTTGATGCACCAGGTCACCGCGACAGAGAGGATCAACGCCAGCAAGAAGTAAGTCGCCAACAGCATGGAAAAGGTGCTGACGATAAACTGAAACATACGGTGGGAATCCGCTTGCAGCACCAGCGTCGCCAGCGGCGCCGATGTCGGTGCCTGCGGTAGCGCATAAAGCGGCACCGCGATACGAATGGGTAATTTGAATACGCGCGCAAGCCACGCAGGCACCGGGCGTTCGCTCGGGAAGCGTGCGTGCAACGTTTGCAGGTAGCCGGGCAACATCACGTCGGCGCGGCTCAGAAATGCCACGGGCAGCAGGTTATCGAGGATCGCTTCAAC
This sequence comes from Candidatus Symbiopectobacterium sp. NZEC127, assembly GCF_025962675.1. Taxonomy (NCBI): domain Bacteria; kingdom Pseudomonadati; phylum Pseudomonadota; class Gammaproteobacteria; order Enterobacterales; family Enterobacteriaceae; genus Symbiopectobacterium; species Candidatus Symbiopectobacterium sp. NZEC127. Next base: position 125,391 of record NZ_JAGFPG010000005.1, read on the forward strand.
GCGAAGCACATCACCGCGCAGCACCGCCTCCGCCAACGGTTCACGCACGGAAAAAGCGATGCTCTCCAGTTGCCTGGCATAATCTTCACGCCGCTGCTGCACGAAGTGAAAAAGTTGTATCACAATAAACAGACTGAGCGTCACCACCGCCACGGCGGAAACTGCCGTCATCTGTTTGATTGTCAAAGAGCGTCTCAGCCGCAAACCTGTTCTCCGTCGATGGCGCTTGTTCAGTTGTGTTGCACGGTTCACCGGGCACGATCGCGCTAGTATAGGCCAGCTTAAGCGCGTCTCAATGCCCTTTTATGAACCCAATGGGATTTCATCTTAATCCGAACTGTGTCGCACCAGCGTCGAGGAGGGGAAGCGCGCAAGAAGAGTGGAAGGCAGACCCACTGTGGGTCTGCCTGATTGACCTGATGTTACTGCGGATAAGGCACCCAATCGCCGCCGTTGAGACGGATATAGACCTTGTCCTGATAGGGCATCACAATGGCATTTTCATTTTCAGAAATGGCCTCGGTTTGTGGAAGCTCCTGCGTCAATGCCGCCCAGTCGATGGTCGGTGCCACAAAGTTTTTACCGTCCACCAGACGAGACACCAGCGTTGAGATCGCCAGGTAACTACTGGGCGTTTTGATCTCAATGGGTGCGCCCTGATGCGGAGCAGCAGCGCCAAACAGTTTCATGCCAACCGGAATATGGGTAATGCTGGGGCTTGGGATATCACGCAATCCGGACATCTGCATCTTATCCCCTTCCAGTGCGGCACCGTGCTCCGGCACCACCACCACCAGCACCTTGCGCCCCGATTTTTCCAGCACGTCGAAAAACGCATTCAACTGATCGAACAACGTCTTGGCGCGCGGCGCAAAATCCGCCGAGGTGTTAGTGCCCACCAGACGGTTGCCATCATGCAAGGGGATCACGTTGAAGAAGGTGGCACTGCGCGCTGCGCCTTGCTGAGTGGTGCCCGAGAGCCAGCGGTTGAGCAGTTCCAGATCGTTATAAATCGGTTCGCCGTCGAACGAGGTGATCTGATGGCTAATACCTTGTTGCGATAACAGTTGCGACTGCATGTCGCCCTCTTCCCGCACCTCTTTAAGGTAGTTGCCGAACACGCCGGAGTGATCCAGCATCAGCTGTGATTTAAAGCCGAGGTTAGCCAGATTATCAAACAGGTAGCACTCGCGGTTGGCCGGTTGATACAGCCCCTGATGCGACGTTTGCCCACAACTGGCACGCAGCAGACGAATTGATGCCGGGCCGCTATAAGCGGTTGCTGAGTTGAACTGGGAGAACATCACATCAAAACGTTGCCACAGCGGGTGGGTATCGAGATGGATGGCTTGCAAATCCGACCAGGAGAGCGAACAGATATTGATAATCAGCACGTCAAAGGGCTGTGCATCCGCAGGCAGTGCAGCCGGAAACGCGCTGACGCGCGATTTTTCCCGCGTATAGAACTGGTTGATGTAGGCCGTCAGGTTCTCATTGGTAGGCGGCAAGGTCGCCGCCGCCGGTGCATTCCCCGCGCTGGGGGACGCAGAGGTTCCGGAAGCCACCGAGGATGATGGCAGCAGTGCAATCGCGGGCCCACCCAGCGTTAGAATATTCAGCCAGGCTACCGCCGCAACGGTGAACACCGTAATGCGGATCCACTGCGACAGAAAAAGGTACGCCACCAGCAGCACAAAACCCGCCCCAACCATCTGCCAGTTAATAAAGCGGCTCACCAGCTCAAGTAGATAGGCAGCGCTAAAGCCCGCAACCTGACTGCCCTGACTGAGAATGCTGTTGACCCCTGGCAGCCAGGTATCGTGGTAAAACAGGGCAATCCCAAGAGGGATGGCAATAATATTGCGCGCCCGGTGCAACCCCTCAGCACGTAATGGAAACAGCAGAAACGCCAGAAATACCAGGTTTAAAAACGGGTGAAAATTCAGGTAACCAAACCACAGCAGGGCGAATTTCAACAGAAAGTAGAAATTCCACCCACCCAGTCCGCGCCAATAGCGCCAGAGCTGTTGTTTCGGCGACACATGTTGTTTCGGCGACATCGTGTTTTTTGCATCCATGTTATTTATCCGCCTGTGACTCAGCGTCGTCACGCATCCACACCCCGTCAGATTTCAGGTAGCGTGGGCGTAACAGCCGGTTTTTCCAGTACTGATAACGCGGTGAAAGGTAACGCTGCACCAGATAGCCCAGTGGGAAAAAAACCAGCGCACTCAATGCAATAATCTGGAGGATATCGCTGAGCATCATGGTGTTTTTCCCTCCGAAGATGCCTCAAACAGCGCCAACCCGATGGGCTCGCGACGAATCGGCACTGACGCCGGGCGCTCCTCACGCGGCAGCACCACGGACTGCACGGTGCTGGAGATCACGCTCTCTTCACGGGTTTGCGACAAGGATTTTACTTCGATAAGCATCTGCACATCCTGCGACCACACCAGCCGATTGCTGAAAATCTCGTTGACCGGCAGGCGAAAAATGGATTTCAGCGCCGTCTCCAGTTCATTGGGACGACAGGTCGAGAGGTAAATAAACAGACGTTGCTGTGCCACCGTCACCACATCGCCAAAACGGCGCAGTTGGCACAGCGGCAGCGCCTGTTCTGCGGTTAATCCCGGCACCGGGCGCAGCGCCACCAGAATGCCCTTTCCCCCTTCCGGCATCAGGGAGTGTTCGATCAACATGCGCACGGCGTTGCTGAACGCCACCTGTGGCAGGTAGCCCTTGAATTGCAAAGGCCGCATCGTGGTCAGTAACGTCTCGACATCGGCAGGCACGTGACGTCCAAAGCGTTGCCCCTGTACGCTCTCCAACCGCGCCAGAAAGCGGGATAACGGTTCGGAATGAGCCACAACAATATTGGCACCGCAGGCGAGCAGCAGCCGTTCATCGCTGGATCGCAAGCAAGGCCGCATCTCGCGAATCATGATTTTCAAGGCGTTGCCACGCTGACGGCGCAAGCTGTGCACCCAACGCGCCAGCATGTCCACATCCTGCGTTTGTTGCAGCGAGAAAATCAGCGTCGCGGAGTGCGTGAGCTGGGCTTGCTGCGCCAGTTCGGCGTTACTGTCCAGCAGTTGCCAGTGGTCGGATAATGCAGGCGCGCCTTCCAGCACGCTGCGCTCCGCATAAAACAGGTTTTCATCGTTCAGGAGCGGCGTGATGGACGCAGGATCGTCGTCCTCATCGCGCAACAGTTGCCACCCCTGGGTTTGCGGCGTCATCAACACCGCCAGATTGGCGTTAATGCCACCACCTTCACTCCACCAGGCGATCAGATATTGGGCGCGATCCTGCTGCCATTGCAGGTGCGCCAGGCCATACAGGGTACGGTGCTGCGTGGTCAATATTCCGCGCAATCGCCCTACGCCGCTGCCGTGGGCCACCACCACCAATGCACACTGCCGCTGCGCCAACCAGGCCGCCGTATGGGTAATCCAACGCTGAAGCTGTTCGGTAGAAAAATCCTTCCACTGCGTCGCGGGCAGCAGCAAAACAAACAGGCGCTGACGCGGCGCGGTGGCTCGGGTGACGTCATTGGTCAAGGCCATCAATGCCGCTTTGCTCTCCGCCAAACGGTAGCGTGAGAACTGGGCCAGCGCAGTGGGTAATAATGGAGTAAAAGGAGCGTCATCTGCGGCGCCGCTGCGAATAAGGGTCACGCGCGCCTGTTCTGATTGCGCACCAATGCATTGCCGACAAAGTAATTCGGCATCCACAGATCTGTCACAATTAATCCAGTACAGTCCAGGAACCTGCATGGTGGTTAATTCATCCTGGAGTTCCCGAAGCCCTAATAAAAAGCGTGGCACCATGGGTGTTGTCTTTATCGTTAAAGAGATGGAATAACACGTTGCACGCAGGCCGAACCACGTAGAACAGCACTACGCACAGTCCCTTGTTGAACCGTTCTTTGCAAGTACCGAGTATAGTTACGCTATTCACAAATAACAAAAATTGCGCCGCCATAATAGGAAAACATTTTTTCACGATTACTCGCGAAATTTTTACCAATTCTGAAAAAGTGTTCTATTACTTAATAGGTAATATTTCGACTAATGACAAGGGTATAGCGCTGAGTTCTCACTCTGGAATACCAGAGACGAGAGGGCGCGGGAATGTATTTGTCAGCACGCTATTTATTATTCGAATAAGCATCCTTGAGAGGCATAGGGAACCGTGGAAAATAACGCTACTCACCAAAATGCTATTACTCTCGCCGACCATCATGACGATTTGAATGTGTTGCGCCGCGCTTTTTCCTTGCCACCCATTGCTTATATCGATATTTCGCATCAGGCGCGTCTGACACAGATGATGGCTCGTTGGCCATTGCTGGCTGAGTTGGCACATTTCCCCGCCACTGAATCACAGCACACTGAACCACAAGGATAACAGGCATGCCGGTGATTGCGATGCAGGGGATTCGTGGCGGCGTTGGGACAACGTCGCTGACGGCAGGTTTGGCCTGGGCACTTGAGCAACTTGGCGAGCCAGTGCTGGCTATTGATTTCTCGGCGGACAACCTGCTGCGCTTTCATTTCAATATGCCCGCGCACAATACGCGCGGCTGGGCGCGCGCCGAGCTGGACGGCGACGCCTGGCATCGCGGTGCCATGCAATATCTGCCCAAACTGGCGTTTATCCCTTTTGGCACTCTGGCGCCAGAAGAGCATGAAACGCTGGCCCTGCGCCTGCAACACGTGCCCTCTTTTTGGCGTGACAATCTGCGCCATCTCGCCGGGCTTGGCCGCTACCGTTGGGTTTTGCTCGATCTGCCCGCAGGGCCTGCCACACTGGCGGTTCAGCAAGCATTGGTGCAGGCAGACACCGTGTTTACCGTTATTGTGCCTGACGCCAATTGTCATATCCGTTTGCACCAGCAAACGCTGCCCGCCGACGGCCATTTTTTAGTGAACCAATTCGCCACCATCAGCACATTGCAGCAAGATCTGCATCACCTGTGGCTGCATACCTTGCCTAACCTGCTGCCGCTGGTCATCCACCGCGATGAAGCGGTCGCCGAATCCCTCGCCAGCAAACTGGCCACTGGGGAGCACAGCCCGCAAAGCCTCGCCGCAGAAGAGATGCTGACGTTAGCCAACTGGTGCCTGATCAATCTGACGACGGAGGCGCCATGAGCACGGTGCTCAATCTGCTGCTGGTGCCCCCGGCCTATTCGGCGGTACGCCAGCGCTACCGTGACTTTCTCAAACAGGGGGCCACCCTGTTCACGGCAGGCATGGGCACGCTGTTGTCGGTGTTGGCCTGGACGTTTTTGCGCCTTGAGTCGCCCAGTTGGCAGCGGATTCGTAACCAAAGTGCCTTCTGGTTTCCCCATATTTCCCCACATCGACCTCGCCCCGCCGATCCGTTGCGTTATCTGGCACAGGGGCTGTGGCTGCTGGTGGTACGTAACGGGCAGATCCCTGCCGCCCGGCGTAATCTGTTTTCGGCGCTGCCGCGCTGGCGTCAGCGCTATCTCAATATGATGCAGCAACTGCCGCAGCGCATGGGTCTCCAAGAGGCGTCCGCTGATACCCAGAAACCGCCGGTATCGGCGTTGGAAACGCTGCTGTTGATTCTTCTCGCCCTTGCCACCACCGCGCTGGCGATATTGTGTATCACCCAGCCGCTCGATCTGCTGGCGCAGTTTATGTTTATGCTGCTGCTGTGGGGCATTGCCATGTTGGTGCGTCGGGTGCCGGGACGGTTGCCGACGCTGATGATGATCGTGCTGTCGCTGACCGTTTCCAGCCGCTACCTGTGGTGGCGTTTTACGTCCACCCTTAACTGGGACGACCCGCTCAGTCTGATCTGTGGCTTGCTGTTACTGCTGGCAGAGACCTACGCCTGGATAGTACTGGTGCTCGGCTTCTTCCAAACCATTTGGCCGCTCAATCGCCAGCCAACGGCCCTGCCCGAAGACAGCCGCGAATGGCCCACCATCGACATCATGGTGCCGACCTACAATGAACCGCTGAGCGTGGTCAAACCCACGCTTTACGCGGCATTGGGCATCGACTGGCCGAAAGATAAAATCAATATCTACCTGCTCGACGATGGCAATCGCAAAGAATTTAAGGCGTTTGCCAACAGCGTCGGCATACACTACATCGCGCGCCCGACGCATGAACACGCCAAAGCGGGCAACATCAACCATGCGCTGAAACAGGCGCACGGCGAATTTGTCGCGATCTTTGACTGTGACCACGTGCCGACACGCTCATTCCTGCAACTGACCATGGGCTGGTTCCTTAGAGACCGCAAGCTGGGCATGCTGCAAACGCCGCACCATTTCTTCTCGCCGGACCCGTTTGAACGCAACCTGGGCCGCTTCCGCCGTACGCCGAATGAAGGGACATTGTTCTACGGGCTGGTGCAGGACGGCAACGACATGTGGGATGCCACCTTCTTCTGCGGCTCCTGCGCCATTCTGCGCCGCACCGCGCTGGATGAGGTGGGCGGCATTGCCGTGGAAACCGTGACTGAAGATGCGCACACCTCGCTGCGTTTACACCGACGCGGTTACACCTCCGCCTATATCCGTATCCCGCAGGCCGCCGGGCTTGCCACCGAAAGCCTGTCGGCGCACATCGGCCAGCGTATCCGCTGGGCGCGCGGCATGGTGCAGATCTTCCGGCTGGACAATCCGCTGTTCGGCAAAGGGCTGAAGCTTGGGCAACGTCTCTGCTACGCCAACGCCATGCTGCACTTCCTGTCCGGCATTCCGCGTTTGATTTTTCTGACGGCACCGCTGGCCTTTCTGCTGCTGCACGCTTACATCATCTATGCACCGGCACTCGCCATCGCGCTGTACGTGCTGCCGCACATGATCCACTCCAGCCTGACCAACTCACGCATTCAAGGCCGCTATCGCCACTCGTTCTGGAGTGAAGTGTATGAAACCGTGTTGGCGTGGTATATCGCGCGGCCTACCACCGTCGCGCTGTTCAACCCGCACAAAGGCAAGTTCAACGTTACCGCCAAAGGCGGGCTGGTCGAGGATGTGCACGTTGACTGGATCATCACCCGCCCTTACCTGTTTCTGGTGGTGCTCAATCTGTTCGGTCTGGCCTTCGGTGCCTGGCGCATGGTGTATGGTCCGCCGGAAGAAGTGATGACGGTGATCATCAGTCTGGTGTGGGTGGCCTATAACATGACGATACTCGGCGGTGCCGTCGCGGTTTCCGTGGAGGCTAAGCAGGTACGCCAATCGCATCGCGTTGAAATCGCTCTCCCGGCCGCCATCCTGCGCGCAGACGGATTCCATTACTCCTGTACGCTACGCGATTATTCCGACGGTGGCGTCGGCATCGAGATGCATGCCGACGGCCTGTTAAAAGAGGGCGATAAGGGGTCACTGCTGCTGAATCGCGGCCCGCAGGAATACGCATTCCCGTTCGAAGTCACCCGCGCTTTCGGCACCAAGATTGGGCTGAAGATGGTCAATCTCTCGATACAGCAGCATATCGATTTTATTCAGTGCACCTTCGCGCGCGCCGACACCTGGGCGCTGTGGCAGGACAGTTTTCCGGAAGACAAGCCGATGGAAAGCCTGGGGGACGTGTTGGCATTAGGGTTCAGGGGCTATTTGCGCATGGCGGATTATGCGCCGCCGATGATTCGCGGCGTGTTTGTCGCCTTCACCTCTGCCATCGCCTGGTGTGTCTCCTTTATCCCGCGCTATGTCGGGCCGCCCCCGGCATTTATGCCAACGGAACAGGCGTAACGCGATGCAGCTAAACACAACGGCCAGCACGGCCCTAACCGTGATGATGACATGATGACAAAAAAAATAACCTGGTTTACCGCTCTGGCTCTGGGCATGGTGCCGTTATCTCAGGCTGAAACCGCAGCCCCACCGCTCATGCAGGCCAACAGTGCTGCAGCCACCCCCGTTGCCAGTCAGCAGTTGGGGTTTAAGCAACTGGCACCTGCGCCGGGCAGTTTCGCGCTGAAGGGAACCTCCCCTGTCGGCTATATCCAGTTTGGCGTGCGTCATGATGAAGTGGTGACGCAAGCGTCGCTCCAGCTGGAATTTACCCCCTCACCGACATTGACGCCGGTCGAATCGCATCTCAAGGTCTATCTCAATGAGGTGTTGATGGGCGTGGTTACCATCACCAAAGAACAAGTGGGCCAGCCAACGCGGGCAACCCTGCCGTTGGATCCGCGTTATATCACCGACTTTAACCGCGTACGGCTGGAATTTGTAGGGCATTACAAGAGTTTATGCCAAGACCCATCCAGCAGTAGCCTGTGGCTGAATATCAGCCAGGCCAGCTCGCTCAACTTGCAGATGCAAAAGCTGCCGCTAAAAAACGATCTGGCGGCATTCCCCATTCCGTTCTTTGATGCCCGCGACAACCGGCCGCTTACGCTGCCCATGGTGTTTAATCAGCAGCCCGACCTGGGACAGCAGCAGGCTGCCGCGATCCTCGCCTCCTGGTTCGGTGCCCGCGCTCAGTGGCGTGGTCAATCCTTCCCGGCACTGTTCAATCAACTGCCCGACAGCCACGCGGTGGTGTTCGCCACCAATGCGCAGCGCCCGGATTTCCTGCGCGATTATCCGCCGGTCAATGGCCCGACGGTTGAAGTCATCAGTCATCCGCAGAACCCTTACGTTAAGCTGCTGCTGGTTCAGGGCCGCGATGACAATGACCTGATTACCGCCGTCAAAGGGATCGCACAGGGTAACATCTTGTTCCGAGGGCAGAATGTCAGCGTCGATCGCGTTGAGCAACTGGCACCGCGCCAACCCTACGATGCCCCGAACTGGATCCGTACCGATCGCCCGATGACGTTTGCCGAATTGCAGCAATATCCGGAGCAATTACAGAGCAGCGGCATCGATCCCGATCCTCTGATGATGACGCTGAATTTGCCGCCGGACCTGTTTCTGATCCGCAGCAAAGGTATCGATATGCACCTGAAATATCGCTATACCGCACCGCGCACGCTGGATGGATCGCGTCTGGCCGTCAACCTGAACAACCAGTTTGTTCAGGCCTTTAATCTGGTCCCCGAACGCGAGAAAAACGCCCTGCTGCTGCGCTTGCCGATTACCCAAGGGTTATTGGATTCGGATAAAAACCTGTCCATTCCGGCGTTAAAACTGGGCACCGTCAACGAGCTTCGCTTTGACTTCGATTACGCCACGGTCACCACCAGCAATATCTCGGCGGATCGCTGCGAAACTATCGCGCCTATCGAAAATCATGCGGTTATCGATGGCAACTCCACCATCAACTTCTCTGGCTATCGCCATTTTATGGCGATGCCAGATCTGCGCGCCTTCGCCAATGCCGGTTTCCCGTTCAGCCGGTTGGCCGACTTGTCGCAAACCGTGACGCTGATTGATAAAGCGCCCCCTGCGGAACAGGTCAGCGCGCTGCTAAATGCCATCGGTAATATCGGTGCGCAAACCGGCTATCCGGCGTTGGCGCTGCAACTGACCGACGACCCGGCGCAGCTCAGCCAGGTGGACAAAGATATTCTGTTGATCGGCTCACTGCCAGAATCGCTGCGCGACGAAGCCAAGGTCGGGTTGCTGACTGAAACCACCAAGAGTTGGGTCAAGATGCCGGTACGCCAAACCACGCTGCCGGATGAAGGCTCACCCAAAACCGACGGCAGACCGGACAGCAGAACCGACATTCGCGCCGAAACCGCCATGGCCACGATTATCGGCACGCAGTCCCCCTATTTTGCCCAGCGCAGCATCGTCGCGTTACTGGCAGACAGCCCGCAGGGCTACACGCTGCTCAACAATGCCCTGATCGACAGTACCAAACGCGCCACGGTTTTCGGCTCGGCGGCCGTCATCCGCGATTCGGGCGTCAGCAGCTTGCGCGTAGGGGATATGTACTACGTGGGCCACCTTCCGTGGTGGGAACGCGTCTGGCACGCACTGGCGCTGCATCCGCTCTGGCTGGCCGGCATGTCCACCCTGGTCACGATCATTTTCGCCTGGCTGCTGTGGCGTGGCCTGAAAGTGCTCAGTCGTCGTCGCCTCTCCGCTGACGAGAAGGATTAACCGATGGGTATCCTGTGGCGCGCGCTGTTGTTGACGCTGCTGCTTAGCGGTCACGCTGTGGCTGCCACAGGCGTCTGCCACTGGCCCGCGTGGGAGCAGTACCAACGTGATTACATCAGTACGGAGGGGCGCGTTATCGACCCCTCCACGCCCAGCCAGATAACCACGTCCGAAGGGCAGAGCTACGGCCTGTTTTTCGCGCTGGTGGCCAATGACCGGGCGATGTTTGAAAAGCTGCTGCAATGGACCGAGGACAATCTGGCCTCCGGCGATCTCAGCGCTCACCTGCCCGCCTGGCAATGGGGCAAAAAGATACCGCAGGTCGATGATTCGCCGTGGGGCATCTTAGATCCCAATTCCGCCTCCGATGCCGATTTGTGGATTGCCTACAACCTGCTGGAAGCCGGGCGACTGTGGCAAAGCCGTCGCTTTCTGACGCTCGGCACGCTGCTGTTGCAGCGCATCGCCCATGAAGAAGTGGCCGATATTCCCGGTCTGGGCGTAATGCTGCTGCCGGGTAAAGTCGGGTTCGTGCACGGTGACCGTTGGCGGCTTAATCCCAGCTACCAGCCGCCGCAGTTGCTCGCGCGTTTCTCCACGCTAAACGGCCCGTGGAAAGCGATGCATGCGGTGAATCTCAGGCTGCTGAAAGAGAGTGCCCCCCACGGTTTCTCACCCGATTGGGTGGTTTGGAACAAGCAACAGGGTTGGCAAGCGGATGAAACCAAACCCAATATTGGCAGTTACGATGCGATTCGCGTCTATCTGTGGGCTGCCATGCTGCCAGAAGAAAGCCAAGAGCGTGCTGCGCTCGTCGCCCATTTCCAGCCGATGGCGGCCCTGACGGCACAGTCGGGCACGCCGCCCGAGCGGGTAGACACGGCGACAGGGAAAGCGCAAGGAACGGGCTCTGTCGGTTTCTCCGCCGCGCTGCTGCCGCTGCTGGCAACCAACCCGCCAGCGCGTGATATTCAGCGCCAGCGCTTGCGCGACGCACCGCCGGACAACAACGCCTATTTTTCTGCTTCTCTGACGCTGTTCGGTCAGGGATGGGATGAACAACGTTACCGATTCAATCAACAGGGTGAACTTTTACCTTCCTGGGATAAGCAATGCGCAACTTCACCATAATAAGCGCCGGGCTGTTTTCAATGAGCCTGACGATGATTTCGCTCACTGCCGGGGCCGATACCGTGACGCCCAGCGCCTTTCTTATGGAGCAGGTCAGGCTGGGTGAAGCAAGCAACCGCGACGATCTGGTACGACAAACCCTGGCACGTCTGACGTTGATTGATCCAGACAGTCCGGACGTGATCGCCGCACAGTTGCGGCTGGCGCTGCGTCAGGGCGATCAGGCGCAGGCACGCCAGCATCTGGAGAGGCTGCACAGCGTCGCGCCGAATTCCGAGCAGTACCGACAGTCAGCGATGATGCTGGCCCTCACACAACAGGACACGCGCCAGAAGCTGGAACAGGCGCGGCTGCAAGCCACCGCCGGGCGTTACGACGAGGCGAAGAAAGCCTACGACGAACTGTTCCACGGCGAACCGCCAACGCTCGATCTGGCCGTTGAATATTGGCGTCTGGTCGCGCGGTTGCCGGGGCAAGAGCCCACAGCCATTCAGCAACTGGAGGCATTGGATAAACGCTATCCCGGCAACGTCAATTTACGACTGACGCTGGCACGCCGCCTGTTCAGTCAGGATCGCGATGCCGAAGGCTATGCGCTGCTGGAAAAACTGGCGGATGACCCCATCGGACGCAGTCAGGCAGCAGGCATGTGGATGGAAATGGTCAAACGCATGACGGTCTCTGCGCAAAGCGTCGCGCAACTTGACCGTTTTCTCACCGTGTTTGTCGACGACCCCAGCGTTGCTGGCGCGCAGCAAGAGCGCGATCGGCAGCAAAAGATGCTGGCCGATCCTGCCTATCAAGCGCGGCTGCGCGGATTGGCAAGCGTCGAGCAAGGGGCCAGCGGCAGTGCGGCTATCACAGATTTGAATAAGGCGCTGACCGAAACCCCCGACGATCCCAACCTGATTGGTGCACTGGGCATGGCGTATATGCGCAGCGGCGATCGCCCCAAAGCCTTGGCACTGTTCCAGCAAGCGAAAACGGCCGACATCAATAATGAAAACAGCGACAAATGGGATGCGCTCATTAAAAGCACCCGCTACTGGCTGGAAATTGATGCTGGCGATCGCGCACTGAAAGCCAATAATCTGGCGCAGGCGCAACAGCACTATCAGCAGGCCCAACAGGTGGACAGCAATGATGCCTACGCCCTTGTCGGGCTCGGTGACGTAGCTGGCGCACGACAGGATGACGCCGCCGCCAAGCGTTTTTATCAGCAGGCATTACAGCGGGAACCCACTAACAGCGGTGCGATTCGCGGCATGGCCGCCCTCTATGGCCGCCAATCGCCACAGGCGGCGCTCGCTTATATCAACAATCTCCCTGCGGCCCAACGTCAACCGCTGCAAGAGACGTTGACCGCACTCAAGCGCGATATCACCACCCAGCAAGCCGATAGTCTGGCGGAACAAGGGAAATGGCGCGAGGCGGCAGAAACCTATCAACAGGTCTATCAGCCCAGTGCCGATGATATCTGGTTGCCCTATCATTACGCGCAGGTGCTGCGCCAGCTCAACCAAAACGCGCAGGCAGATGACATCATGCAGCGGATGGCTCATACGCCCCCCGCCAGCCCCGAGCGTGCTTATGCTTACGCACTCTATCTTTCAGCAACCGAACGTGAGGCACAGGCGCTGGCGCATTTGCACACGCTGCCCGAGGCGCAGTGGAGCGACAACATGCGAGAACTGGCGCAACGGCTCACCATGGAGCGCACGCTGGCGCATGCCCAGGCACTGTATGATGCAGGCAATGAGGCCGGTGCCGTCAGCTACCTGCAACAGCAGCCCGCCGATACCCGTATTTCGTTGATGTTGGCGGACTGGGCGCTGCAACGGGGCAATGCCGCCGATGCGTTGACGCGCTACCGTAAAGTGCTGGCACAGGACGCACAAAACGCAGATGCCCAGTTAGGGGAAGTGGAAGCGTTAATCGCCGCCGGACAGCGCGATGAGGCACGCCAGCGTTTGCACGCGCTAAACATTGCCGATGACAGTTCGCTCAATACCCAGCGTCGCGTCGCCAATGCCTGGTATGCCGTTGGTAACGTGCCGTTAGCCAATCAGACGCTGCAAGCAGCCAAAACCAGCGCGCAGAAAGCGCCCCCGAGCCAGATTAAAGCGTGGATCTACCGAGATGCGGCGCGTCTGGAAACACAGCAGGGCCAATCCGCCGAGGCGCAGGCCGATTACCGCCAGGCGATGGTTGCCAGCGGTATCAGCAGTGCGTCGCCACAGGATAACGACGGCTACACCCGTTTGACGCGCTCACAGCAGAATGACGACTGGCTGCAACGCAGCATTCGTGCCGATGCGGCCGAACAGTATCGGCAGCAGGACATCAACGTGACCCTCGGCCACGATTACTGGCGCTCCAGTGGCACTAACGGTATCTCCAATCTGAAAGCGCACAATACGATATTGAACGTCGATTTTCCGCTCTATCAGGGCCGTGGCTTCGTGCGCACCGATACCATCACGATGAATGCGGGACGCTTTAACACCAACAGCAACGGGGCATTCCGCGAGGTGTTTGGCACCTGCGCCACGCTGGATTGCTACAGCGGCAGAACGCAGAAAACCTCTGGCACCGGCGTCGCCGCAGGCTGGAAAAACGATCGCTGGACGGCGGATATTGGCACCACGCCCATCGGATTCGAGGTGGTAGACGTGGTCGGTGGCGTCAGCTACAGCGGTGACTGGCAACAGTTGGGCTGGACGGCTACGGCGTCGCGCCGCCCCATCTCCAGCTCACTGCTGGCCTTTGGCGGCGCTAACGATCCCATTACCGGCACCACCTGGGGCGGCGTGCGCGCCACCGGTGCCAGCCTGGGGCTCAGCTACGATCGCGGTGAAGCACACGGCGTATGGAGCGATTTAAGCTTCCACCAGATTACCGGGAAAAATCTGGCAGATAACCATCGCGCCCGCGCCATGGCCGGTTACTACTATAAGCTGATCAATGAAGATAATCGCCGCCTCACCGTCGGGGCGAGCACCATGTGGTGGAGCTACCAGAAAGATCTCAGCGGCTATTCCCTCGGGCAAGGGGGCTATTACAGCCCGCAGCAGTACGTCTCGTTTGGGCTACCCATCAATTACCGCCAGCGTACCGAAAACTGGTCGTGGGAATTGGGCGGCACCGTCTCCTGGTCTTATGCCAAGACCAAAAATCAGCGTCGTTATCCGTTAGGCAGTCTGGTCAGCAGCGCCGGATTAACCGCCGATGAACGGGATCGCATCGAAACCGGCAGCAGCAGTTCCGGCGTCGGCTACACGCTGCGCGCCTTGATCGAACGTCGCCTCACGTCACACTGGACGCTGGGCGCCGCCATCGATATTCAGGAAGCAAAAGATTACACGCCGAGCCACGGTATGCTCTATCTGCGTTACTCATTCGCGGGTTGGCAAGGGGATTTGGATAGCCCGCCGCAACCGCCAACACCGTATTCGGATTTCAAATAGCGCGCAACCTCCGCGCCGTGCCGTAAAAATCGCACGGGCGGAGGAAGGGCACGACACCTCTCTCGTAAAGTAAACAAGCCACAGTTTCCTTACCTCTTCGACGTAAAAACGGATAGGATGACGCGTTACGCAAACCACCCAGGGATGCGTGCGTCAAAACCAATAAGAAAAACCTATGGCAACGGGTGTAATAATGCGTAGAAGTGAAAAGATCATCAGTGACTACCTTGCCCTCTCCCCGAAAGAGCAGATCGCCTATCTGCGCAGTTTTAATCAGAATCTTGACGCAGAGCTATGCGATTTCTTTCTGTGCATCGCCCTCGACAAGGCACAAGAGACGCCGCTGCGCAAAGAAGCGATGAATGTCATCGGCCTGTTCAAAGGCCACGGCAACGACAACGCCATCAAAAAAGCGCTGTATCATCTGATACGCACGCCGAACACGGATATCCAGATTCACGCCATCGGCGCATTAGGGTTGATGCACATCGATGAGAACGATCTGCGCTATATCGCTCACCTTGCACAGCACAGTGAGGATGAACGGGTGCTGGCCGCAGCCAACGCATTTATCGCCCATCGACGCGATGTTGCCAGCGCGTTGTAAGGTATGACTTATTGATTCGATACAGACAACGCATTAGCGATAACGATCACACTTTTGTACCTTATGTCTCATACCAACACATGAGGATAACGTGATGTCTGTCATTAACACGCAAGTCAAACCTTTCAAAAACCAAGCATTCAAAGACGGAAAATTTGTCGAAGTCACCGAAAGGGACATCGAAGGCAAATGGAGCGTGTTCTTCTTCTATCCGGCTGACTTCACCTTCGTTTGCCCGACCGAACTGGGCGACGTGGCTGACCACTATGCAGAATTCAAGAAACTGGGCGTAGAAATCTACTCCGTGTCCACCGACACCCATTTCACGCACAAAGCCTGGCACAGCAGCTCTGATACCATCGCTAAAATCCAATACACCATGATCGGTGACCCGACAGGCCAACTGACGCGTAACTTTGAAAACATGCGTGAAGATCAAGGTCTGGCCGACCGCGGCACCTTTATCGTTGACCCGCAAGGCATCATCCAGGCCATAGAAATCACCGCCGAAGGCATTGGCCGTGACGCCTCTGACCTGCTGCGCAAAGTAAAAGCGGCACAGTACGTTGCTTCCCACCCCGGCGAAGTGTGCCCGGCCAAATGGCAGGAAGGCGAAGCCACGCTGGCACCGTCTCTGGATCTGGTTGGCAAGATCTGATTTTTGCCGCGCGTTATCGGGTGCCCCGCACCCGATTAAGACTGACGACTGGCCTTTTCGGTACATCCGAGTTTCCCGGCAAATCACGCCGTGGGGCACTCCGGCGGCTTACGCCGCTACGACCCCATCGCCGCACTTTGCCTAACAGCAGGCACTGACAGTCGTCTGATTCCCTCCGCTTTGTCGCACCACGTAAGGATGACCCATGCTCGACAACAATCTGAAAAACCAGTTAGCCGCCTATCTGGAAAAATTAACCAAACCTGTCGAGTTAATCGCCGCGCTGGACGACTCGGCTAAATCCGCTGAAATTCGCGCGTTACTGACGGATATCGCGAGCTTATCACCGCAGGTGACCTTCAAAGAAGATTACGCCAGCGCAGAGCGTAAGCCCTCATTTCAAATAACCAACCCCGGCTCGAACAGCGGTCCGCGTTTCGCCGGTTCACCGATGGGCCACGAATTTACTTCGCTGGTGCTGGCACTGCTGCAAACCGGCGGTCATCCGGCGAAAGAGACGCAGGAACTGCTGGAGCAGGTGCGTGACATCGACGGCAGCTATCATTTTGAAACCTTCTATTCGCTGTCATGCCACAACTGCCCGGACGTGGTTCAGGCACTGAACCTGATGGCGATCCTGAATCCCAACATTACCCACACCGCGATTGACGGCGGCGTCTTCCAACAGGAAGTGCAGGACCGCAACGTGATGGGGGTGCCCACCATTTTCCTGAACGGCGAACACTTCAGCCAGGGCCGCATGAGCCTGGGTGAAATCCTCGCAAAACTCGATACCGGTGCCAGTGACAAACAAGCGGCCAAGCTCAACGCGCGCGCCGCTTACGATGTGCTGATTATTGGCAGCGGCCCGGCAGGCGCAGCGGCAGCGGTGTATTCCGCACGTAAAGGCATCCGCACCGGCCTGATGGGCGAGCGTTTTGGCGGCCAGGTGCTGGATACCGTGGATATCGAAAACTACATCTCCGTACCAAAAACCGAAGGTGCCAAACTGGCTACCGCGCTGAAAAGCCACGTTGATGACTACGATGTGGATGTGATTGACCTGCAAACGGCCAGCAAGCTGATCCCGGCCAAAGCGCCCGGCGAACTGCACCAGATTGAAACCGCCTCCGGCGCAACGCTGAAAGCACGCAGCATCATCCTCGCCACGGGCGCACGCTGGCGCAACATGAACGTGCCTGGCGAAGATCAGTACCGTACGCGTGGGGTGACCTATTGCCCACACTGCGATGGCCCGCTGTTCAAAGGCAAGCATGTTGCCGTCATTGGCGGGGGCAACTCCGGCGTGGAAGCGGCTATCGATCTGGCGGGCGTGGTGAAGCACGTTACCCTGCTGGAATTTGCGCCCGAGCTGAAAGCGGACTCGGTGTTGCAGGCAAAAGTACGCAGCCTGCCGAACGTAGACATCATTCTTAACGCACAGACCACGGAAGTGAAAGGCGACGGACAGAAAGTGACTGGCCTGAGCTACCTTAATCGTGTCGACGATACGCAACATTCGTTGGTACTGGAAGGGATCTTCGTGCAGATCGGTTTGCTGCCGAATACCCAATGGCTGGAAGGCAGCGTGGAACGCAACCGCATGGGCGAAATCATCATCGATGCCAAATGCGAAACCACCGTTAAAGGCGTGTTTGCCGCCGGTGACTGCACCACCGTACCTTATAAACAAATCATCATCGCCACCGGTGAAGGAGCGAAAGCCTCGCTGAGTGCGTTTGATTATTTGATTCGGTCCGCGTAACACTGATAGGCGAGTACCGTGTAATGTGTCACGCGCGCTGACTCGCCGTTTCATTGCAATGCACCCGCTGGGGCATCCAATCCAGCCTCTGCGGTGCTATAACACTTGCACAAACTTGACATAGAAAAAAACCAGCCTGAAATCCTGGCTGGTTGTCCCTGATATTATCGGCTTTGAAAATAAGCATTATATTTTTATCGGTGTTTCCAAGAGAAATATAACGGAAGGAGGCTGATAAGCAGAGAGTAAGTATTACTTCATTGAGGGAGTAAAAATTACTTAATGTGAAGATAGCCGATGTCAATTTTTGGTTTGTCACTGACTACGGCTGTTCTGTACCTACCACGTTTCTAAATCTTGCTCATAATCTTTTTTGAAACTGATTTCCCTATAAAACTATGATCCGTTTCGGCACATAACGGTGCAAATTTATCTTTTCGCAGAAAAGTTTGAAATCATCCTGATGGCTAACACCTGCTTTAGCGTACATCGCTGCTAATCGATTCTCAACCGTTCGAACTGAAATGGAAAGCGCAGAGGCAGTATCTTTACAGCTCATCCCTTGCAGCCGGAAGAAAATGATTTCGCACTCTTTTTCGGTAAAAAAATCGTCTGGCTTATTAAGCAGTAATGAACCGGGAAGTTTACCCTTAACAAAATCGTTGGGTGTAAACACCTCTAAGTATTTCAAGGAATGGAATGCACCGATACACCGATTCTCTTCATCATAAAAGGGAACTTTACGGCAAATATAGGGCATATCAACAGCCTGAGGGTGCAACTCCAGCATGACCTGAGGCTTGCGGGTGGCAACCAGATTCCGGTCCTGCACGCGCCACTCTTCCAGGGTATCGCCGTTTTCAAACAGACAAGAAGGAATTTCATAATCATAGCGGTCTATAATTTCCCTTGTCGATCTCAACCCCGCTAATTTAGCAAACGCGAGGTTGGAATATAAAACCGGACCGTCTGGGGTACGAATACAATACGGATCGGGTAAGAGATCCAATGAACGTGTTAACATTTTAGGAATGATGATATCTTGACGTGTGTTTTTCTCAGAATCTGGCATGATTTTCTCTCCCTCGAAAATAAAAAAATCGTAACTATCACATCTGAAGCGCAAATTATATCAATAACAGATCCCCGTTTAATTACTGTTGTTGGATGGTATTTTTTGCCGTTCAATCCCATACGGTACCGATGATTTTTCTGTATTATTATCATAAGAGACGATATATATTCAGAATAATCCATTTTTTAACGCACAATTATAAACAATTAAAACAACTCGCTATAATGTGGGGAGGTATTCTCTCAACGTACTCCTTCATTTAAGTCGCTTACTCAGCGAGGGCAAACGCCAACATCATTCACCTTCGCTGGCTACCTTAAGTGCTGGTTTGTCTTTGGAACGTCAACAATCCCTTGCCTTAATCGCAGGTAGCTACAGACCAATTTTCTACGATCTCGGGGATGCTTCGCAATCACAGGTGAGGCGGGTACTCTGCTTCCTGATGGTTAATAAACTTTGGTGTTTGTTACGCTCACTTCTGGCATTTTGCGTGATTTCGACGTGGCGGGGTCGAGGTTGCCATGAGCGAAGCCCAGACATCCTGGCGATATCAGAACACCAGGTAATGTGTATCATGGATGCTGTGCATTTTCTATTCCCATCCTAATTCTTTATAGATCTTCCTATCCTGCTCAGGAAAATCTGTTTGATATTCTCCCCAATTACGAAATTCATAATATCGTGTCATTGCTTCAAAGTGAGAACCTGCATCACATGTACAAATTAATCGGTAGCCTGGCTCCAGAAGTTTGCGAGCAGAATCTCCCCACTGGCCTGCTAGGCAAAACATATCTAACTCATTTTCATTTGTCCAAAGCTCGTGCATCATAATTTTTCTCTCCAACAAGTCTATGTAACCTGCCCCATCAACTAGCACTTGTTACTTAGTAACAATACATTTCGACATTAGCTACCACACGAAGATTTTTCGGCAGTTTTGAGCAAAAAACTGACCTAACAATGCAATGGAGCCCCCAAAATGCATATCAGCCTATAAATGAGTGCTGCATTTAGCCAAAAACATGCATTGCTTCTAACTGCTCCGTTTTCATTTCATTGCAGGAAGATAAAAATTTATCTTTAAAATCTGATGGTGGGGATTTTAGTTGCTGCACTGCCTCTTTATTTACTTCCAACTCCCGTAATTGTGCAATTGTATTTTTGCGAAGCAAGGAGAAAAAATGTTCACCTACAATCTCTTTATTCTTCTCCAGATAATCAGCCAGTATTATAGACGATGTTTGAATGGCTTTTTCCTCAGAGAAACCCAAAGTAAAGCGAGAATTGATGACCTCGTATTGAAATAGGCATGCTGCCTCAGCCATTTGTTTCGCTTGTTCCCTTGGTGTTTGCTGACCTCCCCACGACTGAGTGGTGATGAGCAGTATAAGTATTAACAATCGTATTTTCATACGAAGAATCCAAGTCCATGGGTAATGTGGTATTTAAACCTATACAGATGGACTTTGGCAACGCCTGCTTCTGGCACCAAACGGACGGACAGCTAGGCGTCAGGTCTGGTAACGTTCGTTCATCTAACAATAAGGCACTGGCATCAAGAACGCTGGTACTCTTTCTCCCCTCAGGCCGATACAAACCGCTACGACCCTTTTCCTAAGAGAGAGAATGATGAACTATCAGGAGACATTGCAGCAGTTATTATTAAACGACCCGATAAGAATGAAGGTTCTGCGCGCTGCGCGGGCGTTAACACTGCGTGATGGCTGGATCGGCGCTGGGTTTGTGCGGGATGCCGTGTGGGATCACCGGCACGGGTATGGGCAAAGGCCGGTATCGGGTGATGTGGATGTTGTCTGGTTCGACGCAGAACGCGATGATCCGGCTTACGATCGCGACCTGGAAGAGAAACTGGGTCAACAAACGCCTGAGTTCAACTGGTCGGTGAAGAATCAAGCCAGAATGCATCAACGTAACGGTAATGCTCCTTATCGCTCAACAGAAAATGCGCTGCTGTATTGGCCTGAGACCGCAACGGCTGTCGCCGCCAGAGTGGGAGATAACAATATTATTGAGATTCTAGCGCCCTATGGGCTCGACGATCTGTTTGAACTGCGTCTACGACCGACACCGCCTTTTGAGCATGACAAGTTAGCTGTTTTCAGGCAACGCGTCGTTGCAAAACGGTGGATGGAGCGTTACCCCCTGTTGCAGCTTATCGCTCCCGCCTAATCACAACAGGTGAATGCGGAATTATCATTATTTACTCATTACTTATTGACGGTTGAGGCCGATCTTTTAATCCAGACACTGGTGCATGCAGTCAATGAACATGTTCATCGCAGGGCTCACCGTTCTGCCTGCATGATATGCACAAAGCGCAGTAATCGATGGCGGAGTCTCGGAAAATGGCAGCTCCTGCAACTCGCCCGATGCCAGTTCCCGCAACACACTGAAACGTGGCAAAAACGAAATCCCCAGATTACTGGCCACACATTGCTTTATGCTCTCAATGCTCCAGAGTTCAATGGTGTTCTCAAGCGTTATCTTTCTCTCGCGAAGCGCAGACTCAAAAATTTGTCTGAACACACACTGAGGCTCATTGATAATGAAGCTGACCGGAATGTGCTGCTCCCTTTGCGTAAAATCGACGTGCTGAAGCTGCGGGGATGCAACAAGCACCAGTTCCTGCTGCCCGAAGTATTCCATGTGCAGCGCATCATCATTTCCGACGCGATAAAAAACGCCCAGATCCGTATGGTCAGCCAGCAGAGCATCACGAATGACATAGCAGTTAACCGACTGAAGCGACAGACGAACTTTTGGCGCTTTTTCCCTGAATAACCGGAGAACGTCCGGCATTTTATAGGCCAGCAGCGTTTCCCCTACCATGATCCGCAAATCCCCGGCGATATCTTCCTCACGGGAAGAAATCTGACGGATCCCGTCCAGTACACGCGTCAGCTCCCTCACCCTTGGCAGCAGTAATTTCCCGGCGGGTGTTAATACCATACGGCGGCCCACTTTCTCAAAAACCGGATACGCCAGTTCCTGTTCTAACTGCTGGATCTGAAAAGTAATGGTCGATTGGGTACAGCACAGTTTCCGGGCGGCTTGCGCAAAGGAACCTTCCTCAACCACCGTTTTAAAGGTAATGAAGCGACGCAGATCCATACAGCCCCCAAACATATCGAAATATTGAAAATCTGACATTGAAAACATTCGCTTTTTTGAATGTTTCTGGACGGATAATATGCGGCAGGACTAAGGAGATCACAAGTGACATCAACCATTATCAGTGGGTTTTTAACCTACACATTGATTACCGCATTGACCCCCGGACCCAACAATATCCTGGCGCTTAGCTCGGTAAATCAGTATGGCCTGCGCCGCAGTATTCGCGTGTTGATGGGCATGAGCGCGGGGTTTCTGGTGCTTATGCTTGCCTGCGGCGCGTTTACCTTTACGTTGATTAGCCTTCTTCCTTCATTAACCCGATGGCTGGTCTGGATCGGTGCGGGATATATCCTCTGGCTGGCATGGCGCATTGCGACCCATGCGCCAACCACAGCAAACGGCAGCGGGCACCCTCTCAGTTTTTGGGTAAGTTTTTGGCTGCAATTTGCTAACGTTAAGATCATTCTTTACGGTATCACCGCCTTGTCTGCATTCGTTTTACCCTATACACAGGATATTTTTTGGGTAACGGCAGTCAGCATCCTTTTGGCGGTGATTGGCTGTGCGGGAAATCTGATCTGGGCGCTGGCGGGGCATCTGTTCCAGTCGCTTTTCCGCAGGCATGGTCAGGTGGTCAATCTGGTGCTGGCTTTGTTGCTGGTTTACTGTGCCGCCCGGATGTTTTTCTGACGCATTCTGAATTGCCCAGCCGTTCAGGGAGATGACGCAACCCAAAAGCTTCATAGCGTCGAACAGCATCCTTCCGTTCGTCGAGCGTTTCGAGATAGCAGGCGCGGTAATTCAAGCAACCGCCTTAGACGATTTCCGCATTCAATAGATCGGTACCGTAAGAGTTGTCGATGGCGCACAGCCAACGGTTATCGCTTTCCTGGCGAAAGACATAGGTAGCACGACGCGTTGTCTCTACCGTCCCGCCTTGTCCGTCGGGGAAACGAAGCAATGTTTCCATAATAACCAGCGCATTTCCGCCACCTTCAATGACCTGCATTTCGCCCTGTTTCACGACAAGTTGATCCTGAAAGTAATCAGAGATGGCAATAAAGGCTTTCCTGATATTCTCTTTTCCTTTCACGATCATGCCTGGCTTAACCACCAGTGCGGCGTCTTCAGAATAGTGATCCATCAGTGAGTCAAAGTCTCTCTTGGAGATTGCCACATCACAGGATTCAATGATGTGGCGTAACGGATGTGAGTGCATGCAAATTTATCCTGCTAAGTGACTGTCTGTGTTTACTCTATCACCAAGTCACCCGCATGATCAGATCCGGTTATTCCTCTCAACGCATAGGTATTGTGCGCTATCACGCCGCCGACACCTGCCACTCACGCCCCGGAATTGCCTCCAGCAGTTGCCGGGTATAGGCATGCTGCGGCTGCTGATACACCTGATAGGTCGGCCCTTGCTCCACAATCTTGCCGGATTTCATCACGATAATGCGATCGCACACTTGCGCTGCCACGCGCAGATCGTGGGTGATAAAAATCAGCGACAAGCCCAGACGTTGCCGTAAATCCGCTAGCAGCGCCAGCACCTGCGCTTGCACAGAGACGTCTAACGCCGATACCGGTTCATCAGCCACCAGAATCTTCGGTTCCACCGCCAGTGCACGCGCCAAACCAATGCGCTGACGCTGGCCGCCGGAGAATTCATGGGGATAACGGTGTATCGCGCCAGCGTCCAATCCCACCAGCGCAAACAACGCTTTGACCTTCTCCAGCGCCTGCGCGCGTGGCACACCGCGAATCAACAGCCCTTTGGCAGCGATTTCGCCCACCGTTTGACGCGGGTTCAACGAGGCAAACGGATCCTGAAACACCATCTGAATATCCCGGCTCTGTTCACGCAGCGCGCGAGATTTCAGTTGGGCCAGATCGTGCCCGTCAAAGTGAATTTCGCCGGAATCCGGCTGATATAACCGCACGATGCAGCGCGCCAGCGTCGATTTGCCGGAGCCGCTTTCACCAACAATACCCAGCGTACTACCCTGTGGCAGCGTCAGGCTGACATCCTGCACCGCAGCCACCTGCCGCTGGCGACGACGAAACAGCCCCGGCTCGCGGAAGGTTTTATTGATGTTTTTCAAGGTGAGCAGCGCGGGCTGTTCCTGCGTCGGACGCGGCAGCGCCGGATGCAGAGACGGCACAGCGGCAATCAGCGAACGGGTATATTCATGGCGCGGGGCATACAACACCTGCGCCGCCGGGCCTTGCTCCACCAGTTCACCGTGGCGCATTACCGCCACGCGATCGGCAATATCAGCCACCACCCCGAAATCATGGGTAATGAACAGTACTGAGGTACCGCGCCGCTGCTGTAACTCACGAATCAAACGCAGAATCTGTGCCTGTGTGGTCACATCCAGCGCGGTCGTCGGTTCATCCGCGATCAGTACCAGCGGTTCGAGCGCCAGCGCCATCGCGATCATCACACGCTGGCGTTGGCCGCCAGAAAGCTGGTGCGGATAGGCACGCACCGTGGCGGTCGGTTCGGGAATATGCACATCTTCCAGCAAGCGCAGCACGCGCGCGTCCACGTCCTGCCTGGTCAGTTTGGGGCGATGGATAAGAAACATTTCGGCAATTTGGTCACCTACCCGGTGCAGCGGATTAAGCGCCGTCATCGGGTCCTGAAAAATCATGCCGATACGCGCACCGCGCCACTGACGGAGTTCTTCTTGCGTCAGTTGCAGCAGGTCACGCCCTTCAAAGGTAATGCTGCCCTGTGTCGGTTGTACCCGCTCCGGCAGCAAACCCATAATGGCGCTGGCGGTCATGGATTTGCCCGATCCGCTCTCGCCTACCACGCACAAAATTTCGTTATAGCGTAAGTCCAGCGACAGGTCGCGCAACGCCCAGGGGCGATCGGCATCCGGCGGCAACGCCACGCTGAGATGATTAATGGATAACAGTACGCTCATCGGTTTCTCAGCCTTGGGTTCAATGCATCATTCAGCCCCTGCCCCACCAGTGAGACAGCGAGCACGGTCAGTAAGATAGCCACACCGGGAATGGCAGAAACGTACCATTCCTGTCGCAATACGCTGCGTCCACCACCAATCAGGTTGCCCCACGACGGCACGTTGGGATCGGACAAGTTCAGGAACGCCAGCGCGCTCTCCAAGAGAATCGCCACCGCCATGATCACACTGGCGTACACCACGATGGGCGGCAGTGCGTTAGGCAAAATCTCTCTGAACACGATGGGCATGTCACGCATCCCCAATGAGCGCACCGCTTGCACAAACTCGCGGTGGCGCAGTGACAGAAACTCGGCCCGCGTCAACCGCGCCGCAGGCGGCCAGGAGACCACACCAATCGCCAGAATCACCGTTGACAGCGTAGAACCAAATACCGCCACCAACACCAGTAGCAACAAGAAGTTAGGCAGGATCTGAAACGCTTCGGTCAAGCGCATCAGCATGTCGTCTACCACGCCGCCGTAAAAACCGGCCAACGCGCCTACCACGATGCCAATGACGATGGCGATCGCTGTCGCCACCACGCCAATGGTGAGAGAGACGCGCGCGCCGTGGAAGATCTGCGCAGCAATATCGCGCCCAGTATGGTCGGTGCCGAACAGGAAGCGGGCGTTATGCAGTGGCCATTGCAACGGACGCCCGGCCAGGCGCAGCGGATCGGCCGGGAAAAACCAGCCCGCGGAGAGCGCCATGCCGATCACCAGCACCAACAGGATCAAACCAAACAGCGCGCTCGGGCTGCGCGCATAGCGTTTAAAAAAGTTCACCATCAGCCTTCACCTGCAATACGGGGGTCCAACCGGGCATACAGCAGGTCCACCAGAAAATTGATTGCTATCACTAACAGCGCAGAGACAAACACAATGCCGAGCAGGGTGTTCAAGTCACGCTGCATCACCGACTCATAGGCCAAGCGTCCCAGCCCTGGCAGAGCGAACACGCTCTCTACCACGACCGACCCGCCCAGCATGGTGCCGGTTTGCAACCCAATCAGCGTCACCAGCGGCAACAGCGCATTACGCAGCACGTGGCGTACCACGATGCGCGTCTCCGGCACGCCTTTGGCACGGGCGGTACGCACAAAATCCAGCGTCGACACTTCCAGCATCGATGCGCGCATAATGCGCAGATAAATCGCCAGAAAAATCAGTGCCAGTGTTAACGTCGGCAGCACCAGATGGTGGGCGATATCCAGCACTCTGGCCCAGCCCGTCAGCCCGCTGGCGATGGTTTCAAAACCGCCGGAAGGGAGCCAATCGAGGTAGATGGAAAACAGGAAGATGCCCATCAGCCCGAACCAGAATGAGGGCGTGGCGTAGCAGATCAGGCCCAACAGGGAGATCACCGTGTCCTGCCAGCGGTTAACCCGCCGGGCAGACACAATGCCCAGCACCATCCCGACCGGGATGGCAAAAGCGAGTGAGGTCCCCATCAGCAGCAGCGTGACGGGTAAACGCTCAGCAATCACACTGGCGACCGGTTTGCCGTAAATGGCCGACTGCCCGAGATCGAGGTGCGCCAGCCGCCACAGATAGTCCCACAGCCGTACCGAGGTAGACTGATCGAGCGCATAGTAGCGGCGCAGTTCCTCAATCATGGTGGGGTCGGCACCGCCGACCTGTGCCACCAGCGCATCAACGGTATCGCCCGGTGCCAGTTGCAGTAGCAGAAACAACCCGACCAGAATCAACAGCAGCGCGGGTAGCGCTGCTGCCAAGCGGCGACCGCTCAGCAGTAACAGCCTCATCGGTGATTAACCCTCTAACCAGGTGTCATGCCAACTGCTGGAAGGCCAGCGCGCGGTGTTCAATGCGTTCTTCACCTTCTTATTGATGACGGTGAGGAACTGGCGCTCGGTGGCAAACCACACCGGGAATTGCTCGTTCACCTGCGCGACCAGCGTGGCATACAGTTCACGGCGCTTCTGCGGATCGACTTCTGACGCGGCATCATCAATCAGCTTGTCGATAGCATCAGACTGCCAGCCATATTGGTTGGTCCAGGGCGCCCCCGCCGGGCTGCCGGAACGCAGCCACACCGTGGTGGAAACCGCCGGATCGCCGCGATACTGGTGCCAGCCGGTGGCGATATCAAAATTGTGTTCTTTGTAGACCGCCGTCAATGCACCCGCGTAGTCGTAGTTGGCAATCTCCACTTTGATGCCCACTTCCGCCAGCGATTGCTGAATAAAGGTGGCAAACAACGGCACGTCTTCACCGTTAACAATCTGCACCAGCTTCAGTGTGAAGCGCGTGCCGTTAGCCTGGCGGCGGTAGCCTGCGTCATCCAGCAACGCCTCTGCCTTTTTACGATCGAACGGATAGGGTTGCTTGCTGTTCGCCGGATAGAAGTTGGTGGCGGTAGACGGAATAATGCCGGTGGCGGGCTTACCTTGCCCATACAGGAAGTTTTCGATAAAGAACGGCACATCGATAGCGTGAGCAATTGCGCGGCGCACGCGAATATCGGCAATCTCTTTACGCCGGAAGTTAAATTCCACGGTGTTGTTGAAGATATTGCCTTCAGAACCGCGCGGCGTGACCTCGAAATCCGGGTGGCGTTGCAGGCGATCCAGGTCAGCCAGTGAGAGCTGCGAGTAGGCACTCAGCTGTACCTGCCCGGTTTCCAGCGCGGCGGTAGCGGCGGATTTGTCAGTGATAATGCGCCATACGATACGCTCAATGTAAGGCTGCCCTTCGCGCCAGTAGTCCGGGTTGCGCGTGGCGACGATGTATTGTCCGCGTTCGTACTGCACAAACTTGAATGGCCCGGTGCCGATAGGCGCGGTGTTGGCCGGGTTCTCCAGCACGTTGGTGTTTTCGTACACGTGGCGTGGCACTACATAGCCGAGATCCGCCAGCGCACGCAGCAGCAAGCCAATCGGCATTGGGCGTGAATAGTTGAATACCACGGTGTGGTCATCCGGCGTCTCTACCGTTTCCAGATACTGTTGCACCGCAGTGCCGTAGTTCAGGTGTTTTTTCCACAATTCCAACGCATTGTATTGCACGTCGCTGGCGGTAAACGGCTTGCCATCGTGCCATTTAACGCCCTGACGCAGCGTAAAGGTAATGCGTTTGCCGTCCGGCGAGGTTTGCCATCCTGTTGCCAGTTGCGGCACCACGTTGCCCAACGCATCCAAGTCCACCAGAGATTCGATAATCTTGCTGGTGACGATGTATACCCCGGTGGAGGCGCGCAGCGCCGAGTTGAGAATACGCTGCTCAGAAGCCAGATGTACGCTCAGCGTGCCCCCTTTCACCGGGGTGCCCGCTGCCGTTGCACCGGTTCCCTGTGCGGCCGATAAATAAGAGGTAAAGGGCAACGTCGCCGTCACGGCGGCGGTCGAAAGCAATAAGCGTCTGCGGGTAATATTCATGAATCGTTACTCGAATTAAGAGGAGAATAACGCAGAGCATAAAGTCAGTAATAATTATTATGTAAATGATGTTTCGTCATATCGAAAGAGGAATTTGGCATATATCAATTTTCGCATCGCTATATTCATTTTTCAGATAAGCAAAGATAAAAAAATTACTATCTAACTAGGGTTAATCTCTTTCTAATGTTCGAATCCTATTTTTAATTCCGCGAGGGAAACCATGGCTACATTACGCTGGGATCACGCCGTACATTATGTCAACCACCTGGATGACGCGATTGCTACTTTTACCGATAACCAGCTGGTTGCGTTTCCCGGTGGTGCACACCCCGGTTGGGGCACTCACAATGCG
Source organism: Candidatus Symbiopectobacterium sp. NZEC127 (assembly GCF_025962675.1). Taxonomy (NCBI): domain Bacteria; kingdom Pseudomonadati; phylum Pseudomonadota; class Gammaproteobacteria; order Enterobacterales; family Enterobacteriaceae; genus Symbiopectobacterium; species Candidatus Symbiopectobacterium sp. NZEC127. The sequence continues at coordinate 154,019 of NZ_JAGFPG010000005.1, forward strand.
CTCAGTTATTTTGGCCTGACTTACCTCGAATTCCTGAGCATTCGTGATGCGCAGGAGCTGGAACAAGCGCAAGACTTTCTGCTGTCTCAGGACGCAAAGCGCTTGCTACCGGAACAGCAGGTGCTCTACCGCGTGGCATTGCGCAGCGATGATATTGATACCACCCATCAGGCATTGCAGGAGCAGGGGTTAACCCTGTCGCCGATTGTGGATGGCAAGCGCCACGACAAACAGGGCAATCTGATCGAGTGGCGCATCTTCACCATCAGCGGTGATTTCCAGGGCGTGCCTTATCCCTTTGTCCTGCAATGGAAAACCAATGACGCCGCCCGTCTCGATTTCCTGCGCACCAACAATATCGACAGACCGCACCCGGTGGGTCAGGCTCGTCTTCAGGCGGCCATCTTCACGGTGCAGCATCCAGAGCAAGTGGCACAGCACTGGCAAAAGCTGTTCCAATTCCCAGCCAGTGAACACACGCCGACTACCCTGTATATCGATGAACAGCAATTTATTTTCCAAGCGGGTGAAGAGAACCGCCTCACGGCATTGCAAATCGCCACCGATAATGACACCGTTAAAGGTCAATCGGTAACGCTGGGCGGCGGCGAATATCAATTTGTTTAATATTCACTCACTCGATTAAATAATTATCAGATAAAAAGACAGCACCATGAATAAAAAAATTGGTTTTATTGGCTGCGGTAATATGGGCCGCGCCATTCTGTTAGGGTTAATTTCCAGCCAGGTTGTCTCGCCGCAGCAGATTATTGCGTACGACATCATTCCTGATATTACCGCCGGGCTTGTCAGCCAACACGGCATTATCGCGGCAACCAGCAATGCCGACCTGGCCCTTCAGGCGGATATTATCTTCCTGGCCGTGAAACCGGATGTGATTGATGCCGCGCTGCACGACATTGCCGCATTGCTCAACCCTAACCAGATTCTGGTCTCGATTGCCGCCGGTATCTCGCTTGATGCGATCGGTGCCGTGGTAGGCGCGGAGCGCAAAGTAGTGCGCGTCATGCCGAACACCCCCGCGCTGGTGCGTGAAGCCATCTGTTCCGTGACACCCAACGCCCAGGTGACCGCCGAAGAACTGGCACAGGTCAATACGCTGATCGGCAGCATTGGCCGCTACGAACAGGTGCCGGAATACCTGATCCACGCCGTCACGGGCGTCGGCGGTTCTGCCCCTGCCTTTGTGTTTATCCTGATTGAGGCGATGGCCGACGCCGCAGTTGCCGGCGGTTTGACGCGCAAACAGGCGTATCAGTTTGCCGCACAAACCGTGTTGGGCTCCGCCAAGCTGGTGCTGGAAAGCGGGCAGCATCCCGGTGTGCTGAAAGACAACGTCTGCTCCCCCGGCGGCACCACCATTGAAGGTGTCGCGGTGTTGGAAGACAAAGGTTTCCGCGCGGCCATTTATCAGGCGGTACGCGCCAGCACCTTGAAGTCCGTGCGCCTGTCGCAAGACACCAAACAGGCCTGATTTTCATTCGATCGAGAGAAATGCTATGGCACACATTCATTTTATTGGTGCGGGACAAATGGCAGAAGCCATTATCCGCGCCGCACAGGTCAACCCGGCGCTGACTGACGCGCAGTTCAGCATTGAAGATATTGATGCCGAGCGTGTCGCCACCCTGACGCACACCTACGCGTTGCCGACCCAAACGTCAGATAGCGCGTTGGCGAACGCAGATTTGGTGGTGATTGCCGTTCGCCCGCAGGATGATATTCCGGCCGTGGCGCAGCGTATTAACCAGCTTGCCTCAGCGCACAGCACGGTTATCTCCATTGTGGCCGGGGTTACGCTGGCGCAGTTGACGGCACTGCTGGGGGAAACGCGCGCCATCGCCCGCGTGATTCCGAATACGCTGACCGATACCGGCTATGGCTATAGCGGCGTGACGCTCAATCAACATGCGCAGGCTGAAAAGCTTGATGGGTTCTTCACCGCATTCGGCAAAGTGCTGTATCTGGAGGAGCGTCTGATCGATGTCTTCACCGGCTTTGGCGTGGCGGGACCGAACTATATTTACTACTTTATCGAATCGCTGACCGATGCCGGTGTGCTGGCAGGGTTGCCGCGCCCGCTGGCAACCAAGGTGGTGCAGGAAAATCTGCTGGGCGCAGTAGAAATGCTACGTTTAAGCGGAAAACACCCACGCCAACTGCTGGATATCAACAATTCGCCCGCAGGCGTCGGCATGCACGGCTTGTATGAACTGAATAACAGCGATTTTGCTGCCGGGCTGCAACGCAGCGTACTGGCGGCCGTGAAACGTACCACCGCGCTGGCGAATTCACGCTAAACGTCAGGCTGCCAGGGTCTGGTTAGGTGGTTCGCTCTACGTTGGGCTGTATGCACGAACACCTCGCGCAGCCCAACGACCACTTGTTGCGCAGGTAACTACTCTCTTAATCCCCTCCCTGACAGACACGTAAAATCGCCACTGACAGTGGTACTAAAAGCCGGAGGGACTGCATTATGAATGATAAAAAAAAGCCCACATTGTGGGCTTTAATGATTCGAGTAAGGGAATGTTATTTTAAGAATGCTTCAACAATTCACGTCGGGCCAACTCAGCGATAAATCCGCTGCGGCTGGAAAACTCACCGTTACTGCTAACATAATCATCAATGCGTTTTAAAAGATTTTGCGGCAAAGTAATGTTCAACTTTATTGCTTTACCTTCATATTTAGTGGTATCGATATCAACGAAACCCCATATGCCACCCTGGCAATCTTCATCATCTTTGTAATCGTTGATATTTTTGGCGATCGGCACTTCCCGACCTTTCTCACTTTGATATTCCAGATACGCATCAATGGCAACATGAGCTTCGGCGATCGCCTCGTCGATAGTGTCACCAGCGAAATAACATCCCACCACGTCCGGTACAAACCCGGAGTATGTGCCGCTATCGGCCTGGTGTAAGTAAACTGGATATTTCATACGCGATTTCCTCTCTTAAAAAGCAGCGTGCGTCGCACGCTACTGTACAACTTATTTTTCGCCCAACTGCTTTAGGATTTTGTGCAACGTACCCGTCGCTAAATCCTTAGTCGGATGAGGCACCACTATCGGTCTTGTTCACCTTCTTTTTCAAAGAGGTGATGTGAGCCTCGTGTGCGGACGTGTACCCAACCGGCCTTTTTCAACTTCTTTATGAGTTCTTCACTTTTCATCCATTCCCCTTTGTTATCGAATCGTGGGTATCATACCCACCAGAACAGGAAGGCGTCAAGTTTTTGGTGGGTATAGTGGGTATAAAAAGCAAGGCAGATTGTAGGATAAATTGTCTGAAACAGGCCGCAGTTAACATACTGCACGCATACCGTGCGCAATGTGCTCGACCAGCACGAAAATACCTTGCCTGTGCCAAGTCATGGATGGTAAGAAAAATAACGTCACTCCCCCCTAAACCCCGCCAACGGGGAATAGTCGTATTGGATTAACACCGGGATTCACCATGGCTTTGTTTGCCTCACCGGGCGCAGACTCTTTGCTGCGTCAACGTTCTTTCGTTGCATTTTGGATGGCCCGCACCGCGTCTATGTTTGGTTTTCAGATGCTCAACATCGTAGTGAGCTGGCAAATCTACTCTGTCACTGGCCGCGCGTTCGATCTGGGCCTGATTGGTCTGGCGCAGTTTTTACCCTCCGTGCTGCTGGCACTGCCCGCCGGGCATATTGCCGATCAGTTTGACCGTCGACGTATCGTGTTAATCGGCCAGTTCGTGGAGTGGTTCGCCATCGCGCTGTTGGCGATACTGGCTTTTACCCAGCCACCCGATGAGTTAACCATTCTTGGGCTGGTGCTGCTCATTGCCATCGCCAAAACCCTGGAAGCCCCGGCAATGCTTTCCATGCTGCCTGCATTGGTGCCCCCCAACATGCTGGCGCGCGCCATGGCGGCAAACTCGGCTGCCGGACAAGCCGCGATGATGGTCGGCCCGGCGCTGGGCGGACTGCTGTACGTGGCGGGCGCAGGCACCGTATATCTCGCCGCCGCGCTGCTGTATCTGATCTCCATGTTGATGGTCAGCCGACTGCGCTATGTGCAAGAGCCAGTGCGGCGCGTACCGGCCAGTTTCGCCACACTGTTTGCTGGCGTGCGCTTTATCCGTGCCCGACCTGATGTGTTGGGCGTGATTTCTCTCGATCTGTTTGCCGTATTGCTGGGCGGGGCGACGGCGCTATTGCCCATCTTTGCCAAGGATATCCTGCACACCGGTCCGTGGGGATTGGGGCTGCTGCGCGGCGCACCCGCCGTTGGGGCGCTGCTGATGGGCTTTTGGCTCACCCGCCATGCGATGGAACGTAACGTAGGCAAGATTATGTTCGCCTCCGTGGCTGGTTTTGGTGTCGCGACGCTGGTGTTTGCCCTGTCCACTCAACTGTGGCTGTCGTTACTGGCGCTGTTTGCCCTCGGAGCATTTGATATGGTGAGCATGGTGATTCGCGCCTCACTGGTGCAGCTTGATACCCCAGACGACATGCGCGGTCGCGTGAGTGCGGTCAATTCCATTTTTATCAATACGTCGAATCAACTGGGCGAGTTTGAATCCGGTCTGCTGGCGGCGTGGTTGGGTGCAGTGCCCGCAGCGGCGCTTGGCGGCATTGGCACGCTGTTGGTAGTGGCACTGTGGATGAAATGGTTCCCGTCACTGCGCCAGCGTCAGCGCTTGCATAACGAACCTGCGCAGGAGGCCAGTGCGGCCTAGCGTATTCAACACCCGCCTCTCGCAATCAGTGGGGAGGCGGTGTGTTGATGATAAGTCACATCAGACGGGCAAAGCCGTCACGAATTTCCTGCTCGGGCAATTCCAGCCCGATAAAGACCATGATGCAACCGCGCGTTTCTTCCGGCAGCCACTCTCGGTCCCAATCCGCGCTGTACAGGCGCTGCACGCCCTGAAACAGCAGACGGCGATCGTCACCGTTGATGGCGAGAATGCCTTTGTAACGCAGCAGGTTATCGGCATATTTGAGCAAGAAGCCTTCCATCGCATCCGATAACGCCGCAAAATCCACCGCGTGATCCAGTTCCACCACGATTGACTCCACGTTGTTCTGCTGCGGTGCCACGAAACGGAACAGCGGCGCTTTCACCGTCAGTGTGTCGTTAAGCATAAAGCCATCGACGTTGAACAACAGGCTGAGATCGATCTCGCCGTTGACCACGGTATAAATCGGCGCGCGCGCATTGATACGCTGCAAGCGCTGTAGCAGGGCGTCATCCTGACCTGCCACGTCGGTTTTGGTCAGCAAGATGCGATCGGCGTAACCAATTTGCGATTGGGCGATAGTGAACTGATCGAGCTGTTGCTGCGCGTGCACCGCATCCACCAGCGTGATGATGCCGTCCAGCATAAAGCGTTCGCAAATCAGCTCATTGGAGAAGAAGGTTTGGGCGATCGGGCCGGGGTCGGCCATGCCAGTGCACTCAATCACCACGTGATCGAAATCCAGTGCGCCTTTATCGATACCGTCCACCAGATCGAGCAGCGCATCCGCCAACTCATTGGCGCGGGTGCAGCAGATACAACCGTTGCTGAGCGTGGTAATGGTGCTGGCACGTTCGCCAATCAGCGCATCATCAATCGGCACCTCGCCGAACTCATTCTCAATAACGGCAATTTTATAACCATGGTCGGCATTGAGAATATGCCGGAGTAGCGTGGTTTTGCCTGCCCCAAGAAACCCGGACAGAATGGTGACATGAATCGGCTGCGTCATCGCGGCTCCTGATAATAATGCGTTCTCTTCCTGTGCTGGACGAGGTTAACAGCAGCGCATGCCGCCTTTGCCATCGCCGCCGTAGCGAGCTTGCTGCCGCTCACGGAAGAACTCTTCGTAGGTCATCGGTGGTTGATCGGGATGGTTGGTCTGCATGTGCTGAACATAGGTTTCATAGTCCGGAATCCCAATCAGCATGCGCGCTGCCTGTCCCAAATACTTTCCCGCTTTGCCAAGGTTGCCAAACATAGCTGGTCTCCTAAAAAAACTACCCCGTATATATCTTATACGGGGTATGGCGACTCGTCATCTTTCCCGCCGCAATCTGCGGCGGGAATCAGCCTATCAGTGACCGTTAGAGATCTTCACGCCGCCTGCCGGAACCGGGATATAATCGGTTTCGCCATCGGTACGCTTATCTTCCTGACGCGCTTCAATCGCCACTTTCACACCGTAGGCAATGATGCTGTACACCACGAACAGGAACAGGATGCTCAGGCCCGCGTTGGTGTAGTTGTTGATAACGATGTGGTTCATGTTGGCAATCTGCTGTGCACTCAGGTCAGCACCGCCCTCGGCAATCTTCTGTTTAAACATGTTAGCCATGTAGAAGAAGCCTTCCAACTGCGGGTTGTCGCTGAACAGTTTCAGGCCCAGCGCCCAGGTGGTGCAGATCAGCAACCACACAGCAGGCACCACGGTGACCCAAATGTATTGCGCGCGTTTCATCTTGATCAGCACTACCGTACCCAGCACCAGCGCCACAGCGGCCAGCATCTGGTTAGAGATACCGAACAGCGGCCACAGGCTCTTCACGCCGCCCAGCGGATCGACCACGCCTTGATACAGCAGGTAGCCCCACAGACCCACGCAACCTGCGGTACCGATGATACCCGCCACCAGTGAATCGGTTTTCTTCAGGAACGGTACGAAGTTACCCAACAGGTCTTGCAGCATGAAGCGGCCAGAACGGGTGCCTGCGTCCAACGCGGTCAGGATAAACAGCGCTTCGAACAGGATACCGAAGTGATACCAGAAGCCCATGTTGGCACCAGGAATAATCTGGTGGAACACGTGCGCAATACCCACAGCCAGCGTCGGTGCACCGCCTGCGCGGTTCAGAATCGACGGTTCGCCGATATCTTTCGCCGTTTGCATGATCTGCTCAGGAGAGATAACGAAGCCCCAGGAGCTAACGGTCGCTGCCGCGTGCGCAGAGACGTCTTGCAACTGCGCCATGATCATCGGCGCATCTGCCGTACCCAACTGGTGCAGGTTCGGCATGGTGATGCCCAACGCCGCCGGCGGGGTGTTCATGGCAAAGTAGAGGCCCGGCTCAATGATGGACGCTGCCACCAGTGCCATCACCGCCACAAAGGATTCCATCAGCATTGCGCCGTAACCGATAAAGCGCGCGTCGTTTTCATTCGCCAGCAGTTTCGGTGTAGTACCGGAAGCAATCAGGGCATGGAAACCAGACACCGCACCACAGGCGATAGTGATGAACAGGAACGGGAACAGGGTGCCTTTCCATACCGGACCGGTGCCGTCAACGAACTGCGTCACCGCAGGCATTTTCAGATCCGGGTTCAGGATCACGATACCGATAGCCAGACCAACGATAACGCCGATTTTCAGGAACGTTGCCAGGTAGTCGCGCGGTGCCAGAATCAACCATACTGGCAGCAGAGCGGAAACAAAGGCATAACCCACCAGGGTAAAGGTAATGGTGGTGTCTTTAAAGGTCAGCGCCGGGCCCCAGTACGGGTCGTGAGCTACCACGCCGCCAAACCAGATAGCCATCACCAGCAGCACGATACCGATCACGGACACTTCCGCTACGCGCCCTGGGCGCAGGTAGCGCATGTAGATACCCATAAACAGCGCGATCGGCACCGTAGAACATACGGTGAACACGCCCCACGGGCTTTCTGCCAGCGCTTTCACCACGATCAGCGCCAACACCGCCAGGATGATGATCATGATAAGGAAGCAGCCGAACAGCGCGATGGTGCCCGGAACCGGACCCAGCTCTTTCTTGACGATTTCACCCAGCGATGCGCCGTTACGACGAACGGAGAGGAACAGCACCATGAAATCCTGCACAGCACCGGCCAGCACCACACCCGCCAGCAGCCACAGCGTGCCCGGCAGGTAGCCGACCTGCGCTGCCAGCACCGGCCCTACCAGCGGACCTGCGCCTGCGATGGCCGCAAAGTGGTGACCGAACAGCACGTTACGGTTGGTAGGCACATAGTTCAGGCCATCGTTGTTAACCACCGCTGGCGTAGCGCGGCTCGGGTCCAACTGCATGACTTTCTGTGCAATATAGAGACTGTAGTAGCGGTAAGCCACCAGATAGACGGACACGGAAGCGACGATAATCCACAGTGCGCTCACGTGTTCGCCACGGCGCAATGCAACCACGCCAAGGCAAGATGCCCCGATGACGGCAAGCATCACCCAGGGAATGTGTTTGAGTATGGTACTGCTTTTCATAAGACATCCTTCAGGCAAATTAAGTCTTAATGGTCTGTTTTTTAATCTTTATCGAACAATATCGAGCGTCCACCACGCCGTTGGCGTCCATGTTGGACAAGGCAGGAATCGTTGACTGTGTGGGGTGTGGTGATGGCGCGACGATACGGTAATGCGAGCGAGCGCGCAGAACCAATTTGTATCGACGGTGGCATAGCGTATTAAGCGGTTAGAATTACACGCTAAGCGGTTGGGGAGAAAAACAGCGTCAGGCACGCAGCGTCACATTCAGTGTACCGGCGGCAGCGCTTTTACCTGCAAGGCACGAATTTCAATCGTTCTGCGGTATTCCTCGAGCGGCATATGACTGCCAATGCCCAGCGAGGCAAATCTCGGTTTTTGCTGAAGCACCCGGGAGAAAATTAACCTGCCATACCTTTTGATATCGACCCGCCAACCGCTTTCATGCTGGCGGACCACCACATCCATGTTGATAAAGCGCATCACATCCAGTGGCAATGTGGTATCGGTTAATCGAACCTTTTCGCCCCCCTCATGGATATCCACAAAGTACACGTTATTCACTCTGCCGAGTGCCAGCGAAGTATGACCTTCCCCATCGGTTAAGGTAAAAAAGTGGATTTCCGGGTAATAGGCATTTACGCGTATAGAGAAACGCACCCTGGCGTTGTGGGCAGGCATTTTACGTTTCAGAAACAGGTTTAGCGCATTGCAGCTATCACTCACCTTGGGAATATCCAATATCAGGCTATTGATACCGTTAACCGACTCAAAATAGGCCAGCAGGCAGGCATGCAACTGACGGTAGGTAGCGGGCTGCATGCCGCCGCCGTGCATATCGCTAACCAGTTTGAATCCGCGCAGCCCGGCAGGGGAAAGCGTTTTCAGGTTGATTTCATGGCAGGATTTTATCGCAGCGTGAGGGGCTAAAGGGATAGCCCGTTCACGCCGGTGCAGCTCTCGGGTCGCTTCGGGTTGTGGCGTGGAAGCACCTCCACGCGTAAGGCAGGCATGATAGATAAGCTTAGCGCCTCCCAGTAATACCGTACTTACTGCGCTGCCAACCGCACCGATAATCACGTTGTTGCGCACCGCTGCACGCCGAGTAGACAGCGCCGTTGTGACAACCGCCCCCGCCACCACAGGAAGAACAGCCTCACTGTTGGCAATTTTCACCGCAGATGAGCGCAGGGGAAGGCTTTCCAGTCGAAGATGGGCGATTTTGTCCGCATTTTGCGCCATGCGTGAAAGCTGATGCCAGTAAGCATCAATCCGGATTAACAGATTGGCAAAAAAGACCGGGACGCGCAGCAGACTGCGCTGAGGCGACGGTTCTTGTATCATCCAAAATCGGGTGGAAATTGCCAAAAGCCCAAGCGCCAGGTAAATGGCATGAGAAGCAGGATGATGATCGTGAGACAGAAACTGGGAAAAATAAGATATTCCGGTGTAGTCGAGCAGCGTTTGCTTAATGAAATCCGCCAAATGGGCAATCACATTCCCTTCACTGAGCATATCAACCGCGACCATCCCCAGCGTATTGAGCAATGCCAGATCGATATCCCTTTTCTCGGTGACCGAAATATACAGGCTGTGGGCTACTGCGATAACCCCGAGCGGCAAGCCGGGCAATAGTCGCGCCAATCCCGTAGCAATAAGCGCATTCTGCTTCATATCACCAAGATACTGGATCGTCTGTTTGATAGCGCGCCGACAGTCTTCGGTAAAGGGCACCAGATGCTCCGCTTTTTGTGCCGGTGGGCGTGTATCCGGCAGCGAGCCATCGCGCGCATCGAACCAGATGTCCTCAACGCACCGTTGCTCCCATGCATCAAACCATAACTCGTGATGACCTGCATCGGCAGGCGCTGGCAAGGGCGCATTGGCACAAGAGCGAGCAGAACATGAAGCCGCATGCATAGATTAAATCCTTTTTAAACTATTCATACATTGCTGTGAGACGGAGCGAGAGACATTGCCGTTTTGCTGCAATTTTACGGTCTTCCCACCGGTATCAGATTGCAGAAAAGCGGCATAACAACAGGGTGTGATGAGGTTTGGTTAAGATGCACTACGCGTCCGCGCCAGCACGGCAAGGCGCCCACCAAACACATTGACCAGCAATCCCACCATGATCAGCAGCGCACCAGCCACCTGCAGCAGCGTCAGGTGTTCATCAAGAAACAGCGCAGCGCTCAGCATGCCAAACACCGGCACCAACAGCGTCAAGGGAGCAACGCGCCAGGTTTCATAGCGCCCCAACAGGCTGCTCCAGATACCAAATCCCATGATGGTGGCAACAAACGCCAGATAACCGAGCGCCAGCACCGTGCTCATACGCACGTTGGTCAGGCTGGCAACGATCGCCGCCTGACCGTCGAACAGCCAGGAGCAGAGGAAGAATGGCCCAATCGGCACCAGCGCACTCCACACCACTAGCGACATCACATTCAAACCCGCACCGTGGCGGCTCATGATGACTTTATTGCTGATATTGCCGAACGCCCAGGAGAGCGCGCCGCCCAACGTCAGCAGCATCGTGAGCAGCGTCAACCCGGTGGTGGTCTGGTTCAGCATGCCGCCTTCCGCCAGCACAAACATGCCTAGCGTAGCAATGGCAATGCCGAGGAAATGGTTCCAACGCAGCGCCTCACCCAGCAGCAGCGCCCCCAGCAGCAGGGTGAAAAACCCTTGTGCTTGCAGCACCAGCGAGGCAATGCCCGCTGGCATACCCAGTTTTATCGCCAGAAACAGAAAGGCAAACTGGCCGAAACTGATGGTCATGCCATAGGCGACCAACCAGCGCAGCGGCAAGCGGGGGCGCGGCACAAAAAAGACGGCAGGCAGCGCCACCAGTGTAAAACGAAGCCCCGCCAGTAAAAACGGCGGCATCCCCTGCAACCCGACCTTGATAACCACAAAATTAACGCCCCAGGCAACCACCACACACAGCGCCAACAGCCAATCTTTTACTGACATTTTATTCCCCAGCGAGTGAGCGACAGCCCCGTTCGCGCGCTTTCATCGTCCTAAAATGAAACATCGCTCACAAAAACACAAGTAAGCGAATCTTATGACTATAGCGCCTTCCCCCTGGCTGAGGGGGGGATTATCAACGTTTTAGCAAAGGTCTTTCGCCTGCGTGGGGATAAAAAAAGAAAACAGAGTGGCCTACAATGGGGAACGGTTTCCGGTTGGCGGCCAGGTTTTGGTCGTCGCTAACGCCGCGCAAGGCACGGCGTCCATTCCTCGGAGGAAGGTTTCTGTATGAATATTGATCTGTCAGGAAAAACGGCGTTGGTCACCGCGTCCAGCGGCGGCATTGGGTATGCGATTGCAGCAGGGTTGGCGGAAAGCCATGCCGAGGTGATCGTGAATGGCCGCAGCAGTTCATCGGTAGACGCAGCGCTGTCCCGTTTGCAACAGCAGTTCCCGCAGGCTCGTCTTCGCGGTGCGGTGGCCGATCTCGGCAGTGCCGAAGGGGTAACGGCGCTGCTGGATCAGGTGCCGTTCGTGGATATTCTGGTGAATAACGCCGGTATTTATGGTCCGCGTGATTTCTATGACACCGATGATGCGGTGTGGGAAGACTACTGGCAAACCAACGTGATGTCGGGCGTTCGCTTGTCACGCGCTTTCCTGCCGGGCATGGTGGCGAAACAGTGGGGACGGGTGGTGTTTATCTCCTCCGAATCCGCGCGCAACATCCCTGCCGACATGATCCACTACGGCGTATCGAAAACGGCGCAGTTGGCGCTGGCGCGCGGGTTGGCAAAACGGGTCGCGGGCTCTGGCGTGACGGTGAACAGCGTGCTGCCGGGTCCTACGATTTCCGACGGCTTCGCCACCATGATGCAAGACGACGTGGCGCGCACCGGTAAATCCCTTGAGGTACTGGCGCGGGAATTCGTGATGGCGCATCGCCCCAGTTCGGTTATCCAGCGCGCTGCCAGCGTGGAAGAGGTCGCCAACATGGTGGTCTATATCTGTTCGCAGCAGGCGTCTGCCACTTCGGGCGCGGCGCTGCGCGTTGATGGCGGCGTAGTCGACGATATTCTGTGATGAAAGGGCCAGGGGTGTCCCTGGCCTCAAATCATCCCTGATGCAACGATGCCAGAAAGGCGCGCCAGCCGCCGAACGCGGTGATATCGCGAGCGCCTTCCAGCCCCTCTGCGCCACAGATAAAGCCGGTGCACCACTGCCCATCGGCCAATTGCACCTGCCCTAACCCCAATGGGGCCGGGATGCCCGCCAGAAACGACCCCACTTCCGCACTGGGCAATTCCCATACTTCAACCTCGATGGCCGCACCGCCGTCACGGGCTCTGACCATGCCGGGGCGCAGCGGCGGACCGCCCGCCAACGCATACAGTCGATAATCCGGCGCGCTCTGCGTGCATTGCACACAGCGTCCTCCCCGGTCAGTAAGCTGGTGATTGAGCGGCTGCCCGGAAAGGTGCGCCCCACAGACTACCAGCCGCTGGCGATCGTGAGTGGCTACGCGCACCGGGGCTGCGGTGGTTAAACCGGCACCGCCCACCAACGCGGCCCCCTGCTGGCGTTGCAGAGCATCGGCCAGACTCAGAAGGTACTGATCGGTAAAGGCGCGACCGAACAGCGTGATGCCCCATGGCAGCCCGTTTTGCATCTGCCCGGCGGGCACCGCCACTGCCGCATAATCCAGCATATTCATGAAGTTAGTGTAATAGCCCAAATCGCTGTTACGCTTCACCGGCTCCTCGGCCAGTTCCGCCAGCGTCACGGCTCTCGGGTAGGCAGGCGTCAATACGCAGTCCAGACCGTCCACGATCGCGTCACATTGCGCTTTGAGCTGCTGCACGCGGTATTGCGCGCGGAAGGTATTCACCGCGCTGTAGTGTGGCGCGCTGGCCAGCACATTACGAATCACCGGCAACACGGCGTCGGGCTCGGTTTCCAACAGCGTTTGCGCCGTGATATAGCGTTCCGCCACCCACGGCCCTTCATACAGCAAGCGCGCTGCGGCCAAAAACGGCGTGAAATCAATCTCAACCGCAACGCCACCCAGAGCCATCAAGCGCGCTTTGGCGGCGGCGAACAGCACAGGGCTCTCCGCGCAGCCGAAAAATTCCAGCTGTTGCGGCACGCCAAAGCGAAAACCCGTGCGCGGTTTACCAAAGGCCGCACCGTTGTTCCACTGGGGATTACGGCGGGAATAGTCATCTAACACATCGTAGCGGGCCGTTAACGACAGCAGCTGACTGGCCTCTTCCGCACTGGTGGTGAAGAACGTCACGCAGTCCAGCGTGCGACAGGCAGGCACCACGCCTGCCGCCGAGAGCAGCCCTTTGCTGGCCTTCAGCCCCACCAGATTATTGAGCGCGGCGGGCACGCGGCCACTGCCTGCGGTATCGGTGCCCAGCGCAAAGCTGGCAACGCCGAGTGCCACCGCCAGCGCCGATCCTGCGCTGGAGCCTCCCGCCGGATAATCAGGATGGACGCTGTTGCGGCACGCGCCGTAGGGTGAACGGGTGCCATTCAGCCCGGTGGCGAACTGATCGAGATTGGTTTTGCCGACCGGCACCGCACCCAGCGCAATCAGTTGTTCAACCAGCGTGGCGCTACGTTCTGGCACATAGGCAAAGGCCGGGCAGGCCGCCGTGGTGGCGATGCCAGCAATATCAATGTTGTCTTTGATGGCGAACGGAATGCCGTACAGCGGCAGCGCATCCGGCGATTTCCCGTCCAATGCAGCGAGATAGGGCTCCAGCTCCGCTTCGCTAAACAGATGAATATAAAGCGCATAATCAGCATTCAGCGTCAGCGCACGTGTGCGCAGCCGGTGGCACAGCTGGCGCGGCGTTAACTTTCCCGCCTGATAGGCGGCGCGCAGCGTCGACAGACGTAAATCGAACGAAGTTTGCATCACGGTTACTCCTTCTCCATCACCATCAAACACTGCCCTGCCCGCACCGGTGAGCCCGGCTGGACATCCAGCACCCGCACTACGCCGTCACAGGGCGCTTTTACCGGAATCTCCATCTTCATCGATTCCAGCACCACCAGCACCTCACCTGCTGCGATGCGCTGCCCGGCCTCAACCAGTACCTGCCACAGATTCCCCGCTATCGGGCTTTCCACCGCGGTTTGCCCCGGCAGCAACGCTTGCCTTTCCGGCGCGTGCGCCACGGCATCGTCCGTTTCCGAGTGATCCAGCCCGGCCGCTATCCAACGTTCGCGTTCAGCGTTAAAGGCCGCGCGCTGCTGTAGACGAAAAGCCTCAATGCTGTCGTGTTCCCGCTCCAGAAAGGCCTGATAATCCGCCAGCACCAGTTCATGCTGCTCTATCCGCAGCGGGTAGCGCCCCAGCGGAAAATCCCGACGAATTTGCGCCAGCTCTTCAGACGAGACAGGATAAAAACGAATCTGATCGAAGAAACGTAGCAGCCAGGGTTTACCGTGGAAGGCCTCAATCTGGCGATAGCGGTTCCACATCTGCAAGGTGCGCCCAATCAGTTGGTAACCGCCCGGCCCTTCCATGCCGTAAACACAGAGATAGGCCCCGCCAATCCCCACCGAGTTCTCCGCCGTCCAGGTGCGCGCCGGGTTATATTTGGTGGTGACCAGCCGATGACGAGGATCGAGCGGCGTCGCCACCGGCGCGCCCAGATACACATCTCCCAGCCCCATTACCAGATAACTGGCCTTAAACACGGTGTCATACACCGCATCGATATCAGGCAGATCGTTGATGCGTCGGATAAATTCCAGATTGCTCGGGCACCAGGGCGCGTCTTTACGCACCGTGGTCATGTATTTCTGGATGGCGGTCTGGCAGGCGGGATCGTCCCAGGAGATCGGCAGATACACGATACGCGAAGGCACCCGTAAATCCTGCGTCGCCAGGACCTGCTGCCAGTCTTGTTGCACCTGCGTGAGCAGCGTGCTCAGTGAAACGCGCTCGGGCTGGTAGTGAATCTGAAGCGAACGAATGCCCGGCGTCAGGTCGATAACCCCGGCGATCTGCGCGGCCTGCAAACGCTGCATCAACACATGGCCGCGAAAGCGTAACCGCAGATCCAGCTCCGGCTCGCCAAACTCCAGCAACAGGTTGGTGTCGCCGCTCAGTCGCGCCACCAAACGCTGCGCGCCTTCTCCCTGATTGAGTACGATAGGAGAAGCCAACGGTTCGGGCTGCCACTCAATCGCCTCAGGCTGTAACTGCATCAGCGCTGTGGTTCGCGCCTGTGCCAGCGAACGCGCGGTGCTCACGGAGACCGGAACAAAGCGCACCTTGTCGCCCGCTTTAAGTTGGCCTATCTGCCACAAATCCGCCTCGATCACCGTCACCGGGCAGACAAAGCCCCCCAGACTCGGGCCATCCGGTCCCAGTATCACCGGCATATCGCCGGTAAAATCCACGGCACCAATGGCGTAGGGGTTATCGTGAATATTGGAGGGATGCAGCCCCGCTTCACCGCCGCTGTCGCGCGCCCAGCACGGTTTCGGACCAATCAGCCGCACGCCGGTGCGGCTGGAGTTGAAATGCACTTCCCAGTCGGTAGCGAAGAAGGTGTCGATATCTTGCGGCGTAAAATACTCCGGCGCGCCGTGCGGCCCATAGATCACCCGCAAGGTACGCACCGGCGCTAAGTCAGGCAACACATCCGGCGACAAACGGGCATCCGCGCTGCGGTCTTGAAGCGGCTCAAGGTGCAGCACATCGCCGCCACGCAGCGCACGTCCCCCGTGCCCACCGAACTGCCCCAGCGTGAAGGTGCTTTTGCTGCCCAGATAATCCGGCACCTGAATGCCGCCGCGCAGACAGAGATAACTGCGCGCGCCGGCGCCCGCGATGGAGCCCAGCGTCAAGGTTGCTCCGGCCGGAATAAACAACAGCGCATGCATCGGCTGCTCAACGCCATCGAGGGTAACCGGCAACGCAGCCCCCGTCACCACGGCGACCGCATCGCAATTGAAACGCAGCGCCGGACCGGTCATGGTCACCTCCAGCGCTGCCGCGTCTGTCGGATTGCCCAGCAACTGATTGCCAAGGCGCAGCGCGCGATCGTCCATCGGGCCGGAAGGCGGGATGCCTACCGCCCAGTAGCCCAAACGGCCGGGATAGTCCTGCACGCTGGTTTGCGTCCCGGCACTCAGCACCTCCACCGTGGTAGCCTGATAGGCCAACCCCTCCAGACAGCGCGTCCACGGGTTGCCCGACGCAAAGGGCACATCGGCCAGAATCTGGCGCAGGTAACCCCGGTTAGTTTCCACGCCGTACAGCGTCGTTTGCGCCAGTGCGCCATCAAGCGTTGCCCGCGCCGCGTCGCGCGTTTCGCCCCAGCCAATCACTTTCGCCAGCATCGGGTCAAAATAGGGCGGTATTTCACAGCCGCTCTCAATCCAGGTATCGATACGCAACGCGTTATCCGGCGTGGACGGAAAGGCCACCGCCGTCAGCAACCCCGGACAGGGCTGAAAATCACGACCGGGATCTTCGGCATAGAGGCGTGCCTGAATCGCATGCCCACGCGGTTGCAGCGTGCGCGCCAAGGTTGCCAGCGGCGGTAAATCGCCCGCCGCCAGTTGTACCATCCAGCGCACCAGATCGACGCCCCAGACCTGCTCTGTCACGCCGTGTTCCACTTGTAACCGTGTGTTTACCTCGAGGAAATAGAAACGCTGTGCGTCGTTGTCATACACAAACTCCACCGTTCCGGCGCTGCGATAATTGACCGCCTGCGCCAGACGAATGGCCGCCGCGCACAGTTCGGCCTCCATGCCTTCGGGGAGATTGGGGGCGGGCGTTTCCTCCAGCACTTTTTGATTACGCCGTTGAACCGAGCAATCGCGCACGCCCAACGCCAGCACGTCGCCGCATCCATCGCCGAACAACTGCACTTCCAGATGACGCGCGCGCGCAATGTATTTTTCGACAAACACCCCGGCATCGCCGAAGTTGTTCTGCCCAAGACGCCGCACGCTGTCGTAGGCATCGCGTAATTCCGCCTCGCCGTGACACACGCGCATGCCGATACCGCCACCGCCCGCGGTGCTTTTCAGCATCACCGGATAGCCCACCGCCTGTGCGGCAGACAGCGCCTCATCGATATCCGCCAGCAGCGCAGAACCTTCCAGCAGTGGCAGCCCGCGCTCCTTCGCCAATGCCCGTGCCGTATGCTTCAGGCCGAACAGACGCAGTTGTTCGGGCGTCGGCCCGATAAACGCGAACCCTTCCCGCTCACAGGCTTGGGCAAACGCGGCATTTTCCGACAGAAAACCGTAGCCGGGATGAATAGCCTCGGCACCGCTTTGACGCGCGGCACGCAGTATTTTATCGACTGCCAGATAGGTGTGCGTCGCCGGACCCTCACCCAATAACACGGCAATATCGGCATGCTGCACATGCAGGCTGGCACTGTCCGCGTCGGCGTACACCGCCACATTGCCCACCGCAAGTTCGCGCAGCGTGCGTTGAATACGACAGGCGATCGCTCCACGGTTGGCGATTAAGACCTTGTTAAACATGTGAGATACTCTCGGCAATGGCGGGCCGTCCCGCCATGAAACGTGGCACCATGGTCGTCCATGGCGGGCATAAATCAGTTACGCCTTGTTGAAGGTATGCAATGCGCTGATTTATGCGATAAAAAAACGTTTGTATTGCTGTTCACTTGTCGATGTATCTACCGGCAAGCGTGCCGCGTAGTGGCATGCCCGTGCCGTCACCAATCGGGCCACACCGTCTAACATCACCATGACACTGCGCCGTATCACGCCCATACCAGCACCTCGACCGGCGTAGGATCCCAGCCGTTACAGGGGTTGTTTAACTGAGGGCAGTTGGATATCAGCACCACCACATCGGTTTCCGCACGCAGTTCCACATATTTACCCGGTGCGGAAATGCCGTCCTCAAACGTCAATCCCCCCGCCGGTGTCACGGGCACATTCATAAAAAAGTTGATGTTGGCAGCGATATCACGCTTGGAGAGGCGGCCATCGTGCCCGCAGGCGCACAAAAAGTTGTCGCGGCAACTGTGCATATAGCGCGTCTCCACGCCATAGCGCACCGTATTGCTCTCCTGCGCGCAGGCCCCGCCCAGCGTGTCATGACGTCCACAGGTATCGGCAACAATCGTCAGCAGTGGGTTGCCCAGATTGGAGTAAAGTACGCTGCCGGTGGTGAGATAAAGGTTATTCTGGCGACGCAGCGTGCGCTGCGCGTCGTAGCGTTCACGCAGATTGGCGGCGGCATAGAACAGCGTATCGACTGCCTGATTGCCTTGCAGATCCAACAGGCGCAAGGTTTGCCCCTGTTTAACATCACACACATAGGGTTCGCCCGCAGGGAGGGTATGACGCCACAGCGCCTGCTCCGGGTGTTTCTGGCTGGCGGTCATGTTCATCGTGCGGCTCCCTGAAGAAATAAACGATCGGTGTTATGAAACGCGCGCGTATTCTCCGCGCACGCCTGACGGCACGCCTGCGCGATGGCATCGTCACCGATGTGATACCAACTCAATTCAACCGGCTTAGGCGCATAGTACGGATGGGGATCGAGTGGATGTTGCAGCGCGGTAAGCACCACCAGCGTATCCATCGGGGCATAGAGTTCGAGGTAATCCCCCGCTCGGCTATTGTGCGGCTGGAAAGCAAACGCGCCGTTGGCATCCACCGTCACTTTGCTGAACAGGTTGAGCACCATCAGCAGGTCTTCCAGCCCGAGATTCCATTTGCCCATTTCCACCAGCAGGTTATCTGCGCCATTGCGGTAAAACCCATTACGCTGCTCCTGATAGCGACCCTGACCGTATTTTTCGTTGACCTCAGCGGCGTTCAGCACGCCGCCCAGGCCATCGTGCCAGCCACAGGTGTCTTCGGTGATCGCCGCCAGCACCCGTCCCATATCGGAATAGAGACAGTGACCCGCCGTCAGCTTGGCGGTGTGCTGCCCCTTAAAGGTATCGGGCAAGTTCAGCCGTTCGCTATGCGCGGTGGCGTTGAACAGCAGCAAGCTGACATTCGCGTCGCCTTGCAAATCGGTGATGCGCAGTTGCTGACCGCGCGGCAGAACAAAAGAGGTATGCCCGCCGCCAGGCACCGTTTCCTGGTATAACGCGGCAGTGGTTATCGACGTCATGCTATGTCCTTATCAGGGAAAAGCGCGGGCGCAACCGTCGCAGAGACGGGCGTCAGTCGCTCAGAATTCAGGGGAATGTCGTAGGTAATGCGTGCGCCGTAGGCGTTAGGGGCTTGCGGGTCGTTCCGCACCTTGTCAAATACCAACAGGCGAGTGCCGAGGCTGAAACCCTCAGAGAGATCGTGCGTCACCATAAACACCGTCAGCCCGGTTTCACGCCACAACTCCAGCAGCAGCGCGTGCATATCCTTGCGGATACCGGGATCCAGCGCGCCAAAGGGTTCATCCAGCAGCAGGATACGCGGCTGCATGATAAACGCCTGCGCAATCGCCAGCCGCTGTTGCATGCCGCCGGAGAGCTGCCCCGGATAGCGATCCAGCGCATGGCCCAGCCCGACGCGGTGCAGCATCTGCGCGGCGGCCTCACGCGCCTCACGTTTGCGGCGACCAAAGAAACGGCCAAGGAAGCGCGCATCGCGCAGCTCAAGACCGATGGCAACGTTATCCAGCACACACAGGTGCGGAAACACCGAGTAGCGCTGGAACACCACGCCGCGCGTGATGTCCGGCTCTTGCGCCAACAGCTTTCCTTCCAACAACAGACTGCCACGACTCGGTGCCTCCTGCCCCAGCAGTAAGCGTAAAAAGGTGGATTTGCCGCAGCCGGAAGCGCCCACCAGCGTGCAAAACTCACCCTGCGTAATGGTCAGGTTGAGCCGTTCCAACACCACGTGGTCGCCGTAGGTTTGCCACAGATTAACGATTTGGATATAGCTCATGCGCGCCCCCCTTCCACCGACCACGGGAAGCAGCGTCGATTCAGGTAGCGCAGGGCATAGTCCATCAACCATGCCAGCAGCGTAATCCACACCACATAGGGCAGAATCACATCCATCGCCATATAGCGCCGCACCAGAAAAATACGGTAGCCCAGACCTGCCGTGGCAGAGATAGCCTCAGCCGAAATCAGGAACAGCCAGGCAGAGCCGATCATCAACCGCAGCGACACCAACAGACGCGACAGCAATTGCGGCAGCACCACGCGCAGCAACAGCGTCCAGCTGTTTGCCCCCAGCGTTTGTGCCTTGATCAGTAATTCGACCGGGATCTCGCGCGCACGCTGCTCCAGATCGCGCGCCAGAATCGGCGTAATGCCAATCACGATCAGCATCACCTTCGACAGCTCATCCAAACCAAACACAATGAACAGGATGGGCAGGATAGCCAGCGGCGGCACCATCGACAGCACGGTCATTAGCGGTGAGAACGTGGCGTTGAACAGCGGAAAAATACCGGTTGCCATCCCGACACAGAGCCCCAGCAACGCGGCAATGCCCAGCCCAAGAGCGAGCCGCGTCAGGCTGGCTGCGGTATCGCTCCACAGCAGATAGTCACCGCTGCGTTTGTCCGCCGTAAAGGCAACGCGTTCTATTGCCTCGACCATTTGGTAGCCACTGGGCAACAGCTTGTCGCCGGGGTTTTCCGCCAAACGCAGCGCCGACCCCATGAAATAGGCGGCCAGCAGCAGAATAAACGGCAGCAACATCAAGACAATCCGACCGCCGCGCTGCGGGTGACGATTAATCAAACGCATCCGGTATCTCCCCTGGCGTACATCGCGTTATGGCAGCAAAGCCTGTTGAACATAAGCATCGTCAAAACGCAGTTTGATGTTGCTCGGGTTGCCGACCACCACGCCACCGGGAAACGCGATACCGACCGCATCCGCGCTGCGTGCGCCTTCGCCCAGCAAGCCTTTATCAAAGGAGAACTGCGCGACGCGCTGCATGGTTTTCGGCAAGTCACTGCTGGTGAAGAAGGTCAGCATCTGCTGCGGGGTGTGAAACAGGTGCGTGGTTGCCAGTTGCTTTTGATAGCCCGGCAGGTCGGTGCCTGACGCCTGCGCCATGGCCGTGAGCGCGGCGGTGTCACCCGCTTTCATCAGCCCCATGATTTCAAACCAGGCACCGGTCAAGGCGTTGCCCAGCGCCGGGTTATCTTTCAGCGTCTGGGTGTTAACCACCATCAGATCGATAATTTCACCGGGGATTTCTCGGGAACTGAACACTTCGGTGGTATCGGGAACGGCGTTGATGGCCGAGAGTTGCGGGTTCCAGGCGACAGCCGCCTTCACGCCAGAGGTGGAAAACGCGGCAACGATATCCGCATCAGAGGTATTGACGATGCGCACGTCCTTCTCTGCCAGCCCGGCATGTTCCAGACCGCGAATCAACAGATAGTGAGAAACCGACAGTTCCGGCAGGTTAATGCTCATGCCTTTAAGGTCGGCCAGGGTTTTCCCTTTGCCTTTCACCACCACGCCGTCATTGCCTTCGGAGAAACTGCCCGGCAGCAGTACCGTGGTATCCACGCCACCGGCCGCCGGGATGGTGAGCGCATCCATGTTGGTCATGGTGCAGCCATCAAACTGGCCAGCGGTATATTGGTTGATGGATTCGACATAGTCGTTAAGCTGCGTCACCTTGATCTCGATGCCGTACTTTTTGGCCCACTTGTCGATGATGCCACTGGTGCTGGTATAGCCCCACGGCATCCAGCCCGCATAGAGGGTCCAGCACACGTTGAAACTTTTGCGGGATTCCGCGTGGGTGAGAAAACTCGAGAGTGCGAGCACGCACGCGACAACGAGTCCAAGCGGACGGGTCATTTTCATGGGGAAGGTCTCCAGTCTGGTTTCGGGGTGCAGGAGCAGCAGAATGCCTATTGGCTTGCTGTCTCCCGGGCTTTTATCCCGCCGTGTAACCCCGACCTGGAGGTCGCCAGCTCTCGGACCAGCATCCACCGCAGTGGACCGGAACCCTAGCCAGCCATTTAGCGCACACAGCCTGTCAGTTCTGTGCTGCCCTACGCAGTCACAAAAGCAATCGCCATGCCAAAATTAACTCATTGAAATAAAAGGATATGAAAGAAAAGGAGGAAGGTGATGGCGCGCCGTAGCGGTGCAACGTGGTTTCAGGTGCACCGACATGGGGAGTCTCTTCCCGTCGGCGCACCCGTTTTTTACTTAAACAGAACCGGCTTCATCTCTGTCGACGGCAAAACAGGCAATCAGTTGGTCGCCGTAGGGTTTTAACGTGGGCTGGAACTGGACGCAGGTATCAAAACGATGCTGGCAGCGCGCGTTAAACGCACAGCCCGGCGGCGGATTGAGCGGGCTGGGCAGTTCCCCAATCAGCTTGATACGTTCGCGGCGCAACGCCGGGTTGAGGCGCGGCGTCGCTGACAACAGCGCCTGGGTATAAGGGTGGCGCGGGTTGTTGAAAATCGCCTCCTTGCTGCCCTTCTCGACGCAGCGGCCCAGATACATCACCATCACTTCGTCGGCAATATGCTCAACCACTGACAGATCATGGGAAATGAACACGTAAGACAAACCCAGCTCTTGTTGCAGATCCATCATCAGGTTTAGCACCTGTGCACGCACCGACACGTCCAGCGCCGACACTGGTTCATCGGCAATCACCACATCCGGGTCTAACATCAGGCCACGCGCAATGGCGATACGCTGACGCTGGCCGCCGGAGAACATGTGCGGATAGCGGTCGTAATGCTCGGTTTTCAGGCCGACTTTCGCCATCATCGACAGTGCTTTTTCGCGACGTTCTGCCTTTGACAGCTCAGTGTTGATCAGCAGCGGCTCTTCCAGGATCTGCCCTACCTTCTTGCGCGGGTTGAGCGATCCGTAAGGATTCTGGAACACGATCTGGATCTTCTGACGACGCAACTTTTGCGCGGCCGGATCCGGCTTCAGCAGATCTTGCCCCTGATAGTAAAGCTCGCCCTCGGACGGGGTTTCGATCATGGTCAGCAAGCGGCCAAGGGTCGATTTACCGCAACCCGATTCCCCCACCACCGCCAGCGTTTTGCCACGCTCCAACGTGAAGGAGACGCCATCCAGCGCTTTCACCGCACGCTCGGGGGCAAAGAACCCCTTTTTAACCGGGTAGTGTTTCTTTAAATCAATCGCCTGCAACAGGTAATGCTGCCCGGCGGCATTCATGCTCTGGCTCATGCGACGGGCCTCCCCTCATCATCGAGCGGTGTATGACATTTCACCTGACGGCCCGGAATGTCACGCAATTCGGGCTCTGCTTCACGGCAACGCGCACTGGCGTAAGGGCAGCGCGGGTTAAGCAAGCAGCCCAACGGTCGGTCATATTTGCCCGGCACTACGCCCGGCAGCGAGGCAAGGCGTGCTTTATCGACCGCAAATTCAGGCAACGCACGCAGCAACGCCTGGGTATACGGGTGGCGCGGCGCATGGAAAATATCCGCCGCTTTGCCGGATTCCACCACCTGACCGGCATACATCACGATAATGTGGTGTGCCGCTTCCGCCACCAGCGCCAGATCGTGGGTAATCAGGATCAGCGCCATGTTTTCCCGCTGCTGCAATTCCAGCAGCAGTTCGATGATCTGCGCCTGAATGGTCACGTCCAGTGCCGTGGTCGGCTCATCGGCAATCAGCAGTTTGGGCCGACAGGCAATCGCCATCGCGATCATCACGCGTTGGCTCATCCCACCTGACAGTTGGTGCGGATAGACATCCAGCCGCGAAGCCGGATCGGGAATGCCCACCTGCGTCAGCAGATCGATAGCACGCTGATAGCGCGTTTTGCGATTACCGCCCTGATGCACCTTGATGGCTTCCATAATCTGGTAGCCCACGGTGTAGCAGGGGTTAAGGCTGGTCATCGGGTCCTGAAAAATCATCGCTACTTCGGAGCCGACCAACTGACGCCGCTCTTTTTCCGAAATGCTTTTCAGATCGCGCTGGTTGAACTCCAGCCTGTCGGCCATCACTTTGCCAGGGAAATCAATCAACCCCATGATAGCCAGCGAACTGACCGATTTACCGGAGCCGGATTCGCCGACAATGCCGACCACCTGCCCTTGTTCTACTTGGTAACTGATGCGGTCAACGGCGCGGAACGGGTTATTCCCTTCGCCAAAATGCACCGACAGCTTTTCTACATTGAGTAATGCCATCTCTTCCCCCGGATCACTGCTTGAGTTTGGGGTCGAGAGCGTCACGCAAGCCGTCCCCCATCAAGTTAAACGCCAACACCGCGAGCAGGATCGAAAGGCCGGGGAAGGTCACAACCCACCAGGCACTTTGCGCAAACTGCAACACGTCGGCCAGCATGGTGCCCCACTCCGGCGTTGGCGGCTGTGCGCCCATACCGAGGAAACCCAATGCGGCCATGTCGAGGATGGCGTTGGAGAAGCCCAACGACGCCTGCACGATGAGCGGTGCCAGACAGTTGGGGAAGATATTGATGAACATTTGACGCATCGCGCCAGCCCCCGCCACGCGGGAAGCAGTAACATAATCGCGGTTGACCTCGACCAGCACCGCCGCGCGCGTCAGGCGCACATAGTGCGGCAGCGCCACGAAGGTCAGCGCCAGCGAGGCATTGACGATGGACGGCCCGAACACCGCCACCAGCACCAACGCCAGCAACAGGCTGGGCAGTGCCAGCATGATGTCCACCACGCGCATGATGAGGGTGTCGACCATGCCGCCAAAGTAGCCCGCCATCAGCCCGAGCACCACGCCCATAATCAGCGACAGCACCACCACCAGACAGCCGACCAGCAGCGACAGGCGTGCACCGTACATCAGGCGCGAAAGAATATCGCGGCCCACATCGTCAGTACCCAGAATAAACTGCCAGCTACCGCCTTCCTGCCACACTGGCGGACGCAGCAGCGCATCGCGGAACTGCTCGGCGGGCGCATGCGGTGCCAGCACGTTGGCACCGATGGCAATAATAAACATCAGCGTGACGTACACCAGGCCCACGACGGCACCTTTGTTACGTTTAAAGTAATGCCAGAATTCCTGTAACGGGGTCATCGGCACGGGCGCATTGTTAACAGCCGGTTCAGTGACTTGAGTCATCTTCGCCTCTCCCCTTATTTCTTGTGTCGAATGCGCGGATTCACCACGCCATACAACAGATCGACCAGCAGGTTGACCAGAATGATCATGGTCGCCACCAGCAGCACGCCCCCTTGCACCACCGGATAGTCGCGGCGTTGCAGGGCATCAATCAACCAGCGCCCCAGCCCCGGCCAGGAGAAGATGGTTTCGGTCAGAATGGCCCCTGCCAGCATCGTTCCCACCTGAAGGCCAATCACGGTAACCACCGGCAACATGGCGTTGCGCAGCGCATGCACCACGATGACACGCAGGCGACTTAGCCCTTTGGCGCGCGCGGTACGGATATAATCCTCACCCAGCACTTCCAGCATGGCGGAGCGAGTCATCCGCACGATCACCGCCAGCGGGATGGTGCCGAGCACAATCGCAGGCAGAATCATGTGCATCACGGCATCGACAAACTCGCCCGATTCACCAAACACCAGAGTATCGATCAGCATAAAGCCGGTCAGCGGTAGGCTGTCGTCGAGAAACACCGTATCGCTGATACGGCCCGAGACGGGCGTCAGATTGAGGTTGACCGACACCAGCATGATCAACATCATGCCCCACCAGAAAATCGGCATGGAGTAACCCGCCAGGGCCACGCTGACTGAGGTGTGATCGAAAATGGAACCGCGTTTAACCGCCGCCAGCACGCCAACCGGAATACCAACAGCCACGGCAAAAATCATCGCACAGACACCCAACTCCAGGGTGGCCTTGAAGCGCGGCACAAACTCATCCCACACCGGGATGCGGCTCTTGAGGGAAATACCCAGATCGCCGTGCAGCACACCTTGGATATAGGTGACATATTGCTGCCATAGCGGCTTATCAAGCCCCAGCTCAGCCAGCAGCTGCGCATGGCGCTCGGGAGAAAGGCCGCGTTCGCCTGCCATAATCATCACCGGGTCTCCGGGGATCATGTGCACAAAGGCAAACGTCAGTAGGGTAATACCAATAAACGTTGGGATAACCAGCCCCAAACGCCGGAGTATGAACTGAAACATATCCCGAACTCTCTGTATATAAGTGCCTGACGGCTCATAGGCTGACAGGCTTATCAATGCTCACAGCTCGATTTTTACGGGCACCAAAGCCCCGCCCCAAACGCACCAACGGTACGTTCAGGGCAGGGCCAGGGTGCCCATGAAATGGCAGGCTGAATTAATCCAGGGTCACGTTATTGAAGCTGTGTACGCCACGCGGCTCGATCACATAACCCTTCACGTTCTTACGGATAGGCTCATAGACCGTGGAGTGAGCAACAATCAGCGCAGGTGCCTGATCGTGCATCACAACCTGTGACTGTTTGTACAGATCAATACGTTTCTGGTGATCGGACGTTTCGCGCGCAGGCTGAATCAAGTCTTCAAACGGCTTGTAGCACCATTTGGAGTAGTTAGAGCCTTTTTCTGCTGCGTCACAGCTGAACAGGGTCGCGAAGAAGTTATCCGGATCCCCATTATCGCCGGTCCATCCCATCAGCACTGTCTGATGTTCACCCGCTTTGGCGCGTTTCAGGTACTCGCCCCATTCGTAGGTGACAATCTTGGCTTTCACGCCGACTTTGGCCCAGTCAGACTGGATCATTTCCGCCATACGGCGTGCGTTCGGGTTATACGGACGTTGAACCGGCATCGCCCACAGATCCACGGT
This sequence comes from Candidatus Symbiopectobacterium sp. NZEC127, assembly GCF_025962675.1. NCBI lineage: Bacteria > Pseudomonadati > Pseudomonadota > Gammaproteobacteria > Enterobacterales > Enterobacteriaceae > Symbiopectobacterium > Candidatus Symbiopectobacterium sp. NZEC127. Next base: position 181,004 of record NZ_JAGFPG010000005.1, read on the forward strand.
GAAACCTTCGGCCATGCCCGCTTCTTTCAGCAACGCCTTGGCTTTTTCCGGATCGTAGGAGTAATCCTTCACGTCGTCATTAAAGCCCCACATGGTCGGCGGAATCAGGTTCTTGGCCGCCTGGCCCGCGCCCTGATACACCGCATCAATGATGGCATCTTTGTTTACCGCGTAGGTCAGTGCCTGACGCACTTTGACGTTATCCAACGGTTTTTTCTGCACGTTGAAAGAGAGGTAACCCACGTTCAAGCCGGGTTTTTCCAGCAGCGTGATATTTTTATCTTCTTTCATGCGGGACAGATCGGCCGGGTTCGGATACGGCATGATCTGGCACTCATCTTTTTGCAGCTTGGCATAACGCACGGACGCATCCGGCGTGATGGAGAACACCAGGCGATCGATGCCCGGTTTCTTGCCCCAGAAGCCATCAAACGCTTTGTAGAGAATACGGGAGTCTTTCTGGTACTGCTGCAGCTGGAACGGACCGGTACCGATCGGGTTCAGGTCGATCTTCTCTGGGGTGCCTGCTTTGAGCATGTTGGCACCGTACTCTGCGGACATAATCGACGCAAAGTCCATCGCCAGGTCGGCCAGGAACGGCGCTTCCGGACGGGTCAGCACGAAACGAACGGTGTAATCGTCCACTTTTTCGATTTTGCTGATCAGCTCCGGCATGCCCATGCCTTGATAGTATTCGTAGCTGCCACCAGACACTTTATGATACGGGTGGTTAGCATCTTGCTGACGCAGGAAGGAGAACAGCACGTCATCCGCATTGAATTCACGCGTCGGCTTGAAGTCTTTACCGTCTTGCCACTTCACGCCTTTGCGCAGATGGAAGGTATAGGTTTTGCCATCTTCGCTGATGTCCCATTTTTCCGCCAGGCCCGCTTCAATTTCGGTCGTGCCGCTTTTGAATTCAACCAGACGGTTATAGATAGGAATCGAACTGGCATCAAAGGTGGTGCCAGACGTAAACAGTTGCGGGTTAAAACCTTCAGGAGAACCTTCGGAGCAATAGACCAGGGTTTTTGCCTGGAGACCGGCTGCCACAGACATGGCCAGCAAGCCGAGCCCGATTTTGAGCACCCTTGATTTTGCCAAGGATTTTTCCATTACGTGTACTCCATTGTGGATGTTGTGTGTTGATGAAAGTCAGACCAGGATATTTTTACTCGCCGCCGACAAGAGGCCGTTCTCATCAGCATCGACGCAGCGCGTCATGTGGTGGCTGTGGTCTGTACTTTTTTGGATACAAAATTCACTTAATAAGGAGGGAGACGAGGCAGTATATGAGAGTGGCCTGCGGATAGGTTTGCGAACCCGGCATTAGCCTGACAATCCGTTGTCCCCCCTTCCAACCCCGTCAATGTGGCAACAGATCACCCTAACGTCAATATAATGGGTGTGGATTTACAAAATCGCCACATCTTCAACAATAGCATACAATCTGCAAAATTATAAAAAACCTCAAACAAAATTACAAAATACAATCACAATGCAAGATAAAAATCTTTAAATTTTTGTTAAAGCAGAAATTATCACCATAAAAAAAACATGAAACATCTTATGTCGAATGATGAATCAATGAGCAACAACGCTTGTTAAAAACGTTAATGTCAGGTAAAAATTCCGAAATAACATAAGGATTAGTGATAACCATCACAGACATCATTAGCCTGGCGCTAACTAGTTACGCTACATGAAAAAACTTCTCACGACAGATCCTGGGCAATAGTGAGCAAAAGTGCGTCACAAGATGAACCAATAACCTTACAAATAGTGGTTTTTTAAATTTAAAATCACCTTGTTTAATTATATTAATAATAGATTAATTAAATAATGCCTTTTGTAGTTAACGCGAAATAGCATTGAGAATGAAAAAATAAATTTAATTACATTAATTTGAGATAACTTATTTAAAAAAGAGTTGCCGTCAACCTCACAATTACTTCATTTAATCATGGATGTTTTATTATATTTAACATTTAATCATGCCAGGTTACTCAGAGATAATATATTCACTGACTCAACCAACCTATTTTAAGCATCACCTTACTCTTTGATAGTAAAACACTTAGCTTTCTAACAATAAAAACAACCCGTAAATATATAACCCGTTTACGCGGAGTAAACATAATGAAAAGAACTGAAACCGATGTCCTCTACGAGAGCACGCTCACTGCCGACTCAACGTCGCAACTGTCGTTTTTCACCCAGTTTTTAAAAACCAAAATTGGTGCAGTACCCGTTGCATTATTTATTGCTATCGCGGCCGTTGTTTTTGCTGCCGCGTATGAAGGCTATCTGCCGAGAAATATGATCGGTGGCTTTGCCGTTATTATGACGCTGGGCTTTTTGCTGGCGCATATTGGCCATACTATTCCGGTATTTAAAGATGTCGGCGGCCCGGCAATCCTGTGTTTGATGGTACCTTCAATCCTGGTCTATTTTCACCTGTTTAACGACAACACCATGAAGACCGTGCACCTGCTGATGAAGGAAGCGAACTTTCTCTACTTCGTCATCGCGTGTCTGGTGGTCGGCAGTATTTTAGGCATGAACCGCAAGATCCTGATTCAGGGAATGGTGCGTATGTTTGTGCCGTTGGTCATCGGCACTGCCACCGCGGTGGTAACGGGTCTGCTGGTGGGTAAACTGTGCGGCTACAGCCTGTATCACACCTTCTTTTTTATCATTGTGCCGATTATTGGCGGCGGTATCGGTGAAGGCATTTTACCGTTGTCATTGGCTTATTCCGCACTCCTGGGTCAGGCACCGGATGTCTATGTGGCACAATTGGCCCCTGCGGCGGTGGTGGGCAATATCTTCGCCATTTTCTGCGCGGGTATTCTGTCTCGCCTCGGTATGCGCCGTAAGGATCTTAACGGCGAGGGGCGTTTGGTGCGCAGCGACGAAGAGCAAAACCTGTTTACGGTCAACGACACGCCGAAACCGGTGGATTTCCATCTGATGGGTGGCGGCCTGCTGATGATTTGCGCCTTCTTTATCGTCGGCGGCCTGTTTGAGAAGCTGGTACACATTCCAGGACCGGTGCTGATGATCCTGATTGCCGTGTTCTGTAAATACAGCCGCGTTATTCCCGCTAGCATGGAAACCGGCGCGCACAGCGTGTATAAATTCGTCTCCAGCTCACTGGTCTGGCCGTTGATGATTGGCTTGGGGATGCTCTATATTCCGCTGGAAAGCGTGGTCGCGGTGTTCTCCGTTGGCTACGTTATCGTCTGTGGCTCCGTCGTGCTCTCTATGGCGCTGGTCAGCTTTCTGATTGCGCCACGTCTGAATATGTATCCGATTGAAGCCTCCATCGTCACCACCTGCCACAGCGGCCTGGGCGGCACCGGAGACGTCGCGATTCTTTCAGCATCCAACCGTATGTCACTGATGCCCTTTGCACAAATCGCAACGCGTATCGGCGGGGCCTCTACCGTGATCGGCGCAACGCTGCTGATGGGCTGGCTGCTGTAAGCTCAAGCTGCTGACAAAAACTGTCACTGTGCCAGACTAACATGGCGGTCTACCACCAAGGAGACCGCCATGCTATCTGCCGATATTACAATTCTTTATGTCAGTAACGTAATGAAAAGCGCCGACTTCTACGCCGGGCTGTTTGACATCAACCCCGTGGAAAAAGGCCCCACCTTCGCACTGTTTGTGTTTGGAAATGGCTTCAAACTCGGCCTTTGGTCGTGCTACACCGTAGAGCCCGGCGTCAACCAGATTGCCAGCATACCTTCGGGTGAGATTGTGTTTACGGTGCAGGATAAACCAGAGGTGGATGCGCTTTATCAAACCTGGGGAACGCAGCATCAGGTTACCGTGATCCAAAAACCTGCCCAGCTCGACTTTGGGTATTCCTTTGCCGTTCTCGATCCTGACGGACATCGCCTCAGAGTCTGTTTTCTGGAGGAAGAGGCGTAATCGTTGAATTCGAAGTGACATAAAACAAGGCCGCGACATGATGGGGGATGCCTCAAGCTGTCGCGGCCTCTTTATAGCGTGCTATAACCTGAAGTCAGGCACGGTGACTTTCTGCGACAGGTAAACCCACGTTAACCATCATTAAATAAAATGCGTTTCTATAAATATGCTTTTATCTAAAGCGATGATGCTGAAACCAGAGTTATTCACAATACTGACAGCTGATGTGCCATTTTCCCATTGTGAGCAGAGCGCAGGCGATACCGACACCAGAATGTTGTCTATCTTACGCTGAAACAAGGTATGAGCATGTCCCGTACCGATAAATTTTACCGGGCTATCATGACAGATAGTAAGCAAATCATCGCTGTTCATTAGCTTACAAATGTCAACCAGCGGTGTACCAACAGGTACCAGATGATGATGTAAGAAAATCGCAATATTCTCACATGTCGTGTCTGTTAAATCCTCACGCAGCTTATACAATGTATCTTTATTTATGAACCCGTAGTCTTCTCTGGGTACCACACTGTTTAAGCCAAACAACGCCCATGACGCGTTAGATAGCTGCTCTACCGCCACTGTATGCTTTGCAATTTTTATTGCAGTATCTAGATTGCCTAGATCATCGTGGTTTCCGGGCAGAACAGCATAAGGAATGCTCAGGCTATCCATATTTTCAAAAAACACGTCATAGCTTATTGCACTACCATCATGAGAAATATCTCCCGTGACAATAACACTATCAACATTCAATAGTTTTCTATTCTTATTAAAATGATTGATAAAATTTATAAAACGTTCGTGATGCATTTTTGCTTGCACATCACCACTTTTATCTGAAAAAAGGTGTGTGTCCGTCAAGTGTAAAATTCGCATTGATTCTTCCTTATTGTATTTCTTAGGCTATACCTGACGTGCAGTCGCCACAATAAGTCAGAATTATGGAACCCAATCAACTTTAGCAAGCATTAATTAAACGTAGCATCATCGGTGATTATTTATTGCAAATACGTCTTTATGATAAAAATATCGCGCTATCGTCTATAACGATAGCGCGAGGAGAGAAACCGCGTACTACTCGCAATACTGACGCAGCGCGTCTTGTTTCTCGGGCAGCAAGCGGTAGAGATAGACAGGGCGGCCAGTCGATCCGTAGAGGATATTGGTGGCGAGAATATTGGTATCAGCGAGATATATCAGATACTTACGGCAAGATACGCGAGAGATACCAATTGCGTTCGCCAGCATTTCCGTGGAAAATTCAGCCCCTTGGTTGCCTTCGATCCATTCGCAGACGGTGCGTAGCGTCAGGCTGGTCAGCCCTTTTGGCAGCTTTTTACGCTCGCCAGCCACGCCGCCACTGGTGCGACGAATCAGGCTATCAATATCCGACTGAGCCACAAACTCACGGTGTTTCAGTAGGTTTGCTTCTTCCCGGTAGGCGGTCAGCGCCTGTTCAAAGCGCGAGAACTGGAACGGTTTGATCAGGTAATCAACCACGCCGTAATGCAGTGCTTTCTTAATGGTATACACATCACTGGCGGAGGAGATGATAATCACGTCCGTTTGTTCGCTGAACTCACGAATGGTCGGCAGCAGATCCAATCCGTTATCCTGCTGCATGTAGATATCAAGCAGCACCAGATCGATCTCGGAATCGGGCTGCATCAGTAAATTTCGCGCCTGCTGTAAGGTTGGCACCGTTGCATAACAGTTGAACCCGGGCACCTGGCTCAGATAGGAACGGTTAAGTTCTGCAACCATGGCATCGTCATCAACAATCAGTACATTTATCATGGTTAAACAGCCTTGGCTTGATAAGGGATATTCACGAAAAACTGGGTATACACCTCAGGTTCCGACTCAAAATCGATACTGCCGCCCACTTTTTCCAGGCTCTGCTTGGTCAGGTAAAGCCCGATTCCGCGCCCGGATCCCTTGGTGGAGAATCCTTGTTCATAAATACGGTGCTGATTTTCCAGCGTAATACCGGGGCCATCATCGCCCACGATGCAGTGCAAGCGCCCATCCTGATGATGGAAACTCACGCTGATTTCTCCATTCTCCATGTTACTCATTGCATCCATGGCATTCTCAATCAGGTTCCCCAAAACGGTGATCAACTCGTTGGTGGCATCCATATCGTCAGTCTCGGGCAACAGACTCTCTTCGGTTATCGATAGCTGTATGCCGAGATCGCGCGCCCGATTGATTTTACCCAGCAAGAACCCGGCAATCACTGGCGATTTCACCTTGCGAATAATCGAGCCGATTTCCGCCTGATAGTTGTTCGCCGTTTTTAAAATATAGTCTTCCAACTGCGAGTAGTATTTCAAATGCAGCATGCCCAAAATCACATGCAGCTTGTTCATAAACTCGTGAGATTGTGCCCGTAGCGCATCGGCGTAATAGGACATCCCCGTCAAACGCTGCAACAATTGGCCAATTTCAGTCTTGTCGCGGAAGGTGGCAATAGCGCCAATCACGTTACCTTTCACCGTCACTGGCACGGTGTTGGTCAGCAGCAAGTTGCCGTTGATATTGATCTCTTCATCACGCTGAGCGATACCACTTTCCAGCACTTGCCTCAGGCGAAGGTGCTCCATCCACTGCTCGCTGATGGTTTCTGCCGAAGCATTGGCCGCCATATTGCCTTGTCGGAACAGCCTGCGCGCTTCATCGTTAATCACCGTAATGCGGCCGCTGTCATCCACGGCAATCACCCCTTCCTTGATCTGTTTCAGCATCGCGTTGCGCTGCTCAAACAGATTGGAAATTTCATAGGGTTCAAACCCCAGCATGATGCGCTTGTGGATTTTCACCAGCACCAGCGTGCCGAGCCCGCCCACCAGCGCCCCGGCCAGCAGCGCCCAGGGGATCATCCAGCGGTTTTCACTGATCACTTTCTGCACACTGGTCAGGGCAATCCCTAACGCCACAACGCCGACCTGCTTGCCGTCATTGTTAAAGACCGGGGTAAACACCCGCAGCGCCGGGTCCAGCGTGCCACGGTTGATCGAGGTGTTTTCCAGCCCAAACAACGCAGGGTAGATGTCGCGCCCGGCAAAATGTTCGCCGATGCGCTCCCGTTCCGGGTGGGTGTGACGCACCGTGTCCATATCGGTCACGGTGACAAACAGCAGTTGATTGCGGTGCGTGATGGTCTCGGCGGCGCGCTGCACCGCTTCGGGATTACCTAATCCTTGCAGCTCATCAATCACCACCGGGGAAGCCGCAAAGGTGCGCGCAATGGCAAACGCCTTGTCGCGCAGGCTGTCTTCGGAGAGTTGGTTGATGCGGAAAAACAGCAGAGCGTAGACCACCAGCAACACTGCGCCTAGCACGACAGAGACCATCAGAAAAACGGATGTTCCCAGCTTCATCGGTGCTTTTGTCCTGCTCATGTCTTGCTCCGGAATCACCTTGGATATCCTTATCTTAACCTGTTTTGCCGTATTTATCGTCCTGCGTTATTGCCCCGCGTTACGGGGCAACCAACACCGCAGGCTGACAGGGATTACCAGAATCCCAACACCTTCCACCACATGCCGCCAATACCCAACCAGATAGGAATCACCACCAAGCTGATAAAGAAGCCAATTTTCCACCAGGTTGCCAGCGGCATATAACCACATCCGAACAGGATCGGTGCCGGACCGCTTGAGTAGTGCGTGGTGGACATGAACAGGTTACTGAAGATACCAAACGCCAGAACGGTCAACATCGGCGGTGCGCCTGCCGCTAACGCAATGGAAACAAAGATGGCATACATGGCGCTGATATGGGCAATCGCACTCGCCATCAGGTAGTGGCTGTAGTAGTACACCAGCAACAAGATACCGAGCATCGGCAGCCAGTGGAATCCGCTGACAGCGTTGCCCGCCAGTTGGCCTAACCAGGCAATCAGCCCCATCTTGTTCAGTTGCCCTGCCAGTGTCATCAGCACGGCGAACCATACCACGGTGTGCCAGGCTTCCTTCTCGCCCACCACGTCATCCCAGCTCAGCGCACGGCTTAACAGCAGCACACTCAGCCCCGCCAGCGCGGTCAAGGTCGCATCGATATTCAGCGTGGAACCCAGCACCCAGAAGGTGACCAGACCCAGGAATACGCCTAACACCACCCATTCGTCGCGCGTCATGCGCCCCATTTCACGCAAGCGCTCGACAGCGATGGCACGCATTTCCGTGGTCTGTTTCAATTCAGGCGGATAGAAGCGATAGATGAGATAGGGAATCAACGCCAGAGACAGGATACCCGGCACCAACGTTGCCAGCGCCCAATCGGTCCAACTGATGTGAATACCGAGCTGTGCTGCCAGTTTCGCCACCATCGGGTTACCGGCCATGGAGGTCATGAACATGGCGGAGGTGATGGCGTTACACTGGAAAATAGACTGCACCAGAAACGCCCCGATACGCCGCTGGGTGCCTTTCTCCGGCGTAGAATCATAGGCCTCGGAGATAGAACGGAACAGTGGAGTGATGATCCCACCGCAGCGCGCCGAGGTGGAAGGCATCGCCGGGGCAAACAGCAGGTCAGTGAACACCAGACCATAGGCCAGACCGAGCGAGCTGTTACCCAGTTTACTGATGAACAGCAAACCGATACGGCGACCAAAACCGGTTTTGATAAAGCCGCGCGAGATAAAGAAGGCGCAGGCGATCATCCAGATGGTAGGGTCGCTAAACCCGGCCAACACGTCTTTAATCGAGAGCAAGCCAAGGATCGCCACGGACGTCAAACTGAACATCGCCATGGCACCGAGGGGATACGGGGAGAGGATAAGACCAATAACGGTGGCGATGAAGATGGCCATCAGGTGCCAGGCATCGGGCTTAACGCCCTCCGGCACGGGTAATAACCATAACGCAATTGCGATACCGATAATGATGAGGAGCTTAACTAACCTGCTACTGTTTGCAGACATAAAAACACCACGCTAGAAGATTAAAACGGAATTCGTTTTTTCCACCCAATGCAGTGCGGAGGAGCAGTGTTTCGTTATTCTTCCTTCATCACCCCGATTACCAATATCTTATTCGTTGATTGTCGTTCTAATTCGGTAATAAGGATATTTTGTAAAGCGGATACATCAGCAGTAGAAAAAAAGGCGAGAAAACAATTGGTCAGGGTATTTTTCTCGCCCCATCAAATCGTATGATTAACGTAGGACATAATAGAGTAAACGGCAGTTGAATGATCGTTATTTTACTTACTAAACCGATTTAATAGTTTAAATATATTGGTCATTTAGCATCATCTACGCTGAAAAAAAAGTGCGGTCAGTCACGGGGTAATAAATGGAAATTAAGTTATTAGAAAAAGTGATGTGAAAAATAAAATAATAACGCGGTAAACAATACCGCGTTATTCCCATCATTATCACTTACAGGCTCCAAAATAATACCGCCAACAGTTGAGGGGACATAATGCGCAAAAACATCGCCATCGGATAGACCGTCGCATACGAGAGCGCGGCGGCCCCGCTGGTGGCATGCAGTCCGTTGGCAAAGGCCAGTGCAGGCGGATCCGTCATTGAACCTGCCAACATCCCACACAACGTCAGGTAGTTCATTTTCCCGACCGTTCGCGCCAACACACCGACGATTAACAGTGGAATGATGGTGATACAGGCACCGTAGGCCACCCACCAAATGCCTTCGCCGTACAGCAGGGTATCAAAAAAGTCGCCGCCCGATTTTAGCCCAACCACGGAAAGAAACAGCACAATACCCAATTCGCGCAGCGCCAGGTTCGCACTGGGCGGCATAAACCAGTAGAGCTTCCCGATACCGCCGATTCGCCCGAGGATCAGCGCCACCACCAAGGGCCCTCCGGCTAATCCAAGCCGCAAAGCAACGGGGAAACCGGGAATAAACAGGGGCACCGAGCCCACCAGCACACCAAGACCAATGCCGATGAACACCGGCAGCATTTGCACCTGCTGTAGCTTCTGCTGGGCGTTGCCAACAATATCTGCCACCGCATCGATGGCCGTCTTGCGCCCCACCAGGTTAAGAATATCGCCAAACTGTAACGTGGCATTATTGCTGGCGACCAATTCAACACCAGCACGATTGAGCCGTGAGATCACCACGTCGTAGTTCTGCTTCAGATTCAACTCACGAATTTTTCGCCCAAGCACCTTGTCATGGGTAACAACCACACGCTCTACGTGCAGATCCGTACCGCGCGTGGAGAGCGAGGTATCGACCTCATCGCCTATCACCAAGCGAGCCTGATCCAAATCATGGCGGGCCCCCACCAGATGCAGATAATCGCCCAGTTGAATCAAGGTGGCGGGCGCGGGCACCATCAGCGTATCGCCGCGTTTCAGTCGGGAACAAACGATGGCATCGCTATTGAGCATCGGCACATCTTGAATCGCCAACCCCTGCAAGTTCGGGTTGTTCACCTTGATGTTCATGGTTTGCAACTGCTCATGGTGATGGCCGTTACTGTTATCAAACTGCCTGGCTTCCGCCTCAACCATGACGCGAAACCCCACGCGCAGCAGCCACATCACCAGCAAAATGCCGCAGATGCCTAGCGGGTAAGCCATCGCATAACCCGTGCCCATCAGGGTGACCTGCGCCGGGTTAGAGCCTAAATCGGTCAGGATCTGTTGCCCGGCACCGAGAGACGGCGTATTGGTCACCGCGCCGGAGAAAATCCCCAGAATAATCGGCAATGGAACGGCAAACAGCTTGTGAATGATGATGGTGACGATACAGCCCAACAGCACGGTCAGTAGCGCGAAGCCATTTAGCCGCAGGCCGGAAACGCGTAATGAAGAGAAGAAACCGGGGCCCACCTGGATACCGATGGTGTAGACAAACAGGATGAGCCCAAATTCCTGAATGAAGTGCAGCATGTCATTGTTGAGGGTGAACTGGAAGTATTGGGCAAAATGCCCCACCACAATACCACCGAACAGCACGCCGCCGATGCCCAGGCCAACGCCGTAGATACGCCAGTTGCCTATCCACAGCCCCAATACTGCTACCAACGCCAGCATACTCACGGTCAGTGCGATATCACTCATACCCGTATCCTTGTGCAGCCGTCTTTCGCTTGAAAATCAGTCTAGACCTACGCTACAAAAGCGCCACTGACAGGCAGTCTGGCAGAAGGGGAAGCGAGAATCCGTGCCTTCCAGCACAAATCCTTATGGGTGATGGGGAAATAAAAATCCCCGGCAAAAACCGGGGATGGATAACGACTCAGCGCATAATTTACGGATCAAGCATCGCTGGCCGATTCAGGCGCGTGCGTCAACTCAGGGCGGCTGCCGCCAATGGCAATACGCTGCGGTTGCAGTTCTGCTGGCACTTCACGCACCAGATCGATATGCAGCAAGCCGAGTTCAAATTTCGCCTCGGAGACAGACAGGTGCTCCGCCAGCGTAAAGCTCAAGGTGAACGGTTTAAACGCCAGACCCTGATGCAAATATTCCACTTTCTTCTCCGGCAGCGTCGGCGTACCGCTTACCGTCAGACGCGGTCCTTCCACTTCGATCGCGAGTTCGCTTTGCTGAAACCCGGCCAGGGCCAGCGTGATGCGATAGTGGTTGTCGTCTTTTTTCTCAATGTTGTAGGGAGGAAACTCAACGGCCTCCTGAGTGCCCTGCATTGAGCTGGCCAATTTGTCAAAACCGATCCACTGACGCAGCAGCGGTGATAAATCATAGTTACGCATAATGTGACTCCTTCTTTGAAGCGAGAATGTGCCTTCAGAGGAGCAGACAGGCTCCACCGAATTCGCCCCCTAACGGCGGGCGGGCGTTAAAACTGGGTGTTAAACGTTAACGTCGTCTTATTTGATATCAATACGGCGCGGCTTCATCGTTTCCGGCACCACGCGCGCCAGGTCGATATACAACAAGCCATGTTCCAGGTTGGCACCGGTAATTTGAATATGCTCAGCCAACTGGAATTTGCGCTCAAAGTTGCGCTCGGCAATGCCCTGATAGAGATAGTTACGTGTTACCGGCTCACCGCCGTGTGCGCCTTTCACAATCAGCAGATTGTCATGAGCGGTAATCTCCAACTCATGCTCGGCAAAACCCGCGACAGCGATGGCAATGCGGTAATGGTTGTCATCCACCCGTTCAACATTGTAGGGAGGATAGCCACCGTTACCCTGACTTTGTCCGGCTTCCAGCAGATTAAACAGACGATCGAAACCGATGGCGGAACGATACAGGGGAGAAAAATCGAAATTGCGCATTACAGCCTCCTAAATATTCAGCGAGGATTACTATGAGCCTTCTTTGATAGACAGGCCCTACACCCCATCGGCTACCCTGTCGGCATAGCGTCATAATCTGGGGCTACAATAAAGATGGGGACCGGGCTCAAACTTTCAAGGCTGCGATCGAAGCAATTTTTCCTTTTCCGAAAAATTTATCGGAAAATGAAGTACTACCACCACAACACAAAACATGACATCTTACGTAGAGCCCGTGGCACAAAGGCAAGGTCTGGCGTAAGCCGACCATTTCTCAATGGACAGCGATATGAAAGTACTGAGACGTACTGCACTCTCTTTGTTGATAGCAGGAAGCGGGCTGGCACTTACCGGCGGCTGTTCCAGCGTGATGACCCACACCGGTCCCCATCAGGGTTACTACTCCGGCACGCGTGCCAATATGGACGTACTGAACGGTGAAGATGCCAGTTGGGCCATGACGCCACTGGTGATTCTCGATATGCCGTTTTCTGCCGTCATGGACACCTTGCTGTTGCCTTATGACTATTCGCGCTCGGGCAAAGAAAAGCCGGACGATTCGTTACGCGCACGCATCCATCACGATGAAGCACTCCCCATCATCCCCGCAAGCGCCGCGCAATCCAGCACTGCGCATCCGTAGCCTGTTTGCCATGCAGGCTCTCAAACAGACCGGTTTTTGACAGACATATCTTTATTTATCAGCATAATAGCGCCGTTATTTCGGGGGCACATTGCCACCTGAGCGTCTATGGATGTGAAGTTAATGAAGCTAAACAGCCTTTCCCGCGTGTTCCACATCAGTAAAGGGGAATTTATGCCCCACTCGCTTAAAAAACCCAACAGCCTTAGCCGGCTCGCTCAGATAGATAACGAGGGTATTGAATTGACCCGTTGCAGGCGCATGCCGATGCCCCCCGCAGGCACGATTGCCTTTCGTCAACCGCATCGTGTGAAAAGCGTGTGGCTGCACGCCTCACAGGAAATGATTGTGCTCGGGGAGGAAGAGAAAGCCCTGTAACAGGTTAAACGCCAGGCATGAACAGGCCATGTGGCGTGCATTTCCAGTTTACGCAATTGGTTATCCCATAAAGTTTATACAATATAAAATATATATTTGTTAGGTTGAATTTCGTTCGCCCATTTTTTGCTTTTTTTTCGATCTTCAACCAGGGGGTTTTATGTCATGGTTTACCCGTTTGTCTCGCTGGGGAGGCAACGCGCTCCTGCTCTCAGGATGGCTGGCCGCCAGCGCGCACGCCGCCACCACGCCGCAGCGCGGCGGTACACTGACGTTGATACTGTCCAGTGAGCCGTCCACATTGGTTTCACTCGCGACCGTCGCTCAACCGGCGATTGCAGTCAGTGGCAAAGTCACGGAAGGGCTGCTGACCTACGATTACGATCTAAATCCGCAGCCACAGTTGGCAACGTCCTGGGACATCAGCCCCGATGGCAAGACCTATACTTTCCACCTGCGTCAGGGCGTGAAATGGCACGACGGTCAGCCTTTTACCTCCGCTGACGTGGCCTACTCCATTCAGTTACTGAAACAAATACACCCGCGTGCCAGAAGCACCTTTGCCAACGTTAGCGACATTAAAACCCCCGATGCGCTGACCGCCGTCTTTGAGTTATCACATCCGGCCCCTTATTTATTGCGTGCGTTTGCCGCCGGTGAAACACCGATTCTGCCAAAACACATCTATGACGTGCCGGGCGGCGATCCGCTGAAAAATGCCAATAACAACGGGCCGATCGGCACCGGCCCGTATATTTTCAGCGAATGGGTGCGCGGCAGTCACATTGTCTACAAACGCAATCCCAACTACTGGGATAACCCAAAACCCTATCTGGACCAGCTGATCGTCAAGTTCTCGCCGGATGCCGTGGTGCGCACGCTGGCGCTGGAAACCGGTGATGCCGACATCGCGTACCGTACGCCGGTTGCGCTGAGTGAAATCGCCCGATTGAAGAAAGAGGGCAAGCTGGGCTTTGAAACCAAAGGGAATAATTACTCTTACAGCGTTGCATCACTGCAATTCAATCTGGATGACAAGATATTCAAAGACCTGCGTGTGCGTCAGGCGTTTTCCCACGCCATTGACAGGGATGCGCTGGTGCGCATTGCCTACTTTGGCCTGGCGACGCCGACTGCATCTCCCGTTGCCCCCGGCTTGAAAACCTTCCACGACCCGTCGCCGACCCCGTACCCCTTCGATCTGGCTGCCGCTAACCGCCTGCTGGATGAAGCCGGATACCCGCGCGGAGCAGACGGCACGCGCTTTAGCATCACGCTGGACTACAACACCTATGACGATGCTTTCCGTCGTATTGCCGATTTCACACGAGCGGCGCTGGCCAAAATTGGGGTTGCGGTAACGCTGCGTTCATCGGACATTTCGTCGCACACCAAACGTGTCTACACCGATCGCGACTTTGCGCTGGCGTTGAACATGTTTGCCAACTTGTACGATCCTACCGCAGGCGTACAGCGCCTCTACTGGTCGAAGAACTACCGCGTCGGGCTGCCGTTCTCCAACACCTCGCACTACGTTAACCCCGAAGTGGATCGCCTGCTGGAAGCGGCGCAAACGGAAAACGACAATGCCAAGCGCATTGCGCAGTTCCGCCAGTTCCAGCACATCGTGATGCATGACGCGCCGGACATTAACCTGCTGTCGCCGCAGTTCATCACCATTTACAACCCGCGCGTGCACGACCATTCGCCAACGGCAGATGGCGTTGAAGGGAATCTGGCGGGAGTATGGGTAGAACCTAAACCGTAAGATGATCCCCGCTGTATCAGCGGGGAAGCTAACCGCATCAGTCCGCGTGCAGGGATGCACGCGCACCGTTCAGGTGGCGGGCCAGCAGTTCCGCGCACAGATCGCCGTTGCGCGTCTCGATGGCGCGCAGAATTTTACTGTGCTCTTCGGCCACGCGCTGCCAGTCGCCGCTGCGTGCGTTCCACTGATTGCCTTTGAAACGCGTGCGATACAAACGGGCATTGAGATTATTGTGCAGCTCAATCAGTGTGGCATTGTGCGAAGCGTGCACCAACGCCTGATGAAAGGCTTGATTGGCATGAAAATAACGCAACGATTCTCCGGCATGAAACGCCGTCATCAACGCCTGTTCCTGCTGCTGTAGCGCGTGCAGATCGTCGGGTGTTGCTTGCAGCGCTGCCAGTCGACCCGCCAGTTTTTCCATTTCGGTATACACCACCAGCATGTCTTCAATTTCATTCGCCGCCAGAGATGCCACCACCACGCGCTTATTCGGGCGCAAATCCACCAGCCCCTGGGCCGCCAGCATTTTCAGCGCTTCACGCAGCGGAGTTTGCGAGATTTGCAGGGTGCTGCAAATGCTTTGCACATTGATGGGATCGCCGGGTTGCAGGATGTCCTGCACGATAAGATCGCGCACATAGTCCGCCACGCGGTCGGTCAGCGGCCGCCGGTCAACCACCACGGCGGGAAGGGGAGCCGGGCTGGCCCGGTTTGCTGCGTCAGTCTGATCCATAGCGCCCTCATTGCTGATTTATCGGCCAGGATAACCACACTGCCATATGCGTTAATTGGCAATGCATAGCTGATAAAGTTTATACAATATAAAATATATATTTGTTAATTTGACCGCAACTTAGCCAACCACGATTGGCTTGTCAACGGCAAATAAAACAGAAGGAATTCTCATGCATCTGCGTATCGATACGGCGGTTTCCTGGCTGAAAATGTCCTTGCTGAAACCCATCCCGCAGGTGGTATAACATGAGCACGCATTACGATGCTGGTATCGCGCAGCAGTTCGCAGAGCAATACACGCTGCCGTTGGAAACGCTGCGTCGCCGCCAAAGCATGAAATGGCAGTATCACGCGCTGGAGATTCTCCCCGCCTGGGTGGCGGAGATGGATTTCGCCCCAGCCCCTGCCGTTTCTGACGTATTACGTCACTGGTATCTGGCTCAGGATACCGGCTACCCTTATCGGCAACGCGACCGAGCGGAACATCTGCTGGCGCGCGCCTTCAGTCGCTATACCGCACGTGAATTTAACTGGGAAACCGATCCTGCCAACGTGTTGGCGCTCAACGAATTGGTGCAGGCAGTCTATTTGCTGATTTTGGCATTCAGTGAGCCGGGTGACGGCATTGTGCTGCAAACCCCCAGCTATCCACCCTTTTATGATGCGATTAATGACACCGGCCGCCGGTTACAGGCCAGCCCGCTGGTAGACAACGGTCAGGGCTATGAAATCGATTTCGATCATCTTGCCCGCCAGATTGATGCCAAGACACGTATCCTGCTGCTGTGTAACCCACACAACCCCACCGGACGCGCATTGCGGCGCGATGAGCTGGAAAAGCTGGCAGCACTGGCCGAAGCCCATGATTTGATCGTAATTGCCAATGAGATTCATGCCGATCTGGTGTATCCCGGGCAGGAACATATTCCATTTGCTACGGTGGCACCGGGCCTTGCGGCACGTACCATCACCCTGAACTCGGCCAGTAAGAGTTTCAATATCGCCGGACTGCGCTGTGCGCTGATGTATTTCGGTGACGGCGCGTTAAAACAGCGCTTTACCCAACGTCTGCCCGCCCGGATTTTAGGCTACCCCTCCGGTATTGGTATTGATGCCACCGTGGCCGCCTGGGATCGCGGCCACAGTTGGCTGGAAGGCGCACGCCACTACCTGCTGGAGCGGCGCGAGCAAGTGATCAGCACGGTGCGCACCGCGCTGCCGGAGGTTCGCGTCCACACCCCCGAGGCAACCTACTTCGCCTGGCTGGATTTTAGCGCGCTGCAATTACCAACTGCCGCCGGCGCGTATTACCTGGAGCACGCCAAAGTGGCGCTCAGCGCAGGTGAAACCTTTAACCCCGGTGCAGAAGCCTTTGCACGCCTTAACTTCGCCACGTCAAAGGCGCTGCTGCAACAAATTCTGGACGCAGTGATTGCCGCCTCACGGCGCGCTTAACGGAACCCTAGCCATGTCAGACATTCACACCGGCTTCGCCACACCACAGGCCACACTCGGTATTTTGATGGTGAAAACCCATTTTCGCCGCTATCTGGGCGATATTGGCAACCCCGGCACCTGGCCGTTTCCGGTACGCTATCGGGTGGTGGAAGAGGCCATCCCACAGCGGATGGGGCACCTCGATCAACACGATTTGCTGGAGCCGTTCAAACGTGCGGCGCAGGCACTCATCGACGAGGGCGTTGATGGGCTGACCACCAGTTGTGGCTTCCTCTCCTACTATCAGCAAGAGTTGGCGGCCTGGTCACCGGTGCCGATTGTCACCAGCAGCCTGCTGCAATACCCGTTGGTGCAGCGCCTGCTTCCCGCCGGAAAAACACCGCTGATTTTGACCTTCGACGATCGCGCGCTGCGCGGTGATTATCTGGAAAAAGTCGGCATCCCCGGCGATGCCCTCGTGGTGGGTATGCCACCGGACTCCGAGTTTGTGCGTTCAATTCGTGACGGTGACGACAGCGTCCCGTATGCTATTTTACAGCAAGAAGTGCTGGCTACCGCGCAGCAGGCGCTGGCGCGCTACCCGCAAACCGGGGCGTTGGTACTCGAATGCACCAATCTGGCCCCCTTCAGCGCCGCGCTGCATGCTCGCTTTGGTTTGCCGGTATTCGACACCGTAACGCTGGTTCGCTGGTTTTATGGCGCGCTGCAACCGCGTGCTTATGATGGGGGAGAAAATTGGTGCCGGTAACAGGTTTTCATCAGGTAACCCCTTCATGACACAACGCTATGACGTTATCGTGATCGGCGGCGGCATCGTCGGCCACGCCATCGCCTATGGTTTGCAGCGCCAACGGGCCAGCACGGCGATTCTCGATGGCGGCGACACCGACTTTCGCGCCTCACGCGGTAACTTCGGCCTGATTTGGGTACAGGGCAAAGGCGTCAATTGTCCGCCTTACAGCCAGCTCTCCTGTCTGGCATCCACGCGCTGGCCCGAATTTGCGCAACGTCTACGCGCTGAAACCGATATTGATTGCGGGTTGTCTCAGCCCGGCGGTATCAATTTCTGCTTAACGCCAGAGGCGCTGGACAGCGCCATACGCAACGTCAGCAAACTGCAACAGGGCAACCCGGATTTTACCTATCAGGTGTGGGATAACGCCACGCTGCGCCAACATGTGCCTGAAGCATCACGCCACATAGCCGGTGCCATCTATTCTCCCCATGACGGCCATGTCAATCCGCTGCTGACGCTGCGCGCGCTGTCCTACGCCTTTCAGCAGGCGGGCGGGCGCTATTTTCCGTCCCATCCGGTCAGTGAGATTGAAAGCCATCAGGACGGTTTCACCTTGCACACGCCGCAGGGCGAATGGCACGCCAAACGTATCGTGCTGGCTGCCGGGCTGGAAAACGCGCGCCTTGGGGCACAGGTCGATCTCCCGATCCCGATTGAACCGGTGCGTGGACAAGTATTGGTGACCGAGCGGCTGGCGCCCTTTCTGCGCTATCCCTCCAACCTGCTAAGGCAAACGCAGGAAGGCACGGTGATGATCGGGGATTCGCAAGAGCATGTCGGGTTTAACACCCAGACACAACCCGAGGTTCAACAGCAGATTGCCCAACGGGCAATACGCGCATTCCCCTGTCTGGCCCACGCGCAGATTGTACGCACCTGGGGTGCGTTGCGGATCATGACGCCCGATGGTTTGCCGGTTTATGATGAATCCCGTCGCTACCCCGGGGCCTTTGCCGTCACCTGCCACAGCGGTGTTACGCTGGCAGCGCTGCATAGCGAGCTGCTTCCGGCGTGGATTTTAGGCGGTGCACTTCCTTCGCTTTTTGAGGTATTTCATGTCCAGCGTTTCCCGGTTCCAGCCGCTACCCACGGTTGATGCACCGCAAATTACCCTGTGGGTGAACGATGAGCCGATTACCGCACGCGCTGGCTGGACGCTGGCCGCCGCACTGCTGGCAAACGGCATCACCACCACGCGCCATACGGCCATTGACCAACAGCCGCGCGGCCCGTTTTGCATGATGGGCGTCTGCTTCGAGTGCCGCGTCACGGTCGATGATATTCCCAACGTGCAATCTTGCATGACGCCGGTGCGTGACGGTATGCGGGTCACCCTGCCTCAGGGCGCGAGGGTGCTATCATGACCCATTCCACCACAGCGAATACCTGCGACCTGCTGATCATTGGCGCGGGCCCGGCCGGGCTGAAAGCGGCACAGGTTGCCAGCGCAGCAAGCTTATCCGTCTGGCTGGCCGATGAAAATCCATTACCGGGCGGTCAACTGCTGCGACAGGTCACCCAGTCACCGTTTGCCAATCCACAAACCCTGTTCGGCGAAGAGTACAGCGCACGCCGTAGCCTGGCAGAAGCCGCCTTCTCTCCCCGCGTGCGCTATCTGGCGCGTACCGCCGTCTGGCAGGTGACGCCGGAGAAACAGGTCTATCTGTTAGAGCAGGGCGAGTCTCCACGCCAGCATGTGGTGCAGGCCCGTTTTATTCTGCTGGCAACTGGCGCACAAGAACGCAGTTTCCCGCTGCCGGGCTGGACATTACCCGGCGCGATGACCGTGGGTGCCGCACAACTGTTGATGAAATCAGCGGGATTGCTGCCCCCTGCGGACAGCATTCTGGTGGGCAACGGCCCACTGCTGTTGCTGTTCGCCGCGCAGGTGATCCGCGCGGGAGGCCGAATTCAAGCGGTGCTGGACACTACGCGCACGCAGGATTATCTGCGGGCGCTGCCACGGTTGCCGAAGGCATTACGGCATACCTCACGCGATCTGTTCAAAGGCATCAAGCTGCTGCGCGAACTGCAACGTGCCAAGGTGCCTTATTATTCCGGCGTGACCGATATTGCCGTAGAAGGAGACACGCAGGTCACCGCCGTGCGCTTTTCCCATCGAGGCCATCCGATACAGTGCGTGACCTCAACGGTATTGAGCCATATCGGGGTGATTCCGGCCACGCAGTGCGCCAACGCGCTCGGTTGCAAACTGGTTTGGGATGATGAGCAACACTACTGGCAGCCGGAAGTGGACGAACGACAGGAAAGCAGCCAACCTGGTATCTATCTGGCGGGGGACGCGGGCGGCATTGAGGGCGGAGAAGCAGCTATTCTCAGCGGTCAGCTTGCCGCATTAAGCATTGTGCATGCGGCGGGCAAGCTCGCAGAAGATGACTATCAGCAACAATGTGCTGGCCTGCGGCAACAGCGCGCCGCACTGCGTTCGCTGCGCCCCTTTTTGGCAGCGCTTTACCCCATTCCCAAACAAGCGCAAAAGCCCCGTGACGATGTGACCATCTGCCGCTGTGAACAGGTGAGTGCCGGGGAAATTCGCCAAGCGGCGCGCGCTGGCTGCACCGGCATGAACCAGTTGAAGGCGTTTACCCGTTGCGGCATGGGCCCCTGTCAGGGACGGATGTGCGGGCACAACGCGGCGGTTATTCTGGCCGACACGCAGCAGCGTCAGGTATCAGAAACCGGATATGCACGCGCCCGTTTTCCGCTGAAGCCGGTCACGCTGGCGCAATTGGCACTCAGCAGTGACGATAGCGAGGTATAAACTTAATCGCGCTGATAGCCTATTCCCGTAGGCGTTATTGGCGCAGTCCGTTTGGGCTTGGGCAGCGCGCAGAAACCGGAACCTGTACGCAGTGCGTGCGCGGCCCTAAGATAAAAAGGGAATAGGCGTTAAATCTCTTCAATACATTTATCGCCGATGACTTCGGCAATTTTCAATTGTGCGAACGCTTCTTTAATAAATTCGCACCGGTTCAATTTATCCGTATTACGCCCGTGAATAAACGACACTTCGATAAGGGTGCGGTAGTGACGATTATCTTCATCGAGCCACTCCTCCGTCCCTGCAATTTTATTATCCTTCACGGTGAGTCGGTCGGCATAAAAACCGGAATATAAATAATAGCGACCACAGTAATAATTATCGTGTGCCGCACAAACGATATCCCAATATTGACTCAACAACGCGTTAACATCTTCCTTATTTCTATTGCTGCCAAAATATAAAAAATAGGATCGCTTCACGCAACGTGCCTCTTATTTTTTTTAATCACGCATTACACTGTGTGCTCAATACTCATAAAAATGAAGATGCCGACTGACAATGCTGCCCAATCAGCTGCCATGAAAAAAAGTATACTCGTATCAGGAGTATACACATTTTACATGACGATTTTCTTGCGTTTTCGCGGAGATTACCGCGATATGGGGCTGATTTTTACCAGGAAAGGTCACCTACTGCCTGACGCCGATGAATTAACGTCATGGGAATAATCGCCCGCGCCAGTTGATTTTCTCCGTGCAAGGCACGCTGCATCAGCGTAAATGCCTGCTCCGCCCAGGCGTCTTCATCCTGTCGCATTGACCAGAGATTATTGGCGAGAAAGCCCAACATGGCGTGCTCATCGAAGGTGCCAATATTCATGTCAGCAGGAACCGCGCCATAACGTTCACGTAGCGCACTCAAAACTCCTTCCAACACCGGCAAAGATGACGCGATAAAGGCTTTAGGCGCGTGGGCATGACGCGTAAGAAAGGTTTGCATCATGGCGATACCGTCTTCACGGCGGTTGTGCTCCGCCTGCAAAATCCACTCCGCCGGTGCCTTGATGCCGTGGCGCAGCAACGCCTGTTGATACCCTTTTAGACGCTCTTTGATTGCAGGTTGTCGGGTGTCTCCTGCCATAAAATAGAGCGGCTCATCGCTGAGCGTTATCCCCTTGTCGAGGCTGCGTGCCAACATCGCCTGCGCCAGTTGAACACCGCCCTGCAAGTTGTCACTCACCACCAGAGAAACCTCTTCGGCACCGAAATCACGGTCCAGCACTACCAGCGGGCGGTTGACCATTTTCACATGGTGCTGTTGTGTCTGGCGCGAGGAGGGCACGACAAACAGGCCGTCCACGTTGCGTTGCAGCAGCGCGTCCACCAGCTTGTTTTCATACTTTGCGTCGCTATAGGTACAGCTGATCATCAGCTGATAACCTGCGGCCCGGCAGCGGATCTCCAGCTTCTCCGCCAGCGTGGAGAAAAACGGGTTGGAAAGGCGAGGAATAATCAGGCCCAATGTGTCGGTTTTATTTAATTTCAGGCTGCGCGCCGTGTAGTTAACCGTATAACCATGCTCCGTCACATAGTGGGTTATCCGCTGCTGCGTCTTGGCGCTGATACGGTATTGCTCGGCTTTACCGTTCAGCACCAGCCGAACGGTGGTGATGGAGAGATGTAAATCATTGGCGATCTGCTCGACCGTTTTTGCCATAGTTATGCCCTAAATAACGCCACCCCGAAGGGCGTTTCTCCGATGGGAAACGCCGCTCGCAGTATAACATCGCACCACTACGCGACCAATAATGCGCGAAGCTTTACACCCCAGGCTGATTACTTTGTGCGTCCTGCTTTTTTTTCAGCGCTTTTTGACGCCAGTTTTTCCACATCGGTGAAACGATGGGCAGGAACAGGGTTAATACCGCAATCACAATGAACGTGGCACACACCGGGCGCGTAAAGAATATCGACACATCCCCCTGCGACATCATTAATGAACGCCGCAGGTTGGTTTCTGCCAACGGGCCAAGGATGATACCAATCACAATGGGCGACATGGAGAAATCAAGCTTGATCAGGATGTAGGCCACCAGCCCGGCCCCCATCATGACGAAAACATCAATCATGCTGTGGTTAACGGTGTAAGCGCCCACGGCGCACAGCAGCAAAATCACTGGCACCAGCAGCGTACGCGGCACATCCATCACCTTAACGAACAGCTTCATGCCCATGAAGCCCAGCAATCCCATAAAGATATTCGCCATCATCAGGCCAATAAAAATGGTATTCACTTCAACAGGATGCTCAGTGAACAGCTGTGGCCCCAGCGCCAGCCCTTGCACCAGAAACGCCCCCATGATGATGGCCGTCGCGCCGTCGCCCGGAATACCCAGCGTCATCAACGGCACCATACAGCCACCCGAGACCGCATTGGCCCCGGCTTCGGGTGCGGATACCCCTTCCGGCGAACCTTTACCAAACTCTTCCGGATGTTTGGACCAGCGTTTCGCTTCGTTATAAGCAATCCAGGACGAGATATCGCCGCCCACGCCGGGAATGGTGCCGATGCCGGTACCGATCACCGACGAACGCACCCAGGTTGGCAGGCAGCGTTTGAAATCAACCCAGCTTGGTAAGATGCGGGTGATTTTCGCTACCGGTTTCTGCATGATGCCGCCTTCACGGAAGTGCTCCTCGGTGCTGAGCAACCCCTGGGAAAAGGCGAACAAGCCAACCAGTACCGGAATAAATGAGATACCGCCCATCAGGTAGATGGAATCAAAGGTAAAGCGCATGCCGCTGGTCATCGGGTCCAGCCCAATCGTGGCGATTGCCAGCCCGATACCGCCGCCGATTAACCCTTTGATCATGGACTGCGATGAGACGCTGGTAATGATACTGATACCGAAAATCGCCAGCGCAAAGTATTCCGGTGCAGAGAATCCGGTCGCAACGGTCGCCAGCATTGGCGCGATCACAATCAGCGCGATGGTGCTGAAGATGCCGCCGAACAGCGATCCCATGGTGGACAGCCCCAGCGCACGCCCGGCTTCGCCGCGTTTGGCCATCGGATAACCATCCAGCACGGTGGCGGCAGAGGCGGGTGTGCCCGGCGTACTGATCAGTATCGCGGTGATAGAGCCGCCATAAACGGCACCGCAATACACCCCTAGCAGAAGAAGAATCCCGCTCACTCCCTGGAAGGAATAGGTCAGCGGTAATAACAATGCGATACCCATATTGACCGTCAGGCCGGGGATAATTCCGATCAGGATGCCCGCAAGCGCCCCGAGAAAAATCACGGCAATCGTGTCAAAGCTGAATACCACTGAAAACGCGGCAAGGACTTCGTTCATGATACTGCCCTTCTTTATGTTCGCTATGTTCGCTACAGGTTTGCTACACGCCAGCGCCTAGGTAGAGCACCTGGCTGAAAGCACCCGATCGCTAGAAGCCCAAATCACTGAACTCTGCCGTTGGCAACGGCGAGTTGAACAGATAGGTGAAAAACAGGTAAACCGCCGTGACGATAAGCAGCGTGGAGAGCGCAACAAACCAGACACGCTTTTCTTTCATCAGCACCATGGTGCAGGGAATAAAAATCACCGCCGAAATAATGAATCCCGCCCAGGCCATCAGGATGCCATAACCCACCGCCAGCGCGCCGATCAGGTAGGCCTTGCGCACATTCACCGACGAGAAATCGATGCTTCGGTCCGCCATCAAACGGTTTTTCAGCACCACGCCCCATTGCAGCACGCCTAACAGAATAAACAGGCACGCCAGCCCAAAGGGCCAATAACGCTCGCCCGGAACGCCATATTCATCAAACATCGACATATCACGGGACAGGAACAATATCAGCAGGCCAAACCCAAAGGAGAACAGGCCGACTAACACATCATATTTGCGCATAGCAATTCTCCCGCTTGTCGGCACCGGGCCGACAAGCGTATTGATAGCGTTATTTCTTCAGCGTATCGGCAATAAGCTGTTTGTAGAGCTCATCATCTTCACGCATCATGTTGTAAGCGTCCTGTCCGACAATGGTCACTGGCATGATGCCCTGCTTTCTCACCGCATCCTGATAAGCGGGGGTATTTACCACTTCGGTAAAGGCTTTCACCAGCTGTTCGGCCACTTCCGGCGGCACTTTCGCCGTGGTCGCCAGCACCGCCCAGGCGCGCATCTTGACGTTCACATCCAGCCCTAACGCCTCTTTGATGGTCGGCACGTCAGGCACCAGTTCAAAGCGTTTCTCATCCATCACCGCCAGCACTTTGAGAATGCCTGCGTCTACCTGCGATTTCACCGCACCCGGCGTGGTCAACACCGCATCAATATGCCCACCAATCAGTGCGGCAATCGACGGTCCGGTGCCTTCGTTATAAGGGATGTGATTGAATTTGGTGCCGGTAGTTTTCTCAATGTTCACGGCGGCGAGATGGTAAATCGCCCCCATGCCAGAGTTACCCACCTTGAGCTTGCCCGGCTGCTGCTTAGCAGAATCGATAAAGGCTTGCAGCGTGTCAAAGCCCGCATCGGCACGCACCACGATAGCTACCGGGTCGGCGATGGTGGTGGCCAGCGGGGTGAAATCTTTATAGGTGACCGGTGATTTGTTCTGGTGCGGGAACATCGCCAGTTCCACCGTGGTCATCACCAGTTTATAACCGTCCGGTTTTGCTCGGGCAACTTCGATCAACCCGGTGATACCGTTGCCTGCCGGTTTGTTTACCGGGACAAAAATCACCCCTTTCGGCAAATGATCCTTGGAATATTCGATCAGGGTTCGGGCAGAGGTGTCAGTACCGCCGCCGGGGTTTTTGGGAATAACCACTTCGATGTTTTTCTTGGCATAGCCGATCGTCGAGGGTTCCGCGAACGCCTGGTTCGCGCAGAACGGCATCACTGACGCCAAAAGCAGGAGCAAGGTCTTCTTCATTGTATTCTCCGTTCTTATTGGTAGGGTCGGATAAAAAGGGATAACTTACTGCATAATGTTGATTTTCTGATAAATGATGTTGGTTCGGTTCCAGGTATATGTGATGTGAAGCGCATTTTCTTCGCAAACGATCGCCGGATAGGAAAATTCTCCGTTCTCCGTTTCCAGTGCGCCCGCCATTTCCCACTGTTCACCGTTATCGCGGGAAACCGCCACCGACAGCGGATAACGCCGGTTCCAGTTTCCGGTGATCGGGTTAAACACCAGCACCAGACTGCCATCCGCTCTGCGCACCACATCTATCCCACTGTTATTGTTGGGTAAGGTTGTCGCGTAGGCGGAACACCAGTGCCTGCCGTAGTCGTCTGAATCACTGCGGTAAACCTGTCCCCGGGTGCTGCGCATCAGCACATGCACGTGTCCCGGTGACGACTCCCACGCTGTCGGTTGAATCACGCCATCCCACTGGAACACGCGGTTCAGGTCATTCTCCCACAGCGCGTTCTGCTGCAATCCCTGCCACAGTTGCTGC
Source organism: Candidatus Symbiopectobacterium sp. NZEC127 (assembly GCF_025962675.1). Taxonomy (NCBI): domain Bacteria; kingdom Pseudomonadati; phylum Pseudomonadota; class Gammaproteobacteria; order Enterobacterales; family Enterobacteriaceae; genus Symbiopectobacterium; species Candidatus Symbiopectobacterium sp. NZEC127. The sequence continues at coordinate 207,226 of NZ_JAGFPG010000005.1, forward strand.
TCTTCGCTCGCGGCCGGAGCCTGATGTTGTAAAGGAATTGCTGCTTTATGCCACGATAGACCACGATCGGCGCTGATATCGACAAAAGCATCCCAATAACGCTCATCTTCCACCGAGCCCGGTGCCAGCCATTCGCCGTTCGACATCACCAGCAGCTTGTTTTTCACCGGACCGCGCGGTAACGCATCGTTTTCCACTAACGCCGCCGGCGTGGACCAACTCGCGCCGCCATCGTCGGACACCGCGAACCGCGTCACCCAATGGTGCACGTCCGGGCCCACCTTATAAAACAGCCAGAGCCGCCCGGCTTGCCAGTGCAGCACCGGATTCCAGTGGGCCAGCCCCGGTTCAGCAATCGCCCGCTGCGGCGGTAACCACGTGCCCTGCTCACGACGTGACAGCCAGATGGCGGTGTCGCCAGCGCCCTCTTTGGTGCCCGCAAAATAGGCCACCACCACTGTGTCCTGCGGCAGCAAGGCCAGGGTAGACGCATGGCAATTGGCGAAATCGCGTTGATCCGCAGGCAACAGCGCTTCTCTCGTCAGTGTGGTTAGCATCAGTATCTCCTTTAAGGCTTGGTCACGCGCTGGCCCAGCGCTTCTCCCAGACGCATCATGCTATCAATGGCGGCCGGGAAGAAGGTGGAGGCATAACCCGCGCTGTTACGCACTCGGCAAGCATGGGTAGCAAAATTCCCCACCTGCTGCTGGAAGTATTTGGCACAGGCCGGGTAATCAAGGTGTTCCGCCAACGCCGCTGTCGCCAGATAATCAGCCAGCGCCTGCGCCTGTTCCGGGTGGGTGCGCCAGTTTTCATACAGCCAGACATAAAGTTGCGGATGGAAGTTCGCCATCACGCCGCTGTAAGCCTGACAGCCTGCCTGGAACGACGCCAACAGCGTCTGGCTATTGGCGTTCGCCAAGTGCAGGCGGCTGCCCTGTGACAGCGCCAGACGGCGACGGATAGTGGGTAAATCACAGCAGGTATCCTTGATAAAGGTGTAACGCTGACTTTGCGCACACCAGGCAACCGTCTCGTCTGACAACAAGCGTTTATAAGGATACGGGCATTCGTAAATCCCCAGATCCACTGACGTGGGTAACTGCGCGGTCAGGGTTTGCAGCGCCTGCAATGCCTGCTCGTCGGATTCCCCTTGCAACGCCAGACGGTTACTGATGAGAATCAGGCCATCCACGCCGCTCTGGGCTACGCCGTTCAGTTGATCAACCTGCTGTGCCACGCTGTTGGCCGTATGGCCAGAGGCCACCACCGGCACACGCCCATCCACCTGTTGCACAATAAAGCGCACCAGTTGCTGTGTTTCACGATCGCTCAGGAAGAACATCTCACTGGATTGGCAAGCGGCGAACAGACCGTGAACCCCCGCCGCGAGATACCATTCGATCAGGCGAGCCAGTGAGTCATAATCAATTTCCCGCTTCTCATCAAACGGCGTCAGCATTACGGGCCAAATGCCGACATACTTTTGCTGTGCATCCTGTTTCTGGGCCATGGCGATTCTACCTTAACGAATTATAATTTTTAGCGTTTTCCCCGGTATTGCCCGGCGCATACGCAGAGGTAGCGCCGGGATAAACCCCACAGGCGAGAGCCACAAACGCCGAGCATACTCTCGCCTGACAACCTGTTATTTTGACAGCAACGGCCAGGCATCCCCGGCGGTGTAAACCTTGATATTCTGTGTCAGCGCCTGAGCCACGAAGGCTTGCAGCACTTCCGGCAGCAACGCCTCATCAACATAGGCGATGGTCAGGTGGTTACTCTGGTGTCCGGCCATCAGGTCATTGCGGCTCACGCCATCCAGCACGGCATTGAGCAGCGGCCACTCGTAGTTGGTGGCGCGGCGGCGTCGCTCGAACTCCCCTTCGGGCAGTTCAACACCGGTGCCGGTGCCAATATGCATCACCACCTGGGTGCCCTCATAGTGCGCACGCGCCCAGATAAAGCGCCCGGCTTTACCCTGTCCGGCGATGGTCGAACCGCCGTAGGGGAAGAACATCGCAGGCTGGCGATACCCGGTGGCTCCCGCGATACCGCCCTTGAGGTGAGCAAACGGCACGGCACCGGAGATTTCCAAATCCCAGTAGAAGGTGCCCTGATAATCGCTTCCCCAGCGAATATCATGCAGCGTGGTTTCTGCCGGTAGCCCCAAACCTTCGAGCAGTTGCCCCAACATCACCTGCGGAATGGCACTGCCCATATCCACTTCGTTCACGCAAGGAATAGCGCGATCGGGCCATATAGTGTCACCGTTCTCATCCGGGATAGGGAAGCGCTCTTGATTGCCGATGGCGCCTTCCGCGAAATCAGAGGCCGCACAGCTGTCTTTCAGGCCTTGCTGATACTGCACGCCAACGGCTGAAAGCCCAAAGCGTTTCACAAAACGCGCCATCGCGATCATCATGGCGCATTGCTCAAGCACCTGTTCGCGCGTCAGCTCGCGGCGGCCGTCTTCGCCAAACTGGAACTGCATGCCGCGCGCTTCATACCATGCCAGACATTCTTCACGCAGCGCGGGCGGGACTTTTGCCATCTCCACCAGCAGCGCCGACTGCGACAGCGATTCCACCGGAATGCCGATATCCACCATCGCTTTAAGCGGGAATACCCCATTGATCATCCCCATGCAGAAGGTATCAAACAGCCCGACAATCGCCTTGTGACGTAAAATATGCTCACCTACCTGACGACCGATTTGTCCCGCTTCGCTGGCAACCACCGGATGGGTCGGCGCAACCGGGCGCAGATAACCGGTTTTGTGGCTGACCGCGCCATCGCGCAGCCAGGTTTCCAGACCTTGATGGAAAAACGCATCATCAAAGGTTTCTGACCACAGGCGTGAGAACGGGCGCTCCAGGCTGGTGAGGCATCCCGCCATACACAGCATCCCCACCAGCCCCGGCCAGGTGCCATCAAAGTTTGCCAACAGCAGAATCGGGCCACGGTGGTGCACCAATGACGGCGCGATGTGGTGGGAGTACTGCCATGCGGTCAGTAACACAATCACCGGTGCGTCTGGATCGATGGCGGCGAACAGATCGCTCCCCTCTTTCTGGCTGCTGATAAAGCCGTGGCCGCGCTCATTATTTACCGCGTGCGCACGCTTCATCTGATAGCCCCGTTTTTCCAGCGCCACGCCCAGACGCGCTTCATAGTCACGCTGTGTCGGCCAGCAGGTCACATTAGCGGGCTCGCGCAGGTCGGCGTTGGTCACCAACAGCACCTCATTTGCCTGTGCGCTAAGGGTGGCCGGGGAAGGGGGGAGATGTAATTTCAACATGTTCTGCTCCTGATTCAAATAAACGCTCTCGAGGCTGCCGCCGCGCGGCAACGCCCGGTTAATCCTGCATCAGCCGTTGTGCACGCTGCACATCGTCATACATCTGGAGATAGACGCCATATTTAGCCGCATGGAACGCAGCGTACTGCGGGTCTGTGGCAATGGTCGCGCCAGCGCGTACCAGCGCCGCCGCCGCCGCTGGCAACGTGGGGTAACATTCCGCCGCTACCGCCCCCAGCAACGCCGCACCGAGCGTGACCGCATCTTCTTCGCTCGCCAGATGAATATCGCAACCGGTGATATTGGCGTATTCCCGCAGCCAGAGCGGATTTTTGGTCGCCCCGCCGCACATCACCACCCGGATAATTTGATGTCCGGCCTGATTCATGCTGTCGATGATATGGCGCGTGCCGTAGGCAATGCCTTGTAAGGTGGCGAGATAGAGCCGCGCCAGCGCATCCGGCCCCTGTTCCAGCGTCAGGCCATAAACGGCACCGCGTGCGTGCGGGTTGGCGCGCGGTGAACGATTACCATGATGGTCGGCCAGCACATGCAGATGGCGGGTCGGGAAGGGCTCACGCCGCTCCAGATCGTCAACCCAATGATTCAACAGGGTATAAACGCTTATACCCTGCTGTTCCGCCTGCTGCTGCGCGTCGGCCCAACTCGCGTGTTGACGCAACGTCCACTCCACCAACGCCCCGGCGGCGCTTTGTCCGCCTTCGCTCAGCCAGCCGTTAGGCAACATCGCCCCCCAGTAGGGTCCCCAGACGCCGGGCACCATCACCGGTTCACGGTTCACCAACATGTGGCAGTTGGACGTACCGCTGATCAGAGCCAGACTGCCCTCGGGCTGGCTGCCCACCAGCGCCAACCCGCCCGCATGGGCGTCAATCATGCCGCTGGCGACAGCGACATCGGTGCTCAAGCCGCACGCCAGCGCCACATCAGGCTGTAACTGGCCGGCTTTGACGCCCAAATCCAAAATGGTGGCGGGGATTTTCTCCGGCAAATCATCAAGACCGACAGCCTGTAACAGCGGCTGGCTGAAACGCTGTTCGTGCGCCAGGTAGTTCCATTTGCAGGTCAGGGTACATACGCTGGCAACATCCGCGCCGGTGGCGCGCCATACCAGATAATCCGCCAGATCGAACAGCCGCCAGGCCTGGCGATAACGCTCGGGGAAATGGCGCTTCAGCCACAGCACTTTGGGCAGTTCCATCTCGATACTGACTTCACCGCCGACATAGCGCAGCGCGTCATCGCCGGTCGCATTGATGTCAGCGGTTTCTTGTGCGGCGCGGTGATCCATCCACATGATGATATCGCGCGCGGCTTCCCCGTCTTCGGCAACGGAAATACGCTCTCCCTGTGCGCCCACCACCACCAGCGAGCAGGTGGCATCAAAACCAATGGAACGCACGCATTGCGGCGCAACACCGGACAGCGCGACCGCTTCTTTGATAACCACGCAGACGTTCTGCCAGATCTCAGCAGAAGATTGTTCAACCACATTGGCGCGAGGATGGAACTGGCTGATAGGACGGACAGCAAACGCTAACCGCTGGCCACGGCTGTCGAAAACACCGGCCCTGACGCTGGCAGATCCGACATCCACGCCGATAAAGCACGCGGCGCTCACTGAAGAGGGGTTAACTCCTTTTTCGATAACGGTTTTTCCGCTGAAATCTGCGTTAATCATTGCGTTAACCTCATTGCTAACTCGAGTTAGCAATCTATTTCAAGGTAAACATAGACTCAACGGGTTTCGCCCTGATTTGTGAGATTGATCGGGGTACAAAAAATAACCGATTGAAAGTAATGGGGTTAATTTTGACTGCTGCTAACAATTGGATAACAAAACCCTGTCTGTTGATAAGGTGCGGCACGCGCATCAGCGTGGTAGCACGCATGAGCCAAAAATCCCGTAGCTAATACTGTCAGCGAGATGGAACAAGATAGAAAAGAAAAACCATTACAAGTCACTCAGGCATCTGCGCGCTCACAGTGATAAATATCACATGACCGCCTGTAAACAGCATCAAATGTTAATCAAATAAACAGGGATAATGATTACCACGAATACTGAAAAGAAAAGCAAGATAATGTAAAGAACATACATTAAAATCATGTAATTACATGATTATTAATATAAAAATAAAATTCACCCACTAAAAACAATTTCAAATTTATTGAAAGAGTTTCTCAATAACATCCGTTTTTTAATTTTTTAGCATAGGCGTAACATTCCCTTCATCGAAAGACATCCTCTTTCTCTAACACATTCAAAAACAGGATAAGACATCATGAAAAACGTAAAAACCATCGCTGCCGCTGCCGTACTCGCTACCCTTTCTTTTGGTGCTTTTGCTGCTGAAAGCGTCAGCGCTCAACAAGCGACTAAATACCAGGAGTTCGGCGTCATTTCCGTAAGCGGTGCGCACGATCTGAGCTCGCTTCAAGAACAACTGGCTGAGAAAGCCGATAAAGCAGGCGCGAAAGCCTTCTCTATCACCAACACCACCGGTAGCGACCTGCTGCGCGGCACAGCGATTATCTACAAATAATCACCCGCTGTAGCCCAAAAAAACGGCGCTTTCCCTCACGGAGAAGCGCCGTTTTTTTATGGTCAGCACAACTTAATGCGCTGTTTTCAGGACAAATTTTTCAATCGCGTAGGCCACACCGTCTTCCGTATTAGGACGGGTGACAAATTGGCTGATCGCCTTGACCTCATCAATGGCGTTCCCCATGGCAACCCCAGTGCCCGCATAGCTAATCATGGCCAGATCGTTTTCATGATCGCCAATCGCCATCACGTTTTCCGCTGTCAGTCCAAGATATTCCGCCAGCAAACGCACGCCTTCGCCTTTGTTAACCCGCTTATCCATAATCTCTAAATAGTAGGGCGCGCTCTTGATAATGGTGTAGCGCGCTCGCGCTTCGTCAGGAATGTGGCGAATCGCGTTATCCAGAAGCGCTGGCTCATCAATCATCATCACCTTCGGGAAGGTCAGGGTGCGGTCCATCTCCTCAACGGCCCGGTATTTCAACGGCATGCCCGTCAGGTGCGATTCATAAACGGTATAGCGACTGATGTCTTTATTGGCGGTATAGACGGTGTTGAAGTCCAACGCGTGCAGGTGCACGTTCAATGTGCGAGAAAGCGCTTCGCAGTAAAGGTAGTCGTCAAAGCTCAGCGGCGTTTGCGCCACACATTCTCCGGAATCGGTGCGCTGAACCAACGCGCCGTTGTTGGTAATGCAGTAGCCGCCGGTTTTATCCAGACCGAGTATCTCCAGATAGCCTTTTACCCCAATAAAAGGCCGCCCGGTCGCCAGCACCACGTGCACTCCCTGATTCCGTGCTGCCGCAATCGCCGCGCTCACTGCCGGCGAAATCTGATGTTGCGGGTTAAGCAACGTGCCGTCCATATCAATTGCAATCAGCTTTATCGTCATGCTTCATCCTGCCGTAATGGTTTTTTTGCATGCTAACGCGAGTTATCGCCGTGAGCCAGTGAAGGATAAAGATTTACGGAATTCTGCCGATGATCATGCTGTGATCCTTATCACATAAAACAGGTTCTTTCATGAAGGGATACAGCGAAAAAATGAAAATTAACTTATTGATTTTTGAACACTAAATTAGATTTCTGACAAAATGTCTATCCCAGGGAGGATAACCACCATGTCTAAATCCCTACAGCCTTATGCCCCACCCGCGCCCGACACATCGCCATCACGCACCGCGTTTCATACTGAAGCATCACCGCCCCCCCCTTTTGATAATAAAAAAAAGGCGCTCTCGACGCGCATGCTCATGCTGTTGGCCGGCATGGTGACTATCGGCCTTGGTTTTGCCATCACCATCGGTTTATTGATTTGGCAGTCCTCTCAGCAGCAGAAAAGCGATGCGCAGCAGTATCTGACGCAAACCGCCTACACCAATAGCTATCTGGTGCAGCGCAAGCTGGATCTGGCATTAACGGTGGCGCGCAATCTGGGGCAAAGCGTACTCAGCCTGCGCAACAGCGGCCACGCCGATCGAGACATGGCGGATACTCTGCTGAAAAATGCGCTGCAACATCACCCGGATTTCCTGTCGATGTCGCTGGCATGGGAGCCGAACGCCTTTGATGGCAACGATGCGCAGTTTGCCGGACAACCCGAGCACGATCCGAACGGCCGCTATGTCCGCTATGTCGATCGCGATACGGCGGGTAACGTGGTGCTGCACAATCTGACTGACTATGAAACCCCCGGCAGCGGCGACTATTATCTGCTGCCGCGCAAGATGAAACAGGATGTGATTCTTGAGCCTTATCGCTACCCCTATAACGGCGTAGAGGTGCTGCTCACCTCCATTGCAGTGCCCATCGTGGTTGACGGCACCTTTCTTGGATCGGTAACGGCAGATTTTTCACTGGATACGCTGCAACAGCTCATCAATGCCATCAAGCCCTATAAAGGCGCGGGCTACGCCGAGCTGTTATCGCAATCCGGTGCCTATATCGCCTACCCCGACCAGACGCAGGTGACCAAACCCGCCGCCCATGCTGATAGCCTGCTAAAAGCGCTATCTCAAGGGGTATCGATACGTACCAGCGCTGAAAACCCGCTACTGAAAACGGCATCCTACGACCTCACCATTCCGGTGACCATTGGTAATACCGGCACGCCGTGGATATTGGGACTGTCGGCGCCCATTGATGTTGTGCTTGCCGAAACGGAGCGCCAGCGCAATATCGCGTTACTGCTGATGGCCATCAGCATCATCGTGGTCTCTACCGCGCTGGGCCTCATCTTTACACGGAAAGTGTTGCGCCCCATCGGCGGCGAACCGGCAGAAGCGGCACGCATCGCGTTGTCCGTGGCCAATGGGCAGCTCACCAACACCATCCAGGTGCAGCCCAGGGACACCAGCAGCCTGTTCTATGCGATTCACACCATGCAAAACCAGTTGCGCGATATCGCTCAGCAACTGCTGACCACCAGCGAATCGGTGAGCCTCGCCGCTACAGAAATCGCCGCAGGCAATATCGATCTGGCCTCACGCACCGAACAACAGGCGGCCGCATTGCAGCAAACGGCCGCCAGCATGGAGCAGATTACCGCGACGGTAAAACTGAATGCCGACAATGCGCACAGCGCCACCGAGCTGACGCAAAACGCGACTGACATCGCCCAGCAGGGGAATACCATTGTCGGGCAAGTGGTCAATATTATGGGCGATATTGACGACAGTTCACGTAAAATCGCCGACATTACCAGCATCATTAATGGCATTGCCTTCCAGACCAACATTCTGGCACTGAACGCGGCGGTAGAAGCCGCGCGCGCGGGCGAACAGGGGCGCGGCTTTGCCGTGGTCGCCAGTGAAGTGCGCAATCTGGCACAGCGCAGCGCCGCAGCGGTGAAAGACATCACGGCACTGATCGGAGAATCTTCCTCGCGCGTTAAAAACGGCGTCGAACTGGTGCAAAACGCCGGTCACACCATGGAAAAGATGCTGCATGCGATCGCGTCGGTCAAAACCATCATGGATGACATCGTTGCCGCATCCGATGAACAATCACGCGGTATCAGCCAGGTAACGCAAGCCGTGCATGAAATGGATGGCGTTACACAACAGAACGCAGCGCTGGTGCAGGAAGCCACCGCTGCCGCCGCCTCGCTGGATGAGCAAGCGCGCCAATTGGCGCTCACGGTAAAAGTGTTTCGTTTGTCCTGATCTGACACAGGCAGGCCGAGTGCCCTCGGCCTGCCTGAGGTCAAAAACCAGACAAGAGAAAGTGCGACAAACGCAAACAATATGTTACGCTTGTCGCATCTTCGCCTTCTGGACGTGATCTCGCCGCTTTCCACTCAGCAGCGCCACTCAACGCCCTCATTGATGTCGTAACGCAAACATGAAAACGATGAAACTTCCTCTGCTCGCTCAGATCTCCTGTGCGCATTTGGTCAGCCATTTTCACATCATGGTGCTGCCGGTGCTGATTCCGTTGCTGTCTGCCCAACGTGGTATCAGCTTCGTTGAACTTGGGCTGGCGATCAGCGTCTTTAACATCGTCTCCGCCTGCGTACAAACGCCCATCGGCTTTGCCGTTGACCGTATCGGCGCGCGACGCACGTTGGTTGCCGGGCTGACGCTCGGCAGTCTGAGCTTTATGTCGCTTGGGCTGACGCCGCATTACCTCTGGTTGCTGATCGCGATGGGGTTCGCCGGTGTGGCTAACGCAGTCTATCACCCTTCTGATTACGCCTTGCTCTCGCGCGGCATTGATGACAAACGCATGGGGCGCGCGTTCTCGATTCACACCTTCTCCGGCTTTTTGGGCAACGCGATCACGCCGGGTATTTTGCTCGCGGTGGCGGCATGGCTCGGCATCAATGCCGCCTTTATTGTGTCTGGCGTGGTGGGATTACTGGTTGTCGTGATGCTGCTGATGCATAAAGACGAGCCGGCACGGCTTAAATCGGCGGCCCCGAAAAGCGGCGCTGCCCCGGTGCAAGCCAGTGCCCGGGCGCTGTTTTCGCTGCCCATCCTGGCGCTGCTGGGGCTCTTTTTGATGCTGAGCCTGAGCACCAACTCGATCCAGAACTTCTCGGTCACCGCGCTGGTCACCGGCTACGATCTGCCCTTATCCGATGCCAATGCGGTGCTGACCGCGTTTCTGTTTGCCAGCGCCTTTGGCGTGCTGGCGGGCGGCGCACTGGCGGACAAAACCGAACGTCACGGCCTGGTTGCCACTGGCGCACTCGCCGCCACCGCCGTGCTGGTGGCGATCGTTGCTATCTATCCGTTGCCAGCGATGGTGCTGGTGCCACTGCTGGCGGCAGCAGGATTTCTCTCCGGCATGATCGCCCCCTCACGGGATATGTTGGTGCGGGCCGCATCGCCGAAAGGCGCGGAAGGACGGGTTTTTGGTATTGTGTCCACCGGGTTCAATATCGGCGGAGCGGCCGGTCCGGTACTGTTCGGCTGGTTGCTGGATAATGGTCATCCCCATGCCATTTTCTGGTCTGCGGTCATTTTCATGCTGATCACCGCCGCTATCACGCTGGCGCAGGAAATGCGTGCCAGCAAGCGTCGCGCCGCCGCCGCTGTCTGACCACTAAAAAAACCGCCGCGTAGCTCAGCTGCGCGGCGGTTTTTTTGTGTCACAACACCCGATCAGATATCAATCCATCAGATATCGATGTTGGCGGCTTTCAACGCGTTCTCTTCGATAAAGGCACGGCGCGGCTCAACCGCATCGCCCATCAGCGTGGTGAACAGCTCATCCGCCGCCATGGCATCTTTAACCGTCACGCGCAGCATGCGACGACTTTCCGGATCCATGGTGGTTTCCCACAGCTGATCCGGGTTCATTTCTCCCAACCCTTTGTAACGCTGGATGTTCAAGCCACGGCGAGACTCTTTAACCAGCCACTCCAGCGCTTGTTCAAAACTGGTAATCGGCTGTTTGCGCTCACCGCGCTCGATGTACGCACCCTCTTCAAACAGGCCACGCAGTTTTTCACCCAGCAGCACGATTTTGCGATATTCGCTGCCACGCACAAAGTTGGCGTCCAGCACGTAATCGGTATCGACCCCGTGTGTACGCACACGCAATACTGGCTCGGCAAGCTCTGGGTTCTCGCTCAACGTTCCGCTGTAGCTGCTACCGTGTACATCGCCTTCATTGAGGGTTTTCACCAACGTCGCCAACCAGCTTTCCACCGCAGCGCGATCGTCTAATGTCGCCTCCGTCAGCGTTGGCTGATAAATCAAGGCATTCAGCAACGCACGCGGATAACGGCGTTCCATACGATCGATCAACCGTTGTACGCTGTGGTGATCTTTCACCAGCAGTTCCACCTGCTCGCTCTGCAACGCAGGTGCCTGAGCATTGATGTGCAGCGCCGATCCATCCAGAGCCAGTGCAATCTGGTACTGGTCCATCGCTTCATCATCTTTAATGTACTGTTCCTGCTTGCCTTTCTTCACTTTGTACAGCGGTGGCTGGGCAATAAAGACGTGACCTCGTTCGATGATTTCCGGCATCTGACGGTAGAAGAAGGTCAACAGCAGCGTACGAATGTGCGCACCATCGACGTCGGCATCGGTCATGATGATGATGTTGTGGTAACGCAGCTTGTCCGGGTTGTATTCGTCGCGGCCAATGCCACAGCCCAGCGCGGTGATCAGCGTGCCCACTTCCTGAGAAGAGAGCATCTTGTCGAAGCGGGCTTTCTCCACGTTAAGGATTTTACCTTTAAGCGGCAGAATGGCCTGATTCTTACGGTTACGCCCCTGCTTGGCAGAGCCGCCCGCCGAGTCCCCTTCCACCAGGTAGAGTTCAGACAGCGCCGGATCGCGTTCCTGACAATCCGCCAGCTTGCCCGGCAGGCCAGCCAGATCGAGCGCACCTTTACGACGCGTCATTTCACGCGCTTTACGAGCCGCTTCGCGCGCGCGCGCCGCATCGATAATTTTACCGACCACGATTTTAGCGTCAGAGGGGTTTTCCATCAGGTAATCGACCAGACGTTCGTTCATCAGCGATTCAACCGCGGTTTTCACCTCGGAAGAGACCAGCTTGTCTTTGGTCTGCGAGGAGAATTTCGGGTCAGGCACTTTCACGGAGACCACGGCAATCAGGCCCTCACGCGCATCATCACCGGTGGCGCTGACTTTGGCCTTTTTGCTGTAGCCTTCTTTTTCCATGTAGCTGTTCAGCGTACGCGTCATCGCGCCACGGAAACCGGCCAGGTGCGTACCGCCATCGCGCTGCGGAATGTTGTTGGTAAAGCAGTAGATATTTTCCTGGAACCCGTCGTTCCACTGCATGGCAATTTCGACGCCGATATTGTCTTTTTCTGCGCTGAAATAGAACACCTGCGGATGAATCGGCGTTTTGTTGCGGTTCAGGTAGTCAACAAACGCTTTGATGCCGCCTTCATAGTGGAAGTGATCGGCCTTACCCTGCTCACGCTCGTCGCTGAGACGGATAGAAACGCCAGAGTTCAGGAACGACAGTTCACGCAGACGCTTAGCCAGAATGTCGTATTCGAAATCGGTCACGTTGCTGAAGGTTTCCATGCTCGGCCAGAAACGCACGGTGGTGCCGGTGCGATCGGTGTCACCGACCGCAGCCAGCGGAGCCTGAGGTACGCCGTGCCGGTAGATTTGGTGGTGAACCTTGCCATCACGATAAATGTTCAGCTCCAGCTTTTCAGACAGGGCGTTGACCACAGAAACCCCTACGCCGTGCAGACCGCCGGATACTTTATAGGAGTTATCGTCAAACTTACCGCCCGCGTGCAGCACAGTCATGATCACTTCGGCGGCGGAGACACCCTCTTCCTCATGAATACCGGTCGGAATGCCACGGCCATCATCCTGCACCGAAACCGAGTTATCCTTGTGAATTTTAATAACAATGTCTTTGCAATAGCCTGCGAGTGCCTCGTCGATAGCGTTGTCCACAACCTCGAATACCATGTGATGCAGGCCTGTGCCGTCATCTGTATCACCGATGTACATACCCGGGCGTTTACGTACCGCATCCAGCCCTTTCAATACTTTGATACTTGAGGAGTCATAAGAATTCGACATCAACGTTTCTCGCTCATTTTAGTCCTGTAATTGAACTGTTATTTTACCCTGTTCCACGCGGAACATCTTGCCCTTTTCACCGATCATGTCATCTATCTGTTCAGCGCTGATAGCGCTGACAAATACCTGAGCCTCGGTCGCTTTTAACCGTTCAGCTAACAAACGGCGGCGGGTACTGTCCAGTTCGGAAGCAAAATCATCTATCAGATAAATACACTTGGCACCGCTATGGCGAGTGAGGAACTCCCCCTGCGCCAATCGCAACGCACACATCAATAACTTCAACTGTCCACGCGACAGCATGTCTTCCACCGCAACGCCGCCCGCACGGATACGAAAATCCGCCTTGTGCGGCCCCAGCGCGGTGTAGCCCAACTGCCGGTCGCGCTCAAACTGCCGTTCCAGCAGTTCGGCATAATCGCTCTCTTTGTCCCAGCCGCGCTGGAAAGAGAAGCTCAGTGAAAACTCCGGCAAAAACTGCTCGCAGGTCGAGGTAATGTCTGCCGTAATCTCGGCGGTGTAATTGGCGCGCCAGGCGCTGATGCGCTCTGCCAGCGGAATAAGTTCCTGATCCCAGGCGCGCAGTTGACGATACTGCCCCACCTGACGCAGCGCGGCATTACGCTGGCGCAATAACCGTTTCAGGTTGCTCCAGGCAGCGAAAAAGCCGGGCTCATGGTGAAAACAGCCCCAATCGAGAAAGGCACGACGGTATTTTGGCCCACCGTTGAGCAGCGTGAAGCCCTCCGGTGTAATCAGCTGAATCGGCAGCAACTGCGCCAGATCCGCCACCTTGTGACCATCGCTGCCATCAATACGCACGGTGCTGTCGCCCAGCCGGTTTTTACTCAGACCTATCGCGCGTTCTCGCTCGATACCCTCCAACCGACCGTGCAGAATAAACTCCGGCTGTTCATGCCGAATCACGCGCGCCGCCTGGATGGAGCGAAACGCACGACCGTGCCCCAACGTGTAGATAGCCTCCAACACGCTGGTCTTCCCGCTGCCGTTCTCCCCCACCAGAAAATTGAATCCGGGGATAAGCGCCAAATCGGCAGAAACGATATTACGGAAATCTTTAATCAGAAGGCGGGTCAGAGCCATGGACAACCAGATCCTGTACGCGACAACCTGCACAAATGCCGACGGCAAGCGTCGGCATTCACGCAAAAAAGAGGGCAGACCACGCGCGTCCTACTACAGACGCATTGGCATGACAACGTATGCCGCTGCCCTGCTGGCACCGTCTTCGATCTGCACGCTAGAGACAGAATCGGTCAGCAGCAAACGAACATCTTCACACTTCAGCGCATTCAACACATCCAGCACGTAGCTGACGTTAAAGCCGATTTCCATTTCCGTGCCGTTGTACTGCACGTCCAGAATCTCTTCCGCTTCTTCCTGTTCCGGGTTATTCGCGGTAATTTTCAACTGATTCTGAATCAGGTGCAGACGCACACCGCGAAACTTCTCGTTAGACAGGATCGCCGCACGCGCAAATGCCTGTTTCAGCAAATCACAGCTCGCTTCCAGCGCCTTGTCCGGGTTTTTCGGCAATACGCGGCGGTAGTCAGGAAAACGCCCGTCGACTAGCTTGGACGTAAAGATGAAATCCCCGACGTGGGCGCGGATGTTGTTGGTACCAATCTGTAGCTGCAATGGCGTATCGCCACCATCCAGCAGCCGTAGCAGCTCAATCACCCCTTTTCGCGGCACAATCACCGAGTGGGACGGCAGCGACTGACCGATCGGCATGGCGCATACCGCCAGACGGTGACCGTCGGTTGCCACGGTGCGCAGCTCTTCCCCTTCGGTTTCAAACAACATGCCGTTGAGGTAATAACGCACATCCTGATGCGCCATGGAGAACTGCGTGGCTTCAATCAGACGTTTCAGCGTCGCCTGCGGCAACGAGAATGCCACTTCGCTCTGCCAGTCATCCAGATTCGGAAAATCAGACGCCGGGAGCGTGGAAAGAGAGAAACGGCTACGGCCAGAACGCACCAGCATCCGATCGCCTTCCAGCGTAATGGTAATTTCCGCGCCGTCGGGCAAGCCACGGCAAATATCAAACAGTTTACGCGCCGGTACCGTGGTCGCACCGGGTTCATGGGCCTGAGACAGGGGAATCTTCGCCACCATCTCCATTTCCAGATCGGTGCCGGTCAGCGACAGCGCGCCGTCCGTCACTTGTAACAGCAGGTTGCCCAGAATAGGCAACGTTGGACGGCCACCTAACGGGCCGCTCACCTGTTGTAACGGTTTTAGCAGATGCTCGCGTTCAATAATGAATTTCATAATATTATGAAGATAATGTTCTGATTAAATTAGAGAAATCTTCCTTGATGTCGTGGCTTTCCTCACGCAGCTGCTCAATCTTGCGGCACGCATGCAGCACGGTGGTATGGTCACGACCGCCAAACGCATCACCAATTTCCGGTAAGCTGTGGTTTGTCAGCTCTTTCGCCAGCGCCATCGCCATCTGGCGCGGACGGGCCACCGATCGGGATCGCCGTTTGGACAGCAAATCGGCGACTTTGATCTTGTAGTACTCCGCGACCGTCTTTTGAATATTGTCGATGGTCACCAACTTTTCCTGCAACGCCAACAGATCGCGCAGCGCTTCGCGCACGAAATCAATGGTAATGGCGCGGCCGGTAAAATTGGCGTTAGCGATCACGCGGTTCAGTGCGCCTTCCAGCTCACGCACGTTAGAGCGCAGCCGCTTGGCAATAAAAAAGGCCACTTCACCCGGCAAACGGATATCGTTTTCATCCGCTTTTTTCATCAGGATCGCCACGCGCGTTTCCAGCTCCGGCGGTTCGATCGCGACCGTCAATCCCCAGCCAAAGCGCGATTTGAGACGATCCTCTACCCCATTGATCTCTTTCGGATAACGATCGGAAGTCAGGATGATTTGCTGATTGCCTTCCAGCAGCGCATTGAAGGTGTGGAAAAACTCCTCCTGAGAACGCTCTTTGTTGGCAAAAAACTGAATATCATCGATCAACAAGGCATCGACTGAACGGTAATAGCGCTTAAATTCTTCAATCGCATTGTTCTGTAAGGCTTTGACCATATCCTGTACAAAGCGTTCAGAATGCATATAGACCACTTTGGCATTTGGCTTGCGCGCAATAATGCCATTGCCCACCGCGTGCAACAGGTGAGTTTTACCCAACCCGGTGCCGCCATAGAGAAACAAGGGGTTATAGGCTCCGCCGGGGTTGTCAGCGACCTGACGCGCCGCCGCGCGCGCCAGTTGGTTGGACTTACCTTCAACGAAGTTGTCGAACGAATGCTTTGGATTGACGTTGGAACGGTAGGTGTGCTCCGTTTGCGTCGTCGGCGTGTCCCAACTGGGACGCACGGGTGCCTGCCTGACTGGCTGCACCGCCGCCTGCGGGCTGGCAGGCTGGCTCACGGCCACCGCGGCCAGCGGTTTGCTGCCCACTTCAAAACGCAGCAAAGGCGCATCCATACCGCAGAAATCGTTCAGCAGCCCATTGATGTTATTGAGGTACTTGTCTCTTACCCAATCCAGCACAAAACGGTTCGGCGCATAGAGCGCCAACGTGTTGTCGTTCAGTTCCGCCTGTAACGGACGTATCCACATGCTGAATTCTGTGGCAGGTAACTCATCCTGCAAACGGGCAAGACACTGCTGCCAAAGCGAAAGTGACACGGCGGACTCCACTCGAACAAGATTAAAATAGAAAAGAATCAGATACGTTATTTAGTGTAATTCATGATTATGACCCGGAAGCTGCAATGGCAGCCTCCTGGGTGCACCGCGCATCTGATGATGTCCATGCGGTTGCCGAGACGATCCCGAAGAAGGATCGTTCACGGGACGGCGGATCATAACCTAATCCTCGGCAGAGATCTTCCCTTTCTGCACAGTTTCGATCCTTTTTATCCACAGGCTATTCTTATCACTCTTGGCCGCCACGCACCGCACAGCAATGACGCAGGCTTGCACCTACAGACGCCTAGCATAACTGAATCGACGTTCACGCTGGAGTGACAGCGATCATGATCCCGCATCAAGGATCGTGTCAGGATCCTTGCGATTTAATGCAGAGTACGTATAATCCTCAGCCCGACGCGTTGATGCTCTTCTGTGCTATTTCAGACAGAAAATTCCCCAAATTTATTGCGGAAAGGGCTCCATAGGTGTGTGATGCCAATTGACTCGGGACTGTACAATTATTACAATCCCGCCTCTTTATCTTTGATGTATGCGATTGAGGCGTCGGTCAGTGTTCACGCCGGAGCGCCAAACGCGTTTACTGTGAAGTCAATTATCCAAGTTTAGGTAGAAATCGCCATGAAACGCACTTTCCAACCGTCCGTATTGAAGCGTAACCGTAGCCACGGTTTCCGTGCTCGTATGGCCACTAAAAATGGTCGTCAGGTTCTGGCCCGCCGTCGTGCAAAAGGCCGTACTCGTCTGACTGTTTCTAAGTAATAAAAGCTAACCCTCCTAGTGGTTAAGCTCGCTTTTCCCAGGGAGTTACGTTTGTTAACTCCCAGCCATTTCACTTTTGTCTTCCAGCAGCCGCATCGGGCTGGCACGCCGCAAATCACCATCCTCGGCCGCCTGAATTCGCTGGGGCATCCTCGCATCGGTCTAACAGTCGCCAAAAAGCATGTCAAACGTGCGCATGAACGCAATCGGATTA
The DNA here is from genome assembly GCF_025962675.1 of Candidatus Symbiopectobacterium sp. NZEC127. Taxonomy (NCBI): domain Bacteria; kingdom Pseudomonadati; phylum Pseudomonadota; class Gammaproteobacteria; order Enterobacterales; family Enterobacteriaceae; genus Symbiopectobacterium; species Candidatus Symbiopectobacterium sp. NZEC127. Next base: position 224,815 of record NZ_JAGFPG010000005.1, read on the forward strand.
AACGTCTGACGCGGGAAAGCTTTCGTTTACATCAACATACCCTGCCTGCGATGGATTTTGTGGTGATCGCGAAAAAAGGGGTAGCCGACCTGGATAATCGCGCGTTGACGGAAGCATTGGAAAAATTATGGCAACGGCACTGTCGCTTGGCTCGCGCCTCCTGATCGGGCTGATACGCGGTTATCAGCTCGTTATAAGTCCGTTGTTAGGGCCTCATTGCCGTTTTCGCCCAACCTGTTCACAATACGGCATTGAAGCCATACGCAGGTTCGGCATGATAAAAGGCAGTTGGTTGACGCTGAAACGCGTATTAAAATGCCACCCTTTGAACCCTGGTGGTGATGATCCCGTACCGCCAAAACCCGACAATAACAGAGAACATTAACGATGGATTCGCAACGCAATCTTCTTCTCATCGCTCTGCTATTCGTAAGCTTTCTGATCTGGCAGACGTGGGAGACGGATAAAAATCCGCCTGCCGCTTCAACGCAGGCCATCCAGCAAGCGACGAACGCAGTCAACGGTGATACCGCCAGCCAGGGCGTGCCTAACAGCGGTCAGGGTAAACTGATCACGGTGAAAACCGACGTGCTGTCGCTGACTATCAATACGCGCGGCGGCGATATCGAACAAGCCAATCTGCTGGCGTTCCCTGACAAACTGCATTCTGCTACGCCATTCCTGCTGCTGGAAACCACGCCGGAATTCGTGTATCAGGCACAGAGTGGATTGACGGGTAAACACGGTCCGGATAATCCGGCGAACGGCGCACGTCCGCTGTTTACTGCCGCACAGGATCATTTTGAACTGGCTGACGGGCAGGACGCGCTGACCATTCCGTTGACCTACACCAACGCTGACGGCGTGACCTTCACCAAAACGTTCGTGCTTAAACGCGGCGACTACGCGCTGAACGTGAGCTACAACGTGAATAACACCAGCGCACAGCCGTTGGAGTTGACGCTGTTTGGTCAGTTGAAACAGTCTATTGATCTGCCGAAACACCGCGACACCGGCAGCAATAACTTTGCACTTCATACCTATCGTGGCGCAGCGTTCTCCTCCAGCGACGATAAGTACAAGAAATACAGCTTCAGCGACATGAAAGAAAACCTGAACGTCACCACCGAGGGTGGCTGGGTTGCCATGTTGCAGCAGTATTTTGCTACCGCGTGGATCCCGACCACCGCGGGTGCCAACACCTTCTATACCTCGCAGTTGGGTAACGGTTTGGCCGCCATTGGCTTTAAAGCCACGCCGGTAACCGTTGACGCAGGCGCGCAGAAAGACATCAGCGCGGTGCTGTGGGTTGGCCCGGAAATTCAGGACAAGATGGCGGCCGTTGCACCGCATCTGGACCTGTCAGTGGATTACGGTTGGCTGTGGTTTATCTCCCAGCCGCTGTTCAAACTGCTGAAATTCCTGCACGGCTTCATCGGTAACTGGGGCTTCTCCATTATCGCTATCACCTTTATCGTGCGCGGCATCATGTATCCGCTGACCAAAGCGCAGTACACCTCGATGGCAAAAATGCGTATGCTGCAACCGAAAATGCAAGCCATGCGCGAGCGTATCGGTGATGACAAGCAGCGCATGAGCCAAGAGATGATGGCACTGTACAAGGCGGAGAAAGTGAACCCGCTGGGCGGCTGCTTCCCGCTGCTGATCCAGATGCCTATCTTCCTGGCGTTGTACTACATGCTGATGAGCTCGGTTGAGCTGCGCCATGCGCCGTTCATCCTGTGGATCACTGACCTGTCTGCACAAGACCCGTTCTACATCCTGCCGATCCTGATGGGTATCACGATGTTCTTCATTCAGAAGATGTCGCCGACCACAGTGACCGACCCGATGCAGCAGAAGATCATGACCTACATGCCGGTTATCTTTACCGTGTTCTTCCTGTGGTTCCCGTCAGGTCTGGTGCTGTACTATATCGTCAGCAACCTGGTCACCATTATCCAGCAGCAGTTGATTTACCGCGGGCTGGAGAAGAAAGGCCTGCACAGCCGCGACAAGAAAGAGAAGAAATAAGCGGACTGCACAAGTCTGAGAATAAGGCGGCTATGGGCCGCCTTATTTTTTTGTTTAATCGCCACAGAGAAACCATCATGAGCCATACCGATACCATCGTAGCCCAAGCCACGCCCCCCGGACGCGGCGGCGTAGGTATTTTGCGCGTGTCCGGCCAGCAGGCGGCCGACGTGGCGCGTGCTGTGCTGGGTAAATTACCCAAACCGCGCCATGCGGATTACCTGCCGTTTCGCGATGCCGACGGCAGCGCGCTGGATCAGGGTATTGCCATCTGGTTTCCTGGCCCCAATTCCTTTACCGGCGAGGACGTGTTGGAGCTGCAAGGGCACGGTGGCCCGGTTATTCTCGATGTGCTGATGCAGCGCATTCTGGCACTGCCCGGCCTGCGCATTGCGCGCCCCGGCGAGTTCTCCGAACGCGCGTTTCTCAATGACAAGCTCGATCTGGCGCAGGCCGAAGCTATCGCTGACCTGATCGATGCCAGCTCCGAGCAAGCAGCGCGCTCTGCGCTGAACTCCTTGCAAGGTGCCTTCTCTACCCGCATTCACCGTCTGGTGGAAGCGCTGATTCATCTGCGCATCTATGTCGAGGCTGCCATTGATTTTCCCGATGAGGAGATCGATTTCCTCTCTGACGGCAAGATTGAGGCAGAACTCAACGGCGTGATGGCCGATCTGGCCGATGTTCAGGCCGAAGCGCATCAGGGCAGCCTGCTGCGTGAAGGCATGAAGGTGGTGATTGCTGGACGCCCGAATGCGGGCAAGTCCAGCCTGCTTAACGCACTGGCTGGACGCGAGGCGGCGATCGTAACCGCTATTGCGGGCACCACGCGCGACGTACTGCGCGAGCATATCCATATCGACGGCATGCCGCTACATATCATCGACACCGCCGGACTGCGCGATGCCAGCGACGAAGTGGAACGTATCGGCATTGAGCGCGCCTGGCAAGAGATTGAGCAGGCCGATCGTGTGCTGTTTATGGTTGATAGCACCACCACCGATGCCACATCGCCTGCCGAGATTTGGCCGGAGTTTATGGCGCGCCTGCCTGCCACACTGCCGATTACCGTGGTGCGCAATAAAGCCGACATTACCGGCGAGCCACAAGGCATTGAAGAGATAAACACTTACTCGCTGATTCGCCTGTCCGCTAAAACCGGTGATGGCATCGATATCCTGCGTAATCATCTAAAACAGAGCATGGGCTTTACCAGCAACACCGAAGGGGGCTTCCTGGCACGCCGCCGCCACCTGCAAGCACTGGAAACCGCCGCACAGCATCTGGAACAAGGCAAAGAACAGTTAGTGAGCGCTTACGCAGGCGAACTGCTGGCAGAAGAGCTACGACTGGCACAGCAGGCGCTGAATGAGATTACCGGGGAATTTACTTCCGATGATTTGTTGGGACGGATTTTCTCGAGTTTTTGTATTGGGAAGTGATGTAAAAAACCTCGGGTGCCTTCATCGTGGTATCTAAGGCCATTTTGACCAATCCAAGCCCCTGTTCGGGGGAATACTGCTTACGGGAACATCGTTCTTTAGTGCTCACAGATCTGTCCACTTGCGAAAAGAAGTGGCACCGCCCTCATGGGATATATACGGTTTAACCTTTATAGGGGTTATATTGATAATATCCCCTACAGGGGTTATATTTATTTTAACCCCTATAGAGGTTATATGGGTCTTACCCTCTATAGGGGTTAATACTGTGCGCTTGCTAAAGGAAAAAGTATGAGAGTGACATCTCCATCGGCGTTAGCAAATGTGGTCCGTGACCAACGCAAAAGCCATAAGAAGACTCAGCGAGAAACCGGCGATAGGGTCGGAATAAAGCAAACAACCGTATCTGATTTCGAGAACAAACCGGAATCCACCAAACTTGATACGTTGTTTAAGATCCTCGCTGCGCTGGATCTGGAACTCCATGTCGTAAAAAGAGATGCTATTTTGAACGAGGGAAAGATTCAGAAAAGGGAGTGGTGAGGAATGAGAACACAAACGCTGACGGTTGCAATGAACGGTGATGTCGTTGGTACGTTGTTCCGGGATGGCAGCGGAGCGATGTCATTTCAGTATCTACCGGAGTGGCTTGCCGAAGATGATGCACGGCCCATATCACTGTCACTCCCATTGAGAAGTGACAGACTCCGGGGACCTGAGGTGTTTAATTTCTTTCACAACCTTTTGCCGGATTCAGAAGCAATTATCGCCAGAATGCAGGCCAGATTTCAGGTAGAAACAGCTCATCCCTTTGATTTACTGGCAAGCGTAGGGCGTGATTGTGTAGGGGCTATTCAGCTTTACCCACCTGCCAGCCAGATACCTCCCGTGACTGAAATGATTGCAACGCCTTTGGATGAAGGGCAAATAGAGTCACTGTTGGAGGGCTATCAGATAGCCCCCTTGGGGATGGTTGATGATGTCGACTTCCGTATCTCCTTGGCTGGAGCACAAGAAAAGACAGCGTTGCTTTGGCATCAAGGGCAGTGGCAACGGCCACTGGGTAGTACACCAACAAGCCATATTTTCAAGCTCCCCATCGGCAGGATAGTGCAGAACAACATCGATCTGAGTGAGAGCTGCGAGAATGAGTGGTTGTGCCTGCGTATTGCAAACGCGTTTGGGTTTGAGACCCCCGCAGCAGAACTTGCCGTCTTCGGTCAAAAGAAAGTGCTCATCGTTGAACGTTTTGATCGGCGGTGGGCGAGTAACGGCGGCTGGTTGATGCGGCTGCCTCAGGAGGATTTCTGTCAATCTCTTGGTATTCCACCTGCATTGAAATATGAATCAGATGGCGGTCCCGGTATTGCTGATGCAATGAGATTACTGTTGGGCTCACGTTTGGCAACCCATGACCGAGAGATGTTCTTCAAGTCGCAAATCCTGTTCTGGATGTTGGCGGCAATAGACGGGCACGGCAAGAATTTCAGCCTCTTTATCGAGGCCGGTTCATCCTTTCGGATGACCCCATTTTACGATGTGATGTCGGCTTACCCACTGTTTGAGAGCGGCAGCATTCAAGAAAAGAAAGCGAAGATGGCAATGGCATTGCAAGGAAAGAATCGTCAGTATCATTTCGCGATGATTCAGCCCCGCCATTTCATCAGTACCGCAGGGCATGTCGGGTTCTCTAAAGAAGTCGCCGCCAATCTGATGCAGGATATGGCGAATCAGACAGGGGATGTTATCGCTCAGGTGTCTGCACAGTTGCCACCCGATTTTCCTGAGCATATCAGTTCCGCCATTTTCAGCGGACTCGCTCGTAAGGCTGATAAGATCCGAAGAATGGAATCATGATTTTGCTCCATGACCATGAAAAAAACTCATAACAAATTTTTTTATAATGATTTTAAGTGTAGACAAGTAAAGCCACCCGACAAAAACCGAGGACCTAACATGCTAAAAGTGATTGCCGAAGATTTTATCAAGCCAGAGGCGATTGAAACCGTACTCCCGCTGTATCGAGAGTTGGTTGAGGCCACCAAGAAAGAGCCGCTGTGCATTGCCTACGATCTGTATGTCGACGAGAAAGACGTCGGGCACTTCATCTTCATCGAAGAGTGGCCAGACCATGCGGCGCTGGATGAACATTGCGCCAGCGAACACTTCAAACGTCTGGTGCCAATGATCGATCAGCACAAACGAAAGGATGCGACCTATATATTGATGGGCGCTTTTGATGAATAATAATTTTAACCAATAGCAATCAAGAATGATCGTTAGGCCAGAGTCAACAAGACCTTTATCGGTGCAAAAACAAGGTCAAACGCGACACTGGCATCACAGACAAGGGTGTTCCAGCCTACTGCGATATACCCTCCTCCCCCGAAAGAATAATCTCCACCTGACTCTCCTTGAGCCGCGCTTTCAACGCCGCAGGCGGCATTTCATCAGTAAACAGCGCGGCGGGTAAGGCGAGATATCATCGGCAGTGGGGTTGTACCAACGCACTCAACACCCCACTGCCGGTGAATATATCATGCCATGCAATCTCTGCTCTCAAGATATTTGAGTGATACTTGCAAGGTGATCAATCGGTAATTGATCCTTCCGATTCTATCATCATCACCTTTGAGTTGAGCTTCCATCTCCTTTACAAAGGCGTTGGTGATATCCAGATCGAAGAGACCATGCTCAAGCAAGGTGAGTTTAATGTCTGGATTTTTCTCTAAAAAAAAGCAGCTATAATCCATGACTTCATCACCACCGTAGTCATCTTTTATCTTGGTATCCGGGAATTGTCTGGCAAACTCAACCTCATTATCGGCGGCGTATTTTTTAACGATAGGGCTGTAGTTTTCGATCAAAGGCAATTGATTAAACGAAAGCTCAGACAATGAATCCCAATTATTGGGTGTATCGAAACTGTAAATATCGACTTTATCGATTGAAAAAGTGTATCTCGTCCCCAGCATTCCCAACGGTTGTACATTTATTTTAAACAGGTTTTTATATGCCGGTAAGGCCAACGCTTTGAGTTTCTCGAAATTATAAAAACGATAATAGACTGCACCACCGAGCTTGGCGGCGGGATACTCATTAATGTTTTCATAAAGGGAGTCAATAACGTCCTTTTTGGGCGATATTCTGAATAGATCGAGAAATCGTTGCCATAAACTCAATGCCGTTGCTTTATTTTTATCGTCATACTGTATTAAATTCTTCATATTGCAATGGTGTAACGTCCTTCCCCCTGCAAGTTCTATTTCCATCTTGCGAATCCTCCCTCTGTTTTTATTCGTGACATCGCCTAGCGTAGGCCACGTATTCGAAACAACAGCACAATATCGTTTCACCCCGTGGCGCTCACGTCGTTCCCTGACCGAGTTTTTTTACCCGCAATAGCCTGAAGCGCTTGATCGCAGAGGCGCTTGATTATCTAATCAGTACCCTAAGCGCTACGGGTTTGGCACTACAACACAGGAATCAACGCATGAAGAAGCTACGTGTGGGCATCATTTTTGGCGGTAAATCCGCTGAGCACGAGGTCTCGTTACAATCGGCCAAGAATATTATTGATGCCATTGATAAAGCCAAGTTTGATGTGACGCTGCTTGGTATCGACAAGCAAGGGGCGTGGCATATCAACGACGCGTCAAACTACCTGCTGAATGCCGAGAACCCCGCGCTGATCGCCTTGAACCGCTCAAACAAAAGCGTTGCTCTGATCCCTGGTCAAACACAGCAGCAAGTGATCGAAAGCCAGAATGCTCATGCCCTTACCCAGTTGGATGTTATTTTTCCCATCGTACACGGCACGCTGGGAGAAGATGGCTCACTGCAAGGCTTGCTGAGAATGGCCAATATACCGTTTGTAGGCAGCAGCGTACTGGGCTCAGCGGTCAGCATGGATAAAGATGTCACCAAACGCCTACTGCGTGATGCAGGCTTGCTGGTGGCACCGTTTGTGACCCTGAATCGCGCCAATCGCCAGCATCACAGCTTTGCCAGCGTCAGTACTGCGCTTGGGCTGCCGCTGTTTATCAAACCGGCCAATCAGGGTTCGTCTGTCGGCGTGAGCAAGGTACGCAACGAAGCAGAATTTCAGCAGGCGGTTGAGCTGGCTTTCCAGTTCGATCATAAGGTGCTGGTGGAAGCGGCGATTGTTGGCAGAGAAATCGAGTGCGCGGTGCTGGGCAACGATCACCCGAAAGCCAGCGTCTGTGGCGAAATTGTGCTGAGCGACGAGTTTTACTCTTACGATACCAAATACATCAACGAACAAGGTGCGCTGGTGCGAGCGCCAGCGGATCTTACACCTGACATTAACGAAAAAATCCAACGCATTGCCTTGCAGGCCTTCCAGGCGCTGGAATGTCAGGGCATGGCGCGTGTCGATATCTTCCTCACGCCGGATAATGAAGTGATTATCAATGAAGTCAATACGCTGCCCGGCTTCACCAATATCAGCATGTATCCAAAACTGTGGCAGGCCAGCGGCCTAAGCTATACCGATCTCATCACGGCATTGATCGAGTTGGCATTAGAACGGCAGGAGAACGATCGCGCGCTGGCAAGTTCAGTTCGCTAATTCAACACACCGTTTCGTGTTATCGCCAGGCTGTGGACGTATTCATTCACAGCCTGGTTGCAGTGTGATGTTATTTTCCTCAGCATCAGGAAAAGGGCATTGTGCATGCCTCGGTTACATCGCATCTCCATCCAAATGATATTCCGTTCTCAATGATCCAGCGATGGTTGTAAGGGCATATCCCCGTCGATTATCTTCAACAGGAATCGTTTTATCCATATCATATTTAATTTCATCCATGACATCGATATTGATAATGCCTCGTTCTAACAGCGTTTTTTTCACTTCACTGTGGTTATTCAAAAAAAAGCAACTGTAATCCATTAACTCATCAGAGCCGTAATTATCAGCAATTTTAGTCTGTTTATATTCATCTAAAAACCTGCTTTTATTTTCTTTAACATAATCATAGACAATTTTTTCATAATTATCGATTAAAGGCTGTGAATTATGCTCCAGTCTATAAAGCGCATCCCAACTCTTAACCGACACAGTGGTTATTTCCACATTATCGATTAAAAATATATATTTATTCTCATCGCCATTGATTTCAGCAACACGCGTGGTAAACAAATGTCTGTCATCAGGATCCGCCATATGCCTTAACTGTTCAAAATGATAAAACGCATTTTTCCCGCTATTATCATGATTGCGGCCATCACCATGAATAAGATTATAAAAGGTATTAACAACATCGCTTTTTTTGCACTTTCTGAACAAATCACAAAATTTGTCCCACACGTTTAAATGGGTCGCTTTATCCTTTTCATTATGCTTGATTAAATTTGCATAATTTTTAGTACTTAATCGTTGTTCGCCCAGCAGATTAACAGCCATTTCACACCTTTAAATAAGATTCTGAAGTTTTTTCTATTTTGTGTTTTTTTATCGAAAAAACTACTAACAATCGGCTTTATGTGAAAGGGGATATTTTGATAATGAATGGATAAGTAAAGTGGAGCGCAACCTGCTGCGCTCCACTTTTCGTGATAATGCCTTCAGGCATTATCAATCGTACGGAATATCACTTACAGGCCATCTTTGCCGTATTGCAACGAACGCGGGCCATACAGCACACCGCGCGGCGTGCCCGCAGAGAGCAGGCGCACGCTGGTGATACCGGCAATGTCGTGCCCTTTGTCAGACACCGTACTGGCAATCTGTTCTATTGCCGCCTGCACTAAGGCGCCAAGGATGCCATTAGAGTTGGACTGCTGCTCGCTGCTGGACGCCGTGGCAACACCGTTCCAAATCTGTTTGCCGGTTTTCAAATCCACCAGCTTGGCTTCCGCCGTGACACGCGTTTCGCTGCTGAGCACCATGTACTTGGAGCCGTAATCTTTAACATCCAAATAGAGCGCAGCATCAGCCCCGAAAATCTGGCGCAGCTTATCGATGCTCACCGCGTGAATATCCTGCGCCGTGGTCATGCCGTTTTGCTTGAAGGTTTCATCCACTACCGCTACCGGCAACACATAATACCCTGCTTCCGCCAACGGGTAGGTCACCTGCGTCAACATGCTGGGACTCGCTTTGATATCCGGGGAATGGTTGAGCGGTGGCAGTACCAGAATGGATTTCGGCCGACTTTGCTTAAACGCGGTGTAATCATACGGTGTCGGCTTGGCACAGCCGGTCAGGACCAAAGCGCATGCCAGCCCAAGAAATCCCAACAAACGGTTCATTTGGCCGCTCCTTTATTTTTGCTCAACAGAAAATCCATGTACGGCGCAGACTCTGGAAATTGCGCTTTTTCCGTTTCAAACTGTTGACGGGCTTCCGTGCCCCGCCCGGTATTGGCGTAGAGTAAGCCAAGCTGAGCGTGTAAGCCGGGCGGAACCGGTTTATTTTTCGCTTTGGCTTTTTCAAGCGCCAGATTCAGCGCGGTGATCTGTTCTTCAGGGCTGGTTTTATCCTGTTGATAATATTGATACAGCGTCGGTTGATAATTATCCCAGCTATAAATCGTTTTGGGTTCTGTGGCACAACCTGCCAGTACCGCTGCCGCCAGCAGCAGTACGCCTTTTTTTCCATAAGACATACGTAGCAATCCCTATGCTGTTAGTTGCTCGGGCGCCATGCGCCGCTCTCAATACCGGATACCAGGTTGTTCACCGCTTCACGAATAGCAAGATCTAACACTTTGCCATTCAGGGTGGAGTCGTAGCTTGCCGTGCCGCCAAAGCCGATAATTTCACGGTTAGAGAGCGTGTATTCACCCGCACCTTGTACCGAGTAAACCACTTCCGACGTTTGCACATTAACCACGTTCAACGTGGTTTTGGCGTAGGCAACCTGCGTTTTTCCGCGACCGAGAATGCCCCACAGTTGGTGATCGCCCACTTCCTTGCGCCCGAATTCGGTTACATCACCCGTGATGACATAGCTCGCGCCTTTGAGTTTTTGCTGCTGGCCTTTGATACCTGCTTCTGCCTTGATCTCTTCCATGTTGGTACGATCCAACACATTGAAGCGACCGGTCTGCTGAAGGTGGCTCACCAGAATGGTTTTTGATTGATTTCCCAGACGGTCAACGCCATCAGAGAAAATGCCGTTCATGTAGTTCGAGCGGTTTTCAAATTTTCCGACAGATATCGGGCTACGAACGCCCTGATATGCCGTTTGGTAGGAGGTAACTTTAGGGGTCTCAACGCTGCGTGAAGACTCTGTTGCACATCCACTTAACAATGCCGCGGATACCAATAGAGAACCCAGAATGATTTTTTTGTTCATAGACCAATCCCTTATCAATATTCTTTTGTGATCTTTACCGACTATTTCCGTGGGAATTACATAAATCACGAGTAAATTCATTATGTTAAATGTAATTAATTCGCCCTATTACAATATGATGAATGTAAAGACCTGTCACTAGCTGTTTTTCTTAATTTTAATAACAAAAAACGCCAAAACCACAACAACACCAAGGTTATCGTTTATAATTCCGTCATTTACTGGCACATTATGCTGAAAAATCGATGTTGCTCTACGTAAAACACAGCAACGTAACTCACTGAGACAACACAGTATTTTGTTTTTATTCCCTACAATGCTTCTCCCTCATTAACCCTCTATTTACATGTCCTACATCAAGATTACAGACAGAGGGAGCCAGTAGGATGAAAGACAGTAAATGGGGGGAAGTTGTATTTTTTCTTGTGTTTTCTCCTGCAAGTACGAGACCCGTGCCAACCCCTTCCAAACCGCTTTCTGGGTGACCAGACAAAAAATCGAACGTTAACAATCAGAGAGTAACGCCTCGCCGATGATCTTTCCTCATCCGGCGCGGGAAATGTACGCGGCAAACAGGCTGCGGGACGTTTGTCGTCACCACTCTGGGTTCTTTTTTATCGGCTAGATGTGTCAGGGAGAGGTTATGAATCGCTTTGTTATTGCTAACGCTCAAGATTGCATGGGCTGTAAAGCCTGTGAAATCGCCTGTGTCATTTCACACAACGACAACCAGTATCCTGCAAGTGCGGACGCGTTTTTACCCCGCATCAAGGCCTTCAATACGCCGGAGCTGCGCTCTGCGGTAACCTGCCGCCACTGTGAAGATGCCCCCTGTGCCAGCGTATGCCCTACGCAGGCGCTGGTGCGTAAAGACAACAGCATCCAACTGTTAAAAGATAAATGCATCGGTTGTAAAACCTGTGTGCTTGCCTGCCCGTTTGGCGCGATGTCGATGGTTGCAGAACCCACCAGCCCGGCCTCGCTCGCGCATAAATGCGACCTGTGTATCGGCCGCCCAGAAGGTCAGGCGTGCGTGGCGGCCTGCCCGACGCAAGCGCTCACGCTGGTGAGCGAACAGACGCTGGAGGCGAAGCGAAAAGCCAAGCAACAGGCGATGGCACAGCGTTCTGCCACCACCTGGCAGCGCGCCACGCCGATCATGCCGACCAAAAGCGCCAATCCACTCAAACAGCGCCAAAACTGGCCGCGCGTAGAGGCGAAGAAAAAGCCCATTGAGCTGCGCAAAACCACGTTTGACGAAATTTATCACGGTTTCTCCGCCGAGCAGACGCAAGATCAGGCGAGCCGCTGCCTCTCCTGCGGCAATCATTCCATTTGTGAATGGACCTGCCCACTGCACAACAGTATTCCGCACTGGATCAGCCTGGCGAAGCAGGGCCGCATTCTGGAAGCGGTAGAGCTTTCACACCAAACCAGCAGCCTGCCGGAGATCTGCGGTCGCGTATGCCCGCAGGATCGTTTGTGCGAAGGTGCCTGTACGCTGGGTAAAGAATTCGGCGCGGTTACCGTCGGCAATATCGAGCGTTACATCACGGACAGCGCCATGGCGATGGGATGGAAGCCGGATATGAGCGGCGTTACGCCGACCGGCAAACGCGCAGCGATCATCGGTGCCGGGCCCGCCGGTTTAGCCTGTGCGGACGTGCTGGCACGCAATGGCGTTGAGGTTACCGTGTTCGATCGCCATCCAGAGATTGGCGGCCTGCTCACCTTCGGTATTCCTCCCTTCAAGTTGGACAAAAAAGTGCTGACCCATCGCCGCCACCTGTTTAGCGAAATGGGCATTCACTTCCAACTCAATACCGAAGTCGGGAAAGATATCGCGCTGTCGCACATCATGGAGGAATACGAAACCCTGTTCCTCGGCGTCGGCACCTACCGTTCGATGAAAGCGGGTCTGGAAAATGAAGATGCGCCCGGCGTTTACGATGCCTTGCCGTTCCTGATTGCCAACACCAAACGGGTTATGGGCCTGCCCGATCTGGAAGAAGAGCCCTATATTTCGATGGAAGGAAAGCGTGTGGTGGTGCTCGGCGGTGGTGACACGGCCATGGACTGCCTGCGAACCTCACTGCGTCAGGGAGCGGAATCAGTAACGTGCGCCTATCGCCGCGATGAATCCAACATGCCGGGCTCGAAAAAAGAGGTGAAGAACTCACGCGAAGAGGGCGCGGAATTTATGTTTAACGTTCAGCCGCAAAAGATTTGTCTGGATGAGCAAGGCAACGTCTGCGGCATCAGCCTGGTCAGAACGGAGATGGGCGAGGCCGATGCCAGCGGCCGCCGTCGGCCCCGCGTGATCCCCGGTTCCGAATTTGTCCAACCCGCCGAGGCCGTCATCACGGCGTTTGGCTTCCAGCCGCACAGCATGCCGTGGCTCGAAGAGGCCAAGGTGAGGCTGGATGATTGGGGTCACATCAACGCGCCGGCGCGCGGCAATGGCCGACGTCCGTGTCAGACCAACCATCCACGCATTTTTGCCGGTGGCGATGCCGTACGCGGCGCGGATTTAGTGGTTACCGCAATTGCCGATGGGCGCAAAGCCGCCATCAGCATGCTCGACCAGATGGGGTTACAAAGCACCATCGCTTCCTTACCGGCGGTCTCGCTGGCTTCTCAGTTCAACTCGTCGCGCGAGGAAACGCTTCAATGAACGCTTTTGTGATTGCCGATGCCAGTAAATGTATTGGCTGCCGCACCTGTGAAATCGCCTGTGCCGTCGCCCATGCGGGCGGCGCCGATGCCACCATCGACAAAGCGCGTTTCTTCCCGCGCCTGAAGGTGATCAAAGGCGCACAGGTGAGCGTGCCGGTATTGTGCCGCCAGTGCGAAAACGCCCCCTGCGCCAGCGTGTGCCCTCATGATGCGCTGGTGCGCCACCACGACAGCATTCAGGTCATTCAATCCCGTTGCATTGGCTGTAAAAGTTGCGTTATTGCTTGTCCTTTTGGTGCGATTGACGTGGTGCTGACCTCACAACAAGGCATGGCGGCAAAAAGCGAGGTGCACAAGTGCGATCTCTGCGTCGATGTTGCCGCTTCCCCCTCGTGCGTGCGGGTGTGTCCGACATCCGCACTGACCCTGGTGAACAACAGTGAGCTGCAACAGCGGAGTTTCAAAAAGCAACAACAGGCGGCGCGTGATAACGCGGATATTCGCCTGTTGTAAGACAGAAACGATGATACCGTTGAGGGTCAATAGCCCAAACTTATGGGTATTTTTACTTTTGTTCATATAATAGTCTGTTAATATGCATATAATTTGTATTTTATCGGGGTGAATCGGAGAACACTCATCCCTTGGTGACTATCACGGAGTGAAGCATGACCTGCCATTTTGTCAGGTGGACCGGCACGGAGGCATTACCCGATCTACAACGCTTGCCCGATGCACTGATCGCCGCTGCGCAGGAGCTCCCTGCCAGGCGGCGCGAACGTTACTTAAAAAGTCGAGCACTGCTGGCCGAGATGATGTTCTATTTTTTCGGCTACCCGGTATTACCCGCAATAACGCTTTCGCCTGATGAGCGTCCTCATTTTATCGACCCCCATCTTCCCGATTTCAGTGTGGCCTATGCGGGCAATACGCTGGCGATATTGCTGAGCGAAGAGGGGAAAGTGGGGATTGATATCGAGATTGTTCATTTGCGCCCCGCCCATGTCACGTCGATCCCTACGCAGACGCCAGCAGAAACCGCCTGGATCAATGCCCAAAGCGATCCGCTAGAAGCCGCCACGCAGCTCTGCACCCTTCGACAAGCCATCACCAAGTTATCGGATCCTGAGTTCAGCCATGGCGATAACCTGCGGCTGCACCCCGCCTCCGGTCGATTACGCTCAACCTACTTCCCCTCACTGGAAGCCATCAGTGATATCGATGGCTATCTGGCTTGGGCCTGTGCGCGAATTCCGACCATAAACCATTTAATGACCTGGCGTTATCAGGGTAACGGCGTGATGGATAAAACCGGTGAGATAATCCAGCAGCAACGGCAATCGCGCAGTTACATCAAGCTTATCAGCCACGTTGCAGAGAAGGTCCCTTCGGTTTGACATAAAAAAAGCCCCGCTAGCGGGGCTTTTTTTCACTGACGGCGCGGGTGATTAATGCGCGTCGATAAAGATAAACTTCAGCAGGAACAGCGCCGCAACCACCACCACACAAGGGCTGATTTCACGCCAGCGCCCGGTTGCCGCCTTCATCACCACATAGGAGATAAAGCCCAGGGCAATCCCTTCGGTGATGGAGAAGCTGAACGGCATCATCACCGCAGTAATGAACGCAGGCACCGCTTCGGTAAGATCGTCCCATTTCACGCGCGCCAGGCTCGAGGTCATCAACACCCCAACATAAATCAGCGCACCTGCCGCCGCATAAGCGGGCACCATGCTGGCCAACGGTGAGAGGAAAATCACCAGCAGGAACAGAATACCGACCACAACCGCTGTCAGTCCGGTGCGCCCGCCAACCGAGACACCGGAAGAGCTTTCGATATACGCGGTGACGGAGGAGGTGCCAATCAACGAACCGGCCACCGAGCTGATGCTATCAACGTAAAGCGCCTGCTTCATCCGAGGGAATTTACCGCGTGCATCGACTAACCCGGCTTTATCCGTCACACCAATCAGGGTGCCGGAGGAATCAAACAGGTTTACCAGCATAAAGGAGAAGATCACGCCAGAAAGCGCCAAATTCAGTGACCCCGACAGATCCACCTGACCGACAACGGACGTGACGCTCGGCGGCATGGAAAACACGCCAGAAAATTTCACGTCACCCAGCAACAGGCCAATGACCGTGGTCACCACGATAGAGATCAGCACAGCGGCGTGAATGTTACGTGAGGCCAGCACCGCAATGATAAAGAACCCCAGCGCGCCCAGCAGAACGCTGTGAGACGTCAGGTTGCCGATGGTCACCAGCGTTTCCGGGTTGGCAACAATGATGCCAGCGTTTTTCAGGCCCATCATACCGATAAACAAACCGATACCGCTGGCAATGCCTAAACGCAAACTGATCGGGATGTTAGCAATCATCCAGTAGCGAATCTGGAAAATGGTCAGTATCAGAAAGCCGACCGCGCCCCAGAAGATGGCGCCCATCGCGATCTGCCAGGAAATCCCCATGGCACCGACGACGACGAACGCGAAAAAGGCATTCAGCCCCATGGCGGGCGCCAATGCAACCGGCAGGTTAGCCACCAGCCCCATCAAAATACTACCAAACGCAGCAATCAGACAGGTGGTCACAAACACCGCTTGGGTATCCATGCCCGCGACACCCAGAATCTGCGGGTTTACGAAAACGATGTATACCATGGTAAGAAAGGTCGTGAACCCAGCAATCGTTTCCGTACGCGCCGTAGTGCCATGTTGGCGCAGTTTGAATACGCGCTCCAATAAGCCTTGCTCTCCCGCAAGCTCAGGTTGTGATGTTTTCATTATCAACGTTCCAGATAAGGAATTATGGTCGGTGGGTATCCTATAACAAAATGTGCAGAGATTAACGCCGTTAGCCGGTTTTTTTTCTCGCTATAAGCAAACGTTATCGCGACCGATCCTCGCCACGGTATCGGGTCCTCTTTTTTCCGCAAACACGCGAGAAAAACAGCGAACCAGCCATAACGATCCGCCTTCAGAACAAAAAATGAATCCCAAGTGAAAAACAGGGTTTTATCGTGTTTATGCCCGGTAAGGCCAAAATACTGGCGCAGTGGGGTAAAGTAGTGGGCGAACCACACGCGTTACCAATAAGGAACCCCATGTCTTCGATTGACTGTGTTTTTTTCGATTGTGATGGCACGCTGGTCGACAGCGAAGTGATTTGTTGCCAGGCCTATGTGAACATTTTTATTCCGTATGGCTTACAGTTGTCGCTGGAAGAGGTCATCAAGACCTACAAAGGCGTCAAGCTCTACGACATTATCGACAGAGTGAGTGCACAACATGGCCTGACAGTGGTGCCTGAAACGCTGGAAAAACACTTCCGTGCAGAGATCGCCCGGCTGTTTGAAGAATCGCTGCAACCTATTGACGGTATTCCAGAACTGCTTGCCGCGATTACTGTGCCAATGGGCGTGGTGTCGAACGGCCCGGTCAGCAAAATGCACCACTCGCTCGGGTTAACCGGTCTGCGAGAGCACTTCGCCGATCGTCTGTATAGCGGTTACGATTTGAAAAAATGGAAGCCCGATCCCGCCGTTATTTATCACGCCGCTCAGCAGATGCAGGTCAATCTGGCAAACTGTCTGCTCGTGGAAGATTCGTTTTCAGGCGTGGAAGCGGGTATCGCCGCAGGCATTCCGGTGTACTACTACTGCGCCGACCCGCACAATCCGCCCATCGATCACCCGCTGGTGACCACCTTCCACAACGTGCGTGACTTACCGCAGCTGTGGCGCGAAAAAGGCTGGAACATCACCGCCTGACGGCGTTAGGCCGCGCTAGGCTGGGCGCGGCCGCCAGCGCCACCAAAACCGACGTTTTGGCGCGTCAACCCGTGCATGCACCGCATAGCGCTGGCTGACGCGATGTGCCAACAGCTCCAACGCCAGACAGATAATAAAGTAAACCAGCGCCACAAACAGGAACACTTCGGTGGGGTAAACCATACTGCGGTTGTTAACCTGGGTGGCCAGAAACGTCAATTCCCCCACGCCCACGATATAGGCCAGCGAGGTATCCTTGATTAAGGAAATCCACTGGTTGATAAACGATGGCACCATCATGCGTAGCGCCTGGGGCAACACGATAAACCAGAGTACGCGCCAGCGGCTAAAACCCAACGACAGCCCAGCCTGCCACTGCCCCTGACTGATGGCAACAATCCCCGCCTTGACGCCATGCGCCAGATAGGCTGCGCCAATAAACGCCAGAGCGCACACCACGGTGGTGATTTCAGGAATATCGACACCAAACACAATAGGCAGCAGGAAGTAAGTCCAAAAAATCAGCATGATCACCGGGATGGCGCGGAAAAAACCCAGCACCAGCGCCAACAGCGCGCCCAGCCAGCCACGCGACATCGCCAGCGCCACCCCCAGCACCGTGCCCAAAACCGCAGAAACGATACCGGCCAATGCGCTGATGACGAGCGTCAATGCGGCCCCTCCGAGTGGGCCATCAGGAAAAGTGCCCCACAGCAGATAGCTGAGGTTATCGCTGATAATCGTAAAATCCATGTTAGTGCCCTCGCGCCAATTGACGTTGCTGCCGCCACATGCCCCAGCCTTCGATCAGCGCAATGATAGCGATATACAACACCGTCGCCACGCCGAACGCCTGAAAGGTGCGCAAGGTTTCGGTCTCTACCTGACGTGAGGCGTAAGAGAGTTCAGCTACGCCAATCGCCATCGTTAAAGAGGAATTCTTGATGATATTCATGTATTGCCCCAGCAGCGGTGGCATAGCAATTTTCAGCGCCTGAGGCAGCACGACATAACGCATGGCTTGCCAGGGCGTCAGCCCCAATGCCAGCGATGCGTGTTTTTGTCCACGCGCGACCCCGCCTATTCCTGCCCGAATCTCTTCGGCAATAAACGCGCTAGAATAGAGCGTCAGGCCAATCAATCCAGCAAGAAACTCGAAAGAGGGCCAACTTAAAACCTGACCGGCAATGGTCACATCATGGGGTGAATTCAGCCATTGCAACAGTGCACCCGGCAGCAACTGCGCCGCACCGAAATACCAAAAGAACAACTGTACCAGCAACGGCGTATTGCGAAACAAAGCACTGTAAGCGATTACCGGCCAGCGCAAGAGGTTACGTTGGCTATCTCTTGCCGCGGCAAGCACCATTCCCAGCAACGTTGATAGCACAACCACACACAGTGAAAGCCACAGTGTCAGCAAAAAACCGTGCCACAACCATGACAGATAACGAGGTGCCAGCAGCCAGTTTTCCAAAAAAGAAGCAACGCTTTCAGTCAATGTCATACCCTGTTTGCGGTAGTAAAAACGCTTTGTTGCAGAAACGACAATGCCCTCTGTTCAACAGAGGGCAGAATGAGGTGTCACCTGATCACGTTAGCACGTGAGGGCGGATAAGAGCATCAGGCTTTCGGTTGTTTATCCAACGGCGCAAAGGTGAAATCACCACGCGGTTGAGCAGATTTTGTGGTCGGCCCAAACCAACGATCGTAGGTCTGTTTCGCTTCACCGGTTTTTTCCAGTTGCAGCAGCGTTTCATCCACCTTCTGAGTCAGGCGATCTTCGCCTTTAGGTACGCCCACTCCTTGGTATTCCTTGGTGATGCTAAACGGAGAGATTTCAAACTCCGCTTTTTGTGCATCTGGCACGTTAGCCAGTAAGCCAACCAGCTTGGCATCATCCTGAGTGATGGCCTGGACGTTACCATTACGCAAGGCAGCGAAAGCAAGCGGTGTGTCGTCATAAGAGATGACTTTTGCCGTTGGGTAATGTTCACGCAGCGTGATCTCTTGCACAGTGCCTTTATCAGCACCAATCCGCAGCGCTTTAATGTCTTCCGGCGTTTTCAGTACGCCTTTACGCGCGATAAATTTCTGCCCAGTGGCGAAGTAGGGAATACTGAAATTCACCTGCTTGGCGCGCTCATCGGTAATGGTGAAATTGGCGGCGATCAAATCGACTTTCTGCGAGGTCAGTAACGGAATACGGTTAGCCGGGTTGGTGGCGCGCAGTTCGACTTTCACACCCAGCGCTTTGCCGATGGCTTCCGCGATATCCACATCATAGCCCACCAGCTTTTTGGTTTGCGGATCGACAAAACCAAACGGCGGGTTGCTGTCAAACACCGCAATTTTTACTACGCCCGCTTTCTGGATATCATCCAGCTTGTCCGCCTGAGCGACACCGGAAACAGAAATCAAACCCGCCAGTAACGTTAATGCAACAACTTGTTTTTTCACCATTTCCCTTATCACCCTTATACGTTTTGTTAGTCAGCAAGCTAACAGTCCGCGCGGCAATCAGGAAATAATAAAAATGGATAATATTATAATCTTATGTCACATAGCCGAGTTTCAGACTCAGGGAAGGCGTTTTAGGAAAGATAAAACTTGGGTGGCGGAGGGAGAAGCCGGACGATTCGTCCGGCCAGCGGGTTTAGAACCTGTATTGCACACCGACGGTGGTAATAAAATAGTCGTTCTCGATACCGCTGAGGTTCTCGCCTCTGTCGATAGCGTCGTCACCGTAGTCATTAACGTTTGCACTGTCTTTCTCTTCATGAAAATTTCCCGGCCCGGTGCCTGCTATCGCAGAGGATAAGAAAAGGACAAAAACCAAATACTTCAATTGCATTACACGATTCTCTTTCTTTTGAACAAGCGATTCAAGGCGATCGACGTAGAGTAAATATTACTTTTTTTAAGAGGAGTGCTTGCTTAAAAATTGCTGATAAGCGGTAATGATTTCAACATTAAAAAGCATTCCCTTGCCATATCGCACGCCTCCCAACCAAGGCTGCGCATTATACTTAAAAATATGTCCAATTCTCGCAAACCAAAACATTGTTTATATTTCGTTTAAATTAACAACAATAGAATTTCCAGAAAATACAGCAACTATAAAGGAATGAAAATGCCTCTAAGCCACGAAAAAACAACCAAAATAGCATCAATATTACTTTGTATATCAAGCGTGACAGGATGCGATTATCTGGAAAAAGACCAGCTTGAAACACAAAATACTAAAAAAACCGGGACCGTTCTTGAAACGAATATAGAAGATGACATTGTCATCCCAGTCATGATAAACAACAAGAAATTAAATTTTCTCGTTGATACTGGCTCCAGCGTAACCGTTATTGATGAAAAAATAGCGAATTCGATAACACGCCCCTTACTTTCATCAGAAATCCCACAGAATTATCGCCAGGAATTTTCAAACGTCACGACGGTTTCTGGACGGTTGGAGGGCCATCAATTCACCCTGTTGAAACCGACCGCCTTTACTGTAGGCACAAAAGAGATCAATGACAGCGACATATGGGTTTCACTCGATTTGTCGCTGGTGACGCAATCGATGGGAACAAAGATAGACGGCATCATCGGTATTGATACGTTTAGGCGGTTTAATTGGAAAGTCGATAATGACAAAAAAAAGGTTATTATTTCCGACACGCTCCCCTCCGCATCGGATTATCAGGCGTGCACCGGCTATGATGACAGTTACAACCGGATGCCACAACTCTGGTTTAAATATAAAAATAATGATGTGGCCTTTCGCATGGATACCGGTGCCGATCATAGCTTCGTTTCCAATGAATTCATCAATTATGTCAAAGAGAACAAGCTATCACTTGAATTATTGTCTAGCAATGAACCGATGGCCGAAGCGGGTGGCTTAGTAAAAAGCACCCAATATATCTTACAGGACTTTATCTTTAATGGGTTGCCATTAAATAAGATGGAGTTTTCCGATAATCAGGAAGGGAAATTTCATGTCGGGATGGATTTCTTGTCTCGGTTTAAACGCTATACGTTTATCCCTTCACGCATGATGTTTTGCTATGACGCTGACTCTATTGAAAAAAACAGCATTCCCCATGAACGCTCCATTGCGATACGTTACATGGATGGAAACATCGAGGTGTTTTACAACAATAACGAAGAAATACAAAAATATGGATTAAAGAATGGCGATAGGATATTAACCATCAACAACACCCGATACTCACCAGAAAAGATAAAAACGGTGAGAAAATTGTTAACTCAGGAGCCAAAAGGGACATTGGCACTGACCATTCAGCGAGAAAATCAGGTGATGGATATTATGCTCTAAACAACGTGTTTAACACTACGCCCCTAACGGGGCGTAGTAGCCAGCAAAAATCACTGAGGCGCAGGTCCGTTTTTCTCTTTTTCCAGCAGTTTTTCCAGCGCGTCACCGCCAATATGACGGAAATCCTGCCCTTTAACGAAGTAGAAAATAAACTCGCAGATATTCTGGCAACGGTCGCCGATGCGTTCGATGGAACGGGCGCAAAACAGCGCGGTCAATACGCTCGGAATGGTGCGTGAGTCTTCCATCATGTGCGTCATCAGCTGGCGCACAATGCCTTCATACTCTTTATCGACCTTTTTATCTTCACGGTAGATACGGATAGCTTCATCCAGATCCATGCGCGCAAAGGCGTCCAGTACATCATGCAGCATTTCTACCGTGTGGCGACCCAACGATTCCAGGCTAACCAGCAAAGGCTGATGCTGGTGTGAATATTTCTCCAACGCAGTGCGACAGATTTTATCCGCGACGTCACCAATGCGCTCCAGCTCAGAAATGGTCTTGATGATTGCCATCACCAGACGCAAATCACTCGCCGTTGGCTGACGCTTGGCGATGATACGCACGCAGGCTTCATCGATGGTCACCTCCATCAAGTTCACCTTGGCATCACCTTCAATCACGCGCTGGGCCAATTCCGCGTCACGGTTGTGCATTGCCGTAATGGCATCCGTCAGTTGCTGCTCGACCAAACCGCCCATGGTCATCACCTGGGTGCGAATGTGCTCAAGCTCAGCGTTGAACTGCCCGGAAATGTGTTTGTTCAGATTCAGATTGTCCATGATGCTTCCTGTAATCAACCATAGCGACCGGTAATGTAGTCTTCGGTCTGTTTCTGTTTGGGCGCGGTAAACAGGGTATCTGTATCGCTAAATTCGATCAGTTCGCCCAGGTACATAAATGCCGTATGATCCGAACAGCGTGCCGCCTGTTGCATGTTGTGGGTGACGATCACCACGGTATAATCTTTCTTCAGCTCGGAAATCAGCTCTTCGATGCGGCCCGTAGAGATAGGGTCCAGCGCCGAACAGGGTTCATCAAGCAGCAACACATCGGGACGGATAGCGATACCGCGCGCAATGCACAAGCGCTGTTGCTGACCACCCGAGAGACTGTATCCGCTCTGGTGCAGCTTATCTTTGGTTTCCTGCCACAGTGCGGCTTTGGTCAATGCCCACTGCACGCGCTCATCCATATCGGCACGGGAAAGCTTTTCGAACAAGCGTACACCAAAGGCAATATTGTCATAAATCGACATCGGGAACGGGGTTGGCTTCTGGAACACCATGCCCACTTTGGCGCGCAGCAGCGCCACATCCTGCCTGTCGGTGAGAATATTGTTGCCATCCAGCAAAATATCCCCTTCCGCACGCTGCTCCGGATACAGCTGATACATTTTGTTCAGCGTACGCAACAGTGTGGATTTGCCGCAGCCAGACGGGCCGATAAACGCGGTCACCTGATTGGTGGCAATATCCAGCGTAATATCTTTCAGCGCATGGAATTTTCCGTAATAGAAATTCAGATTGCGCACCTGGATTTTATAGTTGGATGTCTCGGTAGCCATACTCATTAAGACTTCTCTCTTTTAACTGGCGCATCGTCCGACACGCCGTTGAATCCATTAATGTTTCTTCTTCGCGAACAGGATACGCGCCACAATGTTCAGCAACAGCACGCACAGCGTAATCAGCAGCACCCCCGCCCAGGCCAACTGTTGCCACTCCACAAACGGACTCATCGCGAATTTGAAGATGGTGACCGGCAAGTTGGCGATCGGGTGCATCATGTCGGTGTTCCAGAACTGGTTGGACAGCGACGTAAACAGCAGCGGTGCGGTCTCCCCGGCGATGCGGGCAATGGCCAGCAGCACGCCGGTGATAATGCCGGAAACAGAGGCTTTCAGCGTGATGGCCGAAATCATTTTCCACTTCGGCGTTCCCAACGCATAGGCCGCTTCACGCAGGCTGTCGGGGACCAGTTTCAGCATGTTCTCCGTGGTACGAATCACGATTGGCACCTGCAACAGCGCCAACGCAATCACCCCCACCCACCCCGAGAAGTGCTGCATCTTGGTCACGACAATCGAGTAGACAAACAGGCCAACCACAATGGAAGGTGCTGACAATAAGATATCGTTAATAAAACGAATCACTTCAGAGATAAAAGATTTACGGCCATATTCCGCCAGGTAGATGCCCGCCATAATGCCGAGCGGTGTACCCAATACGGTGGCCCAGAAAATCAGCAATCCGCTGCCGACAATGGCGTTGGCAAGCCCACCGCCCGCCGTATTGGGAGGTGGCGTCATTTCGGTAAACAGCGCCAGCGACATGCCGTCGATCCCTCTCACCACGGTGGAGAACAGGATCCATACCAGCCAGAACAGGCCAAACGCCATGGTGGTCATAGAAAGGCATAGCGCAATGCGGTTCTTCTGGCGACGCCAGGCCTGCATCTTCTGTCGGGTACGCGCCAGCGTGGCTTCTTGTTCCATTCCTAACGCCGCCATTAGCGTGCCCCCTCATTTTTTGCCAAACGCATAATCATCAACTTAGACAGCGCCAGCACGATAAAGGTAATCACAAACAGGATCAGGCCGAGCTGCATCAATGCCGCCGTGTGCAGGCCAGATTCCGCTTCGGCAAATTCGTTCGCTAACGCGGAGGTAATACTGTTGCCGGGCATAAAGAGAGAGATACTGTCCAACTGGTAGGTATTACCGATAATAAAGGTCACGGCCATGGTTTCGCCCAGAGCACGTCCTAACCCGAGCATGACGCCGCCAATCACCCCATTTTTAGTGAAGGGCAGTACGATGCGCCAAATCACTTCCCACGTCGTGCAACCAATACCGTAAGCAGACTCTTTCATCATTACTGGTGTTTGCTCAAACACGTCACGCATTACGGCGGCAATGTAAGGGATGATCATAATGGCCAGAATCACACCCGCGGCCAGAATACCGATACCAAACGCCGGGCCAGAGAACAACGTTCCCAAAAAAGGAATGCCGGACAGGATATTCCCTACCGGTTGCTGGAAGTATTTGGCAAACAACGGTGCGAAGATAAACAGACCCCACATGCCGTAAACGATACTCGGAATGGCGGCCAATAATTCGATGGCAACGCCCAGCGGACGTTTTAACCAGTTCGGTGCCAGCTCGGTCAGGAACAGGGCGATACCGAAGCTGATAGGGATAGCAATAATCAGGGCAATCAGTGAGGTCACGACGGTGCCGTAAATCGGTACCAACGCACCAAACTGCCCGGCAGGCGCATCCCACTCTTTGGTCCACAAGAATGCCAGACCAAACTTCTCAATGCTCGGCCAGGATGCCACGATCAGGGATACGATGATGCCGCCCAGCAGCAGCAGCGTCAGCAGCGCGGAGGCTCTTACCATCGCGCTAAAGATGACGTCGCCCAGCTTTCCGGGGGCTTTCATGGTTGGCTTATACTCAGCCATAGGGCTCTCTTCTTCAGTGTTATACCCAATCAATTCGGGTATGTTTCATTTGACAGGCAAAGGCGGAGGGGCTTCCCGCCCATCCGCCATAACTTATGTCAGTGCCTTGTTAACCGCACAAGGGCTTGCATAGCGTCAACGCTTATTTGAACAGCGCGTTACCGCTGCTGTCTTTTACGCTGGTTTTCCACGATGCGCGGATCTGCTCAACCACTTCGTTTGGCAGGGTTGCGTAATCCAGCGCGACGGCTTGCTCACCGCCTTTCTTGAACGCCCAGTCAAAGAACTTCAGCACTTCAGCGCCTTGCTCTGGTTTTTCTTGTTTCTGGTGAACCAGAATAAAGGTGGTGGAGGTGATCGGCCATGCGTCAGCACCGTGCTGGTTGGTCAGGTCCTGAGCGAAAGACTTGCTCCAGTCGATGCCCTTGGCAGCGTTACTGAACGTTTGCCCGGTAGGCTGAACCACTTTACCGTCGGCAGAAATCAGCTTGGTGTAAGCCAGGTTATTTTGCTTGGCGTAAGCGTATTCTACGTAACCGATAGAACCCGGCAGACGCTGAACGAACGCGGCAATACCGTCGTTACCTTTACCGCCCAGCCCGGTCGGCCAGTTAACCGTAGAACCGGAACCCACTTTTTCTTTCCATTCCGGGTTTACTTTCGCCAGGTAGCCGGTGAACACGAAAGACGTACCAGAACCGTCAGCACGACGAACAACGGCAATATCCTGATCCGGCAGCTTGGCATTCGGGTTCAGTTTAGTAATAGCCGGGTCATTCCATTTCTTGATTTTACCCAGGTAGATATCGCCCAGCGTCTTGCCATCCAGCGTCAGATCGCCAGATTTAATGCCCGGGACGTTAACGGCCAGAACGATCCCACCGATCACGGTAGGGAACTGGAACAGGCCATCTTCAGCCAGCTTATCATCAGCCAGCGGCGCATCAGATGCACCAAAATCAACGGTTTTTGCTTGAATCTGCTTAACGCCGCCAGAAGAACCAATACCTTGGTAGTTAACTTTATTACCCGTTTCTTTCTGGTAAGAGTCTGCCCATTTGGCGTAGACCGGCGCTGGGAACGTAGCACCTGCACCGGTAAGGTTTACGGCAGCTGAGGCGTTGACCGCCGTCAGAGAGAAGGTTGCCATAACGAGACCGGCAATCGTGGTACGCATCAGTTTCATAATCCCTCCTGTGGGATTTTTTAAAGGTGTCGACCCAGATTCTTTATTGATCAGAGTGTAGTTCGCAGGAGGAAAAATAGGACAATTACATGACAGTAAAATGTATTGAATGTGACAGTTTTATGACATATAAAAAATGTTCAAGGTGAATTGCACTGCACGCGGCATGTTATCTGAATCGGCGCGGCGCCAAGTCAGGCCATTGCACGCAACCAGGCCAACAAATCTGCCTGAAAAGTATCAGGAAATAAAGGAGAGGGTGACAATAAACAGTAACAGGAACCCTCTTCGACAAATCCCAGCGGTGCCGCCAGAACGCCACTGGCAATATCATCTCTGACCAATTGCCAGGGCCCAATGGCAACCCCTAATCCGGCAACGGCAGCCTGTAAACTGAAATAAAAGTGTTCAAACGTTTGCCCATTACTGTCATTAAGTGGGTGTTGGGTTACCGAACTCCACGTTTGCCAGGCGCGTAAGCGCGTGCGGCTGTGTAACCGTGGCGCGGTGGTTCGCAATGACAACCCGTTTTCACCGGGAGAAAACCAGTCAACCACGTTATCAGGCCGGCAAACCGGCCCAACGTTCTCACTGAACAGGTGTTCTGCATGGTAGCCGTCAGGTAACGGGAAATCATCGCGCCGAATCGCCAAATCAATGCCAGCATTAAATGAAAATGCGCCTCCGCCAGCAACCAAATGAATATCCCGATCCGGATGTTTTGCCTGAAACGCGGGCCAACGGGGGATAAGCCAACGCATCAGCAATGTGGGTTCACATGACACCACCCAGCGCCGTTGCTGGCGCGCGCTGGCGCGCAATTCACTGGTGGCACGCTGCATGACCGTCAGCCCTTCATGAACCGCCTGCGCTAGCGTGCGGCCTGCTTGCGTCAGAAAAACCCGGCGACTGCGTCTTTCAAACAGCGCAACCCCTAAATCATCCTCCAGCATACGCACCGCACGACTGATCGCGCCGTGCGTAAGGTGTAACGCCTCGGCTGCGCGCGTGAAGTTCTCAAACCGGGCTGCGGCTTCAAAACAGCGCAACGCTATCAGTGAGGGGAGGCGGGTTTGATTTATATCTAATGGTGAGTCTAACTCACCATTGCTGTCAGAAATCATCGTTAGTTATCCCTATGGGGTTTGCATAGCATATTGATATCTAATTTGATGTTCAAAAGGTTATCTATGATCGAGTATCTCGCAGTATTCACAATAACACTGTTTGCCGTTATCAGCCCAGGGCCTGATTTTGCCATGGTGACACGCAATAGTCTGATGCTGTCGCGCCGGGCGGGAATCTTAACGGCTGTCGGGATCGGTGGCGGTATTCTGGTGCATATGAGCTATACCCTGATAGGCATCGGGTTGATCATTCAGCAATCACTGTGGTTGTTCAATATTATCAAACTGATTGGCGCGGCATACCTTATCTGGCTCGGGGTGAAAATGTTGCGCACCAAACCCACCCGCACCCAGTCCGATACCGGCATCGCCTCCGTTTCCGATGGGGTAGCGCTACGCACCGGCTTTCTCACCAATGTACTAAACCCGAAAACAACGATATTCATCGTCAGCCTGTTTATGCAGGTGGTCAGCCCGCAGACACCGTTGGCGGTACAAATCGGTTACGGCATTTTTATCTCGGTAGCGCACATCTCATGGTTTTGTCTGGTCGCCCTGTTCTTCTCTTCGGGCGCAATACGCGAACGACTGCTCGACGTGCGTCATTGGATTGACAGAACCTTTGGGGGTGTGTTGGTGGGGTTGGGGGTGTTGTTGGCTTTGGCGCGCAGGTAAGATAGCGAGAGTTATCTGCTCAATTCAGACAACGGTCTGGTCTTTTTTATTGAAGTCCAGGCCAAAAAACAATAGAACGGCGTTAAATATCACTAAATTAAAGAAACAACAGTGAAATATCAATAAATCACAAATAAATAGCATGGTGTTAAATACCTTTATAGCTGTACGTTAAATCTTAAAAAAACTTCGTAGCACACAAATCATTAGCCATAAAAACAGAGAGCAATTTAAAAATACCACTATAAAATCAAAGCAGTCATTAATTTGTTTTATCTATAAGAACAACATCAAAAAACCAATAACAAACTAATAGTTATCAAAGTATGATTAAATTAATTTGTATTAACATGAAACCGCATTAGATTTACAATGTGGACCTCCCCACACCAACCGGTAAAACAACCATCACCCATGGATATTTGTTTTCTTGGTTCATTATTTTAAATAAATAACCTCTGTATAAACCTAAGAGAGTCAAACATGACAATTACACTTAACCACTATCGTGACTACAGACCAAGCGGAAAGATATACGTTTTCTGCGAAGGTCATGTAGAAGATAAAAAAATAGTATATTCACTGTATCAAGAAGGAATTTTAATTCAGGAAAAAAAAGGACGTGGTGATGAACTGCTTAGCTTTGATATACCAGATCCTGGTACATTCACGCTATCAGCCAAAGTGTATTCAGCAGATAGACCTGTTCAGGAGTTACATTCTGGTGATATCGTTATCCCCCCTGTCCCTCTATTGCCGCCACCGCCACCGCAGCACTTTAAAAGCTTGAAGGGCTACCTGGCACTGGTTCAAGGGGTAGATAATTACCTGGAAGTTAAATTTTATAAGAATGGGCTTGATAAACTAAAAAATGAAAAGGAAGATCGCGTTCCACTTTATTATAGTTTGAGAAGCCAACTGGTTTTTGAGCCGAGATTTACACGAAAAACAATAAGTAAAATATCAAAAATATCGCCAGTATTAACACAGTGTGCTTACCTCTATAAAGTTGATCCCAACATTCCCGAAGCACAATTACTGGCATTAGCTCAGGAAATTGAGAGACTCGACTATGTGGAGTATTGCGCATTGTTAAGCAAACTCGTATATCCGCCTCCATTGGATAATTATGAAGAACCGAACTGCGCATCATCATCCACACCGTTAAATACAGAAACGATTGATGATATAGCGCATGCTCAACATGAGGGAGACCAACCGCAACCTTTTTCCAATACTCCAAACTTCACCTCTCGGCAGGGTTATCTTGACCCAGGACAAGGAATGAACGTACGCGCTGCATGGGCGCGCAACGTTTCTGGACAAACGATTGGGGTTCATGTTTCTGACTTCGGTGTAGAAAATCAACATGAAGATTTAGTCGGTAGCATAAGAGTATTTACTAACCGAACCGGAGATCGTGAGCACGGTACAGCAACAATGGGGGCTATTCGCGCTAATAATAACAACTTTGGTGTCACTGGAATAGCTTTCAATTGCACAGCTAATTTTTATGATACCGATGTATCAAATCTCGATCTTATCATAGCTAACTTTCGTCCTGGCGATATTGTAGCAGTAAATAATCAGATAGGAGTTGCCCAGGGAATTCTGGTCCCTATGGTACATAGTGTCGCATTTTGGAACCGAATTAATACACTAGTACGTTCTGGTGCTGTAGTCGTCTTTGCTGGAGGGAATGGAGGACACAACCTTAGACAATTAAGTCAATTCAATGATTTAGGTGACAGTGGGGGCATCATGGCTGGTGCCTGTAGTTCTAGCAACGGTCAAAGACTACCTTTCTCGAATTTTAATTTGTATCTCAGTGCTAACTCCTGGGGTGAGAACGTAACAACAACCGGGTACGGTGGTTTACAAAATCCACCACCAGTTCCCTTACGCGCTTATACCGGAACCTACAGTGGCACGTCCAGCGCAACACCGCTATTAACTGGAGCCATGGCGCTTATTCAGTCCTACGCGAGAGCGACCTATCGTGTGGTATTAAGTTCTCGAGACATGCTGCAAGTTATCGAACGCAGTGGTTCACGACAGGCACAAGGGCAGGGTATCGGTGTTAGACCCAATGTGAATGAAGCGCTCAGAGAAGTTGATATTTTGTTAGGCGGAACAACACCACCTCCGCCACCACCTCCCCCGCCGCCGGGGTATCCTGCATGGCAATTGGGTGCGCAGTATGAAGTGGGGCAACGGGTGTCCTATCAAGGACTTAATTATCAATGCATACAACGGCATCGAGCAGACTCACCGGCCTGGACACCACCGCGGGCTCCCACGCTTTGGAGAAGGATATAGGAGCACATTTCTGATTAGGTAAAATAAAAACCGGGCACTGACTGCCCGGTTTTTGTATTAACGAGTCACTCAGATTAGCAGTTACTCTACCGTCACCGATTTCGCCAGGTTACGCGGTTGGTCAACGTCGGTGCCTTTGATCAGCGCCACGTGGTAGGAAAGCAACTGCAACGGCACGGTGTAGAAGATTGGGGCAATCACTTCTTCCACATGCGGCAGCGGAATAATGCGCATGTTTTCGCTGCTGGTAAAGCCCGCTTCTTCGTCGGCAAACACATACAGTTCACCGCCGCGCGCGCGCACTTCTTCGATGTTGGATTTCAGTTTTTCCAACAGCTCATTGTTGGGCGCAACCACTACCACAGGCATATCTGCATCAATCAGCGCCAACGGGCCGTGCTTCAACTCACCCGCCGCATAGGCTTCTGCATGGATGTAGGAGATCTCTTTAAGCTTCAGCGCCCCTTCCATTGCGATAGGGTACTGATCGCCGCGCCCCAGGAACAACGCATGGTGCTTATCAGAGAAACCTTCCGCCAGAGACTCAATCAGCTTGTCCTGCGACAGCATCTGCTCAATACGCGCAGGCAGCGCTTGCAGGCCGTGGACGATATCGTGCTCAATCTGGGCATCCATACCGCGCAGACGGCCAATACGCGCCACCAGCATCAGCAGCACCGTTAACTGGGTGGTAAACGCCTTGGTAGATGCCACGCCGATTTCCGTACCGGCTTTGGTCATCAGCGCCAAATCGGACTCACGGACCAGCGAAGATCCCGCCACGTTACAAATCGCCAGCGATCCCAGATAGCCCAGCTCTTTGGACAAGCGCAGCGCTGCCAGCGTATCCGCCGTTTCACCGGACTGGGAGAGGGTGATCATCAGGCTATTGGCACGCACCGCCGGTTTGCGATAGCGGAATTCAGAGGCGATTTCCACATCACAAGGTACACCTGCCAATGCTTCAAACCAGTAACGCGATACCATGCCTGAGTTGTAGGACGTGCCGCAGGCAATAATCTGAATATGCTGCACCTTAGCCAGCAGTTCATCCGCCTTCGGGCCCAGTTCAGACAGATTCACTTCACCGTGGCTAAAACGCCCTTCCAGGGTGTTTTTGATCGCCAGCGGCTGTTCGTAAATCTCTTTCTGCATGTAATGGCGGTAAGCGCCTTTGTCACCCGCGTCGTAATTGACTTTGGATTCAATCTCTTCGCGCTCAACCAGTTCGCCCGCGCGACTAAATACACGCACGGTACGGCGCGTCACTTCAGCCACGTCCCCTTCTTCCAGGAACATAAAGCGGCGAGTCACCGGCAGCAGAGCCAGTTGGTCAGAGGCAAGGAAGTTTTCACCGACACCACGGCCAATCACCAGCGGACTCCCGGAACGGGCCGCCACCAGAACGCTCGGATCGCGGCTGTCCATCACCACCATGCCGTAAGCACCACGCAGTTGAGGGATCACGCGTTTTACCACGTCCACCAGCGCGCCGCCGGTCTGTTGCTGTTCCCAGTGCACCAGGTGTGCAACCACTTCAGTATCGGTTTCAGAAACAAAGCGATAGCCGCGTCCGATCAGCGTTTCACGCAGCGGTTCGTGGTTTTCGATAATGCCGTTGTGAACGATGATAATGGGGCCAGAGACGTGCGGGTGCGCATTCTCTTCTGACGGCTCACCGTGCGTTGCCCAACGGGTATGGGCAATGCCGGTACCGCCCGCCAGCGGATGTTCTTCCACCGCTTGCGCCAGCATCTGTACCTTACCCAGACGACGCACGCGGGCAACGTGCCCCTCAGCGTCAACTACCGCCAGCCCCGCAGAGTCATAACCACGGTACTCAAGGCGGCGAAGCCCTTCTAACAGAATTTCAGAAATATCGCGTTGCGCAACTGCGCCTACAATTCCACACATGGATGTGTATTCCTATACGCGTGACATATTGTGTCACTTTCGACGTCTTTGACCTGATCGTGCCGGTTTTTCCGGCGTCCCCGAGCCTTGTAGAGAGTGGGGGATTATTATGTTTTGCGCAGTGCTTTAGCCTAAAACACTGCGCAAAACCGCCTCCACGAACCGGGAGGCGATATCACTTATTTTTTCTTAACGGACTATTTTTTCTTAACGGGCCGCGCCCACCCGGAAATGTGGCGCTGTTTTACCCGGCTTATCACCAGCGCATTCTCTTCCACATCACGGGTTACCGTGGTGCCAGCGCCAATGGTAACGCCACTGGCTACGGTCACAGGGGCCACCAGTTGACTGTCAGAACCGACAAACACCCGATCGCCAATCACGGTTTTGTGCTTGTTGGCACCGTCATAGTTACAGGTGATGGTGCCTGCACCAATGTTCACATCATCGCCGATTTCTGCATCGCCAAGATAGGTTAAATGGCCCGCTTTTGAACCTTTGCCCAGGCGCGCCTTTTTCAGCTCAACAAAATTGCCGACATGTGCGCCCTGTGCCAGCTCGGCCCCCGGTCGCAAGCGCGCGAACGGCCCTACCGTACAGTCAGCGTCCAGGACCGCATTTTCTAACACGGTGTACGGACTGAGGATACAGTCGTCGCCAATCACGCTGTCTTTGATAACACAGCCCGCACCAATCTCAACCCGGTTCCCTAAAGAAACCTGGCCTTCAATGATCACATTAGCGTCAATACTAACATCACGTCCGTGGGTTAAGGTGCCACGCAGATCAAAACGCGCGGGATCAAATAACATCACGCCCGCCAATAGCAGCTTATTGGCCTGTTCCCGCTGATAGACGCGCTCCAGCGTCGCCAGTTGCAGGCGGTTGTTAACCCCCTCCACTTCGCTCAGGTTATCGGGATGCACGGCTTCAACACGACGACCTTCGGATGCCGCCATGGCGATAATGTCGGTGATGTAATACTCGCCTTGCGCGTTGTTATTGTTTAACTGACTCAGCCAACGCTTCAGATCCTGACCGTTTGCCGCCAGAATACCGGTGTTGATTTCGTTAATTTGACGCTGCTGTTCCGTCGCGTCTTTGTGCTCGACAATTCCGACCACAGATCCCTTCTCATCGCGCACTATGCGGCCATAACCGGTAGGATCGTCCAGTTTCACCGTCAGAAGCGCAATGCCGCCCTGTGGCTTATGCGCCAGCAAGCGCGCCAGCGTGGCAGGTGATATCAAAGGAACATCACCGTACAGCATCAGAATATCTTCATCATCAGCAAAAAACGGC
The DNA here is from genome assembly GCF_025962675.1 of Candidatus Symbiopectobacterium sp. NZEC127. Classification (NCBI taxonomy): domain Bacteria; kingdom Pseudomonadati; phylum Pseudomonadota; class Gammaproteobacteria; order Enterobacterales; family Enterobacteriaceae; genus Symbiopectobacterium; species Candidatus Symbiopectobacterium sp. NZEC127. Next base: position 258,396 of record NZ_JAGFPG010000005.1, read on the forward strand.
GCTGCTTGCTGCATGGCATGCCCGGTGCCGAGCTGCTCCGCTTGCAGTACCCAATTCAAATCGGGGTTGGTTAACCTGTCTTTCAGTAAATCGCCACCGTGTCCGTAGACCAAATGCACCTGTTTGGCACCGGTTTCCATAGCCGCATCAATCACATGCTGAACCATCGGCTTGCCAGCGAGCGGATGAAGTACTTTTGGAAGATCGGAATACATACGTGTTCCTTTGCCAGCGGCAAGGATAACCACGCTCATGACACTGTTAGACATGCACCACCCTGATGAAACGAATTGATAACCCACGGATTCAATTGAGTGAAAGTAAACCCGTTCTCGCCGCGGAATACTACATATTTTTCAACGAAAAATACCGTCACGCAGCGCCTGATAAGGAAAAAAAGCATGTTCCCAAGTCTACCCCGTGCAGGCGGTTTCTTTTATTCATTTTTTCCGAAAAATGGCTAATCGATAGTGAATTCAAGTTTCAGGAAAAACAGACTTTTGTTTTATATGTTTCCATTTGTGACAAACACAAAAGAAACAGCGTTTCATTTTTGTCATCATAGCCCCACAACTCATAAACAATACCCAAGGGGATACAATGAAACTCAGTGCTTTACGGCTTGCCACGGTAGCCCTGGCGCCGTCCTTTCTGTTCCTTAGCATGACTGCACACGCCACTGAACAACCCGCTCCGGTATGGCATAGCATCGCCTTCGGCCAATCGACCGACGTTAACTTCTCTTCCAACGTACTACCGGAAAAAATTGGCGTTAACGATGTCACCATCAACGGCAAAAAACTGACGGTTGACGATAAAGCCGACCTCTCAGCGCCGATCACCATCGAAAGCCGCGGCGGGAAAATCGCCAACACGCACGATGGCTTAACCTTCTTCTACACCACGCTGCCTGCCAATGTGAACTTCACCTTGCAAGCCACCGTGACTGTCGATCAGTTTGGCCCGGAAAATGGCGCTAAACCGGCCGCACAGGAAGGGGCAGGGATTCTGGTGCGCGACATTATCGGTGCACCGCGTCAAAACCCGTTGAAGGAAGGCTATGAGGAGTTCCCTGCCGCCTCCAACATGGTGATGAATGCCATCATGACGCAGGATAAGAAATCCCACACGGAAGTCCGCTTGCAAGCCATTGTGCGTAACGGCGTGATGCAGCCGTGGGGCAATGCGGGTGCCAAGATCACCAAGACCAACATTCAGGAAAAAATCAACCTGGAACAGACCCCTTCTTTCCGTATGAAGGTGGAACGCACCAATGATGGTTTTGTCACGTCCTATGCGCCGAAAGACAGCGACAACTGGGTAACCAAAGACGTGAAAGGGGCGGATCTGGTCACCAAACTGGATAAAGACCATTACTATGTGGGCTTCTTCGCATCGCGTAACGCCAAAATCACCGTCAGTGATGCGCAGTTGACGACCTCTCCGGCACAAACCAAAGCCTCGCCGGAATTCAAATTTGCCGCATTTGCCCCGGTATTGCAGGTGATGTCCTCGACCAAGAGCGCGAGCGATAACTACGACGTGCAACTGCGTGCCAACTATGCCGGTACCGTCACCATCACTCAGGGCGACAAGGCGCTGGGCGCAGCACATACCGTTAAAGCCGGTGAGTTGCTGAGCGTTCCGGCCAAGCTGAGTGCAGGCACTGACTTCAAAATCGTTTATCTGCCAACAGAAGGCGATGATAAAGCCGCGAAAGAAGCCACGTTCAGCGTAGAGAAAGTCAAACTGGCCGATGCCAAGAATGTCTATGTTTCTGCGCAAGGTCAGGCAAGCAACAATGGCAGCAAAACTTCCCCGTTAGATTTCGCAACCGCTATTAACGTATTGCCAGCAGGAGCAACCTTATGGCTAGCAGACGGCGATTACAGTGCTTCTTCTATTCCCGTCAGCGCCAGCGGCAGCCAGAAAGCACAGAAAAAACTGTTCGCTCAGGGCAAAAAAGCAGTGATTCACGGGCTGCAACTGAACGCCAGCCATTGGCATGTGAAAGGCATCGAAATCACTGAGAAGCCGTTCCGTATCGAAGGCAGCTACAACACCATCGAACAAGTACTGGCGCACCATTGTGACGACACCGGGATTCAGGTTTCTTCTTCTGGTGACGTAGGCCGTCCGCTGTGGGCCAGCCATAACCTGATTCTGAACTCAGAATCACACAGCAACCAGGACCCAGGCAAAATCAACGCCGACGGTTTTGCAGTGAAAATGCGCGTGGGTGAAGGCAACGTGATTCGCGGCGCGTTCTCTCACAACAACATCGACGATGGTTTCGACCTGTTTAACAAGATTGAAGACGGCGCGAACGGCGTTGTGGTGATCGAGAATTCAATTGCCATGAACAACACCAGCAACGGTTTCAAAATGGGTGGCGAAGGTCAGCCGGTGGCGCACAAGGTGAAAAACAGCATCGCGGTTGGCAACCAACTGGATGGTTTTACTGATAACTTCAACCCCGGCGCGCTGGTGGTAGAAAACAACACGGCGCTGGATAACCAACGCTTCAACTTTATTTTCCGTCCAAGCCCTTACTCTGGCCCGGAAAAACAAGGCGTGTTTAAAAACAACATGTCCCTGAAAACCCAAGAAGGCAAGTACGACGACGCCGTGGTGGGTAACGTGGACAACAGCAACTTCTTTATCAAAGACGGTCGCTCTGTTAACGCTCAGGGCAAAGAGATCACCGTGAAGAACGTTGTCTCCGTCAACGTGCCGGAAACCTTCGCACGCGATGCGAAAGGCAATCTGGTACTGGGTGATTTCCTGAAGAAAAAATAATTGACTGAAAAAAGTCCGGATAAGCGGCGGGTTATACCCGTCGCTTAGGTTGCTGACAAACTGCCTTACCCCCATCGTCATTCCCGCGCAGGCGGGAATCTCTCACAGGCTAAACGCGTTTATTCTCACAGAGATCCCCGGCTTTCGCCGAGGATGACGAGAGGGGGTGCAGAGGGTAACGAGGGACAAAGTGACTTTACCATCAGTTTGAACGGCGGGGACAACCCCGCCGTTTTTTATCGATAAAAAAAGGCCGATCGAGAGATCGGCCTTTTTTACTGAAGGCGCACGTTACATCGCTTTTTTAGTCAGCTCAATAACACGCAGTTTCGCAATTGCTTTCGACAATTCTGCGGAAGCCTGTGCGAAATCCACATCGCCATGGGAATTGCGAATGTGATCTTCCGCTTTACGCTTGGATTCCAGCGCGCGCGCTTCATCAAGGTCCTGCCCACGGATGGCGGTATCGGACAGCACGGTCACGGAGTTCGGTTGCACCTCAAGGACGCCGCCGGACAGATAGATATACTCTTCTTCGCCGTGTTGCTTAACGATACGCACCATACCAGGTTTAATGGCAGTGAGCAGCGGGGCGTGGCCAGGGTAAATCCCCAGTTCGCCCTCACTCCCCGTCACCTGGATCTTTTGCACCAGGCCGGAGAACATTTCCTGTTCTGCGCTAACGACATCCAGATGGTAAGTCATAGCCATATCAACCTCCTAACAGACGTTACAGTTTCTTGGCTTTTTCCACTGCTTCGTCAATGGAGCCAACCATGTAGAACGCCTGCTCCGGCAGATGGTCGTATTCACCGTCCATGATGCCTTTAAAGCCGCGGATGGTGTCTTTCAGTGACACGTATTTGCCCGGAGAACCGGTAAACACTTCTGCCACGAAGAACGGCTGCGACAGGAAGCGCTGGATTTTACGCGCACGGGCAACGACCAGTTTGTCTTCTTCAGACAGCTCGTCCATACCCAGGATCGCGATGATATCCTTCAGTTCCTGATAGCGTTGCAGAATGGACTGCACGCCACGCGCTACGTCGTAGTGTTCCTGACCAACCACCAGCGGATCCAATTGACGGCTGGTGGAATCCAGCGGGTCAACGGCCGGATAGATACCCAGAGACGCGATTTGACGGCTCAGTACCACGGTCGCATCCAAGTGGGCGAAGGTGGTGGCTGGAGACGGGTCAGTCAAGTCATCCGCAGGGACGTATACCGCCTGTACGGACGTGATAGAACCGGTTTTGGTGGAGGTGATACGTTCTTGCAGCACACCCATCTCTTCCGCCAGCGTCGGCTGATAACCTACCGCAGAAGGCATACGACCCAGCAGTGCGGATACTTCCGTACCGGCCAGGGTATAACGGTAGATGTTATCGACGAACAGCAGTACGTCACGGCCTTCATCACGGAATTTTTCCGCCATGGTCAGGCCAGTCAGTGCTACGCGCAGACGGTTGCCTGGCGGCTCGTTCATCTGGCCGTAGACCAGTGATACTTTGTCGATAACGTTGGAGTCGGTCATTTCGTGGTAGAAGTCGTTACCTTCACGGGTACGTTCCCCTACACCGGCAAATACGGAGTAACCAGAGTGCTCGATCGCGATGTTACGGATCAGCTCCATCATGTTTACCGTTTTACCTACACCAGCACCACCGAACAGGCCCACTTTACCGCCCTTGGCGAACGGACACATCAGGTCGATAACCTTGATACCCGTTTCCAGCAGTTCCTGGGAGTTGGAGAGCTCTTCATAGCTCGGCGCTTCACGGTGAATCGCCCAGCGCTCTTCTTCGCCGATCTCGCCTTTCATGTCGACCGGTTCGCCCAGTACGTTCATGATACGGCCCAGCGTGGCTTTACCTACCGGTACTTCGATCGGGTGGCCCAGGCTGTTTACTTTCAGCCCACGGCGCAGACCGTCAGAAGAACCCATTGCAATACAACGAACAACGCCGCCGCCCAACTGTTGCTGCGTTTCCAGCACCAGTTTTTCAGCACCGTTTTCAACCTCAAGCGCATCGTACACGTTAGGTACGGCATCTTGCGGGAACTCGACGTCGACCACGGCGCCGATTACCTGGATGATCTTTCCAGTTGCCATCTTGAATCCTCTACGTAATTCGACAATACGTAATTCGTAAACCTGGTTTAAACCGCGGAGGCTCCCGATACGATCTCGGTGAGTTCCTGCGTGATGCTGGCCTGACGTGCCTTGTTGTAAACCAACTGAAGCTCTTTGATCAGGTCACCGCCGTTATCGGTTGCGGCTTTCATTGCAACCATACGAGCGGCCTGTTCACTGGCCAGGTTTTCTACGACGCCCTGATAAACCTGAGATTCCACATAGCGGCGCAACAGGGTATCCAGCAGCGACTTAGGATCGGGTTCATACAGGTAATCCCAGGATTTCTTCTTCAACTCGCCATCTTCCGCAGGCGGCAGAGGCAGCAGTTGAACCACTTGGGGTTCCTGAGACATGGTATTGATGAACTTGTTGCTCACGATGAACAGCTTATCCAGACGACCTTCATCATAAGCTTGCAGCATCACTTTTACCGGCCCGATAAGTTCGGACAGGCTAGGGTTATCCCCCATGCCGGTAACCTGAGCAACAACGTTACTGCCCACAGAACCGAAGAATGAAACCCCTTTGGAACCAATCAGCGCCAGATCGCTCTGTACGCCTTTATCGCTCCAGGCTTTCATGTCTGCCAACAGTTTTTTGAACAGGTTAATGTTCAAGCCACCGCACAGGCCACGGTCCGTAGACACCACCAAATACCCGACGCGTTTAACGTCACGCTCATCCAGGTACGGATGTTTATATTCCAGATTCCCTAACGCCAGGTGACCAATCACCGTGCGGATGGTCTCTGCATAAGGACGGCTGGCCGCCATACGATCCTGCGATTTACGCATTTTGGAAGCGGCGACCATTTCCATCGCTTTAGTGATCTTCTGCGTGTTCTGGACGCTTGCGATCTTACTACGTATCTCTTTTGCGCCGGCCATCTTTGCATCTCCTCAATGCCTGAAGGCCTGCCATCAGGCAGGCCTACGGGCGTTACCAGGACTGGGTTGCCTTGAAGGTATCAAGGATAGTTTTGAACTTACCCTCGATCTCATCGTTATAAGCGCCAGTCTGGTCGATTTGTTGCAGAAGATCGCCGTGCTCGCGGTCGGCATACGCCAACAGCGCTGCTTCGAAGCTGCCTACTTTCGCCAGTTCTACATCAGCCAGATAGCCACGTTCAGCGGCGAACAGCACCAGAGACTGCTGCGCAACCGACATCGGCGCATACTGTTTCTGTTTCAGCAGTTCAGTTACTTTCTGACCATGATTCAGCTGCTTACGCGTTGCATCATCCAGATCCGAAGCGAACTGGGAGAACGCCGCCAGTTCACGATACTGCGCCAGCGCGGTACGGATACCACCGGACAGTTTCTTCATGATCTTGGTCTGCGCTGCACCACCCACGCGGGATACGGAAATCCCTGGGTTAACCGCAGGACGGATACCGGCGTTGAACAGGTTAGATTCCAGGAAGATCTGACCATCGGTAATCGAGATTACGTTGGTCGGAACGAACGCGGAAACGTCACCTGCCTGCGTTTCGATGATCGGCAGCGCCGTCAATGAACCGGTTTGCCCTTTCACTTCACCCTTGGTAAACGCTTCTACGTAATCGGCGTTAACGCGTGCCGCGCGCTCCAGCAAACGGGAGTGGAGGTAGAATACGTCGCCTGGGTAAGCTTCACGACCTGGCGGACGACGGAGCAGCAGGGAAATTTGACGATAAGCGACGGCCTGTTTGGACAAGTCATCGTAAATAATCAGTGCATCTTCACCGCGGTCACGGAAGTATTCACCCATCGCACAACCGGCATACGGTGCCAGATATTGCAGTGCAGCAGATTCAGACGCGGTAGCGACCACCACGATGGTGTTGGCTAATGCGCCGTGCTCTTCCAGTTTACGCACCACGTTAGAAATAGTGGAGGCTTTCTGGCCGATAGCCACGTACACGCACTTGATGCCGGAATCGCGCTGGTTGATGATGGCGTCGATAGCCAGTGCGGTTTTACCCGTCTGACGGTCGCCGATAATCAATTCACGCTGACCACGACCAATCGGGATCATGGCGTCAACGGACTTGTAGCCCGTCTGTACCGGCTGATCAACGGATTGACGTTCGATAACGCCTGGTGCGATAGCTTCTACCGGAGAAAACCCGTCGTTCTCAACCGGGCCTTTGCCATCGATTGGTGCACCCAGGGTGTTCACCACGCGGCCCAGCAGACCACGGCCAACCGGCACTTCCAGAATACGGCCGGTACACTTGACCTTCATGCCTTCGGCAAGGTCAGCGTACGGACCCATCACCACCGCACCAACGGAGTCGCGCTCCAGGTTCAGGGCGATAGCGTAACGGTTGCCGGGCAGGGAGATCATCTCCCCCTGCATCACATCGGCCAGGCCGTGTACGCGGATGATCCCGTCACTGACGGAAACAATAGTACCTTCATTGTGAGCTTCGCTCACCACATTGAACTGAGCAATGCGCTGCTTGATCAGTTCGCTGATTTCGGTGGAATTCAGTTGCATGCTCCAGTCCCCTTAAGACTGCAAGACGTCTGCGAGGCGTTCCAGACGACCGCGGATGCTGCCATCTATCACCATGTCGCCCGCGCGGATCACCACGCCTGCGACAACAGACTTATCAATTTTGCAATTCAGCTTCACTTTGCGTGACAGGCGTTTTTCCATGGCGGAAGTAATCTTGTCCAGCTGCGATTCACTCAGTGCGCTCGCGGAGGTGACTTCGACGTCAACCGTCGACTCCTGCGCGGCGCGGAGTTGCGCAAACTGTTCCAGAACTTCAGGAAGCACCAGTAAACGCCCATTTTCCGCCATTACCTTGATCAGGTTCTGGCCGGGCTCATCCATCTGATCGCCACACACGTCAATGAAGGTGCTCGCCAGCATATTCGGTGCCATAGCACCAGACAGCAGAGCGGCAACCTGTTCATTGCGTGTGACTTCAGCGGCAAACGCCAGCATGTTCTGCCAGCGTTCAACGGCCTGATGTTCAACCGCAAAGTCAAAAGCTGCTTTGGCGTAGGGGCGAGCTACCGTGACAAATTCAGACATCGGCCCCTCCCTCCTTACAGTTCAGCGACCAGTTTATCAACGATGTCGCTGTTAGCAGCTTCATCCACGGAACGTTCAATAATCTTCTCGGCACCGGCAATCGCCAGCATGGCAACCTGTTTACGCAGCTCTTCACGAGCACGTTTACGTTCGGCTTCAATTTCAGCCTGCGCCTGCGCCACGATTTTGCTACGTTCAGCTTCTGCTTCCGCTTTGGCCTCATCCAGGATCTGAGCACGGCGTTTATTGGCTTGCTCTACGATCACCTGAGCTTCGGCCTTGGCTTTTTTCAGCTGATCGGTGGCATTGGCCTGCGCTAAGTTCAAATCTTTTTTGGCGCGTTCCGCAGAAGCCAAACCGTCAGCAATCTCTTTCTGACGCTTTTCGATGGCAGCCATTAACGGCGGCCATACAAACTTCATGCAAAACCAGACAAACAGGACGAACGCAATGGCTTGGCCGAGGATTGTTGCATTAATATTCACAGCACAATGCCTCTTTTAAGTTAAATGATTGATGTTAAATACCTAACCGGCATTACCGAGTTAGGCGACCGCAAACATCACATACAGGCCCAGACCAACAGCAATCATCGGGATGGCGTCAACCAGACCCATAACGATAAAGAACTGTGTACGCAGCAGAGGAATCAGGTCAGGCTGGCGAGCCGCGCCTTCCAAGAATTTACCACCCAGAATGCCGATACCGATCGCAGCACCGATCGCCGCCAGACCCATCATCAACGCGGCAGCCATGTACAGCAGATCCACACTCAGGTTTTCCATGACAGTCTCCAGTTTGTTTCAGTTAGAACGTTATTGTGTTGAAAGAAAAATCAATGCTCTTCAGATGCCATCGAGAGATAAACAACCGTCAGAACCATGAAAATAAAGGCCTGAAGCGTAATGATCAGGATGTGGAATATTGCCCAAGGCACATTCAACAACCATTGCGACCACCACGGCAGCAAACCGGCAATCAGGATGAAGATCAACTCACCCGCATACATGTTGCCAAACAGTCGCAAGCCGAGTGAAACCGGTTTGGACAGCAGGCTGACACCTTCAAGAATCAGGTTGATGGGAATAAAGACCGGATGGTTGAAAGGCTGCATGGTCAGTTCTTTAACAAAACCGCCAACGCCTTTCATTTTGATGCTGTAGAACAGCACCAGGATAAACACGCCCAGCGCCATGGACAGTGTGATGTTGACATCCGCCGTCGGTACTACGCGCAGGTAAGGCAATCCAATCCAATGCTCACCGATAAAGGGCAGAAGATCGATCGGCAACAGGTCCATGGCGTTCATCAGGAACACCCAAACGAAAATGGTCAGCGCCAAAGGGGCGATAAGTTTGCTTTTGCCATGGAACATGTCACGCACATTGCCATCAACAAAACCGATGATCATCTCCACAAAGGTTTGCAGTTTACCGGGCACGCCGCTGGTCGCGTTCTTTGCAACCTTGCGGAAAATGACCAGAAACAGGATCCCAAGTGCGACTGAGAAAAACATCGAATCGACGTTAATCGACCAGAACCCCGAACCTACCTGTAAATGTTTCAGGTGATGACCGATATACTCTTGGGGAGTAGATGCAGACATGATGTTCCTTACCCTGTTGTTGTTAATACGGTAACGGTTAACGAATCTTACGGTTAACGATGGCTGGCGCCACTATCTGCATTATCAGCACCGCCAGGTAGGTCAGACCAAGGGGAACAAACGCCGCCTTGAACAACCCTAACGCCACCACCAGCAACGCGATGGTGATAAATACTTTCAACGCCTCACCAATTGCAAACGACCAGGCAACGCGCCCCTCTATGGGCTTACCCGCCTGATGACGCAAGGCGAACAGTACAAAGCACACGTTCGGCAGCCACACCGCCAGTCCCCCGGCTAAAGCGGACGCGCCCGCCTCAACACTGCGCAGGCAAAAAACGGCGCTGACCAAAACGAACGTAGCCGCCTGTAGCATCAACCCCAAAAAGGCCGGTTTTCCACTGTAAAGGGAGACAGACATGCGTTTTGCTCTTCATTCCTGTTCCAGAGGCTGACTGACGTATAAAACTGCCTTTATTCCATCGAGTCAAGCGGCAAAAAACGAGCAAATTATACGGTTCACGCCTGCGAATTCAATCGATAAGTAGCAAAAAGGTGAACAATAATTTAAATCTCTTATTCAAGCCCTATTTTTACTAACAATCCTGACAACGGCCGCGGCCCGCAAGCCTTTCTATAACCCGATAATATGTGATATCAATCACATAAAAATGACATATACACTTTATATCAGATCTGTTTTTTTTAAGTCTTTAGCAAAAATAGCTATTTATCTTAATTAAATTCAAATAGTTAAATAACGACTCGTTTTAAAACTCCCCGAAAACATCCAATGCACTGCGTATTGACATTATTAACATTATTTCTTTATGTCTTTAACATCTGGATTTTTCATTCGCTATTTATAACAGCAATTAATTTCTCGGGTTACTATTCGAAGAGAAACAAATAGCGTGCAAGGCTGCCAGGTTTTGTAAAAAAATGGTGATCGGTGTCCATTTTTCCGCAAATAATACCCTTCAGACTTAAAAGGTCTCTCTGATACAATTAGTTATAATTTATTTGATAAAACGCAAAATTAGTTTGGTTTAAGAATCACCAAATGGCGTTCACCGTCCAGTTCGGGTACCGATAAACGCACAATACGCACTACCTCTATCGACGTAGGCAATGCGGTTAATTCCTCTTCTGGCACTACCCCTTTCAAGGCATAAAAACGCCCGGTTGCAGGCGCAGGCAGGTGTTTGCACCACGCCAGCATATCAAGCAAAGAGGCAAAAGCGCGACTGATAACGCCATCGAAAGGCGGCTCAGCGGTGAATTCTTCGACCCGAGACTGCACTGGAAAGACATTATCCAGCTTGAGTTCATGCTGAACCTGGCGCAGAAAACGCACGCGTTTTCCCAGGCTATCCAGCAGGGTGAATGACGCAGACGGACGCACAATAGCCAGTGGAATGCCCGGTAATCCCGGTCCGGTTCCCACATCGATAAACCTATCGCCCTGCAAATGCGGCTCAACCACGATGCTATCCATGATATGACGTACCAGCATCTCCTGCGGGTCGCGCACTGACGTGAGATTATAGGCCTTGTTCCACTTGTGCAGCATGTCGACATACTGGATTAGCGAATTTTTTTGTTGTTCACTGACCAAGATGCCAGCCCGCTGCAACAGAGCGTCTAATTTGTGTTTCACGCGCTTATCCTGCCATATCTGATGAAACGTGGCTGCCAGGAACAGCCACAAAATGACACACCGTCGTGCACTATCTGCGCCGGTTATCAGGCGCTGCGGCGCAGCAGCCCTTGTTTTTTCAGCCAAACCAGCAGGATAGAGATTGCTGCTGGGGTAATTCCTGAAATACGCGAAGCCTGGCCAATGGATCCCGGTTTGTGGTCGTTGAGTTTGGCTTTCACTTCGTTGGAAAGCCCACTCACCTGACGATAATCCAGATCCGCTGGCAGCACGGTACTCTCATTACGCAGCTGTTTTTCAATCTCGTCCTGCTGGCGCGCGATATACCCTTCATACTTCACTTGAATCTCAACCTGCTCCGCCGCCTGAACATCCGTCAGCGCGGGCGAGAACATCGGTAACGTGGTCAGGGTGGCGTAATCCATCTCAGGGCGACGCAGCAGTTCCTCGCCGGTCGCTTCACGCGACAGCGGCGTTTTCAGCAACGCATTGACAGCCTCTCGCTGTTCACTGTGAGGGTGAACGCGAATTTCACGTAGACGCTGGCGTTCCTGCTCAATCTGTTCCAGCTTCTCGTTGAAGCGCGCCCAGCGGTAATCGTCCACCATACCGAGTTCACGACCCATTTCAGTGAGACGCAGATCGGCGTTATCTTCGCGCAGCATCAGGCGGTATTCAGCACGCGAGGTAAACATGCGATAGGGTTCTTTGGTGCCGAGTGTACACAGATCGTCCACCAGCACGCCCAGATACGCCTGATCGCGACGTGGGAACCAACCGTCCTGATCGAACGCCAGACGTGCCGCGTTCAAACCGGCCAACATGCCCTGGGCAGCGGCTTCTTCGTAACCGGTTGTGCCGTTTATCTGTCCGGCAAAGAACAAACCGTGGATAAATTTACTTTCCAGCGTGGGTTTGAGATCGCGCGGATCGAAGAAATCGTATTCGATAGCATAGCCTGGGCGCACGATCTTGGCGTTTTCCATGCCTTGCATCGAACGGACGATTTGCCACTGTACGTCGAAGGGCAGGCTGGTTGAAATGCCGTTGGGGTAAATCTCGTTACTGGTCAGCCCTTCAGGCTCAAGGAAAATCTGGTGCGCATTGCGATCGGCAAAGCGCATCACCTTGTCTTCGATCGACGGACAGTAGCGCGGCCCAATCCCCTCGATCACACCGGCATACATCGGGCTGCGATCCAGGTTATTGCGGATCACCTCATGGGTTTTTTCATTGGTATGGGTGATGTAGCACGGCATCTGCGCCGGGTGCTCGCTGGCGTTCCCCAGGAACGAGAACACCGGCATTGGGTTATCACCGTGCTGTTGCGCCAGTACGCTGAAATCAATGGTGCGCGCATCGATACGCGGTGGCGTACCGGTTTTAAGACGGCTGACACGCAACGGTAGCTCACGCAGTCTGCGCGATAGCGGTATCGAGGGCGGATCGCCAGCGCGTCCACCGCTGTAGTTATCCAGGCCGATATGAATTTTGCCGTCAAGGAATGTCCCAACGGTCAGCACCACCGTTTTGGCGCGGAATTTCAGTCCCATTTGGGTGACAGCGCCGACCACACGATCGTTCTCAACGATAAGATCGTCAACCGCCTGCTGGAAGATCGTCAGGTTCGGCTGGTTCTCCAGCGCGGTGCGTACCGCCTGACGATACAGCACGCGATCCGCCTGTGCACGCGTAGCACGCACCGCAGGGCCTTTGCTGTTGTTTAGTATTCTAAACTGAATACCACCCCGATCGACGGCGCGAGCCATCAGGCCGCCCATGGCGTCGATCTCTTTAACCAGATGTCCCTTTCCGATCCCACCAATAGCCGGATTGCAGGACATTTGTCCCAGCGTATCGATATTGTGTGTCAATAACAGGGTTTGACGCCCCATGCGTGCCGCTGCCATGGCGGCTTCTGTGCCCGCATGACCACCGCCGATCACGATGACGTCAAAAGGATCTGGATAAAACATGGTACTGCACCTCGCGTGGTGTTAACGAGAATAGTCGGGTTAACGATGTGTGCCTAAGATCATTGCTTGCCTTGGGGAAGGGGATTCTACTCAAGTTTACGCAAACGACAAGCCCGTTGGATCGTCGGTAGTTAAAGAAAGATCTTTTTATATAGAGATCTTCTTATTGGATCTATTATTAGGATCCGCACTGCTTGTGGATAAGTTATTTTTCCAGATGAAGATCAACGAATTGTTGATGATCGTTTGCTGTGAATGATCGGTGATCCTATACCGTATAGCCTGGGATCAAAATAGACAGTTATTCACATGACAAAAAACGAACAGCGGTTGTTATTGGGATAACTACCGGTTTTCACCCGGATATACATAAAGTTATACACAATTAAGTGGCTAAATAAACCGCTTAATTGAGTAATTCTACCCACGGAGCCAACCAGATTTCTGCCGGATCCTCGGGAATATCGTGTTGAGTGATGTCGATCTGTAACATCTCGCCGATCCTTTTTGCGCCACGATCCGCAAGAATACGATCCACCGTAACGATCGCACCGCAGAAGGTGTCATACTCTTTGCTGCCGATCCCGATCGCGCCATAACGAACCTCCGAAAGATCCGCTTGCCGATCGCTAATCTGTTTAAACAACGGTTGCAGGTTGTCCGGTAAATCACCAGCACCGTGGGTTGAGCTCACCAGTAGCCATATTCCGCTCTGCGGGAGGTCGTCCAGTTGCGGGCCATGCTGAACATCAGTGGAAAAGCCTTGCTGTTCCAGTAACTCGGCCAGATGTTCTGCCACATACTCCGCACTGCCTAACGTACTGCCGCTGATAAGCGTAATGTCTGCCATGCTCGATCCCGTCAGAATAAAAGATGCGGTATTGTACGCTGTGATCGAGCTGTTATCTACCTGTGGATAATAGGGATATACCTGTTGGCATTTACGGAGTGATCGTCCGCATGATCGGGTTCTGGAGCGAGATCAGGGTTTCCGTGGACTGAATTTCATCGATGGTCTGGATCTTGTTGATAAGTACGTGTTGCAGTGCGTCAATGGAACGGCACATCACTTTGATGAAAATGCTGTAGTGCCCGGTGGTGTAGTAGGCTTCTACCACTTCTTCCAGGTTATTCAGTTTCTCAAGGGCTGAGGGGTAATCCTTGGCGCTTTTTAAAATGATGCCGATAAAGCAGCACACGTCATAGCCGAGTTGCTTCGGGCTGACATCGACCCGGGTGCCGACAATAATGCCTGCCTGCTTCATTTTCTCAACGCGAACGTGGATGGTGCCGGGGCTCACCGAAAACTGCTTGGCCAATTCGGCATAAGGGGTGCGGGCATTTTCCATCAAGGCGTTAAGGATGCCGCGATCGAGATTATCGATCTGATAAATTTCAGTCATAATTTTTCCTTATATTTAGCTCTTTCTCATTTTTAGCATGCGTTAAATGAGGAATCAAAACCATGATGCCTGTTTCTTTGCTGGATTATTGAGTTTCACCGCCATTCTATTGCTTAATTGCACAATAGACAGTGACGACGGACATGGGTAAATGAAAAAGAGCTATATCGAAAAACAACAACAAATCGCGTTTGTGAAATCCTTTTTCTCCGCACAGCTGGCGCAGAAGTTGGGTCTGATTGAAGTTCAGGCCCCGATTCTCAGCCGCGTGGGCGATGGCACTCAGGATAACCTCTCTGGCAGCGAGAAAGCGGTGCAGGTACACGTGAAGGCGTTGCCTGATGCCACGTTTGAAGTGGTGCACTCCCTGGCGAAATGGAAGCGTAAAACCTTGGGGGAATATGACTTTAGCGCCGGGGAAGGGATCTACACCCACATGAAGGCGCTGCGCCCGGATGAAGATCGTTTAAGCCCGATCCACTCTGTTTATGTCGATCAGTGGGATTGGGAACGCGTGATGGGAGATGGCGAACGTTCCATCGACTATTTGAAATCCACCGTTAACCACATTTATCAGGCAATCAAAAGCACCGAAGCAGAGGTCAGCAGCCAGTTTGGCCTGACGCCTTTCCTGCCGGAAACCATTCATTTTGTCCACAGCGATACGCTGCTCAAGCGTTATCCTGAACTGGATGCCAAAGGGCGCGAACGCGCCATTGCCAAAGAGCTGGGTGCGGTATTCCTGATCGGCATTGGCGGGGCGTTGTCCCACGGTGAGCGTCACGATGTGCGTGCGCCGGATTATGATGACTGGTCGTCAGCGGGTGAACAGGGTCTGAAAGGACTGAACGGCGATATCCTGGTGTGGAACCCGGCGTTAGGCGATGCCTTTGAGCTCTCTTCCATGGGGATTCGTGTGGATGCTGATGCGCTTCAACGTCAATTGACGCTGACGGGTGATGTCGATCGCCTGGCTCTGGAGTGGCATCAGGCGCTGCTGCGTGGTGACATGCCGCAAACCATCGGCGGCGGTATCGGTCAGTCTCGTTTGGTGATGTTATTGCTGCAACTGGCGCATATTGGTCAGGTTCAGTGCGGTGTGTGGCCACAGCCGGTCAGAGAGTCCGTGCCTGCGTTGCTGTAACGCTATGGGGATTTCGATGGTGCTACGCTCAGGCGTGGCGCAACCGCCGCAGTAAACGTCCTTTTAACCCGGTATCCACGTGCCAGATATGGTCAAAGATGTGCAGGATGCCGGGTTTTCCATGTTGTGACATCGCGACGGCATGAAAACGATGGTGATGTTGCTGCTGTCGTTGCCGAACGCGTTGTACGGTCTCTTCAGGCAAGCGCTGAGCGATGAAATCAGAAATCATCACCGCATCGGCATCGTGCCACACATCATCTTCCAGCTTGTCCAGCAACGCTGACATACAGGCTGCCATATCGGTGCCGCCACGAAATGATTGGCCGAGAAAGCGCGTGGCCTGTTCGATACCGGTGACGGCAGTTAACTCATAGCGCACGATGTCGGTGGCAAACAGCATGATGTAGCAACGGCGATTATCGGCGAGGGCGACGCGCATCAGTGCCAGGCAGAAGGCTTTGGCGCAGCGTTCATTGAAACCGCCCATCGACCCTGAGGTATCGACGCAGACAATAAAAGGCCCTCTGGGCTGCTGTTCGTTTTGCTGATGCGAAACCGGGCGCTCAATCACCTTTTCGTGCCAGCTTTCCCCCTGCAACCGATAGGTCAGCAACCGCCGTTCCAACAAGCGACGGTAGAATTCGTATTCCAGCTCTTTAATGCCCATAGCGGCGAGCTCTGCGGGGAGCAGGCGCAGAATATCATCGCTTTGATGGATGCCATCCACTTGCTCTGGCACCGTATCCGTTTCGCGCACCATGACGCGAAACGCTTCGCGCGGTGCTTCGGTAGAGAGAATGGATTTGGTTTCCCTACTGCGACCTAAACGCTCGGCCAGACGCTGTAGTGACGGCTGCTTTTGCAGAAAATCACCGAAGTTAATCAGGGTTTGCAGCTCGGTTTTTATCAATTTTCCCGCGCTGAGATCCCATAAGCGTCCGGCGGCTGTTTCGTTCTCCGCCAGTACGGCTTCCAGTTTGCCGGTCAGCGTTAGCCGCTGTTGTAATTCATCGAGCAGGATCTCTTTTTCTGCTTCCATCAACTGGTGGTGCAAGGAGACCGTTTGTAAAGAGAGGCTCATTTTCCAGCGCTGCAAGAACAGAGCGTGGAAGGCGTTGCTAAATCGCTGCCCAAGCGTCGGTTCTGCATGTGCGATCAGCTTGTTAGCCTGAGGAAGAAAAGGCGAGTCCACCGTTTGCAGCGTATCAACGATACGCGGAATGCGTGACTGAAAGGTCAGATTGTCGATGGCCTGAGTATTTTGATAGCAGGTAAATTCCCGCTCCAGATCGGCCGGTGCCACGGTGGCACGCAGACGCTGCTTGAGCGACGCTTTCCACTCGGGCAGATCGTGCAGCAGCGCCGCTTTCATTCTTGGGTGCTGTTCAAGAAAGGTCGTGAGCTGTGGCGTCGCCAACAGCGCGATAACCAGGTCGTCCAAGAGCTCGTTTTCGTCAATGGACAACAGCATTTCCAGCGATTCCAACGTCAACATTCGATCAATCCTGTAACGAGAGCTGTATCTGTTCGTCGACCTGTTGCAGGCTGTCTTCTATTTTTGCCAGCCAGTCGGCAGGGATGAACAAACACGGTTGATGGTGGTGAAACAGACGTCGCTGCTCGCGCAGTTGTTGACGCAATTTCTCATATTCATCAGTAAGTTCTGTCGGTAAGGTACAGTCTCGTTTTTCAGGTAAAGAAAGAATGGTGGTCTGTAGGCTGATATCGCGCACCGCAAGATGAAGGTGGTCATCCACGTACATATCGAGGTGCTGGGTAAACCCGATGCCGTTGAGTTTTCCCCTGATTTCGCCTTCTCCGCCTTTTTGCAGCCATGACTGCAAGGCGTTTTTTTCTAACACGATATGTGTCACATCAATATTATTCAGTACCAACGGACGCTGCAACACCACGGTCAGCGTCTCTTTATTCAGCGTTGCTGGCAGCAGGTAGTGGGCTTTACGGCTGAGGAATGCCCCCTGCTTTTCGACCGTGATCGCCTGCAACTCGCTTTGTTGCTGCTGATATTGCTGCCGTTTCACGTTTAATTGCTGCAAGCGGAACAGCAGTGCCTGTTGCTGATAGGCGTGCGCAGTGACGAGCTGCTCGGTGTGCTGCTCCACCAGCGTCTGTGAATCCCTATCATGCCACAGGCAATCTTTCAGCAAGATGACATCGAGCGGAACAATGCTTTCACGGCCAGAGAAGAACGCACAGGCTTGCAGCAGTCGCAGCGCTTTCTTCCAGCGTCGATCGGAGACGTACGGCGCGTTGTCTGTGGTATTCAACTGTTGGCGCAGCGCATAAATCAGTTCAAAGCAGGCATCCGGCAAGGCGATGCGATCGATGGCGCTTTGCCATGCCTGATACTCTTCGTCGCTGACGCTCAGTGACGGTGGCACCGGGTTGTCACGATCGCTACCGTTGTGGGTTAGCAATGCGCGGAAGTTTTGTTTTTCCTGCACTTTATCCAACCACAGGCGAATCAGCATGCGGTCATAGAGTGCTTCTAAGCTGCTGTCTGATTCGGGCAGCTCATTGGAGGCGGTAACCAACAGCCGCATGGGGATGGTTTCTTCATGGCTGCCGTTGCGAAAGCGCCGTTCATTGATGGCTGTCAGCAGGGTATTGAGAATGGCCGGACCGGCTTTCCAGATTTCATCCAGAAAGACGATTTCCGCCTCCGGCAGGTAGCCGCCGGTAAGACGCTGATAGCGCCCTTCATCTTTTAGCGCCTGAATCGACAGCGGGCCAAACACTTCTTCCGGGGTAGAGAAGCGTGTCATCAGGTATTCGAACGCGCGGGCGTCACGAAAAGCGAACTTCAGGCGACGCGCGATCATGCTCTTGGCGATGCCCGGCGGCCCCAGCAAAAACACGCTTTCGCCGCTGAGCGCGGCGAGCAGGCACAGGCGAATCGCGTGCTGACGTTCATACAGGCCGTGTTCAAGAGCTTGGCTGAGGCGCGTAATACGATCGGCCAAAGAGGCTGATTGAAGCATAAGAGATCCGTTTTTACTCTGATGACGCAAAACAAGGTGACAAGAGATGAAGTCATCAACGACGATGCAATAATATACGGCAGATCACAGATTTTTTTTAATCGTATCTGCGTCGATTATTGCCATCTTTGGCTATGTTAATCAATAAACCAGTTTATTTCTGGATGTTTCGATACGGCGTGAAGGGATGGGTTTTTGCATGAATATATGCATACTGTGCGCTTTCGGGCGAAGTCTACGAAAAACGCGTTGCTCTCCACGCAGTGAAAACAGCGGAAGTCGCAAAGTGAAAACAACAGAAGATAGGCGCTATGAGCTCAGAGCATAAGCAATCGCTTCCTGCCATTACCTTGGCAGCTATTGGCGTGGTGTACGGGGATATCGGCACCAGCCCGCTTTATACATTAAGGGAATGCCTTTCCGGACAGTTTGGATTTGGCGTCGAGCAGCATTCGGTATTTGGTTTTCTCTCGCTGATCTTCTGGCTGCTGGTGCTGGTGGTGTCGCTCAAGTATCTCTCCTATGTGATGCGGGCCGATAACGCCGGGGAAGGGGGGATTTTGACCCTGATGTCACTGGCCGGACGCCACACCAGCGATCGCATGACCTCCATCGTGGTGATCATGGGGCTGATTGGCGGCGGATTCTTTTATGGTGAGGTGGTGATCACCCCGGCGATGTCGGTGCTTTCCGCGATGGAAGGGATTGAGATTGCTGCGCCTGAGCTGGATAGCTACATTGTGCCAATGTCGGTGATTGTGCTGACCTTGCTGTTCGCCATTCAGAAGCACGGCACCAGCAGTGTGGGCAAGCTGTTTGCGCCGGTGATGCTGATTTGGTTTTTGACGCTGGCGGTGCTGGGCGTGCGCAGCGTGATGGAAACGCCGCAGGTGCTTCAGGCATTGAACCCGGTTTACGCCGTGCGTTTCTTTATCGAATACAGGTTTATCTCTTTCTTCGCGCTGGGGGCCGTGGTGCTGGCGATCACCGGGGTGGAAGCGCTTTACGCAGATATGGGGCATTTTGGAAAATTCCCTATTCGCTTAGCGTGGTTCACCGTGGTGTTGCCGTCGTTGGTGCTCAACTATTTTGGTCAGGGCGCGTTGCTGCTGCGTAACCCAGAAGCCATCAAAAATCCCTTCTTTTTACTGGCTCCCGACTGGGCGTTGATTCCGCTGCTGATCCTGGCAACGCTGGCGACCATCATCGCCTCTCAGGCGGTTATCTCCGGCGTATTTTCGCTGACGCGTCAGGCGGTGCGTCTGGGGTATCTGCCGCCGATGCGCATTGTGCATACGTCAGACATGGAATCCGGGCAGATTTATATTCCGGCGATAAACTGGCTGCTGTATACGGCGGTAGTGATTGTCATCGTCAGCTTTGAGCATTCTGGCAATCTGGCGGCGGCTTACGGTATTGCGGTGACCGGGACCATGGTGCTGACCAGCATTCTCTCCGCGACCGTGGCGGTAAAAAACTGGCACTGGCACCGCTATCTGGTGTCAATATTGCTGGTAGCCATGCTGTTGATTGATATTCCGCTGTTTCTTGCCAACGTGGTCAAGATCCTCTCCGGTGGCTGGTTGCCGCTGGCGTTGGGATTAATCATGTTCACCATTATGACGACCTGGAAGAGCGAGCGTTTCCGTTTACTGCGCCGTCTGCATGAACATGGTAATTCACTGGATGCGATGATTGTCTCGCTAGAGAAAAATCAGCCGACGCGGGTGCCTGGTACCGCAGTCTATCTCTCGCGCGCCACGCACGTCATCCCGTTTGCATTACTGCACAACCTCAAGCACAACAAAGTGTTGCATGAAAGGGTGGTGCTGCTGACCATGCGCACAGAAGCGGTTCCCTATGTGCATAACGTGCAGCGCGTTACGGTTGAACAGCTCTCTCCCACCTTCTGGCGCGTGATTGCCAACTATGGCTGGCGGGAAACGCCCAACGTGGAAGAGGTGTTTCACCGCTGCTGGCAGGAGGGATTGGCTTGCCAGATGATGGAAACATCGTTTTTCATGTCCAATGAATCGCTGACCATGGGCAAACGGCCCTGGTATCTGCGGGTGCGCGGCAAGGTGTTTATGATGTTGAGTCGTAATGCGTTGCGTGCGGCCGATCAGTTTGAGATACCGCCGAACCGGCTGATAGAGCTGGGGATTCAGGTAGAGATTTAGTGTATGACCAGGCTGATGACAAAGTCACTTTCCCCCTCGTAATCCTCGGCGAAAGCCGGGGATCTCAGTCAGAAGGAACGCGTTTACTCTGTAGGAGATTCCCGCCTGCGCGGGAATGACGGGCTGTAGGCAGGGAATGATGGTGGGTATAGGGCAGTTTGTTAGCAACCTCGACGCCCTCGAAACCGAGGGCGTCATTTTGGGTGACTATTTACCGTTCGATTTTAAGGTTTCCCCTTCCTTGAGGGCAAACAGCTCATCATCACGGGTGGAGACGCGAGCGCTGCCGTCCGGCATGCGATAAGCTCCCTCGGTAAAGCCGGAACCGTTCAGGAACGGGGCAACGGCCTGTGGTTTATTCTTCAGCGTAGCTTCCAGTGCCAGCAGTGCGTAGGGATCGATGCTATCAATCGACGCATATTGATATTTGGCGGAGTTCATAAAGAAGCCGTTGTGCAGATTATTGCTGACGATGTTGTCGGCCACTTTTTCGGCTACCGTCAGGTAGGTTTTATCCTGCGTTGCCTGCCACAGATCGATCAGCGCAAAAATAGCATACGGGTCGCTGTTCTTGGTGCTGACATTGACGCTGACGCCTTTACCCGGCGCTGCGCCGATATCCCCCAGATCCAATCCCTTGGCGATACCGCGCGCCACTTTCCACAGTTCAGCATCCTTCTCCAGCGTATAGGCGCGGGCGTAGGACAGCAGGAAATCACTGCTGGCCGGGTAGGCTTTCAATACCGTGCCTTTCTTACCGTAGTAACCATCGCGCGGTAGCGTGTAGTTGGAGAGATCGGTGCCGTTGGCCAGCATCGGACGGAAGGTGTTGTTGCTTTCGTCATAGGCGTATTTGGCAAACGCTTTCAGGCCGTCCAGCGTCCACTTCTTGATATCATCGCCGTCTTTACCCAACTCTTTCGCCAGTTGTAGCTGCATCAGCGCATTCTCGGAATAGAGCGTGCTGGTGCGACCCTTCAGCATCATATTGCCTTCCAGCGCAGCAGGCCCAAATTCTGGTCCGAACTGACGTTGAGCGCGGTCACCGTATTTGGAGTTGGTGTCGCTGTCATCGCTGGTTTCAGCGCGTTTTAATGCCTGCGTGAACTGGTAAACGCCCAGTCCGGTTTTTTTATCGCGCGGCAACACATACTGCTCCGCCAGCCGTTTTGCCCACAGCAGTGCGCCGGCTTCATGGTTATTTTTATAGAGCAGGGAAGCGGAATAGATCAGGTCATTACCGGCGTTAAGAAAACTCAGCCCTTTGGTGGCGAAGAACGGCGGTTGCTGGGTAAAGCTGTTATCCCACAGTTTACCGATCTCCTTACCGTACTGACCGTGGCGGCTGGTTTCCAAGATTTGCCAGTCATAAACGTGGGCATTCCAGAACGCACGAATGAAGCGAACCGTAGCCGGTTTATCCACGGCAAACATCAATTCGTAGAAGGGATAGGCATTTTTCAGCTCATGCACCAACTCTTTCTCACTCGGCCCTTCGGGCTGAAGCGTTTTCAAATCGACAAAACGGTGTCCCCCCCAAATCAGCAGGCCGCTTTTATCCTGATAGCGCTCGAAATAGTAACGCACGCTGGTTTTGGCGCGCTGTTGATAACGCTCATCGCCCGTCAGGTTAGAGAGGCCAACCAGTACGCGCATAAAGTTTTGCTGCGCGGAAAAATTGGAGAGTACCGCTGTGCGTCCATCGGGGAAAACCCACTCAAGCTGTTTCCCGGTGCGCGGATCGACACCGCTCGCCAATAACGGTGATGGCTGCGTGCCATGATAATGGTCGCCCGCTTTATCCAGTACGGTATCGGCATACTGTTTTACGATAGTCAAACGATCGGCGCTGTGCGCCTGAGTGGCGAGCGCGGCCATACAGCAGAGGGCTGCCACAGAGAGGGATAGGTTTTTCATCGTTAGAGTCCTTGTTAACAAACCAGAGATTTTCGGCAGGCGTCAGAGTGCCGTTATTGTTTAATTGTGAGTAAGGTGATGTGAGCATAAGGAAGTGAGGTGAATCATACGAAAAAAGAAACGCTGTTTTAATAAATTAGCTATCTGGTTTCATTGTTTTTTTTCATTTGTGATTGCGATCAACCTCCTGACACCTGTGGTCAACGGCTATTTTCTAACCTAATGTTTTTCTTATGCCTCTTTTTTGTGATAGCGAAACGTTTCGATGACGATCACAATTCCGCAAACTCTTTTTTGCTTTATCAGGACTTTTTCTTAAACTTTACTACAAGCGAAACGTTTCGCTGTCGTTATCAAAACGAGTGACATAATGAAAAAAGGCGTATTACTCAATTCCGAAGTCTCGAGCGTGATTGCCCGCCTTGGGCACACTGACCAAGTCGTGGTGTGTGATGCAGGGTTACCTATTCCTGACACCACCGCTCGTGTAGATCTGGCGTTAACACACAATGTGCCTACCTTTATACAGGTGCTGAGCGTGATTACGCAGGAGATGCAGGTGGAAGCGGCGATTGTTGCGCAAGAGATTATCGAGAAGAACCCGGTGCTCCATGAAGCTATTCGTGAGCATTTGCAACAGCTTGAACAACACCAGGGAAATTCTATTGCGTTGCACTATGTCAGTCATGAGGCATTCAAGACGCAAAGCGGGCAGAGCAGGGCCGTTTTTCGCAGCGGTGAATGTTCGCCCTATGCCAATATTATTTTGTGTGCTGGCGTAACCTTCTGAGGCCGAGATGGAACCTTTATTACAGTTGCAGGGAATAGTAAAAACCTTTCCCGGTGTAAAAGCGCTGTCCGGTGCTGCCCTGAATGTCTATCCCGGCAAGGTGATGGCGCTGGTGGGCGAGAATGGCGCCGGGAAATCTACTCTGATGAAGGTGCTCACCGGTATTTACCGCAAAGATGCCGGCAATATTCGCTTCGTTGGAGAGGAGGTTGCCTTTAATGGGCCAAAATCGTCACAGCACGCGGGTATCGGTATTATTCACCAGGAACTTAACCTGATTCCTCAACTGACGATTGCCGAAAATATTTTTCTTGGCCGAGAGTTTACCGGAGCATTGGGGCGTATCGATTGGCAAAAGATGTACGCCGAGGCAGATAAGCTGCTGAAAAAGCTTAACCTGCGCTACAACAGCCGCCGACTGGTGGGCGAGTTGTCGATTGGTGACCAGCAAATGGTCGAGATTGCCAAGGTGCTGAGCTTTCAATCCAAAGTGATCATCATGGATGAACCCACGGATGCACTGACGGATACCGAAACCGCCTCCTTATTCACCGTGATTAAGGAACTGACCGCACAGGGCTGCGGCATCGTCTATATCTCCCACCGCCTGAAAGAGATCTTCGAGATTTGCGATGACGTGACCGTGCTGCGCGACGGTCAGTTTATCGGTGAGCGTCCGGTCAACCAACTGCATGAAGAACAGCTCATTGAAATGATGGTGGGGCGCAAGCTGGAAGAGCAGTATCCGCGCTTGAATACCGTGCCAGGCGATGTTCGCTTGAGCGTTAAAGACCTGACAGGGCCGGGTGTTGAAGGCGTCAGCTTTACCTTACGGCAGGGGGAAATTCTCGGTGTATCCGGCCTGATGGGTGCAGGGCGTACCGAACTGATGAAGATCCTGTATGGCGCACTTCCTCGCACGCGCGGTGACGTGGCGTTGGATGGCCGTGAGGTGGTGACGCGCAGTCCGCAGGATGGGCTGGCAAACGGCATCGTTTATATCTCCGAAGATCGCAAACGCGATGGCCTGGTGTTGGGGATGTCCGTCAAAGAGAACATGTCGCTGACGGCATTGCGTTATTTCAGCCGTGGTTTTGGCGCGCTCAAACATGAAGACGAACGCACCGCCGTCAGTGATTTTATCCGTTTGTTCAATATCAAAACCCCCTCAATGGCGCAGCCGATTGGCCTGTTGTCCGGCGGTAATCAGCAGAAGGTCGCGATTGCTCGCGGGCTAATGACGCGGCCGAAAGTGTTGATTCTTGATGAACCTACTCGCGGCGTCGATGTGGGAGCCAAGAAAGAGATCTACCAGTTAATCAACCAGTTCAAGCAGGAAGGCCTCAGCATCATTTTGGTGTCATCCGAAATGCCGGAAGTACTCGGTATGAGCGATCGCATTTTGGTGATGCATGAAGGCCGCTTGAGCGGTGAATTCTCCATTGAGCAAGCCACTCAGGAAGTGCTGATGGCGGCGGCGGTTGGCAAGCAATATAGCGTAAAGCAGGAGTAAGTCAGACATGAGTTCCGAATCTATCACGGCAAAGCGCTGGTTCAGTAAAGAGTGGCTGTTGGAGCAAAAGTCGCTGATTGCCCTGCTGATCCTGATCGCAGTGGTCTCGTCCATGAGCCCTAACTTTTTCACGGTCAACAACCTGTTCAATATCCTGCAACAGACCTCCGTGAACGCCATTATGGCGGTAGGAATGACGCTGGTTATTCTGACATCGGGTATCGATTTATCGGTTGGATCGCTGCTGGCGCTGACCGGCGCGGTGGCGGCATCGATTGTTGGCCTGGAAGTGAATGCGCTGCTGGCGGTGTTTGGCGCGTTGGCGCTCGGTGCGGCAATTGGCGCGGGCACCGGCATTATTGTCGCCAAAGGGAAAGTGCAGGCGTTTATCGCCACGCTGGTGATGATGCTGCTGCTGCGCGGCGTCACCATGGTCTACACCAACGGCAGCCCGATCAACACCGGTTTTTCTGACGTTGCGGATGCCTTTGGCTGGTTTGGTATTGGTCGCCCTCTGGGGATTCCTACACCAATCTGGCTGATGGTTATCGTTTTTATCGCTGCCTGGTACATGCTGCACCACACGCGGCTCGGGCGTTATATCTATGCGCTGGGCGGCAATGAAGCGGCGACGCGCTTGTCGGGCATCAGCGTCGATAAAGTTAAAATTATCGTCTACGCCTTATGTGGGTTGTTGTCCGCACTGGCTGGGATTATCGAAGTCGCGCGTTTGTCATCGGCTCAACCGACGGCGGGCACGGGGTATGAACTGGATGCGATTGCAGCAGTAGTGCTGGGCGGAACCAGTTTGGCGGGCGGTAAAGGGCGCATTGTCGGCACGCTCATCGGCGCGCTGATTCTTGGGTTCCTCAACAATGGACTGAACCTGTTAGGTGTTTCTTCTTACTACCAAATGATCGTTAAGGCAGCCGTTATTTTGCTGGCGGTTTTGGTAGATAACAAAAGCAGTAAATAACCTTCATTCTCACGCATAGGAATTGGATTATGAATATGAAAAAACTGGCTACGCTGGTTTCTGCTGTTGCATTAAGTGCCACGGTGAGCGCCAATGCGTTGGCGAAAGAGTCAATAGCATTGGTGGTTTCTACCCTGAATAACCCGTTCTTCGTGTCATTGAAAGACGGCGCGCAAAAAGAAGCTGATAAGTTAGGCTACAACCTGGTGGTGCTGGATTCGCAAAACAACCCGGCGAAAGAGCTCTCCAACGTTCAGGATCTGACCGTGCGCGGTGCCAAGCTGCTGCTGATCAACCCGACAGACTCAGATGCTGTAGGTAACGCGGTGAAACTGGCAAATCAGGCCAACATTCCGGTGATTACCCTGGACCGCGTGGCGGGCAGCGGCACGGTTGTGAGCCATGTGGCGTCTGATAACGCCTTCGGCGGTAAAGTCGCCGGTGATTTCATCGCGAAAAAATTGGGTGAAGGTGCCAAGGTGATTCAGTTGGAAGGTATCGCCGGAACCTCTGCTGCCCGTGAGCGCGGAGCCGGCTTCATGAAATCCGCTGAGAAAAACAAATTTGTCATGCTGGCCAGCCAGCCCGCCGATTTCGATCGTACCAAAGGGCTGAACGTAATGCAGAACCTGCTCACCGCACACCCCGATGTAAAAGCGGTGTTCGCACAAAACGATGAAATGGCACTGGGTGCGCTGCGTGCTCTGCAAACTGCGGGTAAAACTGACGTGATTGTGGTCGGTTTTGATGGCACACAGGATGGTGTAAAAGCCGTAGAGGGCGGAAAACTGGCCGCCACGGTTGCACAACGTCCTGAAAAAATTGGTGAAATTGGCGTACAAACCGCTGACAAAGTCATCAAGGGTGAAAAAGTACAGGCGATTATCCCGGTTGATCTAAAACTGGTTGCCAAAGAATAACGCATAACAACGATAAGCAGCGCCGCCGGAACAAGGCGGCGCTTTTTAATCACTTTTGGGGCGATTTTTATGAAAACGGGCAAACTCGTGGTATTGGGCAGTATTAATGCCGACCATATCCTCAATCTGGCACACTTCCCTCAACCGGGCGAAACGGTGATCGGTAAGCAATATCAGGTCGCTTTTGGGGGGAAAGGTGCTAATCAGGCGGTTGCAGCCGGGCGCAGCGGTGCCGATATCGCCTTTATCGCTGGCGTGGGTGAGGATGACATTGGTGCCCGTATTCGCGAGCAGTTGTCTCGTGACCAGATAGACGTTTCTGCCGTTGAAACCGTTGCCGATGAAACCACGGGCGTTGCGCTGATTTTTGTCAATGGCGACGCTGAGAATATGATTGGTATTAACGCGGGTGCCAATGCGGCGATCACTCCCGATGTTCTGGCGCGCCACCGTCAAAAGATTGTTGATGCTTCTGCCTTGCTAATGCAGCTCGAGTCTCCGTTGGAGACCGTTATTGCCGCTGCACAGTTGGCGCATCAGCATCAAACGCGTGTCATTTTAAACCCGGCTCCTGCCTGTGACTTGCCGGATGAGCTGCTGGCGCTGGTGGATATGATCACGCCGAATGAAACGGAAGCGCAGCGTCTTACCGGTGTTACCGTGCAGAATGAGCAAGATGCCGCACAGGCAGCGCAAATATTGCATAATAAAGGCATTACTACCGTGCTGATTACGCTGGGTAGCCGGGGCGTGTGGCTGAGTGAAAATGGACAAGGTCAGCGTATTCCCGGTTTCCGGGTTCAGGCAGTAGATACGATTGCAGCGGGTGATACCTTTAATGGTGCGCTGGTAACGGCACTTCTGGAAAATCAACCGATGCAAACAGCAGTGAAATTTGCTCATGCTGCCGCTGCCATTGCGGTAACTCGCTCTGGCGCTCAACCTTCCGTGCCGTGGCGCAATGAGATCGACGCATTTTTACACTCCCAGGGGTGATACGTGGCCACAATGAAGGATGTTGCTCGCCTGGCGGGCGTGTCGACGTCAACGGTTTCACATGTAATCAATAACAATCGCTTCGTTAGCGATACGGTGCGTGATCGGGTATTGGCGGCGGTGGAGTCTCTCAACTACGCACCGTCTGCGCTGGCGCGCAGTTTGAAGATCAATCAGACGCAAACTATCGGTATGTTGCTAACGGCCAGTAGTAACCCGTTTTATGCTGAAGTGGTGCGAGGCGTTGAGCGCAGTTGCTACGAGCGCGGGTATAGCCTGATCCTGTGCAATACCGAAGGCGACCATAATCGGCTGGACCGTAGCCTGGAAACCTTGATGCAAAAGCGGGTTGATGGTTTGCTACTAATGTGTACCGAGAACCACCGCCCTTCCTCGGAAACCATTAGTCGTTACCCGTCAATTCCTCTGGTGATGATGGACTGGTCGCCGTTTGAAGGCGTGAGTGATGTTATCAAGGACAATTCCCTGCTTGGCGGAGATATTGCAACCCGCCATCTGATCGACAGCGGTTACCGTAATATCGCCTGTATCGCTGGCCCACAAGATAAAACAACGGCCTATAACCGACTGTTAGGCTATCGGCAGGCGATGCAGCGTGCGGGTTTGCCCGTTCCTGATGATTACGTGGTGTTAGGTGATTTTGAGTTTGAAACTGGATATCAGGCGATGCGTAAACTGCTGTCGCTGGCGAAAAGGCCGGATGCCGTGTTCTGCAGTAATGATGCGATGGCTGTCGGGGTTTATCACGCACTCTATCAGGCGGGATTGTCTATTCCAACGGATATGGCTGTGGTGGGCTATGACGATATCGAACTGGCGCGCTATATGTCTCCGCCGCTAACAACCATTCATCAACCTAAAGATGAATTGGGGGAACTGGCGGTCGATACGCTGTTATACCGTTTGGAACATCCGGAGACTGAGCCCTCGGTGCTGGTATTAACGCCAGAGTTGATGATGCGCGAGTCGGTTGCTCATCGGTAAAAAGGATGTACTGCGCGGTAAAATGGGGCAGTTGCGATGAAATAGCGTCAGCTATGCTGGTTTGCTATGCGATTCGCCGAAAAAATACGCACTCAGAAATAAAATTGAAATTAGCCCTTGTCAGGGCACGAGAAGTGTCTATACTGCGCCTCCACTGACACGGCA
>NZ_JAGFPG010000059.1:0-586 GCF_025962675.1 Candidatus Symbiopectobacterium sp. NZEC127
TTAAGGAAACACGATGAATATCTATATCAGAAATACCATCTGGGCTACGGTATCTCTTCCACTACTGAATACTGTTGTCTGCGCTACTACCGGTGCAAAAACAGCAAGCGAAGCATTACAATGTAAAATAATCAGTGTCGGAAACCAAATCCAAAATACATGTCCCTATCCTTCAGAACTCTACAGCAGCGATCCCCAGTATAAAAAGGATATCGACGCCAGCATGGACGCGGTAGGCCTGAAGAATCTGATGGAGGATAACACACCGTTAGATGGCCCAGAAAGTCCATTATCCCCCATTGAAATAGCAGGTAAAGTTTGGTTGAAGGGATCAATGTGTGAAGCACATAATTGTGGTGGGCATTATCTCAATTTTCTTTATCAACCAACTGATCATCGTGTTTTAGGGTATTACTTTGGTGAAAGGAAAGGGTTCATCGGTGAGCCCGGAGAAGAGGAAAAGAAAATATTGTTTGCGGATGAAATTGAGAAAAATGAAACCGCGAAGCGTATTGCGGAAGCGAATAAGTCTGTTGCTAATAACAATCCAGATGCTCCACCACCTAATACTATCTGGGAATTTACC
>NZ_JAGFPG010000060.1:0-584 GCF_025962675.1 Candidatus Symbiopectobacterium sp. NZEC127
TGCGACCGGCTTGACACTTTTTGGTCCGCTGACGCTGTCGCTCGACCCCTCATTGTGCGGCTTGGTCGGGCGTAATGGCTGCGGAAAAACATCGCTGCTGCGTCTGCTGGCAGGACTTGACGCCCCCGCTTCCGGTCATATTGAACGCGTGGGTTCCCTCGCTTATGTTGCTCAGCAACACAGGATTTTATCAACCACAACGTTGGCTGAACTGCTGGGGTACCGGGACCTTTTTGCCGCGCGTCAGCGCATTGAATCAGGCGACTATCAGCCTGAGGATCTTGAACATCTGGACGGCGCTTGGGATCTACCCGAGCGTTTGGCGGCAGCGTTTGCCGAAGCCCGCCTGCCAGCATTTGTTCCTGATAAACGCGCTGCCGAACTGAGCGGCGGTGAACGCGTGCGGGCACTGCTGTGCGCGGCTTTTATGGCAGATGCTGACTATTTACTGCTTGATGAGCCGACGAACCATCTCGATCGACAGGCGAGAGCGTGGTTTTACGACAAGCTTTCCCAGCGACGCGGTGGTGCATTGGTGGCGACGCACGATCGTGAACTGCTGGCGATGATGCCGCGCATTGTGG
>NZ_JAGFPG010000061.1:0-580 GCF_025962675.1 Candidatus Symbiopectobacterium sp. NZEC127
ATGCCGATATTGCCCAGCAGCAGTTGGATCATGGCTGCGGCACGGATAATCTGTGCGCCGTTGGTGTGGTGTGTCCAACCCAGCGCGTACATGAAGGTCGCGGTTTTATCGGGGGCGCTGGTTTCTGCCAGAGAGCGGCAGATCTCTTCGTAATGGTGCGCTGGCGTACCGCACAGGGAAACCACCATTTCAGGCGTGTAGCGAGCAACGTGGTTTTTCAGCAGGTTCCAAACGCAGCGCGGATGCGTCAGCGTCATGTCGCGTTTGGCGAAGCCGTTGGCATCCAGTTCATAGTTCCAACTGGTTTTGTCGTACTGGCGGGCATCCGCATTATAACCGCTGAACAGCCCTTCATCGAATCCGAAATCTTCACGCACGATCAGGCTGGCGCTGGTGTAAGACTTCACGTATTCGTGCTGAATTTTATCATGGGTGATCAGGTAGTTGATAATCCCCAGCAGGAACGCAGCATCAGAACCTGCCCGGATCGGGGCATAGAGATCGGCCACGGCGGCGGATCGGTTAAAGCGCGGGTCCACCACGATCAGCTTGGCGTCGTTATGGGTTTTCGCTTCGACCG
>NZ_JAGFPG010000062.1:0-580 GCF_025962675.1 Candidatus Symbiopectobacterium sp. NZEC127
CTTCATTGCGCTGATGGACAATAAATGCCATACCTGCAGTCAGAGCAATGCCCACCAGAAAAGTGATAACGGTGGCAAATTGCGGGTGCATTAATTTCTTTAAATGTTGTGCCATCATGCTACCACCTCATAGGCGCGTGGTTGCCAGAGAAAAGTCAGTAAAGTGCCACGATTTTTGTTTTTGCTGTCATCCCTGTTTGCTCAGTATTGGTATCCCTACGCCTGTAATCGATGAATAACGCCAACGAAACCATTCACTCTCTGGTTCATTTCACACAGACTGCGGGGCGGACCACTGACCTTGTTATGTTCTATTTTTGAGTATCGGTGAATTTCATCCAGTTGGTGGTGTATTTCCACAATAAGCGTATTTTTTTCGAAATTCGGTGAAATTTTTTTTGTGGCGTGAGTGAAATCTGGCGGGTATTTGTCAGCTCGCCTGGCACATTGCCAGGAGCAATACCGCAGCATTTTAAGTATTTTTATGTGTAGGCGAGTTACCGTTACGACGTAGAGGTATTGTCTGAGAGGATTAATAGCGCGAAGCGATAATACCCGTTAAAAAATAATGCCGGTCACC
>NZ_JAGFPG010000064.1:0-578 GCF_025962675.1 Candidatus Symbiopectobacterium sp. NZEC127
GTAACCCACATTGCATTGTTAGTTACTCTTCCCAAATAATTCATATATCTACAACCTTCATCCATTATAAACTCTCTTCCAATTGTATTAGAAAAGAATTTAACGCCCATACCTGCCATTATATTACCCCTATTGATACTCTTAATATGTTATTCGAATCATATACTCGTAACCCTGTTTCATCTAATTCAATACGTTGACCAGTTGAAGCAGATTTAAGCTCTAATTTACCCGGATTTACCAAGTCGCCAACCTGAACCAGAAGACCAGTTATCACTTTGAATATCACCAGCTATTTTAGCATTGGTAATTTGAGCATCAGCAATCTTAGCAGAAGTGATCTGTGCATTACCTATCTTGGCGTTTGTGATACTGCCATCAGCGATCAAGGCAGTACCGATACTCGCATTTTTAATCATCGCGTTATTCAGATACACAACACCGCCATCAATAGTAAACGGACTCTTAGCGTTAGTAGTACTGGCACCAGGAGAAACAACAAACTTATCAGCAACGAAATAGATTGCACTATTAGTACTTGCACCTCAATTAGCGACTAAATTAATACCAGAAACAAC
>NZ_JAGFPG010000063.1:0-578 GCF_025962675.1 Candidatus Symbiopectobacterium sp. NZEC127
CCAGCTCTGGACCATTATCCATCCGCATGTTTAGCGGATATCCTCGGTTTGCCACTATCCTGTCGAACACCCGAACAACGCGTTGTGCTGGGATATTCAGGTCTATTTCTATCGCCAACACTTCACGATTAAAATCATCCACCACGTTGAACGTGCGAAAACGCCTACCACACACCAGTGCATCATGCATAAAATCTATCGACCAGCACTGATTAAGTGCCTCCGGCGTCGCCAGCGGGGCCGGATTACGCACCGGCAGACGCTGCTTTCCTTTACGACGAAAATTCAGTTTCAGTAAGCAATAGATACGATGAACGCGTTTGTGATTCCATGCATGTCCCTGCCTGCGTAGCTTCTGGAACAACTTCTTGAAGCCATATCGCGGATAGCGTTCCGCCATTTCAGTCAGTGCCTGAATGACCGGCTCATCACGCCGAGTGTCAGGCTGATAAAAATACACCGTCCTGCTCAACGATAACGTCCTGCATGCCTGGCGGATGCTCATCGTAAACTGCGCGGTCAGATAACTGACGAGTTCACGCTTTATCGCTGGTTTTAAAGCTTTTTTTCAATAACAT
>NZ_JAGFPG010000065.1:0-575 GCF_025962675.1 Candidatus Symbiopectobacterium sp. NZEC127
GGTCTGGATTATCCACGCGTTTTAGCCTTAGCATTCGAGTGTAATTGGGTGAATGCGAGGAAAGTGAATGGCTGTTCCGCAAGATAAAACCGCGTTGTTAGCGGCAATCAACAGCGAATTCAGTAAGCTGTGCCGTGAATTTGCGCAGGTGCCTGCCGCATTAGTGGATGAACAAAGTCTGCCGGGACACGCGAAGGACACATTGATGAGCGTGAATAACCTGGCGGCCTACTTGTTAGGCTGGAACGAACTGGTGCTGAAATGGTTGGCGCGGGATGCTGTCGGTCAGCCAATCGACTTTCCTGAAACAGGCTTCAAATGGAATGAACTGGGTCGGTTAGCGCAAAAATTCTATCGCGATTATGATGCACTCCCTTTCACTCAGGTGATTGAGCGCCTTATCGCCGCTCAGGCACAGATCGTTGCACACATTAACACCAGCAGCAATGAGCAACTTTACGGCCAGACATGGTACGGAAAGTGGACGCAAGGCCGCATGATCCAATTCAATACCGCTTCCCCTTATAGCAATGCGCGAGGGCGTTTGCGTAAATGGCGTAAGGGGCAAGGCTATT
>NZ_JAGFPG010000066.1:0-575 GCF_025962675.1 Candidatus Symbiopectobacterium sp. NZEC127
GAGTGACGTGCTCATTCCGGCACTGCCTGCATTCCAGGAGCGTTTCCCTGATATCAGGATTGATCTTGGCGTAACAGATCGATCTGTCGACCTGATCAGCGATAGCGTCGATTGTGTTATTCGGGGGGGTTTACTGGTCGACTCATCGCTGGTTGCAAGAAATATTGGTCACGCCAATATGGTGACCTGTGCATCACCCAGTTATCTCAAGCGCTATGGTGTTCCTGCTTATCCTGAAGAACTTAAGAACGGGCATCGGCTGATTGCTTATGTTTCAACGGCAACAGGACGGGCGATACCATTTCGATTCGAACGTGATGGGGTGACATCCGAAATCAAGATTGAGCATTAGATGGGGATCAATGAAAGTAATGCCCATGTCGCAGCCGGCGAGGCTGGGTTGGGCATTATCCAGACGTTTTCCTACTGTACCCGGCAGGCGCTGGAGTGTGGCTTACTGGTGGAAGTGTTAAAGGAATGGCGACCTTCAAAATTTCCTTTTCATGTGGTGTATCCGCAGAACCGCCATTTGACGCATCGTTTGCGTGTATTCATCGACTGGCTCGCTGAAGAAT
>NZ_JAGFPG010000067.1:0-574 GCF_025962675.1 Candidatus Symbiopectobacterium sp. NZEC127
ATTAAAACTTTGGAAAATCATAACTAAATAACTGTAGATCCGTTTTAGGTGGTTCAAGTTTCTAAATTTTTCTAAAATCAAGATCTACATGTTAAAAATATCCACATGTACTGTTTATCCTTGTTTTTGTACTGTTTTGTTGATTTTGTTTATTTGCTTTAGTTTCCGACGTTCCGGAGGAGAGCGTTTCCGTTGAGGAAGGTTCCGAAGCGTTTGTGTAAGCCCAAGGCAAGTCACACAGATCCCAAACAACCCTTTGAGCATGTTGATCCCGTTTAAAGCTATTATTTTATTTCAACTGTGCATTGTTTTCGAATGTCATCGGGTGGTGAACCTTTCCCAGTTATTTATTGGCCGAAGATGACTTTATTTTCCTATGGGTTATAATTTGATTAGCATGAACCTTATATATTGGATTGGTTCAGCTAAATGCTATATATATATAGGTTTGCTTAGCCATGCTTAGAAACATTAGCTAACTAAAGGGGTTAAATATAAATTACATTATTATTGTTAATAATGGTTATATTTAATGGTAGCTCACGATGGCCAATCGTGTGATGATAATTAATTG
>NZ_JAGFPG010000068.1:0-568 GCF_025962675.1 Candidatus Symbiopectobacterium sp. NZEC127
TACTTTAAAGAAAGAAAGACAAAAAGATATTACCCCTATAGTCCCCGCTGGGGACGTGTGTGAAAAACCAACCGAACCAACCGAACCAACCGAAGAAGAGCCAGCCGCGCAACCAGTATCGCAAGCCATCAAAACCGTGTTCAGCCATTGGCAAGCAGAGCACAACCACCTGACATCGAAACTCGACCCTAAGCGCCGCAAGCGAATCAACGCCCGTCTCGAAGAGGGATTTAGCGTTGCTGAACTCTGCAAAGCCATTTCCGGTGCCAAGTACGACCCGTGGCTGATGGGGAAGAACCCATCCAACAGGCGCTATGACGGTATCGAAACAATCCTGCGTGATGCTGCGCAGGTCGAGAAACTGCGTGACCTTGACGACAACGAACACGCTAAAGCGATCTCTGCTGGCAAATACTCGGCAACCACTGCACGAAACCTCGACACTCTCCAGCGCTGGGCCGGAGGGGGAGATAACGGAGCACCATTCTGATGAACGATACTGAAAAACCTAAGTTCGCTCAGTCGATGGCAGCGATTGGCGAGATATACGGGAAAGACATTTCCGAAG
>NZ_JAGFPG010000006.1:0-274187 GCF_025962675.1 Candidatus Symbiopectobacterium sp. NZEC127
GAAGTGAAACGCCGTAGCGCCGATGGTAGTGTGGGGCTTCCCCATGTGAGAGTAGGGAACTGCCAGGCTTTTATATCAGTTATCAGACGGTGTCTGGTAATGAAAAGTAGCGAAGGGGCTGTCCGAAAGGACAGCCCTTTTTGCTGTGCGTGGTTTTTAGCGTCAGTCATTTACCATCAGACATGGGTGAATTTACCCGCGGATCCAACCTTCAATAAAGTCAGCCACCTGTTTAGGATCGTTTATATCCAGCCAGGGCAAGGAAAGTTGTCGATCTGCATCATCATCGCTGGCAATCGCAACGGCATAGCTATCTAACAAATCATGCGCGTTCTTGCTCAACCCTCTGCGTGAAAGAACGATCTTAGGCACCTTTTCGTGTCGAAATCCTTCAACCAGCACCAAATCCAGCGTATCAACATCCATTTTGCTCACCATTTCATAGAGATCCACCTCTTCGGCCTTCGGTGTTTCCATCATCAGCGCCCAGCGCTGGTTACTGGCGACAAGCGTCTGCGCAGCCCCTGCTTTACGCAGCTCATAGCTGTCTTTGCCGGGTTTATCGATATCCATATCATGATGAGTATGCTTGATCACACCAATGCGTAGTCCTTTCTCCTTGAGGAGCGGAATCACGTGGGTGAGCAAGGTGGTTTTCCCGGTACCGCTATAAGCGCTAACAGCAAGCAGGTGGGGGTGATGCAACTCAGTCATGTTTGGCCTCTTGCCAATTGGAGAGATCGTCTGGGGTGTTCAGGTTTTGAAATGCCAAAGGGCAATCAGTGAACAGTACGGGAATCGCCTCGATCTCTGCCAGAAATAGCATTAGCTTACGATCGCCACGTTCCAGGTAGGTTTCAAGTTTCGAGATCATGGAGCGATGGATAAGCAACAAGGTTGGATGCTCTCTCTGACCATCGTTTACGTAGGCGGCATAGGCTTGCTGTTTGCCGTGCCACAGTCTCGCCACCATATCGGTGGGTAAATTCGGGACATCACAAGGCGCGAAAACGGCCCATTCAGTCTCGATGGTCTTCAGGCTGGACAAGATGCCTGCCAAAGGGCCTGAGAAGCCGTTCGGTAAGTCGCTAAACACGGTGCAGCCACTGTCCTGATAAACAGACTGGTTACGATTGGCATTGATATACACGCGATCCACCTGGGGTTTCAGGCGGGTTAACACGTGTTGATAGAGCGGTATGCCGCGCAACGTTAATAGTCCTTTATCCTGCCCACCCATCCGGCTGGCCTGGCCACCTGCCAGAATGATGCCTGTGATCATGTGATCCCTCTTTGTCGCGCCGCAGAGGCTCTATTCTGGGCAAAATAATTCCTGACGCCAAGCGCTTTCCACCCGTGATTAAGGCTGCTAAGGTGATATCAGTATCTGTATAAGAGGATTAAACCATGAAATGTCATCGCGTTAACGAGTTGGTCGAATTACTGCATCCTGCCTGGCAAAAAGATCCGGACCTGAATCTGGTCCAATTTTTACAAAAACTTGCACAGGAGGCGGGGTTCCAGGGGCAGCTAAGTGAGCTGACAGATGATATCCTGATTTACCATTTGAAAATGCGTGACGCGGATAAAGAGCAGGTCATCCCTGGCTTGAAAAAGGATTATGAAGAAGATTTCAAAACAGCACTGCTGCGTGCCCGGGGTGTTATCAAGGACTGAGGCTTTTATCGATAGGCGCCGCTTTTTCACGCTTATTTTAATTCCTATTGCGAGTAATGATGACGGCTATGCAAAGTTCAGTGTTTAATTTTCAGACGCTGTTTCCCTCGCTGATTATCGATGCGCTTTTTGCGGTAGGTATTCGGGTTGATTCCGGTTTGACGGCGCTCAACAGCTATGAAAACCGGGTTTATCAATTTATGGATGAAGACCGGCGCCGTTTTGTCGTTAAATTCTATCGTCCTGAACGGTGGACGCAGGCGCAGATTCAGGAAGAACACGATTTCGCCCTGGCATTGGTTGAAGATGAGGTGCCCGTTGTGGCACCCGTGAAGCTCAATGGTCAAACGCTGCATTGTTATGATGGATTTTATTTTGCCGTTTTCCCGAGCGTAGGAGGGCGGCAATATGAAATGGACAATGACGATCAGTTGGAAGGCGTTGGCCGTTTTCTCGGGCGTTGGCATCAAACGGGGCAAAAAGGGCTTTTTGTTGCTCGCCCCACCATTGGGGTTGAGGAATATCTCGACAAGCCTTATCAGCTATTGACGCAAACGCAACTTATTCCTGCTG
Organism: Candidatus Symbiopectobacterium sp. NZEC127; assembly: GCF_025962675.1. Classification (NCBI taxonomy): domain Bacteria; kingdom Pseudomonadati; phylum Pseudomonadota; class Gammaproteobacteria; order Enterobacterales; family Enterobacteriaceae; genus Symbiopectobacterium; species Candidatus Symbiopectobacterium sp. NZEC127. Next base: position 2,251 of record NZ_JAGFPG010000006.1, read on the forward strand.
CGCGCCGAGATTCCTTTTTGCAGTCCACCCAGCAACTTATCGAAATGGTAAAACGCTATTGGACACAGGATGCTGCTTTTCTCAGATTGCATGGCGATTGCCATCCTGGAAATATTCTCTGGCGTGACGGCCCGCTATTTGTCGATTTAGATGATGCCCGTAACGGACCTGCGGTGCAGGATTTATGGATGTTGCTTCATGGTGAGCGTCAGGAACAGAGAATTCAACTCGATATTCTGCTTGAAGCTTATAGTGAGTTTATGGCGTTTCAGGAAAAAGAGCTGGCGTTAATTGAGCCGCTTCGAGCGATGCGAATGGTGCATTATTTAGCGTGGATTATTCGCCGTTGGGAAGATCCGGCATTTCCCCCGAGCTTTCCCTGGATAAAAGATGATGATTTCTGGTTCAGGCAAACAGCAATATTTACTGAACAGGTTAAGCTGTTACAGGAGCCTCCTTTACAGCTATTGTCCATGTACTGATGTTTAACGGAGAGACGTGTTATATGAAGAGTGTATTTGCGGCATTAATGGGCATCATGTTGGCCTTCGGTGCATCAGCGGCAGATTTTTCTGACGGAAAACAGTACGTTGAAGTTAATAAACCGGTACCTCAATTACCTCAGGTGCTTGAGTTTTTCTCGTTCTACTGCCCACATTGCTATCAGTTCGCCGAGGTTTACCATATTCCTGAAGCTGTCAGTAAGGTGCTGCCTGCGGATACCAAAATTACCCGTTACCACGTTGATTTTCTCGGGCAGTTTGGCAAAGAACTGACCCAGGCCTGGGCAGTTGCCATCGCCTTGGGTGTAGAAGATAAAATCACCCCGTTAATGTTTGATGCGGTGCAAAAAAGCCAAACGCTGAAAACCACGGATGATATTCGCAAGGTGTTTGTGGCGGCGGGTGTTAAAGCTGAAGATTATGACGGTGCATTGAATAGCTTCGTGGTTAAATCTCTGGTTGCCCAGCAAGAAAAAGCCGCCGCTGATTTGCAACTGCGCGGTGTGCCGGCCATGTTTGTTAATGGCAAATATATGGTGAAAAGCGACGGTTTGGATACCAGCTCAATGGATGCATATGTGAAGCAATATGCTGATGTTGTGAAATTCCTCATCGAGAAAAAATAATACTTTTTGCGTGACTGCGCCTGGTGACAGGCGCAGTTATACCCATCATTCGTGACGTTGTCGGTGCGCTGGCTGTGCTGATTCACCACCAACAGTTACGCCTTGGTACGCGCCGTGGGATTACTCACTTTCCGCCTCGCGGCAACTCAAATTATTTAGGGTATATCGCCATAATATATCCCTTTTCCTTTACGCGGGTTTCACGTCGGTGGCGTTTAATAAGCGTTTAAGTAATATCTATCCACAAAAAAAATGTTTTTTGTATTACGGATATTTACCGGGACCATTTTTTTATCTTGCTGAAAAAAATCCATAATATGGGAATCGCTTTTTGATGTAACATCAGCATCATTCTGATTTTCTCTTTCTATGCACAAAGTTATCCACAAGGCCTTTGCTTTGCGTGTGGCAGATTTGCGGTTTTCTATGCGTTAACGTTCGTCTCTTGCTTTGAGCTATGGCATGCTTAGCGCCATGATGGACGACATAGGTCATGACAGAACATGGTTCAGATTCCGCAAAACCCGTTAATTTTGGTCGATGGCTCGTCGTATTTATACCGTGCCTACCACGCATTTCCTCCTTTGACGAACAACGCAGGCGAGCCGACAGGTGCCATGTATGGCGTGCTGAATATGCTGCGCAGCCTATTGCTTCAGTTCTCCCCCAGCCACGTCGCCGTGGTGTTTGATGCCAAAGGAAAAACGTTCCGCGACGAACTGTTCGAAAACTACAAGGCGCACCGCCCTCCGATGCCGGACGATCTGCGTGCGCAGATTGAGCCGCTGCATGCAATGGTGCGTGCTATTGGGCTGCCGTTGTTGGCCGTCAGCGGTGTGGAAGCGGATGACGTGATCGGTACGCTGGCGCGCCAGGCGGAAAGCGCAGGCACGCCGGTACTGATCAGCACCGGTGATAAAGACATGGCGCAACTGGTGTCACCGACGATCACGCTTATTAACACCATGAACAATACGGTGCTTGGGCCGCAAGAAGTCTGCGACAAATACGGTATTCCGCCGGAGCTGATTATCGATTTTCTGGCCCTGATGGGGGATGCATCGGACAATATTCCCGGAGTGCCGGGCGTGGGTGAAAAGACGGCGCAAGCGTTGCTTCAGGGGCTTGGCGGGCTGGATACCCTGTACGGTAATCTGGATAAGATCGCCACGCTCTCCTTTCGCGGCGCAAAGACCATGGCGCAAAAGCTGGAACAGCATAAAGAAGCGGCATACCTCTCTTATCAACTGGCGACCATCAAAACTGACGTCGAGCTGGAGCTGACCTGCACTGAGCTGACGGTGAATGAACCGGATGTGGATGCACTGCACGGGCTGTTTAAGCGCTATGATTTCAAACGCTGGATGGCTGATGTTGAAGGCGGCACCTGGATGCAGGGGCGCAAAGGGCAATCTCAGGTTTCGCAGCCAACAACACCCACGGTACAAGCGCAACCGCAAGCGGAAGCAACGGTTGCCTTGAGCCGCGAAGGTTATGTCACTATTCAGGATGAAGAGACCTTACAGTCGTGGATTGCTCGTATCCAAAAGGCAGGAGAGTTTGCGTTTGATACGGAAACGGATGGTCTGGATACGCTGAGCGCCAATCTGATTGGTATGTCATTTGCGGTGACGGCGGGAGAAGCGGCGTATCTGCCGCTGGCGCACGATTATCTGGATGCACCGGATCAAATCGACAGAGCACGCGCGTTGGAATTGCTTAAACCCCTGCTGGAAGACAGCGCGCTGCGCAAAATTGGGCAGAACCTGAAGTTCGATCAGGGCGTGATGAAACGCTATGACATTGAGCTGCGTGGCATCGCGTATGACACCATGGTGGAGTCTTACGTGCTAAACAGCGTGGCGGGCCGTCATGATATGGACAGCCTTGCCGAACGTTACCTGCAACATAAAACCATTTCGTTTGAAGAGATTGCGGGCAAGGGCAAGAACCAGCTTACCTTTAATCAGATTCCCGTTGAGCAAGCCAGCACCTATGCCGCAGAAGATGCGGATGTCACTTTGCATTTGCATCAAACCCTGTGGGAAAAGCTGCAACAGCATGGGGAACTGGTGACGGTGTTCCGTGATATCGATATGCCGTTGGTGCCGGTGCTGTCTCGCATTGAACGCCAGGGGGTGTTGATTGATGCCGGCATTTTGGCACAACATTCTCAGGAATTGACGGCGCGCCTGGCCGAGCTTGAAACTGAAGTGCATGAAATGGCCGGTGAAGCGTTTAATCTTGCTTCCACCAAGCAGTTGCAGGGGATCTTATACGATAAGCTGAAGCTGCCGGTGTTAAAGAAAACGCCGAAAGGTGCGCCTTCCACCAATGAAGAAGTGTTAGAAGAGTTGGCGCATGACTATCCGCTGCCCAAACGTATTCTGGAATATCGTGGGCTGGCGAAACTGAAATCGACTTACACCGACAAGCTGCCGCTGATGATCAATCCGCTGACCCAGCGGGTGCACACCTCATACCATCAAGCGGTCACGGCGACCGGGCGTCTTTCCTCCAGCGATCCCAACCTGCAAAACATCCCGGTGCGCAACGACGAAGGACGACGCATCCGTCAGGCGTTTATTGCCCCTGAAGGGTATCGCATCGTGGCGGCGGACTACTCACAGATTGAGTTGCGCATTATGGCGCACCTTTCCGGTGATGCTGGGCTGCTCAACGCGTTTGCCGAGGGGCTGGACATTCACCGCGCTACCGCCGCAGAAGTTTTTGGTTTGCCGCTGGAGAACGTCACGGGAGAGCAGCGCCGCAGCGCCAAGGCCATCAACTTTGGTTTGATTTATGGCATGAGCGCCTTCGGCCTGTCACGCCAGTTGGGTATTCCTCGCGCCGAGTCGCAGCGCTATATGAACCTCTATTTTGAGCGCTATCCTGGCGTGCAGGAGTACATGGAAAGAACCCGTCAGGAAGCCGCCGAGAAAGGGTTCGTGCAGACGCTGGATGGACGCCGTCTCTATTTGCCGGATATTCACGCACGCAATGCGATGAGTCGCAAGGCGGCGGAACGTGCCGCGATTAACGCCCCAATGCAGGGTACTGCTGCCGATATCATCAAGAAGGCGATGATTGCGATCGATAGTTGGCTACAGCAAGAGCAGCCGCAGGTGAATATGATCATGCAGGTACACGATGAATTGGTGTTTGAAGTACATGAGTCGGTGCTGGATGCGGCAAAACAAAAGATCGTTACCCTGATGGAAGGTTGTATGTCACTAAACGTTCCGCTGCGCGTGGATGTGGGTGAAGGTAAAAACTGGGATGAGGCGCATTAATGTACAGAAAAACAGGATGTTGCAACTGAACATTAAATGCGCATTACGTTATTCATTTCTGTAATTAAACTACAGGATTGTGTGACTTGCTTTGACTTTGTGTGAGCCATAGCCATTTTTTATGAAACTAAACAACAAAAAAACCTTTGTTCTGACGAAAAAATAGGGTAGAGTTAACGACGTAGGGTACAGAGGTAAGATGTTCTATCTTTCAGACCTTTTACTTCACGTAATCGGATTTGGCTGAATATTAGCCGCCCCGGTCACTTCGGTGACTGGGGCGTTTTTTATTGGGCGCGAGTCAAAAAACGCCGCAAGATCGCTAACGATCGCGGCGGTTAATCTTAATTATCCGCATCGTCTTGCATTGAGGGACGGGTGTTGAACCACAGATCGAGTTTTTGACGCAGTTTATCCACCCCTTCTTTTTTCAAGGAGGAGAAGGCTTCAACCTGAATATCCCCGCCAAACGCGAGCACGGCTTCACGCACGGCATTCAGTTGAGCTTTACGCGCACCGGAAGCCAGTTTATCGGATTTGGTGAGGAGAATGAGCACCGGCAGTTCCACAGCCACGGCCCATTCAATCATTTGCTGATCGAGATCTTTCAGCGGATGACGGATATCCATCAACACCACCAGTCCTTGCAGACAGGCGCGTTTTTGCAGATATTCCCCCAGCGCTTTCTGCCATTTGCGCTTCATCTCTTCCGGAACTTCGGCATAGCCATAGCCGGGGAGGTCAACCAGGCGCACGCCGTCTGTGACTTCAAACAGGTTGATAAGCTGGGTTCGTCCCGGTGTTTTACTGGTGCGCGCCAGGCTTTTTTGGTTGGTCAGCGTGTTCAGGGCGCTGGATTTTCCTGCGTTGGAACGTCCGGCGAACGCCACTTCGATACCGCTATCGGCAGGCAGGTGACGAATATCGGGCGCGCTGATGACAAAATGCGTCATATTGTAGTTATGCGTCACGTTCGTGTTCTGTTGTTCGGTCACAATGGTTATCTCTGTCTGGATAGGGGGCTTTGGGTCTATTATACCTATAACTGACCCGAAACGCGGGGTTATCGGTGCCAGCTTTTGTTGCACAAGGCGAATTCGCCTAATGGCCGCACCGGCCCTTTTTTATTGCTGGCCTTTCTGCTAGATTCCGCCGCAATTATCTTCTGTTTACCTGAGAGTGTTGTTATGAAACAGCCGGTGAAAAATCCGGGCTCCAAAGCCCCAGGCGCGAAGGCGTCAACGTCTAAAGTGAAGAGAAAAACCCGCGACGAGCTTAATAGCGAAGGCCGGGAACGGAAACGTCAGAAAAAACACAGTGGTCGTACCGCGGGCAGCCGTGCAAACCCAGCGGTGGATGCCGCAAAGCAATCCGGTCAGGGGAAAAAAAGCGATCCGCGCATCGGCAGCAAAAAACCTGTCGCGCTGACGGTCAGTGATGAACAGTCACAAGCCACTAAACCGCAAAATGCTCATACACAACGTACTCAGCCTAAAGCAGAAACCGTAGTCGAAACGCGCTTGACCCCAGAGCAGGAACTGGCTCTGCTGGAGAATGACGATCGCCTCGATGCGCTGCTGGAGCGTCTGGATAACGGTGAGACGCTGAGCAAAGACGAGCAGAAATGGGTTGATAGCACGCTCGATCGTATCAATGCCTTGATGGATGAGCTGGGCATTGAAATGGATGACGAGGAAGAGGAAGCGCAGCAGGAAGACATGATGCAGATCCTCAAACGTAATAACCCGAAAGACGTATTCTGATAGATGAAAGGGCTACTGTCTCTCATCTTGGTGTTGGTTGTCTGTTATCTGCTGTGTCTGTTGGTTAAACTGTGGCTGCTTTCCCGGCGTAAAACGCGAATACAGCGCGCCGTGTTCGGGACAGGGCAGCGCAAGCTGCCGCTGAAAAGCGCTGTCGGGAAATACAAGCGGAAGGAGTAACAGCATGCAAGATCAACACGTCGATTGGGATTTAGCCCTGATTCAAAAATACAACTATTCCGGGCCGCGTTACACCTCGTATCCCACGGCGCTTGAGTTTAACGAACAGTATGATGATGCGGCATTCCGTCAGGCGATAGCGCGTTATCCGGAGCGGCCGCTGTCGCTGTATGTTCATATCCCGTTTTGTCATCGCCTGTGCTATTTCTGCGGTTGCAACAAGCTGGTGACGCGCCAGCAGCACAAAGCCGAAGAGTATCTTGATGTGCTGGCCGTGGAGATTCGCCAGCGTGCGCCGCTGTTCGCCGGGCGCATCGTCACGCAACTGCATTGGGGCGGCGGCACGCCTACCTATCTCAATAAAGATCAAATCAGCCGCTTAATGGCGCTGTTGCGCGAAAATTTCCAGTTTGCGGATGAGGTGGAAACCTCGCTGGAGGTCGATCCGCGTGAAATCGAGCTGGATATTCTCGATCACCTGCGTGCGGAAGGGTTTAATCGCCTAAGCATGGGCGTGCAGGATTTCAACAAGGAAGTGCAACGCCTGGTGAATCGAGAGCAAGATGAGGCCTTTATCTTTGCGCTGATTGAACGCGCCAAGGCGCTTGGCTTTACCTCCACCAATATCGACCTTATTTACGGCTTGCCGAAACAGACGCCGGAAAGTTTCGCTTTCACCCTGCAACGCGTGGCTGAGTTAAGCCCGCACCGCCTCAGCGTGTTCAACTACGCCCATTTGCCGACACTGTTTGCTGCCCAGCGTAAAATCAAAGATGCGGATTTGCCGAGCCCAGCGCAAAAGCTGGAGATTCTGCGCCAAACCATCACCACGCTTACCCAATCGGGCTATCAGTTTATCGGTATGGATCACTTTGCTCGCCCGGACGATGAGCTGGCGCTGGCACAACGGGCCGGTAAATTGCACCGTAATTTTCAGGGTTACACTACGCAGGGTGACACCGACCTGCTGGGCATGGGGGTGTCGGCGATCAGCATGATTGGTGACAGTTACGCGCAAAATGAAAAAGTGCTGAAAACCTACTACGAAAAGGTGGGTGAACAAGGTAATGCGCTATGGCGCGGCTTGCGCTTGACGCACGATGACTGCATTCGCCGCGATGTGATCAAGAGTCTTATCTGCAATTTCCGTCTGGACTACGCGGCGATTGAAGCGGATTACGGCATCGATTGCCGTCTCTATTTTGCGGAAGATTTACGCCTGCTGGCACCGCTGGTGCAGGATGGCCTGGCTGAATTGCACCCTACGGGAATTGTAGTAACGCCGAAAGGCCGTTTGCTGATCCGCAATATCTGCATGTGCTTTGACAGCTATCTGCGTGCTAAAGCACGGACGCAACAGTTCTCGCGTGTAATTTGATGCAATAAGGTATTTTGGAAACAAAAAAGGCTCCTAAAGGAGCCTTTTTATCTAAAAATCAATCAAATAGGCTTAGTTACGATTTGACCTGACTGTTCTGCCTTTTTCTTGGCCAGCAGAAAACGCTTAAGCATCTCATTCTTTTCGGCCCTGATTGCATCGTAGTTAATTTTCGTTTTCATTGGTGTTGTCTGTTCGTATAACATAACAAGCCCCCTCTATGTGCACTTCAAGGTTCTTGATAGCAGCATACTGCTTTACCAGCCTGTCATATACCCGACGTAGCGCTTCACTGTATGCCTGAAAGGTCAAAAAATGAATAGCTTCAGTCTCAGCTATTCTCAAAATGATGTCAACCAATGTACTGTAAAGATAACGTGTTTCTGAAATAGTAAGTTTCGGTGCCGCAGAGGGCTTATCAAATAGGGCATCGCATTTTTCATTGTTCTCTGCATCAATATTATAGAAACTAATAACGCTTATTGTTATTGTAGACAATGCTTTGCTGAAAAACTTATCAAGTATAACATTACCTGATTCGTATTTGCAGAAGATCAACCTGAAGGTTATTTGTCGATTTATCTTATCAGAGAAAATGAAATTAATATCTATGTATCTATATATATCAAAACCTTGAAGTTCATCATGCAAGATGTCATGTGAATGACGTGGCATTTTGATATCTCGTCGTTAATTATATGGAAAGGATTTTACAACATTATATGTGTCAATGCCGATGCAATAATAACTGCTCTGATAATCTCATTTGAGACAGTAGCGTAAGCCCTGATTATGATATTCTCATCGGTAATTTCCCGTGTAATGAGAAATTATCGGTTATGCCAAATTCTGAATCGTGAAATATAAATAGATCAACGTATTGTTATCTGTATATATCTATACATCCCTCTCAGCCATTCATGCATGGTCAGGTTGTGCCGTTTGCAGCGCCTCGTTTAGCTGATTCAACCGCGCACCCTTTCGGATATTCCCCTCACCTGTAAGAAAAATATCAAAATCATGTCATATTGAAAGAATCACACCAAAAAACCACCCGTAATGAAAAAATAATCACATAAGTGTAAACAAATTTAAATATGCGCTCTCTATAGTGGCCGCTTTGCTTTGGCTGCTAACCATTCCGTGGTGGCTGCCATCTTTGGGGACCCAATCATCCTTGCGCGTCATCGCTGTACGCCAACGATGGGAAGAGAGAACATGCGAAACTGGAACGAACCAAAAAGAAACAAAGCCCATATCGAGTTGATCCCAATGATCGACGTTATGATGTTTTTACTGGTGTTTTTCGTCCTGATCAGTATCAACGTCCTTCCTGCTACGGGGTTGAAAACCCAGCTTCCCTCTGCCAGCAGCGCCCAACAGCTAAAACCTCAGAAAAAAGCCATCGTCACCTTGGGTGAACAAGACCAACTGCAACTGGATGGTTCACCTATCCAGATTACCGATTTGGTCAGCACCTTAAAACAGCAGCAACAGGCCGGAGAGACCACCACCATTATCGTTAACAGCGATAAGCAGGTGGCGGTTGAGCGCCTGGTCGCGGTGATGGATACCCTGCGTCAAGGTGGGTTTACCTCGGTTTCAATCGCAACGCGGAAGCAGTGACATGTATTGGTTTTATCGTTCACGTCATGCCATCAGCTGGTTGCCGCTGCCCGTGGTGGCTGCCGGTCTGATGGTGATGACACAGCAAAGCTCGCTCAAGGTACAGCCCCAGTATGACGACAGTGTCATGGAGCTGTCGCTCGCCGATCTCACACCGCCTGCGCCGCCAGAAGAGGTCGTTCCCCCAGAGCCGGAAACGCCCCCCGAGGAAACGTTGCCAGAACCGGAGCCAGAGCCGGTCGAGACGCCGGAACCGATCGTTGAGGCACCGCCGCCGAAACCCGAACCGAAGCCCAAACCCGAGCCTAAACCGGTGCCCAAGCCAAAGCCTGCTCCAGCGCCGCGCCCGATGCCCGTTGCCTCGCCCGTGAAAGCTGCCGTGGTAAAAGCCACCGCGCCAGCCCCTGCTGTGCCCGCGCCTGCGCCGCCGAAAGTGAACGCGCAGGCGTTGGAAAACAGCTACATCCAGGCGCTGCGTGGCCAGATTGAGCAGCTAAAACGTTACCCAACGGGGCGTCAGGCGTCATTGGAGCGTCCGGAAGGAAACGTCGAAATCTGGCTGGAGGTCGATCGCAACGGCCGCGTGCTCAACAGCGGCATCAACCAGAAAGCCGCCAGCATGCTGCTCAACCGAGCGGCAACCAGCACGTTACAGAGCATCACGCAGGTCAGGCCATTTCCGGCAGACGCGTTTGCCGGGCAAAACACCAAACGTTTTTTAGCCACATTCCACTATCAAGCGCAGTGAGCGCCTATATACAACATTGAATCAGGGTGATTAACACAATGAAATTATTCACAGTTTCAAGGATATCTCTCTCTGTCGCGGCCGCGTTATGGTCGGGAACCGTGCTGGCAAACGATGCAACAGACATCGGCGCCATTCAGGTTAAAGGCGCGCCGTTGGGCGAGGGGATGATGATTCAGGAAGAGAGTGCGAAATCGCGCTCGACAGTAACCAAAGAAGCGATGGATAAGATGCCCGCCACCGGTAACGCCATCGATAAGCTGAAATACACCGCTGGCCTGAATGTCAGCAGTAATGACTCTACCGGCCTGAGCGGTATCGATTACACCATGCGCGGCATGAGCAACGACCAGATCGGCCTTTCGATTGATGGCATCCCGATGAACGATTCGGGCAGCTATAGCGTGTATGCCAACCAGCTGGGCGATGCGGCAAACCTTGAGCAGATTTTTGTGACCCAGGGTTCTTCAGAAATGAACGGTCCGCACATCGGCTCCAGCGGCGGCAATATCGGTCTGGTCACGAAACGTCCCGCGAAAGAGTTTGGCGGATTTATCGAACAGACCTTTGGCAGCAACAACCTGAGCAAATCACTGATTCGTTTGGAAACCGGGCTGCACGACGGCTTCAGCAGTTGGTTATCCTACTCGTATACCGATGCCGATAAGTGGCGTGGCAAAGGGGCCACCCGTTCTAACAAGCTGGAATGGAACGGCCTGTATGAAGATGACAACGGTAACAGCAGCAACCTGCTGGTTAAGTACAACAAGCAGGATATGAATAACTACAACACGCTGAGCAAAAGCACTTTCCTGAACCAAGGGCGTTACGTCGATTACCCGACGACGCCGGAATATAACAGCCGCGGCCAGCTCTCACGTTACTACAAGATTAACCGTAACCCGTTCGAAAGCCTGAATCTTACCTTCACGCAGAAACTGCAACTGCGCGATAACCTGTCGCTGACGCTGCAACCCTATTACTACTGGGGCAACGGCGGCAGTTTCAGCGGTCAGTCGGCCTCTACGCTTTCTTCCACCACCAGCGATAAATCGGGCAGTTACGATCTGAGTAACCTGAGCAGCAATACCTACTATCGACCTTCCTGGACGGAAACCTGGCGTCCGGGCATCACCAACACCCTGAAATGGGATCTCAATGACCAACACAGTCTGGATATTGGTTACTGGTTTGAACGCGCACGCCAACGTCAGACGCAGCCTTATATCGGCATTAACGCTGACGGTAACCCGGCCGATCTTTCCGGCAAACCTAACGGCTCGCATTTGGTGAAAGATGCCAATGGCAAAGTGATCCAGGGGCGTAACCAGTTCACCGTGACACCGGTGCACAAGTTCTGGTTGCAGGATACCTGGTTTGTCTCCCCTGACTGGACGCTCGCTGGCGGCCTGGCCTGGCAGCACGTGAAACGCGACGGGCACGATCTGGGTAGCTTGAGTTCGGTGGAAGAGAAAAAGGCGCGCACCTATAAAGAGTTCCTGCCGAGCTTCAGTGCTGCGTACAAAATTAACCCCGAGAATCAGGTGTTTTACAGCCTGACGCGCAATATGCGCACGCCGCCTAACTACGTGCTCTACAACCTGGGTGATTCCATCAACACCAAACCTGAATTGAGCTGGAACCACGAACTGGGTTGGCGCTTCCAGGGGCAAGACGTGATGTTGAGCACCTCTTTGTTCTACATTGCGTTTACCGATCGTCAGATCTCCAGCCGCAACGTTGATGGCGAATACGAGATGATCAACGCCGGTAAAGTAGAGAACAAAGGTATCGAGACGGAACTGAGTGGAAAACTGCCGCATAACTTCAATTATTTTGCCTCTTACACCTATACCGATTCCAAGCAGCGGGACGATATCTCGACCAACGGTTCCATGCTGCCAACCACCGGCAAACGTTCCGCCAATACGCCGAAGAACATGCTCAATCTGGGCGTGGGTTATGACGACAGTCGCTACTACGCAGGCATCAATGGCCGTTATACCGGTGCATTTTACGGTGATATGACCAACGATGAGAAAATTGGCGGGCGTACCGTGGTCGATCTCAATGCCGGCATTCACTTGCCGGTAGACAAAAAGATCATCAAAAGCGCAACGCTGCGTTTCAACGTTAACAACGTGTTTGATAAGGAATATCTGGATTCCGCACGCACCGTGGTCTTCAACGCCGCGGGGCACAACGGCGTTCGTGCCAGCACGCCTTATTACAACGTGGGTGAAGAGCGCACCTTTAGCGTGTCGCTGGACGCCACCTTCTAATTGCTCGCAAACCTGATATCCCCTGACGGAATTTATCCGCAGGGGAATGGCTTATCACCGTCACGCGCTTGCCAGGGCGTGACACGCACCGAAGGAAAACAACACCCGTTATGAACGCAAACGATCTGCACGATATTATTTTCTACGCGATGTATGCCTCGCTGGTGGCGGCACTGATCATCATCATTGAGCGTGGGCTGTTCTTTGCCTATACGCGCCGTCAGACCACGCGTTTGCTCCGCGCGCTGACCGCCGATATTCGCCATCTTCACGATCTTCCCGCTGAGCTCAGCCAGCGCAGCAGTCTGCCAGCCACGCTGATTGCACCGCTGCTGCCGCAGGCGGCAAATCGCGACCGTGATGAGCTCAACGATCTGATCGATACCCAATATCTGCAAAGCAAACCACACATGACGCGCGGGCTGTGGTTGCTGGAAACCATTGTGACGGCAGCGCCGCTGCTGGGTCTGCTGGGCACCATTATGGGGATTATTGAAACCTTTAAGGCGCTCTCGGCTGCCGGGATTTCTGATCCAAGCCAGGTCTCCGCCGGGATGGGGACGGCGCTGTATGCCACGGGGTTGGGGATTGCTATCGCGCTGGTGTGCTTGTTGGGAAACAACTTCCTGCAAAGCCGCATGGAGCACATTAATGATGCGCTGAAAGTGCTGTTGCTGCGGGCCGGATTGCCACATACCCGCCAGACCGTCAAGCCTGCGGCGGTGCAGGAAAATGGGGTAAAGCGCTATGCGTAGCGCGTGGGCTATCAAACGCGCAGGGCGGCGTTGGGCTGCGTGTGTTGGGCTCGGGCTGTGTTTTTTTACCCCCTCGGCGCTGGCGGATTTTAGCATTCCCGGTTATGAGTTGGTGTATACCGCGCCGGTAGAGACCGCGCTACAGGCCCCGGATCTGCGTGCACCGGATGCCGTTTGGCGTGCGCTGTTTGATGACGCGCAGCATAGCCTGTCGTTGGGGGAGTTCTACGTTGCCAATCAGCGCGGCTCGCGGCTGGATTCGGTGTTGCAGCATCTGCGCAGTGCAGGGGAGCGCGGTGTGCGTATTCGCTTTCTGCTGGAAGAGAAGGGCATCGCTCTTTCAACGCCAGAAACCCTGGCGCAGTTGAAAGCCATTCCCAATCTGGAACTGCGGGTTATTCCTTACGGTAAGCTGACCGGCGGGATCCTGCATGCGAAATACCTGCTGGTGGATGGCAAACGCGCCTACGTTGGCAGCCAAAATTTTGACTGGCGTTCGCTTGAGCATATTCACGAAACCGGGCTGCTTATCGACGATCCCAATGTGGTTAAACAGCTCAATGCGGTATTTGAGCAGGATTGGCAGGCGCAGGAAGCACTGGCGCAAGGCATCGCCGTCAAACCCGTGATGCAAGCGGCCGAGCAGGATGATTCGCGCCCGGATAACTATCTGGTTGCCAGCCCCAAAGCGTTCAACCCACCGGGCGTGCTGGATTCTGAAGCGGAATTACCACGCTTACTGGCGCAAGCGAAAACCCGCGTGCGCATCCAGGTGATGGACTACGCGCCACTGTCATACGGCCCGAACCGTACTCGTCCTTACTATGCGGTGATGGATAATGCGTTACGCAGCGCGGCGGCACGTGGGGTGAAGGTGGAGTTAATGGTGGCGAACTGGAGCACCAAAAAGCCGAACATTGCTTATCTTAAAAGTTTGGCTGTGCTGCCAAACGTTGAGGTGAAAATCGTGACGTTGCCTGAGGCAAACAGCGGCTTCATCCCCTTTGCCCGCGTGATTCACAGCAAGGTCATGACCATTGATCAGCAAAAAGCCTGGGTCGGCACCAGCAACTGGAGCGGTGGTTATCTTGATAACTCGCGCAATCTGGAGATTGTGATGCAAAGTCCGGCGATGGCCGCGCGTATTGATGGGTTGTACGCCCAGTTGTGGAACAGTGAGTACGCGCAACCGGTTCAACTGGATAAGGATTATCCAGCCCCACGTCCCGGTGGGGCACATTGAGTCAAGGCAAAAAAAACGCCCCGAGGTTAGCGGGGCGTTTTCAGGTTAACACTTTTTATATTCAAACAACGTCATCATCGAGATGATGGGGGATGTTATTGTGATATAGGACATCAGCCCGATGGCGTGTCGGTCAGGCCTAAATAAAGAAATTGATCAATGCAGCGCACAGAATCGCAGCAATGGCAGTTTGCGGTGAGTGACTCGCCGCTGCGCCAAGCTCTGCGCCGTGCGTCGTCGCAGAAATAAGTGAATCTAGCATGGTACTTTCTCCTGAATCAGCGACACGATCATACTGCCGGCTTGTTTTATGTAAAGAGCAAAATATCGACAATTTTGTGCGCTGGCTTGTAATTCCTGGCGATACTGGTGAGGGCACGGTAAACGGAGCGTGAGCGTCACGCTTGTCATTGTTATCGGTGTTAGCTGGGGGAAACCATTCTGGTGAAATGCGCGTCATCTGTCGGCGATTCCCACCTTGGCGGGATGGGCTAGCGTGGGGAAGGTTCACGGCCATCATGCTGCTGATGGCCGTCGGTAATACGTGTTGCGGTTATTCCATTCCCAGCTCTTTGAGCTTGCGCGTCAGGGTGTTACGTCCCCATCCCAACAGGCGAGCGGCCTCTTGCTTATGACCTTGCGTATGGCGTAACGCGGTGGTGAGCAGCGTTCTTTCCATCTCTGGCTGCGCTTCGGAGAGCAGGTTTTGATGACCGGAACGCAGTGCCCGATCGGCCCATTGCGCCAGCAGGGTTGCCCAACTGTCCGGCAGCATGTGCACCGTGGCATCGGGGGCCGTGGTTTCAAACAGCTCTGGCGGCAGATCCTGAATCAGCACCTCTTGCCCGGCGGCCATGACGGTCAGCCAGCGGCAGGTGTTCTCCAACTGACGCACGTTACCCGGCCAGGGCAGGCGCGTCAGTGCGGTTTCCGTTTCAGGATGCAGATTTTTCGGCTCCACGCCCAGCTCTTTGGCCGTTGCCTGCAAGAAGTAGCGTGCCAGCCGCGGGATATCTTCGCGACGTTCACGCAGTGGAGGTAGATGGACGCGAATTACATTGAGGCGGTGAAACAGGTCTTCGCGAAATTTACCTTCCTGAACGCGCAGTTCCAGGTTCTGGTGGGTAGCAGCGATGATACGCACATCTACTTTCACCGCCGCATAGCCACCGACGCGGTAGAACTGCCCGTCAGCCAATACGCGCAACAGCCGCGTTTGCACATCCAGCGGCATATCGCCGATTTCATCCAGAAACAGGGTGCCGCCATCGGCCTGCTCAAAGCGTCCCTGGCGAATCTGGTTCGCGCCGGTAAATGCCCCTTTTTCGTGACCAAACAGCTCTGATTCGATCAGATCCTTGGGGATGGCCGCCATATTCAAAGCGATAAACGGTGCTTTGGCGCGCGGACTGTGGCGATGCAGCGCATGTGCCACCAGTTCTTTACCGGTTCCTGATTCCCCGTTGATCAGCACGCTAATGGATGAGCGGGAGAGTCTGCCAATAATGCGGAACACATCCTGCATGGCAGGCGCTTCACCAATGATATCGGTGGTGGGGCCATTGAGCGGTTGCGCGCGGACCGGCTGCTGCTGTTCAAGATAGTGGCTGATCGCACGTTCAACCAAGGCGACGGCCTCGTCGATATCGAACGGCTTGGGCAGATAATCAAATGCGCCCTGTTGGTAAGCGCTTACTGCCGCATCCAGATCGGAGTGCGCGGTCATAATAATCACCGGCAGCATCGGATGACGCTGTTTGATCTGTTGCAGCAGCGCCAGACCGTCCATACCCGGCATGCGGATATCGGACAGCAGCACATCCGGCGTTTGGGTTGCCAGCGCGTGCAGCGCCTGATTTCCGTTATCAAAGGTGGCACAGGTTAACCCCGCCCCAGTGAGCGCGCGCTCCAGCACCCAACGGATGGAGCTATCGTCATCGACAATCCAGACTATCCCTCGTTGCATCGTGAACCTCACTGGCGAATGGGCAGGTAAACCGAGAATTCGGTATGGCCTGGCCAACTGTTAAATTCAATTTTTCCCGAATGCTGATCGATCAGGCTGCGCGCGATAGATAATCCCAGCCCGGTGCCCCCTTCGCGACCGCTTACCATCGGGTAAAACAGCGTGTCTTGCAGCTGAGCGGGTACGCCTGGGCCATCGTCTTCGATATCAATACGCGCCGCCAGGCGATAACGCACGCCGTGCAGCGTGAGTTGAAAAGCGGTGCGCGTGCGCAGCGTGATGGTGCCGCCTTCTTTACCCAGCGCCTGTAGCGCATTGCGGGTAATGTTCAACAGCACTTGCTCAATCTGGTCTGGGTCATGGGTCAGCTCTGGCAGGCTGGGATCGTAATCTTTCACCAGCGTCACGTTGTCGGGTTTTTCCAACGAGACCAACTTGCAGACGCGCTCAACCACCTGATGAATGCTTTGTGTGACGTGTAAACCCGGCTGCTGCGGCCCTAATAACCGGTCCACCAGATTGCGCAGGCGATCGGCCTGCTCAATGATCACTTTGGTGTATTCTGTCAGCGCCGGGTCGGGCAGCGCTTTGGCCAACAGTTGTGCTGCGCCGCGCAATCCGCCGAGCGGATTCTTGATTTCATGCGCCAGGCCGCGCACCAAATCACGTGCTGCCTGCTGCTGAGAGTGTTGTAATTGTTCCTGGCTGAGGCGGCGCTGGTTGTCCATCGGCGCCATCTCCAACAGGATAAAACTGTGTTGAATGCGTTGTGCGGTGAGCGACATGATGTGTGCTCTGCCATCGACAACGATAGTCACTTCGTTATCCGTAAATCCTTGACCCGCGTTGAGGCTTTCGCGCATCAGCTCAATATTTAGCGAAAAATAGCTGAGCAGATCCGGCAACGGTGTTCCCGCCAATTTACGTGAACTTTGCGCCAGCAACTGCTGGGCAGCCGGATTGGAATAGTGGATTGCCAGATCGTTATCCAGCAATAAAATACTATTGATCAAAGAATTGAGGATCTGCCCAGCATCGGGCAGCGTGCCTGTTGCCATAACGCAGACTCCTGCACCCTCGCGGTGCATTGTAGTGTAGATGATGGATGTTACGTCGCAACGGCCAATATTGATGATAAAGAAATAAGGCCGATGGTGAAAAAAGCCCATCCGAAGATGGGCTGAAAAGTTTCCACGGCAACAAAAACAAACTTCTTATAATTCTGTTGATGCTCGGTCATGGCAGGGTTCAGCACGCCCACCACGCCGAGGTAAATCATAGGTACGCAGTCGTTGATTAAACGCTGTAGTACAGTTCGAACTCAACCGGGTGCGGCGTCATGCGAACGCGATCGTTCTCTTCACGGCGCAGACCGATGTAAGCATCGATAGCGTCGTCAGTGAACACGCCGCCTGCCGTCAGGAATGCACGGTCAGCGTCCAGCGCGTTCAGTGCTTCTTCCAGAGAGCCTGCAACCTGTGGGATTTCATTCGCTTCTTCCGGCGGCAGATCGTACAGGTTTTTGTCCATGGCATCGCCAGGGTGGATCTTGTTCTTGATACCATCCAGACCGGCCATCAGCAGTGCGGCAAAGCACAGGTACGGGTTAGCCGCCGGGTCCGGGAAGCGCACTTCGATACGTGCTGCTTTCGGGCTGGAAACGAACGGGATACGGATAGAAGCAGAACGGTTACGTGCGGAGTACGCCAGCATTACCGGAGCTTCATAACCCGGGACCAGACGCTTATAAGAGTTGGTGGTCGGGTTAGACAGGGCGTTGATCGCTTTAGCATGTTTGATGACACCGCCGATGTAGAACAGTGCTTCTTCAGACAGGCCAGCGTATTTGTCGCCGGAGAATTTGTTGGTGCCGCCTTTGGACAGGGACATGTGGCAGTGCATGCCAGAGCCGTTGTCACCGAACATCGGTTTCGGCATAAAGGTGGCGGTTTTGCCGTAAGCGTGCGCTACGTTGTGAACAACGTATTTGTAGATCTGAATTTCGTCCGCTTTTTTGGTCATGGTGTTGAAGCGGGTTGCCACTTCGTTCTGACCAGCAGTCGCCACTTCGTGGTGGTGAGCTTCAACGACCAGGCCCATTTGCTCCATTACCTGACACATCTGGGAGCGGATATCCTGAGCGGAGTCAACCGGCGGAACCGGGAAGTAGCCGCCTTTCACTGCCGGACGGTGGCCTTTGTTGCCGCCTTCGTATTTGGTGCCGGAGTTCCATGCGCCTTCGATATCATCGATAGCAACGTGAGAGCCGGAGATGCTGCTGCCGAAACGGATGTCGTCAAACAGGAAGAATTCAGGTTCTGGCCCAAACAGAACGGTATCCGCGATACCGGTGGAACGCAGGTACTCTTCAGCGCGTTTTGCGATGGAGCGCGGGTCGCGATCGTAACCTTGCATGGTGTTCGGTTCCAGAATGTCACAACGAATGATCAGCGTCGTGTCTTCATAGAACGGGTCCAGTACTGCGGTGCTCGCGTCAGGCATCAGTACCATGTCGGATTCGTTGATACCTTTCCAGCCACCAATAGAGGAGCCGTCGAACATTTTGCCTTCTTCGAAGAAGTCAGCGCTAACCTGGTGAGCTGGAATGGTGACGTGCTGCTCTTTACCCTTGGTGTCGGTAAAGCGTAAGTCGACGAATTTAACGTCGTGTTCGTTCAGCATCGTCAAAACATGTTCTGCGGACATACTTGGATCTCCCGATTTGTCATTTATCGTCGTGGAACGAATATCGTTATGGAATGATGTTTGTTACCGTAATAGGGTTTAAGCTAAAATCATGCCAACTCTACACATGTGGTTGGGAGGCGTTGTTTTCAGGCTTTCGTTGAAGGCAGTGCCTGCACCATTAGCGTTCGTTGCACTATTATGGTTCATAATCACCAAAATAGTGCACTGTTTGTGTGCGTTTGTTTACTTTCTCTGCGCCGTTGCACCGTGAAAGGGATCACAAAGCAAGCACCCCTGGGTTGTTTATCGCTTAGGAGTGTGATCTTGTTTGGTCCCTCGCTTAATCCGTGTACAATAGCGCGCTATTTCTAAATGCCTGAGGCAAAGCTGTGATCGAGAATTTGCGTAACATTGCTATTATTGCGCACGTTGACCATGGGAAAACAACCCTGGTTGACAAGCTGCTACAACAATCTGGAACATTGGGTGAACGAAATGACGCCACCGAGCGCGTTATGGATTCCAACGATCTGGAAAAAGAACGCGGTATCACCATTCTGGCGAAGAACACTGCCATTAACTGGAGAGATTACCGTATCAATATCGTTGACACCCCAGGACACGCCGATTTCGGTGGTGAAGTGGAGCGTGTAATGTCCATGGTCGATTCAGTGCTGCTGCTGGTAGACGCAATGGACGGCCCGATGCCCCAGACCCGTTTCGTTACCCAAAAAGCTTTTGCCTATGGCCTGAAACCGATTGTGGTCATCAACAAAGTTGACCGTCCGGGCGCGCGCCCTGACTGGGTCGTCGATCAGGTGTTCGATCTGTTCGTCAACTTGGGTGCAACTGATGAACAACTGGACTTCCCTATCGTTTACGCGTCTGCGTTGATGGGTACCTCCGGTTTGGATCACGAAGACATGGCGGAAGACATGACGCCGCTGTTCGAAGCGATCGTCAAACACGTTGAAGCGCCGAGCGTCGATCTGGACGGTCCGCTGCAAATGCAAATCTCCCAGCTGGACTACAACAGCTATGTGGGTGTTATCGGTATCGGCCGTATCAAACGCGGTCGTATCAAACCGAACCAGCAAGTGACGATTATCGATGCGGAAGGTAAACGCCGTAACGGTAAAGTGGGTCAGGTGTTGGGCCATTTGGGTTTGCAACGTATCGAATCTGAAGTGGCGGAAGCGGGCGATATCATCGCTATCACTGGTCTGGGTGAACTGAACATCTCTGACACCATCTGTGATACCGCTAGCGTCGAAGCTCTGCCGCCGTTGTCCGTGGATGAGCCGACCGTAACCATGTCTTTCGGTGTTAACACCTCTCCGTTCTGCGGAAAAGAAGGCAAGTTCGTGACCTCTCGTCAGATTCTGGATCGTCTGAAGAAAGAGCTGGTACACAACGTTGCGCTGCGTGTAGAAGAAACCGAAGACCCGGATACCTTCCGTGTGTCTGGCCGTGGCGAACTGCACCTGTCTGTGCTGATCGAAAACATGCGTCGTGAAGGTTTTGAACTGGCTGTGTCTCGTCCGAAAGTTATCTTCCGTGACATCGACGGTCGTCGTCAGGAACCGTTCGAAACGGTGACGCTGGATATCGAAGATCAGCATCAGGGTTCCGTGATGGAAGCGCTGGGTCTGCGTAAAGGTGAACTTCGCGATATGAACCCGGACGGTAAAGGCCGTGTGCGTCTGGATTATATTATCCCGAGCCGTGGCTTGATTGGCTTCCGTACGGATTTCTTGACCATGACGTCCGGTACCGGTCTGCTGTACTCCACCTTTAGCCACTACGATGATGTGCGTCCGGGCGATATCGGCCAGCGTCAGAACGGCGTGCTGATCTCTAACGGTCAGGGTAAAGCGGTAGCCTATGCGCTGTTCAGCTTGCAGGAACGCGGTAAGTTGTTCCTGGGTCACGGTGCAGAAGTGTATGAAGGCCAGGTTATCGGTATTCACACTCGCTCCAATGACCTGACGGTCAACTGCCTGACCGGTAAGAAACTGACCAACATGCGTGCTTCCGGTACTGATGAAGCCACCGTGCTGGTGCCAGCGGTGAAAATGTCGCTGGAGCAAGCGTTGGAATTTATCGATGACGATGAATTGGTTGAAGTGACTCCGCAGTCTATCCGTCTGCGTAAACGTCACCTGACCGAAAACGATCGCCGTCGCGCCAACCGCGGGCCGAAAGAGGGCTAATTCGCCGCTCTTTACCAAACCGTTCCAGGGCGCTTACAGGCGCCCTGCCTTTTTTCCTGTCGCGTTTTTCCTTCCTGCCTTCGCCTGTGTTGACCCTGATGATGTGCTTATTGAAGCTCAATACGTCACGTCTGGCTCACGTAACGTCGCGAGGCATACCACAGCCGTGAGTGCCGAGAGCACCGCTAGTACCACAAAGATGCTGTGGAAAGCCGATGTGTAGGCATTATTTGCCAGCTCGATAATGATTCCGTCCCTAATGCTATCCGTAGTGGAAAAACTATCGTGTCCGGCGCTAGCCCCCATTTGATTTGCCATCGCGGTGGCGTTTTTCGGTAATATCAGTGACTCAACCTCGGCCACTGCGTGCAGATTCGCTGCCGTCAAACTCACCAACATGGCTCCGATGGCGGTAATGGCGATGGCTTCTCCGGCGACGCGCATGGTGGTAAAGATACCGGCAGCCATCCCTGCACGTGCTTTGGGAACGACACTGACCGACAAGGCATCCATCAAGCCCCAGGGCAGTCCGTTGCCGATGCCAACCAGCAGCATGGGGAGCGCCATTGACCATAATCCCCCGTCCGGAGACAAGCGTGTCAACAGCCAGGTACCGAGCGCGGAGATGAGAAAACCAATGCCCGACAGCAAACCGGGTGATACGTACTGGGCCGCCCGCCCTGCCAGCAGCGGTACTACCAGCATCGGCGCTGTCAGCGGCACGATAGCCAGGCCTGCCGTAAATGCATCGCGCCCTTGGACGGTAATGAACCAAATAGGCACGTAGACGATCAGCGCGATAAAACTGAAACCGGTCGCCACGGGCAACAACTGGACGCCGATGAAGCGCGGGTAGCGAAACAAGAAGAGGTCCAGCATGGGATGTTGACGCCGACGCTCCACGACAACAAACGCGCCTAGCAGGAAAAGGGTGCTGCCCAATAGCGACAGTACGCGCAGGCTCGCCCAGCCGTCTTGCGGCCCGCGGGCGATGCTGAACGTCAGCGACACCAATGCCGCAGTGAACAGCACCGTGCCAGGCCAATCAATGCCTTTTGCCTCTGGGTCACGAGACTCCCTGATCCGCCGCGTCCCCAGCATCAGAACCAAGGCTGCGATCAGTGCGATGGCAAAATAGAGCGAGCGCCAGCCCAACCGTTCTATCATAAACCCTGAGGCCATTGGTCCGAATGCAAGACCAACACCGAATGCTGTCCCGAGGAAGCTGAAAGCCCGTGTGCGCTCTGCTCCCTCAAACTCCTGCGCCAGTAGCGAGGTGGCTGAGGTGAGTACCAAGGCCCCGCCAACGCCTTCGGCGGCGCGCATCAGATTGAGCAGTAGCAGATTTGGGGTCAAGCCGATCAGCAGCGACATTGTGATGAATATCCAAATCCCTGCCATGAAGCAACGTTTGCGGCCGATTTGGTCGCCGATGGCACCCGCCGCCATCACGCAACTGCCAAATGCGATGGCGTAGGCATTCACGATCCAACTCAAGCTAGATTGATCCCCGCCCAAGTCGCGGCCAACCGCGGGAATTGAAATTGCCGGACCCGTGAATACCAGCGGGATGATAGTGGCACAGACGCAGATCGCCGCCAGTACCTTGTAGCGGTCGCCGGTTGCTGCCGGTATTGGTGTTTTGCTCATTCCTGCTCCAATGTGTCCTCCCGTCGGTGTATCTGGCTGAGGACGTAATGATTTCCTCACAGCTTAATTGATTCGTTTTTATCTGATAATATGATGTGATTGAACATTACCTCTGCAAAAAATGCATATATGAACGGCACGGAGTTTGAGCAGATTACGGCCTTTCTTGCTGCCGTCGAGCATGGCGGTTTCACTGCGGCGAGTCAGGCATTGGGGCGAGATGGCTCCATCCTCTCGCGGCGCGTGACTGCATTGGAAAAGCGCCTGGGTGTGCGTCTTATGGAACGCACTACGCGGCGACTGGCATTAACGGAAGCCGGTGAGCGTTTTTACCAACGCATGCGCGGCGCTCTGCACGTTATGCTGGATATCGAGCAGGACACGGCAGCGGCGGCGGTGGGTGTGCGCGGCACGCTGCGCATCGCCTTGCCCGCCTCCTTTGGTCGGATGTGGATTGCGCCCATTCTTCCGGCGTTCCTCGCCACCTATCCCGATCTTTTCGTAGAAACCGCGTTGGAAGACCGCTATGTCGACCTGGTGGCGGAGTCCTTTGATGCGGCTATTCGCATCGGAACCTTGGCTGATAGCCGATTGGTGGCTCGCAGGTTGGCACCTTCGCGGCGTATGCTCTGTGCATCACCGGCCTATTTGCACCTGCACGGTGTGCCTGCTCGGCCGGTTGATCTTGCTCAACACGCCTGCCTGGGGTTCTCTCGTCTGGCCTCACATCCCCTTTGGACGCTGCGTGATGGCGATAAAATGACGACGGTGCGGATAGCCGGGCCGCTGGTCACGGATGACGCAAGTAGTCTTGTGCAGGCTGCCGTCTCTGGTTTAGGCATCGCGATGGTGTCCGACTGGTTGGCGGGACCGGAACTGTGCAGCGGTCGGCTGGTGCCTGTACTACCCGACTGTCCAGTGGAAAACGACGAGGCTATCTATCTGGTGCATCCCTCTGCGCGACTGGTTCCAGCCAAAACGCGGGCGTTCGGCAGTTGGATTACCCAGGCGCTGGCTACAAGGCCATGGCTGCATCAGGACGTTACTGACTAACGGGCCTCCTCAGGCCTGTTCAATAGCGCCATGCAGGCGGCCTTTTTGTTCGACGGGGTTGCCGTTTTTGTTTGGTCATCGCTATCCTCTTACTGCTAGCCGTGAGTATTTCGTATACGTTTTAGTTATGTTCCTCCCTATTCAGCCGTCATGTTTCCCGCTACAGTGAAAAAACAACCATGACGTCTGGAGGGCGAAATGCTTTATATCTTTGATTTGGGTAACGTTGTCATTGATATCGATTTCAACCGCGTGTTGGGCGTGTGGAGTAAGCTGAGCGGTGTGCCACTCGCCACGCTGAAAGAGCGCTTTACCATGGATGAAGCCTTTGAATTGCACGAACGGGGTGAGATCAGTGATGAAGACTTTGGTGCCCGACTGAGTCAAGAAATGGGCATGCTGCTGAGCTACGAGCAGTTTACTGCGGGCTGGCAGGCCATTTTTGTCGCGCTGCGCCCTGAAGTGCTGGATGTAATGAAGCAACTGCGCCAGCAAGGGCATCGTGCCGTTATTTTGTCCAACACCAATCGCCTGCACTGTGCACATTGGCCCGCCCTGTTCCCTGAAGTGGCCGAGGCCGCCGATAGCCTGTATCTGTCGCAGGATATCGGGATGCGTAAGCCTGAGGCGAGAATTTATCAGTATGTGCTGACCCAGGAGCAGGCAACTCCAGCGCAAACGGTCTTCTTCGATGATAACGAGCAGAATATTGCTGCCGCGCAGGCGTTGGGGATCCACAGTATTTTGGTGACCGATCGCGACACGGTGCCGCAGTTTTTTGCCGAACACCCCGTTCCCCCTGCACACAATACCGTCGCTAACGCGGATAAGCTGTGATAAAAACGGTTGGCATTTTTGATAATAAATCGATTAAAAGAACAGCGGTCCAGGAGTAGTTGTCGTTTATGATTGCGTTAATTCAGCGTGTTACCCGCGCCAGTGTGACGGTGGACAATGCCATTGTTGGGGAAATTGCAGGCGGATTGCTGGTGCTGCTAGGCGTCGAGCAAGGGGATGATGAACGTAAGGCGGCACGGCTGTGTGAGCGCGTGCTTGGCTATCGCATTTTCAGCGATGAGCAGGGCAAGATGAACCTCAACGTGCAGCAAACCGGGGGCAGCGTGTTGGTGGTATCGCAGTTCACGCTGGCGGCGGATACGCAAAAAGGTATGCGCCCCAGTTTTTCCCGAGGTGCTGAACCTGCCGAGGCGGACCGGCTGTATCAGTTTTTTGCCGCCCAGTGCCGTGAACGTGGCACCCACACGGAGACCGGCCGCTTTGCGGCCGATATGCAGGTTGCCTTGGTTAACGACGGGCCAGTCACTTTCTGGCTTCAGGTGTGACAATGTCGTGCGCGTCCGCGCACCCATTGTCACCGATGCGCAGTACAGCCAATCGGAAGGAGGGGGAGGGAATGTATCACCTGAGAGTGCCTGAAACCGCTGAAGAGATGGATGCCTACTACCAATTCCGTTGGGAGATGCTGCGTAAGCCATTGCATCAGCCGTTAGGTTCAGAGCGCGATGCCTATGACGCGCTGGCGCACCATCAGACCGTGGTGGACGAGCATGGGCGGTTGGTGGCGATCGGTCGTCTCTCCATTAATGCCGATAATGAAGCCGCTATTCGCTTTATGGCGGTGCATCCCAGTGTGCGATGCAAAGGGCTGGGCACGCTGGTGGCGATGACGTTGGAATCCGTCGCGCGTCAGGAAGGCGTCAAGCGCGTGGTATGCAGCGCGCGTGAGGATGCGGTTGAGTTCTTCACCACGCTGGGTTTTTCCCTGCAAGGGGAGATCAGCGCACCGCAAACGACCCCGGTGCGTCATTATCTGATGACCAAACCCATTGCTTCTCTGGATGATATCCTGCATCGCCCTGACTGGTGCGCGCAGTTGCAGCAAGCCTGGTACGACCATATCCCCCTCAGTGAGAAAATGGGCGTGCGAATCAACCAATATACCGGGCAGAAATTTATCACCACCATGCCGGAAACGGGTAACCAGAATCCGCACCATACGCTGTTTGCCGGTAGCCTGTTTTCATTGGCGACCCTGACCGGATGGGGGCTGATTTGGCTATTGCTGCGTGAACGGCATCTGGGGGGCACCATTATTCTGGCCGATGCGCATATTCGTTACAGTTCGCCGATTACCGGCCGCCCCAGCGCGGTGGCCGATCTTGGCTCGCTGAGCGGCAACCTCACGCGTCTGGCGCGCGGGCTCAAAGCGCGCGTGCAACTGAACGTCGAGCTGTTTGGCGATGATAAATCCGGCGCGGTGTTTGAAGGGGTGTATATCGTGCTACCCGCGCAGCCTGCCGATCCCTTGGAAAAAGGCGGCTCGGAAGCGGGGTAGCCGCCACGGTCATTAGTGCGCGGTGCTCACTTCACCGTGTTGAATCTGCTGCCTTACGCCAGTGCCATCGCTGGTGGTCCCTTGTAACAGGCCGTTCAGCGTCGGTTTCAGCGGCGTGTTGGCGGCCAGATTTCCCGTTAAGCGCAGTTGCAAATTGCTGTCGGCACTGGGCAGTGTCTCAGAGGGGTGCCAGCCCCAGTGTGTCAGGGTATCCATCGGCACCGAACGCCCGTTTAATGACAGCGTGAACGCACGACCAGGCTGCTGCTCAATAGTAGCTTGTGCCTCGAGCAGGCCACGTTGCGTAAACGCACTCAGCTCGGTAATGGCAATTTGCGCATCGCCCGCGTTTAGCGCGAGTGAAGGACGGCGCACATCGAGCTTGTTAAAGGTAGCATCGCTGGCATTCAGGTTCAGCGTGCCCTGCCAGACGCCCCACTGGTGCTGACGCGCCAGCAACAGGTTATTGCCATAGCCATCCAGCGCGGTGAGCTGGAACGGGAAATCCGGGTTGATATCGATGAGCAGGTTACGGTTGGCGCGGAACTTCTTCACCTCAACGTCGCTCAGCCACTCCGGCAATGTCTTCTGCCAGCGTTCACGCCAGTCCGTGGGCAGGGTGTATTCCATCCCCGCGACCACGACCTCATTCAACGTCAAACGGTGGT
The DNA here is from genome assembly GCF_025962675.1 of Candidatus Symbiopectobacterium sp. NZEC127. NCBI lineage: Bacteria > Pseudomonadati > Pseudomonadota > Gammaproteobacteria > Enterobacterales > Enterobacteriaceae > Symbiopectobacterium > Candidatus Symbiopectobacterium sp. NZEC127. The sequence goes on from NZ_JAGFPG010000006.1 coordinate 29,242, forward strand.
TATTGCGCGTCCACATGCCGTCGGTGCGCATCAAGCCGCCTTCCCAGCGGGTGGTAAACTGTTTGATGGCTACCCCTTGCGGCGAAACGGCAAGGTTAACAATAGGATCAATCAGGTGCATGCCACCGTTGACGATATCGCTGGCATTAAACGACAGCGTACCGTTGTCGCTTTCCCAGCTATGCTGGCGGAAGGTGATATTTTGCAGCGTGACGTCGAGATCGCTAAACGCCCAGCCGGGCCCTTCAATGCGGGCATCTACCATATCGAAGCGGGAAACCGCCACCGAAGGCAGTTCAGCCACCGGCTGCCAGAAATCTTCCAGCGATTTGGTGGTTTGTAAACGCACATTGCTCAGGCGCAGGCTATCCACCTGCCAACTGCCATCTTCTGCGCGTCGGGCGTTACCGGTTAACTGGCCGCCCGCAACGTCTGCGCCAAAATTGGTTAGCCTGAGCTGGTTGTTGCTGATTTCACCCTGAATCAGCACCTGGCTGGCGGGGACATCATTGAGGCGCAGCGAGCGCGCGCTGAGTTGAAAATTGCCTTGTGTGCCGAGCAGATGCCCCTGTTCTGGCTGCCAGGGAGTGATGCCACCGTTGATTTGCTGCCCGTTCAGCGACCAATCGCCGTCTTGCGATTGCAGCGCCATGGTGCGCAATTGCAGCACATCGGCCATAAACGGAACGGCAATGCTGCTGCCAGGCAGCAGATTCAAGGTACCGCCTTCCAGTTCCAGGCTGGCAAAGTGGCTCGGTTCTGTCAGCTGACGTGCGCTTAAACCAAAGGACATTTTACGTGCCGCCAGGGTCAACGGCTGCCCTTTGACGCCAAAGGTGACATCGCTGAACACGATATGGTCGGCTTCTGACCAGCTATGCTCGATTTTACCCAGAGTGAGCTGGTAGTCGGTATTGTCATTTACCCATGAGGTGATGCGGTTTGCGGCCCAGTGGGTTTGCAACACAACGTAAACGATGACCAGTGCCAACAGGACTAGCAACAGCAAGGTGAGCAGTAGTTTCCCGAGAAATTTCATCGTATCAGTCCATGCCTTGTCATCGTGAGTACTTGTGTTATGCCGCAATTCTTCCTGCGTCTCAATACTTAACCGTGGTTACAGACAATAAAAAACGGCCAGTGTTTCCACACTGGCCGTTTTATCATACCCAAGTTGGACGCTATTGCCTCTGCCTGGTTTTATTTTTCTTCGTGCGGGAAGACAAGATTCAGAACAATCGCGGTGATACCCCCTGCGGCAATGCCGGAGGAAAGCAGGGTTTTCAGCCAATCCGGTGCGAATTGCAGAATCAGCGGCTGCTGCGATACGCCCAGGCCGACAGCCAGCGACAGTGCAATGATCATGATGGCGCGGCGGTTTAGCGGCTCGCGCGAAACAATGCGCACGCCAGAGGCCGCAATGGTGCCGAACATCACAATAGTTGCGCCGCCCAGTACCGGTTCAGGGATGTGCTGCACAAAGCCGCTGACAGCAGGGAACAGTCCCAGCACAATCAGCATCAGTGAGACGACAAAACCCACGTAGCGGCTGGCAACGCCGGTAAGCTGGATCACGCCGTTGTTTTGGCCGAAGCAGGAGTTCGGGAAGGTGTTAAAGATGGCGGACAGGCAGGAGTTCATGCCGTTCGCCAACACGCCGCCTTTCAGGCGTTTCATGTAAAGCGGGCCGCTAACCGGCTGCTCGGAAACGTCGGAGGTGGCGGTGATATCACCGATAGTTTCCAGTGAGGTCACCATAAACACCAGCATCAACGGGATCAGCAGGTTCCAGTCAAAGCCGAGGCCGTAATAGAGCGGTGTCGGGATCATGATCGCCGCGGTGTGCGTACTGGAGGTGTCTTGCGGCAACATACCCATTGCCCAGGCGGCAAAATACCCGACCGCCATGGCAATCACCAGTGAGGCCACGCGCAGGTAGGGGTTGCGCTGGCGGTTCAGCAGGATGATGACCAGCAGGACGATAGCGGCCAGCGCCAGATTCTTGGGCGCGCCGAAGGTGTGATCGTTCATGGCAGCAAAGCCGCCACCGATCGATGTTAATCCCACCTGAATCAGCGACAGGCCGATAATCATCACCACCACGCCGGAGACCAGCGGCGTAATGATGCGGCGCGCGAGATGCAGGAAGCGGGAAAGGATGATTTCAGTGAAAGACGCCACCATCAGTGTACCGAACAGTGCGGCCATCATGGTGGGCACATCGGCACCGCCATTTTTCAGTGCCAGACCGCCCATGATTAACGGGGTAACAAAGTTAAAGCTGGTGCCTTGAATAGAAAGCAAACCCGATCCCACCGGACCCCAGGTTTTGATTTGCAGAACGGACGCCAGGCCAGAAGCGAACAGCGACATGCTGATGATGTGCTGGGTATCCTGCGCGGGCAAACCGAGTGCCTGGCAGATCAACAACGCTGGCGTAATCACCGCCACAAACATGGCCAGAAGATGCTGACTGGCGGCAAACAACGTTTGCGCTAACGGCGGTCTGTCTTCCAGACGATAAATCAATTCACTGTTACGGGGCGCAGCAGTTGGCGTCTCCGTTTGGGGCAGTTCCGTGGTGGTGGTAGTCATAATCAAGGGCGTCCTGAAACGGCAAAGAGGGCATTTTAATGATCTGCTTTGCAAAAGCAATCGTTTGCGGAACGATTATAAAACAATCTTTTGTCATGCCTGCTGACGGCGGGGATTTTTTGAATACCGCGTTATCAATGTGTGAAAAAACATCGATTTTTTTATCGAGGTAACGCGCAACGCTGCATTTCTCTCTCTGTCAGGTTGGTGAGAAATTATACAAATTACCATATTGAACTACGCTTGATGTGAGGATAAAGTATCCTTAACTTAAGGACGATAATTCGCTATGGAAGCCATTTTTGTCGAACTGCCTGTTTTTGAAAAGTATCGTGCAGAATATCTGACCGATGAGCAGTTTCACCAACTTCAGATGATGTTGTTGGAAGACCCACTATGCGGTGATGTGCTCAAACACACTGGTGGTCTGCGGAAAATCAGATTTAAAGATGAACGCAGAAACAAGGGAAAACGCGGTGGGCTTAGGGTGGTTTATTACTGGTGGAGTGACGAAGGCGTGTTCTACCTGTTTACCTTGTTTGATAAAGACGAGATGAGTGATCTCACCAAGCCTCAGCTTGAGATGCTGTCCAGGGTACTTGAGCAGATTAAAAAGAGGACTGACAAATGACACAGCGCAATCTGTATGACGAATTAATGGGTGGTTTGGAGGCGATGGCGTTACATCGTCAAGGAAAAATCACGCTGAGAACACACAAGATTATTCGTCAACCATTGACGATTGCACCGGCTGAGCTAAAGCGTGTGCGGGAAAAACTGAACCTCTCTCAGGCCGTTTTTGCTCAATATCTGCACACGGGTGAGTCAACCTACCAGAACTGGGAGCAGGGCAGAGCCAGACCCAATGCGCAGGCTGTGCTGTTGATCCGTATGGTTGAGAAAAACCCTGATACGTTACAGACGCTTGCGGCCCTTTAAGGGAAGTTTACTTCCCTTTTTGCGCATCTCACCTAGGGCGCTAGGCATTGGTATAGCGCACCCGCTCCGGTAACCAGCGTTCAATCAGCGCTTTGGCATGTTCGGGATAATGGGCATGAAGATGGCGTGCCACGCGCTGCACTTCGGGGATCAGTGCCTGATCGCGCAGTAAATCCGCCACTTTAAATTCGGCGCTGCCGGTTTGTCGCGTACCCAGCAATTCGCCGGGACCGCGGATCTCTAAGTCCCGTTGCGCAATAACGAAACCGTCGTTGCTGTCACGCATCACCTGCAAGCGCTGCTGTGCGGTTTTACTCAGCGGCGTTTTATAGAGCAACACGCAGTGAGAGGCGATGGCACCGCGTCCGACGCGACCGCGCAACTGGTGCAATTGTGCCAGGCCCAGCCGCTCTGGGTTCTCGACGATCATCAGGCTGGCGCTAGGTACATCTACCCCCACTTCAATCACCGTAGTCGCCACCAGCAGTTGCAGTTCGCCCTGTTTAAACGCCTGCATCACCGCCTGCTTCTCTTGCGCTTTCATCCGGCCGTGCACTATCCCAATCCGCAGGTCTGGCAGCGCAGCCTTCAGCCCTTCGCAGGTGGCTTCAGCGGCTTGTGCTTCCAGCAGGTCGGACTCTTCAATCAGCGTACAGACCCAATAGGCTTGTCGCCCTTCTTCCCGGCAGGCGCGATCGACGCGGGTGATAATATCCTCACGGCGAGAATCGGGAATGGCGACGGTTGTCACCGGCGTTCTGCCGGGCGGCAGCTCATCGATGACCGATGTATCGAGATCGGCATAGGCGGTCATTGCCAGCGTGCGCGGGATAGGTGTCGCCGTCATGATCAACTGGTGAGGATGAAAGCCCTGTTCCACCCCTTTTTCCCACAGCGCTAACCGTTGATGCACGCCGAAACGGTGCTGTTCATCAATAATCACCAGCGCTAACCCACTAAATTGCACCTGCTGCTGAAAAATGGCGTGCGTGCCCACGATCATACTGACCTGACCATTGGCGATGGCCTCTTGCTGCGCCACGCGGGCTTTGCCCTTTTGCTTGCCGGCCAACCAGCCGACCTCAATGCCAAGGGGTTCAAACCACTGGCGAAAGTTGATGGCGTGTTGTTCCGCCAGCAGCTCGGTGGGTGCCATTAACGCCACCTGTTTGCCGTTAGCGATGGCGCGCAGTGCCGCCATGGCCGCCACCAGGGTTTTTCCCGAGCCGACATCCCCTTGTACCAGACGCATCATGGGGAACGGTTTCTCCATGTCGGCTTCAATGTCGTTGATGACGCGCGTTTGCGCCTGAGTCAGCGCGAACGGGAGGGCGGCCAACATTCGCGTTTTTAATTCGTCCTGTGCTTGCAGTGCAAGGGCGCGATGGCGCTGCGCACCGGCGCGTACCGCCAGCATGCTTAAGTGATGCGCCAGCAGCTCTTCCATGATTAAACGCACTTGTGCCGGGTGTTTGCCGTGTTCAAGCTCACTCAGTTGCGTGCCCGCCGGGGGACGATGCAGAGTATGTAACGCTTCAGGCAGCCCGATCATGCCGCGGCTTAGCGCCTGCGGCAGCAGCTCTTCTATCGGCTGTGCATCCAGACGCTCCAGCGCCTGATCGGTCAATTTGCGCAGTGTGGCCTGACGCACCCCTTCTGTGGTTGGGTAAACCGGCGTCAGAGAGGCCTGTAAGTCCACCGGTTGCTGTGCGTCGCCCTGCACGCGGTATTCAGGGTGGATGATTTCCGCGCCGTTCTTGCCTCGCTTGATTTCACCGTAGGCGATAACGTGCTGGCCTGGCGCCAGGCTGTTCTTCATGGCGGCATTGAAGTTGAAGAAGCGCATCGTCAGCACGCCGCTACCGTCACTGATCTGGCAGGTCAGCATGCGTTTGCGGCCAAAGACGATATCGTTGCGCAACACCTCACCTTCCACCGTGGCATAGATACCGGGCAGCAGGTCGCCAATCGCATAAAGGTGGGTGCGATCTTCATAACGCAGCGGCAGGTGCAGCAGCACATCCTGCACGGTTTCCAACCCGAGGCGCGCGAGTTTAGCCGCCTGACTGGCACCGACCCCCGCGAGGGTGTTCAACGGTTGGTTATTCAGCAGGTGGCTTTTCATGGATTGTCTCGCTATTCGGCGGCGGATTGCATGGCAGCCCACCACGCCGTGTCGGCAATGACCTGGCCCTGATTGTCGATCTGCGGGCGGGGGAGTTTTTTGCGCGTCGCTACGCGCGCCAGCACCGGGTAGCCCCCTTCGAACAGCAAGCGCTGTTGCTCATCGTCATCAAGCATGGCCACGTCACGTTGGTACATACCCGCATTTTGACGTTGGCGTTGGGCTTCGTAAAGGATCAGCGCGGAGGCGACCGACACGTTCAGCGATTGCACCATACCGGTCATCGGAATGATGATGTCCTGATCCGCCAGCGCGAGCGCTTCCTGCGTGATGCCGGTTTTTTCCTGACCGAGCAGGATGCAGGTCGGTCGGGTGTAATCGACCTCGCGAAAATCCACTGCCCTGGCGGAAAGGTTGGTTGCCAGAATCTGCATGCCTTGGGCTTTTAAATGCGAGACGGCATCGGCAATGGTGCGGTGCGTTTTGACCTGTACCCAACTGTTGCTGCCTGCCGCCGATGACACCAGTGTACGCATACGGCTGGTGGGCCAAACGGCATGGACTTGGTGTACGCCGACCGCATCGGCGGTGCGAATCACGGCGGAAATGTTGTGGGGTTTGTGCACCTGCTCCATACACACCGTCAAATCGGGTTGGCGGCTGGTCAGCATCTCTTTGATGCGGGCGTAGCGTTCTGGTGTCATACGATGTCTCTTGCGTTATCCCGGTGCCGTGTGTGCGACCGGGATCGTCAGGGCTATCACTGATACGGTGGCGATCAGTTGCGATTACGTGTCACTTTGATGACATCAGGCATCACGCGGATTTTACGCATGACATTAGCCAGATGTACCCGATCGCGCGTGGTCAAACGGATAAACGCGCTGTAGACGCGACCATCCCGCTCTTCCGTATTGATGCTCTGGATATTGGAGTTGGCGGCATTGATCGCTGCGGTCAGGTTGGCTAATGCCCCCTGATGGTTGAACATATCGACTTTAATCTCAGCGATAAACTCTTGTTCCGTAACCTTGTCCCACTCAACCGCCATGAATTTTTCCGGCTCTTTCTGGTAGCCGCGAATATTTCGACAAGATTCATGGTGGATAACCAAACCCTTGCCGGGGCTGACGTGCGCCACAATCGGGTCACCGGGGATCGGGCGGCAGCATTTGGCGAACGTAATCAATACGCCATCTGCACCTTTGATCGGCAGCTTACGCAAACCGGTATGCTCTTGCTGTAACGGCTGCTCATCCAACAGGTTTTTCGCCACCACGATGCTCATGGCGTTACCGAGGCCAATCTCTGCCAGCAGATCGTCCAGCGAAGTGAGTTTCATGCGATCCAGCTCAAGCTGGATGTTGGTTTGCGGAATATCGCTGAGTTTTCTGCCATTACCCAAGGCGTGGTTCAATAAACGACGTCCCAGGCTCACCGAATCGTCACGCTTCAGGTTCTTCAGCATTTGGCGAATCTTGGCGCGAGCGCGCGAGCTGACGACAAAGTTCAACCAGGCTGCGTTGGGGCGAGCGCCGGGCGCGGTAATGATCTCTACCGTCTGCCCACTGCTGAGCGATTGGGAGAGCGGGTAGGGCTGTCTGTCGACGCGCGCGCCGACGCAGGCGTGACCGATATCCGTATGTACCGCGTAGGCAAAATCGACCGGCGTCGCGCCAGCCGGTAGCTCGATGATGCGCCCTTCCGGGGTGAACACGTACATTTCGTCAGGGAAGAGATCGGATTTGACGCTCTCGATAAATTCGAACGAACTGCCCGCACTTTGTTGCAGCTCCAGCAGGCTCTGCATCCAGCGCTGAGCGCGTACCTGTGCCGTGGTGCTGCTTTCACCTTCTTTGTAAGCCCAGTGAGCGGCCACACCCATTTCGGCCATCTGGTCCATGTCTTCGGTGCGAATCTGCACTTCTACCGGCACGCCGTGCGGGCCAATCAACGAGGTATGCAGCGATTGGTAGCCGTTAGCCTTTGGAATGGCGATGTAATCTTTGACGCGACCGGGGCGCGGTTTGTACAGGCTGTGCACCTGTCCGAGCACGCGATAGCAGGTATCCAGCTCTTTAACGATCACCCGAAACGCGTAGATATCCATGATGGAGTGGAAACGCTGTTCTTTCAGGTGCATTTTGCAGTAGATGGAATAGAGGTGTTTTTCGCGTCCGCTGACGCGACAGGGAATGCCTGCTTCGTTCAACCGCCCATCGATTTCGGAAAGGATTTTTTGGATCATTTCCTTACGGTTGCCGCGCGCGGCTTTCACCACTTCTTTGATCACCCGATAACGGTTTGGATACAGCGCCTCAAAACCCAGCTCTTCCAACTCGGTTTTCAGATGATGAATACCCAAACGGTGCGCCAGCGGGCTGTAGATTTCCAGCGTTTCACGCGCAATGCGGCGACGCTTATCAGGACGCAGCGAGCCCAGCGTGCGCATGTTATGCGTGCGGTCAGCCAGTTTGATGAGAATGACGCGGATATCCTGCACCATCGCCATAATCATCTTGCGGAAGTTCTCGGCCTGCGCTTCTTTCTTATCGCGGAATTTCAGCTTGTCCAGCTTCGAGACGCCATCTACCAGTTCGGCGACGCTCTTGCCGAATTGTTGTTCAATATCCTGGTAGGTGGTGGGTGTATCTTCGATAGTGTCATGCAACAGCGCAGCCATCAGCGTCTCATAATCAAGACGCATCTCCGCCAGAATACCGGCAACGGCGACGGGATGGGTGATGTAGGGTTCACCGCTGGAGCGAGTCTGCCCCTCGTGAGCATCACGTGCAACAATATAAGCCTGCTGAAGGCGCTTGATCTGGTCTTCCGGCAGATAGCGCTGAATCAGCAGATTGAGGCTTTCGAAGATATACAAGGGCGGCCCGTAGCGAGATTAACGACGACCTTCAGCAATCGCGGTGACCGCTTGGATCTCTGCGGCTTCTTGCTCTTGCTGTTCCTGACGCTCACGCACATCCAGAATCTGGTTGTTGATCAGGCCTTCTTCGATTTCGCGCAGCGCAATCACGGTGTATTTGTCGTTCTCTTCAGGGACCAGCGGATCTTTTCCGCCTGCTTGCATCTGGCGGGCGCGGCGAGCAGCGACCAACACCAGGTCAAAACGGTTACCAATTTTCTCAACAGCGTCTTGAACAGTTACGCGTGCCATAATGTGCTACTCCACAGGAAATAAAATGACTGCGCATCATACTGAAAGTGATGTCAGTCTGCCAATAGTTTGGTGATTAATGCATCATGCCGCAATGCCTGGCGGCTCAGCAACAGGCGTTCAGCACGGATGATGGTTTTCAGATCGGACAGCGCCAGATCGAAATCATCGTTAACGATCAGATAATCGTATTCCGCGTAGTGTGTCATTTCTGCCACGGCTTGCGCCATACGCCGCGCAATCACCTCATCGCTGTCCTGACCGCGTCCGCGCAGACGACGGCCCAACTCTTCTTTGGACGGCGGCAGAATAAAGATGCTGCGCGCCTGCGGCATCCTGCGGCGGATTTGCTCCGCGCCCTGCCAATCGATATCCAGAAAAATGTCTACGCCGGTTGCCAGCACCTGTTCGATGGCGGCTTTGGACGTACCGTAGTAGTTGCCAAAGACTTCCGCGTACTCAAGGAAAGCATCTTCCTGAATCATACGCTTAAATTCATCCACAGAAACGAAGAAATAGTGTTCTGCGTGGTTTTCGCCCGGGCGTTTGGCGCGGGTGGTATGAGAAATCGACACCTGGGTGTCATACAACGGCTGCGTTTTCAGTAACGCATTTATTAAACTGGATTTTCCCGCGCCGCTGGGGGCGGAAACAATGTATAACGTGCCTTGAGCCATAGTGATGAACGTAATATATCGTGAATGTGATGGAACCGGTTGACTGTCGCGGTTGTGCGAATTTTGCATTATACACGCACTAATCTTTACCGTCGCGTTGCCTGATATCACATCGCGTGATGACCTGATTCGTGATCGCATTCGATAGTTTGCTTAAATTTTCATGTGCTATGCATTTTTCGCGCGTTTTTTGGTTTCTGAGGCGTTTTGGTGTGTGCCAGCATAACGGCAGAAACGTAAAGGATGCGCTTATGAGACAATTCGTTCTCCAATACGGCACCGTGTTGTTTTTCCTGGTGCTGTTGCAATCATTGACGATGCTGGTGCGAACATCAATATCCGACCCCCACGTGCGGGCCGTGACGCATGTGGCTCAGGAAAAGCGTTTTTCAGTGTGCTGGGATCGTTATTCCTGGTGGCAACGGCTGGAAAAAAGGCTTGATTCCGTGCCTGATACGACAAAAAAACCCTTACCTCACCGGCCTTCTTTGCAAGTGGTGAAAATAATAACGCGCTGGATTAAGCAGGGAACGAAAACTATCCGCTGTATCCATAAAATTTCATTGCAACGGTAAAGGACTATTCCGGTCTGAATTTATCACTGGCGCAGGGTGTTGTGCGCTACTCTACGCGTCTAATAAAAACATTAGCGGTGTTTACGTTTAATAACGGGGCGCTTGTAAAAACCAAGATGAGCGTTAAAAAAGTATATTATTCATGAACTCATCAATTATTTCTGTGTCCTAATTCTTTTAAAGAAGTCTTGGTTTATGCTGGAGCCACAATAAGATGTCGGTGATTACCTCTTTTTCGCAGTCTGCTTTGTCGTTGTTTCTCGCCGTTTATATTGGATTGTTTCTCAATGTCTCCGTCTATTACCGCCGCTTCGATGATATCGTTTCCCCTTCTGGATCTGCTATTGCCAAATTCCTGCCTGCGCTGATTGAATTATCGCTCAGCGTGTTGTTCACCTTTTTCCTGATGCGCTTGCTCTCACTGGGTGGGCGTTATTTCTATCGGTTGATAGCCTCACTATTGGTGTTGTTTTCTGTTGCTGCCAGTTACTACATGACGTTTTTTAATGTGGTTATTGGCTACGGGATAATTGCTGCCGTGATGACCACGGATATTGATTTGTCAAAGGAGGTGATCGGCTGGCAATTTATGGTCTGGACGCTGTGCGTCAGCGCGATGCCTTTGGCGATCATCTGGAAAGCTGATTTGCGCAATACCCTGATTGAACAATTAAAAACGCCGGGTAAACGCATAAAACCCGTGGCGATCCTGTTTGCCGTTGTCGCGCTGGTATGGGGCACCATGGAATATATGGGGACCGAGCAAAAGCGGATGGAAAAACGAACCAACATCGATTTGCCCAGCTATGGTGGTGTCATTGCTCACTCGTATTTGCCATCCAACTGGATCTCGGCGTTGGGGCTGTTCGCTTACACCCAATATGATGAAAGCCAGGATGCGGCAGAGTTGTTCGACCCCGCCCAAAATTTTACCTACGTAGCCCCTGCTGGCATTGAGGATACCTATGTGGTTTTTATCCTGGGGGAGACCACCCGCTGGGATCATATGGGGCTGCTCGGTTATCAGCGCGATACCACACCGCAACTGTCAAAAGAGCGCAATCTGGTGGCGTTTCGTGGTCAGTCATGTGATACCTCAACCAAACTCTCCATGCGCTGCATGTTCGTGCGTGAAGGCGGGGCGGAGAACAATCCGCAACGCAGCTTGAAAGAACAAAATATTTTCAATGTGCTGCGTTCACTGGGGTTCACCTCAGAACTGTTCGCGATGCAAAGTGAGGTCTGGTTCTATAACAGCATTAACGCTAACAATTACTCTTTCCGCGAAATGATTGCTTCCGAAGAGCGTAATGAAGGCAAATCTGTCGACGACATGTTATTGGTCGACGAGGTTAAGGGGTCGTTAGCGCGCTATCCCAAGGGGAAGCATGTGATCGTACTGCATACCAAAGGCTCTCATTATCTCTATTCCATGCGCTACCCGCGCAGTTATGCGCGCTATCAGCCTGAATGTATGGGGGTTGATGCTTCTTGCTCACGCGAACAACTGATCAACGCATTTGATAACAGTGTGTTGTATACCGACACCTTCATTAAAAACGTACTGGATCAGGTGCGTGACAAGAAGGCACTGGTGTTTTATGCCTCAGATCACGGTGAGTCGATTGATGAAAACTACCATCTGCACGGCACGCCGCGTGATGTTGCTCCGCCGGAACAGTTCCGTTCGCCGATGCTGGTGTGGGCGTCAGACAAGTTCCTGGCACAACCGCAAAATACGCAACTGTTTGAACAGTTGAAAGCGCAGCAGCGAGTAGGAACGACGCACCGCCATGAGGAGTTGTTTGATTCCATATTGGGCTGTCTGGGCTATCGTTCGACTGACGGCGGCATCAACGCCAGCAACAACTGGTGCGCGTTACCGTCGCGTTGATGGGAGAGAATGGCTGTGCGTTTTCGCGTCAACCGCGCGCCGAGTATGCTCTTTTATCAAAAAGGGATTGACGCTTTTTGGAGGGCGCAGTAAGATGCGCCCCGCATTCGGCGAGTAGCGCAGCCTGGTAGCGCAACACGTTCGGGACGTGTGGGTCGGAGGTTCAAATCCTCTCTCGCCGACCAAATTCCCTCAGTTTTGTCTGATGCTTTTCAGACGAAGCGATAAGAAAACGGTAGATGACATCATCTGCCGTTTTTTTTTGCATAATATCTTATCCTATTGTTGATTTATTTAAAGAAAACAACAGTGTATCCCAAGAGATAATAAAAAATATATTTTATAACTCGCTGATAATAATTGAGTTGGATCTTTAGTAAGGTATTTCACTGATTTACACGCCTGACATCAACTGACATTTTACGCTCTGTCTTTGGGATGTTAGATATCATAAAAGGAGCGTGTGAAAGTGAATATCACTAAAAAGCTATTGGCATTATCTGTGGTGTTGGCTGCAATGGGGGGCTGTGCTATAGCTCAGGCGGATACACAGACAATCAGTCTGGGTTATGCTAATGCTAAAGCAAAGGGCGTTAACAATATTCGTGGTGCCACAGCAAAATATCACTATCAGTCCAATGACTCGCTTGGTTTTATTGGATCGCTAACCTATATGGGGAGCGGGAATAAAGATAATAGCTTCTATTATGATGGTCATGTCTATGAAGGGAAATCGAAGGTGAACTATTATTCCCTACTGGCTGGTCCATCCTATCGTGTTAACGAATATATTAGTTTTTATGGTTTAGTCGGCATTGGTATGGGTAAAAACCAATGGGTTGCCAGTAATAAAAGCAAGGCTATTGAGGTGTCTGACACTCAGCGCGCCTCGGCCTTTGCATATGGTGCTGGTGTCCAGATAGCGCCAGCGGCAAACTGGACGGTCGATGTTGGTTATGAAGGCGCAACGTTTAAAGATACGAAGCTCAACGGATTCAATATCGGCCTTGGCTATCGCTTCTGATCCTGAATAGCGTGACTACGCCGAAGTGGACTTCGGCGTTTCTTTTCCCTCCAGAGAATCTGTCAGGGCATGCTCTTCGCCAGACGTTAACTTACGCTTGGCGTGGTAATGCTGCCACACGGTAAAATTTTCATTATCCATGGGTTTGGCATACAAGAATCCCTGAATGTAGCCAACCCCGTGCTGTGTCAGGTAGTGCAACTGGCGCGCGGTTTCCACCCCTTCTGCTACGATCTTCAAATTGAGGCGGTGAGCGAGACTGATAATGGTATCCAAAATCGGCGTCTCTTCTTCCTGTGATGAAATGGTGCGGACAAACCCTTGATCGATTTTCAAATAGTCGAGCGGGAAGCTTTGCAGGTATGAAAGGGAACAATGGCCGGTGCCAAAATCATCAATCGCGACATGTATGCCCTCCTGACGTAATTGCTGCAACCGCTGCACCACTTCCGGCCCTTCACTGATGAGGCTGCGCTCGGTCAGTTCTAGCGTTATCAAGAAGCGGTGGGCCGCCACATTAGCCGCAAACTGGCGTATATCGGCGATAAATTCGCTGTCTTGCAGATGCTCTGCTGCCACATTCAAACCCAGATGAAAATTCGGCTCGATGTGCCAACGGGTAACGTCTTCCTCCACCAGTTTCAACAAATGTCGCGTCAGCGGGATAATCATATTTTCCGCTTCAGCGGCGGCGATAAACACATCCGGGCGAATCCACTGCCCATCGGCGCGCCGCCAGCGCAATAACGCTTCTGCACCGGTGCAGCGTTGCGCCTCAGTGCCGTAAACCGGCTGATAATAGACAGAAAACTCATTGTTGGTGATGCCGCGGCGTAATTCGTCCTGAAAGGAGAGCTTGCGTTTTTGCCAATACAGCGCGGCCAGAATAAACAGCGCGGAAAGTACCAGTGCAAGCGGCAGCAGCGTGAGAAAGGCAAACTGCCAGGCTTTGCCCATTTCTGCGGCGGGGGCAGTAATGGAGACTGCAATCGGGAAACGTTCAGAGGTGATGTGATATTCGGCACCAGAAAGCCATTCAGGCTGATTCGGTGCTGCGGTGATACTGGGATGAATCAAATCACCATCCCCTACCCGGATGTTCAGTTGAAAGCCGCGCAGCTTGTTGACGGCATTCATTAACGTCACCAGATATTGCGCATCAACCAGACCAAAAGCGCCCCATCCGTCGTCTGGCGTACGAATAAAAATGAGCGTCGGGCTGATGTCGGCATCTTTGATCTGATCAACGGAGAGGCTCCAGGCAGGAGGCAGTTTCTCCGGCAGCGGCATCATGATCACATCGCTGATTTCCAGGGCGTTGTGGGCAAACAGCGAGGAGCAGTAAATGCTCTTGTCATAGGTCAGGCCGATGGCGCGAAAGTAAGCGAACTGCGCGCTGAGCCGTTGGAGATCGTCTCTGATATCTTCACACAGTTTTCCTTGCAGCGGTTGCAGGGCCTCCAGCAGTGACCAGGCGCGGGTGGTGATGCTTTCCGCCTGATCGAGCGCCAAATTTGCCGTGGATTGCAGATCGCGTTTCACGATTTGTCGTGATTCTACAAAGGTAAAAAGCAGTACCAATAGCAATGGGAATACCCCGGCGCAGAGAATCAGCCAGCGGCCCCGTTGTTGCGCGCGTTGATGCTGTGGACTCACGTCACTACTCCTTGGTACCACGTAGATATGTTTCTGCCTGTCGTGGCAGCCAGCGCACCCTGAAACGCGTCGTGTTATAAATACGTCTACGCGCTTTTTAAGTATATCAATCCCCTGTAAATCGATCGGAAATTGTTTTGAAAGCAAAGGATGAAAAAAAGGGAGCCCCGAATGGGCTCCCTGAAGGGGGAGGCAAGGGTTAGCCTTGGTTGAGAATAAACATGCCGTAAGGGTGAATCTGCAAGTAGAGATCGTCACCCACATTGGGTTGTAGCTGGGTGGCATTCACTTGTAACAGCAGCGATTGCCCGTGCCAGAGTACACTTACTTCATACTGTGAACCCATGTAAGCCACATGGTGCACCGAGCAGCGTTGGCTCTCATCGCCCTGCGTATCAAGCGTAATGGCTTCGGGGCGTATGCCCACGGTGCATTCTCCGTTTTCCGCGCCAAAATGTACCGGTTTGGGAATGCGATAGCCGAAAATCTCTACGCTGTCGGCCTGCCGTTGTGCCGGGAAAATATTCGCCTCGCCCATAAAACTTGCCATAAAACGTGATGCGGGCTGACGGTACAGTGCTTGTGGCGATCCCATCTGCATGATGTGACCTTTATTCATCACCAGTACGCTGTCAGACACGGCAAAGGCTTCGCTTTGGTCGTGGGTGACATAGAGTGACGTGATGTTGAACTGCTGCTGCAATTCGCGGATTTTTTCCCGCATGCTGCGCCGCAGGTTAGCATCCAGGTTACTCAGCGGCTCATCGAACAGCAGCACTTTAGGTTTAAGAATCAATGCGCGCGCCAACGCCACGCGCTGCTGCTGGCCACCGGAAATCTGATCGACATAGCGATCGGCGAAGCCTTCCAAATCCACCAGCGCCAGCGCTTCGTTGACCCGATCGCGAATTTCGCTTTTGGGTCTGCCGAGCATCTTCAGGCCGTAACCAATATTTTCCCCCAGCGACATGTGGGGGAACAATGCATAGGACTGAAACACCATGCAGATGTCACGCTGCTGGATGGAGCGATCGGTCACGTCTTCGCCGTCGATATAGATGCGGCCTTCACTGGGTTTTTCCAGCCCGGCCACCAGTCGCAGTACGGTGGTCTTGCCGCAGCCGGACGGGCCGAGCAGTGTCACCATGTGACCCTGTGGAATCGCCAGATCGAGATTTTCCAGCACGGTGTTGGTGCCAAAGCGTTTTGTCACGCCTTTGAGTTCAACGAAGTTTTTACGCGGTGCCTGCCCCGCTTCAGCGGTGGCGTGTTGGCTTAATACAGTATTCACGATAGTCACCTTCTGATTATTGTGCGTTTTTGGCTTTGGAGCGGGCGGTGCGAGATTCGCCAACCAAATAGTCAAACAGGAAAATGATCGCCAGCATCACCACGATCAGGATAGAGCCGTAGGCGATAGCCACCCCGTATTCACCGTCCTCGACGCGATTCAGGATATAGGCGGTGGCGACGCGCGTGTCTGGTGTCACCAGGAACACGATGGCACTGACGGTGGTGATGGCGCGTACAAAGCTGTAGATCAACGCGGAGAGAATGGCCGGACGCAGCAGCGGCAGTAAAATGTAGACGATAGTACGCATTGCCCCGGCGCGCAGGCTGAGTGACGCTTCGTCCAGCGATTTATCCAGTTGGCCCAACCCGGCAATACCTGCACGAATCCCCACCGGCACGTTGCGCATTACCATCGAGATGATGACGATGGCGGCAGTGCCTGTCAGGTAGATGGGCGCGCTGTTGAACGCCAGAATATAAGAGATACCCGCCACGGTGCCCGGTACGGCAAAGCAGAGCATGGTGGTGAACTCGATGGTTTTTTTGCCGCGGAACTGCTGGCGCACCACGATATAGGCGATCAACAGACCAAACAGCGCAGTGATGGGTGCCGCGATCCCTGCGTAGAGCAGCGTATCGAGCAGTGAAGGCCATGCGCCGTCGCTAAAACCTTGTCCGAACAGGGTAATGAAGTTTTGCAGCGTCAGCGTGTAATCCACGCCCCAGTTAACGGTGAAGCTGCCGTAGAAAATGCTGCCGTACAGCAGGCCGTTAAACGCCACCCAGGCAATGAGGATAAAAGTGACACCCCACACCATCAGGCGCGGCAGCGGCTGTACGTCGCCCCGACTGAATTTGCCGGAAATGGTGACGTAGGAGCGTTTCCCTATCCACAGATATTGGATACAAAATACCACCAGCGAGAACACCAGCAGAATCACGCCCAGCGTACTGGCGGCTTGATAATCCAACTGCGCACCGGTGATATAGAAGTAAATCTGCGTCGCCAGCACGTCGAAGTTGCCCCCCAGCACCAACGGGTTACTGAAATCCGCCAGTGACTGCACAATAACGATCAGGAAGGCGTTCGCCAGCGCCGGTTTCAACAGTGGCAGGAAGATGCGGTTAAAGGTCTGATAGCGGTTGGCGCGCAGCGTATAGGACGCCTCTTCCAGCGACGGGTGAATACTCTTTATCGCACCGTCGAGGATCATAAAGGCCATCGGGGTAAAGGCCAGCACCTGTGCAATCCAGATGCCGGTGAAACCGTACAGCCAGTTGGTGTTGGTCAGCCCGAACCAGGAAACCATCAGCTCGGTCACATAGCCGGAACGGCCCATCATCAGCGTTACGCCCAGCCCGACGATAAACGGCGGCGTGACAATCGGCAGAATGGAGAACACGCGCCCGACAATGGCGGTACGCTTGGCGATGCGCGAGGTGTAAATCGCCAGCACCAGCCCAAAGAAGGTACAACCAAAGCCAACGGCCATGGCGAGCAGGAAGGAGTTCCAGATCACCCGAAGAATGTGCGATTGGCCTAATACCGTCATAAAACCCAACGGCACGAATTCGCCCGCGCTGTTGGTGAACATCGGAATGAAAATCGCAATGCTGGGGTAGAGAATAAAGATACCGATCAGCACAATGATGGCTATCAGTGAGCCGATGACGAAGCGATCGCCGCCCAGCCATTCAAGGCGCGCCATCGCCAGCGTCATGATCGCGCCTAACGCGATAAAGATACCGATGGTGGCATAGCCCATACCCTGCTGTACCACGGTGGCGCTAAGCAGCATAAACAGCATGCAAAACAGGGCATAGCCGGCATCAAACAGGTGGCGACCCCGCTGTTTACGCGAGGCTGGCGTGCGTGGTCGCAGTAACAGCGCGCAGGGTAACAGCAGCCACAGCAGGCTGATATTGATGCCAGACCAGCCGTAAGCGTGCAGCACTTCTTCCCGGGTGGCACCGAACAGGCCGTAGTCCAAACTCCAGGCCGGCATCAGCGCGAACGAGAGCGGGATAACGGCGAGCCAGAGAAAAATGGCGTCCAGTGCCTGCGGGCGTTGAGCCGAGGCGAGTGAGTGAGACATGGGTTTCCCTCTGAGTTGACTAAAAGTCACAATGGTGACGAATGACCGAGACTGAAGACAGTGTCACTCCGCCGACGGGTCATGCTCCGTGTAGACGGAGGATCTCCCACAGAAAGAAAGCGTTTCGTCTGTACGAGATTCCCGCCTGCGCGAGAATGACGGAAGGTATACGGGAATAACCGTATTCGCGTCAGTCTGTCAGCAATCTGTGCCCCGGCTTATGCCGGGGCGGTGGGCTTATTTGCCCATCTTGACTTCATTCACCCATTTGGTGATAAGCGCTTTACGCACATCTTCCGCGCCGTATTTATCCATGTCGTAATTGATTAATTTCAGCTCTTCGAGCTTGAGCGACAGCGGTGATGCTTCGGCCTTGGTGTTGGTCAGGATCTGGTAGGACTGGCCCTTTTGCCAGGAGAGTTCTTGTGCTTCTTTGGACAGCGCCCAATCGACAAACAGCTTGGCGTTTTCCAGGTTACGCGCATTTTTCAGGATGCTGACGCCGCCCACTTCATAGCCGGTGCCTTCGCACGGTGATACCAGTTGCAGCGGTGCGCCATTCTCTTTTTCCTGTGAATAATCGTGCAGGAAGCCGATGCCGATAGCGCTTTCGCCACGGGCGGCGTTACGTGCCGGTGCAATACCCGACTTGGTGTACTGCGACACGTTGGCATTGAGTTTTTTCAGGTAATCAAAGGCCTGATCTTCGCCCCACAGCTGCGAGAAAGTCGCCAGTGCGGTGTAGGCGGTGCCGGAACTTTGCGGATCGGCAATCTGGATTTCCCCTTTGTACCTGGGGTCGATGAGGTCTTTCCAGCATTGCGGTACCGGCAGGTTTTTCTCTTTCAAACGCTCAGTGTTGACGCCAAAGCCGAGAATCCCGATGTAGACCGCGGAGGAGTAATTGCCTTTGCGTTTCGCCGGATCGCGGAACTGCGGCATGATATTGGCCAATTCAGGGGAGACATAAGGTTGCAGCAGATCCATCTCACCGGCCTGCGATTGCGGATCGAGCGTGCCGCCATACCAGACATCGGCCTGCGGGTTACGTTTTTCCGCTTCTACCTTCGCCAGCGTACTGCCAGAACCGTTGCGGATAAAGGAGGTTTGCACGTCATACTTTTCACCAAACGCTTTGGTTTCTGCTTCACAGAAAGCGTTGGTGGCACTGCAATACACCACGAGGCGGCCTTTGGCTTGTGCCGCACTGGACAGCGTGGCCGCTGCGATCCCGGTAACGATAAGGGCAGAGAGAAGAGAAAGTTTCATAATGCTTCCTTATTATCAGTGGTAAAAGCGTCAGGACGGGCCTGAAGCGTTTGGCCCCCGAGACGGATGCATGTGCGATCGACTGGTGCCTGCCATCATCAACGGCATCAGCAACAGCCCGACACAGGCTGCCGCCAGTGTCAGTAAGGCAAAGAAACCGGACCAGCCGTAGAATTGCATCCACTGTGCCAGCGGCCACCCTGCCAATGCGGCCCCAAGATAAGCGAACAGGCCAAGAAATCCGGTAACGGTTCCTGCGGCTTCCTTATGGGCGTACTCCGTGGCCGCCAGACCGATAAGCATCTGAGGGCCAAAAACAAAAAAACCGATACTGAAAAAATTCACCGCCAGCAGAGCATAATGGTGAATCGGCACCAGCCAGATGGCGGTTACGCTGAGAAATAAGCCCAGCGAAAACAGCAATATCATCGGCGCACGCTGGCCGCGAAACAGCAGGTCTGAGCCCCATCCGGCAAACAGCGCCCCGAACAATCCCCCTAACTCGAACAGCATCACCGTGACATTGGCGCTGAGAAGCTGAACGCCGTGACTCTCCGTCAGCCACAAATTGCCCCAGTCATTCAGTGCGATGCGAATCAGGTACACCAGCACGTAAGAGAGCGCGAGGATCCAGATAATGCCGTTACGCAAAATGGTGCGGTTCAGCATTTGCCCCAGACGCATGGGCGGACTCTGTTGCTCCTGTCGCAGCTCCAGCGGATCGCGCCGCCACTGGCCCACGGTGGGCAGCCCTTCTTCTTGCGGCGTGCCGCACAGTTGGCGGCAAAGTATGGCGCCCAGCACAATCGCTATCGCACCCGGTATCAGCAGTGCGGCTTGCCATCCCTGACTGGCGGCCAGTGCGCCGGAAAGCAGAGGAACCGCAGCACCGCCGATATTGATCGAGGTGTTCCAACATCCCCACCACAGCCCGCGCTCATTACGCGAATACCAGTGGGTCAGTAGCCTGGCACAGGGGGGCCATCCCCACCCCTGAAAGAACCCGTTCAACGTCCAGACCAACAGCAGCGCGGGCAGGGAGGCGCTGAACGCGAATGCGATATTCAGCACTCCGGTCATCAGCAGGCCGACGCCCATAAACCAGCGTGCGCCTATGCGGTCATGCACCATGCCGGACACAAATTTTGAACCGCCATACGCCAGATAAAACAGCGTACCAAGCAAACCGATATCCGCTTTATCCAGCCCCAACTCCACCTGCATGACGGGCATGGCGAAGGTGACACTGCGCCGGGTGAGATAAAACGCGGCGTAACCCACCACCATGGAAATCAGCAAACGTCCGCGCCAGTAGCGGTAGTGCGCGCTGATACTGATAGGGTCTGCGCTCATGAGGTTCTCCAGCGGTTGAAGGGAGTGTAGGAAAGCCGTGCCGTCAGTGGATGAGATAAGGTAGTAACCCGATAGGAATTATTCTTAGTTCAAGCCCCCTTTAAGGCAAATTTGTGGGCAACTTAACAATTATGCGTGTTCCTTTACGTCGTTGTAACATCCATTCGCCGCCCAGCGCATGCACACGTTCTTCAATGCCGCGTAAGCCGAAGCCTTCCTGTACCTGTTCCGGTATGCCAATGCCGTTGTCTTTGACTTCCAACATCAGCATGCCGGGCAGCGGTGTCAGGCGAACGCGCACCCGGCGAGCATTGGCATGTTTGCTGATGTTATTGAGCAGCTCCTGCACCAATCGATAAAGGGTAAACACCACGGTATCGTCGGTTGGCGGCTGCGGTAGGCGATAATCGAGCCGGAAATCGATACCGCGTTGCGCGAAAGCGAACTCATCTGCCAGATGATGTAGTGCCTTTTCCAATGACATCTCATTTAGCACCGGTGGGCGCAACTGACGTAGCAGCTGGCGTGTAGTGTGGTGCACGCGTTGCGCCAGTTGGGTAATTTGCGCAGCCGCCTGCGTGGTCAGCAACGGCTCTGGTCGGCGGGTAATCATTGCCGCTTGTATCTGAATTGCCGTGATGTTTTGCCCGATGTCATCATGCAACTCGCGCGCGATGTCCTTGCGAATCTCTTCTTCGGTGGAGACCAAGCGCTGCATCAACTGGCGCCGCCGATTCAGCTCTTGCTCCAGGCGCTGGCGATAGCGGTTCAGGCGCTGGGCGAGCTGTTGTTGACGGCTGATGGCGATGCCCAGACCAATGCCGAGCAGCGCCTGCGTGGAGAGAAACAGCTCCAGTTCGATAATGTCATGAAACGCGCCGCTCATCTGACGGGTGATGGTAATCAGTAAGCTGCCCAGTATCGCCGCCAGCACCCCGCCTTGCCAGCCAAAGGCATAGGCCATCACCACGTTAGGCAGAAACACCACAATCAGCAGTAAGCGCTCGACATCCGGCGACAATGAGATTTGCACGCCTACCGCCAGTGAGAAAAACAGCGAACACCACACCAGCAGCGAGGTACGTAACGGCGGATTGGAGAGGTTTTGTGCCAGCAGGTTTTGCAAGTGCTGTTGCTTGAGATACTCGTAGATCAGGTAGATAAACGGGATCAGCAGCACGCCGCCGGTCAGGCTTGCCAGCAGCGTATGGGTGAGCGGCGAAGGCAAACCGGCACCGGGCAGCGCCATTTGCAACAGGCTGTTGAGAGAGACCGCGATCAGCAACAGCAAGAGCCGTTGCCAATACAACGTGTAGCGATGCCATTGGCTGTGGGTCAGCCAGGCGGGCAGCAGGCTGACCCACACCGATACCAGAATAACCCACTGGGTTTGCAACTGCTGGGTGTGCAGCCAGAACAGCAGGGCGGTTTCCACCCCAATGATCACGGGCCAGTAACGGCGCGTCAGCAGAATCAGCAACGCCAGACGTAGCCCCTGGGGCAATAACAATGCCGCCTGCTGACCGTTATCATTGAGGTAGAAGCTGATGGTCCACAGCGCCAGCCAGCTCAAGCCATAAAACAGCGCCAGAAACAGCATCAATCCGCAGCGCCGTAGTGCAGACATGGCGGTATTACGCTTTATTGATCAGATGGTGTTGCAAGGCGAAGTGCACCAGCTCAATGGTGGATTCGCATTGCAGCTTGCCAAGCACGTTGGCACGGTGCACGTGCACGGTTTTATGGCTCAGCGCCAGCCGCTCGGCAATGGCTTTAACGCTGACACCCGCCACCAGCAGATCGAACACCTCGCGCTCGCGCGGGGTTAATTCATGCAAGGCATCTGACTTTTGCGGCGGATGGCGCAGGGCGCGCATTGCATCGGCGCACAGGTAGGTGCCGCCCGCGTGCACCGCGCGTAGCGCCTGCACCAGCTCTTCCGGACCACAGCGTTTGGTGAGATAACCGCGTGCGCCCGCATCCAACGCGCTTTGCACAAACGCCGAGGTGTCATAAATGCTGAGGATAATGGCGCGAAAATCCGGGCGTTTTTGCCGCAAACGTGCCAGCAGGTTCAGCCCGCTCTCGTCGGGCATATCAATATCCATCACCGCCACATCGATATTCATGCGTAACAGTGACGACCAGGCGCTGGCGGCCGAGGCATATTGCCCGACCACCTGCATATCAGGCTCGAGTGAAAGCAATTGGGCAAAACCGGAACGCACCACTACGTGGTCGTCAATCAAGGCTACATTAATCATGTTGCTGTAACACTCATGAAAACTTTCTGCATCATGCGCAGGAAAAAACGGTTACAGCAACCAGCAATCGATAAATTGTCGGGGGGTTAACACTATTTTCCGGGCGATGAGTCAGCAGCCACCCTGCAAAGGGCGCTTTGCCTGCCCCTGACTGCCTTCAGTGGGGTAGCCATCCCGTTTCCACCAGTCCAGTCCGCCAACCAGTTCTTTGACTTCGAACCCCAGCATTAGCAGCTTGAGCGCGGTTTGCGTCGAACCATTGCAACCCATACCGTCGCAGTAGCAAATGTAGAGCGCCGATTTGTCCAATGCTGTGGTGGTATCGAACGAGAGCGCCCGATGGGGCAGATTGACGGCTCCGGGAATATGTTCGATCTGATAATAGCTGTGCTGCCGACCATCGACCACCACCAGGTTCTTGCCTTGCTGGCGCGCCGTGTGCAGATCGGCGGCGTCCATTTCAAACGTTAATTTTTGCTGGTAGTAGTTGATTTGCTCAGTGATGGACATGATTTTCCCTTGGTTTAACCTGACGTAGCCCAACGGGCGCGCAGAGACGCCCTTGCCGTAAACGAGAAAATAGCAGGTCTGTTAATGCGGTAAATTCAATTGTTTTTCAGGCATATGAAGTTTTTTTTGAGGACGTTTGCCAACGTCTTCACCGCGATCTCCAGTTCATAGGGCGTGTGGGCGGCGAACCCCATCAGAAAGCCGGTGCGGTGTTGATGCAAGGCGGAGAGTGTCGAGAGTCCGAGCAGGTCAACACCCGCCTGACGGGCGCACTCAACCGCTTCACGTTCGGGGATATCGCGGATAAACACGCAGGGCATTTGCATGCCGCCGCTGGGCACCAACGGCTCCACGACATCGGCCAGATGTTGTCGCACCAGCCGGGCCAACACATCGCGACGTTCGGCATACAGCAGGCGCATGGTGCGCACGTGGGCACCAAAGTGACCATCTTCGATAAAGCGCGCCAGTGTGAGCTGGGGGATGGGGGCGCTGTGGCCGTCCAGCAGGGTGCGGGCCACGGTCATGGGGGCCACCAGCGACGGCGGCAGCACCATATAGCCGATACGCAGGCCGGGAAACAGTGATTTGGTGAAGGTGCCGATGTAGATCGTGCGTTCGTGCAGGTCCAGTCCCTGTACGCAGGCAGTGGGTTTGCCCGCATAGTGGAACTCGCTGTCATAGTCGTCCTCGATGATCCAGCTGTGGTGTTGTCTGGCCCACTCAATGACGGCCAGTCGTCTATCCAGAGACAGCGTGGCGCCGGAAGGAAACTGGTGCGACGGTGTCAGAAACACCGCTCTGGGCGGAACTTCCGATGCGGCCGCGGCGGTAAACAACTGGTCCACTCTTACCCCATCGGCATCCAGCGGTACCGGCACGCTGATGAGGCCTGCCGCATCGAACGCTTTGCGCGCGCCGTGATAGGCCGGGTCTTCGAGCAGGATTTTGTCGCCCACATCAAGCAAGACCTGGGCACACAGCGTCAATGCCTGTTGGGAGCTGGTGAGCACCAGCACCCGCTCGGGCGTTGCGCGTGCGCCGCGCTCCAGATTAACGTGGTTGGCAATGGCCCGGCGCAGAGGCTCCATACCCTGCGGTGGGCTGTACAGCAACGCCCGCGTGCCATATTCTTTCAGTACCTGCCGTTCCAGACGTTCCCAGACGGCGAGTGGGAAACTGCGCGTTTCCGGCACGCCCGGTGCAAAAGGGCGAGAGATAAGAAAGTCGCGCACGCCACCGCCCTGAAACATGGCGCTACCACGCTGGCTGAGGCGCGGGGTCTCGCTATCCGCCTGCGCACGACGAGGTTTGCCGCGCCCCGGTAAACGCCGTGTGCGTTCAGAGACAAAGCTGCCACTGCCCACTCGCCGCTCAATGAAACCCTCCGCGTGCAACTGCCCATAAGCCGATTCGATGGTGTCGCGGGAAACGCCCAGCGACGTCGCTAACGCGCGCGATGCGGGCAATGGCTTGCCCACATCCAAAACGCCATCAAGGATCAACTGGCGCACCGCCCGCTGTATGCGCACGTGCAGCGGCAGGGCGCGCTGTGCCGGATCGCCGATCCAGGCTTTAACCGACTCAAGCTGAGCATGTTTAAACAATTGGTCTGTCTCTGTTCGGGTAATTGGCAGGGTTAATCAGGCCATTTTAGCGCTATAAATAATGGGTACAACCGCTACGTGCTACAACCCGTTTGTTTCCTTTTTCAGGAGTTAACGTCAGGCCATGTCATCTTCTACTTCACGCGCATCGCTTCCTGAGAGCACACAGACCCATCACGATCGCCACGGCCTTTATCCTGAGGCCACGACCGTTGAGGATTTCCGACACAATCTGGCGGCGGTGCAGGCGCGTATCGCGGCGGCCTGTCAGCGCGTGGGGCGCGATCCGGCCACGGTGCGCCTGCTGCCGGTCAGCAAGACCAAACCCGAAAGCAACCTGCGACTGGCGTATGCGGCGGGTTGCCGCATGCTGGGCGAAAACAAGGTACAGGAAGCGATGGGGAAATGGGAGGCCATGCAGGATCTGAGCGATTTGCAATGGTCGGTTATCGGCCATTTGCAAACCAATAAGGCTCGGCTGGTGGCGCGTTTCGCCAGCGAGTTTCAGGCGCTGGACAGCCTGAAACTCGCCGAAGCGCTGGATCGCCGTCTGCAACATGAAGGACGTTCGCTGGATGTGTTTGTGCAGGTCAACACCTCCGGTGAAGTCAGCAAATATGGCCTCGCGCCCGAGAGCGTAGCGGAATTTATTCAGGCATTGCCTGCTTTCACGGCATTGCGGGTGCGTGGGTTGATGACGCTGGCGCGCTTTTCCAGTGAGGCGGAACGCGTACGCGAGTGCTTTGTGCTATTGCGCTCCCTGCGCGATCAATTGCGGCAGAGTGCTCCCGCAACGATTGCGCTGGATGGGCTATCGATGGGGATGTCGGGTGATTTTGAGATAGCTATCGAAGAGGGGGCCACCGTGGTGCGCGTCGGGCAGGCCATCTTCGGCGCGCGTGCGCTGCCTGACAGCCATTACTGGCCTGGCGAGCCATCGCAATAATACCTCTTTGCCATCGATGCATTGAATACCACTATTTTAATTGAGAGGACCTTGCCATGTATGACGCTTCCCTTACCCTGACCGATGTCGATCCTGAACTGGCGGATGCCATCCTGAATGAAGAACGCCGCCAAGAGGAGCACGTCGAGCTGATTGCTTCTGAGAACTATGCCAGCCCGTTGGTGATGGCTATCCAGAATTCCGTGTTCACCAACAAATACGCCGAAGGTTACCCTGGAAAGCGCTATTACAGCGGCTGCGAGTTTGTTGATGTGGCGGAGCGTTTAGCCATTGAGCGCGCGAAAGCGCTGTTCGACTGCGATTATGCCAATGTGCAGCCTCACGCGGGGGCTCAGGCCAATGCGGCAGTGTTTCTGGCGCTCACCAATCCCGGTGATACCGTAATGGGCATGAACCTGGCGCAGGGGGGACACCTGACGCACGGCAATCCGTCCAACTTCTCGGGCCGTCACTACAAGATTGTGCCTTACGGGCTCGATCCTGAGACCGGGCTTATCGACTATGACGAGATGGAGCGTATTGCGCTGGAAACCCGTCCGAAAATGCTGATCGGGGGCTTTTCTGCCTATTCGCGCTACAAAGACTGGGCGCGGATGCGTGCCATCGCCGATAAAGTCGGGGCGGTGTTTTGGGTGGATATGGCCCATGTTGCCGGTCTGGTCGCGGCAGGGGAATACCCCAATCCGTTGCCCTATGCTCACGTGGTAACCAGTACCACCCATAAAACTCTGCGCGGCCCGCGTGGCGGCATCATCCTCGCCAAAGGGCAAAGTGAGGATTTCTACAAAAAGCTCAATGCTGCCGTATTCCCCGGTATTCAGGGCGGGCCGTTGATGCACGTGATTGCTGCCAAGGCCGTGGCTTTCAAGGAGGCGCTGCGTCCTGAGTTTACTACCTACCAGCGTCAGGTGGTGACCAATGCCCGCGCTATGGCGGTGGTGCTGCAACAGCGTGGTTACAAGATTGTCTCGGGCGGTACGGATAACCATCTGATGCTGATTGACCTTTCCGATCGCGCTTACACGGGCAAAGACGCCGATGCGGCGCTGGGTGATGCCTATATCACCGTGAATAAAAATACCGTGCCTAACGATCCCCGTTCGCCGTTTGTCACCTCCGGGCTGCGCATTGGCACACCGGCAGTCACCACGCGCGGTTTTGGCGTCACCGAATGCGAGCAACTGGCCGGTTGGCTGTGTGATGTACTGGATGCGTTGCAACACGATGAAAGCGCGCAGAGGACGGTGCGCGATCGGGTTCGTAAGCAGGTGGTAGATCTGTGCTGTTGCCATCCGGTGTACCGGTAGTCGATGCACACCCTACGCTGCGTTGAAAAGGATAACGACGACTGCTATAACGGGAGAATCAAGGCGGTCGGGTGGCGTATGGACAGCAAGGTACTGAAGCACTTTTTAAAAATCGTCCAGTTAGGTTCGCTGACGGCGGCGGCCGATGACGCCTGTCTGACGGTTCAGGCGCTGGCGGCGCAAATCAAAAAACTGGAACAACACTTGGGGCTGCGGTTGCTTAACCGCACCAACAAGGGCGTGTCGCTGACCCTGGAGGGTCAGCAGATGCTGCCAGAAATCACCGCGATGGTCAGAACGGCGGAGCAACTGCAACGCAAGGTCGATCAGTTGCGCCAGCATGCGCCAACGACGTTACACATCGCGCTGAACAGCACGTTTTCGCTGGATATTAACCACTGCATCATGAACTTTATGATGGATACGCTGCGCGGTTACCGCATCGTATTCAGCAGTTCTGAATCACCGGAAAACCTGACCAAACTGGCCAACGGCGATGCCGATATGGCAGTGGTAATTGGTTGTCCGGCGCACTGTGATGACCCTATGTGCTTGATTGATGCACTGAAGGTGTCGATCGTGGCCGCGATGGCGCCGGGCACCCTGCTTGCACAGGCACCGTTGATCAAACCGGTGGCGGAGTGCGCTTATGCCCGTGTCTTCGATCGCTTTGTTGCCCTGCATCAGCCGTGGGTGCAGGGGAAAGCGGTTTACGACTCTGGCAGTGAGCAAGTCAGTATGTCATTAATGAAAAGCCGGGGCGGTGTGGGCATGGTGTCGCAAGCGATCGCTGATGCGCACCAACTGACGGTAGTACCGGATTTCAGGGATGCGCTGGATGTGTATCTGGTAATGAAAAATCCCTTACTCTCTGAGCAAGATATCGCGGCGCTCAATGTGTTGCTCTCATTGCCGACGGCAAACGTGCCGCCGGCATCGGCATGGGTTTAGAACGTCACGTTAATTTTGCCCCAGAAGGTTCTTCCCGGCTCATTCATCGTGGTATTGGCGGAGTAGCCAAAGCTGCTGTTACCGGCCAGATTCAGGTGCTCGCTGTAGGCGGTGTTAAACAGGTTATCGACGCCTGCGCTGACCTTCACCTGCTCCGTCACCTTATACGCCAGATTGGCAGAGAAAATGGCGAAACCGCTGCTGCTGCCAAAATCTTTACCGACCACGTTGCCTTCATTAGCCGCTAACCGGTTCTGGCTGCTGACCAGCCGCAGCAAGCCGCCGCTGCTCCAGTTGCCGGATTCCCAGGAGAGCCCCAAGCGTGTTTCCAGCGGCGGGATTTGCGGCAGTGGACGACCGTTTGAACGGTTTTCGGCCCAGGAATACGCCAGACTGGCATCGGTTTTCCAATGGTCGGTCAACTGATAGCTCAAGCCGGTTTCGCCGCCCAGGGTGAGCGCATTGACGTTATCCGCCTGGCTTATACGGGCATTGTTGGCATCGTAACGAAACAGAATAAAATCATTCACCCGACCCGCATAGGCAGAGACCCAACTGGTCAGGCGCTCTCCTTTGTATTGCGCGCCGATATCCAACTGGGTGGTTTTCTCCGTTTTCAGGTTATCGAAGGCGCTGGCGCTGCCTCCGGGGCCGCGTTTAGGCGAGAAAAGCTCCCAGTAATCAGGGAAACGCGTGGTGTAGCCTACGCCGGCATAGACCATCAACGGCAGCGAGGCGACGGAATGCTCCACGCGCAGGAAGCCGGCGGGCAGCGTGGCACTGCGGCTGGGTTGTTCTGCTGTGGTGAAGTTATCGACCTGCGCTCGATCCAGTCGGGTACCGACAATAACCTTGTTTTGTGCGCTGGCCTCCCAGGTCAGTTCACCGAACAGGCCATAATTGTGGAAACGGGCATCTTTATCCCAACGGCCGTTGTCCAAACTGCGGTGGGTATTCAACTGGGTATCGACACCGGTTTGCAACTGGTAATCCTGCCACAGCCAGGTGGTCATCATCCTGCCGCCGACGGTGCGACGATCCAGACGCATCGCCATTGCCATCGGCATAGACATCCCCATGCCGCCCATCGACATGCTGCCCGGCGTACGCAAACTGAAGTTATCCATCACATGGTCGGCATAGTTGTAATAGGCGCTGGCTTCGAACTTATCGAGCAGGGTACCAATGTTGCTCTTTTCAAATCGCAGGCCCAGGCTTTCGCGTTTGAACTGCGAGCCATCCATGCCGCGCCCCGCGTAGCGTGCTTCACCATCGCCTTTGCCAGCGGAGAGTTCCAGCAGCGTATCTTTATCCGGTGTCCATCCCAGCGCGATATCGCTGTTCCACTTATCCCACTTTGAGGGCACGCGGCGGTTGTCTCCGTCCTTGTAGTCGTTGGCGCGGGATGTGTTTCCCGTCAACCGGAGATAGCCCTGCTCGTTGCCAACGCTGATATCCGCATTTTGATCCCAGCGGCGGTTGGAGGCGGCCAGCAGGCTGACATTTCCTCTGGCGCCCGCCTGCGTGAACCGAGGGGGGAGCCGCTCGAAGCGCAGCGTGCCCGCAGAGTTACCCGGTCCCCACAGCACGCTCTGTGGCCCCTTGATCAGCGTGAGCAGATCGTAACTTTCCGGCGAGATATAAGAGCTGGGGGCGTCCATACGCGCCGGGCAGGCGCCGAGCATTTCGCCATCGTTGGTAAGCAGTCGCAAACGCGATCCGAACATGCCGCGAAACACCGGGTCACCGTTGGTGCCACCATTGCGAATTTGGCTAAAGCCGGGGATGGTTTTCAGGTAATCCGACCCATCGCTGGCGGGGACGGGCTGGCGCGGCGTTTTGGGGGAGGTCACAATGGTTAACGGCGAATAGACTGGGGCCGTCACCGTCATCACATCACCTTCATCATGCTGGTGTGTGCTTTTTTCGCTGGCCGTTGCCTGAAGCGGTAAGGTGCAAAACACCGCCAGTGATGTGGTTAACATTTTAGTTTTTTTCATTACTTTCACCTGTCTTCGATCGTGCGGATGAAAAACGCCACGATCGGGAGCCACCTGATCCCGGTGGATAAAAAGGGTATGTCGTTGCGAAAGGCGGATGCGCATTTCGAACGAGATGACATCTCCCCGGCCCATCAGCGCGAGCGTTACGGGCACGACGTGTCCACGGTGTTAATCCGATAACCGGTTACTGTGGAAAGGGAAATTTACGCTGTGAGTGACAGATGAAGGCGTGGCGGTGCGCGCGGAAGATGCGTGGTATCAAGCGGGGGACAACGCGGAGGCAGAACGCGGGGTAGCGGCGGTGCCCGTGCTAACAGCACCGTTAGCCACACCATTGGGATGAATAGGCCGACGACAAAGGGCACATGCACCAGCAGTTCACAGTAGCCGCAGGCGAACCCTTCTTGCTGCATCATGACGGCGTGATCGTGTGCCGCAGGCGCTGTGCTGTGATGATTCATCGCCATTTCGTGGGTTTGCGGTAACGGCATCCGCTCGGCGCGCCCCTTGGATATCACCGGAGCGACAAACAGCAGTAACACCGCCAGTAATGCCAGGCAGGCTGCGCTTTTTTGTGTCGTTGCGTGTGAAACGATCATCGGGCCAGAGAAACCAGAGTGGAAACAGAGGCGTAGTTTATCGCAGGAATATTGATGAGAATGAGAAATATTATCTTATATTATCGATTTCTTGCTTTATGTCATACTTGGTTAAACCTTGCCGTATCAGACAGAGTCCCGCTGCGCCCTGCCATAGTGAAATGATGGTCATGGGTGTATGATTTTAGCCGTTGGATCTCAGGAGGCTGATGTGAGTACGGATATTGCGCCACGCGGCAGAGGTCGGCCGCCAAAAACCGATGCGAGCTATAAAGACACGCGCGAAGTGCTGATTCGCAGCGGGTTGGCATTGCTGACGCAAAACGGCTTTCTCTCCACTGGCATTGATGCCATCGTGAAAAACGGCGGTGTTCCCAAGGGTTCTTTTTATTACTATTTTGAAAATAAAGAGGATTATGGGCGCACGGTGCTCGCGTCCTATGACAGCTTCTTTCAACATAAGCTGAATAAATTCCTGTCGGATGCCTCCGTAATGCCGATGAAACGCCTCAGTCATTTTGTGGCGGATGCAGGCCAAGGCATGCAGAAATACGCCTTCACCCGGGGTTGTCTGGTGGGGAATCTGATGCAGGAAACGCCCGGATTGCCCGATGCGTTCAGAGGGCAGTTGCAGCAGATTCTCAATGCATGGCAAGGGCTGGTGGAAACCTGTTTGCGGGCGGCACTGATCGCGGGCGAAATCCGCACGACGACGCCACCCGAGCAGGTGGCGGAGATGTTCTGGAGCGGTTGGGAAGGGGCGGTGATGAGAGCCAAGTTGTACCAATCCACGCAACCGCTGAATGAATTCTGGTACTTCTTTTCCCATGCCCTCGGTTATCACTCGGATGATGAAATATCGCGCTGACAGCCGCGTGCTTTTCACCGCCGTGAAATTGATAAATAACAAACTTTTCTCACTCTTCAATGCCGGTTGCGGCGCTTCGCTTGAAACGCAATGTGATGACAGTTACCGTGGTATTAATTTATAGACGATCGGTCAATAATTAATGTGGTGAATTTTACGGCTGCGTTCCCCCGGCGGGCGAACGATACGGAGACGAGGTTTATATGTTCAATGCAATCGTGATCGACAAGGTTGAAGGCAATTATCATGCGGCGCTGGTGGCACAAGAGGAAAGTGCATTGCCGGAAGGTGATGTAACGGTCGCTATCGACTACTCCTCCATCAATTACAAGGATGCGCTGGCCATCACGGGGCGCGGTCCTATCGTGCGTAAATTCCCGATGGTGCCCGGCATTGATTTTGCTGGCACAGTGATAGAAAGCGTTAACCCAGCGTACAAAGCCGGTGACAAGGTGCTGTTGACCGGATGGGGCGTTGGGGAAAAACACTGGGGCGGCCTGGCGGGTAAGGCGCGGGTGAGCGCTGAGTGGTTGGCACCGTTGCCACAGGGTTCAGACGCCAGGCATGTGATGGCGATTGGCACGGCTGGGTTTACCGCGATGCTCTGCGTCGAGGCGGTGTTACACCACGGGGTGAAACCGGAGGACGGTCCGGTGCTGGTGACCGGTGCCAGCGGCGGCGTAGGCAGCTGTGCGGCATTGATTCTGGCGCAGTTGGGTTATCAGGTGGTGGCCTCTACGGGCCGCCCGGCAGAGGCTGACTGGCTGCGCAACGAGGTGGGCGTGAGTGAGGTTATCGATCGTGCCGAGTTGAGTGCACCGGGTAAACCGCTGCAAAAAGAGCGCTGGGTGGCGGCGGTGGATACCGTGGGCAGCCATACGCTGGCGAACGTGTGTGCCAGCATTCAGTACGGCGGTATCGTTGCCGCCTGTGGCATGGCGCAAGGGCTGGATCTCCCGGCAAGCGTTGCGCCGTTTATCCTGCGCAACGTCGCCTTGCAAGGTATCGACAGCGTGATGGTCAGTACGGAGAAACGCCCGGCGCTGTGGGAAAAAGCCTGCAAATACCTGCCGATGGCAAAACTGGCTGCGTTAACCACGGAGTATCCGCTGACGCAGGCCATTGATGTTGCCGAAGCGCTGTTAGCGGGCAAAGTGCGGGGCCGTGCCGTGATCAAGTGCTGATAGCCAGTGATTTTCGACCCGCCTGATCCTGGGCGGGTTATCTCTTTTTCCCTTTCTCTCGCTTTCGTCGTGAATCGTCCTGTTTTGCATCTCGTTGTATCCTCCCGCTGAAAATAAATAGCGCCTAGCCAACCCGTCAGGTTTTTTTGAATGTGCAGCACGCGAAAAATACTGTGATGCAGCAATGATATTATGTTTAAAAATGAAATTCATGATTTTCAATTTGAAATATTGACGTGTTTTATACCCGATGAAAATGTGAATAACATCACTTTGTCGTGGACGCTGTAAAAACAGATAAAAATATAAAGTTATATTTTTCAATGAATTGAATTTTGATTTTTATGATGTTCTGTTTCTGGCATGGCATGTGCTCTTAAAGGGGAAACCCACACAGGAGATTGTTACATGTCGTATAAGATTTTACTTCCGCAAGAAATCATGCGGGAAGGAAGAGAATATCTCGAAAGCCGCGGCTATCAACTTATTGATGGTTCAGGGATGGAAGAAGCGGATATCATCCGCGATATTGCTGATTGCGATGGCATTATTGTTCGCTTGTCTAAAATGTCGGATCGCGTATTTGACGCTGCCAAAAAACTGAAAGTTGTCGCACGACATGGCGCTGGCTATGACACTGTCGATTTAGAATCCGCAAAACGCCACGGTGTCACCGTACTGAATGCGCCAGTGGCGAATAGCATGTCGGTCGCTGAATTAGCGATATTTTATATGCTGCACTGCTCGCGTAATTTTAAACTGGTTGAAGAAAAAATGCTCAGTGAATATTACTGGGCAAAATTGCGTACGCCGAAAGTCGAACTTGATGGTAAAACGCTGGGCCTGGTCGGTGTCGGTAATATTGGTTCTCGCGTTGCCCTGAAGGCATTACATGGCTTCAACATGAACGTTATTGCCTACGATCCGTATAAAACACAGGAACAAATGCCGGAAGGCGTTGAATTGACCAATGACTTCGATCGTATTTTCCAAGAGAGCGATTTTGTTTCACTGCATTGTCCGGCAACCGCAGAAACGTTCGATTTTGTTGGTGAAAAACAGTTCTCAATGATGAAACCTACCGCGTATTTCATTAACACCGCACGCGGAAAATTGGTTGATGAAAAAGCGCTATACCACGCGTTATCCACTCAGCGTATTGCGGGTGCGGGGGTTGATGTATTAAAGAAAGAGCCGTTCGATCCCGAAGACCCGATTTTTACATTAAGCAATATCGTTATTGCTCCACATATTGGTGCTGCAACAAAAGAAGCAACCGATCGCGCATCGCTGCATTCCGCCATCGGTGTGGATGAAGTGCTGTCTGGCAAAAAACCATCCTGGCCGGTACCGGGATTTTAAGGAGAATAACGTGTCTATTGGTAATCGTATTTTTACCCAACGCCCTGCTTTCGATATTGAACTGCTGCAACATTACGAACAACTGCCTGCGGCAAATATCGCTGATACCATGAATAGAATTGCGGTGCTGGGTAATGGCATCAAACGTATTTCTTCGCCGAAAAAGCCGATTATGGCGGGTTATGCCATCACCGTGAAGGTGCGCGCTGGCGATAACTTAATGCTGCATGCCGCGCTGGATATGGCCTCAGAGCATGATGTGATTGTTGTCTCCAATGAAGGCGACCGCTCGCGCGCGCTGATGGGAGAGATCATGGTGGCTTATGCGCACTGCACCAAGAAAATCGCCGGTATCGTGCTCGATGGGCCGATCCGTGATGTTGACGCGCTTTCCGTGCTCGACTTTCCTCTGTTTGCTACCGGTTCTAACCCCGCCGGGCCTTTCAAAGAAGGACCGGGCGAAGTGAATACCCCGATTGCGGTGGGTGGCGTGGCGGTGTGTCCTGGCGATCTTATCGTGGGTGATGCCGATGGCGTCATTGTTATTCCGCTGAAAGATGCTGCCACCCTGTTGGATAAAGCCAAAGAGTACTCAAAATTCGATGCGAGCAAAGTGGATGCCGCCAAAAATGGCACGGCGAATCGCGCATGGGTGAAAAAATCGTTGGAAGCCAAAGGCGTTGAGTTTATCAACGACATATTTCGTTAATTCCTTCTAATAAATAAAAGCCACACGGACGGGGTATCTGGCCGCGTGGCTTTATAAGTAAAGGTATTGTTACTATGCTTTATCTTAAACTCTTGCCCATTATATTTTTCCCCGTCTTGTTTTGGGTAATACCACACCCAACCGGCGTCTCAGCAGACACCTGGCATATGGTGGGTATTTATTTGGCCATGCTGTGTGGATTGGTACTACGCCCATTTACCGATTCCGTCATTATGCTGATTATTCTTGGCTTTGCATCATTGGTTATTTCCCCTGGCCCGCTGTTTGCCGGGTTCGGCAGCCCAATGGTGTGGTTTATTATCAGCGCCTTTATTATCTGCAAGGCATTCGTTATTACCGGGCTAGGTAAACGTATTGCCTATATGTTATTAAAGCGATATGGCAAAAATACCCTGACACTCGGCTATTTGATGATGGTAACGGATACCATTCTTGCGCCAGCTACCGGCTCGAATATGTCCCGCTCAGGGGGGATCACCTACCCTATTTTCAGAAACATTGCCGAAGCGCTGGGTTCAACACCTGAAGCCGGAAGTCGTAAAATTGGTGCCTACCTGACCATTCTGATGTACGTGGTTTCCATGGGAACCTCGAGCCTGTTTTTAACCGGTATGGCGACTAACTCCATTACCGTGTCTCTTGCCAATGAGATCATGAAGGTCAATCTCGAATGGATGGTGTGGTTCAAAGCGGCGGTAGTTCCTGCCGGTCTGGTGCTGGTATTGGCACCCTGGATTCTCTATAAGATTTATGCACCAGAATTAAAGATCATTGCCAACGTTAATGAGATTGCTGAAAAAGGATTGGCGGAGTTAGGCCCGGTAAAACGTGAAGAAAAGCTGCTGATTGTCTTCTTTATTCTGGGGGTACTGGGATGGATGACGGGATCGGTGACCGGTATTGATTTTATCCCGGTCGGCCTGGCCTTTTTGGCGTGTTTGCTGCTGTTTCGTGTGCTGACGTGGAATGACGTTGTCAGCGAGAAGTCTGCCTGGCAAACCTTTGTCTGGTACGGTGCCTTCTATGGCTGTGCGGTGGCGCTGTCAAAAGGCGGTTTCTATGTGTATCTGGTTGATGTCATAAAGAATTACCTCGATCTCTCTCAGTTGAGTGAAATCGGCGCGCTGGCGACGCTGGTGTTTATCAGCCTCGCGGTACGCTACTTTTTCGTCTCCAACAGTGCCTTTGTGGTGTCCTTCTATCCGGTGCTGTTTACGCTTGGCATGACGACGCAAGCGCATCCGATGTATGTGGCGCTTTCACTGGCGTTCTCTGCCGGTTATGGCGCATTGCTGACGCATTATGGTAACGGTGCAGGCGTATTCACCTTTTCAAGCGGCTATGTTCCACAAAAAACCTTCTGGCTACTAGGCACCATCATGGTTCTGGTCAACGTGCTGGTGTTTTTCCTGATTGGTATTCCTTACTGGAAATTTATCGGTATCTAATGCGTGAGGCGAAAATGAAACTCGATGTTTTAATTAAAAACGGTTTAGTCGTTGACCTCGACAACAATAACTATGTTAACCGTAATATTGGCATTGTTGGCAACCGTATCGTCGATATAGAGGATGCTGATGCAGCGCATACGGAGACGGTGATTGATGCCGCAGGCTGTATGGTTTTGCCCGGGCTGATTGATTTTCACGCTCATGTCTATCAGGGGGGCACGGCAATCAGCGTTAACCCGGATGTTATTTGCTTACCTAATGGTGTCACCAGCGTGGTTGATGCCGGAAGCAGTGGCTGGGTGAATTACGCCAATTTTCGCCAAACGGTTATCAATCCGTCGATGGTAAAAATCAAAAGTTACCTCAACGTGGTTAACGTTGGTCTGGCGACGTTGGGCGGGGGGCCGACCGGTTACCTTGAGAATACCAACCCGGCGAATTACAACATCGAGCGAATCGCACAGACGCTGGCGGAGTATAAAGATAATATTCTTGGCCTGAAGCTACGCTACAGTCAGGATATCGCTCGCGGAAAAAATTACAGCGCCGATCCCTTTCTGACCACGGTAGATCTGGTCAGAAAGTTAGAGACTACGCTGTGTGTGCATGTTACCGACTCACTGCTGGCAGCCGATGAGCTTATTGGGCACTTTAGAAAAGACGATATCTACGCCCACTGTTTCCACGGAACCGGTAACTCTATTCTCGACGCACATGGCGAGGTGTATGCCTCGATAAAAGAAGCGCAAACCAGAGGCGTCATTTTTGACTGTTCAAATGGCGTCGCCCATTTCGATTTTGCCGTTGCCAGTAATGCCATGGAGCAAGGTTTCTATCCTGATATCATCAGTACCGATTTGACACAGCGAAATAGTCTGCGCACGGATAAAGTGTTTAGCTTGTTATTTATTATGTCGAAATATCTGAATATGGGCATGTCTTTCTTCGATGTACTCCGCGCGGTGACACAAACGCCTGCCCGGCTGATGAAAATGTCGGGAGACATTGGGACATTACAACCAGGTGCATTTGCGGATATTGCTATCGTTAAATTACGTAAGCAGGCAATCACATTTGAAGATACGCGTGGAATTAAAGTAGAAGGCGACCGCTATATCGATAATTGTGCAACGATATGTAAAGGGCAGATTGTTTATCGCCGTCACACTTTCTGAGTGAGATGCCATCAATGCTGATAAGCCCCGGTACATAACAAGAATGTACTGGGGCTTTTGCTGTCCGCAGTCGCTCTTTAATAGATTGATTTGCAAGTGCGTAACGATATAATTACCGGTAATATTCTACAACCCACAGGCCGGATATGCCAAATAACGATATCGTCATATTTTCAGTGTCGAATACCATTACACAGCGAATTTCAAATGTATTAATTGAGCGAAATATTGAGATTCCGGTCTATGAGTTTCATTACTCAGATGTCGTTGATAAAGCACAGGGGTTGATCAACGGCGGCACTAAAATCATTATTAGTCGTGGTGGTACTGCGGCACTGTTAAGAAGCAGCGTGACTATTCCTGTTATTGAAATTGCTCATGATTTTCACGGTATTTATCGCAGCTTACAGGAAGCAAAAGACAGAACGGAAAAAATTGCGGTAGTCGGGTTCCCTCAGTTCTGTAACGTTTTACGTCATTATCAGACAATGACTGGTGAAGAGTTTAAAATTTGCCAGGTTTATAATCATAATGATATTGAGCATGTGATTAAAAATCTGGCTGCAAATGATTATAAACTGGTAATTGGTGGCCTGACCGTGGCCGAAATGGCAAAAAAATACGGTCTCAAGGTCATCATGGGAGACACCGATAATATCTCCATTGAACAAGCCCTTAACGAAGCATTCAGCTTGCTTAAGTATATTAATAAGGAGAGCATGAAGCTCTCTATGTCCTATGCTGCGCTGAATCAATCCCGTGAAGGTATCATGTGTATCGACCAGTCCGGGGAAGTCATTAATATCAACGCAAAAGGCATGGGGTTATTTCGTTGTAGCATCGGTGATAAAATTTTCCAAAAAGAGGCCTATAAAGGCATTTTTGGTAGCATTATTAATGAAATTAACGTCAAGGAACAGCTGTTAGACATTGATGGTGACGTGATTCACGCCAGCATCAAGCACGTGACGCACAAGCAATATGTTTACACCATTATCAGCGGATTCAAACAAGATAGTGCTCTGGCCGCGTCTGCCCGGGGTGGGAAAAAATCAGAGGTGAAGGGGTTTTGTGCGGCTTACTCGTTCTCCGATATTGTGGGCGAGTCAGCAGCGATACGTGAGGCGATTAACCGCGCGAAAGTGTATGCCAGCCACGATCTCCCTGTGTTTATTTTTGGCGCAACGGGTACGGGGAAAGAGCTGTTTGCTCAAAGTATTCATAATGCCAGTGAACGCAAAAATGCCCCGTTCATTGCCATAAACTGTGCCGCCATTCCTGAAGGGATCCTGGAAAGCGAACTGTTTGGCTATGCTGAAGGGGCATTCACCAATGCACGCCGTGGAGGAAAGGCGGGTATATTTGAAATGGCGATGAACGGCACGGTTTTTATTGATGAAATCAGCGAAGCGCCTTTATCGGTTCAGATTAAATTGCTCAGAATATTGCAAGAGAAACAATTTTCGCGACTGGGTGGCGACACGCTACTCGCGGTGGATTTCCGACTGATCACTGCCAGCAATAAACCCTTGGCTGATTTGGTGACGTCGGGCGATT
Organism: Candidatus Symbiopectobacterium sp. NZEC127; assembly: GCF_025962675.1. Classification (NCBI taxonomy): domain Bacteria; kingdom Pseudomonadati; phylum Pseudomonadota; class Gammaproteobacteria; order Enterobacterales; family Enterobacteriaceae; genus Symbiopectobacterium; species Candidatus Symbiopectobacterium sp. NZEC127. Next base: position 68,448 of record NZ_JAGFPG010000006.1, read on the forward strand.
TTCGGCAAGATCTCTATTATCGCATCAATGTGTTGGATCTGGCGCTTCCTGCGTTACGGGAACGGACTGGCGATGTCATGCTAATTATCAAGGATCTGTTATTTCGTTATGGACGAGAAATGGCGTTTACCGATCGCGCCGTAGCCTTTTTAAACCACTATTCCTGGCCGGGTAACGTGCGGGAACTTCATGCGGCGATTCACCGATTGATTGTGCTATTTGATAAGGATGTTGTCGATAAGGAAGACATCCACAGCGTCTGTAAAATTACAGCGCCCTGGCAGGGGGATGGAAACCCTGTGCAACCCTCTAGCGTGAAGAGCGATGATGTTGATTTGCTGAAAAAACAAGAAAAAAGGCTGATTTCCGACGTTATTACCCTGACTGAGGGCGACAGAGTGAAGGCCTCTGTCATGCTAGGCATTAGTCAAACCACGCTCTGGCGTAAAATTAAAGCGTATCAGCTTGTTTAACGTTGTGTTAATTCCCCCCGAAAACCTGCTGGGGATAGGCATGTAAATTGCCATATCCCCTGGGTGGTGCAGCCTTTCTCTGCCCGAGTCTTATCGCTCCCCCTATTTACTCCCGTGGTCGTGAGGAGAACGCATTGCGGTGCCCTGTTCGCTACGATCTCCTCGGCCTTGCTCATCAGCATAGCTGTCAAGATTAAACTGTCGGATAACACTGAGCCGTTGTTCTAATTTCTCCATGTTTAATGCTGCCCTGAAGGCTTTTATTTTTTTCAACCTGTACTCTATTTCCCTGTTTTTATCTTGCTCTGTAACCGGTGACGCCCCAGGCGGCTTTATGGCTTCCTCTATTTTCATTTTCTTACTTGTTGTTGCTTCATGACTGATATTATCCAGCGTGTGTTTAACTGCGTTTTTAGCGCGTATCGATGCCTCTTTATCTATTTGGTGCAGCATCATCATAGCTTGGTCAGGCGTTTTTACTGTTGCCAGATATTCTTCAATGTTTCGGTGGTTTATTCCAGGGGAGGTTAATGTCATGTCGCTCATTTTTTTTGTAAAATCACCGGCGAACACGGCTTGTTTTATCAATGTGTTTAGCTGTTCGAAAAAAACGTTTTTGCTGATAGGTAATTGGCTCATCGTCACGTTGAGTGTGCTATCCTCTTCGTTAAATTCTTTTTCTGTAATGATGAATTTTATATTAGGGAGGAATAAAAATTCATTTTCTCTATCATCCATGATGTCTGATAAGTGTGCGCCAGAATAAGGTGTAATTTTCTCTATAGTATAAAGCACATTTATTTCTCCCTGCTCTAGCGCATCCTTATCACCGAGGAAAGATTCAGCAACATCTTGATCGTCGGAAGTACTGAAGAAGATGGGTGAGGAAAAAATGTCACCCTCTTCAATATCCTCGAAATCCTCACTTTTCCTTACTTCCCCTCTGAACAAGGGAACGGCGTTGCTGAAATACTCATCATCATTGGCTTGCTTCATGGCCAAGTGATGTAGGGTTAATGCCAGTTGAGCAATGTGTGGCGGTCTGAGGGCTCCTGGCGGAAGGGCTAATAAGGTTTTATTGATATCTACATAGCCATCCTTACCGTAGTCATAAATTGAGAACAGATCAATGAAATGAAATTTCACATACAGTTTTTGCTTGTTAAATGAATCGATTAATTCATCCATATCCTCATCAGGGCCAGCAATTGATTTATTGAGATACTCTTCTGAGTAGATGTTTTTCAGTTGCAGAATAACCTGTTCCTTATCATCAATAGCGCCTGAAATCTTGTAAGAAGAATCTACAAAATTTCTCAGATGTCTTAAGTGTTGCCCTTCAGCAATGGAAATATAACTCATTGAGCCTGCTGGCTTATAAGTTGGGGCCGCTATTTCTTGTTCTTGGCTCCGAGTTAACGTTGCCGCATTGTTTGCAATAAGATTGAGATTTTCCGTGACGTTTCTGCAAGAGGAACCCGGTTTGTTGTCTGTATATCGGCCATCTCGGGGATTATGTTGCTCTGTTTTCAGGGGGGAAGAGGGCGGCAGCGATGGGCTGTGACTCGGGATATGACTAAACATGGCGCATCCTTATGCAAAGTGCAGAACGAGCCTGTACTGAATGACATAATCCCTTTGATTTCTTTCAAAATTCAATTTTATGATTTTGACATCGTGAGCGTGTTTATTAACGATTAGTCTTAGGCAACAATCGGGATAGCAAACACGCTATCCCATAATGACTGAACCCACGATGGCATAGACGGCAGGGTAATTATCTGCCGCAGACCAATGCTTTTTGCTTATCCAGCAGAAAAGGGCGCAAATAACCAACGGTATTGGACATTGGCAGAACATCGGCATGCAATGGGATGTGTAATACCGCTTCCAGATACGTTCTGCGCGTGACAATACGCTGCCACAGCGCCGGGTACGCACAGGCCAATTCGGCCCGCAGCTCTGCGTCGGCCAGTGCCACCGTATCTTCAATGCTGGCACCCGCATAGCCCGCTACCGAAGGGATAATATCGATCTGCAACAGCATACCGCTGGCGAGTGTGATGGGGGAATTCTGGCTGATGGGTGAACAAAGCCACTCTTCATCAGCCACCAAATGACCAGGGTTCAAGTGCCAGTGAAACCGCTCTTTGGGCAGAACATCCTCAATTAACGCGTAGATCTCCCCGCCCGTAATCCCGACGCGAAGCGCGGTCAGCCAGCTTACCACGGCGTGGTAATAAGGAATGGCGACACGTTCCAGATAGTCATTGGTTTTGGTGGGCAGCATCTCGCGATGTTTTACCACATAGGCCGCTCTGCTGGTGAGCCCACCTTTAAAACCGGTGGTGAGGGAAAATTTATCACCCAGCGCTATCTTTTTATCACTGGGGTAAAGCCGGGCTTGCTCGAAGCGATCGCCGGTGGCTGCGATGGTCACCACGCTATGGGGCTGCCCTTCGGCAGCCAGCAAGGCGGCAATCTCTTTTTCTGTCTTCCCAATCTCTATTGCATTGAGCGCATTCAGTATGGCGGTGGAGGCCAGATTCGCCCCGTATTCATAGTGCGCCAGTTCGTTGGCGTTGTTGATGGTGCGCACGCCCCGGTCGGGAGAAATAAAAATACTGGTGGCGTTCACCAACGCGGTGGCGGAGGGCAGTGCATCCCGGATGCTTTGATAAATAAAATGTGGAATATCAAACATGGCCTTACCTGAAGGCCCGTTTAACCTCAGGTGTTTCCAGCCAGCAATGCCGACACGTTGGCAAAGCTGAATGCCTGATTGCGCAAGCAATGCGGTGAGATCGAAATCGGGTGGCATTGGCTGGTCGGGCAGCGAGAAGCAGGGCGCGTGCAACACGGTGCCGGGCAGTCGGGCGTGAGGCACCAGCTTGAGGTTTTCATTCCCCATGATATAGGTCGCGGCACCATTATTTGCGACGATCAGCAGCGCCTCTTCGAAGCGGGGAATAAACCCACTCAGATATTCGAAATTGCCCCCATGCTCTTTATCGGCATAGATAATCAATGCATCAAGACCCTGCTGACGCATGGCGCGTAAGACGCGCTGTAGGCGTTCTCGCTGAGTTTCATCACTAAGCGGAGTGCTCTGCACACTGGCATAGGTTTCCGGCTGAGGAATGGCTTGCAGTGTGTATGATTCCGGTTCATTCACTGTCATGATCGCCTCTGAATAACGGGGGAAAGGTTGCTGCCTCTGATCGTATGAACGAATTATAACCTAACCTGACCTCATCACGCGGTGTCGAGCCTGACGATAATAAAGATTTTTCGGCGGATCACATTTTGGTTATCGCTATCGAGGATTTAAATTATTTTTATATAATCAAATTATTTTAATGTTATGAATTTTATGGTTTTAATTTGTTTTTACAGAGGGCAGGATATTTATTTATTAACCAGATTCATTTTTTCTGAACTTAGATTCAGCAATGCACCGTTGCGGCTTGTGCGGCTATTTTGGATATTTATGGCGAAATGTTTTTTTATTTAGAGGTTCGCAATGAATGATGTTGAATATTTAGCAAAGGCCAAAACGCTGACGACTCCGGAACTTGCTGATGCGCTTGATTTCTTTTCTTTGCCTGGGACATTGCTGGGTTTGAAGGCGATTACGGGAAATCAAAAAATAGCAGGATGGGCCTGGACAGTCCGTTATGTTCCCGTCGATCCTGATAATCCAGGCTCGGTTGGAGATTATATCGATCAGGTTGAGAAGGGCGATGTCATTGTTATTGATAATGCAGGCCGACAGGATTGTACCGTATGGGGCGGCATTTTAAGTCAGGTGGCGGCAGCTAAAGGTATTGCCGGAACCATTATTAATGGTGTAAGCCGCGATACCGATGAGGCGATAAATGCACATTACCCGATCTATGCCTGCGGTCATTATATGCGTACAGGCAAAGACAGGGTTCAGGTTGCCGCAGTAACCGGTGCCGTTAATATCTGTGGTGTATTAGTGAATCACGGAGACCTGATGGTGGCCGATATTGATGGTGCGGTAGTGATTGGTAAAAAACATATTGCTCGGGTAATTGATCGCGCTTTGGAAATGAAAGCCATCGAAGAGCGCATTGTTCAGGATGCTCTGGCAGGAATGTCTATTTCCGCCGCCAGAAAGAAGCATAATTACCACCTGTTACAACGCAATCCCTCTTTATAAATAAGGCCATATCGTGAAAAATGAAAATACGCTGACTGACGCCGTTGTCGAACATTTAATTCGACTGGGAAGCGCAACCGTTTATGAAGCGCAAGGGGCTGTTGGGGCATTGTCTGAAGCCATAAAACCCCTGGCTCGCGGCATGAAAATGGCGGGGCCGGCCTTAACGTTACACATGCGTCCCGGTGATAACCTGATGGTGCATTACGCCTTAATGCATGCAAAGAAAGGTGATGTACTGGTTATTAATTGTGATGGTTTTACGGCTGCTGGTATTTGGGGGGATGTGCTGACAACACAAGCGCAGCATATTGGTCTGGCGGGACTGGTAGTTAATGGCGCGGTAAGGGACAGTGATGCGATTATCGAATCTGGTTTTCCTGTCTTTGCCCGAGGGATCTCTATTCGAGGAACGGAGAAAAAACAACCAGGCACGTTCAATGGAACATTGATTATTGGTGACTGTATTATCCGTTCCGGTGATATCGTGGTCGGCGATTCGGATGGTCTGGTCGTCATTGAACGCGAACAGGTTGATAACGTTATTAAACTCTCCGACGCGAGAGAGGAAAAAGAAAATAACTATAAAAATAAAATTATCAAGGGTGCGACAACAGCGGAATTGATGCAGCTGAACCGTGTCTTTGATTCTCTCGATTTAAAATGAGGTTTTGAAAATGAGTCTGAATATAGAACAGGCGGCATCAGGGGTTAAACCGACCCATCATCGGTGGTGGGTCGCCTTCTTATTTTTCCTGATTTATACCATTGCAGCAGCAGACAGGGCCAATCTGGGGGTAGCACTACCGTTTATCAGAAAAGAATTTACCATGACCAATGCGGAAGCCGGTGCGCTTGTCAGCCTGTTTCTGTTGGCCTATGCCTTTATCCAGATCCCTTCGGCCTGGTTGATTACGCGTTTTGGTGTGAGGAAAGTCTTCACGTCATCCATGGTTCTGACCTCCATCGCGACGGCCCTGACGGGATTTGCCGGGTCTATTCTGCAACTTAAATTGTGCCGGGTGTTGTTAGGTATTGCTGAAGGCCCACTGCCTATTGGCGTAACCTCCACCATTAACAACTGGTTTCCGTCGAAAGAAAAAGGCATCGCCTCCGGCATTTTTCTTTCTTCTATCAAGCTTGGCCCCGTGATAACGCCGATCATCGGTTCGTTTATTATCCTGCATTGGGGATGGAAAGAGGTTTTTTTGTTCTTTGCCCTTCCGGGACTGCTCCTGCCGGTTATGTGGTTCCTGTTTGTGAAGGACAAGCCCTCTGAGTCCAGCTTCGTCAACCAACAGGAAGTTGACATCATCAATGAAAAGCGGACGGCGGCGCAGGTTCAGGAGAAGAAAGTCTACAAACGGATACCTTACCTGGACCGGTTTATTCGGGTGCGCAATACCCCTAAAGTAACCACAACCCAGCAAGTGTATCGCTCATGGAATGTGTTTGGTTGCGGCCTGGGCTATTGCTGTCAGTTAGGGATTTCCAGCCTATTGCTGGCCTGGATCCCTACCTATCTGCTGTCAGAAAAAAACCTTTCTGTGGTCGGTATGGGGTTTGTCTCTGCGGCACCTTGGGTCGGTGCGGTGCTGGGTAATCTGCTGGGCGGTATCCTCTCTGATACGCTGCTGGATAAACGCAGAAAGCCGGGCATGTTGCTCTCGGCCGTTTCGACATCGGTAATGATGCTGTGCCTGCTGTATATGCCGGCTAATCCAGTATTGTGTGCATTACTGTTGTTTATGACCGGTTTGTTGCTGAGCATTGGCTTCTCTGCCTACATGGTTTATCCCATGTCTTTCGTAGCCAAAGATAAATTCCCGGTTGCCAATGCCATTGTTAACATGGGGGGGCAATTAGGCGGTGCGGCGACGCCCTTTATTGCCGGATTGATTCTTGACCATTATGGTTGGAATACTGTGTTTCTGTTTATGGCGGGCATTTCACTACTCACCTTTTTAGTCGTGGTAACCATTGATGAACCGATGGAAAACTGTGACGCCTAACCCTTGCGGTTGAGATAATAAACGTCAGTACCGGGGAAGCGGAATGTATGCTTCCCTTTTTTCACCCTATTATTCAGCGATCTTTTTCATGGTATCAATAAAGGCATGGATATTCGGGTTGGTGTTTTTTGGGTTATAAACTGCGTAGATATAGCTGAGGCAGCGAAAATCCTCAATTGGCAGGAAGATGATATCTTGCCGGTTATTGGGAATGGTGGTTTTTCCCACCAGTGTTACGCCTAATCCGGCTCCCACCAATGCCAATGCTGTGTGAATTTCAACAACGCGATGTGAAACGGCTGGGCGAATACCGTATTCATCAAATTTTTCAAATACGCGCAATGAGTAACCGCTTTTGGGATCGCTGGGGAAAATGATAAAGGGGGAGTTGCAAAAATCACGCAGCGTAATATATTTTTTCTTGCTTAAATAATGATTTTTAGGAATCGCAGCGATAAGCGGATCAATCAGTATCAGTTCATGATTGAGTTCATGACCAATAAAATTATCGTTATCCATTTCTCGTGTGAAGCCGATATCAAGCTCATGGTTCAATAGCAACTCAGGCTGATACTCGGAAAGCACTTCTTTCAGATTTATTTCGATATGCCCGTGTGTGTCAGCGAAGTATTTTATCGTTTCTGGAATCAGGTTAAACATCACGGAGCGAACGAACCCAAGCGTTAACGTAATCGATTTGCTGTTAACGTATTGCCAGGCATCTTTTTCAAGCTTCTCGATATTAAAGATGATCTCGGGTGCTCGTTGATAGATAAATTCCCCGAGACGGGTTAAGGTCATTGGACGAGAACTACGATTGAATAACTCACCGTTAAGCTCTTTTTCAAGTGACGAAATTTGCATGCTGATTGCAGCAGGTGCCAGATCGAGCATTTTTGCTGCTTGACTGGCGCTTCCCGTTTCAACCACTTTACAAAAATAGCGCAGTTGTTTGATATTCAAAGGCAGACTCTTATCCTGGTGGACATGTTATTTAATGATATCTTGCGTGCTCATTTTTTTCAAATTTATCGAGAATGATAAAAGAAGAGACAGTGTGAGGCTGTCGTTGTTATAAATAATTAAATCGGGTGTTTTTATTTCAGTGTAATAAATAATGGTGCGTAACAACAAATAACGCTTTCCTTTTACTCACAGCATTATCAAGCAGCGCCCTGCGTTAGGGCGCTGGCCGTGCAGAATTACGGTTTGATCCCCAGGCGTTTCGCCAACCGATGAAGATTGGCAACATCCATGTCAAGCGCTCTGGCGCTGGCTGCCCAGTTGTGTCCGTTCTGGGCTAACGTCTGGCTAATCACGTTGCGCTGAAAATCCTCCGTGGCATGGCGTAAGTTGGGCGTTGGTGCAACGTTTTGGCTCTCCTGCACCGGGCGCTCGGGCGCACCCTGCTGCGCAATGTGGTGCGCTTCCAGCACGACGTGATCACCGGCCCGCTCAGCGCGAGCAAGGATGATGGCACGGTGGATGGCATGCTCCAGTTCCCGTACATTCCCCGGCCAGGCGTAAGTAAGCAGTAGGGCGTGTGCACGTTGGCTGAGTGCCACACGGGTCAGCCCCAGCCTTACCCGGCACTGCTCGCAAAAATACCCGGCCAGAAGAATCACATCATCGCCGCGTTCGCGCAGGGGAGGCACCAGAAGTGGGAATACGCTCAGACGGTGGTACAAGTCGGCACGAAAACGTCCCGCCAGCACCTCTTCGCGTAAGTCGCGATTGGTTGCCGCCAGCACGCGCACATCAACGCGCAGACTGCGGTCATCACCCACGCGCTGTATGTCACCGTATTGCAGAACGCGCAGCAATTTGGCCTGCAAGGCGAGAGAGAGTTCGCCGATTTCATCGAGGAACAGCGTGCCCTTATCAGCCATTTCAAACTTGCCGCTGCGATGACTGATAGCACCGGTAAACGCCCCTTTAACATGCCCGAACAGTTCGCTTTCCGCCACGCTTTCCGGCAGGGCTGCACAGTTGAGATAGATAAGCGGGTTTGCACAACGGGCTGAACCCTGATGAATAGATTGAGCGACCAACTCCTTTCCGGTGCCGGTTTCTCCGCCAATCAACACGTTGAGATCGGACGCGGCGACTATCTCAATCTCTTTTTTAAGCTGAGTCATACCCGCAGAAAGGCCGATCATCTCGGTATGCGCGGCCTTTTCAAAGGCGGGAGCGGCAGCGGGCAGGATGTTTTGGCTTTCCAACTGCTCGATCAGCAGTGCGTTATTCAATGCCCCAGCCGTTAGCGCGGCGATGAGACGCAGCTCTTCATCACTGAAGGTATCGAATTGATCCGGAGCCAGCCCGTCCAGGGTGAGCGCGCCAATCAGATTCTGCCCGGCAAACAGCGGCAGGCCGATACAGGCATGCACTTTCAACGTCTCCTGACCGGGGATCAATCCATCGTAGGGGTCGGGTAAATCGCTGTCGGCGGGGAAACGCACCACATCGCCCGCGCGCGCAATCGCCTCCAGCCGTGGGTGCGCTTCCAACGCGAAGCGTCGGCCCAACACGTCCGATGCCAGACCGTCAATGGCCAGGGGGATAAATTGCCGCGTTTCATAGCGCAACAGGGCTGAGGCATCGCAATCCAATACCTGGCGCAGGGTGGTAATAAGGCGCTGAAACCGATCCTTATGGCCGATGCCGCTTTGCAGTTCAATGGCAATCTTCGCCAAGACGTTAACGGAAAAACTCATGGCTACCCCTGACAGTCAAATTGACAATGAAGAATGTCATAATGACTGTGATAAGTATAGTCATTATGACATTTTATTTATTCGATAAAAACAACAAGTAGATTAAAAACAGCATGTTAAAAACATGGCACGGCAATTGATATAGCCTGACTATCTTATTCGCATCACTGCATAAATTTGAGGTTGATATGGCTATTCATGTAAAGAACAACATCCACTGGGTAGGACAACGTGACTGGGAAGTTCGTGATTTTCACGGCACCGAATACAAAACGTTGCGCGGCAGCAGCTATAACAGTTACCTGATTCGTGAAGGGAAAAACGTGCTCATCGATACGGTGGACCACAAGTTCAGCCGCGATTTCGTCCAGAACCTGCGCGCAGAAATCGATCTGGCGCAGATCGATTACATCATTATCAACCATGCAGAAGAGGACCATGCGGGCGCGTTAACCGAGCTGATGTCGCAAATTCCCAATACGCCTATCTACTGCACCGCCAATGCCATTGACTCCATCAACGGCCATCACCATCACCCGGAATGGCGCTTTCACGTGGTGAAAACCGGCGACACCCTGGATATTGGCAATGGCAAACAGCTGGTGTTTGTGGAAACGCCGATGCTGCATTGGCCGGATAGCATGATGACCTACATGACGGGCGATGCGGTGCTGTTCAGTAACGACGCATTCGGTCAGCACTACTGCGATGAGCGCTTGTTTAACGACGAAGTTGACCAAACTGAACTGTTTGAGCAGTGCCAGCGCTACTACGCCAACATCCTGACGCCGTTCAGCCGACTGGTGACGCCTAAAATCACGGAGATCCTCGGCTTTAATCTGCCGGTCGATATGATCGCCACTTCACACGGCGTGGTATGGCGAGATAACCCAACGCAAATCGTTGAGCTGTATCTGAAATGGGCGGCGGATTATCAGGAAGATCGCATCACTATTTTCTACGACACCATGTCCAACAACACGCGCATGATGGCGGATGCTATCGCGCAGGGCATCAACGACGTCGACCCGCGCGTCGCGGTGAAAATTTTCAATATCTCACGCAGCGATAAGAACGAGATTCTGACGAATGTGTTCCGCTCCAAGGGAGTTCTGGTGGGTTCTTCCACCATGAACAACGTCATGATGCCCAAAGTGGCGGGCATGCTGGAGGAATTGACGGGGCTGCGTTTTCGCAACAAGAAAGCGTCTGCTTTCGGCAGCTATGGCTGGAACGGCGGTGCGGTCGATCGCGTGCAAACCCGTTTGATGGATGCCGGTTTCGAAACCACCATTGCCCTGAAGGCCAAATGGCGTCCTGATATCGATGCGCTGGAAATATGCCGTGAGCACGGGCGTGAAATTGGCCGTCAGTGGGCGCTCTCCCCGTTGCCGGAGGCAGTGCGCGCAACGCCGCAACAAGAAGCCTGCGCCTGTGCAGCGAAAGCCGCTGCCGATCTGGGGCCGCAGATGCAGTGCAGCGTCTGCCAGTGGGTGTATGACCCGGCACGCGGTGAGCCGATGCAGGACGTGGCACCCGGAACGCCGTGGAGCCAGGTGCCAGACAGTTTCCTGTGCCCGGAATGTTCTTTGGGTAAGGCGGTATTTGATGAACTGGCGATGGAGGCTGTATGAGTCAGGGTATCGTTATTATCGGCTCAGGCTTCGCGGCGCGCCAATTGGTGAAGAATATCCGCAAGCAGGATGCGGTGATCCCGCTGTCGCTGATTGCGGCTGACAGCATGGATGAATATAACAAACCCGATCTCAGCCATGTGATAAGCCAAGGGCAACGCGCCGACGATCTCACGCGTCAGTCGATGGGGGCGTTTGCGGAGCAATATCAGCTACGGCTCTACCCTAACACGCGGGTTACCGATATTGATGTCGCACAGCGCCGGATAAAAAGTCACGACAGCGAGTGGGGTTACGACAAGCTGGTGCTGGCAACGGGGGCTTCCGCGTCGGTGCCACCGGTGCCGGGGCATGAACTGATGCTGACGTTGAACAGCCAGCAAGAATACCGCGCGTGTGAAGCGCAGTTGCAGGATGCGCGGCGGGTGTTGGTGGTAGGCGCCGGGCTGATTGGCACTGAACTGGCAATGGACTTTTGCCGTGCCGGTAAGACGGTTACGCTGGCAGATTGCGCTGCCAGCGTGTTGCCAACATTGCTGCCGCCGGAAGTGAGTGGCCGCTTGCAACACTGCCTGGTCGATATGGGGGCGCACCTGTTACTGAAAGCAAAACTGCAATCGCTGGAGCAGACCGAGAAAGGCATTCGCGCCCGATTCGATGGCGATCGCCTGTGTGACGTGGATGTGGTGGTGGCCGCGACTGGCTTGTGCCCGGAAACGGCGCTGGCACAGCGTGCCGGGATTATCACCCGACGCGGCGTGGTGGTAGACAACATGCTGCAAACCAGCCAGGCGGATATCTATGCGTTAGGCGACTGCGCCGAAATTGCGGGGCAGGTGCGGCCATTTCTGCAACCGATCCAGCTAAGCGCTATCGCACTGGCGAAAACGTTGCTTGGCGTTAACACCGCTCTCGCGCTACCCGCCATGCTGGTGAAGGTGAAAACACCGGCGCTGCCGTTACATCTGGCCGGAGAATCAGGCCGCAGTGACTTACGCTGGCAGATTACCACTGCACCGCAGGGCATGGTGGCGCAGGGAATGGATGCGGAGGGCACGTTGCGCGCCTTTGTGGTGAGTGAAGATCGGATGAAAGAGGCGTTCGCGCTGCTAAAAGCGCTATAACCTGGTGTATGGCTGTGATTTTTTCGGCTTTTCCATCGAAAAGGCTGTCTATCTTCAGTATGGTGTAGGGCATAGGGCGATAGCGTATTGGTCGCGTGCAGCGAGCGTGATTGATAAGTGTCGCCTTACTCCGTTTTATTCCACCATGAGGTTGTGATGAGTCTTGCCAAAAAAGGCATGTTGTACGTGCTAATCGCCTCCATCCTGTGGGGCAGTTCCGGCGTCTGCGCCCAATACTTGATGGAACATCTGCACATTTCGGCCGGTTGGTTGACAATGTCGCGTCTGCTGTTTTCCGGCATCATTCTGTTAATGCTCGGTTTCTTGCAAGGCCAGCCGGTTTTCAGCGTGTTCAGCGAGAAGAAAGAGGCCATCAAGTTATTTATTTTCAGCCTGTGCGGTACGTTGACGGTGCAGTTTACCTTTTTGGTCACGATTGAAAAATCAAACGCGGCAACCGGGACTATCCTCCAGTTTCTCTCCCCGACGGTGATTGTCACCTGGTTTGCGCTGACGCGGAAAAAGTTGCCGGGTGTGTTCGTGTGCGCTGCGATACTGACCTCGCTGGCGGGCACTTTTTTACTGGTGACGCACGGTAATCCGACATCGCTGTCGATCTCGCCTGCGGCGCTGATTTGGGGTATTGCTTCCGCCTTTGCTGCCGCCTTCTATTCCACTTACTCCTCGGGCCTGATATCCCGGCACGGCACGTTGCTGGTGGTGGGGTGGAGCATGTTTATTGCCGGGGTATCGATGATGCCGTTCTTCCTGCTGCCGGAAGAGAATATTGCGGTTAACGGCCTGGGCCTGTTTGCCTTCTTCTACCTGATTATCGTGGGTACCGCCGTGACGTTTAGCCTGTATCTCAAGGGCGCATCGCTGATTGGCGGCCAGAAGGCCAGTATTCTCAGCTGTGCGGAGCCGCTGACCAGTGCGGTGTTGTCCTTGCTGCTACTGGGCATTACCTTCACGCTGCCGGACTGGCTTGGCACGCTGCTTATTCTCTCATCCGTGCTGTTGATTGCCATGGATGCCAGGGGGAAGCTGCATCAATGATTGCAAACCCTAACCACGCGTTATTCTCTCGTGGTTATTTGTCTAGGGACACGGGGTATACCTCAGCATCTTGCCTTGCAACAGCAGCAGAAGCGTTCGGATAATAAGCAGAGCAATCAGGGCATTGCTAAAAACAAACAGGGGGAGTGCAAGCACCGGCAACACACCTTCTGAACTTTCATATCCCAAATGGAGCGCGGTAGAGGCAAGCGCAGAGAGTCCGAATGAAAAACTCCAGAATGAGGGGTTGAACGGCCCTTTCAGATACCATGGGATCAGACGGATCATAAATAGCAACTGTAGCAAGCCGTAGCCAAACAGCAGTTTTGCAAAGGTATCAGCCTGCCCGCCATTAACTGCCAGCCAGGCATTGCATGCCACCAGAGAAGGGGCAAGCTGTATGCCAAGGGAAAGTCTTACCGGCGCTGGCATTTCCCCGTGACTACGCATTCTGTGCAGAATAGCCGGTTCCAGACTTAACCATGAGAAAATACCCGCTCCGAGGAACAGAATGCCGAGATCGTGGTATCCCAGTGCGCCGCAGGCCATACAACTGATGAAGTTATTCGCAACCGTGGGCAGATAAAGTCCCGGTGTGGTTGCGTCGTGCGGATGTTTTCCTCGCCATATTCCGGCACTTTGCCAGGCTGCATACGCCAGTTGGATGACCGCTCCGGTGATAAACAGCGCCACGCTGAGCGGTCGACACCAGGGAACGAAGCCTATTGCCACCAGCATGGTCGTTGCAGGGAATAAGCTGATATAGCTGCCCATGAGCGGGTGCTCGATTTCGTGTTTAACACTGCTCGGGAACCGGATCAGGCGGTATATAAAAGCAATGGCTAACAATGCCCAGATGAGGATTGCCAGTATCACCAGACCTTCACCGATGACCGGGGTTATTGACCAGATTGTGGCGGCATAGCGCCATCCGAAACCTGCCCCTATGGTGCCGAGAACAATACCGAAATAGCCTGCCGGTAGATCCAGAAAAGATGAACGGTTGGTTAAGAGAGAATTCATGCTGTTTATACTGTCAAAAAAAGTGGATTAGTTTTAACGAGGGCTGGTGTTTTCGTCTATGCGGTCGATCAATATCATTATGGAAAATGGCTAAAGGGTGAGACCGTAAAATATTATGTTATTTAACAAGGTAGTAATAAATTTTCTGCTGGTCGTCATTCTCTATAAGGGACGATGCTGTGATGGTTTTGGCGCGTTTGGCACCCAAAAGAAACGGGGACGTTAATTAGCGTATCGACTGATCGGTGTCGTTTGCCGATGATTTGATTTTTTCGATGGCGATAATATTTTCAGACATCGCTTCATTAAGGACTTCTACAGCCGTACGCGCGTCCCTGTTTTTAATGGACATGTATACTTTGATATGTGCCTCGACACTCTCAAGAGTAATACCCAATGCGCGGTTAAGCTCCTCAAGATAGTAGTAATAAATGTCTTTAATCGAGTTCATTACGTTGTAGAACACACTATTATGCGATGCCCTGACGATGGCAAGATGAAACTCGTAATCTGCTTCCGAGTATTTTTTATAATCGCTTTTGTTGATGAGCATGTTGTTGAGGGCTTGTTCGAGATGGCGCATATCCTCATCGGTGGCATGTGTTACCGCTAACTCAACGCATTTAAATTCCACTGTTTGGCGAAAAATCATCATATCGTGGAATTCTTCGCGGCTCAGATGCATGATTGGTCTGGGATCGTTGCTGAGCATCTGCGGCGTAAAGTTTTCACTCACGAAGCTGCCGCTACCATGGCGTGTGACTACGATACCCAAGTCTCGAAAACGCTGTACTGCGCTGCGCACGCTAACGCGACTGACGTTAAAGGCGGCCGTGAGTTCTGCTTCCGAGGGAAGACGGCTCCCCGGGGACCAACTGCCGTCTAGCAGTTTTCCGCTGATCTGATCATAAATTTCATTTACAACATTGTGTTTTTGAATGGATTTTATGCTCAAGATGGGGCCCGCTATAGATGTCTTGAAGAAAGCGATTGTATAACATTTCACTTTTAAGAACAAAGCGCCCATCAGGGCGCTTTGCATTAGTACGCCTGTGCTTTGCTCAGAGAAGAGGTTGTGCTGGTAAACGCTGTGACCGAGGTCAAGAAAACAGCAAGCACCAGTGCTCCGCCCATAAAGATGTAAGACGCACCGGGACCCCCGGTCAGGCCATTCAGATAGCCGACAATCCACGAACCCACAAACGAGCCAAGCGCACCGAAACTGACGATAAAGGCCATTGCGCCTGCCATCACGTTACGAGGGATCATTTCAGGAATAGCGGCAAAGAAGGGACCGTAAGGGGTATACATTGCCCCACCTGCAACCATCAGAAGCACATAAGACAGCCAGAAATTGGATGCACCAACAGTAAAGGAACCAATAAAGCAGATGGCGCCAAGACCTAAGAAGAGCAGAACAATAATCTTTCGGTTCAGAAACTTATCGGAATACCATGACGCACCCAGCATCATGGGAACGGCGAGGAGATAAGGTGCCGCTGATAACCAACCGGTGGCGACAATACCCAGTCCAGACGCAGATTTCAGAATTGAAGGCAGCCACATAATGAAGCCATACATTCCGATATTCCAGAAGAAGTGGATAAAGGAGAGTGACAACACTTTTCTGGAACGAAATGCTTCACTGTAGTTTTTAATTTCCTGGATATTGGTTTGTTCTGCTGCCAATGCAGCTTCAATATCTTTTTTCTCTTTTTCAGTCAACCATTTAGCATCAGCTGGTCTATCTACAAAAACAAACCACCAGATGGCTGCCCAAATAATTGCGGGTACGCCCTCAATGATAAACATCCCACGCCAACCAAATGCTTCAACAAGGTAGCCGGAAAGTACCGACATCCAAAGCACCGTAATCGGGTTGCCGAGAAACAGAAACGTATTCGCTTTCGATCGTTCTTTCTTTGTAAACCAGTGGCTTAAAAATACCAACATGGCTGGCATCACAACGCTTTCCGCCACGCCTAAAAGAAAGCGAATGACCGCCAACACTTTGACGTCATGCACCATTCCTGTCGCAGTGGCGAGTATGCCCCAAAGTATCAGGCTCCAGAAAATGAGGTTTTTAGCGCTGCGCTTTTCAGCGTAAATTCCACCTGGAACCTGGAAAAAGAAGTACCCCAAGAAAAATAAGGCACCTAATAAGGATGAAATTCCCGGTGTTATATTAAGATCTTCTGCCAGACCGGATGCTGCGCCAAAACCGTAATTCGCACGATCCAGATACGCAAGGCTATAAGTAATGAAGGCGAGCGGAATTAATTTACGCCAGCGTATCGGCGCTAATTTTGCTTGTATGCTTTGAATCATGATTCATATTCCATGTTATTGTTTTGTAATCTGTATTTTTGGAAATAAAGCAACAATTACAGAACGGATAGCCAACCACCATCGACATAAATGATTTGACCATTAATGTAGTCAGAGGCTTTTGACGATAAGAATACCGCCGTGCCAATCAGTTCTTCCGGGCGGCCCCAGCGCTGGGAGGGATTACTGCTTTTCACCCAGTTATCGAATTTTTCATCTTCAATCAATGCGGTGTTCATATCGGTCAGAATATATCCTGGTCCAATCGCGTTGGACTGGATATTAAATTGCGCCCATTCAGCAGCCATTGAACAGGTAAGCATTTTTATTCCACCTTTCGCTGCGGTGTAAGGTGCAACGGTCGGTCTTGCTGCCTGGCTGGTCAATGAACCGATATTGATAATTTTTCCCCCGGTGTTGCGCGCAATCATTCGCTTGGCAGCGGCTCGTGAGACCAAGAAGGCGCTCGTCAGGTTGGTGTCGATAACCTTTTGCCAGTTCTCAAGTTCCAGTTCCACCATCGGTTTGCGATATTGAATACCTGCGTTGTTGATCAAAATATCAACATGAATATTCTGTTCATCCAGTTGGTTGAACGCGTTTTCAATCGCGTCTTCTTTAGTAACATCAAAGGCTACGCCATAGGCGGTGTAGCCTTTGGCTCTCAGTTTATCAACGGACTCAGTCAGGAGCGTGTCACGTATATCATTGAGGATAACGTGTGCGCCTTCGGCGGCCAGCCCCTCTGCATAGGCGTACCCCAAACCCCGTGCAGAACCGGTGACCAGTGCTGTTTTCCCCGTTAAATCAAATAAAGCAGTCATGTAATTTTCCTCACGCTTGATATTTGTATGACGACTGTCTTATTTAAGAGTGGATTTTCACTTTTGTAAAATCAACAATACAAAAATGATTTTGCAATACGGATCACAAATAACGCTTATCTCTCTTTATCTGAAGTTGTATAACTCATTGTATTTAATGAATAACTATATCTTCGATTTGACGTTTTTTGACCTTTGTCACAAAATGAACGTTCAAGGAACTGTGGGATTGTAAAGCGTGATATAACACGTGAAGTTGTAGGACGACCTACAAATATTTCGCCGTGTTGTCCTCCTCGGTATGACATGGCGTTGATTTGCTGAATTGAGGAGTTAAAGTGAGTAACCTTAAGATTACCAATGTAAAAACCATTCTTACGGCACCCGGTGGCATTGATTTGGCCGTCGTCAAGGTCGAGACCAATGAGCCGGGGCTCTATGGTCTTGGGTGCGCGACGTTCACACAGCGAATTTTTGCCGTGAAAAATGCGATTGATGAATACATGGCACCGTTTCTGATCGGTAAAGATCCCACCCGTATTGAAGATATCTGGCAATCCGGTGCAGTCAGCGGTTACTGGCGTAACGGCCCCATCATGAACAACGCGCTGTCCGGCGTGGACATGGCGCTATGGGATATCAAAGGCAAACTTGCCGGAATGCCGGTTTATGACTTGCTGGGTGGAAAATGTCGCGATGGTATCCCACTGTATTGCCACACTGACGGGGGCGATGAAGTGGCGGTGGAAGATAATATCCGCGCCCGTATGGAAGAAGGTTATCAATATGTTCGCTGCCAGATGGGGATGTATGGTGGTGCTGGAACAGACGATTTGAAGTTAATTGCCACACAACTGGCACGCGCAAAAAATATTCAACCGAAGCGTTCACCAAGAAGCAAAACCCCCGGTATTTATTTTGATCCTGATGCCTATGCGAAGAGCGTTCCGCGTTTGTTCGACCATCTGCGCAACAAACTGGGTTTTGGCATTGAATTTATTCATGATGTGCATGAACGCGTCACGCCGGTAACGGCCATCAATCTGGCAAAAACGCTCGAACAGTATCAGCTGTTTTATCTTGAAGATCCGGTTGCACCAGAAAATATCGACTGGCTGAAAATGTTGCGTCAGCAGTCATCTACACCGATCTCGATGGGCGAGCTATTCGTTAACGTGAACGAATGGAAGCCATTAATTGATAACAAGTTAATCGATTACATTCGATGCCATGTCAGCACGATTGGCGGCATCACGCCAGCGAAGAAGCTGGCGGTCTACAGTGAGCTGAACGGCGTGCGTACCGCCTGGCATGGACCGGGTGACATCTCGCCAGTCGGGGTTTGTGCCAATATGCACCTTGATCTGAGCTCACCGAATTTCGGTATTCAAGAATATACGCCAATGAATGATGCGTTGCGTGAGGTCTTCTCTGGGTGTCCAGAGATCGATCAGGGTTACGCCTACCTGAACGACAAGCCTGGTTTGGGCATCGATATTGATGAAGATAAAGCCGCTAAATATCCCTGTGAGGGGGGCATCCCATCCTGGACGATGGCGCGTACGCCAGACGGCACAGCCTCTCGTCCATGAGGTGACACACTCGGTGCGATACCGTTAATGCGCATCTCCGGCATCAACGGGGTTAACAATACGTCCGGCCTTAGGCCGGGCTTTTGGGAAATGGGATAGGGCGATTCATTGTGTTTGCAAAACTTGTGTCCACTTTACTATCCCAAATCAGCGTGTTAACGCCTGCGCGCACGCCCAGGCGGAACTCCATGCCCACTGGAAGTTATAGCCTCCCAGCCAGCCGGTAACGTCCACCACTTCGCCGATAAAATAGAGGCCCGGTACTTTACTGGCTTCAAGGGTTTTTGACGATAACTCACGCGTATCCACTCCGCCCATCGTGACTTCTGCGGTGCGATAGCCTTCCGTACCGTTGGGCTGCACCTGCCAGGCGTGCAGATTTTCCGTGAGCGCGGCTGTCTGGGGGGATTGTAGTTGCTTAAGTGACACCTCGGGCACCAATCCCAACGTTTGCAGACACTCGACCAGGCGTTTCGGCAGCCACAGCGCCAGCGTATTTTTCAGGCTCTGATTGGGGTGCGCCGCACGTTGCTCGGCAAGCAGCGCGTTAAGATCGTGCTGTGGCAACAGATTGATCGTCACCCTTTCGCCCGGTAGCCAATAGCTCGAGAGTTGCAGGATGGCCGGGCCTGAAAGGCCGCGATGGGTAAACAGCAGGCTCTCTTTAAAGCTGACACCGTTTTTCGCCGTCACCACCACGGGCACGGAAACGCCAGACAGGGTCTGTATCTGCTCCAACAGCGGTTTATGCAGCGTAAACGGTACCAGCGCTGCGCGTGTGGGCAGTACCTTAAGGCCAAACTGCTGTGCGACCTGATAACCGAAGGGGGATGCGCCTAGCCCCGGCATGGAAAGTCCGCCGCTGGCAATCACCACCTGTGGAACGATCACTGTGCCATTGGCAAAGGTGAGGGTGAACGCTGAGCCCGTCCGTTCAATACTCTGGAGTTCACTGCGTAGACGAAACTGTACGTTGCCGAGTTCACATTCGCGCATCAGCATATCCACAATCTGCTGCGCGCTGTCATCACAGAACAGCTGCCCAAGGGTCTTCTCGTGGTAAGCAATACTGTGTCGATTGACCAGATCGATAAAATCCCACTGGGTGTAACGCGCCAGTGCGGATTTGCAAAAATGCGGATTTTCAGACAAATAAGCAGCTGGCTCGGCGTACATATTGGTGAAGTTGCAGCGGCCGCCGCCCGACATCAATATCTTGCGACCCGGTTTTTTGCCGTTATCCACCAGCAGAACGCGCAGTCCGCGTTGTCCGGCCTGCGCGGCACAAAACAGACCGGCAGCACCTGCACCCACAATGACAACATCAAACGATTCCACAGTGCGCTCTCCTAGCAAGGGCAACCTAAAAAGTAAGCATTTTCCCGATAATAACCGGGCGGCTGATTGTAGTGTCAGGTGCGAATGGATGCCAGCGTAACAAAATGTATATTTATACAAGAATATGTATTTTTTTGATTTTATTAAGATAAATCTGACCAATAGCCGAATTGGTCATCTTTTCGTCAAAAAAAAGTCATATTTTCCTTTTCCCGTTTAGGCTTGTCGCAGATAATGCGCCGCGTTCATGACCACAAATGGCCTAACGCTTATGCTACATTTATTTACCGGGGTTGATTTTCATACCGGTCTGATGCTGATTTTGGCACTGGTATTTGTTCTGTTCTATGAAGCCATTAACGGCTTTCACGATACGGCGAATGCTGTTGCCACCGTTATATATACGCGCGCAATGCGGGCGGAATATGCGGTTGTCATGGCCGGACTGTTTAACTTTTTCGGCGTGATGCTAGGCGGGTTGAGCGTGGCGTATGCCATCGTGCATTTGCTGCCTACTGATTTGCTGCTTAACGTCAGTTCTGCGCACGGCCTGGCCATGGTGTTTTCCATGCTGCTGGCGGCGATTATCTGGAACCTGGGCACCTGGTACTTTGGTTTACCGGCCTCCAGCTCTCACACCTTGATTGGTTCTATCATCGGGATTGGTTTAACCAACGCCCTGCTCACCGACACGTCCGTCGTGGATGCGCTCAACGTTCCCAAAATGATCAGCATCTTCCTGTCACTGATTCTGTCTCCGATTGTGGGGATGGTGGTCGCAGGCTTGGTGTTGTTTGTGCTGTTGCGCTTTTGGAATAGCAACAAGAAACGTAAACGTGTTCACCTCACGCCTGCCGATCGTGAAAAGCTGGATGGCAAACGTAAGCCGCCGTTCTGGACGCGTACAGCGCTGATTATCTCCGCTATCGGCGTTAGCTTCTCCCACGGCGCTAACGACGGTCAGAAAGGTATCGGCCTGATCATGCTGGTGCTGATTGGCGTTGCGCCTGCCGGCTTTGTCGTCAACATGAGCGCTTCCGGCTATGAGATCAGTCGCACGCGTGATGCGGTCGTCAACTTGCAGGAGTTCTATCAACAGCACGGCGATGCGCTCACACACGTCATCGACCTCTCTACGCCGGTACCGGCGACAGAAACGGTGTTGCCTGCTAATGGCGTGAAAGAGTTCCACTGCGACAGTTCTCGCGTCATGATCGCCATTGAGCGTTCACTGGGTCTGCTGAATAACCTGAAGAGTTATGACCAGTTGAATGCTGAGGATCGCGGTCGCGTGCGCCGTTTGCTGATGTGCATTGCGGATACCATGGACAAGGTAGCGAAGCTGCCGGAAACCACGTCGGAAGACCGACGCTATCTGAACAATCTGCGTCAAGATATGCTGAAAACCGTTGAGTACGCGCCGTTATGGATTATCGTTGCTGTCGCATTGGCGCTCTCTCTGGGCACCATGGTGGGCTGGCGTCGCGTCGCGGTGACTATCGGTGAGAAGATCGGTAAACGTGGCATGACCTACGCGCAAGGGGTGTCTGCGCAGGTAACAGCGGCGTTGTCGATTGGTGTGGCGAGCTATACCGGTATGCCGGTGTCCACCACCCACGTTCTCTCCTCGGCGGTCGCGGGCACCATGATCGTTGATGGCGGCGGCGTACAGGGCAAAACGGTTAAGAACATCCTGCTGGCCTGGGTGTTTACGCTGCCGGTTTCTCTGGTGATGTCAGGCGTGCTCTATTGGTTGGCGCTGAAACTGATTTAATCCGTCAGGGTTGAAACCGCACGTAATAAAAAGGCGATTCGAGAGAATCGCCTTTTATCTTTGTTGGTTACACATTGTTAAATACCCAATCGATCAATACCACATCAACATGGACACCAGACTCACCAGAATGAGTCCGCACAGTGCGGAGGTCAGCATAAACTGGCCTCGTACTCGCTCACAGCGGCGCATAAACTCCTCATCGTGGTGTTCCAGATAGCGTTGTGCGTAAATGTAGCGAACCAGACGAATCTGCTTACTGGGTTGTCCGTGGGAAGTGAAAAACCCCCCGCCATCCACATACTGGTACAACAGCGGGTCGCAATCGCGCAGGATCATCAGCAGTACGCGCAAAGAGGAATAATAGCGCGCCATGTTGATGACACAGACGATGCATAAGGCCCAGAAAAGCGCAAATGTACTGATCATGCTCCCCTCCCGGATAATGTTATTCGTCAGAACGAGGATGTGGTGAACATCCTACGGCGTTTCTGCGAATCGTTTTGCCACACGTTCATTACGCGATTTTATAGAGGCTCAGCAACCGAATGGCACGTTGATATCCCCCTCATTGTTATTGTAGAAGAGGAAAACAGATTTTTGCCACAGAGTGACCAATATCAAATAATTTTGACAATTTTCTCTACTCTTTTTCTCGGTTTTGCAGTGGATCGTTGGTAATCCGGGCGAGATAAGGAGCCGTTTCTACTACACTTATCAATGAGTACGAGAATTTTACGGTCAGATCGCCGTTGATGTGAGCTGCTATTCCGTCAACGCGCCAGCGCTGTGCGGGGCATCTCGCAGAATGAGGTAAATATGTGGCGGTGTGATCTGCTGAACATAACGAAAATCGGCAGGGGTGGTATTCTATAGCCAAGCCGTTAAGTATCAGATTAGCAGGCGGAAAAATCTGCTGAACCATTAATGTGCCTTTACGGAAGGAGCTTATTATGGCTTATAAACATATCCTGATTGCTGTTGACCTTTCTCCAGAAAGTAAAGTGTTAGTGGAAAAGGCGGTCTCGATGGCAAGGCCGTACAATGCCAAAGTCTCGTTGATTCATGTCGACGTCAATTACTCCGATCTCTACACCGGCCTGATCGACGTAAATCTGGGCGACATGCAGCAGCGTATTTCTGAAGAAACGCAAAACGCGTTGACCGATCTCTCTAAAAACGCCGGTTATCCGATTACGGAAACCCTGAGCGGCAGCGGCGATTTGGGGCAGGTATTGGTGGATGCCATCAAGAAATATGATGCGGACCTGGTGTTATGCGGGCACCATCAGGACTTCTGGAGCAAGCTGATGTCCTCTGCGCGTCAACTGATCAACACTGTGCATGTGGACATGTTGATCGTTCCGCTGCGTGATGACGAAGAGTAACCTCTTCGTTCTCTTCCTATCCCCGGCCTTAAGCCGGGGATAGTTTTGGCAGGTGCATTTTTTTGCACATTGACCGATTTTTTAGTCGATCGCATTTTTTTACCTTCCCTCTGTTAATCGCCTTTTTGTGCACTGAATTGCACTTTCTTTTGTTATATAACAGAAACTTATGACAAACTTTTATCATTTTTTATGCGAAGTTAAGTGCCTATCTCATTGGTTTTTAAGCATATAAGGCGTTAAAAAACGCTTGCTTGAATATCCACCAGCAGTGCTATAGTCGAAGCGGCACAACATCATTCAACCGCGATCCCACAGGCTTTTAACGTGCATAACTCTCACCGTTTTCACGCGGCCAGGCATTTTGCTGCGCGTGAAAGGGTGCGGGATAAAAAAAGCACAGTCCACCGGACGCTTTCTCTTTTTTGCAGGAGTTGGTAATGGCTCAATTAGTCTCTCTGGAAAGTTTTCTCAATCAGGTTCAACAGCGCGACCCGCATCAGCCGGAGTTTGCTCAGGCGGTCAGGGAAGTTTTCTCTACCCTGTGGCCGTTTCTGGAACAGAATCCGCGCTATGCAGAGCAAAGTCTGCTGGAACGTCTGGTGGAGCCAGAGCGTGTTATTCAGTTTCGCGTTGCCTGGACCGATGACAAAGGTCAGGTGCAGGTAAACCGCGCCTGGCGCGTGCAGTTCAGTTCCGCCATTGGTCCGTATAAAGGCGGGATGCGTTTCCACCCTTCGGTGAACCTCTCCATCCTTAAATTCCTCGGTTTCGAGCAAACCTTTAAAAACTCGCTGACCACGTTGCCGATGGGCGGCGGTAAAGGCGGCTCCGATTTCGATCCCAAGGGCAAAAGCCAGGGTGAAGTAATGCGTTTCTGTCAGGCGCTGATCGCGGAACTGTATCGCCATCTGGGGCCGGACACCGACGTGCCTGCCGGAGATATCGGCGTGGGCGGTCGTGAAGTGGGCTTTATGACCGGGATGATGAAAAAGCTGACCAACAACACCGCGTGCGTGTTTACCGGCAAAGGACTCTCTTTTGGCGGCAGTCTGATTCGCCCGGAAGCGACAGGGTATGGGCTGGTGTATTTCACCCAGGCGATGCTGGAGCGTCACGGCCTTGGGTTTGAGGGCATGCGTGTTGCGGTATCGGGTTCAGGCAATGTGGCACAGTATGCCATTGAAAAAGCGTTGTCCCTGGGCGCGCGCGTAATTACCGCTTCGGATTCTAACGGCACGGTGGTGGATGAAGCGGGCTTTACGCCGGAGAAATTGGCGCTGCTGGAGGATATCAAAAACCAACGCTATGGCCGTGTGGAAGATTATGCGCGTGAAGCGGGTCTCACGTATCTGCCGGGCCAAACGCCGTGGAACGTTCCGGTGGACATCGCGCTGCCGTGCGCCACGCAGAATGAGCTGGACCTGACCAGTGCTAAGACGCTGATTGCTAACGGTGTGAAAGCCGTGGCCGAAGGGGCTAACATGCCGACCACCATTGAGGCGACGGACGCCTTCCTGGAAGCCAACGTGCTGTTTGCGCCGGGCAAAGCGGCAAACGCCGGTGGTGTGGCGACCTCTGGGTTGGAAATGGCGCAGAATGCGGCGCGTATGGGCTGGAAAGCGGAGACAGTAGATGCGCGTCTGCACCACATCATGCTGGATATCCACCATGCGTGCGTGGATTTCGGCGGCGAAGGCCAGCACACCAACTACGTGCGCGGCGCGAACATCGCGGGTTTTGTGAAAGTGGCGGATGCGATGCTGGCGCAAGGCGTGGTGTAACGATATCGCCTCGTGAGGCTATCCCCGTTTAGATTTAGGCGGGGATTTCTGTGAGTGCCGTGAAGGTTTCGTGCGCGTGCGATGCAAATAACCGCGCGGGTTAACGCACACGAAACATCAACGGTCTTGCAGAGAGACGCTTCTTTTCCCCGGCGTTCTCCGTCATAACGGAGAAAATAGCCTCAGCCCAAATACTCAATAATCGAGAGCCCACCGTTGTAATCCGTGCTGTAGATAATGCCCTGTGCATCCACAAACACATCACAGGACTGAATCACTCGCGGGCGGCCCGGACGGGTATCCATCATTTTCTCTGGCGCAGCAGGCACCAGTGCGCCGGTTTCCACCGGGCGATACGGGTTGCTGATATCGTAAGCACGTACCCCTGCGTTCTGGTAGGTGGCGAAAATCAGCGTCGAGCTGATGAAGCTGCCCGGTCGGTTCTCATGCAGGTTATGTGGCCCGAAGTGCGCGCCTTTGGCAACGTAGTCCACTTCATCCGGCTGCGGAAAGGTGGAAATGCTGACCGGATTGCTCGGTTCGCGAATGTCGAACAGCCAGATTAGCTTCTCGCCATCTTCCTGATTGTCCAGCACCGCCTCATCCAGTACCACCAGCAGATCGCGATCCGGCAACGGCAGCGCGGTATGGGTACCGCCGCCGAACGGTGGGCTCCAGTTGCGGTGGCTGATCAACTGCGGCTGATGGCGATCGCTCACGTCCAGCAGCGTCAGACCACCGTCACGCCAACTGGCGTACGCGGTATCGCCGCTGATAATCGCGTGGTGCAACGCATAGCGTTTCCCTTCCGGCCAGTTGGGCGTTTCGCCTGCGGCGCTGTGCATGCCCGGCAACCACCAGCGCCCGGCCACTTCCGGTTTACGCGGATCGGCAAGATCGATGGTCAGGAAGATATAATCACTAAAACCGTCCAACAGCGCAGAGACGTAGGCCCAACGCCCGCCGACGTACCAGATACGGTGAATACCAATGCCGTTCAGCGACAGAAAGCCGATTTCTCGCGGCTTATCCGGCGTTGAGATATCGAACACGCGCAGTCCTGCGCTCCAGCCTCTGTCTTGCACGTCACTCACCGTATCGGCAACGGAGCGCGTGTAATAGACCTTTTCATCGGCAAAGCGGGTGTCGGCAAACAGATCGCGTGCGTTAATCACCAGCAGCAGATCGTCATGTGCCTGCAAATGCACATTCCAGGTGCCGGGTGGGGCGGGCACGTAACCCGCCGCCTTGGGGTTTTTCGCATCGCGCACATCGACGATGGAGAACCCCTGTGACACCATGTGCCCGATATAAGCGTAGCCGCGATGGACCATCACCTGTACGCCGTCCGGCCGACCGCCCTGATCGCTATGCCCGATCAACCGCATATTGCGGCTGTAATCGGGATGCGGCAGTTCCTGCTTTGCCATGCTGTGGTTCCTTATTTTTTCTGTTTGGCTTCCAGCGTCGCGAACCACGGTGCAATGAAATCATCGCTCTGGCCCCAGCCGGGAATGATGTTGCCGAGTGAAGAGACGTTCACCTGCCCCGGTTGGCTTACCAGCAGCGCCTGTGGAATGGTGGCGGCTTTGAAATCATAGGTTGCCGGGGTGGTCTCGCCAGCAATCTTGTTGGCAATCAGGCGCACGTTGGTGGCACCGATCAGTTTCGGGTCAACTGCCACGCTGACTTTCCACGGGCTGTTGGCTTCGCGCATCAGTTGCACATCCTGATTGGAGATATCGATGCTGTAGAGTTTGATCTCGGTGCGGCCATTCTCTTTCAGCGCCTTGTAAGCCCCCTGGCTGAAGGCATCCCAGGTGCCCCAGATGGCGTCGATCTTGCCTTTCGGGTATTTCGCCAGCACGGCGCCCACTTTGTTGGCGGTGTCACCCTGTACGTCAGAAGAGACCGCACCAATGGATTCCAGCTCTTTGATGCCAGGGTGATCTTTCAGGATATTTTGGTAGGCCGCCTGACGGCGCTCCATCGGCGGGAACCCGGCTACCCACAGCTTGATGATGTTGGCCTGACCGTTGAAATCCTTCACCAGTTGGCCGAAGGAGAGCTCAGTCAGCGACGCGTCATCCTGCTGAGTCACGGTCACGCCGGGAATGGTGCCATTAACGGCGGTATCGAAAGTAGACACCGCAATGCCGCTGTCAACGATGCGCTGAACCAGCGCAGTAGAGTACGGGTCGCGGCCCTGAGACAGGATAATCCCGTCGTACTTCTGGCTGATGGCCTGATTAACGAAATCCTGAAAACGTGCATCGTCGCCGTTGCTCAGGAAGGTATTAACGGTGAACCCCAGTTTTTTCCCTTGCTGGATGGCTCCCGCAATAAACTGGGTGGTGTTATCGTCGGAGCCCAGATTGCGGACGACGGCGATGCGAATCGGTCCGTCATGTTTGGCGATAGCGTCCGGCACCGGCGTAGGCGTGGCTGCATAGGTGGGGGCGATGGTCAGCAGGCTCAGCGCCAGCAGTGAAAACGTCAATTTTTTCATTATAGTTTCCTGTCTTTCGGGATTAACGGCGTTGAACGTAAGTGATTGCCAGAGCGGCGGCCAGCACCAGCCCTTTAATAATGTCCATGGCGTAGTAGGGAACGGAAAGCATCACCAGCCCGTTTTGTAATACGCCGAGGATAACGGCGCCGACCAGCGTACCCAATGCATTGGGTTTACCCGAGCCAGCGAGTGAAAAACCGATCCAGGCTGCTGCTACGGCATCCATCAGGTAACCGCCACCGGCGTTGACCTGCGATGAACCGATGCGCGATGCCAGCAAGATACCGCCCAATCCCGCCAACAATGAGGCGAGGATATAGGCCGCCACGCGGTAACGGGTGGTACGAATGCCGGAAAGCCGTGCGGCTTCGGCGTTGCCGCCGATGGCATACATGCGGCGGCCGTGTTTAGTCAGTGACAGGCCTAACTGCGCCACCAGCGTGACAGCCAGCATGATAATCACGATGGTCGGCACCTGACCGAGCAGTGAGAAGGCGTCAGGTATTACGCCCTCTGCCATCTCTCCGCTGGGCAGCACCATGTTCTGGGTAATGGAGCCACCGTAGCTGTAGGTCATCGCTACGCCCTGAATCACGAACAGGCTGGCAAGTGTTGCCAACATGTCGGGAATTTTCAGCACTACGATAAGAAAAGCATTAAACAGGCCGACCAGCGTACACAGCAACAGCGTCACCAGAATCGCTTCCGTGGTGCCAAAGCCGTGCCAGACAAACAGTGAAATCACCAGTGCGTTTGCCAGCGAGGCGGTGGAGCCCACCGACAGATCGAACCCACCCACTGTGAGTGAGATAGAGACGCCAACGGCGATTACCGTGACGATGGCAATCGAGCGCAAAATGTTGATGATGTTGTACGGATCGAGAAAATTGTCGGACGCAATACCGAACAGTGCAATCAGCGCGACAACCGTCAGCAGCATTCCCCACTTGTAGAGAAAATCAAACAGCTGTTGGCGGCCCGAAACTGTCGCCTTAAGGGAAAGTGCTTTGCTCACGCAGGGGTTCCTCCGGTGGAGTAAAGTAAAAGGGTCTCTTCGCTGGCTTTGCGGCCATCCAGCTCCGCCACAATGCGGCCATCCCACAGCACGCAAATGCGATCGCACAGCCCGACCAGCTCGGCGAATTCGCCGGAAGCGTAAATCACGCCTTTGCCTTCGCGAGCCAGTTGATCGATCAAGAGAAAGAGATCGGTTTTGGCTTTCACATCAACGCCTTTGGTTGGCTCATCGAAGATCAGCACGTCGGCATCGTTGCGCAGCCATTTGCCAATCGCGACCTTTTGCTGATTGCCGCCTGACAGGCGACGCAGCGTCTGTGCTGGCCCGGTGGTTCGCACCCCGAGACGAGAAATAATCTCCTGTGCCCAGCGCCATGCGCGCCGATGATTGAAAAGGCTCCAGCGGGAAAAACTGTCGTCGGCGCTGATGCTCAGGTTCATCGCCACCGACTCGTCAATAAAAATGCCTTCTTTGCGACGCTCTTCCGGCACCAAAGCAATGCCTGCAGCGACGGCATCCGCCGGCGTGGTCGGCTGCCAGGGCTTGCCGCGCAGTTCACCGGCTCGCACGCGGCTGGTGCTGGCACCAAACAGCGCTTTGCACAATTCAGTTTTTCCTGCGCCTGCCAGCCCGGCAATGCCAAGAATTTCGCCTCCGCGCAGCTGCAACGAGATATCGTGCAGTAAGGTATTGTCATGCAGGCCCTCAATCGCCAACAGTGCCTTGCCGGTTACCGCCGGGCGGCGTGGCGGATAGATATCGTTCAACGCATGGCCGAGCATCTTTTCGACGATCGCTTCGCCGCTGAGCCCGGCCATTGGGCTGCTTTCAATCAGGCGGCCATCGCGCAATACCGTCATGCGAT
Source organism: Candidatus Symbiopectobacterium sp. NZEC127 (assembly GCF_025962675.1). Lineage (NCBI taxonomy): Bacteria > Pseudomonadati > Pseudomonadota > Gammaproteobacteria > Enterobacterales > Enterobacteriaceae > Symbiopectobacterium > Candidatus Symbiopectobacterium sp. NZEC127. The sequence goes on from NZ_JAGFPG010000006.1 coordinate 98,096, forward strand.
CGCAAATCGCTTTTAGTTCATGAATACGGTGCGAGATAAACACCACGCCGATACCGCTGTGCTGTAAGCGGCGCACCACGCTGAACAGGCGCTCACTTTCATGCTGATCGAGCGGTGCCGTGGGTTCATCAAGGATCAGGAAGCGGCAGTGGTGGGAAAGGGCGCGCGCCAAGAGAATCTGCTGCTTTTCGGCCAGTGAGCATTGCTCGATGCGGCGACGCACGTCCAGATCGACACCCAACAGCGCCAGCGCGTTGCGCGCACTGTGGCGGATGTGTCGCCAGCGATAGCTGTGCCCCGGCTCTGCCAACTGATCGAGCATAATGTTTTCCGCCACGCTCAGGCCTGGCACTAACGCGACGTCGACTTCCTGCTGTACCAAGTGGATGCCGAGCTGCTTGGCCTGACGCGGTGTGCGAATCTCAACCGGTTCTCCGTCAATAACAACGGTGCCCTGATAGTGCTCATGCGCACCGGACAGAACCGCCATCAGCGTTGATTTGCCTGCGCCATTGGCACCGGTCAGCGCGTGGATAGAACCGCCTTCCAGCGTGAAATCGACCTGCGTCAGCGCAGCGAAGCCGGAAAAGGCGATGGAAATCCCCCGCATTTCCAGTTTGTGTGGCGTTGGCCGATGTGTGTGCGTCATGACGGTCATCCCAGGAAAAAAATCATCTGATCGGCCAGATCTTTCACGGGGTGATAACGCCTGGCAATGAACGAAAACGCATAAGATAAAGCAAAATGTTATTAGCCGTCCAGATGTCCAGACGTAACATGAGGATAATTCATAAAACAGGCGCTTACAGCGCAACATGAAAAAAACGCATCATGATGCGCTCGATGTTTATAGCCATCCAGAAGTCTGTTTATGATATGGTAGTGATTATTCACCCGATGACAGTCAACACACAATAGGATTTAGCACCATGACCAGCACGGCAATTCGCGTGGTAACCGGCCCCGCCAACTACTATTCCTACCCCGGCGCGTTGCAGGAGCTGGAGAACCTTTATACCCCGGCACAGCTGGAAAACGCGGTCTGGATTTATGGTGAACGGGCGATTGCGGCGGCTACCTCATTTTTGCCCGCAGCGTTCACCGTAGCCGGTGCGAAGCACATTGCTTTTGGCGGCCATTGCAGCGAAAGCGCGGTGGGGCAGCTTTGTGCACAAGCGGGTGACGATCGTCAGGTGGTGATCGGTGTCGGCGGCGGCGCGCTGTTGGACACGGCTAAAGTGGTGGCGCGCCGTCTCGGCGTACCGCTGGTGGCTATTCCCACCATCGCCGCCACCTGTGCCGCTTGGACGCCGCTTTCCGTCTGGTATAACGATGAAGGTCAGGCGCTGCGTTTTGAAATTTTCAACGATGCCAACCATCTGGTGCTGGTGGAGCCCACTATCATTCTGCGCGCGCCGCAGGAATACCTGCTGGCTGGGATCGGCGATACCTTGGCTAAATGGTATGAGGCGGTGGTGTTGAGTCCGCAGCCGGAAAATCTGCCGCTGACGGTGCGTTTGGGCATCGAAGCGGCGCTCTCTATTCGTAATGTGCTGCTCGACAGCAGCGAACAGGCGTTGGCCGATCAACGGCGTGGCGAACTGACGCAGGCTTTCCTTGATGTGGTCGATGCGATTATCGCTGGCGGTGGCATGGTCGGCGGATTGGGCGAACGCTACACCCGCGTGGCTGCGGCACATGCGGTGCATAACGGGTTGACCACCTTACCGCAAACCGAGCGTTTCCTGCACGGCACCAAAGTGGCTTATGGCATTTTGGTGCAAAGCGAATTGCTCGGGCAGCGTGACGTGACCGAGCAGTTGATTGCGGCGTTTGCGCGTTTCAACCTGCCCACCAGCCTTAAAGCGCTGGATGTGGATATCCAGAATCACGCGGATGTGGATAAAGTCATTGCGCGCACGCTGGCTCCGTTCGAATCGATCCATGCGCTGCCTGTGCCGCTGAGCGCTGAAAACCTGCGTGATGCCATTGAGCGGGTTGAGGCGTTGTCGCTGTAGCAACGCTTGGCGTCGTAAATTCTGATTTTGCGGATAAACAATGGAAATCACTACTCTTCATCTGGTTGATTGATACACAATGATGAAAATGTTCGCATTATCAGAGAACCATAATGACGCTTTATCAGGTAAAGCCCGCCTTTCAGGCATGTTTACGCCCATTAATGTTTTGGTTGCACAAACACCACGTTACTGCCAACCACGTCACGATCTCAGCCGTTGCACTGTCTATTATCACCGGTGCAGCGCTCTTTATATTTCCTGATCCTGCCCTGTTCTCCCTTCTGCCCGTGGTGTTATTTGTGCGGATGGCACTCAACGCACTGGATGGCATGTTGGCACGCGAGTGTCATCAACAATCGAAGCTTGGCGCCATCCTTAATGAAACCGGTGATGTTATCTCTGATATCGCGCTGTATTTGCCGTTTATGCTGCTTCCCAACAGCCATGCGCTGCTGGTTGTGGTGATGCTGCTTTGTGCGCTGATGACGGAGTTTTGTGGCGTGCTAGCGCAAACCATCAATGGGGTACGCAGCTATGCTGGCCCGTTGGGCAAGAGCGACAGGGCGCTGGTTTTTGGTGCCTGGGGGCTGGGGCTGGCTATCTGGCCGCAGCTTACCGTGTGGAATAATGCCGTGTGGGGTATTGCAACCCTACTGCTGCTGTGGACCGTGGTGAATCGCTGTCGGAGTGTGTTAGGCGAAGAGCGGGTAAATTGATACTGTTGGACAACCCACCGGCAAATATAAGGACATTATTCTCATGAGCAATTTACGGACGGCGGACGAGCGGTTTTTTTTGACCAGTGATAACACCGAACTGTTTTATCGCCACTGGCCTGCAATGTCAGTGGGCGCAACGCCCAAGGTGATGGTCTTGTTTCATCGAGGACATGAGCATTCCGGGCGGCTGCAACACATTGTTGATGAACTGGCGATGCCGGATACCGCATTTTATGCCTGGGATGCCCGTGGTCATGGACGTTCTCCCGGTCAGCGTGGCTATAGTCCCTCATTGTCTCGTTCAGTGCAGGATGTTGACGAGTTCGTCCGTTTTGCCGCTGATGATAGCCGGGTTTCAATGGAGGATGTGGTGGTGGTGGCGCAAAGTGTCGGTGCGGTGCTGGTTGCCACCTGGGCGCATGATTACGCACCGCCCATTCGCGGCCTGGTGCTCGCATCGCCTGCATTCAAGGTTAAATTGTATGTACCGTTTGCGCGCCCGGGTCTGGCGTTGATGCATCGCCTGCGGGGCCTGTTTTTCGTTAACTCCTATGTGAAAGGCAAATATCTGACACACGATGCGCAACGTGTGGAGAGTTTTAACCAAGACCCACTGATTACCCGCCCCATTGCGGTAAATATTCTGCTGGATCTCTACAACGCGGCGGAACGCATCGTCAGCGATGCCAGTGCCATTACCTTGCCTGTGCAACTGCTGGTTTCCGGCGCCGATTACGTGGTGCATCGACAGCCGCAGATTGATTTTTATCAGCGTCTGCGTAATCCCATTAAAGAACTGCATGTATTGCCGGATTTTTATCACGACACGCTGGGCGAAAAAGAGCGGCATCTGGCTTTCGACAAGATGCGCGGCTTTATCGATACGCTGTATGCCATGCCGCCACAGCGTTTTGACTACAGTAATGAAGATCGCTGGAGCCATGGTGCTGATAGCTGGCAGATGCTACGCGGCGGACCGGAGCCTTACTCGCTGGACGATATCGCGTACCGTGGTTTGCGTTATGGCATGAAGATGCTGGGCACGCAGTCCACGGGCGTCCGTTTGGGGTTTGAAACCGGGTTTGATTCCGGAAGTACGCTGGACTATGTATACCGTAACCAGCCTCAGGGAAGCAGCGCGTTGGGGCGTCTGATCGACAAACAATATCTCAACAGCGTGGGGTGGCGAGGGATCCGTCAGCGCAAAATTCACCTCCAGATGCTGATTCAGCAGGCGGTTACGGCACTGGTTGAAGAGGGAAAAACGGTCCGAGTGGTCGATGTTGCCGCTGGGCACGGGCGCTATGTTCTTGATGCGCTGGAAGGTGATGCTGCGGTGAGCGAGATTTTGCTGCGTGACTACAGCGAACTGAACGTAAAGCAGGGACAAGAGATGATCGCCTCTCGTGGTATGGGGGGGCATGCGAGATTTGAACGTGGCGACGCCTTTAACCGCGAAGAACTGGCATCGTTGGAACCTCGCCCTACGCTGGGTATTGTCTCTGGTTTGTACGAGCTGTTCCCTGAAAATGCGCTGGTACGCAACTCCCTCGCCGGACTGGCAGAGGCGATTGAGCCTGGAGGCATTCTGATCTATACCGGGCAGCCTTGGCATCCACAGCTTAAGACTATCGCGTGGTCACTGACCAGTCATAAGGATGGTAAAGCGTGGGTGATGCGTGTCCGTACCCAGGGTGAAATGGACGCGCTGGTGCGGGAAGCGGGTTTCGATAAATGCGCCCAGTTGATTGATGAATGGGGTATTTTCACTGTTTCCATGGCGGTGCGCCGCGCATCATGACGAGTCAGCGTTCACTCTACTGGCAGGGGTTGGGGTGGCTGACTCTGCTCGCGCCATTCTTCTTTTTAACCTATGGGCAGGTCAATCAGTTTACGGCCGGACGAGAAAATATCGGTAGTCTGGTGTTTGACTGGGAGCGGCACATTCCTTTTATACCGCTGACCATTGTTCCGTACTGGAGCCTGGATCTGCTCTATGGTCTGTCACTGTTTGCCTGCACATCGCTAAAAATGCAGCGACGGCTGGTCTGTCGACTCGTGTTGGCATCGCTCACGGCCTGCATTGGTTTTTTGTTGTTCCCCTTACAGTTTACCTTTACCCGGCCGGAGATCACCGGTCTGGCAGGGTGGCTGTTCGGCCAGCTTGAGCAGTTCGACTTACCGTACAACCAATCGCCATCGTTACATATTATTCTGTGCTGGCTGCTGTGGCGGCATTTCCATCGTCACCTGACAGGCATCTGGCAGAAATTGAATACCTTGTGGTTTTTGCTGATTGCCATTTCAGTGCTCACCACCTGGCAGCATCATTTTATTGATGTGCTGACAGGTCTGGCGCTTGGCATGGTGATCGACTGGCTTATTCCTGATGAAGGCGGATGGCGCTGGCAACGTGCCAGCGGTAAGCGTCAGCAACTTGCCGGGCGCTATTTTTGCGGTGCGTTAGTTTGCCTGGCGGGAACTTTTCTGACGCTCTGGCTATGGTGGCCAACGCTGGCACTGCTGATTGTGGCTCTGGCCTATGGCTTTCTTGGCGTTGATGCATTGCAAAAAGACCACCAAGGGCGGCTATCTCCTGCGGCCTGGTGGTTGCTGTTGCCCTGGCGGACGGGAATGCTGTTCTCTATGCGCCTTTATACTCGACGTTTGCCAGCGATGAATGCAGTTATCGATGGCATATTTTTGGGGACATATCCGCGTCGCCCGCCCGCACAGCGCGCCGTACTGGATCTGACCAGTGAGTTCCCCGGTTCCCGTGCACTTCAGGGCGGGGTTTACCAGTGTGTGCCGATGTTGGATCTGGTCAATCCCGATGAGGCATCACTGCGCGTGGCCGTGGACGCACTAGAGCAATTGCGCTTAACGCAGGGCAGCGTGTTGGTCCACTGTGCGTTGGGGCTCTCTCGGAGCGCGCTGGTGGTTACGGCGTGGCTATTACAGCGTTATCCGGAATTGTCTGTCACTGGCGCGGTGATGCGGGTACGTGAGGCGCGTCCGCAGGTGGTGTTTACCCCCGAACATATGGAGATGCTGGAGAGATGGAAGAAACAAGTAACAGCATAACAAACAGGAGCGATCTGCAATCACGCTTCGTAGAAAAAACGCTGAACAGCTGGCGTTTCTTCTTGCTTTTGTCCGTTCCGCCGCTGGTGTGGGCCATCTTTACCACACCACCCGGTGCAGTCTGTTTCGTCATCGTACTACTGACGGGGATGGTGTGGTTGGGGTGTTGGCGACTCTGGCTAGACGTGCAGTATTTTACGTTAATCAACCAAGAGAATAACGCGCAGGTTGGTGCGATACTTTGCTTCATCTGGCGACGTGAAAGGCTACAGGCGCTTTCGTTGGTGGAGCGTCAGCAGGGGGCGTTGACACAATGTCGACGCACCCTATGGCTCATTGGTGTTTTATGGATAGTCTGGCTCGTGGCGCTGCTACTACCGTAAGTTGCCTATGTACGCACTACAGCGGCAGATAAAAATCAAAGCGGTGACTTTTGGTGGTCAGCATCGATTGGGCGGCAATGCCCGCCAGCGGCGGGGCGTAATCGGGGCGTTTTACCACCACGCGCTTTTTCGCTAACGCCCGCGCGGGAGCCAGCAGAGCATCGGCATCGTCGTCCGCCCCCACCAGCGATTGAAACACCCGCATCTCTTTCTTTACCAGCGCACTTTTTTGCCGATGGGGAAACATGGGGTCGAGGTAGACCACATCCGGTGGCGGTGTGATATCACTCAGGGCCGTGTGGCTGGAAGCGTGAATCAGCGTCAATCTTTCGCGCAGCCACGCGCCTATCTCGGCATCTTCATAGCCACGGCGTAAACCATCGTCGAGCAGCGCGGCAACCACCGGGTTACGTTCCAGCATGCGGACATGACAGCCTAACGAGGCCAGCACAAAGGCGTCACGCCCCAGCCCGGCGGTGGCATCCACGACGTCCGGCAGATAATCCTTTTTGATACCGACCGCTTTGGCAACCGCTTCGCCGCGCCCGCCGCCAAAGCGACGGCGGTGAGCCATTGCGCCGGAGACGAAATCGACATAGATAGCGCCAAGCTTCTCTTCATCCTGTTTGCGCAACTCCAGGCGTTCTGGCGTTAGCACCAGCGCCAGCGTCGCGGCGGGATCGTCCTGTAATCCCCAGCGTGCCGCTAATGCATCAAGGGCGCCTCTATCGGCGCCCCCTTCTGTCAGCAGGCTGATGTTCACCCTTTAATACCATAGTGTTGCAGCATGGCATCAAGCTGTGGCTCACGGCCACGGAAGCGCTTGAACAGATCCATCGGCGCTTCGGAACCGCCACGCGACAGGATGTTATCCATGAAAGACTGGCCGGTGGCGCGGTTGAAAATGCCTTCCTCTTCAAAGCGCGAGTAGGCGTCTGCCGCCAGAACATCGGCCCACAGGTAGCTGTAGTAACCTGCGGCGTAACCGCCTGCGAAGATGTGGCTGAAGGCGTGCGGGAAACGATTCCAGCTTGGGCTTGGCACCACCGCAACCTTGGCTTTGACATCGACCAGCGTTGGCAGAATTTGTGCCCCTTTTGCCGGATCGTATTCCGCGTGCAGGCGGAAATCGAACAATCCAAACTCGAGCTGACGCAGGATAAACAGCGCGGCCTGATAATTTTTGGCCGCCAGCATTTTGTCCAGCATGGCTTGCGGCAGCGGTTCGCCGGTTTCGTAGTGACCGGAGATAAACGCCAGCGCTTCCGGTTCCCAGCACCAGTTTTCCATAAACTGGCTCGGCAGTTCGACGGCATCCCACGGTACACCGTTAGTACCCGCGACGCCGGCGGTATCGATCTGCGTCAGCATATGGTGCAAACCGTGGCCAAATTCGTGGAACAGCGTTATCACTTCATCATGGGTGAACAGTGCGGGTTTGCCATTGACCGGACGGTTGAAGTTACACACCAGATAGGCGACCGGTTTTTGCAGTTCACCGTTGCTGTTGCGCAGACGCCCGACACAGTCGCCCATCCAGGCACCACCGCGCTTGTGCTCGCGTGCATACAGATCGAGATAGAAGCTGCCGCGCTGCTCGCCGCTTTCATCAAACAGGTCAAAGAAACGCACTTCCGGGTGCCACACATCCACGTCGTGACGCTCTTTGGCTGTGATACCGTATATGCGTTTCACCACTTCAAACAGCCCTTCAACCGCGCGTTGCTCAGGGAAATAAGGGCGCAGTTGCTCGTCACTGATGGTGTAGAGGTGTTGCTTTTGCAATTCGCTGTAGTAAGTGATGTCCCAGGGTTGCAGTTCGCCAGCGTTATGATGCGCTTTGGCGAAGGCGCGCAGTTGCTCCAGCTCTGCTTCCCCTTGTGGGCGGGCTCGCGTCGCCAGATCGTTCAGGAAATCCAGCACCTGCTGCGGATTTTCTGCCATTTTGGTGGCAAGGGATTTATCGGCAAAGCTGTCAAAGCCCAACAGTTGTGCCAGTTCATGGCGCAGCGCCAGCGCCTCGGCCATCACTTCGCTGTTATCCCACTTGCCCGCATTCGGCCCCTGATCGGAGGCGCGGGTCGCATAGGCGCGATACATCTCTTCACGCAGCGCCTGATTGGCACAGTAGGTCATAACCGGCAGATAACTGGGGATATCCAGCGTCAGCAGCCAACCTTCCAGCCCTTTGGCCTCGGCTTGTGCGGCGGCGGCAGCCAGTGCGCTTTCCGGCATCCCTTCAAGCTGGGCAACGTCAGTGATGTGCTTATTCCAACCCATGGTGGCGTCGAGCACGTTATTGCTGTACTGCGCACCCAGTTCAGACAGACGTGCGGCAATTTCGCCATAGCGTTTCTGTTTTTCCGGCGGCAAACCGATGCCGGAAAGTTCGAAGTCGCGCAGCGCGTTATCCACCTCTTTTTTCTGCGCCACGTTCAATGTGGCGTAGTGGGATCCTTCTTTCAGGTCGCGATAGGCCTGATACAACCCGGTGTGTTGCCCGACCCACGTGCTGTAATCCGAGAGCAGCGGTAAGCACTGCTCGTAGGCAGCACGCAGCTCAGGGCTATTTTTTACAGCATTGAGATGGCTGATAGGGGAAAACACACGGCCCAAACGATTGTCGCTTTCTGCCAACGGTTGACACAGATTTTCCCAGGTGAACGGCGTACCCTGCGCGACCACGCGCTCAATCTCATTGCGACAGTCCGCCAGAACGGACTGAATGGCGGGGACGATGTCATCGACGTTGATGGCAGAAAACGGGGGCAGCACGAACGGGGTCAATAATGGATTCGTCATATCACGGTCCTATCGTTATGTGTCAGCCAGCGGCAAGGGCCATCGCGCGAACGGCGGCGCTGGCAAAAAAGGGCGAATTATTAATTAACATGAGGCCAGAAAGGGCAAAAATCAATGAACCGGGGAAAATTCCCTGAGCATGTGAAAACCGCGCGTATTGCACACGTCAGCATGGGGTACTGCGCAGATGTTTCACTGCGATGTAGCGGGCAGTGTGAAGAGAGCGGTATTGTGTTTAACGTGCCATACGTACTGCCTCATTCCCTCCCGGCGTATCATAACCGGCATAAAAGTAGACCACGGTTTGTGGGTTGCCGTATTCACTAAAAAACTCAGCGATACGGTCACGCTCCAGCCCATAGCGCCGCGACAGCAGGCCCGCCTCAAACGCGGCTTTTTGCCGATCGCCCACCGCTTCCGCCAGGTTATACGCGTATCCACAGATATAACCGCGTCGATATTCGATACCATGATGCTGAATTTCGCATAATGGCTGGGGCGTTTGGGCTTTAAGCCCGTCCATAACGCCATCGCCAAAGGGGTTTGCCATGATGTTCTCCACTCACTATCGTTATATACTTAATAATATAACGATCGATCGACCCTTTCGGCAAGGGGGATTGCGAGAGGATTGCGTTATGGTTTTGTTCCCTCGTTGAGGAAATCCTGATGAAGGACTGAGAACAATAAAATGTGATGATCGAGAGGCTTACCCTTTCATTAGGAACAATTGCCTAATCTCTCTGGATTGATGAGCGAAAAATAAATGATTATTGCGAGACAATACGCACCAGCGATCTTGATAAGCGAGAAGGTAAGCGGCATACTTTGGTTTATAAAATATTATTATTTTTAGTTTTTATAAACCACTTGGAGGTCAGTATGTTCGGAGAACGTCTAAAACGTGCTCGTGCAGCCGCTGGCCTGTCTATGAAAGCGTTGTCTTTGCAGGCAGGCGTCAGCGCCACAATGATCAAGAAGTACGAACACAACGAAAGCATGCCAAGTTCTGGTGTGTTGGTGAAGATGTCGCGTGCTCTGGGAGTTCGTAACGAGTATTTTTTTCGTCCCGCAAAGTATGAATTAGAAGGAATCGAATACCGTAAACGCAGCACGGTTCCCCAGAAAGTACTCAATCGTATTAAGGCTGATGTGCTTGATCAGGCTGAACGGTGGATAGAGCTATATAATTTGTGGCCAAACTTTCCCTTGTCCCCGTTTACCAAACCAACGTTCTCGATTTCGGTTATTGATGATTATTGTCAGATTGAAACTATAGCGAATGAATTACGACAACTATGGGCCTTAGGAAACCAACCCATTACCAGTATGATCGACGTATTAGAATGCCATGGTGTGTTGGTCATCGTAACGGATATGGATTCCAGCGAGAAATTCGATGGGTTTCAGGCATCCATCGGTAAACAACCGATAGTGGTGATTTCTTCAAAATGGCCTGGCGATCGACAGCGGTTTACATTAGCTCATGAGCTGGGGCATTTAATTTTACATGTTTTGCTTGCTGAACATCTGGATGAAGAAACCGCTTGTAATCGTTTCGCTGGGGCACTTCTTTTCCCTGAGGTGGCTGTTCATCAATATTTAGGTAATAAACGTCATCATCTTGAGATTCAGGAACTCTATCTTTTAAAAATGGATTATGGACTGAGTATGATGGCTTGTATCTATCGAGCTAAGCAACTTGAGATCATTACTGAGGCTAAGAGCAAAGACCTTTTTATGCTCTTCTCAATGCGTAAATGGCGCAGCCAAGAACCAGGTCAGGCCTACCCAGTTGAGCAGACGAGTATGTTTAAGCAGTTAATTTTTCGTGGGTTAGGTGAGGGTATTCTCACTGAATCCAAGGCAGCAGAGCTTTTAGGAATGTCATTGGTGAATTTCCATCAGACCCGAAAGTTGGAACTGTCAGATGATCATCTTAATTAGCGATGCGAACATTATAATCGATATGGAGGAGGGGGGATTAATTAATCTCCTTTTCTCATTACCGCATAGTTTTAAAGTTCCTGATATATTGTATTATGACGAGCTTGAGGAACAACATGAGGTGTTGCTCGAAAGAGGTCTCATTTTAGGTGAACTAACAGCGGAAACATTAATATATGCTCTAAGACTTTCAGAGATTGCAAATGGACCAAGCCGAAACGATTGTTTTGCATTATGTTTAGCAAAACAGGAGCAATGTCCTTTATTAACCGGAGATAAAGCGCTTCGTGAATTAGCGCAAACGGAGGGGATTGAAGTAAAAGGGACTTTGTGGGTGGTTGAAGAAATGATTCATCACGGGTTAATTACGATTGATGCAGCGGAGCAAGCTTACATTCAGATGAGAAATTCTGGAAGACGTTTGCCTTGGGATATTGCTTTCAGACGACTCGAAGAATTGGATTTATAAATTATTTCTCTCCGTGCTCTGTAGTGTGCTTCTGTTGAGTGGGAGAAGTTAAGCAACAAAAGATACACCTCATTTCTGATGCGCCTCTTTCTGCCGTATACTCTACGTATTCGTTCCCATGCTTTCATGTCTGAGCAAAAAGCTGTGGGGTAATCTGTGGGGTAATAAATGCATTTTCATATATTTATCACAGGTTAAAATCATTAAAAATCAATATGGTATATGAAATATGCTAAGTTATCGCCACAGTTTCCATGCCGGCAACCATGCCGACGTACTGAAGCACACCGTTCAGAGCCTGATCATTACTGCGCTCAAAGAGAAAGAGAAACCGTTTCTGTATCTGGATACCCATGCAGGGGCCGGGCGTTATCAGCTCAGTGGTGAACATGCGGAGCGCACCGGGGAGTATCTGGAAGGTATTGCCAAACTGTGGCAGCGGGATGATATTCCCGAGGCGTTGACCCCTTACCTGAATGCGGTTAAAGCTTATAACAGCAACGGTACGCTACGTTTCTACCCCGGTTCGCCGCTGATTGCCCGCCAACTGCTGCGCGAGCAGGACAGTATCCACCTGACGGAATTGCATCCTAGCGACTTCCCGTTGCTGCGCGGCGAGTTTCAACGTGACGCACGAGCGAAAGTGGTGCGTGAAGATGGCTATCGGCAGTTGAAATCCCAGTTGCCGCCCGCCTCTCGCCGGGGATTTATCCTGATAGACCCCCCCTACGAATTGAAAACCGACTATCAGGCAGTGGTGCAAGGGATTCAGGAAGGTTACAAACGTTTTGCCACCGGCGTGTACGCGCTGTGGTATCCGGTGGTATTACGCCAGCAAATCAAACGCATGCTCAAAGACCTGGAAGCCACCGGTATCCGTAATATTTTGCAAATTGAACTGGCGATGCTGCCGGACAGCGATCGCTATGGCATGACGGCTTCGGGCATGATTGTTATCAATCCGCCGTGGAAACTGCACGCGCAAATGCAAGCGCTGCTGCCGTGGTTGCACGGTGTGCTTGCGCCTAACGGCACTGGGCATACGCTGATTGAACAAGTGGTGCCGGAATAAGCTGACAGGTTTTGCCTGTTGCACCCATCGGCAAAACCGACGTTAACGGTTTTGCCGCAGACCGAGTTCAGGGGTTACACTGCGTTTTATTCTCTTCACTTAACCATGGATCTTCTCATGACAAAGCATTATGACTATCTCGCCATCGGTGGCGGCAGTGGCGGTATCGCGTCCATTAACCGTGCGGCAATGTATGGGCAAAAATGTGCGTTGATTGAAGCAAAGTACCTGGGCGGCACCTGCGTTAATGTCGGCTGCGTACCGAAAAAGGTCATGTGGCACGCGGCGCAGATTGCCGAAGCGATCCACCAGTATGGGCCGGACTATGGTTTTGATACCACGGTTAACGCTTTTAACTGGGATGTTCTGGTGAAGAACCGCAGTGCCTATATCGATCGCATTCATCAGTCCTACAACACTGTGCTGGGCAAAAACCAGGTGGACGTCATCCACGGCTTTGCGCGTTTTGTCGATGCGCACACCGTTGAAGTGAATGGCGAAACCATCACTGCCGACCATATCGTGATTGCAACGGGCGGGCGACCGACACGTCCTTCGATTCCCGGTGCAGAGTACGGCATCGATTCCGACGGTTTTTTTGCGCTTAACGGATTGCCAAAGCGCACGGCAATTGTCGGTGCAGGTTATATCGCGGTTGAGATCGCAGGCGTTGTGAACGCGCTCGGTTCCGAAACCCATCTGTTTGTGCGTAAGCACACGCCGTTGCGCAGCTTCGATCCGATGATCTTCAGTACGCTGGTGGAAGTGATGAAGGCAGAAGGTCCGTTGCTACATACCGAATCCACGCCGCAGGCGGTGGAAAAGAACGCGGATGGCAGCCTGACCCTGCATCTAACCAACGGTGAATCCTATACCGTGGATTGCCTGATTTGGGCAATTGGCCGCGAACCGGCAACCGATAACCTGAATATTGAAGCGGCGGGCGTCATCAAAGATGAGCGCGGTTTTATCAAGGTGGATAAATACCAGAACACTAACGTGCCCGGTGTTTATGCGGTGGGCGACAACACGGGTGCCGTTGAACTGACGCCAGTGGCTGTTGCGGCGGGGCGTCGTCTCTCAGAACGGCTGTTTAACAACAAGCCGGAAGAGCATCTGGATTACACCAATATACCCACCGTGGTGTTTAGCCATCCGCCGATTGGCACCGTCGGGCTGACCGAACCGCAAGCGCGGGAAAAATTCGGTGATGATCAGGTTAAAGTCTACACCTCTTCCTTCACCGCGATGTACACCGCAGTCACCCAGCACCGCCAACCGTGCCGCATGAAGCTGGTGTGTGTCGGGCCGGAAGAGAAGATCGTTGGCATCCATGGCATCGGCTTTGGCATGGATGAAATGCTGCAAGGCTTTGCCGTAGCGGTGAAAATGGGCGCGACCAAACGCGACTTCGACAATACCGTGGCGATTCACCCAACTGCATCGGAAGAGTTTGTGACGATGCGCTAAGGGTGCTGGCTATTCAATGCCTTTAAAGAAGCTCAATCCTGAGCTTCTTTATCGATCGCCTTATCAGAGATGATGGGGACAATCCTGCCTTGGTGTGCGCCGATCGCCGTTCTAGTGGTAAGCGATAAGAGGCCCTTGATGGGACCAAATTCAAGATGCCATTTCAATTACGCTGCCTCGCAAGCTTTACGGTTTGCCAAAAGCCAAATCAGAGAAATGCCTAAAGAAGCGGCCATACAAGCAAATGTATTTTCAATCGACGTGGCATCAAGCAAAAATCCGAAAAACACCATGGCCAAGGGAATGGTGGCAAATCGCAAAGAGGAATACACCAGAAAAACTCGTCCACGGATGCGTTCAGGTACATTTGTTTGCAAGATAGTGTCATCCAAAGGCCCCATTAACCCCACGCTAAGCCCAACAAAAAACAGAAGAACCATGACCACGTAGACATTCCCGGCAAATATGGCGAGAAGAAAGCAAACAGACAGGGTCAACGTGCAAACAATCAATAACCACGATTTTGAAAATCGCTCTCCGACAGTGGTAAATATCAATGAAGACAACAATGCACCGCAACCGAAAGCGGAAATCATAAAACCTAAATCGATGGCACTACTGAAGCTGGTTTTCGCCAGATAGGGCAGAATAAGAGAGAGCAAAGGAATAATATGAAAGTTTACCAAAACGCTGGGAATGACCATAAAACGGATTTTGGGATGGCAAAAGATAAATAAAAAGCCCTCTTTTAAATTATCTAAGGTGGATTCTTGCTTGTTCCTGTATGACATAGCTGGAATACATTTAATAAAGACAAATAAAATGCATGATGAAGCAACAAAAGTGATGCCATCCAGGATGAGTGCTACGGTACTACCCACAAGGGCGATAATAAGGCCTGCCAGTGGGGGGCCGACAAGATCCCCAACATTGTGCAAACTGCCGATAATGCCGTTGAGTCGCTCATTGGGCATGGTCGTATCTTTTAAGAGATCAGGAACCATTGCACCCAGGCCCGCGTGATTGACTTGTTCAACAGCGGTCAGGGCACAAATCAACAACACCAGAACACCCATATTGAGCATGCTAACGGAATAAAGTGCCGGTATGGCGAATACCAGGATGGCAGAGAATAGATCAGATAGGACACATATGGTCTTTTTGCTATACTGATCAATGAGTTTTACCCCGAAAAAAAGGCTGAGCGAGACGGGAAGTAATCGAATGCCCAAGATTATCCCGGTGTATTTCACATCGTTGGTTATCTCCAGCAGAAACCAAGGGAGCGCCAGC
The DNA here is from genome assembly GCF_025962675.1 of Candidatus Symbiopectobacterium sp. NZEC127. Lineage (NCBI taxonomy): Bacteria > Pseudomonadati > Pseudomonadota > Gammaproteobacteria > Enterobacterales > Enterobacteriaceae > Symbiopectobacterium > Candidatus Symbiopectobacterium sp. NZEC127. The sequence goes on from NZ_JAGFPG010000006.1 coordinate 113,356, forward strand.
ATCGAGAGCGAACTGCCCAGAAGCGAGACCAACAGGGCGGCCAAATATCCGTAAGATTGTGAGTTCATTGAAAACGCTAGTTACGCCTTTTTTCGCTGGCAAGAAACCTATGGAAAAAGTCACCGGGTTTCAACACCGCAATATTAAAAACCGTGGCTGTTCAAATAGGCCAATGAGACCTCAAATTGAATTTTTTAACCCATTGGAAGGTTAAAAAAAATAATCAATTCGAAATTCAATTCGCTGGTTTGTGAAGGTTTTTACTTGTTATTAATTTATGTGTATGTGAACAAAGTAACAGACGTGGTTTTTTTTACAGCAGGATCTGGTTAATATTATCGAATTATTGTATTTAAGCTGATGTTGACATGCCTTACAATAAATCATCTCGGAGCAGTCCGTTGAGAAATCGGATGTGCGTTTATACGCCATTGTATTAATGTAAATCTTTTCGTTTCTGAATAATTTTCTTTATAGCCTCCTGCTCTGTTTCTGCTCCGGCGACGTCACCTTCACAGATCGCTATCCAATAATCGGATAAGGTTCCTTTTTGTTGCGGTAAATGAAACGTTTTTATTTTCTTTCCCTCTTTTTTCATTGAACTATCCTGTTCTGTTTTTTTGTTGAGACTAAATCTATTTGGTTTTATTCTTAAACATAAATTCAGTTATGAGTATTGTTACTATGCCTTTAAATAAAGATATAAGACATTTATAGCGTTCTCAAGCACGCATCAGTTCCTTTGCATGCGTTTGTGATAATCCTATTATCTATTGAGGAAAAGGAATAATGCTAGCCAAAAATTTAGGTCATGAGCTTATAGATTATAATCAGGTGTTTAGTCGTTACTCAGGAATTGTCCGGACGCATTGATGGAGCGAAATGATAGTGAAATATCATGGGCAGAAAGCAAGAGTATTTACATTAAACATGAAAAGGATGTTATTGCTGGTCAAGAGTATGATGTTATAGAGCCTTTGCAAGGAGTCGTTAAGACGAATTGTTGACCAATAAGAAAATCATTGTCTTCTGCACGGCAAACATCCTCAACATGTCGACCACCGTCAACGTCCTTCAGAACCCGCAGGCTCTGAGTTTCAGTGAAACGCGCTTTTTCATGATGGCCTTCCGTGGTTGTCGTTTAGCCAGGGAAGGCTATTAAGCGCTAAGGCCACATTCAGGGGGACTACAGCACCCTACGCTTTACGGCCTCGACGCCTCAGCCCGATAAGCGAGCAGAAATACTGTGATGGCGCGCGAGACCGCTTCTTCGATGCGCTGCGCGTCTGGTGCGGTGTCGACGCCCAGTGCTGCGACAAGAAACAGCTCCGCTTCAATCAGCCCTTTCAAATGCATCGCGCATACCCAACTGTCTGCGTGGCGCAGAATGCCTTCGTCGCTTTTTTTACTGAGGTAATGGCTTAGCCTTTTCCAGCCTTTCTGTGGTCCTTCGGCATAAAACAAGCGGCCAATGTCACTACGTTCTGATTCACTGATCGCCATGCGCCAAATCGCCATCAGGCCGCTGCTCAGCACTGAGGAGAGGTAATTGCGGCCAAATTTGTTGAGCGTCGTTTCGATATCTTTCTTTGGGTCTACTGATTCGAACGCTTCCGCGATGTCTGTTTTGGCTGACGATGCCATGACGGCTGAGAAGATCTCTTCTTTAGAACTGAAATAGTTATAGAGCGTTGACTTGGAGCCCCCTACGCGGCTGGCGATCTCCGACATCGACGTGTTGTTGAACCCCTGCTCTATAAACGCGCGCGTCGCGATGTCCAGAATGGTTTGACGCTTGGTTTCACTTTTAACTCGCATACGCTTCTCTTCTCTTTCAGTCCAATGGGCAAGCTTCTCTTGACTATCGGTTTATGTCAAGTTATAACAAAACCGTACAGTACGGTATTAAAAAGGGTGTATCTTGAAAATCAATAAGTTAATAAATAGCAGCCTGTTACCTCCTGATTTGCGGTTTCCAATGCTTGCCGCAGTGCTCATTTTGGCAGGCTGTTCAACCGCGCCAGACAACACACTGAGCCAAATAAAACGCGCCGATGAGTTTGCCTCTTCACAGTCGCTGACCACGGAAAAAGAGGGCCGCTGGCCAGACTCGCAGTGGTGGCTGCGTTACCACGACAGGCAGTTGGATCGCCTGATGGAAACGGCGCTGGCTTCTGCGCCAACCTTGAAAATAGCCGAGTCTCGCTTAAAGAATGCGGCCGGGATTGCCGAACAGATTGGCTCGATTCGTTCTGTGCAAGTCGGTGCATCGGCATCGGCTTCCAAGAGCAAAGTGAGCTATGCCTATCAGGCCTATATGCCGCCGCACGGCTGGAATGACTACGGTTCGGTGACCACCAATCTGAGTTTTAACCTGGATTTTTGGGGCAAAAATCGCGCTGAAGTCGCTGCCGCAACGTCAGATTATGCGGCAGCCGGTGCGGAAATGCAGTCGGCAAAATTACTGCTGCAAGCCTCTTTGGTTCAGGCTTATGCGGAACTGGCGCGTTTGTATCTCAACCATGATACGACGCAGAATGCGCTGGAAATCCGTGGCAAAACCGTTGAATTGATGACAGAGCGCAATCTCAACGGGCTAGAAACCGACGGCGTAGTCAAACAGGTGCAGGCGCTGAAAGCGAGCGCTGAGGCTGAATTGATTGCTTCCGATGAGGCCATCCAGCTACAGAAAAATGCCATTGCCGCCCTGTTGGGAGAAGGGCCAGACCGTGGGCTATCCCTTCAGCGCCCGGCGATTCATTTGGATGAGTCATTCAACTTGCCAGCTAAAACCGGCATCAACATTCTGGGCCATCGTCCAGACATTAGCGCCGCACGTTGGCGGGTTGAAGCTGCGGCAAAACGCATTCATGTTGCCAAAACCGCATACTATCCTGATGTCAGCATTACCGGCTTTATTGGCTATCAGTCGTTCGGCCTGAATAATCTGACGCGCTCGGGCAACGATGCCGGAAGCATTGGGCCTGCGCTGTATCTGCCTATTTTCACCGGTGGGCGCTTATCCGGGCAATTAACCTCTGCTGAGGCCAATTACCAAGAGTCCGTAGCGACCTACAACAACACGCTGACACTGGCGTTGCACGATATCGCCAATGTGGTTACCCGCGCCAATGCCCTGAAAGCCCGCCTGTCGAAAAGCGAAAACGCCTTTGAAAACGCCAAAGCGGCGTATCTCATTGCGGATAAACGCTATCGCGGTGGGCTGGCAACCTATCTCGATGTCCTGACAACAGAGGACGCCATGCTGGATACCCAGCGTGCATTAGTGAATTTGCAATCACAGGCGTTCTCACTCGACGTTTCATTAATCCACGCGTTAGGCGGCGGATTTGATGCTTCTTAATCCTCTCTCGACTTGCAGGAAGTTTTTCTATGTCACAGCGAAATAATGACTCTGCCACGCCTGCGGCGGACACACATTTTCATGCATCGCGCGCGGCGTCATCGCGTAAAAAAGGGTTTATAGGATTGGCTGCCGCGGTGGTTATCGCCGCGGGCGGTTACGGCGTGTGGTATGCGGTGGTGGGCTCGCGCTATGTCACCACTGATAATGCCTACAGTGCGGCGGAAGTGGCAGAAGTGACGCCTTCGGTAACCGGCATTGTGCAGGCGGTGAATGTGGTAGATACGCAGTGGGTGAAGCAGGGGGAGGTGCTGGTACAACTGGATGATACCGATGCCCGCCTGGCATTGGCGCAAGCCGAGGCGATGCTGGGGCAGTCGCGACGGCGCGTGAGCAGCTATATGGCAACCGATGAGGGATTAGCGGCGCAAGTCAAGGCGCGGGAAGCGGATGAAACGCAGGCACAAGCGCGGCTGGTCGCGTCACAGGCTGACTTCACTAAAGCGCAGGTGGATTTAACGCGCCGCGAGGCGCTGGCAAAGTCCGGCGCGGTATCCGGTGAGGAATTGACTAACGCGCGTAATGCGATGGCGCAGGCTGAATCTAACCTCAATGTCGCCAAAGCGGCGGCGGTGCAGTCGGTGGCTAATCGTTTATCGACCATCGGTGCGAAAAAAGCCAATGCGGCGTTGACCATTGATGCCACGGTGGAAACCAACCCAGAGGTGATGCTGGCGAAAGCCAAGGTGGAACAGGCGCAAGTGGATTTGGCCCGTACCATTATCAAAGCGCCGGTCGATGGCGTCATCGCCAGACGACAGGTGCAGATTGGTAAACGCGTACAGAACGGCGAGCGTTTGATGACGGTGGTGCCGCTGCACGACGTGCATATCGACGCCAACTTCAAAGAGGTTGAACTGCGCCACGTGAAAATCGGCCAACCGGTTGAAGTTACGGCTGATATCTATGGCGACAAGGTGGTGTATCACGGTGTGGTGAGCGGTGTCTCTGGCGGCACGGGCTCGGCGTTCTCCATGATCCCCGCGCAAAATGCAACGGGCAACTGGATTAAGGTGGTTCAACGTCTGCCGCTGCGTATTACGCTGGACAAGCAGGAACTGGCGAAACATCCGCTTCAGGTTGGCTTGTCGATGATTGCTACCATCGATACCCATAAAACCTTGGATCTGGCGGCATCGGGTCATGAAGGTCTGACCACGGCTCGTCAGGATTAAGGCGCAAAAGCATGAGCCACAACACTACGCAGAATACCTTTCCGCAGCCGTTGACCGGCGCGGCGCTTGTCATCGGAACCCTGTGTCTGGCGATGGCCAATTTTTTGGCCATTCTTGATACCACCATCGCCAACGTCTCTGTGTCGAATATTGCCGGGAGTCTGGGGACGTCAACCAGCCAGGGCACCTACGTCATCACATCCTACGCGGTAGCGGAGGCTATTTCGGTTCCCCTGACCGGTTGGCTGGCTTCACGTTTTGGTGCCCTGCGGGTTTTCGTGATTTGTCTGCTGATGTTCGGCGTCTTTTCAACGCTGTGCGGGATGGCGACCAGCATGAACATGTTGGTGCTGTTTCGCGTCTTTCTGGGGTTTTCTGGCGGGCCGCTGATGCCGCTGTCTCAGACGTTGATGATGCGTATTTTCCCGAAAGACAAGGGCCACGTTGCCATCGGCATCTGGAGTATGACCACCCTGGTTGCCCCGATTATGGGGCCGATTCTCGGTGGCGTTATCTGCGATCAGTTTAGCTGGCACTACATCTTTATCTGTAAGACTCCCTTCGCCATTGCGGCGGGTTTCATGTGCTGGAAGATGCTGCAACGTTATGAAACGCAGACGGCAAAATCGCGCATTGACATCGTGGGACTGGTGTTGCTGGTGGTCTGGGTGTCCGCCTTGCAGATTATGCTCGATGAAGGCAAGGATCATGACTGGTTTGCTTCAACGCGCATTGTCATTCTGGCGATTATTGCACTGATTGGCTTTATCTCCTTCCTGATTTGGGAACTGACCGAGCGCAATCCCGTGGTGGACCTTAAAGTCTTCCGCCATCGCGGTTTTACCACCAGCATGGTGACGCTTTCCCTGGCGTTTGGCGCATTCTTTGGCATTACGGTGCTGACGCCCTTGTGGCTGCAAATCTACATGGGCTATACCGCGACGATTGCCGGTTACTCAACGGCAACGATGGGGGTATTGGCGGTATTTCTGGCTCCGTTGATTGCTACGCTGGCGACGAAAATCGATCCGCGTCCGCTGGTGTTCACGGGGGTGCTGTGGCTCGGCCTGTGGACGCTGTTTCGCAGCCAGGCGGACATGAGCATGACATTTTCCCAGATAAGTCTGCCCATGTTGTTCCAGGGCATTGGTATGCCGCTGTTTTTTGTTCCACTGACTGGCATTGCGCTCGGGTGCGTGCTTGAGCGAGAGATGGATTCTGCCGCAGGGTTGATGAACTTTATTCGTACCTTGTCAGGAGCGTTCGCTACCTCCATGGTCAACACATCATGGGAGAACCAAACCCGCTATGTGCATGCGGAACTGGCCGGTTTGACGGACAGGGAAGCGGTAGCCACCCATAACATGCTGAATGATGGCATGAATATGGACGCCGTTCGCGGCTCGATAGAGTGGATGTTACAAGGACAGAGCGTGATGGTTGCCACTAACCATATCTTTATGATGATTGCCGCTATTTTTGCTGTTGCTGCACTGGTGATTTGGTTTGCGCCGAAACCGAAGAGAGTGAGTATCTCGTCCGTACATTAATAATAATGTTTATGTCTTACCCGTTGCGCTGACAATTCCCTTCCCAGGTTGTCAGCGCTTTTTTATGAATAGATGTATAAAACAATATTTGTCGATAATACGCGCGTTTTCCTGAAAGCACCGCCCTCTCTTTTTGTTCACCATATCGACTTGCCTGATTCTTTAATAAAGGGAAGTTGCCTTGCTGATGAAATGCCAGAATTCTACGCCGAAGATATATCAACCTGTATTCACCGACGAGACGCCGCTAACGGATCGCCTCGGCGATGATACTTTCCCACGGCGTATCAAAGTCATTTCTTGTACGCAAGAAATTACACCCGACGGTGTGGTAAACAACCGAGAAATACAGCGTGAAAGCGGTATGTTAGCCTATATCAAGCAGGTTTTTTTCGCGCGTTTGGTGGAGCCCAAAGAGAGTCATCCCCGAATGCTCCGCCAACTGGAAAAGGGGAGAATGCTGAATGAAAAGAGCCAATGCTTGCAACAGGTTCAGCCCGGAAAAGGAAAACGTGCGATACCTTTGACGCCAAAACAAGCCGCTTGGCTCGGGGGAGTAATACTCGCGGGGGCAGCCGGTGGGGCGTTTTACCGACTGTGGGCAGCCGAAAAATTTAATGCTTCAGAAAACGTGGGAATGCAGCAATCAGAAGCACGCATTATTGCGAATGAAAGCGATATTTCTTTGGATGAATATAATCACGAGCGGGATATTATTAATCAACTCGTGGTTCCAGATATTGAGGGTTATTATTTCAGTAATAAAAACACAAGATCCCTGAGTTATCGGGCCGTCACTATTAAGAACAGACAGATCCCTAATGAGATATTAAGAATATTGCAGGATAGATCAATAAATTGGCGCGTAAGAAATGAGTTTGATCTGATCTTTAGGCGGGCTGAAAATTCGCCTGATGTAAAAAACACGCCAAAAAAACGAGAAAGAAATGTCAAACTGCTTATCAAATGTCTTCAATTGACCGCCGCCTTTGTTAAAGAGAATGAGAGACAAGCTATTGATAATAAATCGTATCATTTTGGGAAGATATACCTGGAAAATCTGTTTAAGATAGTCAACCGTCTCTCTCGTAATGACAAACGTACGGTTAATCTTTTTTATCATCAACGAAATGATTTAGCGGAACAAAATGATACCTTTCAGATCCCAACTTTGCTCAATGTCAGAAAAAGGGTCTTTTTACCTAAGCGTAACGATACAGAGCCTTCAAATATTGAGGATGTAAAAGTAACAAGCCTTGTAGACTGTCGTGATGAACGGGATGTTCTTACACCTGCTAAGATAATGAGAGTGATAAGCCGTACATTGAGAAGCCCAGTCTCTACCTTGATTGATGAGGGAAAGATCGTGCTTGATTATAATGTTTATGGCATAGGCTGTGTGGGTAATCATCAATTTGACGATCTTGCCAAAAAAATCGAATCGGTAATAGACAGTATACTTTCATGGATTCCTCAGTATGGCCGGGGGCGTCTTGTTTCTTTGATTCTGTCATCGTTTCTGGACATGATCTCTGATGCTATGGAGAAGAAAGATCTTTCATTAGACAATGCTGGAGAGTTGGAGTCATACATCAGAAATTTGGCCAAAGACCTCATCTCCTCGGTGTTAACCAGGCAATTAGCTGATAACACTAGCAATGGCGCTATTAGCACTATGATGAATGATATAGAGATTAAAAAAAACAAACTTTATATCAATATAAAAGATCAAGATAAGAAAGTTGAAGTTATAGAATCGTTTAATCATTTCTCTGATGTAGAAACTAAAGGTTATATTTTTTATAATGCTAAAAAACAATGGGTTTTGAAAGGTGATATAAATCTTAATCATGTGATTAAATCAACCATGAAAAAATCGACTAAAATTTTAAATGATAAAGAGAACACCTATTTCTTACAAAATAATTCTCCAGAAATATATGGTGATAGTGTTTTTATAAAAAATAAATCAGATATCTATGCGATGATTGGAAATGAAATATTTCCTGTACTCGAATCTGAGGTGACCAAAAAAGTGTATAGGTATGTGGTACAACATGATAACCATCTCACCCCTATCGTCACTCGAGGAGGTGAGTGGGTATTTGAAAATGAAAACTCGCCGGGTATCAGTAAAAATATTCTCACTTTGTTGACGGGTCGACCTTTCTTAACAGAAAAACTTGTCAGTGATGACATCAATCATCAGGATGTGGGACCCATGACGTTGTCTAGAGGAACACAATATGATAAGCATCTTAATCAATATATAAAGATTAATAATAAATATTATCTATTGAAATCAGATTTAAGTAACTATCAATACCTATCAGGGGAATATGATGTTCTCCCCGTGAAACAATCGGGTGATGAATACGATCTGCAATCTCAGTATGCTGACGGTATTTATACGAATTACAAAGAACAATTAGATGAATTGCCCACCAGAGAAACGGAACCTGCTTACTATCTTGATAAAACCATCGTTGATGTTATTAAAAATAACCCGCAGTGGTATAAAAATTCGATTTCTCTAAGTGATGCTGATTTTCTTTATGAACATCTTGGTGTGAGAGATATTGATGGTGCATTAAATATTAATAATGAAAATTTTTTACCCTACAAAAATCGCCTGCTTAAAATCACGTCTCGTGGAGATGATACCTACATCTTAGGTGAGACGAACAGTAACGCTGGTAATGTGATTATTTATAAAAACGAAAAAAGCAATACGTATTTTTTATTCCCTGAACGGAGGGGGAATAGCGGGAACAATAAAAATTACAGGCTGCGTGCATATCATTGTATTGCTAAAAGACAAATTCTTTCTTTATGCAATATGGATTTCTATGAAACGAAGGATATCAGTACCCTACTAAGAAGAAACCAAGATCATGGCATAATCATTGACCATCCCGATAAATCAATGACGCCTTATGTCGGTGTCAATGGTTTTTATAAAAACAGTGGGGGTGAAATTTTTTATCGCTCTAAAGAGGGCCTTTTTTTTCATGCGAAGGAAAAGAAGAACAATAACAGAGCTATCGTTCCAGAGTATTTTACTCTGCATGGGAAAAATATGGATGGTAGCATAGATGATAAAATGAAAATAACCGCAGTAAGTATTATCAAGGACTTTGATACTAAGAAAATTATTGTTAGTACTCCCGTTGAAGCGCAGGAAACCATCCTGGGAATTGATAAAAAATCATCGATAAAACTGTTGGAATGGCTGGAAATAGGCGGGGAGAAGTATGATGTCGATGTTGACAAACTGGCGGAGATTCCGAAGCGTCTCAGCCAGGATAATAATATGGATGATGTCTATGAAATTTTTGCACGCAGTAGTAAGAAAATCTTGACGTCAATAAAAGAAATGGATGCTGTATTGCCAAAAATGAAAGATCGCTATTTTGGTGAGGAGGGTGAATTCGATTTTAAAAGCTTACCTCAGCTTGCAGCGGAAAGGTCATCTTCGATAATTTATGATATATACAGTGAATCGTTCAATAATGCGGTAAAACACCTCAATGACGCTGTTTCCGTGATAAAAAATGAACGACATTTTTTTGAGTCTTATGTTTCTGATAGAATACAGATAAAAGATAAAAAAGCCTCAAAATTCTTTATTGATTCCCTGCTAAAAAAATTAAAACGAATGACATTTATATTGGATGAAAAAAACAATGAAAATATTATTTTGTTAATAAAAAACAAATCAAAGGAAGCGAGTGTTATACAGCCTGAAACCATAAAAAAGGGTACCGTTCTCGGCCTGTCAGACACCGGCGACCCATTAGACAGGATATTTATTAATACCGCCATATTGCCGGAGGGGTTTAACCCATCGGTGAATGAATTTCAGGGGTTTCAGGAGAAAGAAAAATATATCAATCTGGCGACAAGTACGATGTTACATGAGGCTGTGCATGCTATCGGTCTTCCAGAAGACTATATCTATCTTAGTGTTAAAGAAACGGGGGAGTTTGTCAGTATTGAACGATCTCTTGCTCAAATAAAATATGCCATTGCGAATGATATCATGGACAATGAAAAATTTAGTTATCTCTGTAATTTATATTTTATGAGCAACCCGGTTTATAAGGATTTCTCACTGGAAAGCTTAATGAAGCCAGGCAATCTGCAACGTCTATTTCAGATTGATGATTACTTTAAAGGCATCTTGTTGATCAATAACCCCGATACCGTGAGTCAGATAATCAGTGATGTTGCTAAAAAAAATAACGTACTGCTTCGCAGAGTTAGCGCGCCTTAACAGGGGCGCTAACCAAAACAGAAGATTGGATTACGTTAAGCACAATAGCCAGAGGGGTTGTTGGCTATTGTGTCTTTCTTTAACCTGCGTGGCTTTCGCTCAACGCCAGTTCCACTTCCTGAGCCAGAATCGCAATACCCTGTTCGATTTTTTCGGGTTCAGGCACGTAGTTCATGCGCAAACACTGGTGGGCATGGGGCCAGTCTTCTGCCAATCCGGGGAAGAAATAGTGGCCGGGCACCATCAATACGCCGCGTTTTTTCAGCCGTTGATAGAGCGTTTCCGTTGAGATGGGCAGATCCTTGAACCACAGCCACAGGAAAATTGCCCCTTCAGGCTTATGGATCAGGCAACGTTCTGGTGACAGGTAACGGCGGATCGTGGCGATGGTTTCCGTAACGCGCTGTTGATAAAACGGACGCACCACGTCGTTGGATAATCGTAGCAAATCGCCGCGCACAATCATTTCGTTCGCCATTGCGGGGCCGATGGAGCCGGGTGACAGGCTGACAATGCCGTTCATATTGCTGATGGCGGAGATCACCTGTTCATTGCCAACGATGATGCCGCAGCGCGATCCCGGCAGGCCGAGTTTGGACAGGCTCATGCAGAGAATGGTGTTGGCGTTCCACAGCGGCGTGGCGTCGCTGAAGATGATACCGGGGAACGGTACGCCGTAGGCGTTATCGATCACCAACGGAATGCCGTGTTGTTGAGCCAGCTTGTCGAGACGTACCAGCTCTTCGTCGGTTAACACATTGCCGGTAGGGTTGGTCGGGCGCGATACACAAATCATCCCGATGTCGTCACCGAGGGTTAAATTATCGAAATCGACATGGTATTTGAATTGGCCTTCGGGCAGTAATTCTATCTGTGGGCGCACGGAGACAAACATGTCCTCATCCAACCCGGAATCGGCATAACCGATATATTCTGGCGCGAGAGGAAACAGCACTTTGCGCGATGATCCCCCCTCATAACGGCCTGCAAACAGGTTAAACAAGTAAAAGAAGGCGCTTTGGCTGCCGTTAGTCAGGGCAATGTTTTGCGGCCCAATATCCCAACCAAACGTCTGCTTGAGTAAGGCAGACAGGTTGGTGAGAAGCGTGTCTTTCCCTTGCGGGCCATCGTAATTGCACAGTGCTTCGGTCAATGTACCGGCACTCAACATCTCCTGACAAAGTTGCTGAAAGTAGGCATCCATTGCCGGGATATGTGCGGGGTTACCGCCGCCCAGCATGATGGCACCTGGCGTGCGTAGCCCATCGTTCAGGTCATCCATCAATTGGGTGATGCCAGCGTGGCGGGTGAATTTGTTGCCGAAAAGAGAAAAGTTCATCATGTATCGCTTAAAAGTAATGCCAATGTTAACAAAGAACATAGCGCTTGCCGCCGGTGGCTGCAATGGTAACCCGTTTTCTGGCGGCTAACGGGAAAAGATAACGGGTGATGCTACCGCGTTGCCGAAAAGTTTCAAATAGCGAGACAAAAAATAACAGGTGTTAGATCTATATACAAAGGTGAAGTAGACTGCTGGAAATTGAAAATACGCATTCTGCTTACTCGTTCATTTAATTACGTACGGATACACTATCAAGCCTCAGTTCATTAATCAGGACAATAAATGAAGATTGATAACCTCACTTTTATTTTTTTCTTATTATTTATGGGTTTTTTATCTCAAGCCAATGCATTGGAAATGGGATGCCATGATGATAAGGACACTGATTTAACGCAGGTAATATCGTGTTATCGTGAAGATTTGGCGGCTATGCCGATGAATTATCACTACGATGGCGATGACATTCAGTCTGATGTCAGTGTGAAGAAATACCGCATGATCTCCCAATCCTGGTCACCCGGCGGATTGGTGCAACCCGCGCAGTGGCAACACAATGTTGATATCTATCTCCCTGCCCACCCTGTTAAATCACAGCATGCGCTGATGGTTGTCAACAACGGCACCAACTACCCTAACGGTATTATCAAAACCAACGTGCAAAACGAATTCAGCTCGGACATGTTGGCTTCCATTGCGCGTGCGACTAAAACGGTTGTTATCTCGGTAAGCAATATACCGAACCAATATCTTACTTACGATGCGGATAATAAACCGTTGAAAGAGGATGACAATGTCGCACGCAGTTGGTCATTATTCATGGATAATCCGTTGCTAAGAACGCGAGCTTCCGTACATATTCCTATGGCGACTGCCGTGTCTCAGGCGATCCGGGTGGCGAAGCAGGAATTAAAAGCACAGGGCATCACTCGGTTTATTGTGACGGGGGCATCCAAACGTGGCTGGACGTCCTGGCTGACCTTTATTTCTGATCCCGATGTCGATGCTGTAGTGCCCTTTGTTATCGATTTGCTGGATACACGCGTTGCGCTGACGCATATGTATCGCTCTTATGGTGGAAACTGGCCCATCGCCTTTTACCCTTACTATCAACAGGGTGTAGACAAAACCATCAATACCCCGGAATTCCAGGCGTTGATGAAAATCGAAGACCCCATGCAATATTTAGCCGCGGGCCAGTCTGCACAGCTCAATAAAGCAAAATACATCGTCAATGCCAGCGGTGATGATTTCTATGCACCCGATAACGCACGTTTTTATTATGACGCGCTGCCGGGAGCGAAATCTCTGCGCGTGGTCCCCAACACCAGCCATAACAGTATTTTAAAACACGTTGAACGCACGTTGATTACTTTTGTAAATCGTTTTCTGAAAAATAAGCCACTGCCGCAACTCAGTGTCACACTCAAGGACGATGCGCTTAGTGTCACGTTCTCTGAAAAACCCGTTACGGTAAAACGCTGGACGGCAAACAACCCTGAAGCACGGGATTTCCGCTATGCCTGTGATATTCACTATCAGGGAACCAAGGTGACGCTACCCAACCACGGGCCGGTAAACCTGGCGCTGAATTCACAGCATGCAGGCTGGCAAGCGACATTCGTGGAAGCCACGTTCAAGGACGGGTTTGTTGCGACCAGTCGGGTTTACGTGACCCCAGATGATGTTTTCCCGACGGCAGCGCCGCCGGTCAACGGTAAATTTTGCCAGACATTGCCGGGTCGCGGACTAGGGGGAACAGCACCTTAACGCGTAATGAGCGCGCCAGCGAGAGAGCGTTGGCGCGCAATAAGCTATTTAAGCACCTGTGGGTTGACGCAGTTTTCTTTAACGTCGCCCGTTAATGCGGCGATCAGATTGTCAACGGCACAGGCGGCCATGCCGTAACGTGTTTCGTGAGTGGCAGAACCGATATGCGGCAGCGCAACGACATTGGGCAGCTTCAGCAACGGGGAGTCAACCGGCAACGGTTCCTGAACGAACACATCCAGACCGGCAGCATGGATAGTACCGTTGCTGAGGGCTTCGACTAATGCGGCCTCATCCACCACCGCGCCGCGACCGATGTTGATCAAAATGGCGCTGGATTTCATTTTCGCCAGTTGTTCATGGCTGATCAGATGTCGTGTTTCTTCGGTCAACGGCAGGGTAATGCAGAGAAAGTCGGACTCGGCCAGTAAGGTATCCAAATCGCAGTAGCGTGCGTTAAAGCGCGTTTCGGCTTCGGCATGATGGCGTCGCGCGTTGTACAACACTTCCATGCTGAAACCGAAATGCGCACGTTGCGCTACGGCCAGACCAATACGGCCCATACCGAGAATCCCGATCGTTTTATGGTGTACGTCAATACCGAACCAGTCGCTGCCGATACCGCTTTTCCACTCGCCGGCTTTGACGCGTTCAGCCACTTCTACCACGCGGCGGGCGCTTGACAGGATCAATGCGAAAACGGTATCCGCCACGGTTTCGGTCAGTACCGTTGGCGTGTGCATGAGCGGAATGGCCTTTTCTGTTAATGCTTCAACGTCAAAGGTGTCGTAGCCGACGGAAATGGTTGATACCGCACGCAGACGCGGCGTCTGTGCCAGAAAGGCGCGATCGACTTTACCGCCGGAACCGATGATACCTTCAGCCTGCGCCAGTGCAGGGTGTCCCGCTGGGGGCAGCCCATCAAATTCGGTGACGGTAAAATGTTGTTCCAGGCGTTTGCACAAATCGGCGGGGATACTTTTGTACAAAATCACACTCGGTTTCATCACAACCTCCGGAAGTTAAAGGAAAAAAAGGTCTCACCGCATCATCGCGTAGGCGGCTGTAGACTGCAAGTGCTCATCGAAAGTTAAATGAAATTGAGAAAAAAAAGATGCCTGAGCTGAAAAAAGTTATGATTTCCGCTCCCTCGATACGACATGGACGGAGCGTAATGGGCGTAAATACCTGGTTGGTCGAGCGGTTGCGCACACGCATGGCGGAGCCGGATAAACTTCCGCTGTACGTAAAGTTCGCGGATGTGGTGCAACTGGCGGTGCGGAGCGGGGAGATTCAGCGCGGAGATTTTCTCCCCAGCGAGCGTGATTTTGTTCTGGCGCTGGGGATTTCCCGCATCACGGTGCGAAAGGCGCTGGAACTGCTGGCCGAGCAGGAGATTGTGGTGCGCGGTCGCGGTTACGGCACTTACGTTAACCACCAACTTGAATATCACCTCAAACCGGCAATGGGTTTCTCCCAGCAGGTGGTGGCAACAGGAAAAACGCCGGGCACGCTGTGGATCAGTAAAACGCGAGTCCCTTGCCGGGCGGAAATTGCGGAATATTTGCAGCTCTCAGCGGGCTGCGACGTCTATCTTCTTAAACGCGTGCGTGATATTGACGGCGAGCCTGTCTCCATTGAAGAGAACTATGTGCCACAGCACTTGATTACCGACGTTGAACAGATCGATATTTCGCTCTATGCGTATTTCCGCAGCCAGGGCATTGCACCGGTTCGAACGCGCAACTGGGTATCGGCGCAATCGGCGTCGCACGAGTTTATCCAGTGTGTGAATACGCCAGCAACGCTCCCCGTGTTGGTGGTGAAATCGCTGGCGTTTGATATCAATCAGCGTCCGCTCGATTACAGCATCAACTATTGCCGTGCCGATATGTATGTCTTCTATTCAGAGGACTAGCGCCTGCCTTAAGGGGACAGACGCCATGATCACATTCGCTTTTGTTCAAACGGCCATGCGGCGCTGACGTAACCGCGCTAACGCAGAACTGTACGCATCGATATCCAGCGCGTTAACCTCATCCAACTGCCGTTTGAAATCCGAATCAATGCTTTCAACACCGTGGATTGCACCACAGATAGCGGTTGCCATGGCGCCGATGGTGTCGGTATCGCCACCCAGATTGGCGCACAGAATGGCACAGCGGTTCGGCTCGGTGTGCGCCAGCTCTACCATTGCAATGGCGGCGGGCACGGACTGTATGATCTCCGTCCCGGTGCCAATCAGTTGATAA
Organism: Candidatus Symbiopectobacterium sp. NZEC127; assembly: GCF_025962675.1. NCBI lineage: Bacteria > Pseudomonadati > Pseudomonadota > Gammaproteobacteria > Enterobacterales > Enterobacteriaceae > Symbiopectobacterium > Candidatus Symbiopectobacterium sp. NZEC127. Next base: position 129,142 of record NZ_JAGFPG010000006.1, read on the forward strand.
ATCTGCTCCAGCGCGGTGTCGTCATCGGGCGCATTCTGCACGGTATCCAATGCCAATTGCAGACGGGCGGACAAGGCCGGGCTGTAGGTTGTTACGCGTTTTTCCTGCGCGGCTTGTGCCACGGCGGGTAATGCAGTCCGAATCTCAGACCAGCTTTTTTCCGCAATTCCCTGAGATACCGCCCAGGCAATAACGGTCGCGCCAGCTACCGCGATGTCAGATTTGTGCGTTGGGCTAGACGCGAGCGCCACTGCATCAATGAAATCGGATAATGGCATGGGCGGAAGCAGACAGCCCAGCGGAGAAATGCGCATCGCCGAGCCATTGGTGATACCGTTATTTTCCAGTGAATCGATATCCGCACCCTGTTTCAGGGCAAAAAGCGCCGTTTTGGAACTGGGGCCCAGAATATTCTTCTCAAAGGCACCAAACTGTAGCGCCCAGTTGAGGATGTGGTTACCAATAACGTCAGGCACGACGTCGCCCTCACATTCGATCAGCGCATCGGCAAGTGCCAGCGCCATGGAGGTGTCATCGGTATATTGAGCAGCAGTGAAATAGCAGGCGGCGATGTTATCCGCAGGACCCGGCAGAAAGCGGTCTATCCATCCAAAATGCGCTTTGATGCGTGCTCGCGGCCACAGCTCCGATGGCATTCCCATCGCATCCCCTAGCATTTGCCCATATAACGCCCCGGCGATATGACTCTCTAATTTTGATGGCATAAGCTGTACTCTGATTGTTGTTATAGGTAACGCGGGTGGTGCTTAAACGACACTAATCTAATACCAATATAATACCATTAGCTTTTTGTTTGAACAAAAATCCTGCGTAACAGGATACCATTCGTGCGGTCGAGTCGCGTGGTGTTGTTAACACAATACGCTAGGATAGGTGCAGAATTGTTGCAGCATGAAATCTGACGAACAGATAATGTCATATTAAATATCAATCAGTTATAATATTGGTGTCGGGGTTAAACAGGGTGTAAACCAGGAGCAAACATGAATAATGCAAAAACAAAAGTGCCGGCTATCGATAAAATGATTTTGCTGCTTGATTATCTTTCAACACGGAATGTGGCAACCTTTACCGAAATACACAATGCATTATCCTTGCCGAAAAGCAGCCTCTCCCTGATGTTGTCGTCACTGGTTACGCACCGTCTGGTGAAATTTGAAAAAAACAAATATCACCTGGGCCTGAAAATGTATGAATATGGCAGTGCGGCCATTCAGAATTTTAATGTTAAATCTGTGGCTCATGCTCTATTGTCCGAACTGGTGAACCAACTTAATTTGACGTGTCATTTGGGCGTACTCGATGGCGACAGCCCGATTTACCTGGATAAAATAGAAAGTAATCAACTGATTAGCATTAAAAGCGTGGTGGGTAAAAAGTTATCGCTGCACAGTTCTGGGTTGGGTAAAGCGCTGATTTCTCAGTTAAGTGATGAAGAGTTGGATCGCTTGTTGCCGGAAGAGACTCTGGAAATTTTCACCCCGATGACCATTCCAACAAAAACCGCCCTGAAAAAAGAGCTGCAAGAGATCAGAAAAACAGGCTATGCCTTCGATCGCGAAGAAGGGGATTTGGGCATATTTTGTATTGCCATGCCAATATTCGATGGGCATCACGATATTATTGCCGGTGTGAGCGTCACGGGCGTCACTTTTCAAATACCCGAAACACGGCATGAGGAAATCATTCATCAATTACGTGAAGCCTGCCAAAAAATCAGCCGCAAGCTCTATGAGTAAAAAAATAAAAAAGAGCGCTGCCAGCAACGCTCTTTTTCCTATTCAGACTGATTATTTATTGGCTGTCACTTTTGGCAGCGATAACGTCAGCAATGCGGCAATAATCAGCGAGACGACCAGCATTAATACGCCCATCTTGCTGCCTAAATACAGTGAAATCAGACCGACTAAATAGGGTCCACAGAATCCACCCAGACTGCCGATGGCATTGATAGTGCCGCGCGCGCCACCCAACGCTTCCGCCGGGAACAGCAGGGTAGGCATTGACCAGTACGGACCTGCCCAGGCGTTCAGGAAGAACCCGCCGCACACCAGCATGCCGTAGGAAAGCCAGACGTTTTCTTTCAGTACCACAGAAAGTGCCAGTGAGATGGCAATGCCAAAGAATGACAGTGCGGTAAAGAGCCGACGGTTCATGGTGGCGTCGCACAGTCTGGCGAAAATATACTGGCCGATGATGGTAAAGATAAAGGGCACAGCGGTCAGTAAACCGACGACCGTCATGGTGGATTTGGTGAGCTCGCTGATAAGTGTGGGCATCCACAGTGAGAAACCGTAAAAGCCAGCGGACATAAAGAAGTAAATTGCCACCATGCGCCACAGGTTCAGGCTACGGTAAAGGGCTTTGTAACCCCCTTGAGAGAGTGCGCCCTGATTGCGTTTATTTTCTTCCACATCGTTGCGCAATTCGGTTTCGATCCATTCCCGCTCTTGCGCAGAAAGCCATTTGGCATCTTTGGGATGATCGGCGACCAGCGGCAGCCAGATAAACAGCAGCGCCAGGGAAACCAGCCCCTCAACGATAAACATCACGCGCCAGTCATAGTTTTGAATCAGCCAGCCGGAAATCGGGCTGGTAATGATCACCGCAATTGCCATGTTCATCTGGAAAAATGCAATGGCGCGGGCTCGCTCTTTATTGGGGAACCAGTGGCCGATCAACGCAAGAATGGCAGGATAAACCCCACCTTCCGCTACGCCGAGGAAGAAGCGCACCGTCATCAGTTGCCAGGTATTTTGTACAAAGCCCGATACCATGGCCAGACCGCCCCAAAACACGATGGTCCAGGCGATAAATTTCTTGGCGCTGGCCTTTTCTGCAAAATGGCCGCCAGGGATTTGCAAAAAGAGATAGCCGAAAAAGAAGATACCCGCAGCGGCTCCGGCGACCGAGGAGGTAATACCGAGATCTTTATCCATACCGCCGGCAATGGCGATCCCGATATTGGTGCGATCCATAAATGCGACGATATAAACTAATATGGTGGCGGGAATAATATGCCACCATCTGGCGTTGGGTATTGTTGCATCAACCTGATTGTAAGTTACTGCTGGATTAGTATTTTCCATACTATAGCCCTGCTATTATTATTAATTGGTAGGTACAGCGTATATTCCCGGCATAATTAAAACGGCGTACGTTATTCATTCCATTCCTGGGCCTCACGGTAAGTGAGGCCATCGTCCTGTCACGCGAATTATTACGGGTGCAATGTCATCAATAATGACAATCTGGTTATTTCAAAACGGCACCCTCATGTGCCGAGCTGGCTAATTGTGAGTAGATGCCCAAAATACCCTTGGTGAATTTACGTTTGGGTGCCTGCCATTGTTGTAACCGCTGAGCGATTTCTTCATCGGTTAAATGGGCGTGAATCGTTTTGTTAGGAATATCAATAGTGATCATGTCGCCATCGCGCAGTGCGGCAATCGGGCCGCCTTCCGCCGCCTCTGGCGAAATATGACCAACAAAGCAGCCATTATTGGTGCCGGAGAAACGGCCATCGGTAATGATGGCGGTGTTACTGGCCAGCCCCATGCCATACAGGTATTTCATCGCCTTGAACATTTCGCGCATGCCGGGGCCGCCTTTGGGGCCTTCATAGCGTATGACCAGCACGTCTCCGGGTTTGATATGTCCGGCCAGAATGGCTTCCTCGGCGGCATCTTCACTGTCAAAACAGACGGCTTTCCCGGTGAAATGGCGCATTTCTGGCAAAATGGCGGCCGGTTTGGTCACCCCGCTTTTCGGTGCGATATTGCCTTTGAGAATGGCAATCCCACCCTGAGGGGCAAAGGGTGTTTCTATGGGTTTGATGATGTCACGGTTAGGCTGATACAACAGGTTCATTGCCGCCAGGTTTTCTCCGACGGTTTGCCCGGTGACGGTGAGCGCGCCTTTCTCCAGCAATCCGCTGATTTCATGCATCACTTGTGGAATGCCGCCCGCACGGTGGAAATCCTCCATATCGAACTTCGCCGCCGGGTTCACCTTGACGATTTGCGGCGTGCTGTCGCTCAGTTCTTCATACAGAGCCATCATGGTTTCAGCTGAGATATCAAGCTCATGTGCCAATGCGGAGAGGTGCAGAACCGCATTGGTGGAGCCACCGATTGCCATCAACACCCTGATGGCGTTTTTAATCGCATCGATGGTAATAATGTCGCGGGCGGTAACGTTGTTTTTCACCATGTTCATGATGGCAAAACCGGTGCTTTCACCCAGCCGCAGGCGCTCGGAATACACTGCGGGCGTCAGTGCGCCATTGGGTAATGTCATGCCGATGGCTTCCGACAGGCTGCACATGGTGTTGGCGGTGCCGAGGAATGAGCAGGAACCGCAGGTCGGGCCGCACGTGTTTTCCAACCGATGGCAAACGTCTTCGGTGATTTTGCCTGCTTTTAGCATGCCCAACGATTCGGACATGGTGGTCAGGTCCGATTTGCGTCCGTCGAACACTTCGCCGCCCAGCATTGGGCCGCCGGGCAGAATGATGGCGGGGATGTCCAGACGTGCAGCGGCCATCAGCATCGCGGGAACAATCTTGTCGCAGGAGCCGAGCATCACGATGGCATCCAACTGATGGGCTTCTACCATGATCTCGATATCGTTGGCGATCATATCCCGTGAAGGCAGGATATAGTGCATGCCTTTATGGCCCTGTGCCGTGCCGTCACAGGCGGCAATCAGGCCAAACTCCACGGCGGTGCCGCCCGCCATGTGGATACCTTTTTTCACCGATTCACCGACCTGACGCAAATTGAAATGGCCGGGTACCAGTTCATTCCAGGAGTTGGCGATACCAATGACAGGTCTTTTCAGATCTTCATCAGAATAACCGATACTTTTAAATACGCTACGGTTAAAACCCCACTCAAGGCTTCCTAATATTTTTTGGCTTCGCATTATTAAAACCTCATATAATCATTAGTATTATTGTGCTTGCCTGGTGTTGGCGTTTTTTAAATCCAATGCAACATCGACAATCATGTCTTCCTGACCGCCGACCATTTTTCTTTTCCCGAGCTCCATTAATATATCCATGGTGCTGATGCCGTATTTTTGCGATGCACGTTCGGCGTGCAGCAAAAAGCTGGAATACACCCCGGCGAGTCCGAGCGATAGGGTTTCGCGATCGACGCGTACCGGACGGTGTTGCAACGGACGCACCACATCGTCAGCACCGTTGATCAACGTGTCTAATTGACAACCGTGTTGCCAGCCTTGCTTTTCCAGACAGCCGATAAACACTTCGGTGGGGGTATTTCCCGCGCCAGCCCCCATGCCCGCCAGGCTGGTATCTACCCGATCGCAGCCCTCTTCGATGGCGGTCAGTGAGTTGGCGATACTGACGGAAAGGTTGTTGTGTGCGTGCATGCCCGTTTGGGTATCGCTGTTCAGGATGGCTTTCAGTGCACGGAAGCGATCGCGAATGTCCTGCATCAGCATGGCACCGCTGGAATCCACCACGTAGATGCAATTTGCACCATAGCTCTCCATTTTTTTCGCCTGCTCAGCCAGTTCCTGCGGAGCAATCATGTGGCTCATCATCAGAAAACCGACGGTGTCCATGCCGAGGTTGCGCGCGAATTCAATATGCTGCCGTGATATATCCGCCTCGGTGCAGTGGGTTGCGACACGCACTACGCGTGCGCCAGCATCATAGGCGGCGTGTAAGTCATGAATGGTGCCGACGCCGGGGATCAGCAGGGTGGCAATTTTACTGTGGGTGACAACCTCAGCGGCGGCAGCGATCATTTCGGTGTCAGCGCAGCGGCTGAAACCATAGTTAAAACTCGATCCTGCCAGCCCGTCACCGTGGGCGATCTCAATGGAGTCCACATGCGCCTTGTCCAGCACGCTGGCGATCTGTTGAACCTGTTGTTGCGTGTACTGGTGTTTAACGGCATGGGAGCCGTCGCGTAATGTTACGTCCGAGATGTAGATTTTTTTATTATTCATCATCATTCTCTTTTATCGCTGAGGATTAATTTTTCAGGTTCTTGGCAAAATGATCGCCGCAGGCTAACGCGGCGGAGGTCATAATATCCAGGTTGCCGGCATAGGCGGGTAAATAGTGGGCGGCCCCTTCTACTTCGATAAATACCGAAGTTTTTAACCCTGTCGTGTATTTTTCCCCGTCGATAAACAGCGGATTCTCTTCATTGATAATATCGAATTGCACGGCCTGTTTTAGGCGATAGCCCGGCACATAGCGGCTGACTTTTTGCACCATGCTGTGAATGCTGGCTTCAATTTTTTCGGGCTCGACCGTGGCGGAATAGGTAAAGACGGTGTCGCGCATCATGATAGGCGGGGACGCCGGGTTGAGAATAATAATGGCTTTCCCGGCGCGCGCTTTGCCCACGTTAACGATGGCGGCAGACGTGGTTTCGGTAAACTCGTCAATATTAGCGCGGGTGCCGGGTCCTGCGGATTTGCTGGCGATACTGGCAACAATTTCGGCATAGTAAACGTCAGTGACCTGTGCCACCGCATTGACGATAGGAATGGTTGCCTGCCCGCCGCAGGTGACCATGTTGATGTTGGCCGCATCACTTTCTTGTTCCAGATTAATGGACGGGACCACATACGGGCCGATGGCTGCCGGGGTCAGGTCGATGACCTTAATGCCGAACGGTTGCAGCTTCTCGTTGTGTACCAGATGTGATTTGGCTGAAGTGGCGTCGAAAACGATTTTAATGTCTTGGAAATTAGGCAATGCCAGCAGTCCGTCGATACCCTCGGCAGAAACCGGCACGCCCAGCCGTGCAGCGCGGGCTAAACCGTCTGAGGCTGGATCGATACCGATCATCGCGCCCATACTCAGGTATTGGCTGTTTTTCATTATTTTGAACATCAAGTCAGTGCCAATATTTCCTGAACCAATAATGGCGGCCTGGATCTTTTCACTTCCCATGGTTTATTCCTTTTCTTCACGTAATGGCAGAAGGTCTTTTAATTCCGCAATATGTTCCGGTGAAAGCCTATTTGTTTTATTGGTGTTGCCGTCAGGCGTATACATTCCCGTCATGGCTAACAGATGTTTGAGTAAGTCAGGCAAGGGAGCGTTAATGGAAAAAAATTGCGCCAGCCGCGATAATTCACGTCGCTGTTGAAATACGGCTGAATAGTTTTCTGCGCAAAAATGCTCGTAGAGTTTAACGGTAACGTCAGGGGCGAAATTAGCACTCGCCGGAAAGCCGCCATCCCCTCCTAATATCAGCGTGTCTAACAGGTATTCGTCGTAACCGGCGAAAATAAGGAAGTCCGGGCGGTGAGGTTTAACCTGATTCATCAATTCCCGAATGTGGCTGATATTATTAATGGTGTCTTTAATGCCGATGATCGACGGGAATTGCTGTGCTAAACGACGCACCATATCGGCAGAAATCGTATGCCCTGTCAGCTGCGGAAAGTTATAAATCATGATCGGCAGCGCGAGATTTTCCGCCACGGTTTGGTAAAAGCGAAAAAGGCTCTCTGCGCTGAGCGGTGCGTAATAAGGATTGATGACCAATACGGCATCTGCGCCGCAGCGCGCGGCATGTTGCCCGAAATACAGAACATCATCGATGCAGGTGCCGCCGATACCGAGAATCACTGGCACGCGACCATTAACATAGTCGACCACAAATTCGGCGGTTTCCTGACGAGTTTCCCGGCGCAGGGCATAAAATTCGCCGCAGGTGCCCAGCGCCAGCACGCCGTGTACGCCAGCGTTAATCACCCGATCGAGCAACCTGCCCATTGCTTGCTTGTCGAGGTTCCCCTCGGCATCTGTCAACGTGGGAAGGGGGGGGATAACGCCCTTAATCCGATTTGCTTTCATTCTATTCACTATATTGAACAAGAGTTCCATATAATAAACCACTCAAAGGGTGAGTGATTCAACTACAGGGTTGATGAAACGCGATCGTTATCACTAATTACGCGTTGAACAGAGCGTGGGCACGACAACCTATTGGCGGGTAGGGCAGGTTATTGAGGGGGAGGGGGACACAGGCTAGCCTGACAGCGTCAGGCCATTTTTTCCCATTGCATAATCTGCGCAGGAGCATTGGTTTCTGCGGGGAACGTGCGTTTTACCGGGGAGAAACCCTGCTTCTGGTAAAAGGCACAGGCGCGCAGGTTTTGTTCATACACTTCCAGGCTTAGAACAGGGAAGCGCTGCTGCACATGGGTCATCAGCGCGACGCCAACGCCTTTGCCATGCCAGCGATGATGGACAAACAGTGCACCGACAAAACGTTGTTCCATCACGCTGATGAAACCGACGATTACGCCTTCAACCTCATAAACCCAGGTCTCCGCGTTCGGGATATATTGTTCGCGCACCAGCGGTTCGCTTTCCTGCCAATAGGTTGGGTTGATGAACGGGTGCGCGCGTGTAGTGCTTTCCAGCCACAAGCGGAGTAACAGAGCAAGATCTTCTGGCCGGTAGTCCCTAATCACGCTTGGCCTCTTGATAGCAGAAGCAGTCGGTAGTGTGGTCGTTGACCAAGCCGGCGGCTTGCATAAAGGCGTAGCAGATAGTGGAACCGATAAACTTGAAGCCGCGCTTCTTCAGCGCTTTAGACATGGCATCGGAAACGGCGGTTTTAGCGGGCACATCGGACAGCGCGGTGGGGCTGTTGACCAACGGCGTGTGATTAACAAAAGACCAGATAAAATCGGAAAACGATTCGCCCTGCGCTTCCATGTCACACCAGATGCGCGCGTTGGTGATGATGGCTTCAATCTTGCCGCGATGACGGATAATGCCACTGTCTTGTAACAAGCGCTCAACGTCTTCCTGCGTCATGCTTGCCACCTGTTTCGGGTCAAACTGATGAAAGCTCGCCCGGTAGTTTTCCCGCTTCTTCAATACCGTTATCCATGACAAACCGGCCTGCTGTCCTTCAAGACACAGCAGTTCGAACAGTTTGACGCTCTCTTTGCACGGTTTGCCCCATTCCGTATCGTGATAATCGAGGTAAAGCGGGTCTTGGGTGACCCATGCGCATCGGTTCATGGTCGCGTTCCTGTGGCGTGTGGCGCTTCTGTAATAAGCGGAGGCTATTGCAGTTTCATCAAGTTGTCATTTCATCATGATGTTGCTAAAGATATACCCGTCATAATTCAAGTTGCAGATGCGTTGGCTACGCTCGCTCACCCGAATCACTTACCTGAGTAAGCTCATCGGAACTCCCTCACTTGCCGCCTTACTGCAACGCGAATTATTTAGGGTATAAGCATGATTCAATTACGATCATGGCAAAATTTAGCTGTATATGCAACCAGCTGTTTGTGTGCGTGCTCACAAGAAATCAATAAGATCGGCGCGTGAGAGGTACGGCGCAGGTTATACACTATTACATATGGCAAGCGGGGAAGGGGAAGCACATGGCTATTGAGTGGATCGTTGCCTATCTGGCGTTGGGCGGCGTTGTCGGGTTCGTGGCGGGGCTGTTGGGGATTGGCGGCGGCGGCATCATGGTGCCGATTTTGACGGCACTGTTTGCTGCTCAAGGCGTGCAAGGCGAGCATCTGGTGCATTTGGCGCTGGGCACCTCGATGGCGGCGATTGTTATTACCGCGATCTCCAGCTTGCGCACCCATCACCAGCATCAAGCGGTGCTATGGCCCGTGGTACTGCGCATTACACCCGCTATCCTTATCGGCACCTTCGCCGCCACCTGGTTGGCTACACTGCTGCCTACTCGGGCGCTGGCCATCTTCTTCTCCTGCTTTATGGCCTATGTTTCATTGCAGATGGTGCTCAATATCAAACCCAAGGCGCAGCGCCAACTGCCGGGCGTGGCTGGGGTATCGCTGGCGGGGTTGATCATCGGCGGCATTTCCGCACTGGTGGCGATTGGCGGGGGGTCGCTCACCGTACCGTTTCTGACCTGGTGTAATGTGCGCATCCAGCAGGCGATCGGCACGTCGGCGGCGGTGGGGCTGCCTATCGCGCTGGCGGGGGCGCTGGGCTATATGATTAACGGCTGGTCCACGGCGGGAATGCCTGCTTACACATTGGGCTATGTCTCGGTGCCTGCGGTGCTGCTGATCTCGGCGGTGAGCTTCTTTACCGCGCCTTATGGTGCGCGTTTGGCGCATCGTTTGCCGGTGGCTACCCTGAAGAAAATCTTTGCCGCCCTGTTGCTGGTGCTGAGCCTGAAAATGCTGCAAACGGTGTTCACCGCGTGATCCGCTGGGCGCGGCCAGTGTGGGGCTGCGCTGTGTGAAACTAACCTCAACAGCAATAAAGTGCCGCTGAAGTGAAGTTGTTGCAGCATTCTGGCTGTATATCTTGCACTCAGAGGGTATACTGGCGCATTCCATATAAATCCACATGTATCGCGTGAATCTGACATGCAAAAGTTTGATACCAAGACCTTTCAGGGCCTGATCCTGACGTTGCAGGATTACTGGGCTCGCCAAGGCTGCACCATTATCCAACCTTTGGATATGGAAGTCGGCGCTGGCACTTCTCATCCGATGACCTGTCTGCGCGCGCTGGGGCCAGAGCCGATTGCCGCTGCCTATGTGCAGCCGTCGCGTCGTCCTACCGACGGTCGTTACGGGGAAAACCCGAACCGCCTGCAACACTATTATCAGTTTCAGGTCATCATCAAGCCGTCACCGGACAACATTCAGGAGCTGTACCTCGGTTCGCTGAAAGAGCTGGGGCTGGACCCGACCATTCACGATATCCGTTTCGTGGAAGATAACTGGGAGAACCCGACGCTGGGTGCCTGGGGATTGGGCTGGGAAGTGTGGTTGAACGGTATGGAAGTCACGCAGTTTACCTACTTCCAGCAGGTGGGCGGCCTTGAGTGCAAGCCGGTGACCGGTGAGATCACTTACGGTCTGGAACGTCTGGCGATGTACATTCAGGGCGTGGACAGCGTCTATGACCTGGTGTGGAGCGATGGCCCGTTGGGGAAAACCACCTACGGTGACGTGTTCCACCAGAACGAAGTGGAACAGTCCACTTATAACTTCGAATACGCCGACGTCGATTTCCTGTTTACCTGCTTCGAGCAGTACGAGAAAGAAGCGCAACAGCTGCTGGCGCTGGAAAAACCGCTGCCTCTGCCTGCTTACGAGCGCATTCTGAAAGCCGCGCACAGCTTTAACCTGCTGGACGCGCGCAAAGCGATTTCCGTTACCGAACGTCAGCGCTACATTCTGCGCATTCGCACGCTGACCAAAGCGGTGGCCGAAGCCTACTACGCTTCCCGTGAAGCGCTGGGCTTCCCGATGTGTAACAAGAAAGAGAGCTAACAGCGATGACTGACAAGACTTTTCTGGTGGAAATCGGCACGGAAGAGCTGCCGCCGAAGGCGCTGCGTTCTCTGGCGGAGTCCTTTGCCGCCAACTTCACCACTGAACTGGATAATGCCGGGCTGACACACGGCGACGTGAGCTGGTTTGCCGCGCCGCGTCGCTTGGCGCTGAAAGTGGCGCAGTTGAGCGCCGCACAACCGGATCGTGAAGTCGAAAAACGTGGTCCGGCGATTGCTCAGGCGTATGACGCTGAGGGCAAACCGACCAAAGCGGCCGAAGGCTGGGCGCGCGGCTGCGGTATCACGGTCGATCAGGCGGAACGTTTGACGACGGATAAAGGCGAGTGGTTGCTGTATCGCGCGCTGGTAAAGGGCGGCAGCGCACAGGGTCTGTTGGCGGATATGGTCGCTAACGCGCTGGCGAAACTGCCGATCCCGAAACTGATGCACTGGGGCGATAAAGAGACCCAATTTGTGCGTCCGGTGCATACGGTAACGATGCTGCTGGGTGATGAACTGATCCCCGGTCAGGTGTTGGGCATTGAATCCGCTCGCACCGTGCGCGGCCATCGCTTTATGGGCGAGCCCGAATTCACCATTGATAACGCTGACCAATACCCGAGCATTCTGCTGGAGCGCGGCAAGGTTATCGCCGATTATGAAGCGCGCAAGGCGTTGATCAAAGCCGATGCGCAAGCGGCTGCGCGTCAGATTGGGGGTAATGCCGATCTGAGCGAAAGCCTGCTGGAAGAAGTGACCTCACTGGTGGAATGGCCGGTGGTGCTGACCGCGCGCTTTGAAGAAAAATTCCTGGCAGTGCCTGCCGAAGCGCTGGTTTACACCATGAAGGGCGATCAGAAGTATTTCCCGGTGTATGACAACGCCGGAAAGCTGCTGCCGAATTTCATCTTTGTTGCCAACATTGAATCCAAAGATCCGCAGCAAATTATCTCGGGTAACGAGAAAGTGGTGCGCCCGCGTCTGGCGGATGCCGAATTCTTCTTCAACACCGACCGCAAAAAACGTCTGGAAGACCATTTGCCGCGTCTGCAAACCGTGCTGTTCCAACAGCAGTTGGGTACGCTGCGCGACAAGACCGATCGCATTCAGGCTTTGGCGGGCTGGGTGGCGGAGAAAATCGGTGCCGACGTTTCTCACGCGAAACGTGCCGGTTTGCTCTCCAAGTGCGACCTGATGACCAACATGGTGTTCGAATTTACCGACACTCAGGGCGTCATGGGGATGCACTACGCGCGTCACGACGGTGAAGCCGAAGACGTTGCCGTTGCCCTGAACGAACAATATCAGCCGCGTTTTGCCGGGGATGCACTGCCTGCATCTGGCGTTGCCTGCGCATTGGCGATTGCCGATAAGATGGATACGCTGGCGGGTATTTTCGGCATCGGTCAACACCCGAAAGGGGATAAAGACCCGTTCGCGCTGCGCCGTGCTGCGCTGGGTGTGCTGCGTATTATCGTTGAGAAACAGCTGCCGCTCGATCTGCAAACGCTGACGGAAGAAGCGGTGCGCCTGTATGGCGACAAGCTGACCAACGCTAACGTGGTCGATGACGTGATCGAATTCATGCTGGGCCGTTTCCGCGCCTGGTATCAGGAAGAAGGTCATAGCGTGGACACCATTCAGGCGGTATTGGCCCGTCGCCCGACGCGTCCGGCAGATTTTGATGCCCGTGTGAAAGCGGTGAGCCATTTCCGTTCGCTGGATGCCGCCACTGCGCTGGCTGCGGCCAACAAGCGTGTGTCTAACATTCTGGCGAAATCTACCGATACGCTGAACGCCAACATTGATGCTGCTCTGCTCAAAGAGAAAGAGGAAATTCAACTGGCTACCTACGTTACCGCGTTGGAAAGCAAGCTGGCACCCTGGTTCGCTGAAGGGCGCTATCAGGAAGCGTTGGCGGAACTGGCCGAACTGCGTGAACCGGTTGATAACTTCTTCGATAAGGTGATGGTTAACGCGGAAGACGAACGCGTGCGCCTGAACCGTCTGACGCTGCTCAACCAGTTACGTAATCTGTTCCTGAAAGTGGCGGATATTTCCGTATTGCAATAATCGAACAGCGCGACGCTTAGCGTTTAAATAAATAAGGGCCGTTCATGCAGGAACGGCCCTTTTTTTGCTACTAGAGTCTTGTTACCTGTCTTCCTTCTCAAACGCCGTTTGCAGTGCCATCACCAGCGTATCGCAGCCCGCTTTATCGATGGTTAACGGTGGCGCCAACACCAGTTTCGGTCCGACCGGACGTACCACCGCGCCGGCATCGCGTGCCGCTTCTGCAATGCGGAATGCCAGGCCGTTATCCGGCGCTAATGAGCGCTTGCTCGCTTTGTCCTCCACCAGATCCAGCGCCAGCATCAACCCTTTACCGCGCACGTTGCCCACGGAGCGGAAGCGTGATTCAAACGGCAGCAACTGACCCAGCAAATATTCCCCCTGATGTGCGGCATTGGCTGGCAAATTCTCCTGCTCCACAATATCCAGCACTGCCAGCCCGGCGGCGCAGGCTAACGGATGGCCGCCGTAGGTAAAGCCGGTCATCAGCAACCCACGCGCATCGCGGTTGTCCAGATAGGCGGCTTCGATACGCTGATTCAGCACGGTCGCAGACAGCGGCACGTATCCGGCGGTGAGCGCCTTGGCAAACACCATGATGTCGGGCTTTACGCCCCAACCGCGTGAGCCAAACATCGCCCCGCTGCGGCCAAACCCGGTGACCACTTCATCGGCGATCAGCAGCACGCCGTATTTATCACAGATCTCGCGCACCAGCGGCCAGAAGTTAGCCGGTGGCACAATCACACCGCCTGCGCCCTGCACCGGCTCGGCGATGAAGGCGGCGACGGTATCCGGGCCGTAATAAAGAATTTCACGCTCTAACTGCTCGGCCACCAATTTGCCTAACGTATCGGGATCGTCGCAGTTCCACGGGTTGCGATACTGCCAGGGCGATTCGATCTGCGTACAGCCTTCCAGCATTGGGCCGTAGTTGAGGCGATAAATCGGCAGGCCAGACACCGAGGTGCCACCCATGTGTACGCCATGATAGGCATTCTTTAACGAGATAAAACGCGTGCGCTGCGGCTTGCCTTGCAAAATCCAGTATTGGCGCGCCACCTTGAGGGCGGTTTCCACACCGTCCGAACCACCCATGCCGTACAGCACCCGTCGCATATCTTCTTGCTGCGTCATCTGGATAAGGCGATTAGACAGCGCTTCTGCCATCGGGTGGCTGACGCCGTCAAACAGTTGGTAGTAAGCCAGTTCATCCATCTGTTTGGCGATGGCGGCTTTTACTTCCGGGCGATTGTGACCGACGTTTACGCACCACAGTCCGGCGAAGCCATCGAGCATTTTGCGCCCTTTATCATCCCAGATGTAAAGGCCGTCGCCTTTTACAATGCGCAGCGGTTCGCGTTCAGCCCACTCATTCGGGTGTGCCATCGGGTGCCAAAAACGGTAATCCGTGTGGTTATAGGGTGTTGTCATTGTGCGTACTCCATGAAATCAGATGACAGTGAGCCGTTGCCGCCGCAGCCGCAACGGACGAATCCGCGTGGCGTTATAGGGTTTCAACCATCTGGCCGATGCGTGAATAGCGCTCGGGGCTCAATCGGCGCAGGAAGTGCGCACTCATAAACCCGGCAAACGCCACCATTAGCACCAGATAGGGCAGCGATGACACCACCGGCGAGGAGGAACCGCTCAGTACGTCGAGGTTATTGACCACCAGCGCCAGCGTCGCCAACATGCCGAGTGCGGAGAGCGCTGGCGCGATAAGGCGGCTCCAGCGTGATACCGGCAGCGAAGGGTTACGCTGGAAGTAGGCAAGAACGGCAAGCGAGACGCTGAATTGCAGCACCAGAATCGACATGCTGCCCAAGGCAGAAGCCCAGGAGAAAACGTTCGCCATCGGGTCTAACTGCGCCAGGGCGAACAGCGCGGTAGCGCACAGCATAAACGCGCCTTGCACCAGACTGGCGATATAGGGTGTCTGGTGCGTGCGGTGGGTTTTTGCCATTTTCGACCACAGCAAACCGTCGCGGCTAATGGCGAACAGATAGCGCGACAGCGTGTTATGGAACGCCTGTGTTGCGGCAAACAGGCTGGTGATCAGTAAAACCGACATCACCTGAATGGCCCACGGGCCAAGCACCTGTTCGGTGACGGTAAACACAAACATCCCGGGATCGTTGGCGGCGAGTTCGGCAACGTGAGCGGCACCTGCATATTGCACAAATGCCCAGCCGGAGAGGGCGAAAAAGCTGGTGATCAGCACCACGGCGAGCAGCGTGGCGCGTGGGATTATCTTGGCCGGTTGCCGACACTCTTCCGAGTAGATTGCGGTCGCCTCAAAGCCGACGAAAGAGCAAATGGCGAAGATCATCGCAATGCCCACATCGCCATGAAACACGGTAGACGGGGTAAAGGCGCTGATATCAAAGGCAATGGGTTGGCTAATAATGGCAGCATCAACCAGCAGCACAATGCCCACTTCCAGCAGCATCAAGACCCCGAGCACTTTGCCGCCGAGCTCCACTTTGGCAATACCGAGCGCTACTACGGCCGCTTGCATCAGCAGCGAGAACAGCCACCAGGGCGCTGCGATCCCAGTGTGCATCTGCACGAACTGCGCAAAGAAGAAGCCAAACATAGCGGTAACGGCAAGCTGAATGGCGGTGTAGGCCAACAGTGCGATGCCGAGCCCGGCAATGCCGCTGTGGGTGCCCAGGCCTTGTGCGATATAGGCGTAGAAAGCGCCAGCGTTCACCACATAACGGCTCATGGCGATAAAGCCAAAGCTGAAAATAAGCAGCAGTGCGCCCGCCAGGACATAAACACCGGGTACGCCCGCGCCGTTGCCTGCCATAAAGGCGACGGGCAAGCCTCCGACGACGCCAGTTAAGGGCGATGCGGCGGCAATAACAAAAAAGATGATCGACCAAAGGCCAAGGCTGCCTTTCTGGAGCTGGTTCCCCTGCGGCAATGCCGTCTGGGGTAGCGCGTGCGCTGATGAAGAGTGCTGTGCCATGTTCCGTTCCCCTGCGTGATGGTTCATGGTCAGTCTATGAAGGGCTCTGGCGTGTGCGTTATCGAAATCTGGCAAACCTGAATGTGACGAATAGTCATCACATTCAGATCAAATGATGGACCGCTCGCCGCGTGTACGAGGGCAGTTCACCAAACAGGCGTTTGTAGTCGGCGGTAAACTGCGACAGGTGCCAGAAGCCCCACTTGGAAGCGATTTCGCTGATCTGTGCGTACTCTCCCTCCATCACCAGCATGCGTTTCACCCCGTTGAGCCGCATGTTTTTCAGGAATACTGCCGGGCTTTGGCCGGTGACGGTTTCGAAACAATTTTGCAGGGTGCGCCGTGAGGTGTGGGTCAGTTGGCACAGCTCATCCATGGTCAGAGGCCGATCGCGATGGGCGATCAGGGCGTCCTGTGCTTTGCTGACTACGCGCTGCGCCTTTTGCAGGGAAGGGCGCACGCTGATGGTCTGCGTGCCGACGGCGGTGAAAAAGGCAAAGGCCAGTTCGCGGATATCGCTGAGAAATTGCAGCCGCGCCTGTCGTTGCGCAAATTGCAGCGGGTGTTCCATCACGCTGTGCAGCATGGCCAGAATATGCTCGCGCAGTCGGTTGGCAAGGAGATCGTGATGGATGGCGTAGACCCGGTGCGGCAGTTCATCGGTGATGTCCGATAACAGCGCCAAAGGAATGCTCAGTACCAATAGTGAAGAGGTTTCCGGCGTTTGCAGCATCAACTCGCCGCCGTCATAGGACCAGGTAATATCCTGCTGCGTCAGGCTGTTTCCCATCCAGCGCGCTTCTCCCGACAGCGCGTTAAACACCCCGAGGCAGAGCGTGCCCGTTCGGCCCTGTCCACGTTGAAACACCGACTGTGATAGCTGTTCCTGATAGAACTGTACGCCGTCCAGCCAGGCCTCTTTCAGACTGCCTTCAAACCGCCCGTGAGAGATTTGGTCATAGCGCAATGCCCAATCGGTCAGCAGTTGACTGTGTTGCGCCAGTTCCTGAATGCGCGAGGCGCAACGAAAACCGTTTTGATCGCCAAGATGGTTTTGATCGCGAAGATGGAATGCGGGTGTCATCGTCTGTCTTTCCTGCGTCGTGATGGGATATACCCACTGAGCAAGAATCACGCCAGTGCAATAGCAAAAAACGGCAGATTTTATCTCTGCATTTCTGAGCTGTGAGTGATGTTTTTGCTGCATATCGTCGTAAAACAGAGGGAAATAGAGTGATTCCTACCATAGTCGCGTTTTGCGCTGTGGCGTTGCACCGTTATGGGGGAGATGCTCAATGTTGCAGCAGTGCGCTGTTATCTGGCTATCGTATCCTGAGTATCCCGGTAGCTTGGCAGAAAAACGAGGGTATCGCGCTGATTCGACTATGCTTAGGGATAAGGCGGAGCAATGGCGCCCGCCGCTATACCGGATAAGACGTGCGATAAGGAGTATGGCATGACGATAACAATGGGGTGGCGCTCGCGCTGGCTATTGCCGGTGCTGGCGTTGGGGGTGGTGTTGCAACTGGCGGCCTGCGGTGATAGCGAAGCGGATCAGCGCAAGGCGTTTATGACGGTACTGCAAAGTGTGCCATCGCAACCGGGCAGCGTGCCGCCAGCACTCAGTGACGATCAGAAAAAACGGTTGGGCCCTTTTGCCAACGATTACGCCATTTTAACCACTTTTTCCCAGCAGTTGCGGCAAAGCATGGCGGTGAGTTTGAAGCCGTTACTGGAGCACGTTTCTCAGATTCGTGTGCCGCAGGATTATTTGACGCAACGTGACGGCGTACGCAGTGCTGTCGGCGCGATAAACCTGCTGGGGCAACAGGTACAGGCGGCAAAAACCCAGGCAGATTCAGCCCGGCGTAACCTGAGCCAGCCGCAAGAGATTCAAGTGCTGTATGAGCGCGTTTACTCGCAGGTGGTAAGCCAACCGGCGTCGGCATTGGCAAACGTGGTGCCGACCGCTGCCACGCTGGCCCAGCAGTTGGCGCAGGTGGGCGACTTTCTTCAGGCTCAGGGCAAGCAGGTCACTTTTGTAGGGAATCAGGTGCAGTTTGAAACGGCACAGCAGGCGGCGCGTTACAACGCGTTGATTACGCCTCTGGCGACGCAGCAGCGCGATTTAATGAACGGATTACCACCGCTACTGCCGTTGTTGAAACCATCGCTATAAGGCAATAACGCACGGCGGTGATGATATTTAGTGATTTGAGTCACACAATCAAAACAAAATCACGGCATTGTAATGTGATTGAGGTCACATTGTGCTGCCGTTAATGCGGATGATGATGCGCCGAATTGACCGCATTCAGTGATTTTATGTGAACTCAGTCACTAAAATGTAGCAATGATGTGGGGATTATGTGTGACAGCTGTCACATATGGCCGTGAGGTTGCGGTATCAAACCGACGTGCTAGAGTCCGCACGATCTCTACCGACGGAAGGCAGTCACACCGTCTCACGATAATGACCACACGCGCTTGCGATCGCGCGTTTGAATAGGGGTGTGTTTTTATGCTCACAGCAGATACCAAGGTCAAAGTTCAGAATTTTGGCCGCTTCCTGAGCAACATGGTAATGCCCAATATCGGGGCGTTTATCGCTTGGGGCCTGATTACCATGTTGTTCATCCCAACCGGTTGGTTGCCGAATGCGACGCTTGCCAAGCTGGTGGGGCCGATGATCACCTATCTGCTGCCGCTGCTTATCGGTTATACCGGTGGCCGTTTGGTCGCGGGCGATCGCGGCGGTGTGGTCGGTGCCATCACCACGATGGGGGTGATCGTTGGTGTTGATATGCCGATGTTCCTCGGCGCGATGATTGTTGGCCCGTTGGGCGGATGGACCATTAAACGCTTTGACCGCATCGTTGATGGCAAGATCAAAAGCGGTTTTGAAATGCTGGTGAACAACTTCTCTGCCGGTATCATTGGCATGTTGTTGGCTATTCTGGCGTTTTTGGCGATTGGTCCGTTGGTGGAGTTCTTATCCAAAGGTCTGGCTGCGGGCGTAGATTTGATGGTGCAGAATAACCTGCTGCCGCTCACCTCTATCTTCGTTGAACCCGCAAAAATCCTGTTCCTGAACAACGCCATCAACCACGGTATCTTCTCGCCGCTGGGTATCCAACAGGCGACGGAAGCAGGCAAATCGATTTTCTTCCTGATTGAAGCCAATCCCGGTCCGGGGATGGGTGTGCTGATGGCGTACATGTTCTTTGGTCGCGGTAATGCCAAAGTGTCCGCACCGGGCGCGGCCATCATCCACTTCCTGGGTGGTATCCACGAAATCTATTTCCCGTACGTGCTGATGAACCCGCGCCTGCTGATTGCGGTGATTCTGGGCGGCATGACCGGGGTGTTCACACTGACCGTGCTGGGCGGCGGTCTGGCTGCTCCGGCTTCTCCGGGCTCTATTCTGGCCGTGTTGGCAATGACGCCGAAAGGGGCCTATTTTGCCAATATCGTGGCGATTGCTGCCGCGTTTGCCGTCTCCTTTGTGCTGTCAGCGATCCTGCTGAAAAGCACCAAGGTAAAAGAGGGAGACGATCTGGACGAAGCCACACGCCGTGTGCAAGAAATGAAAGCGGCCTCCAAAGGCGGTTCAGTACCCACCGGCATCAGTGGCGATCTGAGCACCGTGCGCAAAATCATTGTGGCCTGTGATGCAGGCATGGGCTCCAGCGCCATGGGCGCAGGGGTATTGCGCAAGAAAGTGCAGGACGCCGGGCTGACGCAAATATCCGTTACCAATAGCGCCATCAACAGCTTGCCTGAGGATGTCGATCTGGTGATTACGCACCGGGATTTGACCGAGCGCGCTCTGCGCCATGCGCCGCAAGCGCAGCATATCTCGCTGACCAACTTCCTCGACAGCCACTTGTACAGCGATCTGGTGGCGCGTCTGGCAGCCGCTCAGCCTGCGGGTGGCAGCGTTGCCGCTGCACCGGTGGCTGAGCCGCAAGCCGCAAGCGTGTTCCAACTGGGCGCTACCAACGTGTTCCTGAACCTGCAAGCGAGCGATAAAGAGCAGGCGATTCGCTTTGCCGGTGAACAACTGGTGAAAGGTGGCTATGTCGAGCCGGAATATGTGGATGCGATGCTGGCGCGTGAAAAGCTGACCTCAACCTATCTGGGCGAATCCGTCGCCGTGCCGCATGGCACCATTGAAGCCAAAGATCGCGTGCTGAAAACCGGCATCGTCTTCTGCCAATATCCGCAGGGGGTGCGCTTCGGTGATGATGAGGATGACGTCGCAAAACTGGTGATCGGTATCGCGGCGCGTAATAACGAACATATCGCGGTGATCACCCGCCTGACCAATGCGCTGGACGACGACACGGTGATTGCCCGTTTGGCGCAGACCCAGGATGTGCAGGACGTGCTAGACCTGCTCTCCGAGAAAAAGAGTGCCTGATGCATCGGCAGCGCCGCCTTCGGGCGGCCTCTTTTTTTGTCATTGTTTTTAAAGGTTAACGCATGATGAAAGCTTTACATTTTGGTGCCGGAAATATCGGACGCGGGTTTATCGGAAAACTGCTGGCAGACGCCAACATTGAACTCACCTTTGCCGATGTGAACCAGCCGCTGCTGGATGCCATCAACAGCCGTAAGCAGTATCAGGTGAAAGTGGTCGGTGAGCAGACGCAGTTGGAAACGGTCAGCAACGTCAGCGCGGTGCACAGCGCAAGCCCGGAGGCTGTGGCGCTGATTGCCGAGGCCGATGTGGTGACGACGGCAGTCGGGCCGCAAATTCTGGAAAAAATCGCGGGTGCCATTGCCCAAGGTTTGGTGAAGCGCCATGCGCAGGGCAATACGCGTCCACTGAATATCATCGCTTGCGAAAATATGGTGCGCGGCACCACGCAGTTAAAGCAACACGTGTGGAAGCATCTGCCGGAGAACGAGCAGGCGTGGGTCAACGAGCATGTCGGTTTTGTTGATTCGGCCGTAGACCGCATTGTCCCGCCGGTAGAAGCGAGCCAGGACGATCCTTTGGCCGTGACGGTAGAAACCTTCAGTGAATGGATTGTCGATCAAACCCAATTCGTCGGGCCTTTACCGCAGATCGCGGGCATGGAATTAACTGACAATCTGATGGCATTCGTTGAACGTAAGCTGTTTACACTCAATACCGGTCATGCGATTACTGCGTATCTGGGGCAGCAGGCCCGTCATCAGACGATCCGCGATGCCATTCTGGATACCGAGGTGCGCGCTGTGGTGCGCGGGGCGATGGAAGAGAGCGGGGCCGTGCTGATCAAACGTTACGGTTTTGATGCCGAGAAGCATGCCGCGTACATCAACAAGATTTTAAGCCGCTTCGAAAACCCCTATTTGCATGACGATGTGGAGCGCGTTGGGCGTCAGCCGCTGCGTAAACTCAGCGCAGGCGATCGCCTGATCAAACC
This sequence comes from Candidatus Symbiopectobacterium sp. NZEC127, assembly GCF_025962675.1. Classification (NCBI taxonomy): domain Bacteria; kingdom Pseudomonadati; phylum Pseudomonadota; class Gammaproteobacteria; order Enterobacterales; family Enterobacteriaceae; genus Symbiopectobacterium; species Candidatus Symbiopectobacterium sp. NZEC127. Next base: position 150,924 of record NZ_JAGFPG010000006.1, read on the forward strand.
GCTGCTGGGCACGCTGGAATACCAACTGCCCAATGACAACCTGATTATCGGTATCGCGGCGGCCATGCATTACCGCAGCGCGCAGGACCCGCAGGCGCAGGAACTGGCGACGTTGCTGGAGAAGGTGGGGCCTCAGGCTGCGTTGGCGCAAATTTCTGGTCTGGATGCGCAGAGTAAGGTTGTGGAGCAAGCAGTGAGTGTGTATAACGCCATGCAATAATTCGCGCCGTTCGGCAGGGACGTTATGATGGAAGAAACTCAAGCCTTTGAGAATCGCGTGCTGGAATCCCTCAATGCGGCGAAGACGGTGCGCAGCTTTATGCTGAAAGCAGTTGAGCTGTTGGCGGAAGCCGTGAGTATTCTCATGCAGCAGATCTTCCGTAAAGACGATTATGCGGTGAAATACGCGGTAGAACCGCTGATGACCGGCAGCGGTCCGTTAGGGGATCTCTCGGTGCGTTTGAAACTGATTTACGGTCTGGGCATGATCAGCCGTAAAGAGTATGAAGATGCAGAGTTGGTGATGGCGTTAGGGGAAGAGTTATTCCACGACGAAAACGACTATCGCTTTACCGATGATGAGATTCTCGGGCCGATTACCGAGTTGCACTGTGTTACCGCGTTGCCGCAACCTCCTGAACGGCCAACGGGCGGTGAGCCTGCCGATCCTTTGCTGATTCCGATGCAGCAGCAACGTTATCAGCAGGTGGTGCGTTCCACGCTGGTGCTTTCTCTGACGGCGTTAATTTCGCAGGTTAGTCTTAAGAAAGCCTTTTAGGGTTGCGGTTCAGAATGTCAACGGGCGGTGCGTTAGTGATAGCGCACCGCCCGTTTTGTTTTTACGACGCGATAAGCATCAACCGGCCTGAAATCAGGTTGATGCTTATCGCTGGTATTTACCGTTGATAATCGAGCTGTGCCGGGCGTTCGCCATAGCCGAGGGCGGGAGTGGCACTGTCTGCGGCTTGCGTAAGGCGAAATACCGATACTGCTTCCGTCAACACCTGCGTTTGTTCTTCCAGTGAGTTAGCGGCAGCGGCGGATTGCTCTACCAGCGCGGCGTTCTGCTGCGTGGTGCCATCCATTTCCGCAATCGCCTGGCTGACCTGCGCAATACCACGGCTCTGCTCTTCCGAGGCGGTGGCGATTTCGCCCATGATATCGTGCACCTGCGTTACTGATTTCACGATGTTATCCATGGTTTTGCCCGCGTTGGTGACCAAATTGGCCCCCTGACTGATTTGCGTGACGGACTCACTGATCAGCCCTTCGATCTCTTTAGCGGCTTGCGAGCTGCGCTGTGCCAGATTGCGCACTTCGCCAGCGACCACGGCAAAACCACGCCCTTGCTCCCCGGCGCGCGCCGCTTCGACGGCTGCGTTCAGCGCCAGAATGTTGGTCTGGAAGGCAATGCTGTTGATAACCGAGGTGATTTCGGCAATGCGCTTGGAGCTTTGTTCGATATCCACCATGGTTTGCACCACGTGGCCTACCTGTTCGCCGCCCTGTTTGGCCGTTTGCGAGGCATTCACCACTAACTTGTTGGCATGGCTGGCATTATCCGCATTTTGCTTCACGGTGGCGGTCAGTTGCTCCATGCTGGCCGCCGTTTGTTCCACGGCTGCCGCCTGCTGTTCGGTGCGAGAAGAGAGATCGGTGTTACCGGCGACGATCTCGCTGGCGGCTGTTGAGATTTGACCGACGCCAACGCGGATATCGTCAATCATTTGGTGCAGATTGCCGTTCATTTTTGCCATGGCGTTCAACAACTGGCCCAGTTCGTCACGGCGCGAGGTCGACATGTTCATGGTCAGATCCCCCGTGGCAATGCGTTCGGCGATGGTGAGCGTATGGGTGAGCGGCGCGGTGATTTGTCGCGAAATAAACCAGGCGATCAGCAAGCCAGCCAGCAGGGTGATCAAGGCCGTGACGGTCAACTGGATTTCTGAGGTACGTACATTGTGGTCGGTTTGCTGCAACTGTGCGTTAAGCAGTTCGGTGATGCGATCGCTTAGCGCTACGGCGATGTCGTTCATCTGCGTGACGCTCTCCATCTCCTTCTGGTAAGCCGGCATGTAAGAGAGCACCTGCTCCTCATAATGGTTCATGGTGCTCAGAACCGGATCCAGCGTTTCCCGTTGCTCAACGGAAAGGCTCTGGCTCAGGAAGGTCAATGCCGTTTGTGCGTCATTGATGGCGTCGGTCAGCGTTTCTTCTGCTGCCTTGGTGCGTTCCAGCAGTAAATTGTTCAGATGGAAACGCACTGTCATTAGCTTGGTTTTAAAATCGGCCAGCAGCAGTTGCTGTGATTGGCTATCGCCCGTCGCGCGCAGTTGATCGTCAAGCTTGCTCATCGCCTGATCGGTGCCGTCCAGGCTCCAGCTTTTTCTGACCTTATCTTTGGTGGTAACGGCATCCAGATAGTTTTGGCGCTGCTGCTTGTAGCTGTTTATCGTGGTCGTGATGTTATCGAGCGTTTTGATGTCCTGAGTGGACCAGCTTAGCGTCTTGGCCTGGGCGACCAGCGTATTGATGTTGTCGATATGAATACTGTTTTGTTTGATGTCGTTCAGGTCGTAGTTGGCGCCAAAGCGGGCACGATAATATTTGGCCTGATTAACCTCGGTATTAATCTGATTACTTAAATTAACTTTCTGAATACTCTCTTGTAACGACTCAATGTAGTTAATGCCTGCACCGGCAATTAGCGCGGTTAGCAGCAACACCAAAAAGAACCCCAGCCCTAATTTTTTACCGACGGTGATGTTTTCAAACTTGATAGCCATTCTATTTTTCCACTGTGTGTGAAGCCAAACAATGGCGTCTATCCGGGGAGCGCACCGGCTCGCGCCGTGCGGTGGGGTGTCAGACACCGGGGTGTCAGGCTGAAGGCACGTCAGGAAAGAAAGACAAGCTCCGTGTCAGCGTGTGGCTATGTACCGTATTGCACCGTACAAACCGTTTCACCTTCCCATGGTAAAATTCCGGATGGGATAGACTGCCTACTTCAGACAGCAGGGACTGCCGTCTGATGCGGTGTTAATCGCCATCATCGGGGTACAAGGCAGCGTGTGCAGCAAAGGAGGCAGCACAAAATACAGCATGATTTCGACGAGTTAACCCCGGCAGCATAAATGAAAAACGCGCCTTTAAAAAATTTTTTAATTGTTTAAATGTAAGAAAGATGAATCGAGTCAGCGGGTAAAAAGCAAAAAAAACCGAAATAACAAAATCTTATTTCGGTTTTATGCACTTTTTATGTCGTCAGGACAAATTATTTAGCCGCAGCAAAACGCGCAGCCGCTTCATCCCAGTTCACCACGTTCCAGAACGCTTTGATGTAATCCGGGCGACGGTTTTGATATTTCAGGTAGTAAGCGTGTTCCCACACGTCAAGCGCGACGATCGGGTGACCGGAAGCGCCGGAAATGGCTTCACCCATCAGCGGGCTATCCTGGTTAGCGGTAGAAACCACGGCCAGTTTACCGTCTTCTTTCAATACCAGCCAGGCCCAGCCTGAACCGAAACGGGTTGCAGCCGCTTGCTCAAATTTTTCTTTGAAAGTATCAACGCTGCCGAAATCGCGTTCGATAGCCGCTTTCAGGGAGCCACCCAGCGTGGTGCCGAGTTTCAGGCCTTTCCAGAACAGGCTGTGGTTAGCGTGGCCGCCGGCGTTGTTGCGCAGTACCGCTTTTTTCTCGGCGGGTACTTTATCCAGTTTGGCGATCAGCTCTTCTGCGGAGAGGCTAGCGAATTCCGGCAGACTTTCCAGCGCTGCGTTAGCGTTATTGACGTAAGCCTGGTGGTGTTTGGAGTGATGGATTTCCATCGTTTGTTTGTCGAAATGCGGTTCCAGCGCGTCATAAGCGTAAGGCAGGGATGGCAGTGAATAACTCATATTTATCATCTCCATAGTTGTACTACTAAATAATCGCGAGCGTGCTTGGTCTGGGTTGTGGCGCGCGCGTGATAGTCAGGTACGGCACGCCTCAAGCGGTAGTGGTTAACAAACAACCGTTTGTTAGCGTCGCGTAATCATGAGGTTCATTATAGTTAATTAAATGATCTTGAAAACGATTATTCGCGTCGCCATCACACGGAGTTCGCACGTTTACCCCCGGAAAACAAACGGTTATATCATTGTTGCCTAAGCTAAAAACAGATTAATCTATCCGTACAGGCCTCATGTGCTGTCGTGCAGGCGCTGCGGATGGGTATAAATGGTTGCCCGACCTGGGCGGCAAAATCCCGCCAGCGTCAGGTTGCAACGCTCAGCGACATCAATGGCGAGCGACGTGGCCGCCGAGACGGCAAACAGAATCTCGACGCCGCACATCGCGGCTTTTTGCACCATCTCATAGCTGGCACGGCTGGAAACCAACACCGCCCCCGATTGCCAGGGGCTTGTTGCGCGCACGCCTAACAGTTTATCGAGCGCCACGTGGCGGCCAACATCTTCGCAACCACCCAAAATAGTCCCTTCGCTGGAAAGCCAGGCTGCCGCATGGGTAGAGCCGGTCAACTGGCCGATGTGCTGCACCTCTGTCAGTTGTTTTAGAGCATCACCCAGGTGATTGAGCGAGAAGGTTTGCGTGAAGGGCAGCGGTGTGACCGGTTTGCCGATCTCTTCCAACTGTTCGACACCGCACACGCCGCAGCCGGTGCGGCCGTTCATGGCGCGGCGGCGCTCTTTTAGCCCGGCAAAACGGCGGCTGGAGAGCTCTATCTGGACTTCAATACCGTTGCAGACCGGCTGCACGTCCATGCCGTAAATCTCTTGCGGTGACGTGATAATGCCTTCCGACAGGGAAAAACCTAACGCAAAGGCTTCCAGATCGTTGGGCGTGGCCATCATCACCACATGGGAAATGCCGTTGTACACCAACGCGACGGGCACTTCTTCCGCCAGCCAGTCAGTTTTGGCCTGAGACAGGCTGCCTTGATGGCGTACCGTTCGCTGGCATGCGCCTTTGAGCGCCGGGATCGCTTGTTCCACGTGTTATCCCCATAAGGTATTCATTCTGGAGTAGAAAGCCATTATTTCACCGCACCGGGTGTGATGCGAGTTTTATCGTGGCACGCGCTGTTTTGCCTGTGGTGCAGGACACAAAAAGGGGGGATAGGCACCGCAAAGTGTGCGTTTCCTCGAAGAGTCGCTAAACAGCGCGGCAGGAAAGCCGATTTGTGTATACGCTTGGTAGACCGTCCTGGATGTTAGCAATTTTTTGCATATTGGCTCTGTTTTCATCGCGGCCTGGCCGCGTAACCCTACGGCTAAGAACAGGAGACCGCAATGGCACATCACACCGCTGAAGACCGGGTTGCGCCCGGCACCTATGCTCACCCTCTCAATCTGAAAAAACGCTATGACAACTTTATTGGCGGCACCTGGGTGCCTCCGGTCAGTGGCGACTATTTCGTTAACCTGACGCCTGTCACTGGACAACCCCTGTGTGAAGTCGCCAGTTCCGGTATGCGTGATGTCGATCATGCGCTGGATGCCGCCCACAACGCCAAGGCAGAGTGGGGCGCGATGTCGGTGCAGGATCGCGCCTTGCTGCTCAACCGCATTGCGGATCGCATGGAGGAGAACCTGGAACTGCTGGCGTATGCGGAAACCTGGGATAATGGGAAACCGATTCGTGAAACCTTAGGCGCTGACGTGCCGCTGGCGATCGACCATTTCCGCTACTTTGCCGCCTGTGCCCGTGCGCAGGAAGGGGCGATCAGTGAAATCGACAAGGATACGGTCGCTTACCATTTTCACGAACCGCTGGGCGTGGTGGGACAGATTATTCCATGGAATTTCCCCCTGCTGATGGCCTGCTGGAAAATGGCTCCGGCGCTGGCGGCAGGTAACTGCATCGTGCTTAAACCGGCTAAATTGACGCCGCTCTCGGTTCTGATGCTGATGGAACTGATTCAGGATTTATTGCCGCCGGGCGTGGTTAATGTGGTGAACGGCTCTGGCAGTGAGATTGGTGAATATCTGGCGACGTCGCCGCGCATCGCGAAAGTGGCGTTTACTGGCTCCACCGAAGTCGGGCAGCAAATCATGAGCTATGCGGCGCGCAATGTGGTGCCCGTGACGCTGGAATTGGGTGGGAAATCCCCCAATATCTTTTTTGCTGATGTGATGGAAAAAGAAGACAGCTATTTCGACAAAGTGTTGGAAGGCTTCACGCTGTTTGCCTTTAACCAGGGGGAGGTCTGTACCTGCCCAAGCCGGGCACTGATTCAGGAATCCATCTACGACCGCTTTATGGAGCGGGCAATAAAACGGGTTGAAGCCATCCGCATTGGTAACCCATTGGACAGCCAGACCATGATGGGTGCGCAGGTATCGGAAGGCCAGTTGAAAACCATCCTTGATTACATTGAGGTGGGTAAGCAGGAAGGCGCACGGATCCTGACCGGTGGGCGGCGCAAAGCGTTGCCGGACGCATTGACGCAGGGCTACTATCTGGAGCCGACCGTGTTGTTCGGTAAGAACAGCATGCGCGTGTTCCAGGAGGAAATTTTTGGCCCGGTGCTCGCCGTCACCACCTTCAAAACCATGGATGATGCGCTGGAGATCGCCAACGATACAAACTATGGATTGGGTGCCGGGGTGTGGAGCCGTAACAGCAACATCGCCTATCGTATGGGCCGCGGTATTCAGGCGGGACGCGTATGGACTAACTGCTACCATGCTTATCCGGCACATGCGGCCTTTGGCGGTTATAAACAGTCAGGTATTGGCCGTGAAAATCATAAGATGATGCTGGAGCACTACCAGCAAACCAAGTGCTTGTTGGTGAGTTACTCCGACAAACCGCTTGGGTTGTTCTGATAGTTTGTTGTTATCAACCTGGCGGTTGCGTGTAAGCGGATCGCCGCTATTACCTTGGATAAACGCCCGTCTACGACGGGCGTTGTATTTTGTTCTATTACGAAGGAACGTTGTGTGAAGATAATTTCTGTGCGGGAAACACCGCGCTGGGCGGCAGACGCTACGGCCTATTTTCAGAAACAGTGGGCATCCGAAGAGACGATGATGTTGTATCAGGATGCGATTGAACGCTCGCTGACGGCGCAGAATCCGCTGCCGCAATGGTATCTGCTGGTTGAAGACGAGCGGATTATTGGCTGTGCCGGGCTGATTACCAATGATTTCATCAGTCGAATGGAGCTTTACCCGTGGCTGTGTGCGCTTTATGTAGAACCTGACTGTCGTTCTCGTGGTCTCGCTCGCCAATTGATTCGTCATGTCGCCGATGAAGCGAAAAGACACGGTTTCGCCCACCTGCATCTGTCTACCGATCTGGTGGGATTCTATGAGCAAGCGGGATTCGTCTATGCCGGGGAGGGCTATCACCCGTGGGGTGAATCATCGCGCGTTTACTCATTAGCGTTGTGATATGAGTGCGGCATCTGGCATAACCGCATTTCCAGAAACCCTGCCATTGAGGCATACCCGGATGGGGGCTACCCTTAGGTTGTTCAAAACAAAAGGGGAGCCTCATGTCGGACAAGTTAGGCTGGGTGGATAACCTACGCGCCGTCGCCTGCCTGATGGTGGTGTTGATCCACAGCACCACCTATTACATTACGGCGGCAGGCATGCCGGGCGAGCGCCATTGGGATGTGGCAAACCTGCTAAATTCTGCCTGCCGGGTGGGTGTTCCGCTGTTCTTTATGATTTCCGGCTACCTGTTTTTTGGCGAACGCCGGGCAGAAAAAAAGCACCTGCTGCGTATTGGCTTCTGTCTGCTGTTTTACAGCGCGGTGGCCTTGGCGTATATGGCGCTGCTGACACCGATTCATGCCGGCAACGCGCTGCGGTTGTTCTGGCAAAAGCCGGTTTTTTATCACCTGTGGTTTTTCTATGCCATTCTGGTTATCTATCTGCTATCGCCGCTGATACGGGTTCCCCCGGTATCTGGGCGTTATCTTGCCGTAGTGGTGCTGATGCTGGCCGTTGTTGCCAACCCCAATACGCCTGAACTGACCATAGGGCATACCCCGTTGTTACCGGTCAATCTGTATATTGTGGGCGACACGTTTTACTACCTGCTGTATGCGGTGGTGGGGCGTGCACTGGGGACGTTGACGCCTGCGCGTTGGGTCACCCTGGCAGCGGCACCGTTGTTTGTCGTCTCCGTGCTGCTGATTGCGATGGGCACCTCGCAGCAGACGTTAGCCAACGACAACTTTACCCAAACTTTTTACCTCTACGCCAACCCGTTGGTGTTTATTGCGGCGGTATGTCTGATGATCTTGTTCAAAACATCAGTACTGAGCGCGCCGTTGCCCGGATTTTCGTTTATCTCCCGTCATTCTCTGGCTATTTACGGCTTTCATGCCCTGATTATTCATTTTATTCGCACCCGCGATCTGGCCCTGAACGGTTGGCCGATACTGGATATCTTTTACGTTTTTCTCTGCGCGGTGGTGTGCAGCATGTTGCTCTCCCTGCTGGTGCAGCGTTGCGACATCCGGCGTTGGGTCAGTTAATTCGTATCGCTCATCAACGGGCGCAACTGCTGGTAGAGCATACGAAACGTTTCTCGTTGCTGCGCATAGCGGGCGTGCTGCGTGGCATCAGGCTGGTGAACCTGTTCCAGGGGCAGCGGTGGCAACAGGTCGGCCAGCGAGATAGCGGGATTCACCGCGCTTTGTGCCAGCCGTGCCGCCCCCAATGCGGGTCCGACATCGCCGCCGGTGCGGTATTCCAGCGTTTGTCCGCTGATATCTGCCAGCATTTGACGCCAGTACGCGCTGCGTGCGCCACCGCCAATCAAAGTGATGCTGGTGGGGCGCAGTCCGGTCATATGCAGCACGTCCATGCCATCGGCAAGCGCGAACCCAACGCCTTCCAGCACGGCGCGCGCCAGCTCTGCCCGGCCATGCTGGTGGGTTAACCCCCAAAATGCGCCTTTTGCCTGCGGGTTATTGTGCGGGGTGCGCTCGCCTGAAAGGTAGGGGAGGAACCAGACGGGCGGTACGTTGACGGCGGCCTGCGCCGCTTCTTCCAGTAATTGCGGCACGCTTTCGGCATGGGTCAGCCGGGCGGCCCAATCCAGACACGATGCCGCGCTCAACATCACCGACATCAAATGCCAGGTGCCCGGCAAGGCATGACAGAAACTGTGCACCGCGTGCTGCGGGTTGCTGAGAAAACCATCGCTGACGGCAAAATAGACGCCGGATGTTCCCAGTGACAGCATGGCTTGCCCTGCTTGCCACAGGCCTACCCCGACGGCGCCTGCTGCATTATCGCCGCCACCGGCAACCACCGGGACGCTATTCATGTTCCAACGCTGTGCCAGTGCGTCAGAAAGGTAGCCGGTTATCTGATTGCCTTCAAACAAGCCAGGCATTGCCGTGCGATCGAGCGAACAGGCGGCGAGCAACGCATCACTCCAGTCCCGTTTACCGACATCCAGCCACAGGGTACCGGCGGCATCCGACATGTCGCTGGCAAATTCACCCGTCATACGCCAGCGCAGGTAGTCTTTGGGTAACAGAACCTTGTCAATTTGTCGAAAACACGCGGGCTCGTGTTCCTGAACCCATTTCAGTTTGGGGGCAGTAAAGCCCGGCATCATCAGATTGCCGGTAATCTGACGCGAGTCCGGCACCTGTTGTTCCAACGTGTTGCACTGGGCGGCACTGCGTCCATCGTTCCACAGCATCGCGGGGCGCAACACCCGATGCTGTTTATCCAGCAGGGTAGCGCCATGCATTTGCCCTGTCAGGCCGATAGCCTTAACGGCATGTAAATCGTGCTGTGTTGCCAGTGCCTGCACCGTGGCATCGGTTGCCTCCCACCACGCTTCGGGAGATTGCTCAGACCACAGCAGATGTGGGCGGGATACCGTTAACGGTGCGCTTTGCGCGGCAATGACGCTGCCCTCCTCATTCAGCAGGAGGGTCTTTACGCCCGATGTGCCGAGATCGATACCCATATACATAATGTGAGTTCCTTGTTGAGATATCTGCCTATACTGCTGTAATTCCCACCGCACTGTTCCCACGAACCCGCGCAATACCCGTGGGAACAGGCGCCTTGTGGCCGTTACTGATAGAGGTAGTCGTTGATCAAATTCTCCAACATCTCCTGATGCCCGCTTTGGTGTTTCGGGGCGAGCTGTTTTGCGTGAACGTGTTTCGCCAGTTGTTCAAGGGACAGTTTACCTTGCAGGATTTGCTGTCCGAGTTCGCCGTTCCAGCCCGCATAGCGTTTGGCAACCCATTGGTTCAGTTTGTCATCTTCCAGCATCCGGGCGGCGACTTTTAGCGACAAGGCCAGCGTATCCATGGCACCGATATGGGCGTGGAACAGATCGTAGCGGTCCGTGCTTTGGCGACGCACTTTGGCGTCAAAATTCAGTCCACCGGTGGTAAAACCACCCGCTTTGAGGATCTCATACATGATCAAGGCATTCTCTTCCACGCTGTTCGGGAACTGATCGGTATCCCAACCCAGCTGCGGGTCGCCACGGTTGGCATCGACCGAACCAAAAATCCCCAGCGCGATGGCGGTGGCGATTTCATGGTGGAACGTGTGCCCTGCCAGCGTCGCGTGATTTGCTTCAATATTAACCTTGATCTCTTTCTCTAAACCGAACTGTTTCAGGAAACCATACACGGTTGCCACATCGTAATCGTACTGATGCTTGGTGGGTTCCTGCGGTTTCGGTTCGATAAGCAGCGTGCCCTGAAAACCGATTTTATGCTTATGCTCGACCACCATCTGCATAAAGCGGCCGATCTGTTCCCGTTCCTGACGCAAATCGGTATTGAGCAAGGTTTCATACCCTTCGCGCCCGCCCCATAGCACGTAGTTTTCTCCCCCGAGCTTCTGAGTGGCATTCATGGCAGAAAAGACCTGGGTAGCGGCCCAGGCAAAAATTTCAGGGTCCGGGTTGGTGGCGGCACCGGCAGCATAGCGAGGGTGTGTAAAGCAGTTGGCGGTTCCCCAGAGCAGTTTTACTCCCGTTTGCTGCTGCTTTTCGGCAAATTTGTCGACAATAGTTTGGAAATTATAGAGATAGTCATTCAATGAGCTGCCTTCTGGTGCGATATCCACATCGTGGAAGCAGTAGTAAGGCACGTTGAGTTTTTGGAAGAACTCAAACGCAATATCCGCTTTTTGCTTTGCCAATCCCAGGGGATCCCCTGACGCTTGCCAGGGGCGCTCAAACGAGCCGACGCCAAACATATCGGCACCGTTCCAGCAGAAGGTGTGCCAGTAGGCGACGGCGAAACGCAGATGCTCTGACATCCGTTTCCCCAAAATTTCCTGATCGGGGTTGTAATGGCGGAAAGCGAAGGGATTTGTCGTGCCGCGGCCTTCATAACGAACACGTTCAATTTGTTCAAAATAGGTTGGCATGGAGAACTCCTCAAGAAAGTCATTCAGCGGATAAGCGGTCATTTTTATTCATCTTCGGAGGGGATAGCCGTTTGCTCAATTATGTTATTTCACTCTTGCGTTCAGATAATTATTAAGTGTGCAGTCGATCGCAAAAATAACGGAGAAAAATATTCTGAATGCGCATTCATGAATAATGAGGAAAGGTTGAGGACGATAACAATAAAATATGACCGGCTTCATAAAATTACGATTAAACCAAAAAACATAATTGCTTGGTGAAAATCTGTAATTGAAGCTGCGCCAGTTACCAGCAACACTTTTTCTGCTTGGTAGCGTTTCTTTCCTGCACGTTAAACGTTAAAAAAGAAAGGTACTCATGATGAAAGTTAAACACTTTTTACTGTCAGCCTGTGCCGCACTTGCGTTAATAAGCCATGCCGGATTTGCCAAAGAGGTAAAAATTGGTATGGCAATCGATGACTTGCGTTTGGAACGCTGGCAGAAAGATCGCGATCTCTTTGTTGCCAAGGCGCAAGCGCAAGGGGCAACGGTGTTCGTTCAGTCCTCGAACGGCAATGAGGAAACCCAGATTTCTCAAATAGAAAACATGATAAATCGTGGTGTTGATGTCCTGGTTATTATTCCATATAACGGTCAGGTACTTAGCAATGTGATTGCAGAAGCAAAACGCGAAGGTATCAAGGTGTTAGCCTATGACCGCATGATCAACAACGCGGATGTGGATTTTTATATCTCGTTTGATAATGAAAAAGTAGGGGAGTTACAGGCAAAATACCTGATTGACAAAGTGCCACAAGGAAATTATTTCCTGATGGGCGGTTCGCCGGTGGACAATAATGCAAAATTGTTCCGTAAAGGGCAAATGAACATATTAAAACCCTTGATTGACGCCGGAAAAATAAAAGTCGTTGGCGATCAATGGGTCGATGCCTGGTTGCCAGAAAATGCCTTGAAAATTATGGAAAATGCGCTAACGGCGAACAATAACAATATTCAGGCTGTCGTCGCCTCCAATGATGCCACGGCGGGCGGTGCGATTCAGGCACTGGCCGCACAAGGTTTGGCGGGCAAGGTGGCGATTTCCGGGCAGGATGCGGATTTGGCAGCGATAAAACGCATTATTGCTGGCACGCAAACCATGACAGTGTACAAGCCGATCACCAAACTGGCGACGGAAGCCGCTGATATTGCCGTCGCATTAGGGGCAGGTAAAGCCCCCAAATCCAACGCTTCTCTGGAGAATGGACTGAAAGCGGTGCCGTCGTATTTGTTAGAACCGGTGCCGGTCGATAAATCCAACATTGAAACCACCGTGATTGCCGATGGGTTCCATAAAGCCGCAGATCTGAAGTGAGTCACTGGCCCCGGCGTCTTCTGACGCCGGGGCTTGGGTTGGCTGCGTTATCGGGTGTGCGGCGAGTGAACGATGGAGGCGAGAATGCCGTTCTTGTTGGAAATGAAAAACATCACCAAGGTATTTGGCAGCGTAAAGGCGGTGGATAACGTCAGCCTGGCGCTCGAAGCCGGACAAGTATTATCGCTGTGCGGCGAGAATGGTTCGGGCAAATCGACGCTGATGAAAGTGCTGTGTGCCATTTATCCCTTCGGCAGCTATGACGGAGATATCGTCTTCGCTGGCGATCCGCTGCATGCCAACCATATTCGTGAGACCGAGCAGAAGGGTATCGCCATCATTCATCAGGAACTGGCGCTGGTCAAAGAGATGAGCGTGTTGGAGAACGTCTTCCTGGGCAATGAGTGGACGACACGCGGCGTATTGGACAGTGACGCGATGTATTTACGCTGCCAAACCATGCTGGCGCGCGTCAAACTTGAAGTCGATCCTCATACCCGAGTCGGTGAACTTGGCCTGGGCCAGCAACAACTGGTGGAGATTGCCAAGGCGCTCAACAAACAGGTGCGGTTGCTGGTGTTGGATGAACCCACCGCCTCACTGACTGAGCGCGAAACCGCGATTTTGCTGGATATCATTCGTGATTTGCGCAATCACGGTATCGCCTGTATCTACATTTCCCACAAGCTGAATGAAGTCAAAGCCATTTCGGACATCATCTGCGTGATTCGCGATGGCAAGCACATTGGCACCCACCCTGCCAGCTCGCTTAGCGAAGATCAGATCATCGCCATGATGGTGGGGCGTGAGCTAACCGAACTTTACCCTTCTGAGGCCCATGACATTGGTGAGGAGATCCTGCGCGTCGAGCACCTGACGGCCTGGCATCCGGTTAATCGCCATATTCGTCGCGTCAATGATGTTTCCTTCGCGCTGCGTCGGGGTGAAATTCTGGGCGTGGCGGGACTGGTTGGCTCCGGCCGGAGCGAAACGGTGCAATGCCTGTTTGGTGCTTACCGTGGACCCTGGCAGGGCGAGATTGTGCTGAAGGGGCAGCCGGTGGTGATCAATGACTGTCAGCAGGCGATGGCGCTGGGTATCGCGATGGTGCCGGAGGATCGCAAAAAGGATGGCATTGTTCCGGTGATGAGCGTGGCGCAAAACATCACGCTGGCAGCGCTCGATCGTTTTTCCGGACTGTTTTCTTCACTGGATGACGCGCGCGAGCAGGATGTGATTCGCCATTCGATTGCCCATCTGAAAGTAAAAACGGCCAGCCAGGATTTAGCCATTGCCCGCCTGAGCGGCGGGAATCAGCAAAAAGCGGTGTTGGCAAAATGCCTGTTGCTAAACCCCGATATTTTGATCCTCGATGAGCCTACGCGCGGTATCGATATCGGTGCCAAATATGAAATATATAAACTTATTAATCAGTTAGCCAAAGAGGGAATGGCGATTATCGTCATTTCATCCGAGCTGCCCGAGGTGCTGGGGCTGAGCGATCGTATCCTGGTGATGCATGAAGGTCGCATAAAAGCGGATTTGGTTAATCGCGATTTGACACAAGAGCAGGTTATGGAAGCCGCGCTGAGGAGTGAACAACATGTTGAAAACGCCACCGTCTAATGCCTCTGCCGATACTCTGGCACCCAAACAACCGGCACAAGCGGGTGAGGCCGTGCGCTGGTTCAAGCAGGTGAATCTTCAGGTGTTTGTGATGATTGCCGCCATCATCGCGATTATGCTGTTTTTCACGTTGATGACCGATGGCTCTTATCTCAGCGCGCGTAATGTCTCTAACCTGCTGCGCCAGACGGCCATCACCGGCATTCTGGCGGTCGGTATGGTGTTTGTCATCGTCTCGGCCGAGATTGATCTTTCGGTGGGCTCCATGATGGGGTTGCTGGGAGGGTTGGCCGCCATCTTTGACGTGTGGTTCGGATGGCCTCTGCCGCTGACGATTGTGGTGACACTGTTTCTGGGGCTGCTGTTGGGTGCCTGGAACGGCTGGTGGGTGGCGTACCGTAAAGTGCCCTCTTTTATTGTCACCTTGGCGGGAATGCTGGCGTTTCGCGGTATTCTCATCGGCATTACCAACGGTACCACCGTTTCTCCAACCAGTAGCGCCATGGCGCAGATTGGTCAAAGCTATCTGCCAGCGGGCGTGGGGTTTACGCTTGGGGTGGCAGGGCTACTGACATTTGTTGCCTGGCAATGGCGTCGGCGGCAAAAGCGGGCCAATCTGGGGCTCGGCGTAACGCGTCCGGCCAGTGATATCGGGCGTCAGGCAGTGATGGCCGTGCTGGTGCTGGGTGCCATTTATCTGCTGAATGACTATCGTGGTGTGCCAACGCCGGTGCTGATTTTGACGCTGCTGATGCTGGGCGGGATTTTTATGGCAACGCGCACGGCGTTTGGGCGTCGCATTTATGCGATTGGCGGCAATATCGAGGCGGCTCGCTTGTCGGGCATCAATGTCGCACGCAGCAAGCTGGCGGTCTTTGCCATCAACGGACTGATGGTGGCGGTAGCCGGGTTGATTTTAAGCTCGCGTCTGGGGGCTGGCTCACCGTCTGCCGGCAATATTGCCGAGCTGGATGCCATCGCCGCGTGCGTGATTGGCGGCACCAGTTTGGCCGGTGGCGTGGGCAGCGTGGCCGGAGCGGTCATGGGGGCGTTTATCATGGCCTCGTTAGATAACGGAATGAGCATGCTGGATGTTCCGACCTTTTGGCAGTACATCGTCAAAGGCGGCATTTTGCTGTTGGCGGTATGGATGGATACGGCCACCAAGCGCAAGGGCTGATCGTCGCTGATGACATGATGTCAGCGGGTTTCAGGAAACCGGCTGCGGCTCGCATTAATCAGCAAAATATTTTTGCTCACTGTGGGGGTGTGCTATTGAGAAGGGCATCTCCACGGCTGGAGCAGTGAATATGTTTGAAAAGCGCTACCGTATTACGCTGTTGTTCAATGCCAATAAAGTCTACGACCGGCAAGTGGTGGAGGGCGTAGGCGAGTACTTGCAGGCCTCTCAATGCGGTTGGGATATTTTTATTGAAGAGGATTTCCGCTGCCGTATTGATAATGTGAAAGACTGGTTGGGCGATGGTGTGATTGCCGATTTTGACGATCGGGAAATTGTTCAGTCGTTGCAGAATGTCGGCGTGCCACTGGTGGGGGTTGGCGGCTCTTATCACGATCCTGATGACTATCCGCCTGTGCATTACATCGCGACCGATAATCATGCCTTGGTGCAATGTGCGTTCATGCATCTGAAAGAGAAAGGGCTTAATCGCTTTGCCTTTTATGGATTGCCGCCTTCGGGTGGCAAAGGGTGGGCGCAGGAGCGTGAGTATGCTTTTCGTCAACTGGTCGCATCAGAGCAGTATCAGGGCGTGGTGTATCAGGGGATGGAAACCGCGCCGGATAACTGGCAATACGCGCAAAATCGCCTGGCCGACTGGGTGCAAGCCTTACCGCCACAAACCGGCATTATCGCCGTTACAGATGCTCGAGCCCGCCATTTGTTGCAGGTGTGCGAATATTTGAACATCGCAGTGCCGGAAAAACTGTGTGTTATCGGTATCGATAATGAAGAGCTGACGCGTTATCTGTCTCGGGTGGCGCTCTCTTCTGTCGCGCAAGGTACACGGCAGATGGGCTACCGCGCCGCCAAATTGCTGCATCAGTTGTTACACAATCCGGTGGCGATTCCCCTTCAGCGCATTTTGGTTCCTCCCGTGCGGGTGGTAGGACGCAGTTCCACCGATTACCGTTCGGTGCACGATCCGGCAGTGATTCAGGCCATGCACTATATTCGTTGCTATGCCTGTAAGGGTATCAAAGTCGAACAGGTGCTGGATGCTGTTGGCATGTCGCGCTCCAATCTGGAAAAGCGCTTTAAAGATGAAATGGGGCAGACCATTCACGGTGTTATTCATGCGGAAAAACTCGAGCGTGCACGCAACCTGTTGGTGTCGACCTCATTGTCGATCAACGAGATTTCGGTGATGTGCGGTTACCCGTCGCTGCCCTATTTTTATGCGGTATTCAGGAAAGAGTATGATTTGACGCCGAAAGAGTATCGCGATCGCTTCGGTGAAGATGTGAATCGGTGAAGTGCCCGGCCTCATCCATTATGCCGGGCTAGCAGTTTTTATGCCGGTACGCGCCAGTGATCGTAATAGATATGCTCGATCTGGAAGTTGGTGTCTTCAACATCACCGGTCAAACGGCAGGCAATGGTGCCCGCGAAATCAAAGGCAACGCCCAACCCTTTGCCGCTGATCAGGTTGCCATCTTCCACCACATTTTGATCGACATAGACGCCGTCCGTGACATCTTTCCAGAGATCGCCGGAGCAGACATAGCGTCGGCCTTTTAGCAGCTTGTTGCCGCCCAGCACGCGCGCTGCCGCAGAACAAATCGGGCAGATCAGCTTTCCGGCGTCGTCATGACGGCGAATAAATTCGGTGACCAGCGGGTTCGCTGCCAGACTCAGCGTGCCTTGCAAGCCGCCAGGGATCACTACAGCATCGAACAGTTCGTCCATGCTTCTTTCCAACAGTGCATCAGCAAACATGCGGATATTGTGGTAGCTGCGCAGTTCCAGCATGTCTTGGCAGGACAGCATTTTCACGCCGATCTTCATACGGTGTAGGATATCTATCACCATAACCGCCTCTGCTTCTTCAAAGCCTGGCGCCAGCAGGACGGCGACTTTCTTAGACATAACATCTCCAGCAAATAGGCAAGGGAAACCATAGTTCGCCGAGAATAACAAAGATTTATCCTTCAAATGAAACATTGTTTTATTATTTGGTTTCCCGTCGCGTAAATCGATTTTAGCCGCTGGATTGGTAGTGAAATGGCGGTATAATTGCCTGCTGGGTTTGTTTCCTCTCCGAGCTGTTCTTCATTGCCTATTCTTTGTGGTAGAAATCCATAGATACCGTTACATTCGAGGGCAGCGTAGCGAGATTGACGGTTTTTTGCAGAAATCCTCACTCGGCTCTTCCTGTCGCGGCAAAAAGATGTTTAAATTATAACTCACTTATTTTGCATAAATATGCATTTGTTGGATGACGAACAGTATCGGTACATGAGCGTGCCGCCACGCGCATAACGATCTGATTTTTTCTCATCAATGCATGGCGTAACATATCGTGGTGTGGCTGTTAAGCTTCTCTCCATAAGTCTATCGAGCAGGGATTTATTTTATGACGACGATTCTCAAGCACCTTCCGGCAGGTCAACGTATTGGCATTGCGTTCTCCGGAGGCCTGGATACCAGTGCAGCACTGCTGTGGATGCGTAAAAAAGGGGCGGTTCCTTATGCTTACACCGCAAACCTGGGACAACCGGATGAGGATGACTATGAAGAGATCCCTCGTCGCGCCATGGAGTACGGCGCAGAAAATGCCCGTCTTATCGACTGCCGCAAGCAGCTGGTTGCCGAAGGCATTGCCGCTATTCAGTGTGGCGCTTTCCATAACACCACGGGCGGCCTGACCTACTTTAACACCACCCCGCTGGGCCGTGCGGTAACGGGCACCATGCTGGTCGCGGCCATGAAAGAAGATGGCGTGAATATCTGGGGTGACGGCAGCACTTATAAAGGTAACGATATCGAGCGTTTCTATCGCTATGGCCTGCTGACCAATGCTGAACTGAAAATCTATAAGCCGTGGTTGGATACGGATTTTATCGATGAACTGGGCGGCCGTCAGGAGATGTCCGAGTTTATGGTGCAGTCCGGCTTCAACTACAAGATGTCCGCCGAAAAAGCCTACTCAACCGACTCCAACATGCTGGGCGCAACGCACGAAGCGAAAGATTTGGAATTCCTGAACTCCAGCGTGAAGATCGTTAACCCGATCATGGGCGTCAAGTTCTGGGATGAGAACGTCAAGATTGCGGCAGAAGAAATCACGGTACGTTTTGAACGCGGCTATCCGGTGGCGCTGAACGGCAAAACCTTTGCTGATGATGTGGAACTGATGCTGGAAGCCAACCGCATTGGCGGTCGTCACGGTTTGGGCATGAGCGACCAGATCGAAAACCGTATTATCGAAGCGAAGAGCCGTGGCATTTATGAAGCCCCCGGCATGGCGCTGCTGCACATTGCCTACGAACGTTTGGTTACCGGTATTCACAACGAAGACACCATTGAGCAATACCATGCGCACGGTCGCCAGTTGGGCCGTCTGCTGTATCAGGGTCGTTGGTTCGATCCGCAAGCGCTAATGCTGCGTGATGGGTTGCAACGCTGGGTGGCCAGTGCCGTCACGGGTGAAGTGACGCTGGAACTGCGTCGCGGCAATGACTACTCCATCCTGAATACGGTGTCGAATAACCTGACCTACAAGCCGGAACGTCTGACGATGGAAAAAGGCGACTCCGTGTTCTCGCCGGATGACCGTATTGGTCAGTTGACGATGCGTAATCTGGATATCATTGATACGCGTGAAAAACTGTTCAACTACGTTGAGACCGGGCTGCTCTCCTCCTCGGCGGCGACCGGTTTGCCGCAAATGGAAGGCCTTGAACAGTTGCAGGACAAGAACAGCAAGTAATGCACTGATTGTTGTATTCCTCTTCAAAAGGGCACCCACGGGTGCCCTTTTTCGTTTGCTCTTTTTCGTTACTACATGCTGGTCAACAAATGACCGCTGTCACATTTCCACGCTACCCACCTGTGACTGTCATCACACACAAAACGTTGATTATGTGAGTGATTGCACACTTTATCCCAATAAGTCACGCCCCTGATGCTGAGCGTCGGGTTCCTGTGTGTTTTACCGGTAGGGAATTGCTTATGCTCATTTCACGGTCAAGGCGCGGTGATGTCGCAGTCCAGACTGGCTGCTAAATGAAGCAGGCGCTGTGGGTCGAGCAGTAGGTGAAAGGTGTAAGGGTGCTGTGTGCCTGCCGAAGAAAACCAGGTTTCCAGCTCGGTGATGAAGTGACGCAGCGTGTGTAACGCTTGCCGCAGTTGTTCGTGTTTTTCGGGATTATTGCCGTATTTGTGGATCCACAAGCGGAGCGCAAAAGCATGGGTAATGTGGCTGTAAGCGCGGGTATACCAGAAGGCGCGTTCCCAGCTAGCGGTGAGCGTGTGTTTAAAGGCGTCAGTGAGCGGCATGGCGGGTAATTTTTTGTCCACCTGAGCGCGCAGGTATTCCGCCAGAAAACGAGATTTCTGTTTTTCCAGGATGATGAGCTGCATTTGCTGCTCACCGACGGCCTCATCATCCGCTGGCATCAGTGGCTGAAAAGCCTGAGACCAATTGGCGCTGCGGGTGTCCATATGCAGCAGTTGTAGCGCCTGCTCAAAGTCATGCGGGGGGCGGCTATGACGTTGCAGCAGTCGCCCCAGCAAGCTGGGCGTTTTACACATCCAGTCGTGGCTGGAGGTATAGATGGCAAACAGATCGTCAATCTCTTGCTGTGACAGAGGACGCAGAGAGTAGGTTTCCAGCCACTCGGTAAACAGCGCTTGCGGTGCAACCGACGGTGCGCGGATCAGACGCGAGAGACCGTACAGATTCAGCTCGTTGACTGAGCCCAGTAGCGCATTGTTTGGCAGCCATTCCCAACTGAGGCGTGCAGTGATCGCCTCAAGTTCGTCGCCGAGCGTTTGGGAGGCCCAGTGAAGACGTTTTTGCAGTTCGTCTAACAGGCAACAGGGGAGCAGCGTCCAGCCGTATTCGATGCCCCACAGATCGAATTCCACCCACTTACGGGAGCCACTCAGGCGAGTAAGGGTGGGATTGTTGGCAAATCCGGGACGATAGTCCAGCTCCGTCGCTTTTACGGAAGCGCGTACATCATCAGGCAACACATCCAACGCCATCTTTAACTGCTGGCGGGGCCACGCTTTGTCCTGATAGTCGCGCAGTACCAACTGACAGCCGCGTAAACGCAGGCCCTGGTAGAGGCGTTGCAGCGCTGATTCCCACTCCGTCTGGTGCACGGTAGGTGTGGTGAGCGAAAGGCGCAGGCCGCGCACGGTGGGTAAATGGCTCAGGATTTCCGGCAGGGTTTCGCCGAAAAACAGGTTAAGAAACGCCGCGTCGTTTTGTGGGTCTTGGGAAAGAAAGAACTCGGGAAATTTACGGTGCAGGTCGTGGCAGTCTGGCGTCGCCTCGCCCTGAAGCCACAGTTGAATATGGTTCTGTTCGCAATACCGCGCCACGTTTTGCAGATAGTGCAGGGCATTACTGCGAGCGAGCAGCAAATGTTCCACCGTGGCGGGTGGGCACCGCGGTGAGGGTTTGGCCAACAGCGCGAACAGCGTTTGCTGATGCAGGATCAGCCCATTGAACTGGAACGTTTTGAGATGGCGCATGACGTCGGTAAACGTCTCCCACTGCCAGATGGCAGGGGTGTTTACCTCGAGAAATAACAGCGGTACCGGGTTACCCATGGCGAATCTCCTGCACGCGTCCTGCTCGCTGATACCAGCATGCGGATAGTAGAACGGGGGGGAGGGGGAGTCAATCGCAGGTGGGTTCATCCCGGTGTAGTCAATGAGGGTAGGAAAAGGGAGATGAAGATGAAGACTTATGCACTGGTTGGCACCGGTGGCCGTTCGGGGATGTATCTGGAGGCGATTGCGACCACCTATCGGCAGTCAGCGCGTCTGGTGGCGCTCTGTGATACGAACCAGACGCGTATGGATTATGCCAATCGCAATCTGGAGAAGTGGGGTCATGCGAAGGTGGCGACCTGGAAAGCGGCGGATTTCGAGACGATGATCGCGCAGCACCGTCCTGACATCGTGATCGTCACCAGCGTGGATCGCACGCACGATCGCTACATCATCCGCGCCATGGAGTTGGGCTGTGATGTCATCACGGAAAAGCCAATGACCATCGATGAAGAACGCTGTCTGGCGATCGTTGACGCGGTAGAACGTACCGGTCGCGATCTGCGGGTAACGTTCAACTATCGCTATGCGCCGCATCACAGCAAGCTGCGTGAACTCATTCTCAACGGTACGGTCGGTGACGTCTTCTCGGTGCATTTCGAGTGGCTGCTTAATACCCAACACGGCGCTGATTATTTCCGCCGTTGGCACCGCGACAAGCGCAACAGCGGCGGGCTGCTGGTCCATAAATCCACCCACCATTTCGATTTAGTCAATTTCTGGCTCGACTCGGTGCCGGAGTTCGTCTTCGCCCAGGGCGATCTGCGGTTCTACGGTAAGGAAAATGCCGAGCGGCGCGGCGTGAGCGAGTTCTATTCCCGCTGCCATAACCAACCGGCTGCGCGCAACGATCCGTTCGCTTTGCACATGGAGGAGCGGGCGATGCTTAAGGATCTCTACCTGAATGCGGAGCATGAAGATGGCTACCTGCGCGATCAGAGCGTGTTCGGCGACGGCATCAGCATCGAAGATACCCTGGCGGTGATGGTGAAGTACCGCAACAAAACGCTGCTGACCTACTCCCTCAACGCCTATCAGCCGTGGGAAGGGTTGAACATCGCCTTTAATGGCAGCAAAGGGCGGCTGGAAATGAAGCTGGTCGAGAACTCTTACGTCAATGGCGGGGGAGAACGTAAGAACGAAGGCAGCCTGATGGACTGCGATATCACTTGGTATCCGATGTTTGGCGCGCCGGAGCGTATCGAGGTGGCTTACGGACAAGGGGGGCACGGTGGCGGTGATGCGCTGATCCTGGAAGAGCTGTTTGGCAACCCAGGTCCCGATCCGCTTAAACGTCGGGCTGACAGCCATGCCGGAGCCATGTCCATTTTGACCGGCGTGTGCGGAAACCTCTCAATGCAACGTAATCAACCGGTATTTATCAACGAATTGCCTGTGGGCAGAAAGCTGCTGTCACGGCGAAACAGGGAGCAATAGCAATGGCGAAAGGCGATGTTTATCAGCTCGAGTACCATGAATCTATCGATGAGGATACCGGCGCGCGGGTGACCCGATTGACACCCCCGAACGTTATCTGCCACCGCAATTATTTTTATCAGAAATGTTTTCTCGATGAAGGTCGGTCACTGATTTTTGCCGCGGAATTCGATGGGTTTCGCAACTATTACCTGTTGGAGCTGGCTAGCGGCAAAGCGACGCAGCTAACGCAAGGGGCAGGCGATAACACCTTTGGCGGATTCCTTTCTCCTGACGAGCAATACCTCTATTACGTGAAGGGCGAACGCGCGCTGATGCGGGTTACGTTGCAGGATTTGTCCGAGGAAACCGTCTATCAGGTGGCGGATGAGTGGGTGGGTTATGGTACCTGGGTGGCTAACTCCGCCTGCACCAAGTTGGTGGGGGTGGAAATCCACCGTGATAGCTGGCGGCCCGTCAGTGACTGGACGGTGTTCCAGCAATTTTATGAAGAAAATCCGCTCTGCCGTGTGATTCGCATCGATTTACAAACGGGTGAGCGCACCACGCTATTACAAGAAAACCAGTGGTTAGGGCACCCGATTTACCGCCCTGATGATGATACTACCGTCGCTTTTTGCCATGAAGGGCCACTGGATCGGGTAGAAACCCGCATGTGGCTGATGAACGAAGATGGCAGCCATATTCGCCGAGTCAAATTGCCGGCACCAGGGGAAAGTTATACCCATGAATTTTGGGTACCAGATGGCTCTGCCATGATGTATGTCACCTATGTAAAGGACAGCCCGGTACGCTATCTGTGCCGGGTTGATCCCGACACCGGTGTTGATGAAAAGATTGTTGCGATGCCGCCGTGTTCGCATGTCATGAGCAATGACAACGGGCAGTTGGCGGTTGGCGATGGCTCCGGCAAGCCCATTGATATTGTTGACAATGACAAGTACGGCGATGCCACCGATCCCTACTTATACCTCTTTGATTTGAAGCACCAACAAACCCACAAAATTGCCAAACACAGCAGTTCGTGGGCGGTGCTGGATGGCGATCGTCAGGTTACCCATCCTCACCCGTCTTTCACGCCCGATGAGAAACAGGTGTTGTTCTCCTCGGATAAGGATGGCAAGCCTGCGTTGTATCTGGCCTGTATTCCCGACGCTATTCTCCGCGCTATTCAATGATAAATAAGAGGATTTAGCTATGTTGATGAAACCAGTCACGCTTGCCGCAGCCCTGCTGCTTGCCACATCCGGTATGGCGTACGCGGAAAATGTCGAGTTGAGATTTTCCTGGTGGGGAGGAAACAACCGCCACCAGGCGACGCTCCAGGCGATAAAAGCGTTTGAACAACAGCACCCGAATATCAAGGTTCAGGCGGAATACTCGGGATGGGAAGGCTATTTATCCCGTTTTACCACCCAGATCGCCGGCGGTCAGGAGCCGGATGTCGTCCAGACCAACTGGAACTGGCTGCCGATTTTTTCTAAAGATGGCAGCGGGTTTTACGATTTGCGCAAAGTGGCTAAAACGCTGGATTTAACGCAGTACGATCCTCAGTCGCTGGAGAGCGTGTCGGTTGCCGGTAAGTTGAACGGTATTCCCGTGGCGGCTACCGCGCGTAGCTTCTACTACAACCAGAAACTGTGGCAAGAGACGGGTGTCGCCTACCCCAACAGTTGGGATGAGCTAAAAGCGGCGGGTAAGGCTTTCAAAGCCAAGGATGAAAACAGTTATCCGCTGGTGCTGGATTACATGGAGTCGTTAACGCTGCTTCACTCCTATATGGTGCAGAAATACAACATTGCCGCGATCGACGATAAAGCGGGGAAATTCACCTATACGCCAGCCCAGTGGGAAGAGTTCTTCCAATTGTATAAAGATTTGGTCGACAGCCACGTTTTCCCATCAATGCGAGTGCTGGCCTCCTACGGAAAAGCCAATACCTGGGAGATGAAGCCGTGGATTAGCGGGCAATGGGGAGGGATCTACATGTGGAACACCAATGCCACCATGTATGAAACCAACCTACAGCCTCCTTATAACAAACTGGAACTGGGCCCTTTCTTTATGCTGCCGGGAGCGAAAGACGCGGGATTGTTCTTCAAACCGACCATGATGCTCAGTATCGGACGCTCCACCAAACATCCTGAAGAGGCCGCTCTGCTGGTCAATTTCCTGATGAATGAGGCGGCGGGTGTCAAGGAGATGGGGCTGGAGCGCGGCGTGCCGCTCAGCAACACGGCATACCAGCAATTGGTACAGGATGGCACCATCAAGGAAAACAATATCGTGGTGGCCGGACTGAAATCGTTTATGGCCTTGCCGCATGCCATCCCGACGTCCCCCCATTTTGATAACCCGCAGTTTGTGGCGCTGTACCATGAAACTATCCAGAAAATTGATCAGGGGAACCTGTCCGTCAAAGACGCGGCATCTTCCTTTGCGAAAAGCGCCGATCGCATCCTGAAACGTGCCACCAAATAACGCCCTTCGATCACGTCATGAACGCCCCGGTCATGCGCCGGGGAACACGGTTTCACCGGGATAGCCAAGGTACGGAACACGATAATGATTACCTTTAGTGCAACACTGACCTGCCAGTACGACGCGCCCTTTTCCCCGTTCAGCGCGGCCGATCTCAACAAAGGCTTGGCGTGGCTGAAAGCGAGTGGATTTGATGCGGCGGAGCTGTGCATATCGGATTATCAGGGGATCGATATTGCACGGATAGCCGATGCGTTAGCCTCGCACGGATTGGGCTGCACCACCATTGCCAGCGGGCAGGCGCGTAAGCGAGAAGGGCTATCGCTGCTGTCACAAGACTCGGAAATCTTGCGCCGCACGCGTCAGCGCCTTTTTGAGCATATCGATGCGGCAGCGGTGCTGGGATCTTATGTCACGATTGGCTCGTTGCGTGTGGCGGATACGCCATTGAACGCAACACGTTATTGCCAGCTTTTGGCGCAGGGGCTCGCTCCTTGCCTGGACTATGCGCACGCACGCGGCGTGACCCTGATCGTTGAAGCGCTGAATCGCTATGAGGCTGAGCATCTGAACAGTGCAGAAGATATGGTGCAGTTTCTTGATCTTATTGGCTCACCGCCGCAGGTTGGCATTTTGTGGGATGTGTTTCATGGCAATATCGAAGACCGTGACTTTGCGCAGGCCATTGCATCGATGGGGCCGCGCTTGCGACATGTGCATTTTGCTGATTCTAACCGCGCTTTCCCTGGCTATGGGCACCTGCCGTTTGATGCTATCTACCGTCAGTTGCGGCAGTTTGATTATCAAGGTGCCATCTCGCTCGAGTGTCTGTGCCGACCATCAGCTCAGGCGGTGATTGATGAGTCCGGGCCATTTATCCAGCGTTTTCGTCAGTTGTAACGCACATAAGCGTACAGATAGTCTGGTCTTTAAGCAGGGGTATGGTTTAGCATCGGTATTAATAATGTCAACTGACGGAGTCTTACGATGAATACGCGTACCATGGCGATATTGCTGACGTTGTCCTTGAGCGGTGCCGTGCAGGCCGATGCTACATCATTTTTGGCACAGCAGGGGCTAGCGGGCAAAACGGTTGAACAGATGGTCAACACCATTGACCAATCAGCACAAGTGCGACCGCTGCCCTATTCTGCATCGATCAATGCGACCCAATTGATGCTGACCCAAGGGGAGCAGAAGTATGTTTATCCGCTGGGCGACAAGTTTTATTTGTCGTTTGCGCCCTATGTCCAGCAAACGCACCCCTGCTTTAATCACAGCTTGTCGGGCTGCCAGGGGGAACTGGCCAACACGGCATTCAACGTCAAAATTACTGACAAGCAGGGCGCTGTCATTGTGCATAAGAACGTGACGAGCTACCAGAATGGTTTTGTGGGTGTCTGGTTGCCGCGCAATACCGAAGGAACCATTGAGGTAACCTATCAGGGACGTGTCGCTCAGGCACCTTTTGCCACTTATGATGACAGCCAAACCTGCATGACTACGCTACGACTGAAGAGCGTCTAAATACACCGACGATTATTCCACCTCGGCGTGTAGGCTGGGGTGGTTATCACCATGCCGTATCGGCCTTGGCGACACAGCGGTTGCTCCTGTATTTTTCCTTCCTTTTCTGTTACACCTGATTGTCTTGTCACCGCACGGTAAATCTGCAATGTCTCTGTTAATCAAAGCCATTCTTGGCGCTGTCATTGTTGTGCTGATTGGTATTTTGGCTAAGACCAGACACTATTATATTGCGGGGCTGATCCCGCTGTTTCCGACCTTTGCCTTAATTGCCCATTACATTGTGGGAACAGAGCGCGGTACTGAAGCGCTACGAGCCACCATCCTGTTTGGCATCTGGTCAGTCATTCCCTATCTGATTTACCTGATATCGCTCTACTATTTTACCGCATCCATGAAGCTGCCGCTGGCATTGCTATCCGCAGTAGCCTGTTGGAGCGCCTCTGCGTTTGTATTGATCAAAGTCTGGGCGCACTTCTATCACCAGTAGCGCATCCCCGGCAGCGATTGGGTTCCTTAAAGATGAGCGCGAATATCACAGAAAGATGGCTTCATTACTGTTACTGCGCCTTCTGCGAGATTTTTTTCTGCTACAGCAAAGCGTCGCGTCCTCTGAAGGCGAGGGTGAAGCTGTCAGGGCCAGGCTGCGATAATCATTACTCAGAATCATGGTGCATATCTTTTCCCATGACACGATATCGTGTTCCTCGGTAGCACACGCCTCTTCATCCGGTATACACGTCAGAAAACCGCGCGAACGATGCCAACTGAGGTACTGATCTATGTTGGCGCGGAATTGATCTGCCATTTTCTGCGGCATTGAGTTCAAGAGAAATGTGGCATGGTTTTGCCATGTCCCCTCGCTGGGTTTGCGGGCATTATCACACGGGCCCGTGCGATTAAACGCGGCCTGTTGCGCGGGAATTGTCTTACACTGAGAAATTTCTGTGGTTTGTTGTTCGAAAGGTTCTTGTATTTTCATACCGCTGCGCGGTGCGCCTGAGCGATACATCAGGTCATACAAGGGGTTGTAAGGCGCTTTTGATAGGCTGTTAAATAACCATACGTCTTGCGATTGCCAATCAAAAAGAGGATATAGCGTATGAATCTGGCTGCTTGTCTCTGATTTAGTGCGGAGTTCATTGCGTTCTACATCATAGCTTTTTTGTGTCAGTTGACTATCGTTATTGGCGGCGTCACTGGACAGCGTTCCCATGACGAAGGCGAGCGTTTTCCCTGAGGAGAGCCAATTCAGAAACGCAGAGGTAAAATTGCCCTCTGTCATCGCATAATGGTAAAACGGAAAGACATGCTGATCCGTAATGGTGCCTGCTGGAGGAATTCTCCACCATTCAACGTTGTCTTCCCAAGATATCCAGGTGTGTGAATGATCGGATTGGTTATTTTCTGTTGTGAGCGGCAACGCAATCCAATAAAAATTTTCAATTACCTCGCGGTATAGCTGTTTCAAACGTTGTATATGAGAAATAGTTTGCGTATGTTGTGCTTCCTGATCAATAAACAACACGGTGAGTTTTTTACCGTGAGCTTTAGCAACAGTAGCGGCGAGGTGTAATAATACGGTTGAACTTTTTCCTCCAGATAAGGAGATACACACTTTTTCATAATCACTGAAAACGATATCAAGGCGTAATAACGCCGCATCAAAAACGTTGGATATGGAATGTGTCTCTTTCATCTCATTGCCCTGGCGGTAAAGTTTTTTCTGTATTGCCGACTAATAGCGTTCTGTGACGGGTTTATATTTTTTATGGCTGATGCGAGAAATGAATCTCGTTATCATGTTTGTTAATAATGACATGTTGGCAAAGAGAGACATCCTATCTCTTTGATGCTAACTGTTTGATGTGTATCATTTTGTTAAAGTATAATAAATGGGTTATCCCTCTGTTTGTATTTTTTATGGTCGTTAATATAAACTTTTTTTCGTCATTTTTTGTCATTTTTCGCTCAATTTATTGCAAATATTTTTAAGGAAATAGTCATGGGTTTAGCTGCCATTAATAGTTTATTTATTTACTGTTTAATAATCGTTGTAATTGTCAGTCTGGGCGTTAAGTGCGTGCGTGGTCGATTTTTGTGTTTTCAATGATCGTTTTTATCGTCAAGTATGAGATATCTTATTTGTTTTTGTGTCTTAAATGAGACAGTGACCCAGTAGAATCAGACGGGTAAAATCCATTTGGTTTTGATTTTATTGAATGTGGAAGATCTGTATTCTTTGGCATTGGCTGGTATTTATCAGGATATAAGCGAAAACTTCGAATGTCTGGACTGGTATGAGCAGGCATTAAAATCAAGAATTATCTGAACTCATATTTCATTCTACTGTGGTATGGGGGTAATACTTTGGTGGTATTTGGCATGCTGCCAAGGATCTTGTTTGCTTCTTGAGTGTCAGGAAAGGGTCGCATTAACGTTGCTCTCATTTCGAAACGCCGTTGTGTTGCAGGTTGCAAGGTGAAAGTTTTCCTGTAAGGGCTCAGGCTGGAGCTCCGAGAGGTTAGGAAGAATGATGGCGTTTTTGCGAAAGCTCTTGCTGTAAATTAGTTTATAACAGAGTGATAAGCATCATAATTATATGTAATTCAATGTTCGTTTAAGGGAGATAGGTCACGTAAACGCGGTGCACTATAGGATCATGTTTATAATAACCCTTAGTGAAAGTGTCTGGCTTCACTATCTTGATACTTGAGCTACACTTGTTTTAGGTCACTCCGTAGATTGGTGTTCTTGTGCAGAGAAGAAGAATATTCGAATCCTTTCCGCTATGGCTGGATGCGAACTGAAGCTGCGCGTGTTCATTCGCATCTTTTTATGATATCGGCTTGGTTGACCTTTTTTCGATTAGGCAACTTTAGAATGATCAACGTTACGCCTGTGCGGCTAGCGAGAAAGTTAATTCTCGCGATTGATACGTAGCGGAGGATTTATGGTAATCAATAACGTTTTACTCTTTGGTCAAGATTCTTTTTTCTGTAATACAGTATCTGAAATACTGCTGAAAAAAAACATTCAATGCGTACATGTAAAAAATTATCGCCAATTTTTCACCCAGCTTGTTAGTGATGCTCCATCTCTTGTCATCGTGACGGATGATATATTGGATTGTGAAAGGAAAAGAGAACTCTTCAAAATTAAATGTTATTCGTTGGGTGTGAGAGTCCTGCTTTTCACCGAAGGGTGTGTAGATCTTAGTATTAGTAAAGACCTTTCTGTTGTCGATAGGAAAAGCCCTTTGCATCTCTATGAAACCATTATCGATCTGTTTTGTGCGGGCTATCGGCTCATTGATTCGAAAGTCGTACCTGACAAAAAGTTGAATGTGAAGAAAGTCCTTAGCCCAAGAGAAAATACCATATTGTCTATGATGACTGGCGGTGTAAGCGTAAGAGATATATCAAAGCAATTGAAAATTAAAGAAAAAACAATCATGACATATAAACGCCGATTCTTCGCAAAATTGGGTGTGAGAAAACTTCGAGACTGTATTATACCTTAATCAGAGTTTCACTATGCCGAGTAATATTGTTTTCTATGATTTGGATTCTTTCTTTGTTCTTGGTGCCAAGACGCTGCTTGATACCTTTGAACCTATTTATATTGCTGCAACACAACGAGATGTTATCGATCTTCTTAAGCGGCAGAGTATCGATATCCTCATCATTGATCCTTCACAGAGAGTTTGGATTATTTCGGAGGATTTTTTAGCTTCAGTTCGTTCTGTTTCAGAAAATACGAAGATTGTTTTCTTAATTGAAAGTAAAAATAAAAGTAATTTTTACATCAATAGGCTATGTCCACATTTGGTAATTGAAAAAAACATTGACACCGCCATTTTTGTAAAAATATTGGAGTTGCTCAATATTGGTATCTATGCCAATAAAATATGATGTTGCCATTTTTATGTTATTCAATTCTTCAAATTGAAGACCGGTTTTTCTGATAAGGTAAGAATCAAGAATGTTATATAATTATGAAGACAAACGCTGCCCATTGTTTGAAGAAAAATTAAGCAGCAAGACTAATATATTGAAAAAATATTTGTTGCCTCATATGGTGAGGGTAAAAAATGCCAAGGGCAAGCAGGATTTAATGTCGTTTTTCTATGTGTCATCTGGATTTCTCTCTGTGTATAGAAAAAATGAAGATATTCTTCTTGGTCATCTACACGCCCCTGTTTTCTTTGGTGTTAATTATTTATATGATGCCTATTTTCCCGTTTATTTTACCGGAGGCCCTGAAACAGTTATTTATCACGGCGATGTTGATACGCTACTGAAAATAATAAAAGAGAATCACCTGGAAGAATGTCTTATCTACGTTATGATCGCTAACCTGAATGAATTATATCGCAGAGACTTGATATCCGGGAAGTCTGATAGTTATCAGGTGATAAGAAGTATATTATTGCATTATATTGATAAACCACTGGGTTTTAGAATGCAATTTGGCATAGCCTCAATTATTATCAAGCTCACAGGTTTGTCCCGTAGTCATGTCATGAGAATTTTGTCCGAGTTGAAAAAAGGGGGGTATATTGAAACCAAAGAGGGGAAGCTTATCTCTGTTTCCGATTTGCCAGAAAAGTTTTGAATAAAAGGCTAAACCTATTTTTGTCTATAACCGCTATCTCACGTGGTTAGATATATTAAATAATATGTTTTTAATCAATGTTTTGAGGTTTTTTATCTTTTCATTTTTTGCTTTTATCTCATCGGTGTTTTGGGTCATTTTTTGAAAGAATAGTCGCTGAATTTGTTCTATTCTTGGTGTGCGTAATCATTAAAGGATTACGGGCGTAAAACACGATGGTAACAATAGTTTCCTGATGTGAAGATGCTGTGTCTCTTTTTATGCGTCCGTCGTTTCCTGTATTCG
This sequence comes from Candidatus Symbiopectobacterium sp. NZEC127, assembly GCF_025962675.1. NCBI lineage: Bacteria > Pseudomonadati > Pseudomonadota > Gammaproteobacteria > Enterobacterales > Enterobacteriaceae > Symbiopectobacterium > Candidatus Symbiopectobacterium sp. NZEC127. The sequence goes on from NZ_JAGFPG010000006.1 coordinate 182,442, forward strand.
TTATGTTCAGGATTACAGGTGAAGTACATGTTTATGCATGATTTCTTTTCTTATTTATTGCGGATTTCGCGAGTAAATCCCATTTTCTCACAGTTTTTTTTCTTGTGCATGCTGGCTCTGAGCGGCTCACTCTTCTCTTCATCTGTACTATCTACTCATCAAATTCTCACTGATTCCGAACACCTTGCTTCGCTACCTACTACGCTATATTCGTTGAAAATGGGTGAATCACCGCAGTCCGTAGCAAAAAGCCTGCATGTCAGCATGGATATACTGCGAAAATTAAATGAATCACGGACTTTCTTACATAAATTCGATGATCTTCAACCCGGTGAGGAACTGATTGTCCCAGTGATGCCTTTGGTATCGAGCAGCACAAATTTTCAACGTGCTGAGCCTTCCCTGCTAATTCCAGATAATGAACGTTCGCATAAGATTGCTCAATTAGCCCTTCGGGTCGGCCCCTTTCTTGCTGACGATCCAAGGCGCGATACCGCTATTGCCGAGCTGCATCGCTTTGCTATTGATCAGGCAGGCAGTGGGTTTCAGCATTGGCTGAGTCGTTTTGGTACTGCTCGTGTACAACTCGATGCAAATAATGCCTCTTTGCTTAAAAAATCTCAGGTTGATTTACTGCTTCCTTTACGGGACAGGCAGGACAATCTTCTTTTCACGCAGGGCAGTATTCATCATATCGATAAACGCGTGCAGGCAAATCTGGGTGTAGGTATGCGTCACGTCACTCAGGATGTTGTGGTGGGGGGCAACGGTTTTCTCGACTACGATTTTTCCCATCATCATGTGCGTGCGGGGATTGGCATAGAATATTGGCGTGATTTCCTGAAACTGGGTGTGAATAGTTATCTACGCCTTAGCAGCTGGAAAGCGCCCTATGACAATGAGCGAGAGCGTCCAGCGAATGGGTGGGATATTCGCACGGAAGCCTATTTACCTGATTGGCCCCAACTTGGTGTGAAACTATTGTATGAGCAGTTTTATGGCGAGCAGGTGGTACTGTTTGGTAAGGACGATCGCCAGCATAATCCTCATGCCATTGGTGCAGGTGTAAACTATACCCCCTTCCCACTGATGACGTTGAGCGCAGAGCGGCGCAGTGGGAAAGCAGGAAGCAGTGATACACGCTTTAGCCTGCAATTTCACTATCAGCTTAGTCAGCCTTGGGAGCGGCAGCTTGATCCTGAAGCGGTTGGTTCGACTCGCCGTTTACAGGGACAGCGTTACGATCTTGTTACGCGCAAAAATCATCTGGTGCTTGAGTATCGCAAGGTGCAACGTCTCTTTTTGAGTATGATCCGGGCTATAGATGGGTATTCCGGAGAGCAAAAGCCGCTTAATGTAGAAGTGAGCGCTACCCATAAGCTCGCTCGCCTGGAGTGGTCTGCACCGGCGTTGATCGCTGCGGGAGGAAAAATCTTGCCGCGTGGATACCAAAATTATGCGGTGGTGTTACCTAACTATAAGGACGGCGGTCAACCCCAGAACTGCTACCGCGTTTGCGCCGTTGCCGTAGATACACAGGGTCATCGTTCTAATCAGGGGAAATCCTGGGTACGCGTTCATGCTCCCGCAATGGCCATGATGCGTACGGCCTCGGATACCGCCCGCAGCACGTTTTCGGTTATGCCTGCTTCAGCCGTGGCAAACAATGCGGCCAGCATCAACATTGTCCTGACGATAAAAGACAGTAACGATAGGCCCCTAAGCAGCATGGCAGGCCATCTTTCATTCCGGTTGCGAAACCAGCAGGGGGAGGAACCCGCCGCCAGTGAAGTGACGCTCAGTGCAATCCATGAAAGCGGAGCGACTGGTCGTTATGTTGCAACGGTCAGGGGGAAAAAAGCGGGCGTGTATTCAGTCACACCACAGTTTGATGGTGTGGCGATGGCATCACTATCGGCAACGTTTGCGCTTAACGCCGATATGACGACTGCCAAGGTAGAGTCTCTGTCTGCGGATAAATCCTTACTGACTGGTGATGGCATTGATTATGTTCAGTTTACCGCCTTGATTACCGATGCGCATGGCAACCCTGTTCCCAATGCCATGGTGCAGTGGCGTCATTCATTTGGTCACTTGTCAGCGAGCAAGACACCCACATCTGCCCAGGGAATCGCCAGCGTCAGCTTAAAAAGTGTCGATAAAGGTAAGGTGTCGGTTACCGCCGCCATTAACCACTCCAGCGTGAGTGATGCCAGCGTCAAAACGATGGGATTTATTGAAGATTCATGGGACATCGCCAGCGAAGGTGTCAGGTATCGCTCGGTACCGGTCAAAGGCTATTCATCCTTAGGGTTTGTCGCAAAAGCACCGACCCTTGGTCCGCAGCAATTGGTCTGGTCATCACGCAGCGATCAGGCCTTAGTGGCGACACTGACCAATCAAGCGGATGAAAATCGCTATACGGTGAAATTTAGAGGGTATCGCCACTCTGGCTGTAAGCTCAGGCCGCTAAATGATGCCATTGGTTGCGCCAAGGCCGGGAACGGTATGGATGCCGAGCTGGTGTTCTCGGCAGACGATAATGCTACCTTGCCGCCAGGGCGCTACGTCGGTGATGTCCATTTCTCTGCGAGAAGCGGCCCGGGAGATTTTGAGGTGGAATATCTGCTGCATGTGACGTTGCAAGTGGTTAGGTAGTTGCCTGTCCAGGGCTGTCAGCTTGCCATTACAAATGAAGATTCTTAACGAGCAGGGATAACATTCTCCACTAAGTCCCGCAAATGCTGTGCTAATTGATCTACGGCCTTCTCGCCAGTGGCTGCCTCTACCGTTAAGTTTTCCAGCGTATTGTCGGTATCCCGAATCCTGATGCCGTTGCGGTAGAGGAAGGTCATGGTGACAAAAAACGCAGTGCGCTTATTACCATCATTAAAAATGTGCCCACGAGCGATAGCGACCCAGTAGGTGGCGGCGAGCTCAAAAACATCGGTAACGCCTTCATAATGCGTTCTGTTTTGCACCCGATAGATGAGTGCTTCAGCCCTGCCGGGATCGGACATGCCAGCAACGCCGGGAAGCCGTTGCAATATGCGGTTATGGAAGGCGATAACGTCCTGAGCGCTGACCCACATCATCGGTTTGTCAGCGCTTCTACCGTGTGACCATGACGTTGCATCATCACATCAAACTCCGTATCCAGCTTGGCGTTTTGATATGCCTCAAATTCAGCCTTGCTGATGACCACTGCTGCGCTACCGTCTCGGCGGGTGATTTCAACCGGTTCGCCATGCGTGGCCGCATCCAATACCTCTGAAATCTTGGCCCGCGCCTGCGTTGAGGTGTAAGTACGCATGATGTGTCTCCTGAAATGTACATTTGGATTGTACGCTCAGCGCTGTTTTGATTCAATTATAGAAAATACACTATTAATTATATAGTTAGACTTGGGCGTCGATGTTGATCCCTTCCCGTTGTCCGGGCACGGATATTTGGAAGCAATTAAAGGGATGAAAAAAAGCCATTATTTACAATGGCTTTTTTTAGCGATGGTGAGACGCTATGAAGATCGCGTGAAACGTTACTCGATATTCTGGATTTGCTCCCGCATCTGTTCAATCAGCACCTTCAATTCAATGGCGCTGGCAGTGACGTCGGCGTTGATGGATTTGGAGGCCAGGGTATTTGATTCGCGGTTGAATTCTTGCATCATGAAGTCCAGACGGCGGCCAACGGCTTCCGGTTTTTTCAGGATGTTGTAGGTCTCTTTAACGTGCGCTTCAAGCCGGTCCAGTTCTTCGGCAACGTCAACGCGTTGTGCCAACAGCACCAACTCTTGCTCCAGCCGGTTGTTCTCCAACTGAACCTGCGCTTCTTCCAGCTTATTGAGCAGGCGTTCGCGCTGCCATTGCAGAATGGTCGGCATGTGCGCACGCACTTTCACCACTTCAGTGCTCACGCCAGCAAGGCGTTGTTCGATAAGCTGTTTGAGTGCAGCACCTTCGGTTTCCCGCGCGGTGATAAAGTCATCCAGTGCCTCTTCCAGGGCGGCTATCAACTCTTTGCTGATCGCATCCAGATCTTGATCTTGTGCGGACATCACGCCCGGCCAACGCAAAATATCAACGGGATTGATTTCCCCTTCATCGCTTTGCATTTTGACCCAGTTGGCGGCTTCAACCAGCTGTTTTGCCAGTTTTTCATTCAGGATCAAGCTGCCTTGCGCACTCGGGTCGAGTTCAAAACGCAGGTTGCATTCGATTTTCCCGCGCGTCAGACGGGCGCGAATACGCTCACGAATCACCGGCTCCAGACTGCGGAACTGTTCCGGTAAACGGATGTATGTTTCAAGATAACGCTGGTTAACGGAGCGAAGCTCCCACGCGGCGTTACCCCAGCCGCCCTTGATGTCACGGCGGGCGTAGGCGGTCATACTGCGGATCATCGGGATTTACCTGTTTAGCAAGTGATGGGGCGAGTATAACGCGCCCGTGGTTTTGCAGGGTAGGATAAAATCAGTTGAGCGGTCGGCGCAGAGCAGGATTTCAGAGCGCTACCGCATTATGCCGCGTGAAACAGGCCTTCATTTTGTCGGGCAATCTCCCAGCATTTGTTTTTCATCAGTTGCTTCAGTTGCAATGCGGCGCGTGATTGCGGATTGTCGCGGCGGCTGATCAGCGTTACCTCGAACGGCAGCGGCTGTGCGATCGGTACGATTTTCAACATATCGGCATAGCGATGCGCGGTAAACAGATCGACGATACCCGCGCCGCCGCCCGCCAGCACCATGTCGGCAATCACCGAATAGGTCTTGATATACACCGATGACATCGGCGTCAGCCCTTTGGCGCGCAACGCCCGGTGCAGCACCTGGCCTAACGGATCTTGCTGCTGCATCATCATCAGGTTATTGGAACAGAGCCACTCCAGTGATACCGGCCCGTTCTGCGGGCTGTCTTTGGGCAACACCGCCACCATATAGGCTTGAAACAGCGGCTCAGCCAGTAGTGCGGCAGGCACTTGCTGACCAAAGACCAGCGCAAAATCGAGTTGGTCTTGCAAGATGTTTTGGCACAGGGTGGAAAAGTGCTCGGTCACCAGCTCGACGTTGACACGCGCTTCCTGCTTGTGAAACTCCACCATGGTGGGTGCAACCACCATTTGGCTAAACGCGTGGGCCGCTCCCAGCCGCACCGTTTGCACCCGATTTCTTCTCATCTGTTCCGTCAGTGAACCAATGGCTTGCAGATGGATGTAAAGCTCCTGTACTTCAGGGATCAGACGCCGCCCTTCTCGGGTCGCCATCATGCCTTGCGCACCGCGTTCAAACAGGGCAAATCCCAGTTGCTGCTCAGCGTGGTTGAGCACCCGGCTGACGTTCGGCTGCGAAACGTTCAGCAAGCGGGCAGCACCGCTGATGGTGCCAGCCTGAAGAATCGCCTGAAAGATTTCGATGTGGCGTAAGCGCATGGACAGGTGCTCCGTGTTGGTTAGGTCATGATTTCACCTTGAGCAAATTCCATGCAATATCCACGCCACCCGGTACGTAACCCGGCGGTTATTTGCCCCAGGTGGCTTCCAGTACACGCAACCAGTTGCCGTAGCAAATTTTTTCCAACAATGGGCGATCGTATCCGCGCCGCGTCAGCGCCTCGACCAATAGCGGCAGTCCTGCAACATCATGCAGGTCCGGCGGCACGGTGGTGCCATCGAAATCCGAACCAAAACCGACGCTGTCTTCTCCCAGCTTGTTCAGCAGGTAATCGACATGGCGCACAATCTCTTCCACCGTGGCGTTCGGGTCTTTTTTACCATCGGCGCGCAGGAAAGCAGTACCGAAATTCACGCCGACAAAACCGTTGCTTTCACCAATGGCGTCCAGCTGTTTGTCCGTCAGATTGCGGGATTGCGCGCAGAGTGCGTGGGCGTTGGAGTGGCTGGCAACCAGCGGGGCATCGCTGATGCGCGCCGTCTGCCAGAACCCTTTTTCGTCCATGTGCGACAAATCCACCATGATGCGTTTGGCGTTACAGGCTTTCACCAGACGCAGGCCGGTTTCTGTCAGTCCGGAACCGATATCGGGTGAAGAAGGAAAACGAAACGGTACGCCATCGCCGAAGATATTCGGTCGGCTCCAGAGTGGGCCCAGAGTGCGTAAACCCGCGGCATAAAGGATATCAAGCAGTTCCAGATCGGGGTCGAGTGCCTCTGCACCTTCAATGTGCAACACCATCGCCAGGGTTCCCGTCGCCATGCAGTGACGAATATCGGCAACGCTGTGGCAAATTTTGGCTTGCCCTGCTGAGGCCGCTTCTATGCGCAACAGCGTGGAAATCATTGAAAAGGTTATCTCTCTGGCGGATTCCATCGACGGCGTTGCATGGTTCACAAACAAACTGTCGTTTTCTGGTACAGATTTTGCTGGGTCTTTAGGGGATGGGACATAAACGGCGAATAATCCGCCAGCCAGTCCCCCTTGTCGGATACGCGGCAGATCGATTTGACCCGCGGCCGGGCCTTGTAAAAAGGCACTGACCGCATCCTCCCGGTGGGAGGCGTAGAGGCGTAATAAAACATCGTTATGCCCGTCAAAAACAGGGAAAGGACGTTGCGTACCCGTTAGGAAATTGTTAGACATATTCAAAGTTATCGGCTCAGGATGCGATGAAACGGTATTTGCCCCATTAAGGTGCACGCTGCCCCAAAATGGACAAATGATTGCGCAGGGAATGGATGTCCTGGTGCATTCATTTAAGCCAATCCCGTTTGGCTATGTCAAGGCTGGATATGAAATAAAATCCAATTAATTGTTAAATATATCAATAAGTTGAGGGATTCATGCTTACCAGGAGACGTTTTCTCGCCGGTTGCGGCGCCGTACCTTTTTTATCCTATCTGAACCTGCACTCCGCTTTCGCTGCCACGCCTCCCACCATGCTGGTGATGGCGATGCAACTGGATAACATGACCAGCCTTGATCCCCATGAAAGTTTTGAAGCGGTAGGCTCTGAAATTGTGGGCAACCTCTACCAGCGTCTGGTGATGCCGAACCCGTTGAAACCCAGCGAAGTGAAAGGCGAGCTGGCCACGCACTGGGAAGTGAGCAATGAAGGGAAAACCTTCACCTTCCATATTGATCCCAAAGCAAAATTCTCTGATGGCACGTCGGTTACCGCAGAAGATGCGGCGTTCTCGTTACAGCGCGCCGTTAAAATGGATAAAAGTCCGGCCTTTATTATCAACCAGTTCGGTTTCACCAAGGATAACGTGGAGCAGCACATCACCGCGCCGGATGCCAGTACGCTGGTGCTGAATCTGGACAAACCGGCGGCAGAATCTTTCCTGCTCTATTGCCTCTCTGCGCCGGTGGGCAGCATCGTGCAGAAGAAAGCTGCGCTGGCGAACCAACAGAACGGCGATTTCGGCTACGCCTGGATTAAACAGCACAGTGCCGGGTCTGGCCCGTTTACGCTGCGCAGTTGGAAAGCGAGCGAAAGCATCATTCTGGAGAAAAATACCCACTTCCAGACCGACAGCAAGATTCAGCGCGTGATCATGAAGCACATCACCGATCCTGCGGCGCAGTTACTGATGCTGCAAAAAGGGGATGTGGATATCGCCCGCGACCTGACCAGCGAGCAGTTGCGTCCAATCATTAATGATCCTGAGTACAACGTGATCCGCAGTAGTGTCTCCACCATCATGTTGATGTCGTGCAACACCACCAATGAATTACTGAAAAAACCGCAGGTGTGGCAGGCACTGAAATGGGCGATTGATTATGATGCCATCCAGAAAAACATCATTCCGCTGACGCACCGCGTGCATCAGAGCTTCCTGCCGGGTGGCTTCCCTGCGGCACTGGACGATACGCCGTTCCATCAGGATGTGGCCAAGGCGAAAGCGTTGTTGGCAGAAGCGGGTTACCCTGATGGGTTCGAGATCACCATCGATCACTATTCTGCTCAGCCGTATCCGGATATCGCTCAGGCCATCCAGACTCAACTGGGTGCGATTGGTATCAAGGCGAAGCTGGTCTCTTCTGAAAACCGTGCTGTATTAACCAAAATGCGTGCTCGCCAGCACCAACTGGCGATTACGGCCTGGGGCGCTGACTACTTCGATCCTAACTCGAACACCGAAGCGTTCTGCGTCAATCTCGATAACACAGAAAATGCGCGTAGCCGTACTCTGGCATGGCGCTGCGGCTGGTCTGACGAAAAATTCAATACGTTAACCGAGCAGGCGTTGCATGAAAGCGATTCCGCCAAGCGTATCGCGCTGTATGAAACCATCCAGCGTGAGCACCGTGAGCACAGCCCGTTTATTTTCCTGATGCAAAACACCTTGCCGATTGCCTGCCGCAAAAACATCAGCGGCGTGAACATGACGGTACTGCGTGACAACCCGTACGATCAGGTGAAAAAAGCCTGATGCCGATAGCAAAACGTATTCTCAGTACGCTGGGCAGCTTGCTGCTCACGCTGTTGGGGCTGTCGGTGCTGACCTTCTTTATCGGTCGCATCATGCCCACCGATCCGGTGCTGGCGATGGTGGGAGACAATGCGCCGGAATACGTGGTGCAACGTGCGCGTGAAGAGATGGGGCTGAATCAGCCCCTGTGGGTGCAGTTTGGCCACTATCTTTCGCAACTGTTGCACGGCGATCTCGGCACGTCGATCCTTACGTCCAACCCCGTGATGACGGATATCGCGCGTTTCTTCCCGGCAACGCTGGAGTTGGCTACCGCAGCCATCATTATCGCTGCGCTGGTCGGTATTCCGCTCGGTGTGTGGGCCGCGGTGAGGCAGAGTACCTGGGTCGATCAAACCATTCGTGTGGTTTGTCTGGCGGGGCACTCGTTGCCGGTGTTTGTGCTGGCACTGCTTAGCCTGCTTATTTTCTATGCCGTACTCGGTATTGCGCCGGGGCCGGGACGTCAGGACATCATTTTTCAGGATATGGTGCCGCAGGTGACCGGCTTGCTGACCGTGGATTCGTTGTTGGCGGGTGACTATGCCGCCTTCCACGATGCGCTGGCGCACATGGCGCAGCCGGTCCTGATCCTCGCCTATTTCAGCATGGCGTATATCACCCGCATGACGCGCACTTTTATGCTCAATGCGTTGAGCGGTGAATTCGTCATCACCGCACGCGCCAAAGGGTTGTCGTCACGTCGGGTGATCTGGCGTCACGCCTTTCCGACCGTTGCGGTGCAGTTGGTGACCGTGCTGGCACTGACCTATGCCGGGCTGTTGGAAGGGGCGGTGGTCACGGAAAACGTGTTCGCCTGGCCGGGGCTGGGTCAATACCTCACCACGGCATTGATGAACGCCGACATGAATCCGGTGATCGGTGCCACGTTGCTGGTGGGCACCGTGTACGTGCTGCTCAATTTGCTGGCTGACATTCTCTATCGACTTTGGGACCCGCGCGTAAAATGATTTTTCCTGTCTCACGAGCATGGTTGCTCGACGAAACGCCCGCGACGCGCCGTCAGGCCATCTGGGGGCGACGTTATCGCTTATGGCTGGGGCTACAGGCTAATCCGATGGCGATGATCGGGTTGGTGGTGATTCTGGCCGTACTGGTGTTGTCATCTCTCGCGCCTTGGTTGACGTCTTATCAGCCGGGATTCCAGGATCTGGCCAACCGATTGGCACCGCCTTCTGCTGCCCATTGGTTCGGCACGGATGAATTGGGGCGTGATATCTACACCCGCATTCTGTATGGCGGCCGTACCACGCTCGGCATGGTGATCGCCGTGGTGGTGCTGACTGCGCCGTTAGGGCTGCTGATTGGCTGTGTCGCCGGGTATGCCGGTGGCTGGTTAGATAAAACCCTGATGCGCGTAACCGATATTTTCCTCTCCTTCCCCCGCTTGATTCTGGCGCTGGCGTTTGTTGCTGCGTTGAAACCTGGCGTCGAGAGCGCCATCCTGGCGATTGCACTGACGGCCTGGCCGCCCTATGCGCGCCTGGCGCGGGCAGAAACCATGCAGTTTCGTCACAGTGATTTTATCGCCGCCTGCAAGCTCACCGGGGCGACGCCGTTGCGCATTATCGTGCGCCACATTATGCCGCTCTGCGTGCCGAGTCTGGTGGTGCGTATCACACTGGATATGAGTTCTATCATCATCACGGCGGCCAGTCTGGGCTTTCTCGGCATGGGGGCGCAGCCGCCTTCGCCGGAATGGGGCACCATGATTGCCACCGCGCGACGTTTCTTATTCTCCGAATGGTGGGTGCCGTTGGTGCCGTGTATCGCCATTTTCATGACCTCGCTGGCGTTTAACTTTTTGGGTGACGGTTTGCGTGACGTACTGGACCCTAAGGAGCGCTAAATGTTGGTGGAAATTGAAAATTTGCGAATTACATTTGCGAGTCGCACGCAGACGTTTGAAGCGGTGCGTGGTATTTCGCTCAGTATTGGCAAAGAGAAATTCGCGATTGTCGGGGAGAGCGGTTCAGGCAAATCCCTGACGGCGCGCAGCCTGATGCAACTGCTGCCCGGCAGCGCACGCGTGGAGGCGGATAAGCTCAGCTTTGACGGCATCGATTTGCGCGGCGCGGATGAAAAAACCTTACGTCGTATTCGTGGCAAGCGGGTGGGCTTTATTCTGCAAGACCCGAAATACTCCCTCAATCCGGTGATGACTATCGGTCAACAGATCGCCGAAGCATGGCGTGAGCATAAGGGCGGCTCGCACCGTGCAGCGCTGGCGGCCGCCACCGATTTGTTGGAGCAGGTGCGCATTCGCGAACCGCAGCAGGTGGCCGCACGCTATCCGCATGAGGTGTCCGGCGGGATGGGGCAACGGGCGATGATCGCCATGATGCTGGCTCCTGACCCGGAGCTGCTGATCGCGGACGAGCCGACCAGCGCATTGGATGCCACGGTGCAGGCCGATATCCTCAAGTTGATCGACGATTTGGTCTCACAGCGCGGCATGGGGCTGATTTTGATCAGCCATGACCTGCCGCTGGTGTCGCATTTCTGCGATCGCGTGGCGGTGATGTATGCCGGGCGGGTGGTGGAGATGCTGGCAGCCAAAGATCTCCAGCTTGCGCAGCACCCGTACACCCAGGGGCTGTTGGCCTGTTTGCCGTCACTGAAACATCCACGTGAACGGCTACCGGTAATGAAACGTGATGAGGCGTGGAAAAACGGATGATTACCTTAAATAACTTGCGTATCGCCTTTGGCGCTACCGAGGTGGTCAAGGGCGTCTCTTTTCAGGTAGAGAGCGGCGGCAGTTTTGGTATTGTCGGCGAGAGTGGTTCCGGTAAATCGACCATTCTGCGCGCGCTGGCCGGTTTGAACGATCACTGGCAGGGTGAGATGTTGTTCGGGGGCATGGCTCTGGGTGCCAAACGCGGGCGGGATTTCTTCCGTCAGGTGCAGATGGTGTTTCAAGACCCTTACGGTTCCCTGCATCCGCGCCAAACCATCGATCGCATTTTGCAAGAGCCACTGTTGGTGCACCGCGTCGACAATGCCGAGCAACGCATTGCCAAAATGCTGGATGATGTGGGGCTGCCTGCGGCGGTGCGTTTTCGTTTCCCGCATCAATTGTCCGGCGGACAGCGCCAACGCGTTGCCATTGCGCGGGCGCTGATTGTTGAGCCGCAAGTGCTGCTGCTGGATGAACCGACCTCTGCGCTGGATGTGTCGGTACAGGCTGAAATCTTGAATCTGCTGGCAGATATCCGGCAGGAGCGTAAGCTGACCTACCTGATGGTGAGCCATAATCTGGCCGTGGTGACCCACTTGTGCGAGCAGGTGGGGGTGATGCAGCAAGGAGAGATGGTGGAGAGTCTGAGCGCGCAGCAGTTACGTGCCGGGCAGATTCAACATCCTCACACCGCTGAATTATATGCATTGAGTATCGCATTGGAGGAACCCGCATGACGCTTGATTGGCAGCGGGCGACGGAGGTGGCACAGTCTATCACGGCGCAATGGCAGGGAGAGGGGCAGCCCGGTGGCGCAATTGTGCTGTTTGATGGCAATCAGTTACGGGCATTAAGCTGCGGTGGTCTGGCCGATCTGGCGCAAGGCACGCCGTTTAGCGCCGATAGCGTGGTGCGTTTTGCCTCGGTCACCAAACATTTATTTGCTTCGTTGGTGACCGGCCCGTTAGCAGAGATTATCGCACTCGACGACCGGTTGGCGCAGCATCTGCCCCAACTGCGCGGCCCGAGCGGGCAGGTTACCGTCGGTCAGGCGTTGGATATGACGGCCGGGCTGCACGATTTGCGTGAAACGCTATCGTTGCTTGGGCTATCGGTCTACAACGCCACGCAATCTGATGATTTGCTGGCGTTTGTTGCTGCGCTGGATAAGTTGAACTATCCGGCAGGCAGTGAAATTTCCTATTCCAATACCGGTTATCGGTTGGTGGAGGAGGCGCTGAAAGCCAAGGACATTTTGTTTGCTGAACGCTTGCAGCAGCATATTTGCCAGCCATTAGATATTCACCTGTACGCACCGGAAACCTGGTTCGATATTGTGCCTGGGTTAGTGCCGGGGTATTGGCGCAGCGACAGCGGTTGGCAACTGGCAAGCGCCGGGCTGCATCTTTCTGCGTCCGGCAGCGTGGCGGGCAGCGTGCGTGATCTGAGCACCTGGCTGCAAACGCTGTTGCGCGATGAGGGGCCGGGGCGCGGGGTATTGGCGCGCCTGACCGCACCGCGCCAGCTAACGGATGGTCGCGTGACCGGCTATGGTTTAGGGGTTGCTCATTCACGTTTTGGTGATGCGCACTGGGTCGGCCACGGTGGTTCTCATGCGGGCTATAAGAGCTATTTTCTGCTCGATCCGCAGCGTGGCGTTGGGTTGGCGCTGGTAGCGAACCGTGAGGATGTATCAACCTATGACTGCGCACTGCGCATCATGGCGGCGCTGACCGGGCAAGCGTTACCGCAACCGGGCCATTCACTGATGCCGGGGCTGTATGTGGAGGAAAACGGCAACGAGTGGCTGGAAATCAGTGGCAATAACGCCTGTTGGTTGGGTGCAACCGAGACGCTCTATCCGTCAGAGGACGGAGCGATATCGCTCTCCAGCCATTTGCCGATACAGTTGCGTCAGAAGGGGGCGGTGATTGAGGGTGAAATAGGCCACGCTGCCAAACGCTTTGTGCTGCCACATCGTGATGATTCTCTCGCGCAAGCGCAAGGCCGTTGGTTCTGCCCGGAATGGCGCAGTGAATGGGTGATTGAGGGCGATCGTCTGGTGATGGGGGTTGGCCCCTCGGCGCCGGTTGCGTCGTTGGAGTGTCTGGGTCAAGGTCGGCTATTGGCGACCGCGCAGGACGGCCCGTGGGAGAAACGCTTTGCGTTGCATATTGAAGGCAACAACATGACGTTTTTGCTTAACCGCAGTCGGGTGGTTACGGCGCGGCGCGGGGACGTTCACTGGGCGTAAGTACGCTAAGCGGAATGCCAGCACAGGGCATTCCGCTACCTGCATGTTAGCGGTAAATGCCAACCCACGGCGCTTGGCCCACATAGCCATAACCGCGATACATCCCTTCACTGTTGAACGGCAAAGCGATGTTTCCTTCTTTATCGACGGCGATTAGGCCGCCGCTGCCGTCCAGCGGCAACAGTTTTTCCATCACCACGCGCTCACCCGCCTGTTCCAGCGTCAGCCCGGCATATTCCATTAACGCAGAGACATCATAAGCCGCTACGCAGCGGATAAACACTTCGCCCGTGCCGGTACAAGAGACCGCGACGGTATTATTGTTGGCGTAACAGCCTGCACCAACGATGGGACTATCGCCTACGCGTCCGGCCTGCTTGTTGGTCATGCCGCCGGTTGAGGTGGCAGCGGCGAGATTGCCTGCGCTGTCCAAGGCCACAGCACCGACCGTGCCATATTTACGTTCCGGATCGATTGGCTCGCCCTGTGCCACATCGCGCTGACCATCGTGATCCAGCACGACACGCCCTTCTCCTGCTTGAGCATGATGTAGTTGTTCACGCCGGGCATCGGTCGAGAAGAAGTCGGGTTCGACCATCTCCAGCCCCTGCTTACGTGCGAACGCTTCTGCACCCGCCGCGGTAAACATCACGTGCTGGCTCTGCTCCATGACGGCCCTTGCTGCCAGCACCGGATTGCGGATATGGCTGACGCAACTAATGGCACCGGCGTCCCGAGTGCGGCCATCCATGATGCTGGCATCGAGTTCGTGGGTTTCATCGTGCGTAAAGACTGAACCGTGCCCGGCATTAAACAACGGGCACTCTTCCAGCAAACGCACCGCTTCGGTGACCGCATCCAGCGCACTGCCGCCCTGGCTGAGAATCTGCTGGCCGCTGGCGACAATGGCGTTTAACGCTTCGCGGTAGGCTTGCTCTTTTTCTGCGCTCATGGCGGAGCGGGTCAATGCCCCCGCCCCTCCGTGGATCACAATGACTGGCTTGACCATGTCATCTCCCTGTTATTAGTTCTGTGTGGTAGCCAGATACGAGAATGTACTTAGCAAGCGAACGATATCTGTCATGGTGGGTGCGGTGTAGTGTACCGTCACCGCATCACCGCGTTCCACTCCGGGGATCAGGCTAAACAGATCGGCCAGTACCGGTTTGGCAGTCATCAGTTCAAGATGATAGGGGGCAGCGATACGCGAGGTGTTTTCACGGTGCGCGCGCTGCACGGCCTGTTGTGCCTGTGTGCGGATCAGTTGCTGCGCTGCCAGCGGGCTGAGCGATTCTGCCGAGGTTTGCGAAATGGCGCGTTTGACGCAGGCGTAGCCCGTTTGTGGATAATAGCGGGCGATCCACTGTTGCAGGATATTATCGCCGCTGACCAGCCACAGCGGTGTGCCTTTTTCGGCACCGGCGGCGGCATAGATATCGCTCTCACCCATCACTTCATCGTTGATTTTCACCCGATAGAAGGCGCGGCCATTGATGGTGTGCGCCAGTACGCCGTGCTCTCCGGCAGCGCTGTGGTAGCCGATGAACATCAGTCCATCAAACGCCTGCTGCTCCAGCCCATCGACCATCGACAGTATGCGCGGTTTGCCCTGAACCAGACGGGCGCGGGCATCAATATTCTCTGCCCGTAGATTGGTCATGGCGGCGTGGCTGTCAGCCACCACCACTTCCGTTGCGCCACCGGCGAAAGCACCGTCAATGGCGGCGTTCACTTCCTGCTCCATCAGCCCGCGAGCCAGTTGGTACTCGGCTTGTCCGGGGCTGCACTGTTCCGGTCGCATCACGCCGGCGATCCCTTCGATGTCGGCAGAAATAAACACTTTCATGGGTATGTCCTTACGCTAAAACGTGTTGTGCAAGACTATCTAATACCTGTCGCAAGTCTGGACGATGGTGGCCGCGAAAACCGGTCACCGCCTCGGCGCACAGCAAGGCATCCAGTACGGCATGTTCCGTGGCATCGGCGGCGGCGCACAGCATCGATTCCAGCTTTGCGTCTTCTGGCGGCTGCGGCGTGGGCTGGGTGGAAAAAGCGACGGCGATGTCGCCTGAGCCGTGGCCCCAATAGCTGCCCAGACGACCCAGTCCGGCACCGGCGCGTTTGGCGATGCGTCCGAGCTGGCGTGCATCCAACGGTGCATCGGTTGCCATAATGATGATTATTGACCCTGCATCGCGTTGTGGCGCCAGCTCGGGAAGCAGCGGTTCAATAAAGGGGCCGATGTGTAATCCATCCAGCGTGAGCGATGCCAGCGTGCCAAAATTGGCCAGCACCAGCACACCCAGCGTGGCATTCAGTTCGGGAATCAGACGAGATGCGGTGCCGATACCGCCTTTCAGACCGAAGCAGCTCATACCGCGCCCGGCACCGACGCTGCCGCGTGCAAAGTGGGTATCTGCCTCGCTCAGTGCGGCCTGCGCTATGGCTTCCGTCACCGGCAATGCCTGAATGTCGTTCAGCCAGCCGTCATTGCATTCCAGCGCCAGCGGGTTCACCGTAGGCAGCGAGCGCCCGAGTTCAGGGTTTTTGGCAATGGCGTCGCGCACCAGCGTGGTAAACAGTGTGCCGACCGCAAGCGTATTACTCAGCAGGATCGGGGTTTGCAGTTGCCCCAGCTCTTCCACTTGCACCAGCCCCACCGGTTTGGCAAAACCGTTCAGGACCGCAGCACCGCACGGCAGCGGCTGCGTAAACAGGTTGTCACCGGGCGGCACAATGGCAGTAACGCCGGTTTGCACCTCGCCCTGTGCCAGCGTTTCATGCCCGACGCGCACGCCAGCCACATCGCACAGGCTGTTGCCAGGACCGCTGGGCATGCGCGGCATGCCGACTTGCTGGTGGTCACGCCAGCGCTGCAATAGGGCGTGCAGCTGCGCCTGTTGAAAAGCCATCATAGGATTCTCATGCATTCTTCAGTTTCGGGTCCAGCGTATCGCGCAAGGCGTCGCCTAACAAATTGAATGACAGCACGGTGAAGAAAATCGCCAGACCCGGGAAGACACTGACGTGCCATTGACCGGCCATCATCATGCTGCGGCTCATCGCGAGGATATTACCCCACTCCGGCACGTCCGGCTCAGGGCCAAGACCGATAAAGCTGAGGCTGGCCGCCGTGAGAATACTGGTGCCAATACGCATGGTGAAATAGACGATCACATTCGGCAAGGTGGCGGGCAGAATATGGCGGATCAGCAAGACGCGATCCGGTGCGCCCGCGCTGCGCACCGCTTCCACGTAGGCGGCTTGTTTTAAGGTTAAGGCAGAAGCGCGCACGATACGCGCGAACACCGGCACGCTGAATACCGCGACGGCGATAATCACGTTATTCAAGCCAGGACCAAGAATGGCGACCACTGCGATAGCCAACAGCATACCGGGGAAGGCGAACAGCACATCGGCGCTGCGCATGATCAGCATGTCGATCCAGCGTCCGTAAAATCCGGCCAGCAGACCCAGCACAATGCCGACCACCATGCCGAGCGTGACGGAAAACAGGCCAATATATAAGGAGATGCGCGAACCGTAGATAATACGGCTCATCACATCGCGTCCCAGATCGTCGGTCCCCATCCAGTGGCTGGCGGAAGGGGGGGCGGACAGTGCCATCCAATCCGGGTCCATCGGGTTAAAAGGGGCTAGCCAAGGGGCGAAGGCCGCGACCAGCACCAAGAGCAGAATAAATCCGCCGGACACCAGCGCCAGCGGGTTTTGGATAAAAGCCTGCCAGAAGTCACGCATCGGTGAGCGGATGGTGGCGTTATCCTGCGCGGCGGCGGTCATCGTAGGCTCAGTAGAGTGGCTCATGATCGCTCCTAGCGTAAACGAATGGCTGGGTTAACCACGGCGTAGAGCAGGTCGACCAGCAGGTTGATAACAATAAATTCGAACACAAACAGCATCACCAGCGCCTGAATCACCGGCTGGTCCTGCGTTTTGATCGACTCAATCAGCAGCCAGCCCAGGCCGGGCCAACTGAAGACGCTTTCCACCACAATCGACCCGCCCAGCAGAAAGCCAAATTGCAGGCCGAGCATGGTGATGATGGGGATCAGCGCGTTGCGCATGATGTGCTTCCAGGTGATCAGCCGTTGGCGTAATCCTTTGGAGCGCGCGGTACGTACATAATCTTCCTGTGCCACTTCAAGAAATGCGGAGCGGGTGAAGCGCGCCATCACGGCGGCCACGGAAGCACCCAGCGTCAGAGCGGGTAACACGATATCGCTCGGCTGGTTAAAACCGCTGACGGAAAACACCCCGAACGGCATCGCCACAAACTGAATCAGCAGCAATCCGAGCCAGAACGGCGGCATGGAGATACCGCCGACAGCGGCGCTCATCAGCGTCCAATCCTGCCACTTTCCGCGTTTTAATCCCGATACCACGCCAATCAGCAGGCCGAGCACCACTGACCAGGCGAAGCCTGCCAGCGCCAGCCACATAGTGGGCATAAAGCTTTTGGCGATCACGTCCATCACCGGTTGCTGCGTGCGATAGGTGATGCCCAGATCGCCGCGCAACAAGCCACCCAGCCAACGAACATACTGCTGCGGCAACGGATCGTTGAGCCCTAACAGTTGGCGAGCAGCCTCCACGGCGGCAATCGGGGCATCCGGCCCGGCATAAATCCGCGCCGGATCGCCGGGTAACAGCTTGATAAAACCGAACACTAACAGGGAGACCACCAGTAGCACCGGGATCATTTCCAGCAAACGTCGGACGATATAAGCAAACATGGCGTTCTCCCCGTGCGATTACTTAAATTCAGCCTGATCGAAGATCAACGAGCCATCTGCCAGCATGTAAACGCCAGAGAGATTTTTCGCTTTACCGACCAGATTGTCCGGCGTACCGAGGAACACCACTGGCGCATCACCCCAAATCACTTTCTGTGCTTCGGCGTAGGCCGCGGCGCGCTTGCCCAAATCGGCGGTAGCCAAGCCAGCCATAATGGCTTTATCGGCGGCAGCACTGCTGTAGTAGGCCACGTTATAGGCCGCAGGCACCCAGGATTCGGTGGCATACAGCGGACGCAGCGCCCAGTCGGCATCACCGGTAGACGGTGACCAGCCGTTGTAGAACAGATCGAATTCCGCCTCTTTAGGGTCTTTCACGCCGAACAGTTTGGCGTTACGCATCCCGGAATCCATCGGTGTCACGGTGATCTTGATGCCGACCTGTTCCAACTGCTGCTTGAAGAACTGTGCGCTACGGATGTAATCGGTACGGTTGGTGGTCCACAGCTTGAGGCTGATGCCATCCGGATAACCCGCTTCTTTCAACAGCGCCTTGGCTTTGGCCGGATCGTAGCTGTAGCTCGGGGTGGTTTGTGCCTGGAAGAACTGAACGCCCGGTGCCATCGCTGACGTTGCCGGTGTCCCCATGCCCGCGAAGCCGACTTTCAGCCACACATCGCGGTTGATGGCGTAGTTGAGTGCCTGACGCACGCGGATGTCATTCATAGGCGGGCGGAGGTTATTCATCGCCAACCAAAATTGATAGATACCGGGGTCACGTTGGACGGCCAGTTTGCTGTCGCTCTGTACGGTAGCCAGCAGATCGGACGGCAGCGGATAAATGGCATCCACCTGACTGGATTTCAGGGCCGCCACGCGCGTGGAGTCTTCCGGCGTCGGGTAGAAGGTCACACTATCCACTTTCGGCCAACCTTTCTGCCAGTAGCTGTCATTCTTGACCAGCTTGACGTCTTTGCCCTGCTGCCATTCGGTGAATTTGAACGGGCCGGTGCCGACTGGGTGGACGCGCAGTTGCGCTTCATCCGGGTATTTCTTCAGCGCTTCCGGGCTGTGCATCACGGCAGACGGGTGCGCCAGCGTGTTGACGAAGGCACCGAACGATTTGTTCAGTTCAATCTTCACCTGGGTTGGCGACAACACGGTGACGGTTTTCACCATATTGAACAGGCTATTACGTTTTAAGCCTTTGCTCTGATCGGCCAGGCGATCCAGGTTGGCTTTGACCGCTTCGGCGTTAAACGGCGCGCCGTCCTGGAAAGTGATGCCTTCGCGCAGCGTGACCACAAACTCGGTCGCATCGTCATTGCTGGTGTATTCGGTTGCCAGACGCGGGACCAGTTTCATTTGGTTATCAAACTGGAACAGGCGCTCAAAGATACCGCTCTGGATGGAGTAGCTCAGGGTGTCTGAGGTGTCGTGCGGATCGAGTCCGGTAATATCGGCATAGATAGAGATGCGCAGATCTTGTGCCTGAGCCGCTGCGGCCAGACAGAGTGAAAGCCCGAGGGCCAGAGCGGAACGATGTCGTAGTGGCTTCATGTTGTGTCTCCCGGTTGTGAATGGGTTGTAGTTGTTGTTTAAAACGGCATGCTTAAAACGGCTTGTTCATCAATGCGTTTCATTAATGACTGTCGTTGGCGACCCAGTGGTGCGGGCCGACTTTCCGATAGGTCATTTTGTTGACCTCTTCGCCCGCTTTGCGCAGCGGGGAGGGGATTTCGCTGTCATCAAACTGGCGCACGCAGCGCTGTTGAGGGTCGGCAATCGGCACCGAGGCCAGCAAGCGCTGCGTATAGGGATGCTGAGGGTTATTGAACACCGCCTGACGTGGGCCGATTTCCACAATCTGACCGAGATACATCACGGCAACGCGGTTGGCGATGCGTTCGACGACGGCCATGTCGTGAGAAATGAAAATCCATGACACGCCGGTTTTTTGTTGCAGATCCATCATCAGGTTCACCACCTGAGCCTGAATCGAGACATCCAGCGCGGAGACAGCTTCATCAGCAATAATGACCTGCGGTTGCAGCGCCATGGCGCGGGCGATGGCGATACGTTGGCGCTGGCCGCCGGAAAACTCGTGGGGGTAGCGGCGGGCGTGTTCGGGAGGCAGTCCGACGCTTTTCAGCAGTTCCTGCACGCGGGGCGTCGCGTCCTCCAGCGAGCGCGCCAGCCCGTGCAGCAGCAGCGGTTCGGCAATAGTAAAACCGACGGTTAAGCGCGGGTTCAATGACGCATACGGGTCTTGGAAAACCATTTGGATTTCGCGGCGCAACGGCAAAAAAGCGCGATCGTCCATCTGGGAGATTTCATTGCCCTGAAACAGAATACTTTCTGATTCGCTCTGAATCAGACGCAGCAGCGCACGCCCGGTGGTGGATTTTCCACAGCCGCTCTCCCCGACAATCGCCAGGGTTTCGCCAGGCCACACGCAAAAATCAATCTGTTCGACGGCATGTACGCGGTGGGTGACGGCGGAGAAAATGCCGCTGCGGATCGGGTAGTAGACGCGCAAGCCTCGGATATCCAGCAGCGGATCGGCGTCATAGCGAGCGGTTTTCTGTTCGCTATCGCTGGATTGTTGTCCCAGCAGCGGAAAACGACGCGGCCAGGCGCTGTCACGCATATCCCCCAGCTTTGGCACTGCGGCTAACAAGGCTTGAGTGTAAGGGTGCTCCGGATGCGCGAAAATTTGCTCAACCGACCCTTGCTCCACCACTTCGCCACGGTACATCACTACCACGCGATCGGCGATTTCAGCCACCACCCCCATATCGTGGGTAATAAACAGCACGGCGGTATCACTTTGCTGCTGGAGATCGCGCAGGATGTGCAGAATGCGCGCTTGTACGGTGACATCCAGCGCGGTGGTAGGTTCGTCGGCAATCAGCAACTGCGGTTCACACACCAGCGCCTGCGCAATCATTACGCGTTGGCGCATGCCACCGGAGAGCGAAGCTGGGTAGCTTTTCATCACGCGATCGACATCGGCGATGCGCACTTTGCGCAGTAACTCGCGCGCTTTTTTATCTGCCGTGGCGGCATCGCAAAGCTGGTGGTCGCGCAGCGCTTCCGTCAACTGATCGCCGACTTTCAACACCGGGTTGAGCGAGGTCATCGGCTCCTGAAAGATCATCGCCATATCGCGTCCGCGCAGTTGACGGCGATCGTCCTCTTTCATATTCAGCAAGTCGTGGCGCTGCCCGTGGCGGGAATGGAAATGAATGCTTCCGCGCTCAATCGCCGCCGAGTTGGCGAGCAGGCCCATCGCGGTTAACGACGTAACGGATTTTCCCGAGCCGCTTTCACCGACAATGGCGACGATTTCCCCCTTATTGACGGAAAACGAGACGCTTTTCAGGGCGACATGCTTGCCCGATCTGCCGCTGAAGCTGACGCTCAGGTCATCGATTTCCAGCACCGGCATGGCGGTTTGTGGGGGGGCCGACGCCGGGAGCGGGGCGGCCTGTGCGAGTTGCGTCATGTGGACTCCGGTTAACAGTGTGGACTCTTGCTGCGTCATAGCCAGATACGTCCGTGGTGATAAGTCAGATAGGGGGAGCTGTCGGCGGCCAGCCAGAGTGGGCCATCCAGATCGACATAGTCGGCGGCGGCGGCGACCGGTAGTGCGGCTTCCATCGCCAGTGAAGAGCCAACCAGGCAACCGACCATCAGCTTTAGCCCGTGCAACCGCGCTTCACGCACCATTGCCAGTGCTTCTGTTAATCCGCCACACTTATCCAGCTTGATGTTGATCATCTCGTAACGACGGCGGATATCGGGAATATCGCCGGCGTGACGACAACTTTCATCGGCGCAAAGAGGGATCGGGTGCGAAAATCGCAGTAACTCCTGATCTTTGCCTGCCGGTAACGGTTGCTCAATCAGCGCGATGTTATAGGGCAGCAGTGCGTGACACAGGCTGAGTAAATCAATCCCTGCCCAGCTCTCTGTGGCATCGACCATCAGGGTGGCCCGTGGCGCGGCGTCACGCACTGCGGCGATTTTCTCAACGATGTCGCTACGATCCAGCTTGAGCTTTATCACCTGCGCCCCGCGTGATATCGCATCGCGGGTCGCTGCCACCGTGTTTTCCAACGACGCAATGCTCAGCGTTTCCGTGGTGATCAAAGAGGCAGGCGGTTGTATTCCCACCTGCTGCCATACGGTTTGTTTATGCAGGGCCGCATTTAAGCGCCAGAGTGCGCAATCGAGTGCGTTACGTGCCGCACCAGGAGGGAGCAGCGTTTGGATTTCATCCCTCGACGCACCGCGCGTTACAGCGCCACGCACGGCGTCAAGCTGACGGCAGACACTGGCCGCAGACTCTTGATATTCAAACGCGGGGGTACATTCGCCTAAACCGATAAATCCCTGTTCTTCAACGGTAATCCTGACTACGCTTACGGCATTGCGCCGTTCCTGCGCACGCTTGCACGGGCGTGCCAGAGAGAGTTTGACGGTCTCAACCTGCATCTGGCGCATCTCGTGTATCCCTCTGGTGAATGAATAATCAAAACTATTTCATGCAGGGGAATGACTGACGAATACTTGTTTGTCGGGAGGGTATAACCTCAGGCTATACCCTGATGCAGACGCCAACACTCCCCTGCCGATATCGCGAAACGCGCGGCAGCTAAAGTAGGAATTGTTGTTCGAAGGCCGTATAATGCGCGCCAATCAACAGAGCATAACCCGGAGAATCTCATGCGTCCGTCAGGCCGAAGTGCACAACAGGTGCGTCCCATCACGCTAACGCGTGGCTATACCAAGCATGCGGAAGGTTCCGTGTTAGTGGCGTTCGGCGACACGAAAGTGCTGTGTAACGCGACGGTAGAAGAAGGCGTGCCGCGCTTTCTGAAAGGGCAGGGAAAAGGCTGGGTAACCGCTGAATACGGCATGCTGCCGCGTGCGACCCATAGCCGCAATGCGCGCGAAGCCGCCAAGGGGAAACAGGGCGGAAGAACGCTGGAAATCCAGCGCCTTATCGCGCGGTCTCTGCGCGCTGCCGTTGATCTGGAAAAGCTCGGTGAATACACCATCACGCTGGATTGCGACGTATTGCAGGCCGATGGCGGCACGCGCACCGCTTCTATTACTGGCGCGTGTGTTGCACTGGCGGATGCGTTCAACCGCATGGTGGCAAAAGGCCAACTCAAATCCAGCCCGCTCAAAGGCATGGTAGCAGCGGTTTCCGTGGGGATCGTTGCCGGTGAAGCTGTGTGCGATCTCGAATACGTGGAAGATTCTGCCGCGGAAACGGACATGAACGTGGTCATGACCGAAGATGGCCGCATGATTGAGGTGCAGGGCACCGCCGAAGGCGAGCCGTTCAGCCACGAAGAGCTGCTGGCGCTGCTCGCTCTGGCGCGCGGTGGCATTGACACTATCGTCGAGGCGCAGAAAGCAGCGCTGACGCAAGCGCCGGTCGCGGACCTCAAGTAAACATGACTGGCATACACCGCCTGTCGTTTCATCAGCCGTTGCCTGGCAGCGGCGTTATCCATTTTTGCAAAGCGACCTCGGCGTCGCTTTTTTTATGGCTGGTGTTCAAGCCATAACCATACTCACCGTGATACGAGGAGATGCAGTAATGAAAGCCTATCAGCGCCAATTTATTGAATTCGCGCTTAGCAAGCAGGTATTAAAATTCGGCGAATTCACATTGAAATCCGGGCGTGTCAGCCCCTATTTCTTCAATGCCGGGCTATTCAATACCGGGCGCGACCTGGCACTTTTGGGCCGTTTTTATGCTGAAGCGTTGGTGGATGCCAGTATTACCTTTGATGTGCTGTTCGGGCCGGCTTACAAAGGGATTCCGATCGCCACGACCACCGCGGTCGCGTTGGCTGAACACCACGACACCGATGTGCCTTACTGCTTCAACCGCAAAGAAGCCAAAGATCACGGGGAAGGGGGCAATCTGGTCGGCAGCGCGCTGCAAGGCCGTATCATGCTGGTCGATGACGTGATTACCGCAGGTACCGCCATACGTGAATCCATGGGCATTATTGCCGCTAATGGTGCGACGCTTGCCGGGGTGTTGATTGCACTGGATCGCCAGGAACGTGGTACGGGTGCCATTTCTGCCATTCAGGAAGTGGAACGTGATTATCAGTGTCAGGTCATTTCCATTATTACGTTGCAAGACTTGATCAGCTTTTTGGCAGAAAAACCGGAGATGGCCGTGCATCTGGATGCGGTGAAGGCCTATCGCGATCGGTACGGTATTTCTGCGTAGTCGTTATATCCACACCTTGAGGGTTTCAGCCAACGCCGTTGAAACCGGAGATCCTGTGGGGATAAAGTGACAGTATGAAAATAACGCACGTGCTTATTACGTGCGTTATTCTTTGTTTTCTAAATTTTTTGAAAGAAAAAGCAGGCGAAAAATACCAGCAGATGCAGGACTAGCGCAGGTTAGAATATTTGTGCCGCCAACAACGGCCAGCGCGTATCAAATTCCTGTGTCGGTCGGAAACGGAACTCAGAACGAACATAGCGTGACAGCATACCTTCGCAAAAAGCGAGTAGTTGACTGGCAAGCAGTGACTCGTCATGGGTAAGGGCTTTACCCTCTCGTAGCTTGTGCTCGCGCAACACCTGCTTAAGCTGCGATTCAATGCGTTCAAACAGCTGGTTAATGCGTTCTTGCAGGCGGTCCTGTTCGAACATCAGCGCATGGCCGGTCAGGATACGCGTCAGGCCGGGGTTGCGTTCAGCAAAACCCAACATGAGCAACAAAATCAGCCGCAAGCGCTGGAACGTATCTTTCTCATCTTGCAGAATCAGATTGATACGTGTTGTCAGCGAATCTTCAATAAACTCGATAAGGCTGTCAAACATCCGCGTTTTGCTGGGAAAGTGCCGATAGAGTGCGGCTTCGGAAACCCCGACCATTGCGGCAAGCTTTGCAGTTGTGATGCGTTGGCTGCCATCGCTGGACTCCAGCATTTGCGCCAACGCTTGCAAGATTTCCTCGCGACGATTCCTTTTCGTATTCTCTTTCTCTGCCATGTCAGAAAAGACCCTTGATCAAAAAGAAGCTGACAACCATTTAGAATTATTTAGGGTAACGACCTGAATAAACACTACAAAGACACGCGATTGACCGCGTGTCCAGGGGGTAATGCAGGGTATACCGATTTTCGGATCAACGGCGACCAGAATGGCCGAAGCCGCCTTCTCCTCGCTCTGTTCCCACAAAATCATCGACGATGTTAAATTCAGCCTGAACGACGGGAACAAACACCATCTGTGCCAGGCGTTCACCGGGCTCGATAGTGAAGGCTTGCTGGCTACGGTTCCAAACGGAAACCATCAGTTGTCCCTGATAATCAGAGTCAATAAGCCCAACCAGATTACCTAATACCACACCGTGCTTATGCCCCAACCCTGAGCGAGGGAGGATTACGGCAGCCAGGCTGGGATCGGCGATATGGATAGCGATACCGGTCGGCACCAGTATCGTCTCCCCAGCGGCCAATGCGATCCCTTCATCAATACAAGCCCGAAGATCAAGGCCGGCCGAGCCTGCGGTGGCATAGGTCGGTAACGGAAACTGTTGACCAATGCGTGCATCAAGAATTTTTACGTCGATTTTTTTCATCATAACGGCGGACAATCTCATCGATTAAATGTTGGCCAAGGAGGCGCTTTTCGCACAGAGGTAAACGGGTGTCACCCTCCGGCCAAAACAGCTGCAACGCGTTGGTATCACTGTTGAATCCCTGCCCTGAGAGGGAAACGTCATTCGCGCAAATCAGATCCAGATTTTTTCGCGTCAGTTTTTGTCGCGCGTATTCTTCCACATTCTGGGTTTCGGCAGCAAATCCAACGACGAAAGGACGAGCCGCTGACATGGCTGCAACCCCTGCAATAATATCTGGGTTTTTAACCAGTGTGATACTGATTTCATCACCCTGTTTTTTAATCTTGTCGTTGGCTATCTGTTTAGCCCGGTAATCGGCCACTGCGGCACAGCCGATGACAATCTGCTGTTGTGCCGCATGAGACATCACCGCCTGTTGCATGTCCAGCGCGCTGGTCACGTCAATGCGCCGAACGCCCTCGGGGGTTGGCAAGGACACGGGGCCGGCGATAAGTGTTACGTGAGCGCCACGCTCCGCCGCCGCTTGAGCAATGGCAAATCCCATCTTGCCTGAACTGTGATTGGTAATGAAACGTACCGGATCAAGCGCTTCACGCGTTGGTCCCGCCGTGATCATAATATTGAGATGTTGCAGATCGTTGACGCGCGTAAAATATCCGTCGGCGAGCGCAACGATCGCTGATGGATCAATCATTCTACCGGGACCAACATCACCGCAGGCCTGGCTACCGCTATCGGGTCCCCAAACAAGTCCACCGCGCCGTGCCAACGTGGCAAGATTATCCTGTGTGGGTGTCGCGCGATACATCTGCTGATTCATGGCAGGTGCAATGGCGATGGGTGCCGCCGTCGCCAGACAAAGCGTGGTGAGCAGGTCGTTAGCCATGCCAGCGGCTAAACGTGCAATCACATCTGCCGTTGCGGGGGCAAGAATAACCAGATCCGCCCATTTTCCCAGCTCAATATGCCCCATCGATGCTTCGGCGGCAGGATCGAGCAGATCGTCTGATACTGGGTATCCTGAAACCGCCTGAAGCGTGAGCGGCGTAATAAATGCCTTGGCGGCAGGTGTCATTACCACGCGGACTTCTGCGCCGCGATCGCGTAGACGCCTGACAATTTCTGGGCACTTGTAAGCGGCAATACCGCCGCTGATGCCGAGCACGATTTTTTTACCGGAGAGCCCAGGCAGATTGGAAAATCCCGTCATCATCTTTGTCCGATTAACGCCTAAGAGGAAACATTTTATCATAACCTTGCCGGATGAGCGGAATCTTGCTCGCGTTTGTGTGTGTTCATGATGCTTTGTTGCAGGGCGTCTTGCGTGCGGTTGTGCAGGCGCTTGCCTGAGCTCTCGCCGCGCTACCGTGAGCCTGCCATGATAGGGCAACGATGGAAAGGAGGCACAACGGTGTGGATTGACGATCAGGCTCCGCGTGAAAAGCTTATTGCCTCGGGGGCTGAAGCACTTACGGATGTGGAACTGTTGGCGATTTTTCTGCGCACTGGGCTTCCGGGTGTCCACGTGATGGCGCTGTCGGAGCAACTGCTGCATCATTTTGGCTCCCTCTACCATGTCATGATGGCAGAGCAACAAACATTTTGCGCCGTGAAAGGGATGGGGGTGGTTAAATTTGTTCAATTTCAGGCGGTAGCGGAGCTAGCGCGGCGGCTCTATGCAACGCGTTTGGTGAAGGAAAAAGCGATGCTGAATCCCGATCTGACCATACAGTACCTGCAATCCGCGTTGGCGCATCAGGCGCGGGAGATTTTTACCGTGCTGTTTCTAGATAATCAGCACCGTGTGATTCGACATCAAGAGATGTTTGCAGGTACTATCGCCAGCGTCGAGGTGCACCCGAGAGAAATTGTGCGTGAAGCGTTAAAAGCCAATGCGGCGGCGCTCATTCTGGCGCATAATCACCCTTCAGGGGATGCAGAGCCGAGTAGCGCCGATCGTATGATAACGACGCATATTATTCAGGCATGCGCATTGATGGACATTCGCGTCCTCGATCACCTGGTTATTGGGCGTGGTGAGTACGTGTCATTTGCCGAGCGAGGCTGGATTTAGCATATTTTCCGCGATCCTTAGAGATCTTTCGCTGCTCGGGACTTGAGCACATCCGCGCTAGAGCGTATACTACGCCACCTTTGAGAATCTTGGGTGTGGCGTTAAGAGCCTATCTCAGCAGGTTTACCCTGATGACAGTATCTTTACTTGTAAAGTTGCTGAGATGGGCTCTAAAGCCTGACGAGGCGGCCAACATCCTCTACGAAGCTCGAGCTGATTTGATTTTTGGAGAATAGACATGTCCCGAGTCTGCCAAGTTACTGGCAAGCGTCCGGTGACCGGTAATAACCGTTCCCACGCACTGAATGCGACCAAACGCCGTTTTCTGCCTAACCTGCATTCCCATCGTTTCTGGGTTGAAGGCGAAAAACGTTTTGTCACGCTGCGCGTATCTGCTAAAGGTATGCGTGTTATCGATAAAAAGGGTATCGAAGCGGTCTTGGCCGATCTGCGTACCCGTGGTGAAAAGTACTAAGGAACTGAATCATGGCTAAAGGTGTTCGCGAGAAGATCAAGCTGGTTTCTTCTGCCGGTACTGGTCATTACTACACGACGACGAAGAACAAGCGCACTAAGCCGGAAAAACTGGAACTGAAGAAATTCGATCCGGTTGTCCGTCAGCATGTGATCTATAAAGAAGCTAAAATCAAGTAATTTTAGTGGACTTATTAAAAACCCGGCCAAGGCCGGGTTTTTTTATGCTACGTTAGCCGCGGGAGTGTTCAGGAGGAGAAAATGCCGGAATTACCAGAGGTTGAAACGAGCCGCCGCGGGATATCACCCTATCTTGTCGGACACACTATCCTTCACGTTGAAGTGCGTAATGCCCGCTTGCGTTGGCCCGTATCCAGCGAGATCCTTTCGTTGAGTGACCAACCTGTTTTGAGCATCGACCGTCGGGCGAAATACCTGCTGTTTGAACTGCCTGGTGGTTGGATCATTGTGCATCTCGGCATGTCTGGTAGCTTGCGCATTCTGCCGGAATATCTCCCCCCCGCAAAGCACGATCATGTGGATATGGTCATGGACAATGGCCATGTGCTGCGTTATACCGATCCCCGACGTTTTGGTGCCTGGCTATGGACGACGGATCTTGCAGCAAGCAATGTACTTGCTCATCTTGGACCGGAACCCTTGAGTGAGGAATTCTCTGCCGACTATCTCCATCAACGTTCTCGTGGTAAGCAGACGGCCATTAAGCAGTGGGTGATGGATAACAAGGTGGTGGTCGGCGTAGGAAATATTTATGCCAGCGAATCCCTCTTTATGGCGGGTATTCATCCCGATCGTGCGGCAGGCTCGCTTAACGAATCAGAATCTGCTCATTTCGTTCAGTCGATAAAGCGGGTGTTACAGCGCTCGATTGAGCAAGGCGGAACGACGTTAAGGGATTTCTTACAGTCAGATGGTAAACCGGGGTATTTTGCGCAGGAATTGCAGGTTTATGGTCGGGCCGGAGAGCTTTGCCGCGTATGCGGAACGCCGTTGTTAACGAAAAAACATGGGCAGCGTAGTACATTTTATTGTCGCTGCTGCCAGAAGTGATGCTGGATAAGTAACGCCAGATTGCCGTTCGAATGGCGAGTCTGGAAGGGCATCAATAAGAACAAGGCTGAGGATTTTATCGGTGAACCACGAGTACTCTACTGCCGCACGGCATCCGCTTGATAAGCAGCATATAAAATTGAGCTATGTTACGCATTTTTACTGCAATCAGAACAACATGGACTCCGTATTTTCGTTGCTGCGGCTGTATGAGCAGTTGCCGGAAGATATCAGGACTGCGGTTGAGTTCGTTATTGTTGATGACGGTTCGCCCATTGAGTACGACGTTGGCGTTTTCGACCTGAATATCACCTGGCTACGGATTAATGAAGATATTCCATGGAATCAGGCCGGTGCGCGTAATTTAGGGGTGACCTACGCTAAATCTGACAAAATTTTCATCACCGATCTTGACCATGAGTTACCGGAATCCACATTCCGTTATTTGATCAATTGCCGTAACCCGGGCCGCAATTTTTACAAAATCTATCGGGAAAGCCGTGAAGACGGCATCAAAAAACGTGGCCAAGTGTGTAACGTGGGCGACAGGTATTATGGTCACCCGAACACGTTCTTCATGTCGCGCGCACGTTTTATGCGTTTCTTTGGCTATGACGAGGAGTTTGCCGGAAATTATGGCTCAGAGGATTTCCGCTTCGTTAAATATCAGAAATACCAAGGTTCGCGCCAACATTACCTGCCGAAGAACATTCGTTGTTTTGAACGGGATGTGGACCGGGAAGAGAGTTACCATACGTTACAGCGCGACCTTTCCGCCAATACGCCGATTGATAAGCGTAAGAAGCAAGAGTGTAGCCTGTTCGGTTATGAGTATGGGCAAAG
This sequence comes from Candidatus Symbiopectobacterium sp. NZEC127, assembly GCF_025962675.1. Taxonomy (NCBI): domain Bacteria; kingdom Pseudomonadati; phylum Pseudomonadota; class Gammaproteobacteria; order Enterobacterales; family Enterobacteriaceae; genus Symbiopectobacterium; species Candidatus Symbiopectobacterium sp. NZEC127. The sequence goes on from NZ_JAGFPG010000006.1 coordinate 212,679, forward strand.
TCGTATTTTCCTCAACTTTACCTGGGAAATTAAATACCGTAACAACGTAATGCCCGCGACACTGCCTCCGCGAAATACATGGTGGCGTCCGTTGTGGTGGTTCCGCTATCTATGCGGTGCATTGGCGCGTTAATCACATCGCCATTTCCGGCGGAGGAACCCACCCGCCGGATGGTGCTTTACTTACCCTGTGCCAGCTTTTGCTTAAGCGCCGAGCCAATCGCCTCGGGAAGAAAATGTGAGACATCTCCACCGTGTCGGGCAACCTCTTTGACCAGAGAGGAAGAGATAAAGGACCATTCTTCCGATGGCATCAGGAATACGCTCTCCAGCGTTGGCATTAAGTGAGTATTCATTTTTGCCAACTGAAGCTCATATTCAAAGTCCGATACAGCGCGCAGCCCGCGTATTAACACATTTGCTTGCTGCTGTTGGGCAAAATGCACCATAAGATCGGAAAATCCCACTACCTCAACATTAGTCAAATGTTGCGTTGCCTGCCGGGCTAATGCGACGCGTTCGTCCAAACTGAACATCGTGTTTTTACCGGGGCTGGCAGCAATGGCTAACACGAGATGATCAAACAGACGTGAAGCGCGGGCGAGCAGATCCAGATGCCCATTGGTTAAGGGATCGAAGGTACCTGGGTAGATTGCTTTGGTCGCCATGGGATTCCTTAGCACCAGAGGGTTAGATAGACGAGTTTGCACGCGGAGGAAGATAGGGCTCCAGCAGAGTGAGCAAGCGCTGAAGCGCTCCCTGATTCTGGTGCAGCACTTCTACAGCGTGTCGCCCATAATAGAGCCGATAATCTTCATCCGTCAGCAAGCTGTTCACTTCTTTGACAATACTGTCAGCATCTTTCACGGTGATCAAACCGCCTGCTTCTGACAATTTAAGACAAATATCTTTGAAGTTAAAGGTATGCGGGCCCATCAATACCGGGATAGCGTGTGCCGCAGGCTCCAACGGGTTATGTCCTCCCCGTTCCACCAGACTTCCCCCGACAAAAGCGATGTCAGCAATGCCATACAGCATCATCAGCTCGCCCATGGTATCGCCAATCACCACTTGTGTGTCAGCCGCCGGGACTTCACCGCTGCTGCGCAAGGTGTAGCTAAATCCCAGACTCTGGGTAAGCGCCTGAGTCGTCGGAAAACGCTCAGGATGGCGAGGTACCAGAATCAACAGTAAATCGGGAAATCGGATCAGCAGTTCACGGTGCGCGGCCAAAATAATCGCTTCTTCACCCTCGTGAGTGCTGGTTGCAATCCAAACCGGACGCCGGGAAGCCCATTGACGCCGCAGTGCTACGGCTCTTGCTGCTAATTCTGGCGTGACAGAAATATCAAATTTCAGACTGCCAGTGACCGCTAAGTGTGAACGCTGTAAACCGAGATCGATAAAGCGCTCGCCATCCTCTTGGTTTTGAGCGGCGATCAGGGTCGTGCGACGCAAAATTCGGCGTGTCAGAGAACTGATTTTCTTATAGCCTGCCGCTGAGCGTTCAGACAGCCGTGCGTTGGCAATAACCAGCGGGATATCACGGCGATGAAGTTCCGTAATAAGGTTTGGCCACAGTTCGGTCTCCATGATGATCACCAGTTTTGGGTTCACCTGATCGAAGAAGCGTTTAAGGGCGCAGGGGAGATCGTAAGGCAGGTACACATGAAAGACATCATTGCCGAAGGCGGAGCGTACCCGCTCTGAGCCGGTCGGCGTCATGGTGGTGACTGTAATCGGCAAAGAAGGGTAACGGTGACGGAGCGCTCTGACCAAGGGAATGGCCGCTAATGTTTCGCCAACCGAGACCGAATGCAACATGATACCGTTGGGTTTGACCTTCTCTGCACAAAATCCATAGCGTTCACTCCAGCGGCGACGGTAGGCAGGCGCTTTGCGCCCTCTCAGCCACAGACGGAGCCAGATTAATGGTTGAATGAGGTAAAGCAAGATGGTGTAAAGGGTTTGTAACATTGGCATTGGCTATTTTAGAGTTATCGCTGAAAATATTTTAGCTTTTTTGTTAAGGAATGACTATGGCACTGGCTATTAATTTTTTTATTTAAGTTCCTGAATCGCTAAAAAAATTTTTCGAGTATAAGGGGCTCCTTTCCTCTATCTCTCATTTTTTTGCTGAACAACCAAAGTACATTGCCCATTCATTTAAATCTTTGGTTACGAGAGACTGTGTCCCGACGGATACGCCCTCTTCAAGCGTTATATTAGGAAGAACAACAGCACCTGAGCCGATGATAACATGTTTCGCGAGGGCCACTGTACCTTTTATCACACCAGTGTACTCCTCACTTATTGTTGGAGTAGTCAGCTTCTTTCCTGAGTAGTCATCAGACTTGCTGTGAATTTTGACACCTTGTGAAAGGCCACAAAAATCTTTGATAATTATTCCTGCACCCGCAGAAAGAAACGTGTATCCGCCAATCTGCGCATAGGAGCCTATATTCAAGAATCCGCTTCCTGATGCAACAAGGGTTGTGAATCCATTAATTCTAACATTGTTGCCTAAGGAAATATTTTCTAGCTCTATAATGTTTCAGCTATGAACTACTTGAAAGTTTTTATCCATATTTTTAAAAAGCAAATGAATGTAATCAATCATCTGTGTAGTAATTAATGCAGAGGGGACTATAGACTAGGTCTTTTTATGCAAATAAGTATTTAATCTACGGAGAAATATTCTTTCGATTCAACTATGAATTTTTTGACGTTAAGAATTGCTTCGTTTTCTTTTTCAAACATTAAATCCAATGCAATTTTACGGTTCTTGGTCGCCTCTTCAATTTGCTCAAACCCGTATGCAATACCTAATCGCATCTTGGGGTCAGATTGCCATTCCGTTAGTGATAAGTTCTCATCAGGAACAACAATCGGAATGCAGCCACACATTATGGCAAACAATGAATATCCAGTGTATAGGTCATAAGAGATAAAGTACTTCACACGCTTGAATATTTCAGCGACTTCTTCATGCTTTTTTTCATCGATAAGAATTGAATCGGATAGGTCATGGATTATCTTTCTTCCTTGACCTTTTCTAATGCAATATGCGGTACCTGTCCGTTCTTTAGATGCGCCAATCTCATTATAAATATCATTCATCTGATGAAATACATGAAGTACTGTGTCAGAGGTGTGGGAACCATATAGCTTAAAATCTCGGCCAAATGCACCGTATGAGAAATACAGTTCGCGAGAGAAATAATTTACGTTTCCTGTTTGATAACCCGGATGGTGTAAGAACCATCTGACTACATTTTTAGCTTTTAATGGGTTTCCTGATACTATTTCTGGATATACAATAATGGAATTTTCTAAATCGTCGTTTGTTAATTTATTAATTACAGGGGTTTGGAATGCTTTGTTTGTTTTATATCTTCCACTCTTATATTTTAGTCTGATTTTCTCTTTTATCTCAGTAAAATGATTTTTCCATGATAAAGGATATTCTTTGACCATAGGATGTAAGTAAGCATTTTCTCCAAGTTGGTTGAGAAGATGACATAATTTATGTAGAACGATAACTCCACCACTCCATTCAGTATATGCTGGAGCCATTATTATAAATCGCATTGTAGCTATGCCCTAGATAAGAGTCGAATGTTGCTCTCTATTATAATAAGAGATGTGGAAAAGTATGCGGTTAATTTAATATATTGCTTTGCGTAGGGCTGTTATGATGGTAAATGTCTGAGACCAATCGATTTAACATTCCATCTGCTGTGTATTCTTTTATCAATTCAATATCTACAGGTGCTAATGGCCTTTCTAAAAAACTGTGTAAAGAGTCAATGTCATTATAGCCTAATATGAAAAAACGGTCGTCAGTATAAAAATCATATTGCATTACTTTTATATTGTTGGTTATTATTTTTTTGTTAAAAGCAAGAGCCTCGATCGTTCGTAACGTTAAACCATCTTGTCCTGGATGGTTTATTTCTATAACAACGTCAGACGCAATAACTCTCTGTATATTTTCTTTATAATCAAGAGATTGGTTTTTGCAAAAAAATGGGTAATTTGTTGATTTGTTATGTTTATCAAAAAGATAAAAATCAGGTGTGTAATTTAAATGTTTAAAATAAGGGAAAAGGACTTGGAGAGATTTTTCTCGATCAGCTCTGTATTCACCAATAAAAAAACATGACTTTTCTGATAATTTGCTTTTTATTGATGTTTTAAGTATGGTGTCAATATCTTGGGATGTAAATGGAAGGAATTGTTTTAAGTATATGAAATCGTATTTTTTACAGTCAGATGGGTCGAAACTATATACTTTATCAAAATGTGAATCTATTTCTTGGGTGATATCTCCATCAGATGGAAGCCATTTTTTGTTTTCTTTCATTCCTCTTTCTAAATGAATTATAGTATCTCGAATGACTAAAGCTTTTTTACATGGGAGTGCTTTTATTATATCAAGAAAACCTAAAAAACTATATCCATTGCAAATTATTAAATCATCTTTTTTGACTTTTCTCAGTTTTAAAAAAATATGTATCTTAACGAATAACCAATTATTAACGTTGGCCTTTTTAAGTCTAATATTGTTTCTTGTAAAATGCTTCATGATATTTTTTATTTCTGTGACGCCATGCGACTCTAAATTTTTTATCATGAGCTTTTCATAATTGGCATTCCATTCTAAAAAATACACATTCATGAAACGATTCTCTTATTTTGTTGTGATATATTTTAATCTTGCCAAAATTCCGCTAAATAAGTGATATTTTCGGAACTCATGCTTTGACTTTTTCTTCCATTGCAAAGGTGTTCGCGGTTTAAGTAACGGCACATCATGCCATTCTGAGGCTAGATATGCTTTTTGGAAGAAAATTGTTGATGGGTATTGTCCCCACTCATTCCATGGTTTAGTTGTGCCAACATAATGAATTAAAGCCGCGTCGTCGTTAATGACGTTGTTATATTTCTGATGACTCCGATCGCTTAACTCGCTTTTTATACTAAAAATGCAGTTGTATTTTCTTGGTAAAATATGCGTTTTTTTCAATAACAGAATATTAAGTGCATCTTGATCAGGATATTTTAGTTCCACATTATCGAGAATAAAAGCGATGACTTTGGCGGTGAACGACTGCTGATGCCATTTACTTAAGTCCATCAACATCATACCCGAGTTGAAATAGTGACCATCCAGTTCAGGGCAGTGTAATCTATCTACTGCTTTCTTGTGCATTTCCTTAATATCAGGAACCACTGCGCAAACATTATCATCAAAAGATAAGTTGGCTAGCTGATCAAGCGGGCCTTTGCAAACAATATCAGCGTCAAGATATAACAAACGATCTATCGACGACGCGAGATAATCGAATGCTATCAGTCGATAATATGCTGAGTATGGCCAGTTTTTTGTTGGTAGGTTTTTTAAAGGAGTATTGTCGATATGATATATATAGATGTTTGTATTAAATTTAGCAGCCATTTTCTTGAAACGATGGCTATCATCATCATCTATCGTGTCGGTGAAAAAGTGCAGGGTAATGGGGATTTTATTATTTATAATAGCCGATGTTGCGGAAACGGCAGCGCCAAACAAAAAGTTCTTATCAATACCATACGCAATATGTAATGCTTTTTCAGTGTTGCCTTCTTTAGCACCCAAAAATGCAAGCTTATTCTTTACTATGCTGTTGTCAAAGTACATGATTTATTATTTCTAGAATAAAATCAGCTGATCTTTCTTAAAAAGTACAAGAAATAACTTTTTAAGCCTGAAAGGATTTTTTTATTGTGGAATTGATGCTTAGCACAATAGCGTAACTGATTGGCCGAATGAGCTTTGAGTAGTTTAGTCTCTTTCCATGGTGAATGCTGTTTTGCCGTCATGAAGTAGCGGGAAGAATCGTAGTCGCTAGCCCATGCATGCCACGGTTTGGTTGGTCCAATGTAATGAATAAACACGGTGTTTTTTGTAATTGGTGTCAGTGTTTTTTTGTTTTCACTCAATTCATAATTAATGCTGAATTGGGTGTTGTATCTTTTATCTAGAAACAAAACTTTGTTTACAAATAAAATATTTAATATGTCTTGGTCTAAAAACGATATTTTTTGTTTTACATCATCGTCAGCAAGAAGTGACATCGCCTGTCGACTGATATCCTGCTCTCCCCAACGTGGTATATTTATTAAAAGAAAGCCAGCATTGAAATAGCCATTGCTTATTTCTGCGTCTCCCAATGCAAGGGCGCGTTTAGTCCACCAGGGCTTTTCACCCTCGCAGACAACCGCAGCAGTATGATCTATCAAATCAAGGTTAATCAATTCATCCAGATCTGCATTGCAGACAATGTCAGCATCAAGATAAAGAACGGTGGTTAACACATTATTGAAAAAATCAGCAATGATAAAACGAAAGTATGTTGCATAAGACCAATTTTTAGTGCTTGGTAATTGTTTTAATTCATCACAATTTATGATGTAAACGACAATCTGCGTATTGTATTGATGACAAAGGTCTGTAAATTCAGCAATGTTCGTTTCGTCGAAAAAATCAGTAAAGATGTGAAATGCAATTTTTTTATTTTTATTATGCAATAAAATAGACGCTATGGATATTCCACAGCCAAATATGAAGTTTTTGTCTATACCGTAGGCTATATTAAAAGCCTCGTTAGATGAGTCATTAATATTATGGTTTAATATTATTTTTTCTTTTATTACATGCTCAGTGTTAAAATACACAAGGTCACCACTTTATTAGTTTTTCATCTGTTCTTTTCAATCGCGATCGCGTTTATAAATTTAGCATAATAATTTTTATCATAAAACTCACTGATAGAGTTTTTGATCTCTTCGATGCTTGAATTTATTTCATTCGTTTGCAATTGAGATAATGTTTTCACGAAATGGTGCGTATCACCCGGTGGATAAAGTTGCCCATTCACACCATTCTTGATGATATCACCTGGTCCCGATGGGCAATCGCTGCTAACGCAATAAATCCCATAAGACATGGCTTCAAGCAGTGTCATCGGAAGCCCCTCAAAAGCAGAACTCATGACAAATGCCGAGACTTGCTTGATCTCTGTCTGAACATATTCCCACGGTTTTTCTTGCCATCCGTGCCAATACAAACGATCTGCAATACCCCGTTGTTGCGCGTAGGCCTGGCAGACTTCGGTATCTGAACCATCACCAATAAAATGGCATTCCCACTTGCCCGTTACGCCAGCAAAGGCATCCAACATGTCTTTCAGGCGTTTTTGCCCTTCAAACTTCAGTCGGCCCACATAGATAAACACCGCATTTTCGCCCTGTGCCGGACGAGGGATGACAACGCTTTGTGGTGTGACCGGATTAAAAATCACAGAGATGCGTTCGGGAGGAACACCACGCTTTATTAATTGCTGCTTGATGCCAGAACTGATAGCCAAGTGATGATCCGCGACCAGTGCCTGTTCGGCATGCTTTTTGTGATCGAGTGAGTAGTGCAGCCATGAAATCAGCGGCAGTGTTTTCTTACTGTAACGGATCGCTTGTGCCGCAACTCGACAGGATGGTGCATCAAAAGCAATCACCGTATCGGGTTGGTTATGTTTAATGAAGCGCGCCAGTGCACACGCGTGACTCATTCTACGCAGAAAGGAGATCTTGATACCTGAATGATGGCAAATAAAGTGCTTTCCTTCCAGCCAGGCTTTATCCATGCGGTTATCGCGGCAGAGAAAATATAAGGTATAGGTGTTTTCAGCGTCTTGGTCATTTTCCAGGAAGCTGGTGACTTTTTTTATTACCGTTTCAATCCCGCCGAAACCGGATGTAGCCTCACCGACGAAAAGTATATTCATAATGATAATCAGGGCTCGGGTTAAAGCGCCTTGCGCTCCGTTCTTTCTCGAATTTTTTCTGCTTTGGTAAATGCTTCGTGAAACAGCGCTTGTTCCTGACGCAGCGTAGTACGCAATGGTTGCTGATCAAAATAGATCTTCAGGAAAAACAACAGATCGTGTTTGCTCAGCCCAATATCGAGTGAGGAGAAATAGAGGCCGATAAGATCTTTATTACGCCATCTCAGCGGAACACGCTCGCGAAGTTGCGCCCGATGCAGGTCGATGACCGAAAGTGTAAATTGTTTATCGGTGGGCTGGTAAGGCTGACGCAGCAAGAAATGGCAAATATAGCAATCGCGGTGATTAACGCCGCCGGCATGCATCTTTCTCACCATTTCTGCCACGCGGCGAATCAGTCGCCGCTTTTCGGCATGCATTGGCGGATTCTGCGGCCAGTTGGCGCAGTAATCTTCCAGACTGATGGCCGGGCTTAAATCTTCAGTAATGATAAAAGATTCGCGTAGTAGCGGGTTTAACCCGCGCTGACCAAATGCTGCTCCGGTCATGGTGTCTACGCCGAGATCGCGCAAGCGGTGAATCGCGTTCCATTCGCGATCGGCACCCAATACGGGCAGGCGCAATGAAAGCAGGTTTTTCAGAGCCTCTTTCAATGCGGTACCGCGATGTATTTTGATAAACCACGAGCGTCCGGCCAAGGTGAAACGTAATGTTTTACGGCTCTCTAATGCGCGAAAGACATCGCCATCCAGTTTTTTGACTTCTTCAAACGGGTCATGTTCTTGCCAGAGTGAGGCGAACGGCTCTTTTAACGTAATGACACTTTTCATTTAGTGACGGTCCTGGCCCGAAATCAGCAGCGCGGCTTTTTCCGGTAAGCTGTAAAGATCTTCCGTATCGGCATAATGCCGGGCATTCTCCGACCAACGATGCAAGGTTTCCGTTTGTTCTAATGCGATGTGCAGCGCAGCGTTCAGCGCGTCCTGACTAAAGGGGGAGGCGATAACCTGGCCTGCTTGTGCCTTATCGATATGGAACGCATAGCCACACACTTGCGTCACGATAACCGGTAGCCCGGCAGTGATCGCTTCAAGTAACACGATGCCTGCGGCTTCCTGATGTGCAGGATGGAGGAGCAGGTCTGCGGCGGCCATAAAATCAGGAACATCGCTACGTCCAGCAAAAAAATGCACCTGCTTATCAAGGCCTAACTGACCTGCCAGCGTCTGATAACGATCGGGTTTGTCTTGGCCGACAACCAGAAAAACGACCTGTTTCCGTAGGTTTTCCGGCAGGCTGGCAACGGCGCGCAGGCTGCGCTCGACGCCCTTACGCTTGAAATCAGAGCCGACTTGCAGCAAAACCCGAGCGCTTTCTGGGATATTATGCGTATGACGAAAGGTCTGGCGAACGCCGGGTGCCTGCTGGTCGTATTTTCTGTCCAGTGCAATGCCCGGTGGAAGAATCAGAAAACGCTCATCCTGCGTGCCATAATGTTTTTTAAAATCTGCAATCTGGCGCTGAGTCAGCATCAGCATTTTGGTTTTCACGCCTGGGCTGAACACTGCTTTTTCAAACGCCGCATAGTGCTTGTAGCGCGGCGTTAAGCGATAGAAAAATCCCTTCTCCTGCTCAACTTTTTCTGCGTAGCACACGTCAGCGGCGTAATAAAAATCTAGCCCCGGCATTTTGTTGAACCCCACCACGCGATCGGCAGGGTGCAATTGCAAATGATGTTGAACCCACTCACTGTAGCGTTGATGCCGCGTGTTATTGCTGATACCGACAGTGGGTACCAAAATAATCTCAAGATTTTCTGGCTCTTCTCCCTGCCAGGACAAGACATACACACGCACGCGGTGACCCTGCCTGACGCAGGCCTGAGCAATACTGAGAAAATCGCGTTGCAGGCCGCCAAACGGGAAATATTTATACAAGCAGAAGGCAATATTCATGCGGAATTCCTTATCTTTCTGCCGTATTTAGTGGAGCACCCGTGGGGCAGGCCAGCAGTTTTTCTGCGGCTTGAATAACGTCCTGAGCAGGGATACATGACAGGTATTTTTTATTTCTATCGAGATACCTTCTCTCGGGCATGGCGGTGTAGTCTCCCGCCCAGAGAACAATATGGTTATCTGACCAAGGGCTCCATTTACGGTGATCCGTCGGCCCAAACAGGCAAATTGTTGGCGTCGCGAGCGCTGCCGCCATGTGCATTGGTGCTGAGTCGACGCCGATATAAAGCACGGCTTTGTCGATTAACGCTGCCAGTTCGAGAAAATGCGTTTTACCGGCAAGCGACAGAGTAGGTTTGTGTTCGCACAGGGTGTGGATCTCATTCACCACCGCCACATCCTCGGCACCTGGGCCACAGGTAAGGACGACCTCTAATCCTTGCTGTTTCAGATGATCAATGACCTGTGCAAATTTATCGTTATCCCAGCATTTAAAAGACTGTCTGGCAGTCGGCTGAATGACCACATAAGGCGTTGCCGTTAACTCAGGCGCGAGGGCAAAAACGCGTTCCGCGTCTTCCGGGCCGTAGTACAGCGACAGAGGCCGAGTCCTGTCTTGTTCTGGCACATCCAGAGGGGCGAGCAAAGAGAAGTTCTGCTCAACGATATGTTGCCCCGTTGGTTCCAGACAGTGGGTGAAACAGGCGCGCCACAGTGACTGCCTGGCTCCTCCGCGTTGAATGGAGAGACTGTAAGGGCAGTTCAAGGATTTAATCAGCAGCGCTATTGGCCATTGGTCGGCTAAATTCACAATCAGGTCATAGCGGTTGCGTTTAAGTGTGTTGCGCATGGTGACAAAATCACTGATTTTCTCCATTGCGCCAGCGGTTTTTCTTTTCAAACCGTATAACCGGTGGATATCCGGGTGCTTGGAAAGGATAGGGATGGTGTCCTGGTAGAGCAACACATCAATCGCGGCCTCTGGGTAGCGCGCTTTTAGCGTGCTGATAAGCGGCGTAGTCAGCAGCATATCCCCATGAAAACGCAGCTTTACAATCAAGATCCGGCTATAGGTAAGGGTTTTGAGGCTCACTCGCTTTCCTTCAGTCAACGCACTTAAACCAGAAAATGACCACGCTACCGCCCCTGGCTTTTCAGCTACCAGTGAACTGCGCGCTATTATCCGGATTGTTTTCAGGCGTCACGTAAATAAATACACACGCTCTACTATTTTATACCGCTATGGTACTAAAAGCTGTATGCCTCTCACAGCGATAATTACGCTAGGCTGAGGGGGCTTGCGCGCAGGCAGGGCGGGTCCATTTTCCCGTCAGTGTCATGCCAAGACACAACGTGACCAGCCACGCCATTAACATATCTCGAGCAAAGAGAATGACATCACTCAAGCCAAACATAAGTAAGGCAAATAACAGCGCAATGGAGAAGTGGCTGCGCAGCACAAAAATCGAAAAATAAGAGAGCGCGAGATAAAACAAAACAATCAGTAGCACACCGGGCCAGCCTTTCAGTGAAAAAGCTTCAATCGCATCGTTATGCAGATGCACGTTCAGGTAGCTCACCGCGCCCCTCATGGCTGGCGTCTGCTGTGCGAGGGCGGTGATATCTTCCGCGCGCCGCTCGGCGGATTGCCCGAACGGTGCAGCAAGCCCTGCGTCAATGCCGGATTGCACCATGGCAAACCGTGCGCCTACCGAGGTTTGACTGTTGTTTTGACTGTAACTGCGCATGTCATTGATCAAATCACTGGTGCGTTTATGGATCGTGTCGTGGAACAGTGCAATGCAGAGCGTTAGCGTCACGATGGAGCCCAGCACGCCCTTAAGCAAGGTACGTCTATTATGGCGCACCTCTGATAACAGGATCATCGCCCCAATTAGGGGATAAACAAAAATAGCCGCCCGTGTCTGGGTCAGGATGATGGCACTGGTCACCAGTAAGAAATGGAATAAATAGAGATAATATTTGTAGCGTACATTGAGCGTGAGTAATGCCTGCGCACTCAGGGCGCCGATAAACGTCATAAAATAGGCCGCGCTGGTTGCCGGACCAAAGATCAGGCCCACACGGTGCATATCGTGAAAAACGGACTGAAATAGCGCATAAGCCAGCGTCATCACACAAACTGCGAAGGAGCCGATTCGCACGACGGGCTGGTTTTCATGTGGCAGGTGGCATGCGGCTAACAGAATAAACGCACCGAGCATCGCGGCATGCCCGGCGGTGCGATAAGCGGAGTAGACATCGGTAAAAAGTGTGTCGGGTTGATAGTAAAGCGTAAACCAGACAAGGTTGAGGCAGCCCATTAGTAGCAACAATATGGGCAATATCAACAGCCGTTTTGCGGCTAGAATCTGTTTTACATGCGTAACCACATACAGTGCGGCAGACACCCCAGTCAAATAAAACAGCCATCCGGCGATGATGGTGCTAAATGGCATCACGGCCAAGGTCAGCATGCACCCTGGAAACAGCGTATTCGTGGTTAACGAGGCGCTTACCGCGGGGTATTTTGCCCAACTGTATCTTAAAGCATTCAACATATCATTGGGTCACGTAGCAAGGGCTATCCCCGTTATCTCGACCATCAGGGATGGCATGAGTGTAGCCCCGGCGCAAGCCTTTACGGAAGCGCGCTTGGCGCCGATGTGTGCAGGGGAATCGTGTCGAGAGGCTGTAAGTCTACCAGCTCTGACAGCTTTTGCCGGACCGCGTCGGCAGAGATGGCGCTCATGTGGCGATTTTCAGATTGTTCTACCACCTGATTGAGACCATATCCGCCAATGAGCCCAGGATCGGTAGGGCCATAGAGAGTGATATTGGAACGATCCAATGCCGCCGTCAGGTGACTCAGGCCGGTATCGACGGATACCACCGCTTGTGCGCCCGCCAGCACGGCGGCCACCTGCTGCAAACTCAGGCGCGGTAATACTTCGACGTGAGGGAAATCGGCAGCGAGGCGCTGCGCACGCTGATGTTCATGCTCTGCGCCCCAGGGGAGCTTAATGCGCAATCCTGACGGTTGCAGGCTGGCGATCAGTTCGAGCCAGTGAGATTCGGGCCAATGCTTTTCATCGCGGGTGGTGGCGTGCAGGAATACCAGATAGCGTCCGGCATCTTCCGGCGGTGTTGCCAGAAAATGCTGGGCGATACCGTAGTCCCCCCGCTCACTGGGCTTACGGTAGCTCAGGCTGGCCGCGAAAAGCGCACGAATGCGTTCGACGGCGTGCTGCTGCCGTGCAATGCGGTGCCGGTAGTTATAGAAAATGCTGGCCAGCGGCTCACGCGCGCTGCTGCTGTCTAAACCATGCTTTTTCCCGCGTGCCAGACGCGTGACCAGCAGCGCACTTTTCAGCAAACCCTGTGCATCGATCACGGCATCATACTGTCGTTCTCGCAGTTGTTGCTTAAATTGCATGCGTTCACGCCGCGTTTCTGCGCTGAACCAGCTTTTACGCCAGCGGCGGATGGCAACCGGGATCACGCGGTCAACGGCGACGTGCCAGGTAGGGATCTGGGCAAACCCTTCTTCCACCACCCAGTCAAATCGCAAGTTGGGGATGACGCGCATGGCGTCCGTCAAGGCAGGCAGCGTGTGCAAAACATCGCCCATGGAAGAGGTTTTAACGATCAGCACCCGCATTAGCGATAATCCTGTTTCTGGAGGTAAGGCGTCAAGGCTTCCAGCACGCGCTCAGGCTGAATATCAATCAGGCTTTGGTGATATCCCTGCTCGCCATCGCCTTTACGCACGCGATGATAGCCGGTAATCAAACGGATAACGTTGGCCTGATGTGACAGCGGCGGCGTGAAATCCGGACTGCTGGGGCCATAGAGTGCCACCAGAGGGCGGTTTAACGCGGCTGCCACGTGCATTAATCCGGAGTCATTGCTGACCACAGCGTGACAGGCGGCGATCAGCACCACGGCTTGATCCAGTGACGTTTTGCCGGCCAGATTGGAGCAAAAGGCGCGCAGGGATTCGGGCAAGGTGTCGCGTATCGCTTCTCCCGCCTCGTTGTCCTTGGCTGAGCCGAACAGGACAACGTGATGGCCGCGTTCGATCAGCGTTTGCGCCAGGCTGGCATAGTGATAGTGCGGCCAGCGCTTGGCCGGGCCAAATTCAGCGCCGGGGCAGAAACCAATAAGTGAGCGCTCGCTTACTAAATCAAAAGTGGGGAGCACGGCGTCGATTTCTGCCTGTGTAACCTGTAGCTGCGGCCATAACAGCGGCTGCGGAAGATCTTCAGCCCGGTGAATCTGGTCGCGCGGATAGGCCAGTGCGACATAGCGCTGTACCATCAGAGGGAACGCTGCTTTGTCCAATACCCGCACATCGTTAAGCAAGCCATAACGCATTTCGCCGCGCCAGCCAGTACGCTCTGGCACCTTGGCAAAGAAGGGCACCAGCGCGGATTTAAACGAGTTCGGCAACACATAGGCCCGATCGTAACCCTGTTCGCGCAGCGAGACACCTAAACGTCGACGTTCACCTAACGCCAGCGCGCCGTGCCCGAGCGGCATCGCCAACGCCTGACGCACTTCCGGCATACGGGCCAGCAGCGGACGGCACCAGGCCGGCGCCATGACATCAATCTGTGCATCCGGGTACTGCGCTTTGAGCGAACGATACAGGCTGTGGGACATCATCATGTCGCCCACCCATGACGGGCCGATCACCAGGATTTTCATAGCGTTTATCTTTTATGTTCTGTTTCTTGGCGGACAGAAGAATGCCATCGAAGGATGCAATCCGGTGCCTGCTGCGTACCGGGAACGTGCGGCCATCCCTGCGTGCGGCCGCACATTATTGTGGCGTTTACGCGGAGCGGTTCAGCCAGGTCAGGTAGTCGCTGACACCTTCAGCAACCGTTTTGAATGGCTTGTCATAACCCGCCGCGCGCAGTTTGGTCAAGTCTGCCTGCGTGAATGCCTGGTAACGGCCTTTCAGTTTTTCAGGGAAGGGGATGTATTCCACCTGGCCTTTCTTGTGGAAATCCAGCACGGCATCGGCCACGGCCTGGAATGACTCGGCACGGCCCGTTCCGCAGTTGAAAATACCGGAAACGCCGTGCTGCCAGAACCACAGGTTAACCGCAGCCACATCACCGACATAAATAAAGTCGCGCTGGAAATTTTCGCTGCCGGAGAACAGTTTCGGATTTTCGCCCTGATTGATCTGATTATTCAGATGAAATGCGACGCTCGCCATGCTGCCTTTGTGCCCTTCGCGCGGGCCGTAGACGTTGAAATAGCGGAAGCCGCAAATCTGCGAGTCTGCCTGCGGCAGGATATCGCGCACGTACTGGTCGAACAGGAATTTGGAATAGCCGTAAACGTTCAGCGGCTGTTCGTATTGACGTTCTTCGATAAAGTCGCTGGTACGTCCGCCGTAAGTGGCTGCGGAAGAGGCGTACAGGAACGGGATGCTACGCTCCAGACAGTAGTGCAGCACCTCTTTCGAGTACTGATAGTTGTTATCCATCATGTACTTGCCGTCCCACTCGGTGGTGGAGGAGCATGCGCCTTCATGGAAGATGGCATCGATATCGCCCAGATCGTCGCCTGCAACGATACTGGCGATGAAGTCTTCCTTGTCCATGTAATCGGTAATGTCCAGATCGACCAGATTGACAAACTTGGTGCCGTCTTTCAGGTTATCCACCACCAAAATGTCTCGATAACCGATGTCATTCAATGATTTAACAATGTTGCTGCCGATAAAGCCGGCTCCGCCTGTGACGATGATCATGGGAGTAACCCTTGTAAATCTCGTGGGTGAAGCACCACGCTCCACACTATTTATGACTGCCATCATAACATTTCGTTGCACGACAGACAGTACACCATTTTGCGCTGCCGCAAGGTTTTACCGAGACGGTGTTGTGGCATGTCGTGACCGCACTGGCATTTTTCAGATTATGTGGCGTTATCTGTCACCGTAATAAACAGGATTGATTAAGCTGAGTACGGGCTTACACAAAGGAGTGACATCATGCCTGCATCGTTTTATCAGCGTCTGTCCGCACAGCTTATGGCGGCACGAACCGACGGTCTGTTCAAAGAAGAAAGGATTATCACTACGGCACAGCGTGCGGATATCGAGGTGGCCGACGGCGGCCCTTTGCTGAATTTCTGCGCCAACAACTATCTGGGGCTGGCGGATAACCCCACCCTGATTGCGGCAGCGAAAGCGGGGTTAGACAGCCACGGCTTCGGCATGGCGTCCGTGCGTTTTATTTGCGGTACGCAAGATATCCATAAAACGCTGGAGAATAAGCTGGCCGATTTCCTCGGCATGGAAGACGCCATCCTCTACTCCTCCTGTTTTGACGCCAACGGCGGCCTGTTCGAAACCCTGCTGGGCGATGACGATGCCATTATCTCCGATGCGCTGAATCACGCCTCGATCATTGATGGCGTCCGGTTGTGCAAAGCGCGTCGCTATCGCTATGACAATAACGACATGCAGCAACTGGAAGCGCAGTTGCAAAAGGCAAAAGCGGACGGGGCTCGTACGCTGATGGTGGCGACCGACGGCGTTTTTTCGATGGATGGCGTGATTGCCAACCTGAAAGGCATTTGCGATGTGGCAGAGCGTTATGGTGCGCTGGTGATGGTGGATGACTCGCACGCGGTGGGGTTTGTTGGCAAGCAGGGCCGAGGTTCCCATGAATACTGCGATGTGATGGGGCGCGTCGATATTCTGACCGGTACGTTGGGCAAAGCGCTGGGCGGTGCGTCTGGCGGCTATGTCGCGGCGCGCAAACCGGTGATTGACTGGCTGCGCCAACGCTCTCGCCCTTACCTGTTTTCCAACTCGCTGGCCCCGGCTATTGTCACGGCGTCCATTGCTGTGTTGGATTTGCTGGCACAGGGTGATGCATTGCGTGCCCGGCTGTGGGAAAACGCTGCGCTGTTTCGCAAGCTGATGACGGCCGCTGGGTTTGCGCTGGCAGGTGCCGATCACGCCATTATCCCGGTGATGCTGGGGGATGCGCGGCTGGCGCAAGATTTTGCGCTGGCCATGCAGCGTGAAGGGGTGTACGTCACCGGCTTCTTCTACCCCGTGGTGCCGCAAGGGCAAGCGCGCATTCGCACGCAGATGTCGGCCGCGCACACCACGGAGCAGATTGAGCATGCGGTGGCTGCCTTTATTCGGGTTGGGAAACGCCTTGGTGTTGTCAGCTAACGGAGGGAAACGCATGAAAGCACTCGCCAAACTGAAGTCGGAGCCCGGTATCTGGATGATGGATGCGCCGTTGCCGGAGGTGGGCCACAACGACATCATGATCAAGATCCGCAAAACGGCGATTTGCGGTACTGATGTGCATATTTACAACTGGGATAGCTGGTCGCAAAGGACCATTCCCGTTCCAATGATCGTCGGGCACGAATATGTGGGTGAAATCGTTGCCATTGGTCAGGAAGTCAGTGGCTTTCTGATCGGCGATCGCGTGGCGGGAGAGGGGCATATCACCTGCGGTTTTTGCCGTAATTGCCGCGCCGGACGGCGTCATCTTTGCCGTAACACCATCGGCGTTGGCGTTAATCGTCCCGGTGCCTTTGCCGAATATCTGGTGATCCCGGCATTGAATGCGTTTCCTATTCCTGATGGGATCTCTGATGAGCTGGCCGCGATTTTCGATCCCTTTGGCAATGCGGTACATACCGCGCTGTCGTTCGATATGGTTGGCGAAGATGTGCTGATCTCTGGTGCCGGACCCATCGGCATTATGGCCGCCGCGATATGCCGCCACGTCGGGGCACGCCATGTGGTGATCACCGACGTCAATGAATATCGGCTGGAGTTGGCGCGCAAAATGGGCGTTACGCGTGCGGTGAATGTGGCGCAAGAGACGCTGGCGGATGTCATGTTGTCGCTCGGGATGCGCGAAGGGTTTGACGTGGGTCTGGAAATGTCCGGCGCGCCAGCCGCGATGCACGCGTTGTTGCATGCCATGAACCACGGCGGGCGGGTGGCGCTGCTTGGTATCCCGCCGGAACCGATGATGGTTGATTGGAACGAGGTGATTTTCAAAGGGCTGACGATCAAAGGCATCTATGGCCGGGAGATGTTCGAAACCTGGTACAAAATGGCGTCGTTAATCCAATCTGGCCTCGATTTAACGCCGATTATTACTCACCACTTCCCGATCGATGACTTTCAGCAAGGCTTTGACGTGATGCGCTCTGGCCAATCCGGCAAAGTTATTTTGCACTGGGATTGACGGCATTGCAGCGCGCCCCGAGGTCAGGGCGCGCTGCGCGTTTATTTTTCCCCGGACGTCACCCAGGTGCGCCAGCGCTGCTCAATAAAATGAACGGGCGCACTGTCACGCAGGCTTTCCCCAATCAGTTTCAAGAAGATCTCGTTACCCACCGGCGGCAAGGGCTGCTTGATGGTGCACAGTTGCGGTTTGCGGAACGGTTTACGCGCCGGTTGCGCAGGGCGAGGTTCATAAGGCAGCGTCTGGTAGTGAACCGGCTCATTCAACAACTGACTGGGACGCACCAGAACGATATCGGCCTCCAGAGCGGGCAACACCTGTTGCAGCACTTTGATGGTGGCAGGATGAGGATGACCAATGGCGATGGCGGAACCGGTACGGCGCGCCAGTTGCACCGCCCGATTGAACTGGGTGCGGATATCCGCTTCATTTTGGGTATCGTCTAAAAAGACTTTACGCTTGATAACCTTAACCTGTGTGCCCGCCGCGGCTGGAATGGATTGGCTGCTGCCGATGGTCATGCTGTCGAGAAAGTAGAGCTGATAAGCGTTGAGCGCCCGCATCACCTTCTGCATACCCGGCAGGCTGGAGGTCATGGCGCTGCCCATATGGTTATTTAACCCGACCGCGTAAGGAACGTTATTTACCGCCTGACGGATAATACGTTCGATCTCTTCACTGCTCATCTCCGGGCGCAGCGTGTCTTTCTCGAGAGGCTGTTTCCCCATCGGCGCCATCGGCAGGTGGATCAATATCTCGCGCCCTTGCTGGTGGGCCTTTAACGCCATGTCACGGGCATAGGGCGCGTTCGGTAACACCGCAATCGAGATGGCGGTTGGCATCGCCAGTATCTGATTTTCGTTGTGCGGCCGATAGCCGAAATCATCAATCACGATCGACAGCTTTCCTGCTGTTGCCCATGAACAGAATGCCAATAACAAGGTGAAGAGAAGCGGACGGCGTACTTTTCGTAACATCGGTATCAGCAAAATGGTTTCCCTGTTATTTCCCTAACCAAGGTTGTGGATTGACTGCCTGACCTTGACGGCGAATTTCAAAGTAGAGCGCAGGCTGGCTTTGACCGCCGCTGGTGCCCACCAGTGCGATCGGCTGTCCGGCTTTGACCTGTGCGCCGACCGACACCAGTGCGCTCTGGTTATAGCCATACAGGCTCATGTCTCCCTTGCCGTGCTGCAACACCACAACAAGTCCATACCCTTGCAGCCAATCCGCCATCAGCACCGTGCCATCGGCAATGGCTTTGACATCGGTGCCCTCTGGGGCCGCAATCACCAATCCTTTCCAGCGCAATTCGCCCTGCAATGGCTCGCCAAAACGGTGTTCAACCCGCCCTCTCACCGGCCAGAGAGCCTGGCCGGCGGGTTGACCCAACCCGCCAGTGCGCGCCATAAGTGAACGCTCACTTTCTGATGGTTGGTAACGGCTGCCGCTGCGTTTAGCCTGTTCTTCACGTTCACGCACCTTGGCCGCCTCGCGCGCTTCGCGTTCGGCTCGTGCTTTGGCTTCGCGTTCAGCTCGGGCAATCTGGTCGCGCAGGCGTGCTTCATTCTGTCGTAATTCTGTCAGTTGCTGCTGATCTTTTTCCAGCGAACTTTCCAGTGTGGATAGGGTTTGTTTACGTTCGCCCCGCGCTTGTTCCAACGCCTTTTGCTGCGTTTGCTGCTCGGCGAGCAGCGTTTTTTGCGTTGCTTGCTTCTGCTCTATCTGCCGTCTCTGCGCGGCGAGTTCGGTGCGGGTGTGTTGCAGCTCGATGATGTTTTGCTGGCGCGCTTCATTCAGGTAGCCAAAGTAGGCCAAAATGCGCTCGCTGCGCTGGCTCTCTTCGCCGCTGAGAATCAACTGCAAGCCATTGTGTTGGCCCTGGCGAAAGGCGGCGTCCAGTTGACGCGCCAGCAACGCTTCCTGCTGCTTTCTTTGGCTTTCGAGTTTGGTGATGGAGGCCGCCAGCGCCTTAAGCTCTTCGCTGAGTGTGGCAAGCGTTCCCGAGGTGTCACGCAGTTGGCGACTGGCCCGGGCGATAGATTGTTCTTGCTGTTGCAACTGGCTGAGCAGCGTTGTGCGCTGCTGTTTCTGCTCTTGAACGCGTTTTTCCTTCTCCGCGATATCCTGTTGCAGCGTCTTGAGCTGTTGCTGATTATCGGCACCGAGCCCGAGCATCGGCCACACAAAAGCCCCAACGCAAACCGCGCTGATACATATCGCGAGCAGCGCATGCAGCGGCGATTTGCCTAAGCCTGAGCCCGACCTTGAACCCTGAGCAGGCACACTGCATGGTACTCGGGGCGAGACCACTGACGCTTTCTTATTCATAGCGTGGGATTATTTCACGATGGGCAGCCCCTGACCAGTCATCCTACCGCGCTTTTCTCTTTCCGGTAATGAAAGAACCTATTGCAGAGGTGCGCATCTCGGGTAAGGTTTACACAGGATGAACTGCATCAAGCATAGATAAAAAGAGTGTATTACGCATAAAATGGCACAACCGTTAGCGGCGGTCGCTACGATTTTTCTGATTCATGCCACAGATAGAGTTACAGTTTAGCGGCTTACTGGTTGTTACAGGCTGTAATTGCTGTACCGCATAGGTATACTCAGAAACCTTGATTTTTGTTGATTAACTGATTCGGGAGCTGTTACCCCCCATGCAAGAGATTATGTCGTTCGTAAGCAGGCATCCGATTATGAGTATCGGCTGGGTTGCACTGTTGGTTGCCGTTATTGTCATGACCGTGAAAACTAAGCTTTCCAAGGTGAAAGAGATCGCGCGTGGCGAAGCCATTCAACTTATCAATAAAGAAGAAGCGGTTATCGTTGATTTGCGCAACCGTGATGATTTCCGCCGTGGCCACATTGCCAACGCCATTAACCTGCTGCCTAACGACATTAAGAGCGGCAGTCTGGGCGAATTGGAGAAACACAAAGCACGCCCTGTGATTGTCGTTTGCGTGAACGGTATCAGCTCACGTGAATCAGCCGACCATTTGCTGAAAGCCGGTTTTGAGCGCGTGTCTGTGCTGAAAGATGGCCTGTCCGGCTGGAGCGGTGAAAACCTTCCGCTGGTGCAAGGCAAATAAGCGCGATGGCGCAAGCCGAATGTCTTTAAAGCATGCCGTAAAGGTGTGCTAGGTTGTAGCCAGGCGCAGGATCCCTGCGCGCATTGTTCGATTTTAAATGCACACATTGGCGTCCGCAGCCACACGGTGAATGCGGCGCATTAAAAACGTTAACATTAAAGGTATTAGCCAACATGTCCGAACAAAACTCCGCCGAAATGACTTTTCAGATTCAACGTATTTACACCAAGGATGTCTCTTTTGAAGCACCTAACGCCCCTCAGGTGTTTCAACAGGATTGGCAACCGGAAGTTAAACTTGATCTGGATACGGCGTCCAGCCAACTGGCGGAAGACGTGTATGAAGTTGTGCTGCGCGTAACGGTAACCTCGACGCTGGGCGAAAATACCGCGTTCCTGTGTGAAGTTCAGCAAGCGGGTATTTTCACCGTTGGCGGTCTGGAAGGCACGCAACTGGCGCATTGCCTGGGCGCTTACTGCCCGAACATTCTGTTCCCCTATGCGCGTGAATGTGTGACCAGCATGGTGACACGCGGCACATTCCCGCAGTTGAATCTGGCGCCGGTGAACTTCGATGCGCTGTTCATGAACTATCTGCAACAGCAAACGGAAGGGCAGCCCGCAGAAGGTGAAGACGGCGCGCCGCGCCTGGATGCCTGATGAGCACAGCTAATGCTTCCATGACAGTGGTGGGTGCCGGTTCATACGGCACCGCCCTGGCGATTACCCTGGCCCGCAATGGTCACTCCGTGGTGTTGTGGGGACACGATCCTGCGCACATACAGACGTTGCAGGCCGCCCGGTGTAATCAGGCGTTCCTGCCGGATGTGCCTTTCCCCGATACGCTGCACCTCGAGTCTGATTTAGCGCAGGCGCTGGCGGCAAGCCGTGATATTTTGGTGGTGGTGCCGAGCCATGTGTTTGGTGACGTGCTGCGTCAGCTAAAACCGCTGCTGCGTGCCGATGCGCGCTTGGTGTGGGCGACAAAAGGGCTGGAGGCAGAAACCGGACGATTGTTGCAGGATGTGGCGCGGGAAGCATTAGGTGAAGCTATTCCTCTGGCGGTGATTTCTGGCCCGACGTTCGCGAAAGAACTCGCGGCGGGATTACCCACCGCTATCGCGCTGGCCGCGACAGACAAAACGTTTTCTGACGATCTGCAAACGTTGCTGCACTGTGGTAAGAGTTTTCGCGTCTACAGTAACCCCGATCTTATCGGCGTTCAGCTTGGCGGCGCGGTAAAAAATGTGATTGCTATTGGCGCTGGCATGTCCGATGGCATTGGCTTTGGTGCCAATGCGCGCACGGCGCTTATCACGCGCGGGCTGGCGGAAATGACGCGGCTTGGCGTGGCGCTCGGGGCCGATCCCGCTACCTTTATGGGGATGGCTGGGCTGGGCGATCTGGTGTTGACCTGCACCGATAACCAATCCCGTAACCGCCGCTTTGGCATGATGCTGGGTCAAGGGCTGGATGTGCAAAGCGCTCAGGATAAGATTGGTCAGGTGGTGGAAGGGTATCGCAACACCAAAGAGGTGCTGGCGTTGGCGCAGCGTCACGGGGTAGAAATGCCCATCAGTGAACAACTGTGGCAGGTTTTATACTGTGGCAAAGCGGCGCGCGAGGCGGCGCTTACCCTGCTTGGCAGAACGCGCAAAGACGAAAGCGAGCGCGAATAATACACCGTTATCCTTGAGGCCAACGGCGACGCTGGTCTTCTGGCGTTACCCGTCATACTTCAAGTTGCAGATGCGTTGGCTGCGTTCGCTCACCCGAATCACTTACCAGCGTAAGCTCATCGGGATTCGTTCACTTGCCGCCTTCCTGCAACTCGAATTATTTAGGGTATATATCGTATGCTGGCGGCTACGCGAGTCTTTGGCAAGCGTGACGGGCGATAACAATAAATGCAACGTGTAAGCGCATCGCAATGAACGGTGCGGCAGGGGAGTGAAGGCAATGTCGACTGATGAATTGGAATTGGTATGGGCAAATATCAAAGCAGAAGGCCGGTCGCTGGCTGATTGCGAACCGATGTTGGCCAGCTTTTTTCATGCCACATTGCTGAAACATGAAAACCTGGGCAGCGCGTTGAGTTATATGCTGGCGAACAAGCTGGCAAATTCCATCATGCCCGCGATTGCCATTCGCGAAGTGGTGGAAGAGGCCTATCGTGCCGATCCGCAGATGATTCTCTCTGCTGCGTGCGACATTCGCGCGGTGTGTCAGCGTGACCCGGCGGTGGATAAATACTCCACGCCGCTGCTTTACCTGAAAGGATTTCATGCGCTTCAGGCCTACCGTATTGGTCATTGGCTCTGGTATCAAGGGCGTAAAGCGCTTGCCATTTATTTTCAGAACCAGATTTCGGTGTCGTTTGGCGTCGATATCCACCCGGCAGCCACCATTGGCTGCGGGATCATGCTCGATCATGCTACCGGGATTGTGATCGGCGAAACCGCAGTGGTGGAAAATGACGTGTCTATCCTGCAATCTGTCACCTTGGGCGGGACCGGGAAAACCAGCGGCGATCGTCATCCCAAGATCCGTGAAGGGGTCATGATCGGCGCAGGTGCCAAGATCCTCGGTAATATTGAAGTCGGGCGCGGCGCAAAAATTGGCGCTGGTTCCGTGGTGTTGCAACCGGTTCCGGCGCATACCACGGCGGCGGGTGTGCCAGCGCGCATTGTAGGACGTCCGGAAAGCGACAAACCAGCGATGGACATGGATCAATACTTCAACGGAATCAATCGGGGATTTGAATACGGCGATGGGATTTGAGCGTTTACATTCGCAAGCCGTTTTTCAGATGCTTTTCCTGATTTTTGGAGCGAATATTCTCCGAATAATCAGCTGTAATAGGATATTTTCTTATAAGAAATATCTCAAATATTGCTGCTGCACCGACAATTACACGCAATAGAGCGTGTGAATCCGTCATAATACCGCTTTGGACAGGCTTTTTTCCGTGGCCTGTTTCCCTAAACCAGACTTTCCCTGTCATGTGACGGTTCAGGTCTCGCAACAATATTGATGGTTTACGAGAAGCAAAGATGTATCTGAGACGTGTGATATTTATCCTTTTCCCTTTTCTGTTCTCGCTTCCTTCCCTCGCTGCCCCAACGGTTTCCCCCGTGGAAATGTCGAAGGAGGCTGTGCAGGACAGTAAGCAGGGCAGTTGGTGGCAAAAAGCCAAATTTAATTTGTCAGAAACCTGGTCGAACTCGTCAAGTCAGGAGCTCTATATCCCAGCTATCACCTGGCATAACCGCTGGACTTACGACAAAGAAAAAACAGACAAGTACAATGAACGTCCCTGGGGTGCGGGCTACGGTGTGTCGCGTCTGGATGCCGACGGTGATTGGCACGGCCTCTACCTGATGGCGTTTAAGGACTCCTTCAACAAATGGGAGCCGATTGGCGGCTATGGTTTCGAAAAACGCTGGACGCCGACCACCAACCCGGATTTTCAATTGGGGGCTGGCTTCACTGCTGGCGTTACCATGCGGGACAACTGGCACTATATCCCGATTCCGGTGCTGTTGCCGCTGGTCTCGGTGAACTATCAGCGTCTCTCCTTTCAGGCGACCTACATTCCCGGCACCTACAACAACGGCAACGTCTTTTTTGCCTGGCTGCGCTGGCAAATCTGACTGTTCGTATATAAACCAAATGTAAACCGCATTGGTCGGGGATTATGCAGCCAATGCGGTACAATGACCCCTTATCGTTTTTACTAGGGTGTCAGCGTGTTATTACTGGTCATTACCACCATTCTGTGGGCATTTTCATTCAGCCTGATTGGCGAATATCTGGCGGGACAGGTCGATAGCTGGTTCTCTGCCATGTTCCGTTTAGTGCTGGCCGCCGTGGTTTTTCTACCGTTCCTGCGTTGGCGAGGTTATTCAGCCAAAGTATTGGGGCTGTATCTGCTGATCGGCGTGATCCAACTGGGCGTGATGTACCTGCTGCTGTTCCGTAGTTATCTCTATCTTGATGTTCCGACCCTGCTGCTGTTTTCGGTGATGACACCGTTGTACGTCACGTTGATTTACGATGTGATCAGCGGGCGGCGCTTGCGCTGGGGCTATGCCTTTAGCGCATTGCTGGCGGTATTGGGAGCGGTAGTCATCCATTATCATGGCGTCAGCGCGCATTTTTGGCATGGTTTTCTGTTGATTCAGGCTGCCAATGTTTGCTTCGCCGCGGGGCAAGTGGGCTATAAGCGCCTGATGGAACTGCACCCGATGCCGCAGCACAGTGCGTTTTCCTGGTTTTATCTGGGGGCGGCTGGGGTGACACTGGTGGCGTGGGGACTGTTTGGTAACTTCGCCAAGTTACCCACTGCGCCGATACAGTGGGGCGTATTGGTCTTTTTGGGCGCGATTGTCTCCGGCCTAGGCTATTTCATGTGGAACTACGGTGCTACCAAGGTGGATGCCGGTACGCTGAGTATCATGAACAACTTTCACGTCCCTGCCGGACTACTGGTTAACTTCCTCTTCTGGCAGAAGACGCCCGACTGGGGGCGTTTTGCTCTGGGGTCGCTGATTATCCTTGCGGCTTTGTGGGTACACCAGCGCTGGGTCGTGCAGCATCCCGCACGAACGGCAGATGCGAACACGCGTGCTGGCGGGCAGAACGAATAAAGGCCTCAAGCACCGGCTGGCGCTGTTCCCCATCGCGCACCGCAGCGTACAGCCGACTCCACAATCCCTCACCCAGCGTTTTGGTCACCACCAATCCCTGACGCTCAAAACTTTCCACCACCCAGTGAGGCAGCGCGGCAATGCCCATGCGCGCCGCCACCATCTGAATCAGCAACAGGGTGTTATCCACACTTTTTAGCGTCGGGCTGATGCCTGCCGGTTGCAGGAAATGACGCCATATGTCCAGACGCTGGCGCTGAACCGGATAGATCATCAGGATCTCATTGGCGAGATCGTCCGGCGAAATGGTCTCTTTGCTCGCTAAGGCATGGTCGGGGGCCAGCACCAATCTCACTTCAAAATCAAACATCGGTGAGTAGTGCAATCCACTGCGCGGCAAAATGTCCGATGTCATCACCAGATCCAGTTCCCCTTGTTGCAGGGCCGGTTGAGGATCAAAGGTGACTCCGGATTTAAAATCCATGTTTACCTGCGGCCACTGGCTGTGGAAATGCTCCAGAGCGGGCGTCAGCCACTGAATACAGCTGTGGCACTCAATCGCCAGACGCAGTGTGGTCTGATGCGGCTCATTGCAGGCCTGCAACGCCTGTTGAATCTGGGGCAACACCTGATCGGCCAATTGCAGCAGAATTTCTCCCTGAGGAGTAAAGCGCAGCGGCTGGCTCTTACGCACAAACAGCCGAAAACCCAGACGCTGCTCCAGCTCACTGAACTGGTGGGAAAGCGCCGATTGCGTCTGGTGAAGCTGCGCGGCTGCGGCTGCCAGCGAGCCTGTGCCGCGCAGAGCTTGCAGTGTCCGTAAGTGTTTCAGTTCGATCATGAGAGTCCTTCACAATGACAGTGAATAATTTGCGCTTGTGCATTATACAGTACCTGTTGATTATGGATGTGTAAACATCTGGACGGCTAAATGAGGATCAATGATGGCAATTTTAAATCACACACTGGGTTTTCCGCGCGTCGGACTGCGCCGTGAACTGAAAAAAGCGCAAGAAGGCTATTGGGCAGGCAACCTTACTCAGGCTGAACTGCTGGAAGTGGGTAAATCGCTGCGGGCACGTCACTGGCAACAGCAGACAGAGGCTGGCGTTGACCTGCTGCCAGTGGGTGATTTTGCCTGGTACGATCACGTGCTGACCACCAGCCTGCTGCTGGGTAACGTGCCTGCGCGTCACCAAAATGCAGATGGCAAGGTTGATATCGACACGCTGTTCCGCATTGGCCGTGGCCGTGCGCCGACCGGCGAACCGGCCGCCGCCGCAGAGATGACCAAATGGTTTAACACCAACTACCACTACATGGTGCCCGAATTCACTCAGGGACAGCGTTTTGCCCTGACCTGGACGCAACTGCTGGATGAAGTGGACGAAGCGCTGGCGCTGGGCCACAAGGTCAAACCCGTGCTGTTGGGCCCGGTGACCTACCTGTGGCTGGGTAAAGTGAAGGGTGATGCGTTTGATCGCCTCTCCCTGCTGAAAGACATTCTGCCGGTATATCAGCAGGTGCTGGCAGAGCTGGCAAAACGCGGTATCGAGTGGGTACAGATTGATGAGCCTGCACTGGTGCTGGAACTGCCGCAAGAGTGGCTGGATGCCTTTAAACCGGCTTACGATGCGTTGCAGGGCTCCACCAAACTGCTGCTGACCACCTATTTTGACAGCATCGGTCATAACCTGGACACCATTCGCGCGCTGCCGGTACAAGGGCTGCATGTGGATCTGGTACACGGCAAGGATGATGCCGCTGCGCTGCTGGCGCAACTGCCGGCTGATTGGCTGGTATCGTTAGGTGTGATCAACGGTCGTAACGTGTGGCGTGCCGATCTCAGCACCTGGTTTGAACGCCTGCAACCGCTGGTGGGGCAACGTCAACTGTGGATTGGCTCTTCCTGTTCTCTGCTGCACAGCCCGATCGATCTGAGCGTGGAAACGCGTCTGGATGACGAAGTTAAAAGCTGGTTCGCCTTCGCGTTGCAAAAGTGTGCTGAACTGTCGCTGTTGACGGCGGCACTGAACAGCGGCGATGGTGCTGCACTGGTGGAATACAGTGCACCGATCCGTGCGCGCAGCACCTCAACGCGCGTTAACAATGCGGCGGTGACTCAGCGTCTGGCGGCGATTACCGCGCAGGACAGCCAGCGTCAACATGCCTATCCGGTACGCGCCGAGGCACAGCGTGCCCGTTTCAATCTGCCCGATTGGCCGACCACCACCATTGGTTCATTCCCGCAAACCACGGAAATTCGTGGCCTGCGTCTGGACTTTAAGCAAGGCCGTCTTGATGGCAACAACTACCGTACTGGCATCGCTGAGCACATCAAACAGGCGATTGTCGAGCAGGAACGTCTGGGTCTGGACGTGCTGGTGCACGGTGAAGCCGAACGTAACGACATGGTCGAGTATTTTGGTGAGCACCTGGATGGCTTTATCTTCACCCAAAACGGGTGGGTGCAGAGCTACGGTTCACGCTGCGTGAAGCCGCCAGTGATCATCGGTGATATCAGCCGTCCGGAACCGATCACGGTCGAGTGGGCCAAATATGCCCAATCCCTGACCGACAAGCCGGTAAAAGGCATGTTGACCGGGCCGGTAACCATCCTGTGCTGGTCGTTCCCGCGCGAAGATGTCAGCCGTGAAACCATTGCCAAGCAGATCGCGCTGGCACTGCGTGATGAAGTGGCGGATTTGGAAAGTGCAGGTATCGGTATTATCCAGATTGATGAACCGGCACTGCGCGAAGGGCTGCCGCTGCACCGTTCTGACTGGCAGGCTTATCTGGCATGGGGCGTGGAAGCCTTCCGTCTGAATGCCGCAGTGGTGCGGGATGACACCCAGATCCACACGCACATGTGTTACTGCGAGTTTAACGACATCATGGACTCCATTGCCGCACTGGATGCTGACGTGATCACCATCGAAACCTCGCGTTCAGACATGGAACTGCTGGAATCGTTCGAAGAGTTCGAGTACCCGAATGAAATCGGGCCGGGCGTGTACGATATCCACTCACCGAACGTACCGAGCGTGGAATGGATTGAAGCGCTGTTGCGTAAAGCGGCACAGCGTATTCCCGCCGAGCGCCTGTGGGTGAATCCGGACTGCGGCCTGAAAACGCGCGGCTGGCCGGAAACCCGTCAGTCACTGGCTAACATGGTGGAAGCCGCGCAGCGCTTGCGCGCAACCGAAGCCTAACCTCATTGGTTTGACATCAAACGCAGGGTGTTTCTCCCTGCGTTTTTTTTTGCCTATTTCACACCGTACTGCGCAAACCACGCCAGCATACGCTGCCAGCCATCCTGAGCGGACGCTTGATGATAGCTGGGGCGATAATCCGCATGGAAAGCGTGTCCCGCCTCGGGATACACCACAATCTCGGCCGTGGCGTTGGCGGCGCGTAGCGCCTGTCGCATCAGTTCTACCTGATCGAAGGGGATACTGCCGTCTTCTGCGCCGTATAACCCGAGCACCGGCGCACTGAGATCGGCGGCGACATCAACCGGGTGTTTCGGCGTGGTCAGGGTTTTGTTACCGGAGAATTTACCGTACCAGGCAACGGCGGCTTTCAGCTGTGGATTATGCGCCGCATACAGCCAACTGATTCGTCCGCCCCAACAGAAACCGGTAATGCCAATTTTGTTGGCATCACCGCCCTGTCGCACGGCCCAATTGGTTGCGCGATCGAGATCCAACAGCACCTGTGCGTCCGGCACCTTGCTGACCAATCCGCTCAGCAAGGTCGGAATATCGTCATACTGATGCGGATCGCCCTGACGGAAATACAGTTCTGGCGCGATGGCGAGATAACCCTGTTTAGCCAGCCGACGGCAGACATCCTGAATATGCTGATGCACGCCAAAAATTTCCTGCACCACCAGAACGATGGGGTAAGGCCCGTCGCCCGATGCCGGTTTAGCGAGGTAGGCGGGAAGCTGTTCACCTTGGGACGGAATGGTGGTCTCACCCGCGATAATCCCTTGGCTGTCGGTGAGGATCGTTGACTCGGCATGGGGCGCAACGGCACGGGTCATTGCCCGATCGGATTGTCGGAGTTCCAGCGGTTCGGCCTCTTTCATGGTGGTTTTTCTCCTCTTGAGCATAAAAGGGATTATTGGTGTGACAACGCGCAATTAATAAGTGTATACCACTGTATTGGTTTCTTTTGGTAGTGAGATATATCACTGCTGTTGTGGCACTGATGCGCTAGGATAGTAACGCTACTATCTTGCCCACGATGAGGAGACGAGTATGTCTGAATCTGATGTGTTCCACCTGGGGTTAACCAAACAGGGGCTGCAAGGGGCGACGTTAGCCATTGTGCCCGGCGATCCGGCACGGGTCGAAAAAATCGCGCGGGAGATGGATAACCCTGTGTTTCTGGCCGCGCACCGCGAATTTACCACCTGGCGTGCGACGCTTGCGGGACAACCGGTGGTGATCTGCTCCACGGGTATTGGCGGCCCTTCGACCTCCATTGCGGTAGAAGAGTTGGCGCAATTGGGTGTGAGAACCTTCCTGCGCGTAGGTACCACCGGGGCGATCCAGCCTGATATGAATGTGGGTGATGTGCTGGTGACGACGGCCGCCGTGCGTCTGGACGGTGCCAGCCTGCACTTTGCGCCGCTGGAGTACCCGGCCGTGGCCGATTTTACCTGCACCGCCGCGCTGGTGGATGCCGCGAAGGCCTCCGGTTTCCCGCTGCATATTGGTGTGACCGCCTCGTCGGATACGTTTTATCCGGGGCAAGAGCGCTACGATACCTACTCTGGGCGCGTCGTGCGGCGTTTTCAAGGCTCAATGCAAGAGTGGCAAAGCATGGGCGTGTTGAATTATGAAATGGAATCGGCCACGTTGCTCACCATGTGTTCCAGCCAGGGTCTGCGGGCGGGCATGGTCGCAGGTGTGATCGTCAACCGCACCCAGCAGGAAACGCCGGATGTCGCGACGATGAAGCTGGCGGAAACCGCTGCCGTTAAGGTGGTGCTGGATGCAGCACGCCGGTTATTGAGTGCCTGAGTTTTCGCCACGTATTGCAAGGAGTTGTATGACAACATCAGCACCACGCCATCCCTCTCTGCTGGCATTAGAGGGCGGCATCAATTTTCGTGATTTGGGTGGATTGCGTACCGCAGACGGGCAACGTATTCGCCCGCGCAAACTGTTCCGTGCAGGTTCGTTGGATCAACTCAGTGCCGCTGACTGTGAGCACCTGGCCGGTGTTCCCGTATCGCATGTGGTTGACTATCGCGATCCGGATGAAGCGGCGGCCAAGCCCGATATCCTGTGGGAAGGCGCACAGTATCACACGTGCCCCGCCAACCCGATTCGCCACGAGGTCACCGCCAGTCTGGAGTCGTTGGGTTCAGAGCAGCTCTCTGCGTTTGACTCGCAGGCCTTTATGCTGGAGCTTTATCGGCGTTTGCCCTTCAATAATCCCGCTTATCGTCAACTGGTTGCCCTGTTGCAGAGGCCAGAAGAGGGGGCGTTGGTGCAGCACTGTGCCGTTGGCAAAGATCGCACCGGCATCGGCTCCGCGCTGGTGTTGTTTGCGCTCGGCGTGGATGAAAAGACGGTGATGGAAGACTACCTGGTCACGGATATCACCCTTGCGCCTTTCCGCACGCAACTGCTGACATCGCTGGCCGATACGCTGAATGAGAAAGCGCTGTCGCAATTCTCCTTTGTGCTCTCGGTTCAGGAAGCGTTTCTGGCGACCGCACTGCGAACCATCAAAGAACGCTATGGATCGATAAACCGCTGGCTGGCGACGGACTACGGGCTGGACGATGACGCGCGCTACCAGTTGCAGCGTAAGTATCTGGTTGACTAGATAGGTAAAACGAAGACGGTATCCCGCCTCAGTGCGAGGCGGGAAGAGAGGGGCGTTGCGGTTAGCCTGTGTTACGCATACCGGCCGCCACGCCTGCAATGGTCACCATCAGCGCCAGTTCTACTTCCGGGCTGGGGTTCTCATGCTCACGCGAACGGTGTAACAACTCGGCTTGCAGCACGTTTAACGGGTCGGTATAGACGTTACGCAGCGCGATAGACTCCGCAATCCACGGCAAATCTGCCATTAGATGGTCATCGTTGGAAATCCGTAGCACCACGTTGATATCTGCCGCCAACTGGTCGCGCAGCTCTTTGCCCAACGGCCACAGCTTTTCGTCAACCAGACGCTGATCGTAGTATTCCGCCAGCCACAGGTCCGCTTTGGCGAACACCATTTCCAGCATCCCGATACGCGTAGAGAAGAACGGCCAGTCGCGGCACATGGTTTCCAGCGCTTTCTGCTGCCCATTTTCCACGATTTTTTGCAACGCAGCGCCCGCGCCCAGCCAGGCTGGCAGCATCAGGCGGTTTTGCGTCCAGGCAAAAATCCACGGAATGGCGCGCAGGCTTTCTACCCCACCGTTAGGACGGCGTTTCGCCGGGCGTGAACCGAGCGGCAGTTTGCCCAGTTCCAGCTCCGGCGTTGCGGCGCGGAAGTAGGGAACAAAGTCTGGATTCTCACGCACATAGCCGCGATACATATCGCAAGACACGCGAGAAAGTTCATCCATGATGTCGTGCCATTCCGGTTTCGGTTCTGGCGGCGGCAGCAGGTTGGCCTCAAGGATAGCGCCGGTATAGAGCGACAAACTGCTGATGGTCACTTCCGGTAAGCCGAACTTGAAGCGGATCATTTCACCCTGTTCGGTCACGCGCAGGCCACCTTTCAGGCTGCCCGGCGGTTGTGACAGCAGGGCGGCGTGAGCCGGTGCACCACCGCGACCGATGGAGCCACCGCGACCGTGGAACAGCGTAAGCGCAATGCCTGCTTTCTCGCAGGTTTTGATCAGCGCGTCCTGCGCGCGATACTGCGCCCAGGAAGCCGCCATCACGCCCGCATCTTTAGCGGAGTCGGAATAGCCAATCATCACCATCTGCTTGCCCTGGATAAAGCCGCGATACCAGTCGATACCCAGCAGTTGCTTCATCACATCGTCGGCGTTGTTCAGGTCATCCAGCGTTTCAAACAGCGGAGCGACCGGCAAGGCGAAGGGGCAGCCCGCTTCTTTTAACAGCAGGTGCACGGCCAGCACGTCGGACGGCGTGCGCGCCATGGAGATAACGTACGCGGCGATAGAGCCCTGCGGCGCTTCCGCGATCACCTGGCAGGTATCCAGCACTTCCTTGGTTTCTGCGCTCGGTTCCCACTGACGGGGCAGCAGAGGACGTTTGGAACTCAATTCTCGGATCAGGAACGCCTGTTTGTCGGATTCAGACCAGCTTTCGTAGTCGCCCAGCCCAAGGTAACGGGTGATTTCCGCCAGCGCTTCGGTGTGGCGCGTGCTTTCCTGACGCGCATCGATACGTACCAATGGCACCCCGAAGCAGCGCACGCGGCGCAGGGTATCGAGCAGTTGGCCATCGGCGATGATGCCCATGCCACAGGCATGCAGCGATTGGTAGCACGCGTGCAGCGGTTCCCACAGCTGTTCGTTGTGTTCCAGCAGATCGTGCGGACGCAGCGTACGCTCGCCTTTCAGGCTGCCCTCAAGGTAAGTCAGGGTCGCGTTAAGCTGCGCACGCAGGGATTTCATAATAACGCGGTAAGGTTCCTGAACCTCTTCCCCTTCTGCGATACCGGCACGCTCACGCAGTTCCGGTGTGCATTCCGACATGGAAAGCTCGGACACCAGCACCTGAATATCACGTAAAAACAGGTCTGCGGCTTTCCAACGGCTCAGCAGCAGGACGTGACGGGTGATTTTGGCGGTTACGTTCGGGTTGCCGTCGCGGTCGCCGCCCATCCAGGAGGTAAAGCGCACGGGGACAGAATCCACCGGCAGGCGGAAACCAAAAGATTTTTCCAACTGCTCATCCAGCTCGCGCAAGAAGGCGGGCACCCCTTCCCACAGGCTGTTTTCCACCACGGCGAAGCCCCATTTGGCTTCGTCTACGGGCGTTGGGCGGATCTTACGGATTTCATCCGTGTGCCAAGACTGGGCGATCAACTGGCGCAGACGGCGCATGATCTGGTTGCGTTCATAGTCTGCCAGATCGTTGTGATCGAGCTGTTTCAGGCAGGTGTTAACTTCAACCAGCTTATGAATCAGCGTGCGACGGGTGATTTCTGTCGGGTGTGCGGTCAGCACCAGCTCAATGGAGAGCGTCTCCACCGCGTCACGAATATCGCGTTCGCTTAAGTGTGCCTGCGCTTTCAGGCGATCGAACGCCTGAGATAAAATTTCCGGGTTGCTGGCCGCTTCGCCGTGCGGCGAAATAGAGTGATATTGCTCTGCGGTGTTGGTCAGATTAAGAAACTGGCTGAAGGCGCGCGCGACCGGGAGCAACTCCTCATTGGAGAGATTTTGCAGCGTGTTCAACAGCTCCTGACGATGCTTTTCATTGCCTGCGCGGGACGATTTTGACAGCTTACGGATCGTCTCGACCTTATCAAGAATACTCTCTCCTAATGCATCCTTGATGGTGTCACCAAGAAGTTTACCCAGCATGCTCACATTACTTCGCATCGCGGAATATTGTTCGTTCATATTTACCCTGACCCATCTCTATTTTTTGTAAGTTTGTTTCATAGAAAGACGCAAAACGCTGCCTTCATCTAGCCACGCCCGGCGGGATTCGTCAATTGACGATTGGTTGTTTTATCACCCTGCCGGTTTTACCCCTCTGTTGTTGTACCTGCTTTCGTGTGGGATTGGCAATCGGTGAAATTTAATTACATCCATGCGCAGATTAGGGGCGCTTATTACGCCCCTGCTTTCGCGTTTACCGGCAGAAATGTTGCACCATCTGGGTGATCAATTTATGCGTTGGGGCGATGAATGCGGTGTCGAGATATTCATCCGGCTGGTGGGCCTGTTCAATCGAACCGGGGCCGAGTACCAGCGTCGGGCACAGCGTCTGGATAAACGGTGCTTCGGTGCAATAGTTCACTACATCCGTGGGCACACCCAGTAATTTCTCAATCACACCCACCAAGGCATGATCCACCGGGCACTCATAGCCGGGGATCGGCGGGTGCAGTTCGCTGACGCTGACGCGTCCCGGCCAACGCTCACTCACCGGTGCCAGCGCTTCCGTCACCAGACCGTTCAAATCGTTCAGCGTCAATCCCGGAAGCGGGCGAATATCCATATGCAACTCACAGCAGGCACAAATGCGGTTGGCTGCATCGCCACCGTGGATGTGGCCGAAATTCATGGTCGGATAGGGGATATGGAACGCCGCGTTGTGATAACGGGTTTGCAGCGTATTGCGCAACACCATCAGGTGGGAGATGGCATCGTGCATCAGTTCGATGGCATTTACGCCGCGCGAAGGATCGCTCGAATGGCCGGATTGTCCCTGAATCCGCACCGCGTTTGACATATGGCCTTTATGGGCGCGAATCGGTTGCAACGAGGTTGGCTCACCGATGATGGCGCAATCGGGGCGTATTTGCGTAGATTCAGAGAAATATTTAGCACCCGCCATGGTGGTCTCTTCATCGGCGGTCGCCAGCACGTAAATCGGTTTGGTCAGTGTTGCCGGGTCGATATCGCGCAGCGCATCCAGAATAAAGGCGAAGAAGCCTTTCATATCCGCCGTGCCCAGCCCATAAAGCTTGTTATCGTGTTCTGTCAGGGTAAAGGGATCGCGCGTCCAGCGGCCATCATCAAACGGCACCGTATCGGTGTGCCCGGCCAACAATAAGCCGCCCTGACCTTGGCCGATGCGCGCCAGCAGATTGAATTTATGCCGTGTACCGGGCACCGGCTGCACCTCAACGTGAAAGCCCAAATCAGCAAACCACCCGGCGAGCAGATTGATTAATGCTTCATTGCTCTGATCGAGCGCCTGATCGGTGGCGCTGATGGAAGGCGTCGCGATCAACGCCCGATACAGCTCAATAAATGGGGGTAAATTCATCTTCACTGTTGACAGCCTTATGTTAGGATAGTATCAATATTCATGCATTTATTATGAATAAAAATACAATAACGCGTAGCGAAAGGAAACTGTTTCGATCCCTTCAATGAGACATTGCCTGATAGTCTACACCTGCACCGGTCGAATACCGTTAGCGGGTTTGGCGTTTTGTAGATACCCTGTTTTAACGACATTGTTTTAACAACATTGTTTTTAACGATACTGTTTTTAACGATGCATTGTTTACATCATTTTAGTGGAAGGTATGCAGATCCCATGCTGAATACGTTGATTGTTGGTGCAAGCGGTTATACTGGCGCTGAACTTGCACTTTATCTGAATCGTCATCCTCAGATGAACCTCACCGCACTTGCGGTATCCGCGCAGAGCGTTGATGCGGGCAAACGCATTTCTGACCTGCACCCTCAACTGAAAGGCATCATCGATTTGCCGGTGCAGGCGTTGACGGATGCCGCCGAAGCCGCCAAAGGCATCGATGTGGTGTTTCTGGCGACCGACCACAAAGTGAGCCACGATCTTGCGCCGGTGTTTCTGGCCGCAGGCTGCGTGGTGTTCGATCTCTCCGGCGCGTTTCGCGTGCAGGATGCTGAATTTTATCGCCGCTATTACGGTTTCGAGCATCAACACGCTGACTGGCTGGCGCAGGCGGTGTACGGCCTGGCAGAGTTTCAGGCGGAGCGCGTGAAGCAAGCGCAGCTGATTGCCGTCCCCGGTTGTTATCCGACGGCGTCACAGTTGGCACTGAAACCGCTGGTGGATGCGCAACTGCTTAACACCGACCAGTGGCCGGTTATCAATGCGGTTAGCGGCGTGAGCGGCGCCGGGCGTAAAGCCTCACTCACCAGCAGCTTCTGCGAGGTGAGCCTGCAACCCTATGGCGTGTTCAATCACCGCCATCAACCCGAAATTGCGACCCACCTGGGTATCCCGGTTATCTTCACGCCGCATCTGGGGAATTTCGCACGTGGGATTCTGGCGACCATTACCTGCCGCCTGAAACCGGGCGTCAGTGCGCAGGATGTAGCGGAAGCCTACCACAATGCTTATCACGACAAACCGCTGGTGCGCCTCTACGATAACGGGGTTCCGGCGCTAAAATCGGTTGTTGGCTTGCCGTTTTGCGATATCGGTTTCTCCGTACAGGACGAGCACCTGATTGTGGTCGCCACGGAAGACAACCTGCTTAAAGGTGCGGCGGCGCAAGCTGTACAGTGCCTGAATATTCGTTTCGGTTTCCCTGAAACCCAATCTTTGCTCTGACAAATCCTGAGGCACGAAAGCGATGAATCCGTTAATTATCAAACTGGGCGGTGTGTTACTGGACAGCGAAGAAGCGCTGGAGCGTCTGTTTACGGCGCTGGTTGCCTATCGTGAGCAATACCAGCGCCCGCTGGTCATTGTGCACGGCGGCGGCTGCCTGGTGGATGACCTGATGAAAAAACTGGCGTTACCCGTGGTGAAGAAAAACGGGCTGCGCGTTACACCGGCGGATCAGATCGACATCATCACCGGTGCGCTGGCAGGTTCGGCCAACAAAACGCTGCTGGCCTGGGCGAAGAAACACGCCATCAACGCGGTGGGTCTGTGTCTGGCGGATGGCGGCATGACTACGGTAACGCAGTTGGATGAATCCCTGGGTTACGTGGGCAAAGCACAGGCGGGTTCCGCCGATCTGCCCAATGCGCTGCTAAGCGCCGGGTATCTGCCAATCGTCAGTTCCATCGGCATCACCGAACAAGGTGATTTGATGAACGTTAACGCCGATCAGGCCGCAACCGCGCTCGCAGAGACGCTGGGTGCCGATTTGATTCTGCTGTCGGACGTGAGCGGTATCCTTGATGGCAAAGGCCAACGCATCGCTGAAATGACCGCGCAGAAAGCGGAACAGCTGATTGCGCAAGGGATTATTACCGACGGCATGATCGTTAAAGTCAACGCGGCGCTGGATGCCGCTCGCGCGTTGGGTCGCCCGGTAGATATCGCCAGCTGGCGTCATGCCGATCAACTGCCCGCGCTGTTTAACGGCACGCCGATTGGCACGCGGATTCAGGCGTAAATCTGTTAATCTGTAAGGCATTTCCGTTGGCCGAACGGTAACGGAAGCGAGCATGCGGGTTCGCCCGCATGGTTACAAGACATTGAAGCACATTTTGGGAGTATCGGTTATGGCGTTGTGGGGCGGTCGTTTCAGTCAGGCGGCAGATCAGCGGTTCAAACAATTTAATGACTCGCTGCGGTTTGATTACCGTCTGGCGGAGCAAGATATCGTCGGCTCTATCGGCTGGTCAAAAGCGCTGGTGACGGTCAACGTACTCAGCGCGCAGGAACAGCAGCAGCTAGAGCAGGCGCTGAACGCGCTGCTGGCCGAGGTGCAAGCCGACCCGGAACAGATTCTGCAAAGCGACGCCGAAGATATTCATAGCTGGGTAGAGCAGAAGCTGATCGACAAAGTGGGCGATCTGGGTAAAAAGCTCCACACCGGTCGCAGCCGTAACGATCAGGTTGCCACCGATCTTAAACTCTGGTGCAAGGCACAAATCGGCGAACTGCAACTGGCCGTGCGCCAACTGCGCGCCGCGTTGGTGGCTACCGCAGAGGTGAATCAGGATGCGGTGATGCCGGGTTACACCCATTTGCAGCGCGCCCAACCGGTGACCTTTGCCCACTGGTGTCTGGCCTACCATGAAATGCTGGCACGCGACGAAAGCCGCCTGGAAGATACGCTAAAACGCCTCGACGTCAGTCCACTGGGCTGCGGCGCGTTAGCTGGGACGGCCTATCCTATCGATCGTGAGCAACTGGCGGGCTGGCTGGGTTTTGCGTCTGCCACGCGTAACAGTCTGGATACGGTGTCAGATCGCGATCATGTACTGGAACTGCTCTCTAATGCCTCGATCGGCATGGTGCACCTGTCGCGCTTTGCCGAAGATCTGATCTTCTTCAACAGCGGTGAATCCGGGTTCGTTGAGCTGTCCGATCGTGTAACCTCCGGCTCCTCTCTGATGCCGCAAAAGAAAAATCCGGATGCGCTGGAACTGATCCGCGGTAAATCGGGTCGGGTGCAAGGCGCGCTGACCGGCATGATGATGACGCTCAAAGGTTTGCCACTGGCGTACAACAAAGACATGCAGGAAGACAAAGAAGGGCTGTTCGATGCGCTCGACACCTGGCATGACTGCCTGATGATGGCGGCACTGGTGCTGGAAGGCATTCAGGTTCGCCGTCCGCGCTGCCAGGAAGCGGCGCAGCAGGGCTACGCGAACGCGACCGAGTTGGCCGATTATCTGGTGGCGAAAGGCGTTCCGTTCCGCGAAGCGCATCACATCGTTGGTGAGGCAGTGGTGGAAGCCATTCGGCAGGGTAAACCGCTGGAAGCATTGCCGCTGGTGGATTTGCAGAAATTCAGCGCCACCATTGGCGATGACGTGTATCCCATCCTGTCGCTGCAATCTTGTCTGGAAAAGCGCGCTGCCAAAGGTGGTGTGTCACCACAACAGGTCGCGCAGGCGATTACCGATGCCAAAGGGCGTCTGTAATACCAATAACGCGATGTCATCTGTATCAGGGCCGGATTTCCGGCCCTTTTTTATTTAGCCAATGGCGATAAGCCATAACGCAAACCGCCTCGCATTTTAACCATTTCGCTGCCGACAACGATGCCGCTTCGCGCTGGCCTGCGCTATTCTTTCTGGACATACATACAGTATCACTTTACCTTGACGGACAGTGGCGACAACGAAAGGAATGCGACGTGGATATCACCCTCTTTTACGGCGTAGGCGGCGGGGCGGTCGGGGTGCTGGCGGGATGGCTTGTTGCCAGCCTGCGTTATCAGCAGCGCCGCGCCCGGCAAGAAACGGAACAACGTATACAAGAACAAGCGTTACAGCAGGCGCAAAGCGTGGTACGTGAACTTCAGCTCGCGCGTGATAAGGACGAACAACGTCGGCGTCAGGATGATATGGAGCTGCGTCTGATGCACGGTAAACTCACCGCCCATCAGGAAAAGCTGCTGGTCATGGCCCGGTTGCAAGAGGAGTGCAACCAACTCAACCAGGAGCTGCGCGCGCTGCGCGAAGCAAACGGTGCGCAGGAAGCAGAGCTGCGTGAAGTGACCATCCGTTTGGAAGAAACCCGCCTCGCCGCGGAGGAAAAACAGCGCCTGTTAATCAACAGCGAACAACGCCTGACGACGCAGTTTGAAAATCTGGCTAACCGGATTTTTGAGCACAGCGGTCGCCGAGTGGGTGAGCAAAATCAACAGAGCCTCGATAAACTGCTGGCGCCGCTGCGCGAACAACTGGACGGTTTCCGTCGTCAGGTTCAGGAAGGGTTTGGTAGTGAAGCGCGTGAGCGCCATACTCTGGCGCATGAAATTCGTCAGTTGCAGCAACTCAACGTGCAAATGGCGCGAGAGGCGGTCAACCTGACCAAGGCCCTGAAAGGTGATAACAAAACCCAGGGGAACTGGGGTGAAGTGGTGCTGGGACGCGTACTTGAGGCTTCCGGCTTGCGTGAAGGCCATGAATACCAAACGCAGGTCAGTATTCAGACGGGCGCAAACGGGCGCATGCAGCCGGATGTGATCGTCCGCCTCCCACAGGGCAAAGATGTGGTGATTGATGCCAAGATGTCGCTGGTGGCCTATGAGCGCTACTTTAATAGTGAAGATGACGGGGAACGCGCCAGCGCGCTCAACGAGCATATCGCCTCCGTGCGCGGGCATATCCGACTGCTGAGTAATAAAGATTACCAGCAATTGCCGGGGCTGCGCTCGTTGGACTATGTGCTGATGTTTATCCCCGTGGAGCCTGCGTTTCTGGTTGCTATCGACCGCCATCCAGAATTGATCAGCGAAGCCCTGCAACATAA
Source organism: Candidatus Symbiopectobacterium sp. NZEC127 (assembly GCF_025962675.1). Classification (NCBI taxonomy): domain Bacteria; kingdom Pseudomonadati; phylum Pseudomonadota; class Gammaproteobacteria; order Enterobacterales; family Enterobacteriaceae; genus Symbiopectobacterium; species Candidatus Symbiopectobacterium sp. NZEC127. The sequence continues at coordinate 253,280 of NZ_JAGFPG010000006.1, forward strand.
CATCATGTTGGTTAGTCCCACCACGCTGCTCGTCGCGTTACGTACCATCACCAATCTGTGGCGTTATGAACAGCAAAGCCGCAATGCACAACAGATCGCCGATCGTGCCTCTCGGCTGTACGATAAACTGCGTCTCTTCGTTGAAGATATGTCGGCGTTGGGACAAAGCCTGGATAAGTCACAGGCCAGCTATCGGCAGGCCATGAATAAACTGGCCTCCGGGCGCGGTAATCTGATAGCCCAGGTAGAAGGTTTCCGTTCCCTTGGTGTTGAGGTTAAGCGTACCATAAACCCCAACGTGGCGGAGCAAGCGGTGCTTTCTGCCGAGGCTGACGAGGAACAAGGGCGGCTGTCTCAGCAGCCTGAAACAATGCAAACCGAGGTCCCTCCCGGCGGAGAACAACCTGCAAGCACATCGAATCAACGATGATGCGTCACGAATGTTCGCGTTTTACAACTTTATTCAGTGCATCAGAGCGGTGGGTTTTTAAGCCTGGTCTGTTACACTCTCCCCATTAAGGGGTAGTTTCAAAATTCGATGTTCCTCTTCGATTGTTGATGCGAAACGCGCACAGACACGCCAAGCTCGTGTTGCGCATAACGCTCGACAGCGCAATGTGAGCGGCGAGTGCAGCCGATAGTGCGCAAAGGGGATTGACCACAATTCTGATTTGGAAAAGTAGGGCGAAGAACATGACGAACGAACCGGAGAAAACCACGCATTTTGGTTTTCGCACTGTCGACAAGAACGATAAAGAGGCCATGGTAGCGGGCGTATTTCACTCAGTAGCGGGAAAATATGACCTGATGAACGATTTGATGTCCTTCGGGATTCATCGTGCCTGGAAACGATTTACCATTGAGTGCAGCGGTGTCCGACGCGACCAGCGGGTGCTGGATCTGGCGGGCGGAACGGGGGATTTAACGGCTAAATTCTCACGCCTGGTCGGCGAAGCGGGGGAAGTGGTGCTGGCCGATATCAATGCTTCCATGCTGAAAGTGGGACGCGAAAAGCTCCGCAATCTGGGGATTATTGATAACGTCAGCTATGTGCAGGCCAATGCGGAGGCGCTGCCCTTCCCGGATAACTATTTTGACTGCATCACCATTTCTTTCGGTTTACGCAACGTGACGGATAAAGACAAAGCGCTGCGCTCCATGTTCCGCGTCCTGAAGCCCGGCGGCCGCTTGCTGGTGCTGGAATTTTCCAAACCGATGTTGAAACCGCTCAGCAAAGTCTATGATTTCTATTCATTCCATGTCTTGCCGCGCATTGGTGATATGGTGACCAAAGATGCGGGCAGCTATCGCTATTTGGCGGAGTCGATACGTATGCATCCTGATCAGGAAACGCTTAAGGGCATGATGGTGGAGGCGGGCTTTGACAGTGTAAACTACTTCAACCTCACGGGAGGCATTGTCGCGTTACACCGTGGGTTCAAATTTTAAGTTGTTTTATAGTGGGAAACGCTGATGCTGATAACGTCTGTGCTGACGGCCACGCTGGAAACGGCGTTAAATAGCCTGCTTTTTCGCGAACGTAGCTTGAAAGCGGCGCGCCAGCGACTACAGGGAAAAACGCTCAAAATCGTGTTAGCAGAACTGCCGGTGCCGCTGGTATTGGTCTTTGGCGAGCACCGCGTTGACGTGGTGAGCCAGTGGGCTGATACGGCGGATTGTCAGTTAGACACCCGGATACCCGCACTGCTCACGTTGCGCGATCGCCAGCAGCTTTCATCGCTGATGCGTAGCGGTGAACTGGTGATTGAAGGGGATATGCAAGTTGTCCAACACGTTGTCAATCTGTTGGATTTGGCAGAGTGCGATCCCGCAGAGTGGCTTGCGCCCTACACGGGCGATGTTGTTGCTCAAGGCATTGGTCAGACGGTGCAAGGGGCGTTTCGCGGTGCGAGCCGTTTATTTGATCGCCAGCGGCGCTATTTGGCGGAAACTGTCACGGAAGAGTGGCGGCTTGCACCGGGGCGTTTAGAAGCGGCCTGGTGGTATGATGAAGTGGCCGCGTTGAGTAATGACGTCGATACGCTGGCGGCACGCCTGGCGAAACTGGAGTCCGCCTCATGACGCCAAGTGAACTGCTGCGCCTTTACCACATTATTCGCGTCATGTTGAGCTATGGGCTCGATGAGCTTATCCCGCATTTACGCATTACCTTACCGCTGCGTATCTGGCGAAAATTCCTGTTCTGGATGCCAAACCGCCATAAGGACAAACTGCTTGGTGAGCGCCTGCGTCTGGCGTTGCAGGAATTGGGCCCGGTGTGGATCAAGTTCGGCCAGATGATGTCTACGCGGCGCGATCTTTTTCCACCAGAGATTGCCGATCAACTCGCTATCCTTCAGGATCGCGTCGATCCTTTTGACGGCAAACTGGCCCGTGAACAGATCGAACTCTCCATGGGTGGCATTCCACTCGAAAGCTGGTTTGATGATTTTGAGATAGTGCCGCTGGCTTCTGCGTCCATCGCACAGGTGCATACCGCGCGGCTCAAAACCAACGGCCAAGAAGTGGTTATCAAGGTGATTCGTCCTGATATCCTCCCCGTCATCAAGGCGGATATGCGGCTGATGAACCGTTTGGCGGGCTGGCTGCCGATGCTGTTGCCGGATGGGCGGCGTCTGCGCCCGCGTGAGGTAGTGCGCGAGTACGAGAAAACCCTGCTTGATGAATTAAACCTGCTGCGTGAAGCCGCGAATGCCATTCAATTGCGCCGTAACTTTGACGGCAGTCCGATGCTGTATATTCCTGAAATTTATTCAGATTATTGCAGGGAAAACATGTTGGTCATGGAGCGTATCTACGGTATTCCGGTCTCAGACGTTGAGGCGCTGAAAGCCAACGGTACCAATATGCCGCTGCTGGCGGAGCGTGGCGTGCAGGTGTTCTTTACTCAGGTGTTCCGCGACAGCTTCTTCCATGCCGATATGCATCCGGGCAATATCTTTATCAGCGAAGAACACCCGGAAGATCCGCAATATATCGGTATCGATTGTGGCATCGTCGGGTCGCTGAACAAGGAAGATAAGCGCTATTTGGCCGAAAACTTCATTGCCTTTTTCAACCGCGACTATCGCCGCGTTGCTGAACTGCATGTGGATTCCGGCTGGGTGCCTGCCGACACCAATGTTGAAGAGTTTGAATTTGCGATTCGTACCGTGTGCGAACCCATTTTTGAAAAGCCATTGGCAGAGATTTCCTTTGGACATGTGTTATTAAACTTGTTCAACACGGCGCGCCGCTTCAACATGGAAGTGCAGCCGCAGTTGGTCTTGCTGCAAAAGACGCTGCTATACGTTGAGGGAGTAGGCCGCCAGCTTTATCCTCAGTTGGATTTATGGAAAACGGCCAAGCCTTTTCTAGAGTCGTGGCTGAAAGATCAGATGGGGGTTGCCGCTCTGATTCGCGGATTGAAAGAAAAAGCGCCGTTTTGGGCGGAAAAATTGCCGGAAATTCCCGAGTTGATTTACGATGGTTTGCGGCAGCATCGACAGTTGCGGCAAAGCGTCTTGCACTTGACCGACGAGTTGCGTTTGCAGCGAGTACGACAAAGCCAGTCCCACTATTTATTGGGTATAGGTGCGACGCTACTACTGGCTGGGTTACTGATGTTGGTGGGGCGTCAGGATCTCCCGGAAGTGATGTCGGCGGGGTTAATGGCCGCTGGTGTTGTGAGCTGGGTCATTGGTTGGCGTCGTACACGTTGAAGCAGATCATGACAGGCGCTATTAATAGCCGTATATAATAGTCACGGCTTTGACCTTATATGCCTTTCCGCCGCAGGAAAAAGGCGTTGCAGGAAACGTAAACCGGGCGCATCCTCTGGGCATGCATTCGCTGGGCAAGAATAACGCGCGGTGACTCGTTTTTGGACAAAATGCACGCACGACTGTTTGCGGTGTGAAAGATGATGGATAACTCCCCTTTGTAGAAAAGAGGTAATTGGTATGGGTGGTATTAGTATTTGGAACTTGTTGATCATCGCGGTGATCGTGGTACTGCTGTTCGGTACTAACAAGCTGAGAACGCTAGGCTCCGATTTGGGCGCATCGATTAAAGGCTTTAAAAAAGCCATCAGCGATGACCAACCCTCGTCCGCTGACAGCGCATCTGCCAACCAGAATGAAAAAACACAGCAGGATGCCGATTTCGCGACGAAGTCCATCACGGAACAACAGGCTGACGCAAAATCAGAAGAAACGAAGAGCCAGCATAAAGAGCAGGTATAATCGGTGTTTGATATCGGATTTGGTGAGCTGATGCTCGTAATGGTGATCGGCCTGGTGGTTCTCGGGCCTGAACGCCTGCCCGTTGCGGTTAAAACGATTGCTGGTTGGGTCAGAACGCTGCGCTCGCTGGCGTCTACGGTGCAAAATGAGCTGACCCAAGAGTTGAAGTTGCAAGAGTTGCAGGACAGTTTGAAGAAGGTGGAGCAGGCTAGCCTGAAAAACCTTTCCCCAGAGCTGAAAGCCTCTATGGACGAACTCAAAGAAGCGGCGGATGCCATGCGACGCGGTTATGCGAAACCCGGTGACAGCGCCACTGCGCAGTTGGGTGAGGTGCCACATAAACCGCTGGCGGATGCTGAAGCGGCTCATGATGGGGTTCTCAGCGCCGAACAGGCGTCTTCGCCAGCCGCGTTACCGTCTGTCGATCAAGCCGCCGTTGCGTCACCCTCATCCCTTATCGATGTGGCACCGCCTGCGGCAGTGGATAGCTCACCAGAAGCGCCTTCTGCAACGGTTGTGCCTGAAAAAACGCCGACTGTCGCTGCCGTGGCACCGAACGATGATGTACCCAATAAGCGCGTAGCGCCTGCCTCGGCTGTCGCGCCTTCCCAACCCTCTGCTGATGAACGCTAGTCTATGGCCGTTGAAGATACACAACCGTTAATCAGTCACCTGATTGAGCTTCGCAAACGCCTGTTAAACAGCATTCTTTGTGTGCTGGGCGTATTTGTCGTGCTGGTTTTTTTTGCTAACGATATCTATCAGATTGTCTCGGCACCGCTTATTGAGCAACTGCCCGCCGGGGCCAGTATGATTGCCACCGACGTGGCCTCTCCGTTCTTTACGCCGATTAAACTGACGATGATCGTGTCGGTGTTTGTCGCTGCACCACTGGTGTTGTATCAAGTCTGGGCGTTTATCGCCCCGGCGCTGTACAAACATGAACGTCGCCTGATGATGCCGTTGCTGTTCTCCAGCAGCCTGCTGTTCTACGCGGGGATGGCATTTGCCTACTTTGTGGTGTTCCCACTGGCGTTTAGCTTTTTTGCCAAGACAGCGCCGCAGGGTGTACAAATCGCCACCGATATCAACAACTACCTCGATTTCGTGATGGCGCTGTTTATGGCGTTTGGTGTCTCTTTCCAGGTACCGATTGCCATTGTACTGCTGTGCTGGAGCGGCGTGACCAACACGGAAGATTTGAAGAAGAAGCGGCCTTATGTGCTGGTCGGAGCCTTCGTTGTCGGTATGTTGTTGACGCCACCGGACGTGTTCTCGCAGACCTTGTTGGCGATTCCGATGTACCTGTTGTTTGAAGTCGGCCTGTTCTGCTCGCGTTTTTACGTGGGGAAAGGTCGCCGTCAGGTTGATGCAGAAGAACGCGAGGCAGAGGCAGAAGAGAGCAAAGAAGGCCCGTCGTCCTGAATCCTGTTGTGATCCCCGCCTAGGCGGGGATTTCCTCCCGATTACATCCGCCTCCCTTCCGGACACGCTCGCCAGTGCGGGAATGTCATTACCCATTCAGGAATGTCCATGTTTGATATCGGCGTCAATCTGACCAATAGCCAATTTGCTCACGACCGTGCTCTGGTCATTGAGCGTGCTCAGGCGCTTGCGGTGAGCGGGATGATCATCACCGGAACCAACCTGCATGAAAGTGAACAGGCGCTGGCGCTGGCACAGGAATACCCAGATTATTGCTGGTCGACGGCGGGCGTGCATCCCCATGATGCCAGCAGTTGGTCGACGGCGGTGGCGGAGCAGATTTCGCAGTTGGCACAACAGCCAGCCGTTGTGGCGCTGGGCGAGTGTGGGCTGGATTTTAATCGCAATTTCTCAACGCCCGATCAGCAGGAACACGCCTTTACCGCGCAGTTAGCGTTGGCCGCAGAGCTGGCGTTACCCGTCTTTCTGCATTGCCGTGACGCCCATGCGCGTTTTATCGCGCTACTCTCTCCCTGGCTGGATAAGCTGCCGGGAGCGGTGCTGCACTGTTTCACGGGGACCGAACAGGAACTGGATGAGTGCTTGCGCCTTGGACTGTCGATAGGCATCACCGGTTGGGTATGCGATGAACGGCGCGGAATTGCACTTCGCCATCTGCTAAAACAGATTCCCATCGATCGCCTGTTGTTGGAAACAGACGCTCCCTATTTGTTACCCCGGGATTTATCACCAAAACCTGCATCCCGGCGTAATGAACCCTGCTTTTTGCCGCATATCGTTCAGCAAGTTGCTGTCTGGCGCGATGAAGACGCCAGTATGTTGGGGCAAAAAGTAGATGAAAACGCACGCCGGATTTTCCGGCTGCCATGATTCTGGAGAATAATTATGAGCAATGTTTTTCCCGGCGCTTTTCCTGGCCGTCGCCTGCGCCGTTTACGCCGTCATGATTTCAGCCGTCGCCTTGTCGCTGAAAATCAGTTGACGGTCAATGACCTGATTTATCCCGTGTTTGTGATGGAAGGCAAAAATCAGCGTCAGGAAGTGCCTTCGATGCCGGGCGTGTATCGTGTGACGCTGGATCTTCTGGTGAAAGAAGCGGAAGAGCTCGCCAAGCTGGGTATCCCGGTACTCTCACTGTTCCCGGTGATCGATACCGATAAAAAGTCGCTGAATGCCGAGGAAGCCTACAACCCCGAAGGGCTGATGCCCCGTGTGATTCGCACGCTCAAAGACGCGGTGCCGGAGCTGGGGCTGCTGACGGACGTTGCCCTGGATCCCTATACCACACACGGGCAAGACGGCATTATTGATGAAGACGGCTATGTGATTAATGACATCACCAAAGCCGTTCTGGTGCGTCAGGCGCTGTGTCATGCTCAAGCGGGCGCAGAAATCGTTGCACCAAGCGACATGATGGATGGGCGCATTGGTGCCATTCGCGCTGAGCTGGAAGCGCAACATCTGGTAAACACCCAGATCATGGCGTACTCGGCAAAATACGCCTCTTGCTACTATGGGCCTTTCCGCGACGCGGTCGGCTCGGCAAGCAATCTGAAAGGCGGTAACAAAAAAACCTATCAGATGGACCCGGCTAACGGGGATGAAGCCTTGCAGGAAGTGGCTCAGGATTTGCAGGAAGGCGCGGACATGGTGATGGTGAAACCCGGTATGCCTTATCTGGATGTGCTGCATCGGGTTAAAGAAACGTTTGGCGTGCCGACCTTTGCCTATCAGGTTTCCGGCGAGTATGCCATGCACATGGCGGCCATTCGCAACGGCTGGCTTCAGGAGCAGCCGTTGGTGATGGAATCACTGCTGTGCTTCAAGCGCGCAGGGGCAGACGGCGTGCTGACCTATTTTGCCAAGCAGGTTGCACAATGGCTGCGTGACGAACAGCTTTCCCGCTAATCGTCTCCTTCGTTCAGCCCTATCCGTTCGCCGCCCGTGAGTGCTCTCACCGGCGGCGTTTCTTTTATCAGGTACGGTGGACTATAGCTTCTTGAACTGGCGATTATCGAGGCTTTGCGGCACCTGCTTGTTAAGAAAATTGAGCAGCAGCATGGAGCGGGCTTCACCATCAGGTTCACTGTAAATCGCCTGTAGTCCGGTAAACACCCCTTCGGTAATCAGCACGGTGTCCCCAGGATACGGCGTTTGTGGATCGTGAATTATCTGCACCGGGTGTTGCGCCAGTTCGGTAATCACACTCACGGGGATGACGGCAGGCAGAGCGCCGAAACGGATAAAATGGCTGACGCCCCGTGTTGCGGCAATCGTGGTGGTATGGATGCGTTCGGGATCGAACTCAATAAACAGGTAGTTGGGAAACAGTGGCTCGCTGACTTCCGCGCGTTTTCCCCGCACGACTTTTTCCATTTTGATCATCGGGCTCAGGCAGTTAACGGCCTGGCGTTCAAGGTGTTCCTTGGCGCGCAGCAGCTGCCCACGTTTGCAATACAATAAATACCAGGCTTCCATAATGTGTTGTGTCGATGATCTGTCAGTCGATGAACATTGCCGGGAAGCATAACAAAACCCTGTGCGGATAAATAGCGGCACGAAGAAGCGACAGAATTGGCAAGAAACCTTATAATGTCGTTTTCCCAGACTGCATTGACAATCAGCATGAAATATCGTGATTTACGTGAATTTCTCGCGCTTCTGGAACAGAAGGGAGAACTGAAACGCATTCGCCACCCTGTCAGCCCCCATTTGGAAATGACGGAGATTGCCGACAGAACGCTGCGTGCGGGTGGTCCGGCGTTGCTGTTTGAAAATCCCACCGGTTATACCATGCCTGTGCTGTGCAACCTGTTCGGCACCCCGGAGCGGGTGGCAATGGGCATGGGACAGGATAGCGTGGCGGCGCTGCGTGATGTCGGCAAGCTGCTGGCCTTTTTGAAAGAGCCTGAGCCGCCCAAAGGATTCCGCGACCTGATGGAAAACATGCCCAAATTCCGTCAGGTGCTCAATATGCCCACCAAACGGCTGTCATCGGCGCCTTGCCAGGAGCAGGTTTGGTCAGGGGAAGACGTCGATCTGACCCGTATTCCTGTGATGCAGTGCTGGCCGGAAGACGCCGCACCCTTGATCACCTGGGGCTTAACGGTTACGCGCGGGCCGCACAAGGCGCGTCAGAATATCGGTATTTATCGCCAGCAGGTGCTCGGTAAAAACAAGCTGATCATGCGGTGGTTATCTCATCGCGGCGGCGCGTTGGATTTCCAGGAGTGGTGTCAGGAAAACCCCGGTCAACGCTTCCCGGTGTCTGTCGCGCTCGGTGCCGATCCGGCGACTATCCTTGGTGCGGTAACGCCGGTGCCAGATACGCTTTCCGAATACGCCTTTGCCGGGCTGCTGCGCGGTTATAAAACCGAAGTGGTGAAATGCCTCTCCAACGATTTGGAAGTGCCCGCCAGCGCGGAAATTGTGCTGGAAGGGTACATTGAACCGGGAGAAATGGCGGCGGAAGGGCCGTATGGCGATCACACCGGCTATTACAACGAAGTCGACAACTTCCCGGTGTTTACCGTCACGCATGTCACGCAGCGTCAGGATGCCATTTACCACTCAACCTATACCGGACGTCCGCCGGATGAGCCTGCTGTGCTGGGGGTGGCGTTGAATGAAGTGTTCGTGCCGATTTTGCAAAAGCAGTTCCCGGAAATTGTCGATTTTTACCTGCCGCCAGAAGGGTGCTCCTATCGTCTGGCGGTAGTCACTATGAAAAAACAGTACGCGGGTCATGCCAAACGGGTGATGATGGGCGTATGGTCTTTCCTGCGCCAGTTTATGTATACCAAGTTTGTCATTGTCTGCGATGACGACATCAATGCCCGTGACTGGAAAGATGTGATCTGGGCCATTACCACCCGTATGGACCCGGCACGGGATACGGTACTGATGGAAAATACGCCGATAGACTATCTGGATTTCGCGTCGCCGGTGTCGGGGCTGGGTTCCAAAATGGGACTGGATGCCACCAATAAGTGGCCCGGCGAAACTCAGCGCGAGTGGGGGCACCCCATCAAGAAAGATCCTGAGGTGTGTGCCCGTATCGATGCTATCTGGGATGAGCTTGCCATTTTTAACGACAGCCCGCCGCGTGCTTGATGTAGGGTGTGCCGCTGTTATTCGTTTTGCTTTTATCACCCTTAGAGGGAATGCATGACAACATTGAGCTGTAAAGTGACATCCGTAGAGGCGATAACGGATACGGTTTATCGGGTACGTTTGTTGCCGGAAGCCCCTTTCTCTTTCCGTGCCGGTCAGTATTTGATGGTGGTAATGGATGAGCGTGATAAGCGCCCGTTCTCGATGGCATCAACGCCGATGGAACAGCAGTTTATCGAACTGCACGTGGGGGCCTCAGAGCTGAACTTGTATGCGATGGCGGTGATGGATCGTATTCTGAAAGAGCGCGCGCTGACGGTGGATATCCCCCACGGTGAGGCCTGGCTGCGCGAAGAGAGCGATCGTCCGCTGATCCTGATTGCGGGCGGTACGGGGTTCTCTTATGCGCGCTCTATCCTGCTGACGGTGCTGGCGCATCAACCCGAGCGCGAGGTCGCGATCTACTGGGGTGGCCGGGAGATTAAGCACCTGTATGATTTGAACGAGCTACAGACGCTGGCGAGCCAATATGCTCATTTGCAGGTTATTCCTGTGGTTGAGCAACCGGAACAGGAGTGGCACGGCAGAACGGGTACGGTGCTCAGTGCGGTATTACAGGATTACGGCACACTGTCAGGCCACGATATCTATATCGCCGGTCGCTTTGAAATGGCTAAAATTGCCCGCGAGCGCTTCTGTAACGAGCGCGGTGCGCTGATTGACCACCTGTATAGCGACGCCTTCTCCTTCATTTAAGTGTGTTAAAAAACGAGCTGTTTCCGACGGAGTTCATCAACGGGTGGAAACAGCACGTGTGCCAAAGGTGCACCAAAGCATCTTGCGTTGTGACCAGGCAGACCCGCACCAGCCGCAACGTGATGCGCTACCGATTACTTGAATTCACAGGTTTGTACCGTCCAGCGCCGCGCCTGTTCGCTGATGGTGAAGCCCAACCCCGCACGGTCAGAGACCCACATCCGGCCATCGCGCAATTCAAGCTGTTCGTTAAACAGCGGATTCAGCCATTCAAAGTGTTCCAGCCAGGGCTCGATAGGGTAGGCAGCGGCGAGGTGCAGGTGTACTTCCATCGCGAAGTGCGGTGCCAGTTTCTTACCGTGTTTGGCCGCCAGATCCATGATTTTCAAAAACGGCGTCACGCCGCCAACGCGTGGTGCGTCTGGCTGAACGAAGTCGCAGGCGTTGCCGAGGATCAGTTGCTCGTGTTCTCGGAAACTGGTCAGCATTTCGCCGGTGGCGATCGGGGTGTCCAGCGCGGTTGCCAGCGCCGCATGGCCCTCTACGTCATAAGCATCCAGCGGTTCCTCAATCCACACCAGATTGAACGCCTCCATTTTCCTGCCCATACGGATCGCGGTTTCACGATCCCATTGCTGATTGGCATCGACCATTAACGGGAAGTCATCGCCCAACGCCTGACGCACGGCGGTGAGGCGGCGAATATCTTCGGCGGTGTTCGGTTGCCCGACTTTGATTTTAATGCCGCCAATGCCATTTTCGCGGGAAATCACCACGTTTTTTAGCACCTGATCGAGCGGCGTATGCAGGAAACCGCCCGAGGTGTTATAGCACTGCACCGAATCGCGATGTGCGCCCAGTAGCTTGGCCAGCGGTAATTTGGCGCGTTTGGCCTTCATGTCCCACAGCGCAATATCAATCGGGGAGATCGCCTGTACCGCCATCCCGCTGCGCCCTACGGAAGCACCGGCCCACAGCAGTTTGGTGTAGATTTTGTCGATATCGTTAGGGTCTTCGCCGAGCAGATTATCGGCAATTTCCTTGGCATGCGCGTAAATACCCTGACCCCCCGCGCGTTTGGAATAGCTGAACCCCACGCCCTCAAAGCCATCCCGGGTGCGGATTTCAGCGAATATGATCGCGACTTCCGTTAATGGCTTTTGGCGTCCCGTCAGCACTTTGGCATCACTCACCGGGGTTGCCAGCGGTAAAAAGGCTAAGGAGATCTTCACCTGTTCAATACGATCCCCTGTCTCGGCTGCTGTCGGGGTGTGTGCAGTTTTGGCGTAGCTTACGGCATCTGAATTGGCGTGTAGGGTCATGATGGCATCCTGAAATAAAATGATTGCGCTAACATTTTTAGATCGAACCTGTTGTCGGCGCTATTATTACGCGTTGTTTTTGTATAATGGATCACAAATTAAGCCGTGTCGCTGTGTAATAGCCTGTGAGTTGTGAGGGGGGCGTTGGTATTGATATTACGGGTATCGTTTAAATGATAGCGCAATCATTTTATGGAAAAGATCCTGCCTACCGGGCAGGTGAGTGGAAAACCGTGCCACTATTCAGGATAATGCCAACGCCGGAAGTCTGACCGTTGATAAGGAAACACGTCATTGAAAAGCGATAAACGCGCCAAGGGTAGCCAACCGCGTACGCCTACACTCGAGGATGTCGCCAGAGCATCTGGGCTGTCGCCAATGACGGTAAGCCGGGCGTTGAACACGCCCAAGCTGGTGAAGGCGGCAACCATCGACAAGGTGATGGAGGCGGTGCGCATTACCGGCTATATCCCCAACCTGCTGGCCGGAGGGTTGGCCTCTCGCCGCAGCAAGCTTATTGCCGTGGTGGTGCCGCAGATCAACAACGCCATGTTTGTCGATACCATTCAGGCTATCAGTGATGAGCTGGACGCGCGCGGCTATCATATGCTGCTCTGCGTGGCGGGATATTCCGATGAAACAGAAGCGGAAATTGTGGCCACATTATTGTCACGTCGCCCTGATGGGGTGGTGTTGACCGGTATTCATCACACGCCGGAATTGCGCAAAATCATCCTCAATGCGCAGATTCCGGTGGTCGAGATTTGGGATTTGACGCCAACCCCGCTGGATATGCTGATTGGCTTTTCCCATGAGAAGATTGGCTTTGCCGCAGCAGACTATCTGCTGGGTAAAGGCCATCGGCGTTTCGGTTTGATTTGGGCCGCGGATCGGCGTGCGGCGCAGCGAAAGAACGGTTTATATGATGCTTTAGCGCGCCAAACCGACTGCGCGCTGAGTGAAGTCATTGTGCCGTTACCCGCCTCGATGGCGGCGGGGCGCAGTGGGCTACGCCAGCTATTGGCGCAAGGTGAGCCGTTGGAGGCAATAGTCTGTAGCTCTGATACCCTGGCGCAGGGCGCGATCATGGAAGCGACAGCGCAAGGCGTAGCGGTGCCGCAGCAACTGGCCGTCATGGGATTTGGCGATTTGGCGTTTGCGGCGCATAACGTGCCGTCGATCTCGACGCTGGGCGTCGACAGTTGGAAGATGGGCAAAGAGGCTGCCACGCTGCTTGCTGACAAGATTGAAGGAAAAAGCACGGAAAGCCCGATTATCGATATCGGTTTTACCCTGATTGAGCGCGATTCCGCCTAGTGAATGTGCTCCGCGCCACGCCGGAGAGATAACCGCTCCGACGTGCGCGTTGGCAAATTATACCCGTTCAAATACCGTGGCAATGCCCTGACCAAGACCGATGCACATGGTCGCTACGCCAAACTGCACGTCGCGCTGTTCCATCAGATTGATCAGCGTGCCGGAAATGCGCGCGCCGGAGCAGCCGAGGGGATGACCGAGCGCGATAGCCCCACCGTTCAGGTTCACCTTGTCATCGATGATTTCCAACAGCCCTAAATCTTTCAGGCAGGGTAACGTTTGTGCGGCAAAGGCTTCGTTGAGTTCAAACACCCCGATATCCGTCAGCGCCAACCCTGCGCGCTTTAACGCCAACTGCACGGCAGGTACGGGACCGTAGCCCATAATGGACGCATCGCAGCCGACCACTGCCATCGCCTTAATGCGCGCGCGCGCGGTTAGGCCCCGCTCCCGTGCGCGTGATTCACTCATGACGAGCATGGCGGCTGCGCCGTCAGAGAGGGCGGAGGCATTGCCTGCGGTCACTGTGCCCTGCGCCGGATCGAAGGCGGGCTTCAGGCTGCTCAGGTTTTCTACCGTGGTATCGGCGCGAATCACTTCGTCATCGTGAAACGCGTGCAGTATGCCATCGGCGTCGTGGCCGACCGTGGGGACGATTTCATGGCGGAAGGCACCGCGTTGGGTTGCCTGCCAGGCGCGTTGATGAGAGCGTGCGGCGAACTGATCCTGCATGTCACGGCTGATGTGATGAATGCGTGCCAGCATCTCTGCCGTCAGCCCCATCATGGCAGCCGCTTTCGCCACGGTGCGGCTCAGGCCCGGATGAAAATCGACACCGTGGTTCATCGGCACATGCCCCATGTGCTCCACACCGCCGATCAGGCACGTGCTGGCATCCCCCACCATAATGGCGCGGGCGGCATCGTGCAGTGCCTGCATGGAGGAACCGCACAGGCGGTTGACCGTGACGGCGGGCACGGTCGGCGGAATCTCCGCCAACAGCGCCGCGTTGCGGCCGATATTAAAACCTTGCTCCAGCGTTTGTTGTACGCAGCCCCAATAGATATCGTCTATCTCATGGGCGTCCAACGCCGGGTTACGGCTCAGCAGGCTGCGCATCATGTGGGCGGACAGATCTTCGGCGCGCACCTGACGGAATGCACCCCCTTTTGAGCGTCCCATCGGGGTGCGGATGGTGTCGACAATAACAACGTTTTCCATATTCTGTGACCTCATGCCGATTAACCGAGAGTGATACCCGCGTGCGGTGCCGCTGGGGGATAGTAGCTGTCGTTACGCTCTGCCAACTGGCGCAGGCCGTCGGGGATCTGATATATCCCCCCGAGGGATGCCAATGCCTCAGCCTGTAGCGCGTATTCGCGGCTGCCCAGCGTATCGAGATAGCGGCAGGCACCGCCGTGGAACGGCGGGAACCCCAGCCCATACACCAGCGCCATGTCAGCTTCTGCAGGGCTGGCGACAATGCCTTCTTCCAGACAGCGGGCGACTTCGTTGACCATCGGGATCATCATGCGGGCGATAATCTCTTGTGCGGTAAAGGTGCGACTGCCGTTGGCAACCTCCGACAGCAGCGCATCGACGCTTTTATCCTGCTCTTTTACCGGCTTGCCCTTCTTATCGGGCGTATAGCGGTAGAACCCTTGCCCGTTTTTCTGGCCATAGCGTTGCTGTTCGAACAGCACATCAATAGCGTCGCGTGCGGTTTTCTGCATGCGCTGCGGGAAACCCTGCGCCATAACCGCCTGTGCATGGTGAGCAGTATCGATACCGACCACGTCCAGTAAGTAGGCCGGTCCCATTGGCCAGCCGAACTGCTTCTCCATTACGCTGTCTATCTGGCGGAAGTCAGCGCCATCGCGCAGCAACAAGCTGAAAGCGGCAAAGTAGGGGAACAGCACGCGGTTGACGAAGAAACCGGGGCAATCGTTCACTACGACGGGGGTTTTGCCCATCTTGCTGGCGTAGGCCACCACGCGTGCGATGGTGTCATCGCTGGTTTGCGGGCCACGGATGATTTCCACCAGTGGCATCCGGTGCACCGGATTAAAGAAGTGCATGCCGCAGAACCGCTCAGGACGTTGCAGGGATTTTGCCAGCAACGCGATAGGGATGGTGGAGGTATTGGAGGCCAGGATGGAATCTTCGGCGAGGTGCGTTTCCGTTTGCGCCAGCACTTCCCCCTTCACCCTGGGGTTTTCCACCACCGCCTCCACCACGATATCGATATCCGCAAAGCGGCCATAATCGAGCGTTGGCTGAATCTGGCTCAGGATAGTCGCCATTTTCAAACCGTCCAGCTTGCCGCGCGTCAACTGGCCGTTGAGCAGTTTCGCGGCCTCTGTCATGCCCAGTGCCAGCGCTTTGTCGTTGATGTCTTTCATTACAATCGGCACGCCCTTGTAGGCGGACTGGTAGGCGATGCCGCCCCCCATAATGCCAGCGCCCAGCACGGCGGCCTGGCGCGGTACGGATACCGCACCTGACAGTTTCTTGGCCTTACCCTTAACATACTGATCGTTTAGGAAAATACCGACTAAAGCACGTGCGGCTGAGGTTGCTGTGAGCGTCACAAAATTCTGTGTCTCGAGGCGTAACGCATCATCGCGCGTCATCCCCGCCGCAGCCTCAACGGTTTTTACTGCGGTCAACGGGGCGGGATAATGTTTACCGGCGGTTTGCGCCACCAACGCTTTGGCCATGGTAAAGCTCATTGCTGCTTCTATTGCATTGAGCTTCAGCGGTTCCCGTTTTGGTTTGCGGTAGGACAACCAGTCAATCTGACCGGAAATGGCCTGACGGAGAACGTCTGCTCCCGCCGCCGCCAGTTTTTCATCAGGCACCACCGCCTGAACCAGGCCGATTTTCAACGCTTCTGATGCATCGATGTCTTTTCCTGCGGCAATGATTTCCAGCGCGCTGTCGGCGCCCAACAGGCGCGGCAGGCGAACCGAGCCGCCAAAGCCGGGCATGATACCGAGTTTGACTTCTGGCAGACCGATGCGCGTGGAGGGGGTAACGATACGGATATCCACCGCCAGAGCACATTCGCAGCCGCCGCCGAGGGCATAGCCGTTGATGGCGGCTACCGTAGGCACTGGCAGATCTTCAAGACGGTTGAAAATGCGGTTGGCTTGTTCCAACCAGGTCTGAAGATGCTCGCGCGGTGCCGCGAACAGCGACAAGAATTCGGTAATATCGGCACCGACGATAAACGCCGGTTTATCCGAGCGCAGCAGCAGGCCTTGCAAGCCTTCCAACTGCTCAAGCACGGTCAACGCATTGCCCAGACTGGCAACGGTTTTGGTATCCAGGGTATTCACCGAACCGGGGGAGGCAAACACCAGCTCCGCGATCCCTTCCTCCAACCAGCGCACATAGAGCGTTTCACTTTGATAAAGCATAGCGATCTCCAGAAACCGTATAATGATCTGGTACGACCAGATGAGTGGATTGTGGTCGAATGTTAAATAAATGCAAATAAAAGATTAATTATTTGCCATTTCGATCACAAAGCGCTCGCCGCTACCCTCCTGCGATCACTGTGATACACTGAGCGTATCTTGCTGTGGTTAATGAGGATCTTCATGGAAAAGCTGGCATCTTTGTTCCACCAGCATCTGGCGACGATGCAACAGCACGCGCAAAACGTACTGACGCAGCATCAGCTTGATGCGGTGTTAATTCATTCCGGGGAGCCCCTGACGCGTTTTCTGGACGATCAGGAATACCCCTTCAAGGTTAACCCTCAGTTTAAAGCCTGGGTTCCGGTGACCCACGTGCCCCATTGCTGGCTATGGGTAGACGGCGTTAACAAACCCCGGTTGTGGTTCTATTCTCCGGTCGATTACTGGCATAACGTTGCGCCATTGCCGGAGAGCTTCTGGACCAAAGACATTGACGTGAATGTGTTGCGCAAGGTGGACGATATTGGTTCGCTGCTGCCTGCGGCGCGCGAGCGTGTGGCCTATCTTGGCTACGTGCCTGAACGTGCGCTGTCTCTGGGCATTGCTCCGCAACATATCAACCCGAAATCCGTACTGGATTATCTGCACTACCATCGGGCCTATAAAACCGACTACGAACTGTTCTGTATGCGTGAAGCGCAGAAAACGGCGGTGGTCGGGCACCGTGCCGCGCATGAAGCTTTTTTGTCCGGCATGAGCGAGTTCGATATCAATCAGGCCTATCTGACGGCGACAGGTCATCGGGATACCGATGTGCCGTATGACAATATCGTCGCGCTCAATCAGCACTCCGCGGTGCTGCACTATACCCAGCTTGAGCAGCGGGTACCGTCAGAGGTTCGCAGTTTCCTGATTGACGCCGGGGCGGAATATCATGGCTATGCCGCCGACCTGACCCGCACCTATTCCGCGCAAAGCGATCACCTGTTTGCGCAGCTCATCAAGGATTTGAATCAGGAACAGCAGGCGCTGATTGAGTCTATGCGGGTCGGCGTGCGCTATACCGACTACCATATTCAGATGCATCAGCGCGTGGCAAAACTGCTGCATCGTCATCACCTGGTGCAAGGGATGAGCGAAGAGGCGATGGTGGAGAGCGGGCTGACCGGGGTATTCTTGCCGCACGGGTTGGGCCATCCGCTGGGTTTGCAGGTGCACGATGTGGGCGGTTTCATGCAGGACGAACACGGCACGCACCTGGCCGCGCCAGATGCTCATCCCTACCTGCGCTGCACGCGTATTATGCAACCCCGTATGGTGTTGACCATAGAGCCGGGTATCTATTTTATCGAATCATTGCTGGCGCCGTGGCGCAGTGGACAATACAGCCAGCATATTGATTGGAAAAAGATCGACATGCTGAAACCGTTTGGTGGGATTCGCATCGAAGACAATATCGTGTTCCATGAGAAACGCGTTGAAAACATGACGCGGGATCTGAATCTGGCCTGATGCAACGTTATAAGATTCCGGCTTGTGAAGTCAGCGTCAGCGAAGAGATAAAAAAGAGCCGCTTTATCACGCTGCTGGCGCCGACCAACGGTGTGGCGGCGGCCAAGGCCTACGTGCAGCAGGTGCGCGAGCGTTATTCTGATGCTGGACACCACTGCTGGGCCTTTGTTGCCGGGGCTCCGGATGATTCGCAACAGCTCGGCTTTTCGGATGATGGTGAGCCCTCGGGAACGGCGGGAAAACCCATGCTGGCGCAGCTGATAGGGAGCGGAATCGGTGAGATAACCGCTGTCTCGGTACGTTACTATGGCGGTATCCCGCTGGGTACCGGGGGATTGGTCAAAGCGTATGGTGGCGGTGTCCAGCAAGCACTGAAGCAGGTGGAGACGCTGGAAAAAGTGCTGCGCACGGCGTATCGGTTACAATGTGACTATGCCTTACATGAGCCCGTCAGCGCGTTGATTCGGCAAATGGGCGGCGAAGTGAATCGCTGTGATTACGGTGCAGAAGTGACGTTGCAGGTGGCGATCCCTGACAGTGCTTATGAAGAGACGGTGCGCCGTTTGCGCGATATAAGCAGGGGAACGTTGCAAATATCCATTATATGATAATAATTCAGCGCTGTTTGATGACTCGTTAAGGATGTTTCTCCATGCACCTGCGCGCCATTACCCGCATTGTTGGGTTACTGGTTATTCTGTTTTCCGGGACCATGTTTATCCCTGGCCTGGTTGCTCTGATTTATCGTGACGGCGCAGGACGGGCATTCACGCAAACCTTTCTGGTTGCCCTGTTTATTGGCAGCGCGCTCTGGTTTCCCAATCGTAAACACAAGCATGAACTGGCCTCGCGCGAAGGTTTCTTGATTGTGGTGCTGTTTTGGACCGTGCTGGGTAGCGTAGGGGCACTGCCGTTTATCTTCTCTGAACATCCGAACCTCAGCGTGACCGATGCCTTTTTCGAATCGTTCTCCGGCTTAACCACCACCGGCGCGACCACGCTGGTCGGGTTGGATTCTCTGCCAAAAGCCATTCTGTTTTACCGGCAGATGTTGCAGTGGTTCGGCGGGATGGGGATCATCGTTTTGGCGGTGGCAATTCTGCCTATCCTCGGCGTTGGGGGCATGCAGCTCTACCGCGCTGAGATGCCGGGGCCGTTGAAAGACAACAAAATGCGGCCGCGCATCGCGGAAACCGCGAAAACGTTATGGATGATCTATGTGCTGCTCACCGTGGCCTGTGCGGTAGCACTGTGGTCGGCGGGGATGTCACTGTTTGATGCTATCGGGCACAGCTTTTCCACCATTGCCATCGGTGGCTTTTCAACCCATGACGCCAGCATCGGCTATTTCAACAGCCCCACCATCAATACCATCATCGCGGTGTTTCTGCTGATTTCCGGCTGTAATTACGGTTTGCACTTCGCCATGCTGAGCGGCAGAAGCCTCAAGGTATACGGGCGCGATCCGGAATTCCGCATGTTCATCTTTGTTCAACTGTCGCTGGTGGCGGTGTGCACACTGGTGCTGTGGTTCCATAATGTCTACGACAGCGGTATCCAAACGTTAAATCAGGCGTTTTTCCAGGTGGTGTCCATGGCGACCACCGCGGGGTTTACCACCAGCAGCTTTGCCGCCTGGCCGCTATTCCTGCCCGTTTTGCTGCTGTGCTCTGCCTTTATCGGTGGGTGCGCAGGGTCGACGGGCGGTGGCTTAAAAGTGATTCGCATCCTGCTGTTGTTCTTGCAAGGGCACCGCGAGCTCAAGCGGTTGGTGCACCCTAACGCGGTCTATACTATAAAGCTTGGACGTCGTGCGCTGCCGGAACGTATTCTCGAAGCGGTGTGGGGCTTTTTCTCCGCCTATGCGTTGGTGTTTATTGTCAGTATGCTGGCGGTTATAGCCACCGGCGTGGACGATTTTTCTGCTTTTGCCGCTGTCACGGCGACGTTAAACAATCTGGGGCCAGGATTGGGTGTAGTGGCCGATAACTTCACTACCATGAATGACGCTGCGAAATGGATTCTGATTTCAACCATGCTGTTCGGGCGCCTTGAAGTCTTTACCTTGCTGGTGTTGTTTACGCCTACGTTCTGGCGCGCATAACCTAAAACAAAAAGCCAAAGAGCAATGTCCTATGAAAGCGTTGATACTTTTTTCCAGTAAGGATGGTCAAACCAAGGCTATCGCCTCTTATATCGCCACGGTGCTAAAGGGGAAGATAGAGTGCGATGTGGTGAACCTCACGGCCGCTGACCATATCGAACCCGCGCATTACGATCGCATTCTGATCGGTGCTTCGGTGCGTTACGGCCATTTCCAGCCGGAGGTCTACACCTTTATAAAACAACACTTGGCGGAATTGCAGCGTCTGCCAAATGCTTTCTTCTCTGTGAATCTGACCGCTCGTAAGCCAGAAAAGCGCACTGCACAAACCAATCCCTACACCAGGAAGTTTTTGCTGCGCTCACCGTGGCAACCCGCACTGTGCGGTGTGTTTGCTGGTGCATTGCGCTACCCGCGCTATGGTTGGCTCGATCGGGTGATGATTCAGCTTATTATGCGAATGACCGGCGGTGAGACGGACAGCAGTAAAGAGATTGAATACACCGATTGGCAACAGGTTGAGCATTTCGCACATGAATTTGCTCAGCTTGGCGCAAAAAAACGCGTTTAATGCTGATGTTTAGTACGCAATGCCGAAAAAATACGCACTCAGAAATAAAATTGAAATTAGCCCTTGTCAGGGCACGAGAAGTGTCTATACTGCGCCTC
>NZ_JAGFPG010000070.1:0-567 GCF_025962675.1 Candidatus Symbiopectobacterium sp. NZEC127
AGCATGGTCTTCGGCAAGGCATTGCCGGAGCCGGGTCGGTTTAAGATGCAGATTTGTGCACTAATGCCGGGAAAGGTGCGCTCCGATAGCGGGATTTCGATTGAGGTGGAGCATGGTTTGGCGCTGTTGGAAACCGCCGATATCATTATTATTCCGTTTTGGCATCACCCTGATGAGAAACCCGCGGCTGAACTGCTGGCGGCGCTGGTTCGCGCCTGGCAGCGCGGTGCGGAAGTGGTGGGGCTGTGCCTCGGCACTTACGTGCTGGCCTATGCTGGATTATTAGCAGGACGACGTGCGGCTACCCATTGGGAGTTTGAGCGCGATTTCAGCCGTCGTTTTCCCGATGTGCAATTGGACAGCAATGCGCTGTATACCCGTGACGATCGCCTGATCACCTCTGCCGGAACGGCGGCAGGGATTGATTGCTGTCTGGATATTATCCGTTGTCACTGTGGCAGCGCATTGGCTAATCGGGTGGCACGTCGCATGGTGGTGCCCCCTTATCGAGAGGGGGGACAGGCTCAGTTTATTGAACGCCCGGTGCCGCAAACCACGCGAGACACG
>NZ_JAGFPG010000069.1:0-567 GCF_025962675.1 Candidatus Symbiopectobacterium sp. NZEC127
TTTCATCTGCTAATACCTCTGGTGCCTTTCAAATTAATACTTCACGTAGCGTTTCTTGACGGCAAAATGAACCAGCGTCAGCAACACGGTAAAGATGAACAGCACAAACGACACCGCCGAGGCATAGCCGTAATCAAACTGAACGAATCCGGCCTTATAAATTTGCGTCATGACCACTTCTGTCGAGCCAGACGGTCCGCCACCGGTAGAGGCGTAGATTTCGGCGAACACGCGAAAACCGCGAATAAAGGACAGCATAATGATCACCGACATGGCAGGAATCAGACCCGGCAACGTCACATAGCGCAGACGATTCCAGCGACTGGCACCGTCAACGTTGGCTGCGTCATACAGTTCGCGGTTGATGGTGGCGAGCCCGGCAATAAAGATCACCATGTTGTACGGGACGGCTTTCCAGATTTGCAGCAGCATCACCATCGGCATCGCCTGATTCGGATCGGTGAGAAAGCCCTGCGCATCAATGCTAAACCATGACAACATGTGGTTAATCACGCCGTTGGGCGTCGGGTTGAACATGATTTTCCACATTTCCGCCACGATAGCCGC
>NZ_JAGFPG010000071.1:0-556 GCF_025962675.1 Candidatus Symbiopectobacterium sp. NZEC127
TTGAGGTCCTACAATCACGCTATGAAGTATGTCGCCAACCGACTGGGCAAAATCATCCCGAGCCCGACTCTCAATAGCCACTGACCGCCAGTTGGGCTGTAGCCGAACCGACAGCGGACTACTGGCCTTAGGCTGTAAACACTGAAACAGCGTCTCCACCATTGCTGCCATGCCCCAGCCGGTTTTTACCGACACGGCGCAGACCGGATGGGTCGGAAAGAAGGTGGAACGCACTGCGACACGACGGGCATAAATATTGCCTGACTGATTGAGTGAGGGTTGCTGTGTGTCCCAGTCCCATTCGTGACTGGGCTCCCTTGTCACGATAGCGCTCACCGCTAACGGTGCGATAGATATGCTGGTCAATGGAAAGCGCTCGGTCATCGGCTTTAAGCAACCAGAGCACAATATCAACGCGCGGCAGCCAGTGCTGGTAGAGTGCAGCATAGTCACGATCCCTATCCTCACTCTCACCGACACCGGGTAAATCGACAAACAGAATGCTGCGTTGCCCCGATGACAACCGGAACGTAAGAGCTTGCCGGGTGCAGGCGCA
>NZ_JAGFPG010000073.1:0-564 GCF_025962675.1 Candidatus Symbiopectobacterium sp. NZEC127
GGCGAACGCCAAAGAAAGAGCAAGGTACAAGGACTATGGACCGTAAACAACAGATTGATCGTCTTAACAACATGGCAGATGCAGACATTGGCTATACCGATGCGCCGGAACTGCCTGACGCTGTATGGAATAAGGCGAAACGAGCCAAGTTCTTTAAGCCGATCAAAGTCCAAAAAACCGTACGTTTTGATGCCGATGTGTTGAATTGGCTCGAAAGCGAAGGGCCGGGCTATCAAACGCGACTCAATAGTATCCTGCGTCGGGAAATAGAAAAAGCACTGCGTTCCTGACAACACACTGTTCCATCATAAATGCATCAGAAGCGACCGACAGGTTCAGCGCAATAGCCTTGTCCCATCACTAATTCAGTGCTAAATTTAGTATCAAATACCATGCTAAAGATAGCGCTATGATCGTACAACCTATCCTTGCCAATGCGGCAGTCAGTATCAGCGATTTCAAAAAATCACCGAATGCTGCACTGAAAGAAGCCAACGGCCAACCCGTTGCTGTGCTCACCAATGGCCGTATCTCTGGCTACTACGTTTCGCCGGAATTGTGGGA
>NZ_JAGFPG010000072.1:0-564 GCF_025962675.1 Candidatus Symbiopectobacterium sp. NZEC127
AGCCCTAAGCGGTGCCTCGTTGCAAGGTGTGTTCCGTAACCCACTGGTTGATCCACACATCATTGGTGTCTCTGCCGGTGCAGCGTTCGGTGGCACACTGGCGATCTTGATGAGCTGGACGCCACTGTTTTTGCTGTTCTCGACGTTCACGTTTGGCATGGTCGCCTTGCTGCTGGTGTTCATGATGGCCGCCGCGTTGGGCAAGCAAAATGTCCTCATCCTGATACTGGCGGGGGTCATCATCAGCGGTTTTTTCGGTGCACTGGTCAGTCTGCTGCAATATCTGGCGGATACCGAAGAAAAATTGCCGAGCATTGTGTTTTGGCTGTTGGGGAGTTTCGCCACCGCTCATTGGGACAAACTGGTCACACTGGTGCTGCCGCTCGGTCTGGCGGGAGGACTGCTGTTGCGCCTGCGTTGGCATATTAACGTGCTGTCGATGGGGGAACAGGATGCGCGCACGCTGGGCATGGCGGTGCAGCCAGTGCGCTGGCTGGTGCTAAGCCTGTGCGCGGCGGTGGTGGCTGCGCAGGTGGCCGTGAGCGGCAGCATTGGCTGGATTGG
>NZ_JAGFPG010000074.1:0-560 GCF_025962675.1 Candidatus Symbiopectobacterium sp. NZEC127
GCCGTTGGCTAAACCGTTATGAAATCATCTTTCAGGAAGCAACCCAACCCCAGCCTTGTTTATGATTGGTTTATGAGAATGCATCACATCGACCAGTCACTGCCAATGTGATGCTCCCCACGTATCAGGACAAGCGCGGATAAATCCCGGGACCAATAGGCAATCCCAACACATACCAGACGACCAGCAAAATCAGCCACACGGTAAAGAACACGATGGGGTAAGGAATCACCAATGAATAATAAGTCCCCAGCTTGGCATCCTTGACGTAGCGCTGTAAAAAGGCCAGAAACAGCGGGAGGAAGGGGGATACCGGCGCCAGCGGAATCACCGATGAGTCTGCGACGCGAAACACCATTTGCGCGAAAGCCGGATGAAAGCCCAGCAGCATAAACATCGGTACAAAAATAGGTGCCAGTATCGACCAGATGGCAGAGCCGCTGGCGATAAACATGCACAAGAACGCAGACAGGAAAATCAAGCCGACGAAAGCGGGAATGCCGGTCATGCCTAATGACTCCAGCAGGTCGGTAAGTCCGATGGCAAAAAATTTTCCCATG
>NZ_JAGFPG010000076.1:0-550 GCF_025962675.1 Candidatus Symbiopectobacterium sp. NZEC127
AAATTGAGCACCCCCTCATGGGCAGCTATATCAGTTTATTCCCTGCAACCCCCATGTTGGTTGCAATAGGCTTCGTGCCTTGGTGTAGACCACTCAGCGTGGCAATGTTTATTACAGGAGCGATCATCCAACTCGCGTATGCCGCCTGGCAAAGCGCTGGAATATGGCGAGGAAAACATCCGCACGATGCAACCACACCAGGGCTTTATCTACCCACTGTTGCGAATAACTTCATCAGTTGTATGGCCAGTGGCGCGCTGGGATACCACGATCTCGGCATTCTATTCGGCCATTCTACATAGAATGCGTAGCCACGGGGAAATGCCAGCACCGGTGAGACTTTCTCTCGGTATACAGCTTGCCCCTTCTCTGGTTGCATGCAATGCCTGGTTGGCCGTTAATGGCGGGGAGGCTGATACCTTTGCAAAACTGCTTTTTGGCTACGGTTTGCTACAGTTGTTATTTATGATCCGTCTGATTCCATGGTATCTGAAAGGGCCATTCAACCTCTCGTCCTGGAGTTCCTCATTCGGGCTCTCGGCACTTGCCT
>NZ_JAGFPG010000075.1:0-560 GCF_025962675.1 Candidatus Symbiopectobacterium sp. NZEC127
AGTGCGATAAACAATTCTTTGTTTAATGAGGGCGACAGTATGACTTTTCCAAATAAAAATATGATTGGTTCTGGTATATCGAAACCAATTCATCCAAATGGTTTACTTGCCGACTTTAATAGTAAAATCGGGAATAAGTATGTTGCATCATTAAGAAGTATAACACAAGCAAGAGTGCAATTTTTATCTCAGCCAAGCCAAGCCACTACGGCATCGCGCTCGTCAAGGTTTTCTACGCGAACTCAGAATGCTGATCTCGGTACAAAAGTAAGAAGCGTGAGAGGTGGTTTAAGTAAAAGTGAGGTTAAAAACGAAAAAAATAGTGCCTCATCGTTTAATACTCATGACGCTTCAGTGTTTAATGATGTTTTTAATTCATTAGACAGTAGCTCTACGTTTATCAATAAAAATGAGCATGAAGCTCTGGACTTCTTGCGTAACGAGGTAAGTGATAAATCTTTTGATAAGCTTCAGAGCATTCGAGCTGATCCTAATAACGAATCTTCTGCAGTTGATAAAGCTAAGCAAACATTTGTTAGGCTTAAAATGCTAAGTGACCT
>NZ_JAGFPG010000077.1:0-560 GCF_025962675.1 Candidatus Symbiopectobacterium sp. NZEC127
GGTCTTGCCGTCCCGATAGCCGGAGTTAGTAACCTGGTTGAAATGGTCCAAAACCCGTTGATCTGGGTCGTCAGGCGGTTCAGCCTGACAAGAGGTTTTACCTGATGGATCTTGTTTTGAATTTACTGACGGATCCCCGCCAGATTCTGGAGGGTCAAAACTGCCGTTATTGCTCGATTTTGACGGGTCAAATTTTGAGGCGTCAGATTTTGAACCCTCAGATTTTGATGCGTCAGGATTTGATGTGTCAGATTTTGACGGGTCAGAATCTGACAGGTGAGATTGAGCAGCGGCATACAGCTTCGCAACGTTCAGTTGATACATGTTAGATGCGTTGCGGTTGCCCTTCCGGCGCTGAGTACGTGTTAGCCAGCCCTCTTTCTCCAGCCTGGCTATGGTCGTGCGAACCGTGCTCGGTCCTGCACCCAGTTGCCTGGCTATGGTGTCGATTGAGGGCCAGCAAACGCCGTCATCAGACGAGAAATCAGCAAGCCGTGCCATGATGGCCACTGACGCTAGTTTCATGCCCGACGATGCGCAGCCGTCCCAGACAAATGCAG
>NZ_JAGFPG010000078.1:0-558 GCF_025962675.1 Candidatus Symbiopectobacterium sp. NZEC127
CAAAAATATCGTTTCTCTCTTGATATTTAATTTTATGATTCTGGTTTTTATCGTTTATTTCAAATGTATGTCCACGCCAACCTACGAGGGCATGAAATCTATCACCGTCATACTCGGTATTGAAAAATAGTGCCTTTCCTATTCCTTGTGCATTTCTCGCTGCGCTCAGCAGTTCGTCTCCTGGATAGGTGGCTTGTGGTGTCCATATCGATTGGTATCGTTTATTTAAAGGGCGTATTTTTTGTGTTGTAATCTCTATACCATAAGTAAGATTGACCGGGGTATTGGATAAAGATGATGTGTTTGTCAGGTTAATCCCTTTCCTATCATCATCATAAGTATGAAAGTATTGTCCGGCATTTTTTGCGCCAACATCTTCAGCATAGCCATTATGCTGATTGTATTTTCCTGTTGTCCACCACATGCCCATATTAAAATCAATAAGAAGGTTCTCTGGTTTGTAGCTATAACTGAAGGAGGCTGCATTTATTATTGCCGACCCAAGTTCCCATTGAGGCATGCTTTCCAGGCCATCTCGATTTGAGCTGTCTTTGCTCC
>NZ_JAGFPG010000007.1:0-269653 GCF_025962675.1 Candidatus Symbiopectobacterium sp. NZEC127
AACTCAGAAGTGAAACGCCGTAGCGCCGATGGTAGTGTGGGGCTTCCCCATGTGAGAGTAGGGAACTGCCAGGCTTTAATTAAGTGAAGGGGCTGTCCGAAAGGACAGCCCTTTTTGCTGTGCGTGGTTTTTGTTGTATAGGTTTTTTATCGTGACGCGCCAATAATCCCACACCGTTTATATGCATTAATTTGCCTCTCTTCCTGTAGCTAAAGGCCTGAAAATGGCTGAATGAATTAGCTGTAATTATGTACAAACCTATCGTAATACCAGGTTGTGAGCTTGCTCATCCCGCCCCGTCACTATTTCGACTAAAACAGATAAGCCCTGATAAAAAATGTCAGGTGCATGTCGTGTCTCTGTACAACCTGCACGCATTGACGTGGGGTTAAAACCTGCAAACAAGCCAAAAAGCTGTCGGCTGCTCATAAAGGAGTGGATTATGTACAGGCGTTTACTGGTCGCAATGGCTGTCGCTACAGCATTATGTGGCGCAACACAGGCATCGGCGCTAACCGTAGGATTTTCTCAAATCGGTTCTGAGTCGGGATGGCGCTCTGCCGAAACCAAAGTGTCTAAACAGGAAGCAGAAAAACGGGGTATCACCTTAAAAATAGCGGATGCGCAACAGAAACAAGAGAACCAGATCAAAGCGGTAAGATCGTTTATTGCACAAGGCGTTGATGCGATATTTATCGCACCCGTGGTCGCAACGGGCTGGACGCCGGTACTCCAGGAGGCCAAGGAGGCAAAAATACCGGTATTCCTGCTGGACCGTATGATCGATGTTAACGATCCCTCCCTGTATACCGCCGCAGTTGCTTCTGACAGCGTCTACGAAGGTAAGGTGGCTGCCGAATGGCTGCTGAAGGACGTCGCGGGCAAACCCTGTAACGTTGTTGAGCTGCAAGGTACGGTGGGGTCGAGCGTCGCAATAAACCGTAAAAAAGGGTTTGTTGACGGCATCGCAGCGTCTTCAAATGTGAAGATCATCCGCTCGCAGTCAGGCGATTTTACCCGCAGTAAGGGTAAAGAGGTGATGGAAAGCTTCATCAAAGCGGAGCAGAACGGCAAGAATATCTGCGCGGTTTATGCCCATAACGATGATATGGCGATCGGTGCCATTCAGGCCATTAAAGAGGCCGGATTAAAGCCGGGCTCACAAATCAAAGTGGTTTCTATCGACGCGGTTCCCGATATTTTTAAAGCAATGATCGACGGTGAAGCAAATGCCACAGTAGAGCTGACGCCAAATATGGCTGGCCCGGCATTTGATGCATTAATTGCCTTGAAAAAAGAAGGAAAACAGCCGCAGAAATTTATTCAGACTGAATCAAGATTATTATTGCCGGATACGGCACAAGCAGAATACCAGTCCAAAAAAGACCTTGGTTATTAAGCCTGATAACGATGGCGTGCAATGCGCCATCGTTACCTGATGTTTTAAGTGGCATAGGTGAGTCTGATGGACACTGAATTGCTGTTGGACATCCAGGGAATGAGTGTCGAATTTCCTGGTATTAAAGCGTTGGATAGCGTCGATTTCACGCTGCGCAAAGGGGAAATTGTTGCCCTGCTGGGTGAAAACGGTGCCGGAAAATCGACGCTGATAAAAGCGTTGACCGGGGTTTATCGGCGTTCAGCAGGAGAAATTTTTCTTGAAGGTAACGCCATCGATCCGTTGAGCACAGCGCACGCGCAATCCTTAGGTATCGGTACCGTTTACCAGGAGGTCAATCTATTACCCAATCTGTCGGTGGCGGCGAATTTGTTTTTGGGCCGGGAACCCTTGCGCTTCGGCATGGTTGATCAGAAGGAAATGGCGCGGCTTGCCAGAGAAATCGTCGCTTACTACGGATTACGGATAGATGTTACCGATCCTTTGGGCAACTACTCGATCGCTATTCAGCAGATCATTGCTATCGCTCGCGCAGTCGATCTTTCCGCCAAAGTGTTGATCCTCGATGAACCCACTGCCAGCCTGGATGCGAATGAGGTCGACATGCTGTTCGGCATTTTGTCCCATTTGCGTGAGCACGGCGTGGGCATGATTTTTGTCACCCATTTTCTCGATCAGGTTTATCGCCTTAGCGATCGCATCACCGTGTTGCGCAACGGCAAACTGGTGGGCAGTGAAATGACGGCGGCGTTGCCGCGTCTCGATCTGGTGCAGATGATGCTGGGCCACAGTTTTGATGAGTCACTCTTGAAGCGCTCAGCCCATGCGACTGAAACCGGCGAGCCTTTGGTCGAATTCCGTGGGTATGGCCGTCGTAATATGGTCGATCCCTTTGAGTTGTCCGTTGCGCCGGGCGAAATCGTCGGGCTGGCTGGATTGCTGGGTTCGGGCCGTACGGAGACCGCACAGCTGGTCTTTGGCATTAAAACGCCAGACAGCGGTGAGGCCAAGGTTGATGGTCAGCCAGTCTCCATTCGTAGCCCACGCAAGGCGGGCAAGCTGGGGTTTGGTTATTGCCCTGAAGACCGCAAAACCGAAGGCATTGTTGGTTCGGCGACGGTTCGTGAGAACATTATTCTGGCGTTGCAGGCCCAGCGCGGGTGGTTACGTCCGCTGGGGTTGAAAGAGCAAACCCGCATTGCAGAAATGTTCATTGAGCGATTGGGGATACGAACGCCGAGCCCTGAACAGGAAATTCAGTATCTTTCCGGCGGCAATCAGCAAAAGGTGTTGCTCTCGCGCTGGTTGGCGACAGAACCTCGCTTTCTCATTCTTGATGAACCGACGCGCGGCATTGATGTTGGTGCCCATGCGGAAATCATTCGTTTGATAGAAAAACTGTGTGAGCGCGGTATGGCGCTGCTGGTTATCTCCTCTGAGCTGGAAGAGCTGACCGGTTATGCCGACCGCATCATTGTGTTGCGCGACAGAAAGCAGGTGGCACATCTGGCGCATCAGGAGATTTCCGTTGCTGCCGTGATGCAAGCCATTGCATTACAACCAGGAGGTGCGCATGACGGACAGCCATGTTAAACCCGTGCGCCGGGTGCGCTTCGGCGTCAGTAAAGGGCTACCACAGATTGCGGCGTTGGTGGTCATCTTGTTAATCGATAGCCTGGTTGCGCCCAACTTCTTTTCACTTCATGTGCAAGATGGCCGTTTGTTCGGCAGCCTGATCGATATCCTTAATCGCGGCGCACCGGTCGCATTGCTGGCATTGGGCATGACGCTGGTGATTGCCACCGGCGGTATTGACCTCTCGGTGGGGGCGGTGATGGCGATCGCTGGTGCTACGGCGGCGAGCCTTGCGGCGCAAGGGCATGCATTGCCAGTGATTCTACTGACGGCAGTGCTCACCGGCGCCGTGTGCGGGCTGTGGAATGGCTTTTTGGTTGCGGTGCTACAGATCCAGCCGATTGTGGCGACCTTGATGCTGATGGTGGCAGGCCGTGGTGTCGCACAACTGATTACCGAAGGGCAGATTATTACCTTTGCACATCCTGCGTTGGCACATCTGGGCAGCGGCTCGCTGTTCTACCTGCCGATGCCGGTGATTATCGCCTGCGCCATGCTGCTTCTACTTTGGATACTGACACGCAAAACCGCATTGGGCTTATTTATCGAAGCGGTGGGTATCAACATTCGTTCGGCCAGAAACGCTGGCATCAGCACGCGTCTGATCTTGATTTCCGTCTATGTCATCTGCGGCATCTGCGCGGCGGTCGCGGGGGTGATTATTACAGCGGATATCCGCGGTGCGGACGCGAACAATGCCGGTTTGTGGCTTGAACTGGATGCCATTTTGGCGGTGGTGATCGGCGGTGGGTCTTTGCTGGGCGGGCGGTTTAATCTGCTGCTTGCGGTGGTGGGGGCATTGATTATTCAAAGTATGAATACCGGTATTCTGTTAGCAGGATACCGTCCTGAACTCAATCTGGTGCTTAAGGCGTTGGTGGTGTTGGCGGTGCTGATTATGCAGTCTCCGCGTTTCTCGCTGCGCCGCCTGTTGCGGAGGCACGAATAATGCTGAAACGAAATATTCCGCTGTTGATTACGCTCGGCGTTTTTATCGTCGGCTATCTGTTTTGCCTGAGCCAGTTTCCGGGGTTTGCTTCTACGCGCGTATTTTTCAACCTGTTGACGGATAATGCGTTTATCGGGATTGTCGCGGTCGGCATGACCTTTGTGATCCTCTCCGGCGGGATCGATCTCTCCGTCGGCTCGGTGATCGCGTTTACTGGCGTACTGTTAGCCAAGCTGATTGGTACCTATGGCATGCATCCCGGCTATGCCATTGCGCTGGCGTTGGTGATGGGGGCGGCATTCGGTGCGCTGATGGGGTGGATCATCGATACCCTGAAACTGCCTGCGTTTATCATCACGCTGGCCGGTATGTTCTTTGTGCGCGGCATGAGCTTTATTGTCTCTCAGGAGTCGATCCCGATTGAACACCCTGTATACCAACAGCTTGCCGGATTAGCGTGGCGCATGCCCGGCGGTGGGCGCCTGACCTTTTTGGCGTTGATCATGCTGATGACGGTAATTGTCGGGATGGTCTTGGCGCACCGCACCTGTTTTGGTAATCGTGTTTACGCCATTGGCGGCAATATCACTTCAGCGGAGCTGATGGGGGTGCGGGTGAGAAAAACCACCATCCAGATCTACATGCTTTCCAGCACGCTGGCAGTGTTGTCCGGGATTGTGTTCTCACTCTATACCTCAGCGGGTTACGCGCTGGCAGCGAGCGGCGTAGAGCTGGATGCGATTGCGGCAGTGGTGATTGGCGGTACGCTCCTGACCGGCGGCGTGGGCACGGTGCTGGGTACCTTCTTTGGGGTGCTGATCCAAGGGCTGATTCAAACCTACATCACCTTTGATGGCACCCTCAGTTCCTGGTGGACCAAGATCGTTATTGGCATCCTGCTGTTTACCTTTATCGTCTTGCAGAAAGGACTTAGCGCATTTTGGGTCGCCAAACGCGCCTGACGGCGCTACGCGGCTCACAACATATCAGCAATAGGGGTTTTGAGCAGTTGACGGATTAACGCCTGCTGGTCGCTGTTTTGCAGCCAAACGGCATACAGCGGGCGGATCACCGGTGGTGTATGTTGCTGAACGTACAACAGTGGGTAAGTTTTTTCCCAATGGCGCGGCAGAAAGGCACAGCCGCCGGTGGTCAACAACAGCTGGCGCGTCAGGTGCGCTGAGGTAGTGGTCAAGATGGGAAGCTGCTCATTGCTCAATAACCGCCCTTCGTGCTGATGAAAATCCGCGCCCCATTCCAGTTTGATAAAAGGCCTTTCGGCCTGCTCCTCGTCTTGGGTGGCGAACAGCGCCAGAGAGAAGTTTCCTAACAGATGGCTGGTCAACTCTTCCATTTTGGGCTGCTCGGTAGTGATCAGCAGGTCCAACCGCCGTTCGTGTAACTGCTGCACCAGAGATTGACGTTGTGCAATGCGCGCTTCAAGTTGAAGCAGCGGGCGCTGCTGGTACAGCGTTTGCAGCCAGGGCGTCAGGTAGGCTTCCCACAGCGATGCAGTGGCACCAATCGACAGCAACTGGTGCTGCTGCGAGCGTGCGACCTCTTTTTTGGCCAGTTGCCAGGTGCCCATCAGGCTCTCTGCGTAGGGCAACAAGCGCTCGCCCGCCGGTGTCAGGCGAATATTATTGCGGTGGCGAGTGAACAAATTTGCACCAAGTTGATTTTCTAATTGGCGAATACGAAAGCTGACCGCTGACTGGGTCAGATAGAGCGATTCTGCGGCGCGTCCAAAATGCCGCGTTCTGCTGACTTCCAGGAAGGTTTTCAGTAATTCGGTATCCACGCTCATCTCCAAAAAAAATTTGTCGTGATGATTTAAATGTTTTGTTTTACAGAATGTCAAGCCTATCTAATACTCCGCGCCATAAACAGCACGACCATAAAAGAATTAGGAGCGTGTAAGATGGCGGAAAGCTTCTCTACAACGAATCGTTTTTTTGATAATAAATCCTACCCACGCGGCTTCTCTCGTCACGGTGACTTCACCATCAAAGAGGCCCAGATGCTGGAACGCTATGGCTATGCGTTGAATGAGCTTGACCTGGGTAAACGCCAGCCGGTGACCGAGGAAGAGACCCAATTCGTCGCCATGTGCCGCGGTGAGCGTGATGCGTCCACCGACATGGAAAAAACCTGGGCCAAATATGTCGCTCGTATTCGTCGCCCGAAGCGTTTTCACACGCTGTCCGGCGGTAAGCCGCAGATGGATGCGGTGGAAGAATACACCGATAGCGACGATTAAGTTATTCACTTGCGGGGCCAATGGCCCCGTTTTTTATCTCTGCGCTTTACCTTAAATGCTTTACCCTAAATCGCGGTGTAAGCGGCGCAGCAACCTGTCCATGCAGCGATAGCTGATCGCCTCCGCCAAATGGTCGCGCTGGATATCGGGCTGCTGTGCCAGATCGGCGATGGTCCTCGCCACCTTTAAAATGCGGTGCCAGGCACGCACAGACAGCTCCAGCTTGGTCATTAACGCCTCCAGCCAGACGGCATCCTCTTCGTGCAAGCGGCAGTGAATATCCATTTCCGGCGGTGTCAGGCGCGCATTGATTTTTCCCGCTCGTGCCAGTTGCCTCTCTCGTGCCATCAACACGCGCGCTCGAACGTCGGTGCTGCGTTCTCCCTGACGCCCTTGTTTGTGCAGCGTTCCAGGTGGCAGTAACGGGACTTCAATCGACAGATCGAACCGGTCGAGAAACGGCCCGGAGAGTTTACCCAAATAGCGCAGGATCTGCTGCACCGGCAGGCGGTTATGGATACCTTGATAGTGCCCCGATGGGCTGGGGTTCATAGCGGCGACCAACTGCACGCGGGCGGGGTAATTGACTTTGGCCCGCGTGCGGGAAATCACGATTTCACCGGCTTCCAACGGTTCTCGCAGAGCGTCCAGGACACGCCGCTCGAACTCGGGCAACTCATCGAGAAACAGTATACCGTTGTGCGCCAACGAGATCTCTCCCGGTTTTGGCAGTCCGCCCCCGCCCACCAGGGCTGTCATTGATGCACTGTGGTGAGGTGCCCGAAAGGGGCGGGTGTGCCACAAGCCCAGTGTGGTATCCGCAGCGCTGACCAGGCTATTAATGGCCGCCACCTCCAGCGCCTCTTCGTTGCTCAATGGGGGCAATAACCCGGCAAGACGGCTGGCCAGCATGGTTTTTCCGGTGCCGGGCGGCCCCATCAGCAGCAGGTTGTGGCCTCCGGCGGCGGTGACCTCGAGCGCCCGTTTTCCCTGCTCTTGCCCAATGATATCTGCCAGATCCGGGGCGTTGGTGAGGTCGGGCGCGTGAACCTCAACCGCCTGACTGCCGGTCAACGGTTCACCGCTGTGCAAAAAGGCGCATACCGCATTCAGGTGTTCTGCCAGCAGCACCTCACCGTGCCCGATAAGCGCCATTTCCTGCTGATGAGCCAGTGGCAAAATAAGCTGGCGACCCGCCTTGCCCGCGGCGATGGCCGCCGGGATTGCGCCGGTAATCGCGCGTAGCGCCCCGGATAATCCCAATTCACCCAGAAACTCATACTGCGCTAACGCCTTGCCGCAAATCTGCTCTGAGGCTGCCAGAATCGATAGTGCGATGGGCAGATCGTAGCGCCCGCCCTCCTTGGGCAAATCCGCCGGGGCGAGATTGACGGTGATCCGCTTGGCGGGAAAGGTGAACCCGGCATTGAGCAGTGCGCTGCGCACCCGATCCCGTGCTTCCTTAACCGTGGTTTCCGGCAGGCCAACCAGCGTCAGTGCGGGCAAGCCATTGCTGATATGGGCTTCAATCGTCACGCAAGGGGCCTGAATGCCAATCATTGCACGCGTATAGGTAACAGCCAGCGACATAACGCTCCCTCCTGTCAATTGCGGCAGCGTGCGCCATCCTGAGTCCAAGGGGCAGTATAAAAATAACGTTATCGGCGACGGCTCGCACAGAGGCGATTGCCATACAGGGCATTCCATCTGGGTTGGGCGCTGGCTTGCAAGTCTTGCATGACTCAATGGCGTGGTCGGTGAAAGTCTATAGAAAAAGCACAATGTGAATAATTGTTTATATCTATATGATTAAATTGCATTTAACGCCGGTTTCTTCATTGGCCTTCATGGCGCGTTTGAAAAAAAATATTGTCAGTGGCGCTAAGTCTGTGGTAACTCTGTAGGTATTCGTTCGACAATGATTACAGAACAAACCATTTATGAAAGCGTTCTCTCTCGTGATTAGCCTAGTCATTATTAGCGTGGTGGTGATTATAAACCCACCGTGCGGGGCGTCGCTGAGACGAAGAATGGCTTAAAAATCAAGCCGTAATTCAAAAAACCCCCGCACCGTAAGGTCGGGGGTTTTTTGTTGGGCGGTAAAAACTACAGAAGGGAGTGGAGTATGTCTTACAGCATAAAATCCTGTTTCTCCCCGGCAGCGTCGGGGAAATAAACTATGAATGGGGCTCAATGGGTGGTGCAAGCGTTGCGGGTGCAAGGTGTCGATACCGTATTTGGTTATCCGGGCGGCGCGATCATGCCGGTTTACGATGCACTCTACGACGGCGGCGTTGAGCACCTGTTGTGCCGTCATGAACAAGGCGCAGCCATGGCGGCGCTCGGTTATGCCCGCGCGACCGGCAAGGTCGGCGTGTGTATCGCCACCTCTGGCCCCGGTGCCACTAACCTGATCACCGGACTGGCGGATGCGCTGCTGGATTCGGTGCCGGTGGTGGCGATTACCGGTCAGGTGGCTTCACCGTTGATCGGTACCGATGCCTTTCAGGAAATCGATGTGCTGGGCTTGTCGCTGGCCTGTACCAAACACAGCTTCCTGGTGGATTCGCTGGAGTCGCTGCCGGGGATCATGGCGGAAGCCTTCGCCATCGCCAGCAGTGGCCGTCCTGGCCCGGTGCTGGTGGATATCCCCAAAGACATTCAGTTAGCCATCAGTGAGATCGTCCCGCAGTTTACGCCAGTCGATGACAGCCAGCCGGATTTCCCTGCGCAGGCCATCGAACAAGCGCGCGCCATGCTGGCCGCGGCGAAAAAGCCGATGTTGTACGTCGGCGGTGGCGTGGGCATGGCGCAGGCGGTGCCGGCACTGCGCGCGTTTATTGCCGAGACGGGTATTCCCTCCGTCGTTACGCTGAAAGGATTGGGTGCCGTTGATGCCGAGCATCCGCACTACCTCGGCATGCTGGGCATGCACGGTACCAAAGCAGCCAACCTGTCGGTGCAAGAGTGTGACCTGTTGATTGCCGTCGGTGCGCGGTTTGACGATCGCGTGACGGGCAAGCTGAATGCGTTTGCGCCGCATGCAGCGGTGATTCATCTGGATATCGATCCGGCTGAATTGAGTAAATTGCGCCTGGCCAACGTGGCACTGCCGGGGGATTTAAACACGCTGTTGCCCGCATTGGCCCAGCCGCTGGCAATTGATGCCTGGCGTCAAGAGGTGGCGGCGCTGAAAGCCGAATACCCGTGGCGTTACGATCATCCGGGCGAGGCCATCTATGCGCCGGCGCTGTTAAAAATCCTGTCTGAACGCAAACCGGCGGAAACGGTGATTACTACCGATGTCGGCCAGCACCAGATGTGGGCTGCGCAGCACATGCGTTTTTCCCGTCCGGAAAATTTCATCACCTCCAGCGGGTTAGGCACCATGGGCTTTGGTTTGCCCGCAGCGGTAGGCGCACAGGTCGCCCGTCCTGAAGATACCGTGGTGTGTATTTCCGGTGACGGCTCTTTCATGATGAACGTGCAAGAGCTGGGCACCATCAAACGAAAACAGTTGCCGGTAAAAATCGTGCTGCTGGATAACCAACGGTTAGGCATGGTTCGACAGTGGCAGCAGCTGTTCTTCAATGAGCGTTACAGCGAAACCAACCTCTCCGATAACCCCGATTTTCTGACCCTGGCAAGCGCTTTTGGTATCCCAGGGCAACGCATAACCCGAAAAGATCAGATCGATGCCGCGCTGGATGCCCTGTTGAGCAGTGATGGGCCGTATTTGCTGCATGTCTCTATCGATGAACTGGAAAACGTCTGGCCGCTGGTTCCACCGGGTGCCGGGAATGAAACCATGCTGGAACGTACCGAATAATGGCAGGAGAACAGAGAATGACGCATCATCAACTTTCCATACAGGCTCGCTTTCGTCCCGAAATGCTGGAGCGCGTGCTGCGCGTGGTTCGCCACCGCGGCTTCCGGGTGTGTGCCATGAACATGATGACGGCCGCCAACCCCGACCATATCAATATCGAATTGACCGTTGCCAGCCAACGGCCGGTGGATTTATTGTCAACACAGTTAAGCAAGCTGCTGGATATCGCTTGTGTTGAAATACAACCCCACACATCACAACAAATACGTGCCTGAAGGCATCAGAAAGGATAAACAGAATGACGAGCAAAGCTGATTACATTTGGTTCAATGGTGAGATGGTGCCGTGGGCGGAAGCCAAAGTACACGTGATGTCCCATGCGCTGCACTACGGTACGTCGGTGTTTGAAGGGGTGCGCTGTTACGATTCCCATAAAGGCCCGGTGGTATTCCGTCACCGTGAGCATATGCGCCGCCTGCACGACTCCGCTAAAATCTATCGTATGCCGGTGCAGTACAGCGTAGATGACCTGATGGAAGCCTGCCGCGCAACGCTACGTAAAAATGATCTGAAAAGCGCCTATATCCGTCCGCTGGTGTTCGTTGGCGACGTTGGCATGGGCGTGAATCCGCCGGAAGGTTACGTCACGGATGTCATCATTGCGGCATTTCCCTGGGGCGCATATCTGGGCGAAGACGCACTGGATCAGGGGATTGATGCCATGGTGTCCTCCTGGAACCGTGTGGCAGCCAACACCATTCCAACGGCCGCAAAAGCGGGCGGTAACTACCTCTCCTCTCTGCTGGTGGGCAGCGAAGCGCGCCGCCACGGCTATCAGGAAGGGATCGCGCTGGACGTCAACGGCTATGTGTCTGAAGGTGCAGGTGAAAACCTGTTTGAAGTGAAAGATGGCGTGTTGTTTACCCCGCCGTTCACCTCATCAGCGCTGCCGGGTATCACTCGCGACGCCATCATCAAACTGGCGCAGAGCCTGGGACTGGAAGTGCGTGAGCAGGTGCTGTCACGTGAATCGCTCTATCTGGCGGATGAAGTCTTTATGTCCGGCACTGCCGCGGAAATCACTCCGGTGCGCAGCGTGGACGGTATTCAGGTCGGCATTGGCCGTTGTGGCCCGGTCACCAAACAACTACAAAAAGCGTTCTTCGGCCTGTTTACCGGCGAAACCGAAGACAAATGGGGCTGGTTAGATCAGGTTAACCCGTAATCGTCACAAGAAAGATTAATACACCCCTTTCCCTTGCTTCACGAACCCAAGACGCCAGTCGCCGCCGAACGGGAGCAGGAAAGGGGAGGAAACACACACTGGAGTAACAGAGTATGCCTAAGTACCGTTCAGCCACAACCACGCATGGCCGTAACATGGCAGGTGCGCGCGCCCTGTGGCGTGCCACCGGAATGACCGATGCCGATTTCGGCAAGCCGATCATTGCCGTGGTCAACTCGTTCACACAATTCGTTCCGGGCCACGTGCATCTGCGCGACCTGGGCAAGCTGGTGGCGGAGCAAATCGAAGCCGCTGGCGGCGTGGCCAAAGAGTTCAACACCATTGCGGTGGATGATGGCATCGCGATGGGGCACGGAGGCATGCTCTACTCTCTGCCGTCACGTGAGCTGATTGCCGATTCGGTCGAATACATGGTCAATGCCCACTGCGCCGATGCGATGGTGTGCATTTCCAACTGCGACAAGATCACCCCCGGAATGCTGATGGCCTCGCTGCGCCTGAATATCCCGGTGATCTTTGTTTCCGGCGGCCCGATGGAAGCCGGGAAAACCAAACTCTCTAACCAACTGATCAAACTGGACCTGGTGGATGCCATGATCCAGGGCGCTAACCCGAACGTCAGCGATGCGGACAGCGACCAAATCGAACGTTCCGCTTGCCCGACCTGCGGCTCTTGTTCCGGCATGTTTACCGCTAACTCGATGAACTGCCTGACGGAAGCGCTGGGCCTGTCACAGCCGGGCAATGGCTCGCTGCTGGCGACTCACGCCGATCGTAAGCAACTGTTTTTGAATGCGGGTACGCGCATCGTTGAACTGACCAAACGCTACTACGAGCAGGATGATGCCAGCGCGCTGCCGCGTAATATCGCGACCAAGGCCGCGTTTGAAAATGCCATGACGCTGGATATCGCCATGGGCGGCTCCACCAACACCGTGCTGCACTTGCTGGCCTCCGCGCAGGAAGCGGAAGTGGATTTCACTATGGACGACATCGATCGTCTGTCGCGCCGGGTGCCGCAGCTGTGCAAAGTGGCACCGAGCACGCAGAAATACCATATGGAAGACGTGCACCGTGCGGGTGGGGTGATCGGTATTCTGGGCGAACTGGATCGCGCCGGATTGCTGAACCGCGATGTGTGTAACGTGTTGGGTAAAAGCCTGACGGAAACGCTGAATGCCTATGACGTGATGCTGACCGATGATGAAGCGGTGAAAAGTATGTTCTCCGCAGGGCCAGCGGGCATTCGCACCACGCAGGCGTTCTCACAGGATTGTCGCTGGGAGTCGCTGGATACCGATCGTGAACAGGGTTGTATCCGTGCGCGGGAGCATGCCTACAGTCAGGAAGGTGGTCTGGCAGTGCTGTACGGCAACATCGCGGAAAAAGGTTGTATCGTCAAAACCGCCGGTGTGGATGATGGCAGTCTGGTATTCCGTGGCCCGGCGAAAGTGTATGAATCTCAGGATGATGCAGTAGAAGCCATTCTGGGCGGGAAGGTGGTAGCGGGAGATGTGGTGGTTATCCGTTACGAAGGGCCGAAAGGCGGGCCAGGCATGCAAGAGATGCTCTACCCGACCAGCTTCCTGAAATCGATGGGATTGGGTAAAGCCTGTGCGTTGATCACCGACGGTCGTTTCTCCGGCGGCACCTCCGGGCTTTCCATCGGCCATGCTTCGCCTGAAGCGGCCAGTGGCGGCACCATCGGGCTGGTGGAAGACGGTGATACCATTGCCATTGATATTCCTAGCCGTACCATTGCGCTGGTGGTGGCGGAAGATGAACTGGCACGCCGCCACGATGCGCAACTGGCGCGCGGCGATGCGGCCTTTACGCCGAAAGACCGTCAGCGTCAGGTGTCGTTTGCACTGCGTGCTTACGCCAGCCTGGCAACCAGCGCGGACCAAGGCGCGGTACGCGACAAGAGCAAGCTGGGAGGCTAAGTTCAATGGCGGTATCACTCCCTCTCCCCGACGCCCCGTGCGGCGCGGAGTATTTGCGTGCGGTGTTGCGCGCGCCGGTGTATGAAGTGGCACAGGTGACGCCGCTTCAGCCGATGGAAAAACTCTCGGCGCGTCTCGGCAACACCATTGTGGTGAAGCGAGAAGACCGTCAGCCAGTGCACAGTTTTAAACTGCGCGGTGCCTATGCCATGTTGGCGACCCTGACCGAAGCGCAAAAAGCGCACGGTGTGGTAACGGCTTCCGCCGGTAACCACGCACAGGGCGTAGCGCTATCAGCCAGCAAGCTTGGCATCAAGGCGCTGATCGTCATGCCGGTCGCCACCGCGGATATCAAAGTGGATGCGGTGCGCGGTTTTGGCGGTGAAGTGTTGCTACACGGTGCCAATTTTGATGAGGCCAAGGCCCGAGCGATTGTGCTGTCGCAAGAGCAGCATATGACCTTCATTCCGCCGTTCGATCATCCGGCCGTGATTGCCGGGCAGGGCACGCTGGCGATGGAGCTGTTGCAGCAGGATGCGCATCTCGATCGCGTGTTTGTACCGGTTGGTGGCGGTGGTCTGGCGGCGGGCGTGGCGGTATTGATCAAACAATTGATGCCGCAGATCAAAGTGATCGGCGTTGAGGCGGAAGATTCAGCCTGCCTGCGTGCGGCATTGGATGCCGGACATCCGGTGGATTTGCCGCGCGTTGGACTGTTCGCTGAGGGCGTGGCGGTCAAGCGTATTGGCGATGAAACCTTCCGCCTGTGCCGGGAATATCTGGATGATGTCATCACCGTGGACAGCGATGCGATTTGTGCCGCGCTGAAGGATATCTTTGAAGATGTGCGGGCGATTGCCGAACCGTCTGGCGCACTGGCGCTGGCGGGGATGAAGAAGTATATCCAGCAGCACGGCATTCAGGGTGAACGGCTGGCGCATATTCTGTCGGGTGCCAACGTCAACTTCCACGGTCTGCGCTATGTCTCTGAACGCTGTGAACTGGGTGAACAGCGTGAGGCATTGCTGGCGGTAACCATCCCTGAGCGCAAGGGCAGCTTTTTGACCTTTTGCCAACTGCTGGGTGGTCGCTCGGTGACTGAGTTTAACTACCGTTACGCCGATGACAAAGACGCCTGCATTTTCGTGGGGGTGCGTCTGACGCGTGGACATGCGGAGCGGGATGAGATTATCGCAGAACTCTCCGCAGGTGGTTATCAGGTGGTCGATCTCTCCGATGATGAAATGGCGAAGCTCCATGTGCGTTACATGGTTGGCGGACGTCCTTCCAAGCCGTTGCAGGAACAGCTTTACAGCTTCGAGTTTCCGGAATCTCCCGGTGCGCTGCTGAAGTTCCTGCACACGCTCGGCACGCACTGGAACATCTCGCTGTTTCACTATCGCAGCCACGGGACCGATTTCGGTCGCGTACTGGCGGCGTTCGAAGTGACCGAGCGCGATCCGGAGTTTGAGCAACGTTTGCAGGCGCTGGGTTACGAGTGCCACGACGAAACCCAAAATCCGGCGTTTCGTTTCTTCCTGGCCGGTAACACGGCGTGATGTCAGTGTGCCCGACGGTGGAATTTCACCGCCGGGCGCGCTATCGTGGTTGCCATTCAAGGGATTAGCAATGGCAGACCATCATGACGACGTTCACCGGTTTCTCGCAGCAGAGCCTCACCTTTCTTCAGCAAGTTCGGCAGGAAAACAGCAAAGAGTGGTTTGACGACAACCGCGCAATATACGATGAGACGCTGGTTGCCCCGTTCCGCGCGTTGGTCGAGGATGTGGGCCTGACGATGCTACCGATCGACGATCAGTTTGAAATTCGTCCTGCTATTGGTAAAACCCTGTCGCGTATCCATCGCGATACCCGTTTTTCTCACGATAAATCCCGCTACCGCAGTCAGATGTGGCTGACGTTCAAACGTCCGCGCAAAGACTGGACGGATGCGCCGGTGTACTTTTTCGAAATTGGCCCCGATTTCTGGCGTTACGGGTTGGGGTACTACAGCGCCACGCGCGATACCATGGAACTGTTTCGCCAGACGCTGCGCGACAGCCCGCAGGCGTTTTTGGCGATGGCTGCGTGTCTGGAACCCACGTTTACCCTGGAAGGTGAAAGTTACAAGCGCCCGTTGGTCAAAGATCAGCCTGAGGAATTGGCGACCTGGTACAACCGTAAATCCTTCGCCGCCATGACCACGCGGCAAGATATGGATGCATTGTTTTCAGCGGATTTGGTCACTACGCTGACACAGGGTTTTCGCCAACTGGAGCCGCTGTATCGCTATCTGATGGGCATTGAGAGTATGAAGCGGCTGACGCCTGAACAACAGGAAGGAAGCTGGTCGAGCTTCCCGCCGTCAGCGCGTTTTGAACGTTAAAGCTTTTGCCGCGTCATCACCATGTTGAACAGGTAGCTTTCGCCCTGTGTGTCGAACGTTGAGATGCGAATTTCGTCGTCGCTCACGCAGGTAAACAGGATCTTGGTGGTGCCGCCAAAGCTGCTTTCCCGGCGGCCTATCGCCTGCGTATCGCTCATCTGGCGGGCGGTGAACTCACCGTCATCCAGCCGGTTGGCGTAGCGGAACGCGACGGAAATGTTGCCGCTGATTTTCCCTTTCTCCTGCGTCATATCCAAACCGACCGCATTATAGGGCGCTTTCTGGTCGTACATTTCCTGAAAATAACTGCCGAGATTGTCGTACTCTTCCTTGGTGAGATCCTGCAAATAATCCTCGTAGCTGAACGCCCCGTGGAAACACCCGGTGGTTTTGATCGGGGTAATGGGCGTCGGTAACGCGTGCTGGGCCACCTGATTGAGGTAGCGCAGTCGGTTGAGCTGCTGCTGATAGCGCTGGCGCAGACAATCCTCATCCTGACATTGGTTACGGGTGGTGAGCCAGCTACGTTGAAACAGGTTCAGTGCCTGTTCAAAGGGCTGACTCTGCGTATAGGTGGTCAGCGCCGATCGTGCGGTCTTCCACTCCTGCGCCAGTTCATCATCCAACTGGCCGAGCAGTGGGCTCTGGCAAATCTGCTTCTCCTGCGCGCTGGTGGCATTGGCGCAGTCGAACGAGACAGCCTGTGCATGAGGCACAAACGCGCAAGCCGCCAATGCCGCCACGGCAGAGAACACAGAGAGCTTCATAGGGGATCCTGTTTCATTCCTTGAGCAATTAGTGTTTGTTATACAGCCATCTGCGTTCCTTCGCCAGTGCAGTACGCCAACGCAGATTGCCGTGACCGTTTAACGCTATCTCCTCCTGTTGCCTGAGGTGTTGCCAAATAGCGTCCCATCCAGAATCGAAAACTGATATTCGTGACGGTGGACTGACGTTAAGCTATTCACTAATCGTATCGGGTGTTGGCCCGAGTGATTCTGTCTCATCAGGTATGTCTGGTGGCATTTCCTGCGATAGTGATACATCTCGCGGTTCACCTTCACCGGAAATCAGGAACCGGTTCGTGACGGCAAGGCTGGAGCCATAGACCGTCCTAAGGGTGAATCCCTTTCATTTTTACAGCGTAACGTTAAATGCAAACTAAGAAAAATTAATGCAATTGCATAAATGCGATTGAGACGAGTTTGCATTTGAAATACTCTTTTTTGGTGCATTATTAGCCAGGAATATATTGGCTTCTTTATGTCGCACAAAGATACTATTGCAGTAAAGGATGGAAACGTGTTTGAAAATAAAAGGAAATTTTACCTCGTTGGGCAATTGTTTTTCGGTTATGTCACGGTACTGGGTGTTGCATCATCGCTCATGATGGCAGCGCAAACGCTGGCCGCTGAAACGGTGACTGGCAACGCTGATGTGATGGTGGTCATTGCACAGGGCGAGCAAAATACCACGCTCCCCACGGGTGGAATGATTGCGAAACAGAGTGCCGCCGGTACGAAAACACAAACGCCGTTGGTAACGACGCCAC
The DNA here is from genome assembly GCF_025962675.1 of Candidatus Symbiopectobacterium sp. NZEC127. NCBI lineage: Bacteria > Pseudomonadati > Pseudomonadota > Gammaproteobacteria > Enterobacterales > Enterobacteriaceae > Symbiopectobacterium > Candidatus Symbiopectobacterium sp. NZEC127. Next base: position 17,200 of record NZ_JAGFPG010000007.1, read on the forward strand.
AGTCGATCACCGTGGTTACGCGTGCGCAAATGGATAAGCAACGGGTGATGTCCGTCTCCGATGCGTTTAATTACTCTGCCAGTGTGCTGCCAAATTACCGGGGTTCCTCCAACCGGAGTGATGAAACCATCGTGCGCGGTTTTCGCTATGCGCCTAAATTTCTGGATGGGCTGAGTTTTGGTTTGATCGGGCAAGGTGCCGGCATTGGAAAGATTGACCCCTGGTTGTTAGAACGCGTTGAGCTGATTCGTGGCCCGGCCTCTGTCATGTATGGTCAGGTCGATCCTGGCGGCACGGTCATTATGACCAGCAAACGCCCCACGGCAGAAAACATCCGCCACCTACAGGTTAGCGCAGGCAATAAACGCTTGGGTGAAGCGGCGTTTGATTTCGGCGGTGTGCTGAACGAGGACAGCGCGCTGTTGTATCGTTTGAACGTCATCGCCAGCACCCGGCAGCAATTTGTCAACGATGCCCGGCAACAGCGCATGGCGATTGCCCCCGCGCTGACGTGGCTGCCCAATGCAGATACCAGCCTGACCGTACTGACCAGTTACCAATACGACCCTGAAGCGGGTTTTCGTAACTTCTTGCCCGCCTACGGCACGGTGTTTGCTACCAACGCCGGCTATATTCCTTACACGCTGAATGTCAGCGATCCCAATTACCATCACTCAACGCGTGAGCAGGTGGCGCTCGGTTATATTTTCGAGCACTCCTTTAACAAGGCGATCTCAGTGCAACAGAATCTGCGTTATTCACAGTTGCATGATAACTATAAATATTTGGTGTATAGCACCGGTGGCAGCGCCACGGATACTACGCTAATGCGTAACCAGCAACGCGAAAACATTGATGCTGACGAATTAGGGATCGACAACCAATTAAAAGCGAGCTTCGCGACTCACACGGTGAACCATACTCTGCTGGCCGGTTTGGATTACAAATGGCAGAAGCGCAATGCCAACTTCTGGCGCAAGACCGGCGATAAGTACAATTTTGACTGGGCTCATCCCCGCTATGGTGGGGCTTATCTGGAAAATGACAGTGACTTGCCCCTCGCGCGCAGCGCGTTTAAAAAGCTCGATCAGGTTGGACTCTATGTGCAGGATCAGGCGGTGTGGCAGCAGTGGAACCTGCTACTCTCCGGGCGACATGACTGGACGGAAATACGCACCTACGAGCGCACACTCAATAATGCCAAAAGGCAGTCGAATGATGACGATTTCACCGGCCGTGCGGCGCTGCTGTATGCGTTTGAGAATGGTTTCTCGCCTTATATCAGTTACAGCACCTCGTTTGAGCCCAACCTGGACAGCGGCATTCCGGGTTCACCACCCTTTAAGCCGACAACCGGCGAGCAGACTGAAGTGGGGATGAAGTTTCAGCCGGTGGGCAGCGACACCTTGTTAACGCTATCGCTGTTCGATATTACGCAGAAAAATATCACGTCGTGGAACAGCAAACTCAAGTTCAACGAGCAAATTGGCAAAGTCGAGTCACGTGGCGCTGAAGCGGAGCTAGGTACCCAAATAACGCCAGCGCTGAGCCTGATGTCGGCGTACAGTTACACGGAGGCGGAAACCAAGGAGAGCACCAATACGAGTACGCCAGCAGGGAACAGGCCAGCGGCGACGCCACGCCATATGGCCTCCGCCTGGGGTACCTACTTGGTTCACAACGGCCCGTTGGCCGGGTTGGCGCTGGGAACCGGCGTGCGCTACATCGGCAGCAGCTATGGCGATAACAAGGAGAGTTTCAGCGTGCCGCACTACATCCTGTATGACGCGATGGTGAGCTATGATTTGGGCGTGGCCTCGTCGCAGTGGAAAGGGGCGGTGTTGCAGATCAATGTCAACAACCTGACCGATAAGCATTATGTGGCGTCTTGCAGTAATAACGAAGCCTGCTTCTACGGCGTTGGACGCTCGATTATCGCCACCGTCAGCTACCGCTGGTAAATCCTCAAACGTTGTCCTGCAAGGTATGCCAAAACGCGGCAATCAAGGGCTCATTGAGTCGCTTTTTCTGCACGCATACGCCGAGTTCAAACGGTTCCATCGCTTGCTCCAGCAATACCGAAACGCGGTTGCGCACTGGCTCCGGGCTGTTTTCCAGCACCACGTCCGGGATCAGCGCGATGCCGCAGCCGAGTGCCACCATCGACACCATTGCCTCGTGCCCGGACACCGTGGCGTAAATCAGCGGATTGACGATGTGGTGACGGCGGAACCAGACGTCAATGCGTTTTCGCACCGGGCCGTGCTCGGGCAAAATAAACGGAATCTGTGCCCAGTCTGGATTGGGTTGCCGTACCATCGCTTGCACCGGTGATGCCAGCGCCGGGGCAATCAGTACCAGCGGGATCTTGCCGATAGGCATAAAATCAATGGTGGTGGGCAACGTTTCCGGGTGGCCCGCGATGCCGAGATCGGCTTCATTGGACTGTACTTTTTCCACCGCATCTGCGGCATCGCCGGTCGTCAGCTTGATTTCGACCAGCGGATGCTGGGCGCGGAAACGGTCGAGGATTGGCGGCAAATGGCTGTAGGCGGCGGTCACGGAACAGAAAATGCGTAGCTCGCCGCTCAATGAGGGCCCACGTTGCCCAATGGCGTGGCGCAACTGCTCATAGTGCAGCAGCGTCTGCTGAGCAAACTGCTTCAATTGCTCACCGGCATCGGTCAGTTGCACCGTGCGGTTGTCGCGCAAAAACAGGGTTTGCCCGACATCCTCCTCCAGTCGTTGGATTTGGCGTGACAAGGTTGACGGACTCAGGTGCATGGCTTTGGCGGTGCGCCCGAAATGGCGGCTGTCACACAGGTGCAGAAACAGTTTTAAATCTCGTAAATCCATGTGCGCGCGGCCTCATTTTCATCTTGCAGTTATTGCAATGTCATGTTGTTAATATATCAATTTAAGCAATACTTTTCCTGTCATATCATGAGGGCATTAAGGCTTCCCTGACAGGAAACCTCTTCTGAACACTCGCAATTAACAGATTAAACGGAGTTGTGCATGGCTAACTATTTCAACACTTTGAACCTGCGTCAGCAGTTGGCGCAATTGGGTGTATGTCGTTTCATGGGACGTGAAGAATTCGCAGACGAAGCGAACTACCTGAAAGGCAAAAAAGTGGTGATCGTCGGTTGCGGCGCGCAAGGGCTGAACCAGGGTTTGAATATGCGTGATTCCGGGCTGGATATCGCCTATGCGCTGCGTGCAGAAGCGATCGCGGAAAAACGTGCGTCATGGCGTAAAGCGACAGAAAACGGCTTCAAAGTCGGCACCTATGAAGACCTGATCCCGCAGGCGGATCTGGTGGTGAACCTGACGCCGGACAAGCAGCACTCCGCTGTGGTTCAGGCCGTTCAACCGCTGATGAAGCAGGGTGCATCGCTGGGTTACTCTCACGGCTTCAACATCGTTGAAGTGGGTGAGCAGATCCGTAAAGACATCACCGTGGTGATGGTGGCGCCGAAATGTCCGGGCACCGAAGTGCGTGAAGAGTACAAACGCGGCTTTGGCGTTCCGACGCTGATCGCGGTTCACCCGGAAAACGATCCGAAAGGTGAAGGCATGGCGATTGCCAAGGCCTGGGCAGCGGCTACCGGCGGTCACCGCGCGGGGGTTCTGCAATCGTCTTTCGTTGCTGAAGTGAAATCTGACCTGATGGGCGAGCAGACCATCCTGTGCGGTATGTTGCAGGCTGGTTCCTTGCTGAGCTTTGACAAACTGGTTGCTGAAGGCACCGATCCCGCCTACGCGGAAAAACTGATTCAGTTCGGCTGGGAAACCATCACCGAAGCGCTGAAGCAGGGCGGCATCACGCTGATGATGGATCGCCTGTCTAACCCGGCGAAACTGCGTGCTTACGCGCTGTCTGAGCAGTTGAAAACCATCATGGCACCGCTGTTCCAGAAACACATGGATGACATTATCTCCGGCGCGTTCTCCGGCGGCATGATGGAAGATTGGGCCAACGACGACATTAAACTGCTGACCTGGCGTGAAGAAACCGGTAATTCCGCGTTTGAAAATGCTCCGCAGTTCGACGGTAAAATCGCAGAGCAAGAGTACTTCGACAACGGCGTACTGATGATCGCGATGGTTAAAGCCGGTGTAGAACTGGCGTTTGAAACCATGGTAAGCGCGGGCATCATCGAAGAATCCGCTTACTACGAGTCGCTGCACGAACTGCCGCTGATCGCGAACACCATTGCACGTAAGCGTCTGTATGAAATGAACGTGGTTATCTCTGATACCGCAGAATACGGTAACTACCTGTTCGCTAATGCCGCCGTACCGTTGCTGAAAGAGACATTCATGGCTTCACTGCAAGCGGGTGACATCGGCAAGCCGGTGGCGGCCAGCAGCGTTGACAATGCGCAGTTGCGTGACGTTAATGACGCGATCCGCAACCACCCGATCGAAGCGGTGGGTCAGAAACTGCGTGGCTACATGAAAGACATGAAACGCATTGCGGTTGCAGGCTAAAACCAACGTATTACTCAGTCAATAAAAAAAGGCGCAACCTTGGGTTGCGCCTTTTTTATGCGTGAAGCTACGTCGTTCCTTAGCGGCTCTGGAACTGGGCTTCTGCCAGTTGGAAGCGATCGGTGACGGCTTTGGATGGCGCACGCCCCATCAGACTCACGATAAAGATCGCCAGGCTGGCAAAGAGGAAGCCGGGGATAATTTCATACAGATTAAACCAGGCATACTGTTTCCAGATAATCACCGTGGCAGCCCCTATCAGCATACCTACCAGCGCGCCGTTACGCGTCATGCGCGGCCACAGCAGGGAAATCAGGATCACCGGACCAAACGCCGCACCAAAACCGGCCCAGGCGTAGCTGACCAGTCCTAACACGCGGTTTTCCGGGTTGGCGGCCAACACAATCGAAATAATGGCAATCAGCAACACCATCATACGGCCTACCCAAACCAGTTCACGCTGTGTGGCTCCTGGGCGGAAGAACGGGCGGTACAAGTCTTCGGTAATGGCACTGGAACAGACCAGCAACTGGCAGCTCAGGGTGCTCATCACGGCGGCGAGGATAGCGGAAAGCAAGATACCGGCGATCCACGGATTGAACAGCAGCATGGAAAGCTCGATAAACACCCGCTCGGCGTTGTGCGTCACGTTGCCCGCCTGTTCCGGATGATTGCTAAAGTAGGCGATACCGAAGAAGCCCACGCTCACGGCACCTGCGAGGCACAGGATCATCCAGGTCATGCTGATACGGCGTGCGCTGCGAATAGTGTGGTGGGAATCCGCTGCCATAAAGCGCGCCAGAATGTGCGGCTGTCCAAAATAGCCCAGACCCCAGCCCAGCAGCGAGATAATGGCAATAATATCCAGCCCTTTGAACATATTCAGATTGGCCGGGTTTTTCGCCGCGATAACCAGCAGAGAGGTATCGATCCCATCCAGCGCCAGAATCACCATCACCGGCGTCAGGATCAGGGCGAAAATCATCAGCGTGGCCTGTACCGTATCCGTCCAACTGACCGCCAGATAGCCACCGATAAAGGTATAGGCGATGGTGGCTGCCGCGCCGGCCCACAATGAGGTGGTGTAACTCATGCCAAAGGTGCTTTCGAACAAACGGGCACCGGCAACGATGCCAGAAGCGCAGTAGATGGTAAAAAACACCAGAATAATCAAGGCTGCAATGACCCTCAGGATTTTTCTGGTGTCTTCGAAACGGTGGGTGAAATAGTCCGGTAAGGTCAGTGCGTTGTGGTTCACTTCGGTGTGAACGCGCAGACGACCTGCAACCCAGCGCCAGTTGAGGTAAGCGCCGATAGTCAGCCCGATCGCGATCCAGCTTTCAGAAATGCCGGAAATAAATATTGCGCCCGGCAATCCCATCAGCAGCCAGCCGCTCATGTCAGAAGCCCCCGCTGAAAGTGCCGTGACCACGCTGCCCATCCGTCGTCCACCCAGGATATAGTCGCCAAGGGTGGTGGTTGAGCGATAAGCGGCCAAGCCGATCAAGACCATTCCGAAGATATACACCAGAAAGGTCACCAGCATGGGTGTACTCATTGTCATTAGAATCTCCAAGTTAAAGCGCCCTGTCTGTCCCCATCATGCTAGGGCATAAAGGCAAATCATATTGTTGGTCTAGCCTGACGGGAACGACGTCAGGTAAAGCGCAGTCTGCACGATTGCGCATCCCTCGTGCAGCCTGTTTTTTCTTATAATGCAAAGCGTTAACGATTTGTTATATTTCCCAGCCACGCCGATGTTATACACTTGTTAACTGCATTGCATCTTATGGCAACTCGCAAAAACCAGGTTGCATAATCCGATAACGGCGGCCAAGCTTCGAAGGCATACCTTCAACAAATCAACGTTATCCGATCCCTCACTATCGATGATTATCTTGGCTTCACTGGAGTGAAACGATGGGATTCTCCACTATAGCGGTAAAGCTTGACGATGCGACCCGCAATCGTATCGAACGTACAGCGCAGCGCCTTGATCGCACATCGCATTGGTTGATTGAGCACGCCATTTTTTGTTACCTCGACACCGTTGAACGCGATGGCAAGGCACCTGACATCACGTCTGAGCAGAGTAAGGCATTCCAGCGCGCGCCGGAGATTATGCCGCAATCTCGTCATGAAGGAAGCTATCAACCGTTTTTAGATTTCACGCAAACGCTGTTACCCCGTTCACCGCTGCGTGATGCCATCACCGCAGCATACCGCCGTTCCGAGGGCGAGATGGTGCCGTTACTGCTCGAACGGGTGGAGCCGATGGCTCCGATGGCCCCGGCGGTGCAGGCGCTGGCCTATCGACTGGCGCAGACGCTGCGGCGTGAACAGCAAACCCACGGGCGAGCGGGGCGGGTGCAAAGTTTGCTACAAGCCTTCTCCCTGTCATCCTCCGAGGGGATTGCGTTGATGTGTCTGGCGGAAGCGTTGCTGCGCATTCCCGATGCCTCAACGCGCAATGCGCTGATTCGTGACAAGATCAGCAGCGGAGATTGGCATTCCCACGTGGGGAAAGGGCAATCACTGTTCGTCAATGCGGCGACCTGGGGGCTGTTGCTAACCGGAAAGCTGGTGGCGACGCACAGTGAAACGCGCTTGGCGCACACCCTGAAGCAATTGATCAACAAAGGGGGCGAGCCGGTCATTCGCCTGGGGATGGACCGCGTGATGCGCCTGATGGGGGAGCAGTTCGTTACCGGCGAAACCATCGATGAGGCACTGTCCAACGCGGAACACCTGGAGCAGCAGGGATTTCGCTATTCCTATGACATGTTGGGCGAAGCAGCCCTTACCGCGCAGGACGCTGAGGCTTACCTCAACGCCTATCAGCAGGCGATTCATGCTATCGGCAGGGCGTCGCAGGGACGCGGGGTGTATCAGGGGCCGGGCATCTCCATCAAGCTGTCGGCGCTGCACCCGCGTTACAGCCGCGCGCAGTATGACCGCGTTATGGAAGTGCTCTATCCCCGTTTGCTGGCGCTGACGTTGCAGGCGATGCAGTACGATATCGGCATTAATATTGATGCTGAAGAAGCGGAGCGGCTGGAGATCTCCCTCGATCTGCTGGAGCGGTTGTGCCATGAGCCTGCGCTAGCGGGGTGGAAAGGGATCGGTTTTGTGGTGCAGGCCTACCAGAAACGCTGCCCGTTTGTGATTGATTTCCTTATTGATCTGGCACAGCGTACCCAACGACGCCTGATGGTGCGGTTGGTGAAAGGGGCCTACTGGGACAGTGAAATCAAACGCACGCAAATGGACGGTTTGGAGGATTACCCCGTCTATACCCGCAAAGTCTATACCGATGTCGCTTATCTGGCCTGTGCCCGCCAACTGCTGGCGGCACCGGATGCCATTTACCCGCAGTTCGCCACCCACAATGCCCAAACCCTGAGCGCCGTGTATACGCTGGCGGGTGACGGTTATTACCCGGGGCAATATGAATTTCAATGCCTGCACGGTATGGGCGAGGCGCTTTATTCGCAGGTCGTCGGTCCCGAAGAACAAGGCAAGCTGGCGCGCCCCTGCCGGATTTATGCCCCGGTCGGCACCCATGAAACCTTGCTGGCTTATCTGGTGCGACGTTTATTGGAAAACGGTGCCAACACCTCGTTTGTCAACCGCATTGCGGATGCCGAGGTCCCGCTGGAGCAACTGGTTGCCAGCCCAATAGCTGAAGTACAGGCGCTGGCTTACAAAGAGGGGGCTCCCGGCTGCCCGCATCCGCGAATTCCTTTGCCCGCTAAGCTCTACGGCGCAGAGCGTTGCAATGCGCAAGGCGTAGACCTGACCGATGAACGCCGCCTGGAAATGCTCGCGGCGGCCTTAAGCGCCGACGCCGCGCAGGTACGGCATGCGGCACCGATGATGGTCGATGCGACATCGCCGCTGGCAGCTCGGCCAGTGCTCAATCCGGCCCAACAGCACGATATCGTGGGGTACGTACGTGATGCCAGCGACGAAGATGTACGCATTGCGCTGGGCCGTGCGGTGCAAGCGGCAGAACGGTTCTCGACGGCATCGCTCCCGCAGCGGGTTGCCAGCCTGCAACGCGCCGCCAGCCTGCTGGAAGCGGCCTATCCACAGTTCATCGGGCTGCTGGTGCGGGAAGCGGGAAAAACCGTGCCAAATGCTATTGCCGAAATACGCGAAGCGGTGGATTTTTTGCGCTATTACGCGCAGCAGTCTGCTGCGGTGTCGTCGGAACAGGCTTGCCCATTGGGCGTAGTGGTTTGCATTAGTCCGTGGAACTTCCCGCTGGCGATTTTTACCGGGCAGGTTGCTGCCGCGCTGGCGGCGGGGAATGCGGTACTGGCAAAACCGGCGGAGCAAACGCCGCTGGTTGCCGCGTTGGCGGTGCAACTGCTGCATCAGGCTGGCATTGCGCCTGATGTGCTGCAACTGCTGCCCGGCGCTGGAGAACGTGTCGGCGCGGCGCTGGTGCGCGATGTGCGCATCAATGGTGTGCTGTTTACCGGCTCCACGGTGGTTGCCAAAAGCTTGCAGCGCACGCTGGCAGACCGGCTGGATGCGCACGGGCGACCTGCGGTGCTGATCGCTGAAACCGGTGGGATGAATGCCATGATTGTCGACTCGTCCGCGCTGACCGAGCAGGTGGTCAGCGATGTCATGGCCTCCGCCTTTGACAGCGCAGGGCAGCGTTGCTCAGCACTGCGCCTGCTCTGTCTTCAGGATGACATCGCGGAGGCGACCCTGATCATGCTGCGTGGCGCCATGGCGCAGTTCCGCGTAGGCAATCCCGACAGGCTGGCAACGGACTGCGGCCCGGTGATTGATGATGAGGCGCGCGAACGGATCGAGCAACATATTCACCTGATGCAAGCGGAAGGGCATTCGGTGTTTCAGGCGGCTTTCGGTGCGCAGGCGTGCGTGGCCTCATGGCGACAGGGTACCTTTGTGTTGCCAACGCTGATTGAGTTGGACCACGTGACCCGCTTGCAACAAGAGATCTTTGGTCCGGTGCTGCACGTGGTGCGTTATGCCCGCGAAGGGCTGGATACCTTGATTGAGGAGATCAACGCCCTCGGGTATGGACTCACGCTGGGCATCCATTCGCGGATTGATGAAACCATTTCGCGTATCACGCAGCGGACGCATGTGGGTAACCAATACGTCAACCGCAATATGGTGGGGGCCGTGGTGGGGGTTCAGCCGTTCGGGGGCGAAGGGCTATCCGGTACTGGACCGAAAGCGGGTGGGCCGCTCTATCTGCCGCGCTTGCAGAGAACGCCGCCCGGCCTCTCCAGTGCGGCGAGCAGCGCGTTGGGCGTGAATGCCACATTGGCGACGACGCCCGAACGCGCGGGGTTTGCGCTACTGGTTGATTGGGCGCAACAACAAGGGCGGCAGACTCTGTTCGCGGCGGCGCAGTGCTACCGCGCCTGGGGGGCCGTCAGCGGAGTGATACGCCCGCTGCCGGGCCCCACCGGCGAACGCAATACCTATATGCTGACGCCGCGCGAGAACGTGCTGTGTTTGGCGCAGGAGAGTGACGATATTCTGCGCCAGTTGGCGGCGCTGCTGGCCGTGGGCAGTAACGCGTTATGGCCTGACAGCGCAGCGTTACGTGAACTTGCCCGCAGCTTGCCGCAGGAAGTACAGCACCGCATCCGTTTTACGCCTGAATGGCAACAGGACGGTGAGCAGATTGGCGCGGTTATCTGCCACGGCGACAGTGACATGCTGCGTCAGGTTGGCCAGCAGCTCGCGCAATGGGAGGGAGCGATTGTTCCTCTGCTCGGGTGTGAGCCCGGCAGTGACACCCTGCCGCTGGAGCGTTTATGGCATGAACGTGTGCTCAGCGTGAATACGGCGGCAGCGGGGGGAAATGCCAGCCTGCTGATGATGGCGGAGTCATAACAGGGTACGCGCCGCGCAGTGTGCGCGGCGCAACAATACAGCACGCTCGGTTGCCAAAACGCTTAGTTACGGTACAGCACCTTGATGATGTGGTAGCCGAACTGGGTTTTTACCGGTCCAAAGGGTTTCAGCAGATCGCAGGAAAATACCGCCTTGTCGAAAGGGGGGACCATATCGCCTTGACGAAACTCGCCCAGATTGCCGCCATCCCGTTTGGACGGGCAGGTGGAGTGCTTTTTAGCTAACTGCTGAAAGTCTGCCCCTTGAGCCAATTGGTCCAGTAGATCATTCGCCTGTTGTTCCGTATCGACCAGAATATGCAGTGCAGATGCCGTTTTCGCCATGGGAATACCTTTCATGTGATTGAGAAGCGTGAATTGAACTGGCCTCACGCCGACGCCGATGGCTGGCAATGTAGCACGATGCCTGCCTGATGTGGATCGGTAAAGGCGAATCCGGCCATCAAGATCCGCGTGGCTTTCTGCTACAATCGGCTTCCGTTTTTATTGCGAGCTGAACGTCATGCGCCTGAATCCCAGTCAACAACATGCTGTCGAATCTGTCACTGGTCCTTGTCTGGTGCTGGCTGGCGCAGGATCAGGTAAAACGCGCGTTATCACCAACAAGATTGCTCACCTGATCCGCCAGTGCGGCTATCAGGCGCGCCATATCGCGGCAGTGACCTTTACCAACAAGGCTGCGCGCGAAATGAAAGCGCGCGTGGCGCAAACCTTGGGGCGCAAGGAGACGCGCGGGCTGCTTATCGCCACCTTCCACACCTTGGGGCTGGAGGTGATCAAACGGGAATACGCGGCGTTGGGCATGAAGGCGAACTTCTCGCTGTTTGACGATCAGGATCAGGCTGCACTGCTCAATGAACTGACGGAAACCTGGCTGGAAGGGGATAAAACCCAGCTACAGCAATTGACCTCCACCATTTCCAACTGGAAAAATGATCTGATGGATCCGGCGCAGGCGGCGGCATCGGCGCAGTCGGAGCGCGATAAGCTGTTTGCGCACTGCTATGGCCTGTATCACGACCATTTGCGTGCCTGTAACGTGCTGGATTTCGACGATCTGATCCTGTTGCCGACGTTGCTGTTCAAGCGCAACGAAGAGGTCCGTGAGCGCTGGCAAAACCGTTTGCGCTACCTGCTGGTGGATGAGTATCAGGACACCAACACCAGCCAGTATGAGCTGATTAAACTGCTGGTCGGTGCGCGTGCGCGCTTTACCGTGGTCGGCGATGACGATCAATCCATCTACTCCTGGCGCGGTGCCCGCCCGCAAAACCTGGTGCTGCTCTCACAGGATTTCCCCCAGCTTGAAGTGATCAAGCTGGAGCAAAATTACCGCTCCTCGGGCCGTATTCTCAAAGCGGCCAATATCCTGATCGCCAATAACCCACACGTATTTGAAAAAAAGCTCTTTTCGGAATTGGGTTACGGCAGTGAACTGAAGGTGATCACCGCCAACAACGAAGACCACGAGGCGGAACGGGTGGTGGGCGAACTGATTGCTCATCACTTTATCAACAAGACGCAGTACAGCGACTATGCCATCCTCTATCGTGGCAACCATCAGTCGCGGCTGTTTGAAAAGATGCTGATGCAAAACCGCATCCCCTATCGCATCTCCGGCGGGACTTCCTTCTTTTCTCGTCCGGAAATCAAGGACCTGTTGGCCTATCTGCGGGTGTTGACCAACGCGGATGACGACAGCGCCTTTCTGCGCATCGTCAACACCCCTAAGCGAGAAATCGGCCCTGCAACGCTACAGAAACTGGGAGAGTGGGCCAATGTGCGCAACAAAAGCCTGTTCACCGCCAGTTTTGATTTAGGGTTGGAGGCGCACCTGTCTGGCCGTGGGCTCTCCTCGCTGCAACGCTTCACTCACTGGATGCGGGAAATTGCCCAGCAGGCTGAGCGGGAACCGGTGGCGGCGGTGCGCGATTTGATTCACGGACTGGATTATGAAAGCTGGCTGTATGAAACCTCAACCAGCCCGAAAGCGGCGGAAATGCGGATGAAAAACGTCAATCAGCTGTTTAGCTGGATGACGGAAATGCTGGCGGGCTCGGATCTCGATGAACCGATGACGCTGACGCAGGTGGTAACGCGCTTCACCCTGCGCGACATGATGGAACGCGGTGAAAGCGAAGAAGATGTGGATCAGGTGCAACTGATGACGCTGCACGCCTCCAAAGGGCTGGAGTTCCCCTATGTGTATCTGGTGGGGATGGAAGAGGGGTTACTGCCGCACCAGAGCAGCATTGATGAAGATAATGTCGATGAAGAGCGTCGTCTGGCCTATGTCGGCATCACGCGGGCGCAACGTGAGCTGGTTTTTACCCTGTGCAAAGAGCGTCGCCAGTACGGCGAACTGATGCGGCCAGAGCCCAGCCGTTTCTTGCTGGAACTGCCGCAGGACGATCTGCAATGGGAAACGGCACGCAAAGTGGTCAGCGCACAAGAGCGGATGCAAAAGGGGCAAAACCATCTGGCGAACCTGCGCGCACAGTTGGCGCAGGCGCGCGACAAGGAGTAGCGCCGCGGTTACTGCGCGGCTTCCTCAATCACCAGCGGCCAGTGGGCATAGCCTTGCCAACGGCTCTCCTGCTCCAACGCTTCTGCGCGCAGGGGATGCGCGGCCAACCAGCCAGCGGGTAGCTGGATACGCAGGGTATCGCCGCTTGCGCACAAGATGCTGTCAGGCAAGGTGTCATCACGGCGGCGGCTGGCGAAAATAATCGCCAGTCGCAACAAACGGCATAAGCGCTGCGCAGGCAGCGCGGGCACGGCGTTTTGCTGATTCAATGACTGAAGATCGAGCGCACCACTCTGATTTAACACCAGAATAGCCAGCAGTTTTTTCTGTGCCGGAGTAAAACCGGGAAGATCGCTGTTGCGAATAAGATAGGCGGCGTGTTGCGGAGCATTGCGAAAATCAATGGCCAGACCGATTTCATGCAGAAAACCGGCGCTGTGCAGCAACTCGCGACATCGATGATCCAACGGCCAATCCTGCGCCAACTGGTGCAAAAAATTGTCGGTCAACGCGCTGACGCGCTGGCCCTGTTCACCGTCCAACAAATAGCGACGTTGCAGATTGAGCAGCGTGCGCTGGCGAATATCTTGCTCTACGGGCAGGTGCAGCATCCCGTATACCAGGCCTTCACGCAGTGCGCCACCGGCCAGCGTCATACTCTGAATGTCAAGTTCCTGGAAAATGGCTAACAGAATGGACAGCCCGCTGGGGAACACCAGCGCCCGCTCCAGCGTCAGGCCGTCAATTTCCAGCTCTTCCAGCTTATGGCAGGCAATGGCATGCTGTTTTAGGGCACGCAGCTTGTCGAGCGTGATGTGCTCGTCCATGCCAGCCGCCACCATAATCTCTTGCAACGCTTGTACGGTGCCGGATGCGCCCACGCACACTTGCCAACCCTGTGCACGCAGTTGGGCTGCCACGGGGCGTATCATGTCACCCGCCGCCTGCTCCGCGCGGGCAAAATTTTCTGCCGTCAGGGTGCGATCGCTGAAATAACGTTCCAGCCAGGTCACGCATCCCATTGGCAAACTGAGTAACTGCGTGGCCTGCGCCGCGGTTCCGGTCGCCAGCTCGGTACTGCCGCCGCCGATATCCACCACCAGACGTTTTTCCGGTCCACCGGTGGTATGGGCCACGCCCTGATAAATCAGGCGCGCCTCCTCTTCACCGCTAATGACTTGAATCGGCAAGCCCAGAATCTGCTGCGCCTGTGCCAGAAACTCATCGGCGTTGGTGGCAAGCCGCAGGGTCGCCGTGGCGACAACGCGGGTTTGCGTCTGAGGGATATCCTGCAAGCGTTCGGAAAACAGGCGTAAGCACTGCCAGCCGCGCTGCATGGCTTCCTGTGACAAGCGGTTATCGCGATCCAGTCCTGCCGCCAAACGCACTTTACGTTTAATGCGCGCCAGCGTCTGAATGCTGCCAGCGCTCTCACGCACCACCAACATATGGAAGCTGTTCGAGCCCAGATCGATCGCCGCATACAGCGAGGAAGCATTTAGCATGGATGCTTAACTCGGTCTTTTACGGTTGCTGCGCGGTGCGCCGCTACGACGTGGCGGGCCACTGCGACGCGGGCCACTGCTGGTACGCGTGCGGGGCAAGCGCTTCGGCGCAGGCAGATCGGTCATCAGCGCATCGCTATCGTATTTGCTAACCGGGATTGAATGGCCCGTGTATTGCTCAATGGCCGGCAGGTTCAGCGCATACTCTTCACAGGCCAGGCTGATGGAAAAACCGCTGGCGCCCGCACGTCCGGTACGACCAATGCGGTGCACGTAGTCTTCGCAATCGTCCGGCAAGTCATAGTTGAATACGTGGGTGACGGCAGGAATGTGCAGACCGCGCGCCGCAACGTCGGTGGCGACCAGAATGTCCAGGTTGCCCTGCGTGAAGTCATCCAGAATGCGCAGGCGTTTTTTCTGCGCCACGTCGCCGGTCAGCAGACCCACGCGATGTCCGTCCGCAGCCAGATGGCCCCAGATATCTTCGCAGCGGTGCTTGGTGTTGGCGAAAATGATGCAGCGATCCGGCCACTCTTCTTCCAGCAGCGTTTGCAGCAGGCGCATCTTCTCTTCGTTTGACGGATAGAACAGCTCTTCCTTGATGCGGTGTCCGGTTTTCTGCTCCGGCTCCACTTCAACGTACTCGGCGTTGTTCATCTGTTCGAACGCCAACTCACGCACCCGGTATGACAGCGTGGCGGAGAACAGCATGTTCAGACGCTGCGTCACAGGCGGCATGCGGCGGAACAGCCAGCGAATATCTTTGATAAAGCCCAGATCGTACATTCTGTCGGCTTCATCCAGCACCACAACCTGAATGGCGCCAAGGTTAATATGATTCTGCTTGGCGTAGTCGATCAAGCGGCCCGTGGTACCGATCAGGATATCAACACCCTGCTCCAGCACTTTAAGCTGCTTATCGTAGCCGTCTCCGCCGTAAGCCAGACCCAGTTTCATGCCCGTCGATTCGGCCAGCGCCTGTGCATCCGCGTGGATTTGCACCGCCAACTCGCGAGTGGGAGCCATGATCAGCGCGCGCGGCTGGTTGGTTTGACGCTCTGCCGAAGCAGGGTGCGACAAGAGATAGTGGAAAGTAGACGCCAGAAATGCCAGCGTCTTGCCCGTTCCGGTTTGCGCCTGACCCGCGACGTCCCGGCCATCAAGGGCGAGAGGTAGTGCGAGTGCCTGGATGGGCGTGCAGTTATAAAACCCTTTGCTTTCAAGGGCTTTGATTACCTGCGGGTGCAGCGCGAAGTCGGAAAACTTCTGTTCGGTCAAGTGTGTTTTGCTCATAGTGTGGTAGAATATCAGCTAACTATTGCTTTACGAAAGCGTATACAGTGAAATAAAGTCAAGCTTTGTTGGTTAATGCTACACCAACTCGCTAAAGATAATCCTGCGGAGTAAAAAATGAGCGATAAAATTATTCACCTGACAGACGACAGCTTCGAAACGGACGTGTTGCAGGCCGAAGGGGCAACACTGGTTGATTTTTGGGCCGAATGGTGTGGTCCCTGCAAAATGATCGCTCCCATTCTCGATGAAATCGCTGATGAATTCGAAGGTCGCATCACCGTTGCCAAGCTGAATATTGATGAAAATCCGGCGACCGCGCCGAAATACGGCATTCGCGGCATCCCGACCCTGCTGCTGTTCAAGAACGGCGAAGTGGCGGCAACCAAAGTCGGCGCGTTGTCCAAAGGCCAGTTGAAAGAGTTTTTGAACACCAATCTGTAATGCCTGATAGGTTTATCAACGCTATTTCATCGCACAAAGCGGTCAGTGAGGATTTCTCGTATTGACCGCTTGCCGCACGTCATGAAGCGTGCTAGATTCATCATTACTGCATATCGTACTTGCCTATGTTTAAGCCTCGCAGGCTTAAGCCTGAAAGTTTGAATCTATAGCATTACTCGCTGTCTATACCTTAACGCTGCCCGTTCGTGACAACAAATCGCACAAACACGGCATAAGAATCCGTAGCGTGGTCAGGCAATCTAAAGCATTACATTAATTGGTTTCAGGTGTCTTCGATCTCTTGCCGTCGTTTTGTATCGGGCTTGCGTGGTCAACGTGTAACACGTTCACGTATCAAGCCAAACGGAATGGTGTGATTGAGGGCGGTATATGATAGTGGCACGGTGACCCTTGCCATCCCATTCACGTTAATTGTTCGAGATTTACCCCGAGTTTAAGAACCCACCACTATGAATCTTACCGAATTAAAGAATACGCCAGTTTCTGAGTTAATTACTCTTGGCGAAAACATGGGGCTGGAAAACCAGGCTCGTATGCGCAAGCAGGATATTATTTTCGCCATTTTGAAGCAGCATGCAAAAAGTGGCGAAGATATTTTCGGCGATGGCGTGCTGGAAATCTTGCAGGATGGTTTCGGTTTCCTCCGCTCCGCAGACAGCTCCTACCTCGCCGGCCCTGATGATATATACGTTTCTCCCAGCCAAATCCGCCGTTTTAATCTTCGTACTGGTGACACCATTTCAGGCAAGATTCGTCCTCCCAAAGAAGGGGAACGCTATTTTGCCTTGCTGAAAGTCAACGAAGTTAACTACGACAAACCTGAAAACGCCCGCAACAAGATCCTGTTCGAAAACCTCACCCCGCTGCACGCCAACTCACGTTTGCGTATGGAACGCGGTAATGGTTCGACAGAAGACCTGACGGCACGCGTATTGGATTTGGCATCGCCGATTGGCCGTGGTCAACGTGGTTTGATCGTGGCACCGCCGAAAGCCGGTAAAACCATGCTGCTGCAAAATATTGCGCAGAGCATCGCGTATAACCACCCTGACTGCGTGCTGATGGTGCTGCTTATCGACGAACGTCCGGAAGAAGTGACCGAGATGCAACGTCTGGTGAAAGGGGAAGTGGTGGCGTCTACCTTTGATGAGCCTGCTTCTCGTCACGTTCAGGTTGCCGAAATGGTGATTGAAAAGGCCAAGCGCCTGGTCGAGCACAAAAAAGACGTTATCATCCTGCTAGACTCCATCACCCGTCTGGCGCGCGCCTACAACACCGTGGTACCGGCGTCTGGCAAAGTGCTGACCGGTGGTGTGGACGCCAACGCCCTGCACCGCCCGAAACGCTTCTTTGGTGCTGCGCGTAACGTGGAAGAGGGCGGTAGCCTGACCATTATCGCCACTGCGCTGGTAGATACCGGCTCGAAGATGGACGAAGTGATTTACGAAGAGTTTAAAGGTACAGGTAACATGGAACTGCATCTGGCGCGTAAAATCGCTGAGAAGCGTGTGTTCCCGGCTATCGACTACAACCGTTCCGGTACCCGTAAAGAAGAGCTGCTCACCACCTCCGAAGAACTGCAAAAAATGTGGATCCTGCGCAAAATCATTCACCCAATGGGCGAGATCGATGCGATGGAGTTCCTGATCAACAAGTTGGCAATGACCAAAACCAACGATGAATTCTTCGACATGATGAAGCGTTCATAAGCCGGCAGTGTTCTCGGGGAAAACGCCACGCGGGTCGTGGCGTTTTTTTTTTTAGGAACTTACCGACCTTTACACTACAGGGTGTTTTTCCAGAGTATTCTAGGATGTCCCGGCGTCATGCTTTCCGTTATGGTACGCACTGATTTGAAGGCGTCATCATAACCTCTTCGCTCGCGCTTGCCCTGTGCATGCCCGCGCGATACCGTCGGCCGCATAATGATGTTGTGGTGAACGGCCCTGTTATGGCGAACCCTGCTTCGCCGTGGCAGCCTGCGGCGGCTTGTAGCCATAAACGGTAAACTTACTCGCTATGCGTCTAGAGTTATTATTTATTTTCTTGTTTTCTTTGGCTTTTCTATTCCTGGCCCGTCGCGTGGCGAGGCCGCTCGGTCTTGTCGATCGTCCCAATCAGCGTAAACGTCACCAGGGGCTGATCCCGTTGGTGGGGGGCATTTCCGTCTATGCTGGCCTGTGCTTTACCTTCCTGATAACCGACTACTACATTCCCCATTTCCGCTTTTACCTGCTGTGTGCCGGAATTCTGGTGTTTGTCGGGGCGTTGGACGATCGCTTTGATATCAGTGTCAAAATTCGTGCGCTGGTTCAGGCGCTGGTTGCCATTGCCATGATGGTGTTCGCGCATCTCTCATTGCGCAACCTGGGGGAGCTGTTTGGCCCGTGGGATATGGTGCTGGGGCCGTTGAGCTATCTGGTGACGCTGTTTGCCGTCTGGGCGGCGATTAACGCGTTTAACATGGTCGATGGCATCGACGGGCTGCTCGGCGGTCTTTCCGTGGTGTCGTTCGGCGCGATGGGTATCCTGCTCTACGGTTACGGTCACCACAATCTGGCGCTGTGGTGCTTTGCCATGATTGCCGCCACGCTGCCGTACATCTTGCTCAATCTCGGTTTCTTTGGCCGCCGCTATAAAGTGTTTATGGGCGATGCAGGCAGCACCATGATAGGGTTCACCGCCATCTGGATCCTGATGCAATCCACCCAGGGCAAATACCATCCGATTAACCCGGTAACCGCACTGTGGCTGATCGCCATTCCGCTGATGGACATGGTGGCCATCATGTACCGTCGCTTGCGCCGGGGGATGAGCCCTTTCGCGCCGGATCGCCAGCATATCCATCATTTACTGATGCGCGCCGGATTTACCCCGCATCAGGCTTTTGTGCTGATCACCGCAGCTGCGGTGCTGTTGGCGGGCATCGGCATGGCCGGAGAGTATTTCTCTTTCATTCCCGAATGGGCCATGTTGGTGCTGTTTTTACTGGCCTTTGGGCTTTATGACTACTGCCTGAAACGGGCATGGCGCGTGGCGCGCTTTCTGAAACGCATCAAGCGTCGAACGCGCCGTAGCGACGATCGTCGACACTCAACTTGAAACCACATCACTTTGGGGAAGTAATGAAACACGAAAACCCTGCTAACGGAGCCTCTGGCGAAGCCCATCACCGCGTTGATACTGCGGGTGCCGGTATCGAGAATGAACTGGATATTCGCGGCCTGTGCGGTGCGTTGTGGCGAGGCAAATTCTGGATTGCCGGCGTGGCGCTGGCTTTCGCACTGATGGCGTTAGGGTATTCCTATCTTGCACGCCAAGAGTGGAGCGCCACGGCAATAACCGATCGGCCCGGCGTCACGCGGCTGGGCGGTTATTATCCGCAACAGCAGTTTTTGCGCAATCTGGATGCCAAAGCCTTCGCGTCGCTGCCGCCCGAGCCGCTGTCGGTGTCAGCCAAGGTTTACGATGAGTTTGTCATGCAGGTTGCCGCGTATGATACCCGGCGCGATTTCTGGCTACAGAGCGACTACTATAAATCGCATCAGGAAGGTGATGCCAAAGCGGACGCGGCCTTGCTGGACGAACTGATCGCCGATATCCAGTTTACCCCGCGTGACGACGGCAAAAAGACCTTCGACAGCGTGCGCCTGACGGTGGACAACGCGGCCGCCGCCAATCGGCTGTTGCGTCAATATATCGAGTTTGCCAGTCAGCGCGCAGCGCAACACCTTAACGGTGAGCTAACCGGCGCCTGGGCGGCACGTAAGGTCTTTTTGCAGTCGCAGATCCAACGTCAGGAAGCGGTCGCGCAGGCCATTTTCGATCGCGACCTGAATAGCGTGAAGATGGCGTTAAAGATTGCGCAACAGCAGGGGATCAGCCGCAGCCAGACCGATACCCCCGCACAAGAATTGCCGCCCTCAGAGCTTTTCCTGTTGGGGCGGCCGATGTTGCAGGCGCAATTGGAGTCCTTGCAGGCCAGTGGTCCGCGCTACGACATCGATTATGACCAAAACCGCGCCATGTTGGCGACATTGAGCGTTGAGCCACAGCTCGACGCGGCATTGCAGACCTACCGTTATCTGCGCACGCCGGAGGAGCCGGTGAAGCGAGACAGTCCGCGTCGCCTGTTCTTGATGGTGATGTGGGGCGCTATCGGTGCACTGACCGGGGCGGGTATTGCACTGGTTCGCTGTAAATCTCAGCGACGGGTGGATTGACCGTTTACGCCGCCTGAAAGGGCAGCCCCTAACCTGATGAAAGAGATTCATTGTGAAAGTGTTGACTATTTTCGGCACCCGCCCAGAAGCCATTAAAATGGCCCCTCTGGTTTATGCCCTGGCTCAAGATGAAGCCTTTGAATCGAAAATATGCGTAACAGCCCAGCACCGGGAGATGCTGGATCAGGTGCTGCGTTTATTTGCTATTACGCCGGATTATGATTTGAACATTATGCAGCCGGGCCAAGGGTTGAGTGAGGTCACGTGTCGCATTCTGGAAGGATTGGAGCCCGTGTTAACGGCCTTCAAACCTGACCTGGTGTTGGTGCATGGTGATACCACCACCACGATGGCCGCCAGCCTGGCGGCGCTGTATCAGCGTATTCCCGTCGCACATGTGGAGGCCGGGTTGCGCACCGGCAATCTCTACTCGCCCTGGCCTGAAGAGGCCAACCGTAAGCTGACCGGCCATTTGGCAACCTACCACTTTGCGCCAACCGAGCGGGCGCGTGATAACCTGCTGCGTGAAAATCTTGGCGACCGGCAGATCCTGGTGACAGGAAATACGGTTATCGATGCGCTGTTCTGGGTGCGCGATCGAATTCTTGGCGATGAAACATTGCGCCACGCCTTGGATACCCACTACGGTTTTCTGGATGCGAATAAAAAACTGATTCTGGTCACCGGGCATCGTCGTGAAAACTTTGGCGACGGTTTCGAGCGTATTTGTACGGCGTTGGCAAGCATTGCCCGTCGCCACCCGGAAGCGCAGATTCTCTATCCGGTGCACCTGAATCCGAATGTGCGTGAGCCGGTAAACCGTATTTTGAGCGGTATTGATAACGTGTTTCTGATCGCGCCGCAGGAGTACTTGCCGTTTGTTTACCTGATGAACCGGTCGTACTTGATTTTGACTGATTCTGGCGGCATTCAGGAAGAAGCGCCCTCGCTGGGCGTGCCTGTGTTGGTGATGCGTGAAACGACAGAGCGGCCCGAAGCCGTGGATGCGGGAACGGTGCGGCTGGTTGGCACCGAAGTGGCGACGATTCTGGACGCAGTGTCGCAACTGTTGACCGACAATGCGGCATATCAGGCCATGAGCCGGGCGCATAACCCGTTCGGTGACGGCACTGCCTGTCAGCGTATTATTGCCGCACTGAAGCACACTTTGATCACACGACAATGAGCAACGCCATGACAATGAACACCATGACAACTAACGCAATGACAATTAATAAAATAGTGGTGGTTGGGTTGGGCTATATCGGTCTGCCGACCGCGGCCGCGTTTGCCTCACGGAAAAAGCGGGTGATTGGTGTGGACGTCAACCGGCACGCGGTGGAAACCATTAATCGCGGTGAGATTCATATTGTCGAGCCCGATCTGGGAGCCATGGTGAAGGCCGCCGTGGACAACGGCTATTTGACGGCAACCCACAAACCCGAGGCGGCGGACGCCTTCCTGATCGCCGTGCCGACGCCGTTTAAAGAGGGTCATGAACCGGATTTGAGCTATGTACAGGCAGCGGCTGCGTCGATTGCACCGGTGCTGCAACCCGGCGCGCTGGTGGTGCTTGAGTCCACCTGTCCGGTTGGCGCAACGGAGCAGATGGCGACGTGGCTGGCCGAAGCCCGGTCCGATCTGACCTTCCCGCAGCACGCGGGGGACGATGCCGATATCCATATCGCTTACTGTCCGGAGCGCGTGTTGCCCGGTCAGGTGGTGGTGGAGTTGGTGAAAAATGACCGGGTGATTGGCGGCATGACGCCAGCCTGTGCCGCGCACGCCAGCGCGTTGTACAAGATCTTTCTTGAAGGCGAGTGCGTGGAGACCGATGCGCGCACGGCCGAGATGTGTAAACTGACGGAAAACAGCTTCCGTGACGTGAATATCGCCTTTGCCAACGAACTGTCGCTGATTTGTGCCGAACAGGGTATCAACGTATGGGAGCTGATTCGTCTGGCGAATCGTCACCCGCGTGTGAATATCCTTCAGCCTGGCCCCGGCGTTGGCGGTCATTGCATCGCGGTAGACCCGTGGTTTATCGTGGCGCAAAACCCGCAGCAGGCACGTTTGATACACACGGCGCGATTGGTGAACGACGGCAAGCCGCTGTGGGTGGTCGATCGCGTCAAAATGGCGGTAGCGGATTGTCTGGTACAGAGCGGCAAACGCGCCAGCGACGTGACCATCGCCTGTTTTGGGCTGGCCTTTAAGCCAGATATTGACGATTTGCGCGAAAGCCCGGCGGTCGGGATTACCGAGATGATTGCACAGTGGCACAGTGGCACGACGCTGGCCGTGGAGCCCAATGTGGCGGCGTTGCCGCCCCGTTTGACCGGGTTGGTCACGTTGGCGGAATTGCCGACGGCGCTGCGTGAGGCGGATGTGGTCGTGATGCTGGTCGATCACCGCGTATTCCGCGCGATAGAACCTGAAAAGATAAAACAACAGTGGATTGTAGACACGAAAGGAGTATGGCGTTGAAACGTATTTTGGTGACAGGCGGTGCAGGGTTTATTGGCTCAGCGCTGGTGCGCTATCTGGTAACGGAAACGCAGGACAGCGTGGTGGTGGTCGATAAGTTGACCTATGCCGGTAATCTGGCGTCATTGGCCCCGGTGGCGACCAGCGATCGTTTCGCGTTCGAGCAGGTTGATATCTGCGATCGTCCCGCGTTGGATCGGGTTTTTGCCACGTATCAGCCGGATTTGGTGATGCATCTGGCGGCAGAAAGTCACGTTGACCGCTCGATTGATGGTCCGGCGGCGTTTATTGAAACCAATATCGTCGGCACCTATCAGATGCTGGAAGCGGCGCGTCACTATTGGAACGCACTGGATGACGAGAAAAAAGCCGCCTTCCGTTTCCACCATATTTCTACCGATGAAGTGTTTGGCGATCTGCACGGCACGGACGATCTGTTTACCGAAACCACGCCGTATGCACCCAGCAGCCCGTATTCCGCATCCAAAGCCTCCAGCGATCATCTGGTACGCGCCTGGATGCGCACCTATGGGCTGCCGACGATCATCACCAACTGCTCCAATAACTACGGTCCTTACCACTTCCCGGAAAAATTGATTCCGCTGATGATCCTCAACGCGTTATCCGCTAAGCCGCTGCCGGTGTATGGCAACGGTGCGCAGATCCGCGACTGGCTGTTTGTTGAAGATCATGCGCGTGCGCTTTACCGCGTGGTGACGGCGGGTGAGGTCGGGGAAACTTACAATATCGGTGGCCATAACGAGCGTAAAAACCTCGACGTAGTGCATACCCTGTGCGATCTGCTGGAAGAACTGGCGCCGCAAAAACCGGCGGGTGTCACCCATTATCGCGATCTGATTACCTATGTGACTGACCGACCCGGCCATGACATGCGCTACGCCATCGATGCCAGCAAAATGGCGCAGGAGCTGGATTGGAAACCGCAGGAGACGTTCGAAAGCGGTATGCGTAAAACGGTATTGTGGTATCTGAATAACGAAGCCTGGTGGCGCAGCGTGCAGGATGGCTCCTATACCGGAGAACGGTTGGGGCTGGACGCGTAATCGACGCGTTTATCGCACCCCTGTGTCAGTAACAGTAGCGTGCAAGCCATGACAGGAGAGGCGATGACAGCCACGATCTGTGCCCATGTGTTGCCGTTGGCGTGGGAAAGCGATTTTTTCGCCCTCCCCAGCGCGCGTCTGTCGTTCAGTGATGATGCGCCAGCGCTAACGCCCGCGGCGTTGAACGTCTATGCGGTGGTGCAGGCCAAGGTTTCTGCCAGCGATCTGGCGACTGTCGATGCGCTCTCTGCCGCAGGTTTCCAACTGGCAGAGAGCGAAGTGGATTTTTGCCTGCCCATCGATTCTGGCGAGGTGGCGCTTCCGGCCTGGCGCGTGGCGGATACTGCGGATATTGCGCCGTTGCGTGAGGCTGCTGCGCGCGTTTTTTCGCACAGCCGGTTTCGCGCACCCTGGTATCGCATGACGGACAGCGGTCGTTTTTATGCGCAATGGGTGGAAAACGCGGTGCGTGGCACCTTTGACGATGTTTGCCTGATCGCACTTAACGCGCAGGGTGCGCCACTCGGTTGGGTGACGCTGCGCCAGACGCAGGCGGATCGGGCGCGCATCGGCCTTCTGGCCGCGTGGCCGGGTGCATCCGGCGGTGTGGGCATGCCGCTTATGGCGCTGGCAAGGCACTGGTGCCAACAGCGGCACGTGGCACATCTGTGGGTGTCCACTCAGTTGGGTAATACGCGCGCGCTGCGCCTTTATCAACGCTGCGGCGCGCAGATTCATGATACGGCGCATTGGTTTTACAGGAGACCGCATGATTCCCTTTAACGCTCCCCCGATTGTGGGTACTGAACTGGACTATATGCAGGCCGCCATGAGCAGCGGCAAGCTGTGTGGTGACGGCGGTTTTACGCGCCGTTGCCAACAATGGCTGGAACACTATTCTGGCAGCAAGAAAGTGTTGTTAACCCCCTCCTGTACCGCATCATTGGAGATGGCGGCCATCCTGCTGGATATTCAGCCGGGTGATGAAGTGATCATGCCCAGCTACACCTTCGTTTCTACCGCCAATGCCTTTGTGCTGCGTGGGGCAACCATCGTGTATGTCGATGTGCGCCCGGATACGCTGAACATCGATGAAAGCAAGATTGAAGCGGCGATTACTGACAAGACCCGTGCCATCGTGCCGGTGCACTATGCCGGTGTGGCGTGCGAGATGGACGCCATTATGGCGCTGGCGGAAAAGTACGATCTGTGGGTGGTGGAGGATGCTGCGCAAGGGGTGATGGCGCGCTACAAAGGGCGTCCGTTGGGGGCGATTGGTCACATTGGCTGCTTTAGTTTTCACGAAACCAAAAACTACACGTCCGGCGGTGAAGGCGGTGCCACACTGATTAACGATCCGGCGTTGGTCGAGCGGGCAGAAATCATCCGCGAAAAAGGCACCAACCGTAGCCAGTTCTTTCGCGGTCAGGCCGATAAATATACCTGGCGCGATATCGGCTCCAGCTACCTGATGGCGGATATTCAGGCTGCCTACCTGTGGGGGCAGTTGGAAGCAGCCGGTCGCATCAACGAACGCCGTTTACGCCTGTGGCACAACTATTATGACGCCTTCCGCCCGCTGGCGGAGGCCGGGCGTGTTA
Source organism: Candidatus Symbiopectobacterium sp. NZEC127 (assembly GCF_025962675.1). NCBI lineage: Bacteria > Pseudomonadati > Pseudomonadota > Gammaproteobacteria > Enterobacterales > Enterobacteriaceae > Symbiopectobacterium > Candidatus Symbiopectobacterium sp. NZEC127. Next base: position 42,771 of record NZ_JAGFPG010000007.1, read on the forward strand.
CGCGGCCCACGTTGCCGGTACACTGCCAGCACAATGCGCATCTGTTTTACCTCAAGCTGCGCGATATTGACGATCGCGCTGCGTTTATTCACGACATGAAGGATGCGGAAATTCTGACGGTGTTCCACTATATTCCGCTGCATACCTCACCTGCGGGACTGCGCTTCGGGCGGTTTTCCGGGGAAGACCGTTATACCACGCGGGAAAGCGAGCGGCTGGTCCGGTTGCCGCTGTTTTACAATCTGTCTGATATCAATCAGCGCACGGTGATCAACACCATCCTGAGTTTCTTTTCCTGATATGTCATTGGCAAGAGCGTCCTTATGGACGGCGGGTTCGACGCTGGTCAAAATCGCCATTGGCCTGGTGGTGATCAAATTGCTGGCGGTGTCCTTCGGTCCGAGCGGCGTGGGGCTGGCGGGGAATTACCGCCAACTGATCACCGTGTTGGGCGTGCTGTCAGGCGCGGGAATATTTAATGGCGTGATCATGCTGGTGGCGCGCCATCAGCCTGAGCCTGAGCCGTTGCGACAGGTGTTGGGGACGTCAGCGACGCTGATTGCGCTCTTTTCATCGGCGTTAGCGCTCCTCTTTGTGTTGGCGGCCGGGCCGATAGCCACGGCGCTGTTTGGCGACGATCGCTATCGTGACGTGATCCGCCTGCTGGCGCTGTTGCAAATGGGCATTGCCTGCGCCAACTTCTTTTTGGCTATCCTGAAAGGGTATCGGGACGCACAGGGCAACGCACTGGCGATTGTCAGCGGCAGCCTGATTGGGCTGGTGGCGTTTGTTGCCTGCTTTTTGCTGGGAGGGTACGCCGGTGCGTTGGTCGGGTTGGCGCTGGTACCGGCGTTGATTACGCTGCCCGCCGGTGTGTTGCTGTGGCGGCGCACCCCCTTGCGTTGGCAGCATCTGCGTCCGCTATGGGACCGCGCGTTTGCCACGCAGTTAGGCAAATTTACCCTGATGGCGGTGATGACGGCGGTGACGGTGCCCGTCGCCTATATCATGATGCGTAACCTGCTCGCGGCGCATGCCGGGTGGGATGCGGTCGGCTTGTGGCAGGGGGTGAGCACGATATCCGATGCCTACCTGCAATTTATCACGGCGGCGTTTTCGGTCTATTTGCTACCGACGCTGGCGCGATTGCAGGAAAAACCGGCGATTGCGCGAGAAGTAGGCCGCGCGTTGCGGTTTGTTTTCCCGGCGGTGGCTGCCGCCAGTCTCGCGATTTGGTTATTGCGCGATGTGGCTATCTGGCTGCTGTTTTCCCCGCAGTTTGTGCCGATGCGCGATCTCTTTGCCTGGCAACTGGTGGGTGATGTGATGAAAGTGGGGGCCTATGTCTTTGGTTATCTGGTGATTGCCAAAGCGGCGCTGCGCTTTTATCTGCTGGCGGAACTGAGCCAGTTTCTGTTGCTGAGTGGTTTCTCCCAGTGGTTGATTCCGCGCCACGGCGCATTGGGGGCCACGCAAGCCTATATGTGGACCTATGTGGTTTACTTTTTCCTGTGCTGTTGTGTTTTTCTTATTTATCGTAGGCGACCATGACGACACTGATTCACGTGCTGGGATCGGATATCCCGCATCATAACCAGACGCTGCTGCGCTTCTTCCACGACGTGCTGGCAACGCAGCTGCCTGCGCCCGTGGTCACGCATTTTATGGTGGTATCCGGTGATGAACGCTTGCAGCAGGCTTTTCCGGGGCTGACCTTAACCTGCTATGCCGATAAACGCGCGCTGGCGCAGGCGGTGGTGACGCGGGCGCGGGCCGATCGGCAGACGCGGTTCTTTTTCCACGGACAGTTCAATCCGTGGATTTGGCTGGCGCTGTTGGGGCGACGTATCAAACCGGCCCAGGCCTATTGGCATGTGTGGGGTGCGGATCTGTATGAAGAGGCCACACAGTGGAAGCATCGCGTGTTTTACCTGCTGCGTCGCATGGCGCAGGGACGGATAGGTCATGTCTTTGCCACGCGTGGTGATCTGGATTTCTATCGGCAGCGGCATGCTGACGTGCCTGCCTCGCTGCTTTACTTCCCCACCAAAATGAATCCGGCGCTGACGGAAGAAACCGTGACCAAACCGCTGGCCGGGCCGATGACGGTGCTGGTGGGCAATTCCGGCGATAGCAGCAATCGGCACATCGAAGCGCTGCGGGCCATTCATCAGCAACTGGGGTCGCAGGTGCGGGTGATTGTCCCCATGGGATATCCCGCCAACAACCAAGACTATATCAATCAGGTGGCGCAGGAAGGTGAAACGCTGTTTGGCCCGAAACAGTTTCAGTTGCTGCGTGAGCAGTTGGCGTTCGACGATTACCTGAACCTATTGCGCAGTTGCGATCTTGGCGTATTTATCTTCCCGCGTCAGCAAGGCATTGGTACGCTTTGCCTGCTGATTCAGTGCGGGGTGCCCTTTGTGATCAGTCGACAGAACCCCTTCTGGCAGGATCTGGCCGAACAGCATTTACCGGTGCTGTTTTACGGCGATACTTTGACGGAAGCGGTGGTGCGTGAAGCGCAACGCCAGCTCGCGAGCGTGGATCAACGTCGCATCGCGTTCTTCCAGCCTAACTATCAGCAAGGCTGGCACGATGCCTTGACGTTGGCGGCGGAGACGAAACGATGACACAGGGTGAATTCGGCGGCTTGGTCGTGGTGTATCTGTTTGCCGTCTGCTTTATTCTTTTTTTGACCTGGAAGGAGTTTCGTCGCGTACGCTTTAACTTTAACGTACTGTTCTCCATCCTGTTTCTGCTGACGTTTTATTTCGGTTTTCCTTTTACCTGCCTGCTGGCGTTTAAATTCAATGTGGCGGTGGTGCCTGCGACCTATCTGCTTCAGGCGCTGCTGTCGGCCACCGCGTTTTACGCCATCTATTACGTGACCTATAAAACCCGGCTGAGGGCGCAGCGCAGGCCGCCCGGTGAGTCATGGCTCGTGATGAATCGCGTTGAAACGCACCTGACGTGGCTATTGCTGGCGCTGGTGGCCGTGGTAACAGTGGCTATCTTCTTTATCAACAACGGTTTTTTGCTGTTTAAACTGCGCTCCTACAGCCAGATTTTTTCCAGCGAAGTATCCGGTGTCGCCTTAAAGCGCTTCTTCTATTTCTTCATCCCCGCGATGCTGGTGGTTTATTTCCTGCACCAGACGCGCCGCGCCTGGCTGCTGTTTCTGGTGGGCACCGTCGGGTTCGGAATACTGACCTATCTGATTGTCGGCGGTACGCGAGCCAATATCATTATCGCTTTTGCCCTGTTCTTGTTTATTGGCATCCAGCGCGGTTGGATCACGCTGTGGATGCTGGTGGCGGCGGGGGCGGTGAGCGTTACCGCCATGTTCTGGCTGGCGTTAAAGCGCTACAGTCTGGACGTGAGCGGTGCGGAGGCGTTTTACACCTTCCTGTATCTGACGCGCGACACCTTCTCTCCGTGGGAAAATCTGGCACTGCTGTGGCAACACTACGATGACATCGAATTTCAAGGGCTAGCCCCTATCGTGCGTGATTTTTACGTGTTTATTCCGTCCTGGCTGTGGCCCGCGCGCCCTAATCTGGTGCTCAACAGCGCTAACTATTTCACCTGGGAAGTGCTCAATAACCACTCCGGGTTGGCGATTTCGCCGACGCTGCTGGGATCGCTGGTGGTGATGGGTGGCGTGCTGTTTATTCCGCTCGGCGCCATTGTGGTGGGCCTGATCGTCAAGTGGTTTGATGCCCTGTATGAATCGGGCCGTCGCAGCCAGAATCGCTACAGCGCGGCGGTGCTGCAAAGTTTCTGCTTTGGTGCCATCTTTAACCTGATGGTGCTGGTGCGAGAAGGCGGCGATGCTTTCGTGTCACGCGTGGTGTTTTTTATCCTGGTGTTTGGGCTGTGCGTGCTGGTGGCGAAGTTGCTGTACTGGCTGTTTGAACGTGCGGGCCTGATTCGCCAGCGTTGGGCGCGTTCGCCATCCGTAGCGGCCACCTTGGCCCCACACACTCCGGATACGCCATAAGGAACCCTCATGGAAAACCCCGCTTCTGTCCCGCTTTATCGCATTCGCAATATCCCACTGCACGGGTTTGCGGATCAAGCCGCCTGTCTGGCCTACCTTTTTGCCGAGGGAGAGGTAAAAACCGGTACGTTAGTGGCAATCAATGCCGAGAAAGTGTTGGCGGCCGAGCAGGATAAACCGCTGTGGGATCTGATTGCCGAGGCCGAATACAAGTATGCCGACGGCATCAGTATTGTGCGCGCCATCAGGCGTAAATATCCGCAGGCGGAGGTAACGCGTGTCGCCGGGGCCGATCTGTGGGAAGCGCTGATGCAAAAAGCCGGTGCGGAAGGCACCCCGGTTTTTTTGCTGGGCGGAAAACCGGCGATACTGCGCCAGACCGAAGAGAAACTGCGGGCGCAGTGGCAGGTGAATATCGTCGGCAGCCAGGATGGCTATTTTCCGCAGGAACAGCGCGATGCGGTGTTTGAGCGGGTGCGCGCCAGCGGGGCGCGTATCGTTACGGTTGCCATGGGATCCCCTCGCCAGGAGATACTGATGCGTGACTGCCGTCGTTACCATCCGCAGGCGCTGTATATGGGCGTGGGAGGCACTTACGACGTTTTCACTGGACACGTGAAACGCGCGCCTCTGGCGTGGCAGCGCTTAGGGCTTGAATGGCTTTACCGGCTGTTGAGCCAACCCAGCCGCATTACGCGTCAGATTAAGCTATTAAAATTCCTCGCCTACTACTTTAGCGGACGCCTGTAACGGCGTTACGCTCTGCCTAGCCATCGCTATTTGTTATGACAATCGGCTCTTAAAACAAAATTGTTATTCCCATTTGATTTTAAATGACTATTTGCTAATCAGGAAAAAATGCAGAAGGATATGCTGCCGAAAATGCACTAACCCGCTCGAAAGCGGGATGGGCACACTACAACCCGGTATGAAACCGGGAGGAAAACACAACATTTAAGACTGAGGATCTATGGCTAACGAGGAAGAATCACAAGGCAAGCTTCACCGCGGGCTTGAGGCGCGACATATTGAGCTGATCGCGCTTGGCGGAACGATTGGCGTTGGGCTGTTTATGGGCGCGGCGAGCGCATTGAAGTGGGCCGGGCCGTCTGTGCTGCTGGCGTATATCGTCGCCGGGATATTCGTTTTCTTTATCATGCGCTCAATGGGCGAAATGCTCTATATGGAACCGGTCACCGGCTCCTTTGCCGTGTATGCGCATAAATACATGAGCCCGTTCTTTGGTTATCTCACCGCTTGGGGCTACTGGTTTATGTGGATGGCGGTCGGGATTTCCGAAATCACCGCTATCGGCGTTTACGTGCAGTACTGGTTCCCGGAACTGCCGCAGTGGATCCCCGCTATCGTGTGCGTGGCGCTGGTGGCGCTGGCCAACCTGGCCGCAGTGCGTCTGTACGGTGAAATCGAATTCTGGTTTGCCATGATTAAAATCACCACCATTATCGTGATGATTGTGGTCGGCGTTGGCATTATCTTTTTTGGTATTGGTAACCATGGTCAGGCGACCGGCTTTGCCAATTTGACCGAGCACGGCGGCTTCCTGGCCGGTGGTTGGAAAGGGTTGTTGTTTGCGCTGTGTCTGGTGGTGGCCTCTTATCAGGGCGTTGAGCTGGTCGGGATCACCGCCGGTGAAGCCAAGAACCCTAAAATTACCCTGCGTCGCGCGATTAACAACATCCTGTGGCGTATTCTGATTTTCTACGTGGGTGCCATTTTTATCATCGTCACCATTTTCCCGTGGAATGAAATTGGCACCGCTGGCAGCCCGTTTGTGCTGACCTTTGCCAAAATCGGGATTACCGCCGCAGCCGGTATCATCAACTTTGTGGTGCTGACCGCTGCGCTTTCAGGCTGTAACAGCGGGATGTACAGCTGTGGGCGTATGCTTTATTCACTGGCAAACAACCGTCAGCTACCGGCCTGGATAGGTAAAGTCACGGTCAGCGGCGTGCCTGCGGCAGGTGTTGCTGTCTCTATTGTTTGTCTGCTGCTAGGCTCGGCGCTAAACTACATTATTCCCAACCCGGAAAAAGTGTTCGTCTATGTCTACAGCGCCAGCGTGCTGCCGGGCATGGTGCCATGGTTTGTGGTGCTGATAAGCCAAATACGCTTTCGTCAGCAGCATCAGGCGCAATTGGCGGGTCATCCGTTCAAATCCGTGCTGTTTCCGTGGGTGAACTACCTGACCATGGCCTTTTTGCTGTGTGTACTGGTGGGTATGTATATCAATGAAGACACGCGGATGTCATTATTGGTCGGCGTCGCGTTTCTCGCCGCCGTTAGCGTGATTTATGCCGTGCTGGAAGGGCGTAAAAAACAGGCATTAACGGCACCCGAAGCCTGATTAATGGGTGGGGAGAGTCACTGGCTGTGTGTTTTCGATACGAAATGCGCAAAGCATAAGCAAACGCATCATTTCGATAAAAAAAGCACTAGACAGGCAGAGATTAAATCCGTACTATCCCCACCCGCAACGGCGCTATGCGCCCGTAGCTCAGCTGGATAGAGCGCTGCCCTCCGGAGGCAGAGGTCTCAGGTTCGAATCCTGTCGGGCGCACCATTCATTGTGTGCAAGAGCTGCGGTGGTACAATTCACCGTAAGGGAAGTACCGGTTTTATCGTTAGTTGTAAGCAGTACATTGGTGGCTATAGCTCAGTTGGTAGAGCCCTGGATTGTGATTCCAGTTGTCGTGGGTTCGAGTCCCATTAGCCACCCCAGATTCAGATGTTCGTGAATGTATGCGAAGGTGGCGGAATTGGTAGACGCGCTAGCTTCAGGTGTTAGTGTCCTTCGGACGTGAGGGTTCAAGTCCCTCTCTTCGCACCAACGAACGTCATCAACATTCAGTGTGTTTACACTGATAACGTTGAAAAAAGTATTTCGGCGAGTAGCGCAGCTTGGTAGCGCAACTGGTTTGGGACCAGTGGGTCGGAGGTTCGAATCCTCTCTCGCCGACCACTTTCTGTGAAAAGCGGCTGTTCCTCAGGAACAGCCGCTTTTTGCTTTCTGGCATCTGTCTTTCTGGCATCCGTATAGCCTGTTCGTTGGAACAACGCCCCCGTTGTGCGAGGGCGAAAACCGCTTATTCCGCTTTACCGCCTTCCAGCACCTTATCACTGCCGAAATACTTCTCCGCCAACGCTTTTAACTGGCCGCTCTGGCGCAGTTGTTGCAGCTTCTGATTGAATTCCGCCAATAACTTGTCGCCTTCCGCCGTTTTGGCAAACGGGAACGTGACCTGCTCATTGGAGATGGGTTCACCCACCAGTTTCAGCGGCAGGTGGCGTTTATTAATCTCTGCTAACAGGATGGGGCGGGAATTGACGTAGCCTTGAACGCGGTTGTTGATCACATCATTCATCGCACCGTCGCGGGTTTCATAGGTGCGGATGGTGACGTCATTGTTGGGAAAGGCATTGCGCAGGTTGGTTACGTGGGTCGAGCCTAAAACGCCGGATACGGTTTTGCCCTTGAGATCGTCCAGCGATTGAATATCTTTGTTCTCAACGCTGGTGACGATTTGCGACGCATAGGTGAGGTAAGCGTCAGTGAAGTTGTACTTTTTCTGGCGCTCGGTGGTTTTCACGAAATTATTGGCGACGGTATCCAGTTTCCCCGCTTCCAACTGGCCCATCAGGCCGCTGAAATCGGCAGTAGTCCAGGTAATCTGGTAGCCCAGTTCGTGGGCGATGGTTTCTGCCACTTCCACGTCATAACCTACCAGCGTACCGTTCTCTTTGTAAGAACCCGGGAAGCTTTGGCCCGTAGTGCCCACCCGCAGCACCTTACTCTGCGTTTCCGCGCTCTTGTTATTATCGCAGCCAGCCAGCGTCACGGCGGCAATCAGGGTCAGCAGCGCGGCACTGACGTGGCGGGTCAATTGGATTTTCATCATGGGGTTCCTGTTTCAACGTTCCTGGTTTAAAACGAAATCGGGTTAAAAATTTGCAACGCGCTCATCAGCCCTGAGGGTAATGGCAGGCTAACAACAGTGGGATGCACATTGAGGGGAAGTGAGGGAGCGTTGTTTATTTGAAAAACTATATCATTCAAAACAAACAGGAATTTATATCATCACGTTATATCTTATCACCATTTGCTCGGTTACAACCTGCTGGCAGGCTTTTACTATTACAAGTTATAGCCTGTGCGCAAGAGTTGGCACAGCGTAGAAAATCAAGGGATTACCGTGTTTGCCATCAAATCTTCCGGTGTTTATCACCACCAGTCTGGCCTGCTTTCACGTGTCGGTGAACTGATCGCGCCGTTTTCGCGCCACATTGCCGTATTAACCAGTCCACGCGCCTGGGCCGCGGTGGAACGTGCACTCTCCACCAGTTTGACGCAGTCCGACGTCCAGTTTGAGGTGTACCTGCTGGAAGGGGAATGCACGCGTGAGGCGATTGCACATCATCAGCATGAGATAGCTCAGCGCGGTATGCATGTCGTCCTCGGTGTTGGCGGTGGACGCGTGATGGATTGCGCCAAAGCGGTCGCTGACGGGCTGGAGAACGGACAGGCGATCACCCTGCCGACCATTGCCGCTACCTGTGCGGCCTGGTCCCCGATCAGCATCCTGTATGATGAACAGGGTGGGCATCAGGGAACGCAGGTATTGCAACACATGCCGGTGATGGTGCTGGTGGATAGCGACGTGATTGCCCGCAGCGATGTGCGCTATCTGAAAGCCGGGATCGTCGATGCGCTGGCTAAATGGTATGAATTTCAGCCCTATCTGGCGAAGAACGGAGATAATTTGGCGCTGAGCCTCAAGGTTCAGGTGGCGACGCTCGCCCGCGATGCCTTTGTACAATGGGGCGAGCAGGCGCTGAGAGACAATGCCGAACAGCGGGTGACTGTGGCGCTGCAAAAGGTGATTGATGCCAATATCGCGCTGGCCGGACTGGCAAACAGCATGCGCGATGATTCACCCTCGCCGGGCGTGGCTCATGCAATTCATAATCGTATGACGCACGTTCCTGAACTGCATGACTGGTTGCACGGTGAAAAAGTGGGCTACGGCCTGCGGGTGCAGTCGCTAGTGGCGCGCGGCGACGGTTCGGTCGATCCCGATTTGCTGGCACAGTTGCAGCGCTATGATGCCCCCGCACGCTTGCCGGTGGCGGAAGCGCGCTATGCCGAACTGGCTGACACGCTGTCCCGCAGCTTTAAATTTCCTGCTGCCAGCGCCGCGCTGCTGCCGTTTTCGCTAGCGCCAGAGGTGATTCAACGGGCCGTATTAACCACGCAATACAGCAAGTAATGCGGTTTTGCAGAGTGTGATGGATATCAATATAGCGTTATGTCTGGATGTGTGGTAAAGGATCTCTCTTCCTATCTTCTGAATATAAGATAGATCCAGAAGATATATAGGGGCCGATTTGTCGCATGCTATATTCCCAAGATTAGAACGACGACAAAAATCCCGCCTGACACATCCAACGAACGAGTAAGCTATGGCATCACATCTCATTGATTTTCTCCTCATCGGGAACAACTTTGGCACGCCCGAAATGCGTGCTGTCTGGTCAGAACATAACCGCCTGACGAAGCAGGTTGACGTTGAAATTGCGTTGGCGCTGGCCGAAGGCGAACTGGGCGTTATCCCGGCCGACGCGGCACAAACCATTGCCGCGAAAGCGGATGCAAGCGCACTGAATGTGGAAGAGATCGCGCAGGACGCGGTCCGTATGAAGCACTCCCTGATGCCCACCATCACCGCGATTCAAAAGCAGTGTGGCGACGCGGGCGAATACATTCACTATGGCGTGACCACGCAAGATATCGTGGATACCGCCACGGTGCTGCAATTACAACAGGCCTTTGCCATTGTTGAGCGCGACACGCAATTGATGGCAGTTGAGTTGAAGCGGCTGGCGAAGAAGTATCAGCATACGCCGATGACGGGGCGCACCCACGGCATGCAGGCGTTACCGACCACGTTTGGCTTTAAACTGGCGGTGTGGCTGGATGAGTTTGTTCGCCATCTGGAGCGTCTGAAAGAGATCAAAGCCCGCGTATTGGTGGGTAACGTGAACGGCGCGATTGGCACCTATGCCTCGTTTGGCGAACTGGGACCGCAGATTGAGCGCCTGACGCTGGATAAATTGGGGCTGGGCACACCGAATATTGGCTGGCAGTCTGCGCGCGATCGCTTCTCCGAATATGCCTCCGTGGTGGTGCTGATCAGCGGCACGCTCGGCAAGATCGGCAACGAACTGTATAACCTGATGCGCACGGAAATCAACGAAGTTGAAGAGCCGTTCTCGGCAGGGAAAATTGGCTCCACCACCATGCCGCACAAACGTAACCCGGCGGCATTGGAAGGGCTAGCCAGCCTGACCGCACCCATTTTCAAAAGCGCATCGCTGATTCATGAATCCATGAAAGTGGAGCACGAGCGTGACGCCATGAGCTGGCGCGCCGAGTGGATCGCACTGCCGGAAGTGAACATTTACCTCTCTGCACAGTTGCAGAATGCGCTGGGTATCCTGCGCGGTATGTCGGTCAATGAAAAGCAGATGCTGGCGAACCTGGAACTGCAAAACGGCCTGTTGCTCTCTGAGAAAGTGATGTTTGAAATTGGCAAACGCATGGGCAAACAAACCGCGCACCATCTGGTGTACGAGTGCTCCATGAAGGCGTTTGAACAGGATCGTCACTTTAAAGACGTACTGCTGGAAGATCCGGTGCTGTCGGCGCAGGTTACCGCACAGGAACTTGACGCGTGGCTGAACCCGGTCAACTATTTGGGCAGCGCACCGCAAAAAGTGGATGAAGTGATTCGTTATGCCGACAACTCTGGCCTGCTGCCAGCGTAAGTGAGCGTCAAACATGAGTATGGTTTTTCGCCAGCTCACGCTGGAAGATGACGAAGCGTTTCTGGCGTTGGCGTTGGCGGCCTATGAACCGATTCGCCAACTGGGCATTCACTTTGCTGCGGCTGAGGCGGATATCGATAGGGTGCGTCGCCATATCACGCGCCACGGTGTCTATGCGCTGGAAAAAGACGGCGTGATGGTGTCGTCTTTTAGCATCCGTTACCCTTGGGGACCGGAGCCGGGCCCGTATGGTTTGCCGCACTTGGGGTGGTTCGCCACCCACCCGGACTACAAAGGGCAGGGGTTTGGCCGCCAGATGATGCAGTGGCTGGAAGAAACGGTGCTGATTGGGCAACTGAAAGCACCTGCGGTTTCTTTGGGCACGGCACAGAGCCATCCTTGGCTTATCGACATGTATAAGCATTACGGTTTTAACGAAGTCGGGCAGGCGAATCTGGGTAAAGGCCACCTGACGATTTATATGGAAAAAGTGTTGGACCAGGATGGTTATCACCAGTGGAAGAAGAAAAATTCCCAATGAGAGGCATGAACATGATAATGAAAAAACTGACTTTGTCTGCGTTAGCGCTTACCACTGCCTTTCTGATGGCTGGCTGTGATTCTCAGGACAAAAAAGCAGCGGCAGGCGGAGAAGCCAGCACGGTGCTGCGCGTAGGTTCTACCGGACAAAGCTACCCGAGCGGCTTTAAGCAAGATAACAAGCTGGTGGGTTTTGACGTTGAAGTCACTGAAACCATCGCCAAAGATCTGAATTACAAAATCGAGTGGGTCACCGCCGATTTCAGCGGCCTGATGGGGCAGTTGGAAGCGAAAAAACTCGATACCGTGGCCAACGTTGTGGCGATTACCCCGGCGCGCAAAGAAAAGTATAACTTTGCCGATGTTTACAGCTACTACGGCAGCCAGATTGTTACGCACAAAGACAACGCCGATATCAACACGCTGGATGACCTGAAAGGCAAAACCGTAGCGGGCGTATTGGGCTCTAACCACGTCAATAACCTGAAGAAAGCCTTTTCTGACGGCAGCGTGACCATCCGCACCTATGAAACCCGCGATGGCGCAATGAATGATGCGTTGTCCAAGCGCGTGGAAGGCTACGTGAACTCCCGCCCGATCCTGTTGGCCGAAATCAACAAGCGTAACCTGCCGTTCAAACTGGTTGGCGATCCGCTGGTGATTGAGGAAGTCAGTTTCCCGTTCCACAAAGATGAAAAAGGCGACAAGCTGCGTGAGCAGTTCAATGCCGAGCTGGCGAAAATGCGCGCTGATGGCCGTCTGAAAGAGATTTCCGTGAAATATTTCGGTGAGGATATTACCGCCGCACCGCAAGCTCACTAACAGACGCGCTTTTTGTCATCTCTTTTCCACCGGTGCTTGCGCCGGTGGAAGCATTAATGGTACTGCTCATGAATATCGATTTTGCTTACCTGTTGAAGGTGTTTCCTCAGGTTTTGCTCTATTTACCGACCACGCTGCTGTTAGCCGTGGTATCCATGATTTTCGCCATGATACTGGGTCTGGTGCTAGCGCTGCTGCGGGAAAGCAAGATCACGGTATTGGTGAAGGTCATTGAGTTTTATATCTCGCTGTTTCGCGGCATTCCGTCGCTGGTTCAGCTGTTTATTATCTACTTCGGTTTGCCGCAGCTGTTCCCGGCGCTGAGCGATTTGACCGCGATGTCGGCGGCGATTATCGGTTTCAGCCTGAAAACCTCGGCGTACATGGCGGAGATTTTCCGCGCCGCGCTGGCCTCGGTCGATTGGGGACAAACGGAAGCTGGGCTGTCGATCGGCATGAATCGTTCGCAGATTTATCGCCGTATCGTGCTGCCGCAGGCGATGCTCAATGCGCTGCCTGCAACAGGTAACACCTTTATTTCACTGATCAAAGACACCTCGGTTGCCTTTGCGCTGGGCGTATCTGAGCTGTTTGCTGAAGGTAAGATGATCGCCGCAGAATCGCTGCGTTTCTTTGAAACCTTCCTGGTGGTAGGGCTGATTTATTGGCTGGTCATCATCGTTTATTCCAGACTGCAAAACTGGCTGGAAAAGAAACTGAACCACTCATTACAGCGCTAAGGAGACGCCGCCATGATCAGTGTAAAAAACCTCTCAAAACGCTTTGGCGACAAAGTGGTGCTGGACAATATCAGTCTTGATATCGCACAGGGCGAAGTGGTGGCGATTATCGGGCCATCCGGATCGGGTAAATCTACCCTGCTGCGCTGCCTCAACCTGTTGGAAAAGCCGGAGTCCGGCACGATTGAAATTGGCGATCGCGTGCTGGATACCCGTCGTTACAGCACCAAGGAAGCCTACGCGCTGCGTCAGCAAACCGCGATGGTGTTCCAGAACTACAACCTGTTCAAAAACAAAACCGCGCTGGAAAACATCACCGAAGCGCTGATTGTTGTGAAAAAAATGCCGAAGAAACAGGCGCAGGAGATCGGGCTCAGGCTTATCGAGCAGGTCGGCCTGCTGCCGGAAGCCCATCAGTATCCGGTGACGCTGTCCGGCGGGCAGCAGCAGCGCGTCGGTATCGCGCGGGCGCTGGCCGTGGATCCGAAAGCCATTCTGTTTGATGAACCCACCTCGGCGCTGGATCCGGAACGCGTGCACGAAGTGCTGCAAGTGATTCAAAATCTGGCGAAAAACAGCACCACGATGGTTATCGTGACCCACGAGATGCAGTTTGCCAAAGAGGTTGCTGACCGGGTGATTTTCATGGCCGACGGGCATATCGTCGAGCAGGGCCCCGCTGAGCAGGTGATCAGTTTCTCCGATAACCCGCAGACGCAGCGTTTCTTACGCCAGATGACCAAGATGCCGGAGCATACGGAATACGACATCTGACGATGTGGTGATATACGCTATTTAAAATGACAACACCCTGCTTAACGCTGGCTCATCCCGCGGCGTTAAGCACGGACAGTGTGGAGAATATACATCGTGAAAACAGCACCTCAGCATGCGCCATTAGCGCAATTTATTCAGGCGTTCCGGCACGATCTGCACCAGAACCCTGAATTATCCAACCAGGAATTTGAAACCACCAAAAAAATCCGCGCCGCGCTGGAGAAGGAAGGCATCCGCATTCTGGACCTGCCGTTGAAAACCGGTCTGGTCGCCGAAGTCGGCGGCGTGCAGGATGGCCCGTTGGTTATCGTACGTTCAGATATCGACGCGCTGCCCATTGAAGAAGAGTCCGGCGTGGCATTCACCTCTCAGCGTCAGGGCGTGATGCACGCTTGCGGGCACGATTTTCACTCCTCCGCTGCGTTGGGTGCCGCCATTTTACTTAAAGGCATCGAGTCCGAGTTAAAAGGCACGGTGCGCATTCTGTTCCAGGCGGCAGAAGAAACCGGGCTGGGCGCGCCAGAAGTGATCGCGACCGGTGCGCTGGATAATGCCGCAGCCATCTTTGGCATTCACAACGACCCAACGCTGCCCGTTGGCGTGGTGGGAGGCAAAGACGGTGCGTTGACGGCGGGCGTGGACCGTTTTGAAATCAAGATTGCCGCCAAAGGCTGCCATGCGGCCAAACCCCATGAAGGCAACGATCCGATTATCATTCTCGGCCAGTTGATTAGCGCGGTGCAGACCATTATCAGTCGCACGGTGCCTGCGGATGATACCGCCGTGGTGTCAATCACTCAGGTACACAGCGGCAGCACCTGGAACGTGATCCCGGATACCGCCTACGTGGAAGGCACGGTACGCACCTTTAGCCAGGCAGCGCGCGATGTGATCGAACAGCGCTTCCGCCAGATTGTGGCAGGCATTGCCAGCACCTTTGGCGCTGAGCTGGAGTTTATCTGGCACGCCGGGCCACCGTCCGTGGTCAATACGCCGGAATGGGTGGACTTTGCCCTGCGCGTTGCCGATGAAGAAGGCTTTGAAGCGCGTCGCGTGGATGCCAGCCCGATTGGCGAGGATTTTGCCTTCTATCAGCAAAAACTGCCGGGTACCTTCATGATGGTCGGTTCGGGCGGGCCTTTTGCGCTGCATCACCCGAAATTCCGCGTTGATGACAGTGCGCTGTTCCCTACTGCGCACTACCTCCATCAGTTGGCGAAACAGAGCCTGGAACAACTGGCTTCTCGTTGATGCTTCGCTCCGCGCCGTTCTCACGGCGCGGAGCATCTATTTATATACCCGTCATACTTCTCGTTGCGTTCGCTTGCGTTATTAAGAGAATATCCCTGTTTTTATTTAGACAAAACAGCTAAATACCTTTCATTTGTTGCTCGATACTTCCCTTTTTAATAGTAAACGCAAGTTAAACGATGTGTCATTGATCGTATCAATTGCTATGCAGAGAATGAACCAATAATACGATTTTATGCCGAAGGTAGGAAATCTGTATTAAAAGGAATCGAAATGACGTTTAAATTTACATTATTTTTTGCCACGCTTCTGCTTTCTGGTTGTACGACACAATGGGTAAAAAGCAGCGCAAATGCTGATGATTTCACCATCTCGAAAGGTGCCTGTGAAGCGCTGAGCGAGGAAAAATTCCCCGTGAAAAATGAGGTGGCGCAGCGAACGCAATATACGTCCTACTATTTGCCGTGTGGAAAAAAGGACGACTGTAAAAATGAAAAATATATCAGTGGGCAACGGCCAGAAACACAAAGTTATGTGATGGATGTT
The DNA here is from genome assembly GCF_025962675.1 of Candidatus Symbiopectobacterium sp. NZEC127. NCBI lineage: Bacteria > Pseudomonadati > Pseudomonadota > Gammaproteobacteria > Enterobacterales > Enterobacteriaceae > Symbiopectobacterium > Candidatus Symbiopectobacterium sp. NZEC127. The sequence goes on from NZ_JAGFPG010000007.1 coordinate 58,293, forward strand.
AATAGTGGTAGCCGTCAGGCCCTTTTCAATCAGTGCATGAAATTGAGGGGATGGACATCGGAAACCAAATGGTTCCCATAAGGACAGTAATCTAAAAGGAATACCATGAATAACCTGCAACGTTATGTTTTTATATTTTTGTCTTTATGTTTTAGTTCCGCGTTTGCCATGGCGTCGCCGCCGCCGCTACCTGAACAGGCTCAGGCGTTGAATGATGTGGTGGTGAGCGAAGGGAAAGTGAAACTTAGCCAGGGTCGCCTTGACTATCATGCCGAAGCGGGCGCATTAGCACTCAACACCGACGATCCCGAGGAACCGATCGCGACCTTGTCCTATGTGGCTTACTTCAAGACGGTAGATAAGATGGCGAAGCCGGAGAATCGGCCGGTCACGTTTATTTATAACGGCGGTCCGGGTTCTTCTTCCGTCTGGCTGCATATGGGCGGTTTAGGGCCAAAACGGGTGGTCACCAGCACGCCGGACAAACCGGTATTGCCGCCTTATCCCGTTATCGACAATGCCTATTCTCTGTTGGATGTCAGCGATCTGGTCTTTATCGATGCGCCGGGCACCGGGTTTGGTCAGTTTATCAGCCATGCTGCCAATGCTCAGGAGCGGCAGGCACAGAAGCACCAAAAGGCGAATGACGCCTACAGTATTGATGGAGACGCACAGGCGTTTGCGCAATTTATCACGCAGTTTCTGAGCCGCTATCAGCGCTGGAATGCGCCGCGTTACCTGCTCGGTGAGAGCTACGGCACCACACGCACGGTGGCGCTGGCTAACCGGCTAAAGGTGCAGCACAACGTGGATGTTAACGGTATTATTTTGCTGTCGCAGTATCTGAGCCAGGATATTGATATCGATCGTCCCGAATCCAACCCCGGCATCGATCAGCCCTATTATCTGGCGCTGCCGACCTATGCGGCTATCGCCCATTATTATCAGCAGCCACCACACGTCGCTGAAAACCTGGATCATTTGCTGACTGAAGTTGAGCAGTTCTCCCTCGGCCCTTATGCTCAGGCGTTAGCTCAGGGCAATCTGTTGCCAGAATCACAGAAAGCAGAACTCGCTGAGCAGCTTGCCCGCTACACCGGTATACCCGCGCGCGAGTGGGTTAAGGCCGATTTGCGCATTTCAGGCCCGCTGTTTGTCAAAAAACTGCTGGCAGAGCAGGGCGACACCGTCAGCCGCACGGATGGTCGCTACCGTGGCGCTTCGCTGGACAGAATGGCTGCACGAAGCGATTACGATCCCGTTATGACTATCGGCTCGGGGTTTATTTCGGCGTATCGCGACTATCTGGCAAAGGGATTGAACGTGAACACGCTGCAAGACTATGTTTCTGACTCGAATGCCATTTACCATTGGAATATGACGCCAGAAAACCGTTCTTTCAATCTGCTGCCTGCATTGTCCGAAACCATGAAAATGAATCCGCGTATGAAAGTGATGGTGCTCGGGGGGATTTACGATCTGGCGACACCTTACTTTGTCGCGCAATATCACCTTAATCACCTCTCTTTGCCGGAAAAACTGCGCGCTAATCTGCAATTTCATCGGTATGAGTCGGGGCACTTGCCTTATCTTGACGACAAATCGTTGCAACAGTTACACCAGGATTTGCATGGCTTTATTGCGGGGTAGTCCAGCTGACTGTTGGAAAATGGCGACAGAAGCCATATTTATATGTCTCCATTAGGAGACATATAAATATTTGAAATTAAACAAAAAGAAATAAGCATTAGCATTGTGTCTCTATATGGAGACAGTTGGCGCATTCGTGCGTGGCGGACGCTGTCACTGATGAGGACGTTGTGCCAACCAGATGACTTTTAAATTATATATTTTTCAATTAGTTAATTTTTATTCTTTTTTTGTTTTCACTATGGCAACGATCTGGCACGTTTCATGCTAGTATAATACTGTAGATGCTCATTCCACCTTCTATGTTTGCTTCGGCTTCATAATCCTGGGAATGATGCAGAGCCGTTTACAGGTGCCTATCGTCCACCGCCAGATGACGTTGTGGTTAGCAGTTTTGCTGCGTTTCACAACACCATCGGACTTTTCGGACATTACGTTGAGTGAGGCACTTAACTGCAGTCTTTTATGACCTGATCTTATTCAACGCTTGCCGTTTATTGGCAAGCGTTTTTTTTGCGCCGTTTTTAGTGCGTGAGATCTTCACCGTGGCTGGCAATGACCTTTTGATACCAGGAGAAGGATTTTTTCTTGTGACGATCGCCGCTGCCTGAGAGGGTGTCATCGAGATCAACATAGATAAAGCCGTAGCGCTTGGACATTTCGCCGGTCGACATGCTGACCAAATCGATACAGCCCCAGGGGGTGTAGCCCATCAGGGTCACACCGTCAGCAATGGCATCAGCCATCGCCTCAATATGCTGGCGCAGATAATTGATGCGGTAATCGTCCGCCACGTAGAGGTTGCTGTCGGGTTTATCGATCGCACCCAATCCGTTTTCCACGACAAACAGGGGTTTACCGTACCGGTCATAAAGCTGGTTCAGCGCGATGCGCAGGCCGATCGGGTCGATCTCCCATCCCCATTCGCTGGCCTCAAGGAACGGATTGCGCGTTCCGCCCAGTAAATTGCCTTCAGCATCGTCTCCCTCCGCGTGGGTTTCATCCACGGTGGTCGACATGTAGTAGCTGAAACCGATGTAATCAACGGTATTATTCGCCAGCAGTTCAAGATCGCCGGGCTCGATCGCCAGAGTGACGCCGAGTGAATCCCACAACCGTGGTGCATAGTAGGGATATTTGCCGTTGGCTTGCACATCGGCGCAATAGAAGTTGAAGGATTGCGTGCGTTGCATGGCCGCCAACTGATTCACCGGGTTGCTGTCGTAGGCGTAGGTTGTGGCATAAATAATCATGCAGCCCATCTGGATAGTGGGATTGACCTCGCGGGCAATTTTGGTTGCCAGACTGCTGGCGACAAACTGGTGATGCCATGCCTGAAATTTTGCCTGTGCGTCCCGAGCCCCGGTTTTCACCACCAGCCCTTGGCTCATGATCGGAAAATGCGCCGCGCTGTTGATCTCATTGAAGGTCATCCAATACTTGACCTTGTGCCCGTAACGCTCAAGCACCGTGCGAGAAAAACGCTCGAAAAAACCGACCAGCGCGCGGTTTTTCCAGCCGCCGTAGACGGTAGCCAGATGCAGCGGCAGTTCGTAGTGAGAAATCGTGATAACCGGTTCGATGCCGTGGGCGAGACAGGTATCAATCACCGCATCGTAGTGCGCCAGACCCGCTTCATTAGGTGTTTGTTCCACGCCGTTAGGGTAGATACGGGTCCAGGCAATGGAAAAACGGTAACACTTGAAGCCCATTTCAGCGAACAGCGCGATATCTTCTTTGAAACGGTGGTAATGATCGATGCCCTTGTGGTTAGGGTAAGTATAGCGCTCGGTATCCAGCGAAAAATCGAAGGATTCAGACGCGACGATGGCTAAGCGTGCTTTGCCGCCAGGGAGGGTGTCCACAATCGACAGTCCCTTGCCCGCTTCATCGTATGCGCCTTCCACCTGATTGGCGGCGGTGGCACCGCCCCACAGGAATTCGGGAGGAAATCGTGTACTCATGGGCTGCTCCTTTTATTATCTAAAATGAAACCGGTTTCATTTTACTGCGCAACAGTACAAAAACGTGTCTGTTTTGCTGATTTTACGGGTGGGGTAGCGCTGCCCCAGAAGGTGGGGCAGCGGGGAGTGCGATTAAGACGGGGCTTGTAGTGTGAGTAACAGCCCTTCACGACGCATTTGAGCTGCTTCTTCCGGCAGGCGCAGATGGTCAAAGGCATCGGCACGCCAGGCGTAATCAAAGGCATCCGGGCGCAGCGCCAACGCGGCGGCAAACGCATCGCTGGCCTGCTGCCATTCCCCCTGTTTCAGCATTAACTGTCCCAGCGTACTGTGCAGCAACGCGCTGTTATCATGCTGTTTTAGCAACTGACGCAGGAGTTTTTCCAACGCGGCCGGTTCGCCTGCGGCCAGACGAGGCATCAGCAGTACCAGACGCTCATCGTAGTGGCGCTTCAAACCGTCGATCACGATCTGCTGGGCGGTGTGGTGATCGTCACAGGCGATAAGGTGCTCGGCCATAGCCACTTGCAATGGCAAATCTTGTCGTACCTTGCGGCTTTGTTCTTTCCACCACTGCTTCAGGCCTTCACTGCCGCCTTCCGCCATCGCTTGTTCCATCAGGCCGAGCAGAGCGGATTGGCGCAACGTCTCCACCTCCTCCTCGGTACGGATCTGGGTTTTGCGCATGGCAGGCAGAATATCCAACAGCGCACCGTAAGCGTGGGTACGTTGGAATGCCAGCTCAGCCAGGCGTAATACTTCAGGATGGCGCGGCGCGTATGCCAGTAAACGATCGACGCCATGGCGTGCGGCGTGATCCTCGTTGCGAGCCAGTTGGATGCGCACGCGGGTGATGTCTACCGGCAGCTGATCGGTGTCGGCCATTTCAGCCGCTCGCTCCAGATACTGTCGGGTGCGAAATTCGTCACCACGCTGTTGTGCGGCTTCGGCGGCCAGCAAATAGTTCACCACCGGTTGCTCTGCATGATCCGCGTTACGCGTCAGCAGTTTTTCTACCTGAAGATAATCGCCTTCGGCCAGTTTAAGCAGGGCTGCTTTGGTCTGTTTTCTGGCGCGCGTGCGTTTACGGCCCAGGAACCAGCCGCGGGTGCGCTCGCCGGTACGAAACACGCGACGCAACAGCCACTCCAGTGCAAACAGCACCACCAACAGCAGCACCAGCATGATCGCCAGCGCTGTGACGCTGGTTTCGATATTGTAGGTATCGGTTTGCACCAGCACATAGCCCTGACGCCCGGCGAGCATCGGGCCAATCACTACGCCAGCAATAAGGATCAGGAACAAGAACAGCACTTTCAGCATGATCAGCCCTCCTGTTGCTGCGCAGGCGATTGCGCCAGCAAATTACGCACTCGCGTTTGCATCAGTTTTTCCAGCAGCGGCTGGCTTTGCAGCGTAGTAGGAACATCCAGAGAGACCGGCTGCTGGCTTAAGCTGTCAACCTGTTCCAGAAAGGCTTTGGTGCCGGGATCGCTGGTATCAAAATAAGCCCGAACCCAGGTGGATACCGCTTCTAGTGACTGTTTATACGTCTCGTTCTGATGACGCGGCACGGCTTGTGCGGCGGTCAGCAGGCGTGCACGGATGTTTTCACGCAGGTAGAAATCCTGATTCGGGGCCAGCAGCGGCTCGGCATTGCTGTCACGGCGGCGAATGGTAATAAAATCGGCCATGAAGTTGTGCCAGCTTTTACTCAGATTCTGCCGCCATTCGCTGAGGGTGGCTGAAAGCTCGCCGTCGGTTTCATCCATTGGCGCGTCATCGTCCTGGGTGTTATCGGCCAGACGCAGATTGTCGACCTGATCGGTTAACTGATTCACCCGCAAAATAATGCCGTCGAAATCCACCTGACCGACTGAGGCCAGCGCGCTGATATCATTGGCAATCGCGCGGCGCAGTTCAAGCAGACTCGGATCGTTCATGTCAGCCAGACTGCCATCGGCACTTTTCAGCAGCGCGCCCGCGGTCAGCACATCTTTATCACTCCACAGCTTGCGTCCGGCCAGTTTGACCAGAAAATCCGCCTGTGCCAGCAGCCAGGTACTGGTATCGTGATTGGAAAGGGCGGCCAGTTTCTGACTGAGTTCGCTGGATTGACGCGTAACCACGTCCAACTGGTGCGCGGCGCTGTCCTGCCACTGTTTTTGTTGTGCCAGCGCGGCCTGCCACGCCGTTTTATCCTGCTGATACTGTTGCTGTAGCGCCGCCAACTCGCCCTTCGTTTGCGCCAGGGACGCGGCGTTTTGTTTCTCCTGCTGCTGTCCGAGGTAGTACACGCCCCCGCTTAACAGCAGAGCGATAGCAATGGCTACGCCACCCAGCACGCGGCCATGTCCTGCACGGTCCCGGCGCGGTTCATCCTGCGACGCGGCGTCGGAGGACGAAAACGTGGCATCAGGGCGCTCTGTCACCGTTTCCGGTGGGGTTGAAGGGGTATGGTGTTCCGTCATAATGGGTCATCCCATGGTCTGGTTTGTTGTACGGTTGGCCGTGCAGTCACGATAGCAGACGCACAAGCGCGTCGTTATCGGCATTGTCCGCGATAAGCACGTCACGCCAGCCAAGCTGGCGCGCCTCTAGCGCCAACCGTTCGCTAACAACGATAACCTGGCAGTGGAGCAGCCAGGATTCGCGATAATAATTCGGCACCAGCGCATACAGCTGATGCAGCATATCGCCGCTGGTGATCACCAGACGATCGATACCGAGTTGCTGCCAATGTCGGCTCTGTTCCGGCCCATCATAATAGACCGGGCTGCGCTGATAACATTCACAATAGCTGACCTGTGCGCCGCGTTCTGCGAGCGTGGTTGCCAGCAGCTCTCTGCCGCCATTCCCTCGTAATAATAGCGCGTTTTTGCCACTAATATTTTGTAATTCTGGCAGTTGCAGCAGCATTTCGCTGGTTTCCCGCTCGGGAGGATAGGCCACGGCGCGAGAGGCGGCCTGGTGCAACGCCAGCGCGGTGGTGCGTCCGATGGCGTAATAGACCGGGATGGCGGGCCACGATAAACCCGCTTGCGTGAGTGCGGCGGCGGCATAGCGCACGGCGTGCTGCGACAGCGCGAACAGCATATCGCCCTCACGCAGCGCCGCCAGCCGTGCTGACAGGGAAGGTAATTCACTGCCGGGGGAGAAATCGATAAGCGGGCTGTGGCAGGCGGCGCGGCCGAGCTTGCGCAGCCGTTCCACCAGAGCCTCCCCCGCCGGTGACGGGCGCGTCACCAGAATGGTCATGATGAGCCAGCGCCCTGATAAACGGCGTGCAGAATGGCGTGTGCGCCGTTAGCTAACAGCTCTTCCGCCAGATCGATACCCATGCGTTCCGCCTCGCTGGCGGGCCCGATGCGCTCGCCGCGAATCATCTTGCTGCCATCGGGTGCGCCAACCAAGGCTCTTAGCCAGAGTTGCCCCGCATTGAGTTCAGCATAGCTGCCGATGGGAACCTGGCAGCCACCGTCGAGGCGAAGATTCATGGCGCGTTCAGCAAGCACGCGGCAGGCGGTCGGTTCATGGTTGAGCGGTGCCAGCAGTTCGCGCACGCGGGCGTCGTTTTCCCGGCATTCGATACCAATCGCACCCTGACCGACGGCGGGCAGCGACTCTTCCGGGGTGAGCGGCGTGCGAATGCGTTCAGACAGATTCAGGCGTGACAGCCCGGCGACGGCCAAAATAATGGCGTCATAGTCGCCGTTGTCCAGCTTGCCCAGGCGAGTTCCAACGTTACCGCGCAAATCGCGGATGATCAGGTCAGGGCGGCGAGCGCGCAACTGGCACTGGCGGCGCAGGCTGGAGGTGCCGACGCAGCTTCCGAGCGGGAGATCGGCCAGGCTGGCATAGTGGTTCGAGACAAAGGCATCGCGCGGATCGTCACGCTCACAAATGGTATACAAACCAAGGCCGTCGGGGAACGATACCGGCACATCTTTCATCGAGTGCACGGCGATATCCGCGCGGTCTTCCAGCAAGGCGCGTTCCAGCTCTTTAACAAACAGCCCCTTGCCGCCCACTTTAGCCAGCGGCGTATCCAGGATGATGTCGCCGCGCGTCACCATGGGAACCAGTTCAACCTGCAACGTAGGGTAATAGTGCTGCAACCGTTGTTGCACATAGTGTGCTTGCCACAGCGCAAGCGGGCTTTGTCGGGTGGCAATTCTAAGGGTGTTGTCTACCATGCTTAATACCGTTTTTATCATTTAGCGCCATCGTATCACTGAGACGCCCAGGTGTCAGCGTTCCGGCGCTGAAGGTGCTGGATAGCGACGGGAAGGTGCGTGTTTTCACCATGAGGTGGGAGGATCGCGGCGTAATCATGCCAGAGAGCGAGGGGCAATAAGAGAAAGTAAGCTAATAGTGGCTAACTTTCTTTAGTTTCTTTACGCTCAATGAGCAAGGTGTTAGATTGATCACGTTTCCAGCACTATCTTATCAGTCACTCCTCTAATTCTATTGCTGATAAGTTTGGAACACGGGGTTTTTTCTAGGCACTGGGATAATCAGGCGGACCGTCTTGTACTTCTACATCGAGACTTTGAAGCAGAGACTGGACGCGATCAACCAACTGCGAGTTGACCGCGCTCTGGAAGCAATGAAACCCGCTTTTCAGCAGGTTTATCGCCTTCTGCCCGTATTATTGCACCACCATCATCCGCTCATGCCGGGTTACCTTGAAGGTAAGGTTCCGCACGGTGTGTGCACTTTCACGCCTGATGAAAACCAACAGCGCTATGTCGACAGCATTGAGCTGCGCTGGGGAGAGATCCCCGCCATCAATTCGCAGGGTGAATTGCCGATTACCGGCGTTTACTCCATGGGCAGCACCTCGTCCATCGGCCAGAGTTGCTCCTCCGATCTGGATATCTGGGTGTGCCACCAATCCTGGCTAGACCACGAAGAGCACCAGCGTTTACAGCAGAAATGTACCCTGCTGGAGCAATGGGCGGCGGCGCAAGGGGTGGATGTCAGCTTCTTCCTGATTGACGAGAACCGTTTCCGTCACAATGAAAGCGGCAGCCTGGGCGGCGAAGATTGCGGCTCGACGCAGCATATCCTGTTGCTGGACGAGTTTTACCGCACCGCCGTGCGCATGGCCGGTAAACGCCTGCTGTGGCATATGGTGCCGGTTGAAGAAGAAGAGCATTACGACGAATACGTCCTGTCGCTCTATGCACAGGGTGCGCTTGCGCCCAACGAGTGGCTGGATCTGGGCGGATTGAGTTCGCTCTCGGCGGAAGAGTATTTCGGTGCCAGCCTGTGGCAACTGTATAAAAGCATCGATTCCCCGTATAAAGCGGTATTGAAGACCCTGCTGCTCGAGGCCTATTCCTGGCAATACCCTGACGCGCGCTTGCTGTCGATGGATATCAAAGCCCGGCTGCACAAAGGGGAGATCGTGGCATTTGGGCTCGATCCCTATTGTATGATGTTGGATCGGGTGACCGAATACCTCACGCAAATTGAAGACCCGACGCGCCTCGATCTGGCGCGGCGTTGTTTTTATCTCAAAGTGTGCGAAAAACTGTCGCGTGAAAAAGCCTGCGTAGGCTGGCGGCGGCAGATCCTAAGCCAGTTGGTGCAAGAGTGGGGCTGGAGCAGCGAACACCTTGCCATGCTGGATAACCGCGCCAACTGGAAAATCGAGCGCGTGCGTGAAGCGCACAATGAATTGCTCGATGCGATGATGCAAACCTATCGCAACCTGATCCGCTTCGCGCGGCGCAACAACCTGAGCGTGAGCGCCAGTCCGCAGGATATCGGCGTGCTGACGCGTAAGCTGTATGCCGCCTTTGAAGCGCTGCCGGGTAAAGTGACGCTGCTCAATCCGCAAATTTCGCCGGACCTGTCCGAAGCGGATCTGACCTTTATCTATGTTCCGGCGGGCCGCGCCAACCGCTCCGGCTGGTATCTGTACAATCAGGCACCGTCTATGGATGCCATCATCAGCCATCAGCCGCTGGAATATAACCGCTACCTGAACAAGCTGGTGGCGTGGGCCTATTTTAACGGACTGCTGACCCCGAATACGCGCCTGCACATCAAAGGCAGCGAACAGATCGATATTGCCCGCCTGCGTGAATTGGTGGATGACGTTTCCTGTCACTTCCCGCTGCGTTTACCGGCTCCAACGCCTAAGGCGCTGTACAGCCCGTGTGAAATTCGGCATCTGGCGATCATCGTTAATCTGGAGCACGACCCAACGGCGGCATTCCGCAATCAAGTGGTGCACTTTGATTTCCGCCATCTGGACGTATTCAGTTTCGGCGAGCAGCAGCAGTGCCTGGTAGGCAGCATTGACCTGCTGTACCGTAATTCGTGGAATGAAGTGCGAACCCTGCATTTCAACGGCGAGCAATCCGTGCTGGAAGCGCTGAAAACCATTTTGGGTAAAATGCATCAGGATGCGGCGCTGCCGGAGTCGTTGGAAGTGTTCTGCTACAGCCAGCACCTGCGCGGTTTGATTCGCACGCGCGTGCAGCAACTGGTGTCCGAGTGTATTGAACTGCGCCTGACCAGCACCCGACAAGAGCCGGGCCGCTTCAAAGCGGTTAAAGTGGCAGGGCAGACCTGGGGTCTGTTCTTCGAACGCCTGAGCGTATCGGTGCAGAAGCTGGAAAATGCGGTGGAGTTTTACGGCGCGATTTCCAACAACAAACTGCAAGGGTTGCCCACGCAGGTGGAGACCAACCATATCCACCTGCCAGCGGTAATAGACGGCGTGGCGAGTGAAGGGATCATCCAGTTCTTCTTTGAAGATCTGCCGGAAGAGCAAGGATTCAATATCTTTATTCTGGATGAATCGAACCGCGTTGAGGTTTATCACCACTGTGAAGGCAGTAAGGAAGAGCTGGTACGTGACGTGAGCCGTTTTTATTCTTCGTCCCACGACCGCTTTACCTACGGCTCCAGCTTTATCAATTTCAACCTGCCGCAGTTCTACCAGATTGTGCAGTTAGAGGGTCGGGCGCAGGTGATTCCTTTTCGCAGCACCACGCTGTCTCATTTGAACCTCTCGTCGGGCAAAGAAGGTGCCTCTCCCGCGATCAAACAGCGACTGCACATGCTGTAACGCTCTGGTTGTCCTTGCTGGCAACAGAGCGTTATTCCCGCGTTAACCGAATGAGACGGCCTCACCGGCCTGAGCACTGCATGCCTGCGCCAGCAGCGCAAAAAAGGATTCGCCGCTGCGATCGCAGATCCACTGCTCGTTCTGACCATTTTCTGGCTGATACGTAAAGTGGTAGCCACCGGCTTTGGTCGCCAACCATACCTGATGCAGCGGCTCCTGGCGGTTGATGACAATCTTGCTGCCGTTTTCGAAACTCAGTGTCATCACGCCGCCGTTGGTTTCGTAATCGATATCGGCATCACCGTCGAAGTCGTCCAACGCTTCTTCGATCGTCAACATTAACGCATCCGCTAATTGATGAAACTCACTGTCGTTCATTTTCGATTCCTATTGCTTTTCATGATCCACCTGCGATTATAGAGAGCATGCATAGATGATTGACAGGTCTTAATGACATGAAGCAGGTATTTCGTTCATTTTCTCTGGCGCTGACGCTGCTGGGATTGGTGGGTTGCGGGCTGAAAGGGCCGCTGTATATGCCAAACGGTGAGCCGACCAACACCTCAGACTCACAGAAGAATACGCATCAAAAGCCGTCGATGCGTCCGTAACCGGCACGGTTATGTTTTATTACCACGAATAACAGGTCACGATAGCAATTACCGCGCCCGGTTACATCAGCGGAGTCAGAATAATGCAGTTCGCTAAAATGCATGGTTTGGGCAATGATTTTATGGTTGTCGATGCCGTTACGCAAAATGTCTATTTTTCGCCTGAGCTGATTCGGCGTCTGTCGGATCGCCATCGCGGGGTGGGGTTTGATCAACTGCTGGTGGTCGAACCGCCCTACGACCCTGAGCTGGATTTTCACTACCGTATTTTCAATGCGGATGGCAGTGAAGTGGCCCAGTGCGGTAACGGCGCGCGCTGTTTCGCCCGTTTCGTGCGTATCAAAGGGCTGACCAACAAGCGCGATATTGCGGTGAGTACCCATACCGGGCGCATGGTGCTCAGCGTCACGGATGATGAGCTGGTGCGGGTGAACATGGGCGAGCCGGATTTTGAACCGCAGCGCGTGCCGTTTCGGGCCGCCAAGGCGGAGAAAACCTACATTCTGCGCGCCAACGATCATACGGTGCTGTGCGGCGTGGTCTCCATGGGCAACCCGCACTGCGTGATTCAGGTTGACGATGTTGATACGGCCAATGTGGAAACCTTAGGTCCGGTGCTGGAAAGCCACGAGCGTTTCCCTGAGCGCGTCAACGTCGGGTTTATGCAGATTGTCGATCGCAGCCACATTCGCCTGCGGGTGTATGAGCGCGGTGCCGGTGAAACGCAGGCCTGCGGCAGCGGCGCCTGTGCCGCCGTGGTGGTGGGCATTCAGCAAGGGTTATTGGCGGATGAAGTTCGCGTCTCGTTGCCGGGGGGCGATCTGGATATCCATTGGAAAGGGGTCGGGCATCCGCTTTATATGACCGGTCCTGCCACCCATGTTTATGATGGATTTATTCATTTATGAAGCAGGTCGAGGAACAGGCAGAACGCCAGAACGCACTGAGTGACGAACTGATTTTGCAGTTCCTGCAACAGAACCCTGATTTCTTTATCCGCAATGCGCGGCAGGTCGAGCAAATGCACATCCCGCACCCGGTGCGGGGGACCGTCTCCCTGGTGGAATGGCAGTTGGCGCGTCAGCGGAACCACATCGCGCAGTTGGAAGAAGAGATCACCTTGTTGATGGAGCAGGCGCGCGGCAACGAAGTGTTGTTCCGTCATCTGCTGGAGTTACAGACCGATTTGTCAGCGGCTACTGGCCTGCATGACTTGCTTGAACGCCTACAGCGCTGGGCGCGCCAACAAGGGTTGGTTGGCGCGGATATCCGCCTGTTCAGTGACAAATGGCGCATCAGCGCGCCTTCGCGTTTTACCCATCTGGCGCTGTCGCGTTCATTGTTCGAACCGCTGCGCATACAGCGTCTGCGTGACAATAACCACTATCTTGGCAGCCTGAACGGGCCGGAGTTGCTGTTACTGCTACCGCAGGCGCGGCAGGTGGGTTCCGTGGCGCTGTCGCTGCTGGGAAAACACGACTCACTGGGCGTGGTGATTTTCAGCAGTCGCGACAGCCATCACTATCAAGACGGCATGGGCACCGTGCTGCTGCAACATCTGGCCAACCTGCTGCCGGACATGCTGGCGCGCTGGGTTGAACGGGTATGAGCGACCCCGCGCTGCCCTCGCCACTGCTGACCTCGGTCGCCGCGTTTTTACGTTATTTGAAAGCGGAACGCCAGCTTAGCCCACTGACGCAGGAAAATTACTGCCGCCAACTGGGTGCCATTGCCGCCATGCTCGATGAAATGGGCATTACCGACTGGCGCACGCTGGATGCGGCGGGGGTACGCTCAGTGGCCGCGCGCAGCAAACGCGGCGGGTTGCAAGCGGCAAGTCTGGCGCTGCGTCTTTCGGCACTGCGCAGTTTTCTTGATTGGCAGGTGGCGCAAGGGGCGTTAACCGCCAACCCGGCGCGCGGTATTTCTGCGCCCAAAGCGGGTCGGCATCTGCCGAAAAACATGGATGTGGATGAAGTGAATCGCCTGTTGGAGATCGATCTCAACGATCCGCTGGCGGTGCGCGATCGCGCCATGCTGGAAGTGATGTACGGCGCTGGCTTGCGTTTAGCCGAACTGGTCGGCATGGAATGTCGTCACGTTGATTTGGACGGCGGCGAAGTGTGGGTAGTCGGTAAGGGCAGCAAAGAGCGTAAGCTGCCGCTGGGTCGTACCGCTGTGCACTGGCTGCGCGAGTGGCTGGAACGGCGTGAGCTGTTTGGCCCGGAAGATGACGCCATCTTCATTACGCGGCAGGGGAAGCGCATTTCGATGCGCAACGTGCAAAAGCGCTTTGCCGAATGGGGTATCAAGCAGGGGCTGAACAGCCACGTTCATCCACATAAGCTACGTCACTCTTTTGCCACCCATATGCTGGAATCGAGCGGTGACCTGCGTGCGGTGCAGGAACTGCTGGGGCATGCCAATCTTTCGACCACGCAAATCTATACCCATTTGGATTTTCAGCATTTGGCGACGGTGTACGATGCCGCACACCCGCGTGCCAAACGAGGGAAGACATGATGCACTTTTACCGTCCACTGGCACCGATAGCCGCCATGACGTTTGATTTAGACGATACGCTGTACGATAACCGTGACGTGATTCGGCGCACGCAACAGGAGTCGGTGCGTTTCCTGCAAGCGTTTCACCCTGCTCTGAGTGCGGTGCAGTCCAGCGATTTGCAGCGCATCCGCGAAGCGCTGCGCGAGCAGGAGCCAGAGATATACCATGATGTCACAGAGTGGCGTCGCCGGGCAGTAGAGCAATTGCTGCGTGAGGCGGGGCTGGATGCAGCGACGGCCAGTAGCGGTGCAGCGCAGGTGATGGCGAACTTTGCCCACTGGCGCAGCCAGATTACGCCTTCGCAAGAAACCCATGATACGTTGCACGCCTTGTCCCAGCGCTGGCCGCTGGTGGCTATCACTAATGGCAATGCCGATCCCAGCCGCTTCGGGCTGGATCGCTACTTTCAGTTTATCCTGCGCGCGGGACCGGATGGTCGCGCCAAGCCCTTTGGCGATATGTATCATCGAGCGGCGCAGGCGCTGGGCGTGGAACCGGTGCAGATTTTGCACGTGGGTGACGATTTGACCACCGACGTGGCAGGCGCAGTGCGTAATGGCTTGCAAGCGTGCTGGATTAACCTGCATGAAGGCAACCTGATGCAGATTGAAGATGCACGGTTGTTGCCGCATGTGGAAATTTCCCGGTTGGCATTGCTCACAACGCTGCTATAATTCTGCTAATTTAGCTGTATAAATCACCAGTGAAGTAAGTGCCCCTGGGGTTACTGCTTGTCTGTTAACGGATGACTGTACCGATGGACGTTTCTGAACTTCTTGATGGCCTGAACAATAAACAGCGCGATGTGGTTGCCGCGCCGCGTGGGAATCTTCTGGTACTGGCGGGTGCCGGAAGCGGAAAAACGCGGGTGCTGGTGCACCGTATCGCCTGGTTGACGTCCGTTGAGCAGTGTTCGCCCTATTCCATTATGGCGGTGACGTTCACCAATAAGGCAGCGGCGGAGATGCGTCACCGCATCGAGCATTTGATCGGCACCAGTCAGGGCGGCATGTGGATCGGCACCTTCCACGGTCTGGCGCACCGTCTGCTGCGCGCGCACCATCTTGATGCCGGTCTGCCGCAGGATTTTCAGATTCTGGACAGCGAAGATCAGCTGCGTCTGCTCAAGCGCCTGATTCGGGCGCTGAATCTGGATGAGAAACAGTGGCCTGCACGCCAGGCGATGTGGTACATCAACGGCAAGAAAGACGAAGGACTACGCCCGCAGCATATCGAAAGCTATGGCAATCCCGTCGAACAGACCTGGCTAAAAGTGTATCAGGCCTATCAGGAAGCGTGCGATCGTGCCGGGCTGGTCGATTTTGCCGAACTGCTGCTGCGCGCCCACGAACTGTGGCTGAACAAACCCCATATCCTCAGCCACTACCGCGAACGCTTCACCAATATTCTGGTGGACGAATTTCAGGATACCAACCGTATTCAGTACGCCTGGATCCGCATGCTGGCAGGCGACAGCGCCAGCGTGATGATCGTCGGTGATGACGATCAGTCAATTTATGGCTGGCGCGGGGCGCAGGTGGAAAACATCCAGCTGTTTTTAAATGACTTCCCCAAAGCCGAAACCATTCGTCTGGAACAGAACTATCGCTCTACCGGCAATATTCTTACCGCGGCCAATGCGTTGATTGCGCACAACGGCGGGCGCTTGGGTAAAAACCTGTGGACGGACGATGCGCAGGGGGATCCCATCTCCCTGTACTGCGCGTTTAACGAGCTGGATGAAGCGCGTTTTGTGGTTAATCGCATCAAGGTGTGGCAGGAAAATGGCGGTGCACTCAAAGAAAACGCCATCCTGTATCGCAGTAACGCCCAATCGCGCGTGCTGGAAGAGGCCTTGTTGCAACAGAGCATGCCGTACCGGATTTATGGTGGTATGCGCTTCTTCGAACGTCAGGAAATCAAAGACGCGCTCGCCTATTTGCGCCTGATTGCCAACCGCAATGATGATGCGGCGTTTGAGCGCGTGGTGAATACCCCAACGCGTGGCATCGGCGATCGCACCTTGGACGTGGTGCGCCAGACTGCGCGCGATCGGCAGGTGACGCTGTGGCAATCCTGCCGGGCACTGTTGCAAGAGAAAGCGCTGGCAGGGCGTGCCGCCTCTGCATTGCAGCGCTTCCTGGAACTGGTGGAGGCACTGGCCTATGAAACGGCCGATTTGCCGCTGCACGTGCAAACCGATCGTGCTATCAAAGATTCCGGCCTGTGGCAGATGTACGAGCAGGAAAACGGTGAGAAAGGGCAAGCGCGGGTAGAAAACCTGGAGGAACTGGTGACGGCAACGCGCCAGTTCAGCTATCAGGAAGAGGATATGGACCTGATGCCGTTGCAGGCCTTTCTCTCTCACGCCGCATTGGAAGCGGGTGAAGGGCAGGCTGATGCTTATCAGGATGCGGTGCAACTGATGACGCTGCACTCCGCTAAAGGGCTGGAGTTTCCGCAGGTGTTTATCGTTGGCATGGAAGAAGGCATGTTCCCGAGCCAGATGTCGCTGGATGAGGGCGGGCGTCTCGAAGAAGAGCGCCGTTTGGCCTATGTCGGCGTGACGCGTGCCATGCAGAAGCTCACCCTGACCTACGCCGAAAGCCGGCGCTTATACGGCAAAGAAACCTATCATCGCCCATCGCGTTTTGTCGGTGAACTGCCTGTCGAGTGCGTGGAGGAAGTGCGCCTGCGTGCCAGCGTGTCTCGTCCGGTCAATCACCAGCGCTTGGGTACGCCGATTAGCCAAAGTGACAGCGGCTATGCGTTAGGCCAGCGGGTGCGCCACGACAAATTTGGTGAAGGCACCATCATTAATCTGGAAGGCAGCGGTGAGCATGCTCGTTTGCAGGTGGCATTTCAGGGGCAAGGTATCAAGTGGCTGGTCGCCGCCTATGCGCGGTTGGAGACGGTATAACACAGGCACTAAAATTGTCGCATTTCACGGAAGATGGCCTGATTGGCGAATTCTATGTGCTCGATCGCGATGCCTGGCAGGTCGAGGTGATGAACAATCTGGATCAGGTGCCTGCGGTGGGTGCATATCTTCAGGTCAGCTTTCCCAATTTTGCCGGTGCGCCGGGCTTTCCGGTACGGGCGATTGCCTATCTGCCTGACGATGAGCGCTAAACGGCATTAAGGCGGCGCGGGAAAATCACCTCCGCCGCTCGTGCTTATCGTTCGACGCAGAATTGAACAATTCGTGCATCTTTTAACTGTCACAGTTTAAAAGTTGACAGCCTTTTTCATCTCGGCGTAACATGCGCCCATCATTATTCCCGGAGGACCCCGCCTTGGACACACCCAGTCGATACTGGCTCATTAATCAATTGATTACTAACCATTCCTAAGGCTTCCCGCTGTGATATCGGTAGCCCTGGTGGTTATCGGTGATGTTGTATCCCTCCGTCATCAAATTGAGTCAGCACCGTCGGTTCGAAACCTGTTGGTGCCCTGTCATCACCGTTTCTGTGCTTCATCGCGTCCGTCTTTCTCTGTTACCGCACTAGGAGCACATGGCCTATGCTGAGCGCATTTAAACTGGATAACTGCCGTTTATCCCGTCTGGAACTGGACGACACCGATGATATCGCCGCCTCCGTGTGGGTGGATTTGGTCGAGCCTGAAGATGAAGAGCGTGAGCTGGTGCAAAACCGGTTGGGGCAGAGCCTGGCAACGCGCCCTGAACTGGAAGATATCGAAGCATCGGCTCGTTTCTTCGAAGACGAAGACGGCCTGCATATCCACTCCTTTTTCTTCTTCGAAGACGCGGACGATCACGCTGGAAACTCCACCGTGGCATTCACCATTCGCGACGGACGTTTGTATACGCTGCGTGAGCGCGAGTTACCGGCCTTTCGTCTGTACCGGATGCGCGCGCGCAACCAGACGCTGGTGGACGGTAACGCCTACGAACTGTTGCTCGATCTGTTTGAAACCAAGATTGAACAGCTGGCTGATGAAATTGAAAACATCTACAGCGATCTGGAATCGTTGAGCCGCGTGATCATGGAAGGGCGTCAGGGTGAAGAGTACGACGAGGCGCTGTCGACGCTGGCGGAATTAGAAGACGTGGGTTGGAAGGTGCGCCTGTGTTTGATGGATACCCAGCGTGCGTTGAATTTCCTGGTGCGCCGTGCGCGCTTGCCGAGCGGGCAATTGGAGCAGGCGCGTGAGATCCTGCGCGATATCGAATCCCTGTTGCCGCACAATGAATCCCTGTTTCAGAAGGTCAACTTCCTGATGCAGGCGGCGATGGGCTTTATCAATATCGAGCAGAGCCGCATTATCAAGATCTTCTCGGTGGTATCCGTGGTGTTCCTGCCACCGACGCTGGTGGCGTCCAGCTACGGCATGAACTTTGAGTTTATGCCGGAACTGCACTGGTCGTTTGGTTATCCGGGGGCCATCGTGCTGATGATCCTGGCTGGATTGGCACCGTACCTCTACTTCAAGCGCAAAAACTGGCTGTAACAATATCCCTATGCTTCCCGGCGCAAGCCGGGAACGCGCTCATTTTCGGCTTCTATACCCTAAATAATTCGAGTTGCATGAACGAGTGCAGCCAACGCACAGGCAGCTTGAAGTATGACGGGTATACGATCATTTCCATATTCATGAGTCCCCCTTCTGTTTAGAATGAAACCTCTACAGGTTTTGTCATATCAGGTTGTCGCTATGGGAAGGGTTTCGCCCTTGGCGCAGTGGGGAGTGCTGCTGGTTGCTTCTCTGCTGCTGGGGTTGGTATTGCAGTGGTTCCATGTTCCGGCTGCGTTTCTGTTAGGGCCGATGATGGTTGGCGTCGTCATGGGGTTGAAAGGGGCGACGATCCGCATGCCTCCCGCTTATTTTTGGGCCGCCAATGCCATCCTTGGCTGTCTGGTGGCGCAAAGCCTCTCCCTCTCTATTTTGAGTCCGCTGTTGCAGGAATGGCCGTTAGTGTTGGGCATTCTGGTAGCGACCCTTGCCGCCAGCGGTTTTTCTGGCTGGTTACTGGTCAAATTCAGCGCCTTACCCGGCACCACCGGGGCCTGGGGCGCGTCACCCGGCGGAGCCTCGGCCATGGTCGCCATGTCGAGCGAATTTGGTGCCGATGTACGTCTGGTGGCGTTTATGCAATACCTGCGCGTGCTGATGGTGACGGCTGCCGCCGCGTTTGTGGCGCGCTTGAGCCTGGGTGAAACGGCAGCACATAACACCGCCGCACTGATCTGGTTTCCGGCGCTCGACTGGCGTTTTTTTGCCACGCTCGGCGTGGCATGTTGCGGCGTGCTGTTGGGGCGCTGGCTGCGCCTGCCGTCCGGCGCGCTGCTGGGGCCGATGATCCTCGGGGCCGCGCTGCACTCTACCGGCACGCTGATGCTGCAAACGCCGGAGTGGATACTTGCCTTGGCCTATGCGTTTATCGGTTGGAGTGTCGGCTTAAGCTTTACCCGCCCGATCTTCCTGCTGGCAATCCGTACCTTGCCGCACATGATGGCCTCGATTGTCGGCCTGATGGTGCTGTGCGGAGGGATGGCTTACGGGGTAACGCTGTTGCTGCCGGTGGATATTCTTACCGCCTATCTGGCGACCAGCCCCGGCGGGTTGGACTCCATTGCCGTCATTGCGGCGGGCAGCAACGTCGATATGGCCTTCGTGATTGCGATGCAAACCCTGCGGCTGTTTTCGACGCTGCTGTTTAGCCCGGTGCTGTCACGCTACATCTCACGCCACACGGCGCTGAACGCGACGTAATTTATGCTGGGCGATGAGGGCATCAATGATAAACAGCGCCAGCGCCGCCCAGATAAAACCGAATGCGACCATTTTGTCGCTGCCGAGCGGTTCACCATAGAGCGTAACCGCGATAATAAACATCAGCGTCGGGCCGAGGTACTGAAAGAACCCGAGCGTGGACAGGCGCATTCTCATTGCAGCGGCGGTGAAAAACAGCAGCGGTACGGTGGTCACGATGCCTGCGCTCACCAACAGCAGATTGAGCGTCGTACTGTTATTACCAAGGTGGCTGCTCGGTGTGTCGGCGATAAAAAACAGATAGATAATTGCCGCAGGCAGCAGCCACAGGGTTTCAATCAGCATGCCGGTCTGGCCGTCTACGCCGAGTTTCTTGCGCAATAGGCCATAGATAGCGAAGCTAAAGGCCAGCGCCAGAGCAATCACCGGTACCGAGCCAAACTGCCAAAGCTGAATCAGAACGCCGCTGAACGCCAACAATACCGCACACCATTGCAGGCGGCGGAAACGCTCACCGAGAAAAATCATTCCCAGCATCACGTTAACCAGTGGGTTGATAAAATAGCCCAGGCTGGCTTCCAGAATATGATTGTGGTTTACCGCCCAAATGTAGAGCAGCCAGTTGCCGCCCACCAGCACGGCGGTCAGCGCCAGCAACATCAGCGTTTTGGGTGACCCCATAACGTGCTGTACCTGACGCCATTTGCGGCTGACGCTCACCAAAACCAGCATGAAGAGAAACGACCAGATAATCCGGTGCGTAAGGATTTCTGTGGCAGGCACCGCGCCAATCAGCTTGAAGTAGACGGGTGCGATGCCCCAAATGAAATAGGCGCCAAGAGCGAATAATACACCCTGGCGTGATTGCTGTTCATTCATGTGGAAGGCTTACTCAACGGACTGAAGAGGGAGTACTGTACGCGAAACCACAGTGACTTTCATCTTCTCGTCCCGTTTTGGTGCTTCGTTTGGGTAAATTCGGATTATCCGTTTTTTTATATCGTTACCGTGCGAATAGTTCGCCGTTATCCGACGATATAAGTGGCGGTAGCGGTGGCGATATGTACCTGTGATTCGTTGTGCAACTCGGCGCGTGCCACAGCGATTTTATTGCCGCCACGCAGCAGCGTGCTGGTCAGGGTAAAGTGCTCGCCGCGGCCCGGACGCAAATAGTCCACGCGCAGATCGATAGTGCCCATGCGTGCCAGCCGCTGATGAAATTCCTGAGCGCTGATGCTGGGGTGGCGTAACAGCGCGCTGCCGACACAGACCAGTCCGGCCGCCACATCCAGACCGGCGGCGATCACACCGCCGTGGAGAATTTTTTGCAGCGCATTGCCGACCAATCGCTCCTGACGATCGAACACCAGAATGGCATGGTCGGCCTCAAACTCACGCAGCTCGAGCCCCAGTTCCCGATTGAACGGCATCTGGTAGATGAAGATGTCGCTGACGCGTTGGCGAACGCTCTCCTGCGGTAACATCGCATCAGGGGGAAGCGTGTCATCCTGCTGTACAAGCGGTAGTGACATAGCGAGCGGCCCTCAAAAAAGATCGGAACAGAGAATAAGGATAGTGTAACGTTAATTTTTTGTTTATTTTGTGAGGTGTTTTTGTTTCTTTTCAGAAAAGCATGAATAACTAGGAAGTGGATGATTCAAGTACAGATTATGAAGCTAGAATAATAACGAGCAGGTATATCATTTTTCCTTACTTTCATGTTGGTCGGAGATACCGTATGCGCAAAATTGCGGGCGTAGTGGCGCTCTTGTTGGCGGCACAAGTTCAGGCAGAAGAAGCAAAGGTTCAGGTTGTACACGACAGGCCCGCAGTGCGTGGCAGCATTATTGCCAATTTGCTGCAAGACCATGATAACCCTTTTATCCTTTATCCTTACGAAAGCAACTACCTGCTTTATACCTACACCACCAACATCAACAAGCAGGCGATCAGCAGTTACGACTGGGCTAACGAGGCGCGCAAAGATGAAGTGAATTTCCAGCTTAGTCTGGCCTTTCCCATCTGGCGTGGCATCATGGGCGACAATTCGCTGTTGGGGGTCTCTTATACCCAGCAATCCTGGTGGCAGATGTCGAATGCCGATGAATCCTCTCCGTTTCGTGAAACCAACTATGAACCACAGCTATTTCTTGGCTGGGCGACCGACTACAGTCTGGGCGGATGGACATTGCGCGATGTGGAAGTGGGGCTGAATCACCAATCGAACGGCAAAGCGGATCCAACCTCGCGCAGTTGGGATCGCGCCTATATGCGCCTGATGGCGCAAAACGGCAACTGGAAGGTGGATCTCAAACCCTGGTTCCTGATCCCTGACCGCAAGGATGACAACCCGGATATCACCAAGTATCTGGGGTATTATCGGGTTCGTGTCGGCTACGTCTGGGGCGACAGCATTTTCAGCGTCGCAGGGCATTACAACTGGAACAGCGGTTACGGCAACGCCGAGTTGGGGTGGAGCTATCCGATAACCAAGCATGTACGCTTCTATACTAAGGTGTTTAGCGGCTACGGCGAGTCGATGATCGACTACAACCACAGGCAGACACGCTACGGCGTGGGGGTGATGTTGAACGATATCTTTTGAGGCGCGTTTTCAGAAAAAATAATTCTCGTGGTCAAAAGATTGCAGTTTTTATCACAGGCGCTGAAAATAGCGCCTGTTTGGTTTTATCGACCACGGGTCGATGTGGCGCAAAGGGGATCGGGGAACGCGTGTCTACGGCGGAAGTGTTAAATAAGGAAGCGTTAGCGGCTCAGGTTCTACGCGATACGTTCGGTTATCAGCAATTCCGTCCCGGTCAGGATGCGGTCATTCAGGCTGCCGTCAACGGTCAGGATTGTCTGGTGATTATGCCGACCGGGGGCGGGAAATCGCTGTGCTACCAGATCCCTGCATTGGTGCTGGATGGCCTGACGCTGGTGGTGTCTCCGCTGATCTCTTTGATGAAAGACCAGGTGGATCAGCTTCTTGCCTACGGCGTGAGTGCCGCCTGTCTGAACTCGACCCAGACCCGTGAACAGCAGTGGGACGTGATGACCCGCTGTCGCAGCGGCGAGATCAAGTTGCTGTATATTGCGCCGGAGCGTTTAACCACGGACAGCTTCTTTGACCAACTTGTCCAGTGGAATCCGGCACTAATTGCCATCGATGAAGCGCACTGTATCTCCCAGTGGGGACATGATTTCCGCCCGGAATACCGTGCCCTTGGGCAAATCAAGCAGCGTTTCCCCACGCTGCCAGTGGTTGCCTTGACGGCCACCGCCGACGACGCTACGCGCAGTGATATCGTGCGCCTGCTCGATCTGCGCGAACCGCATATTCATCTGAGCAGCTTCGACAGACCCAATATCCGCTACACGCTGGTGGAAAAATTCAAACCGCTCGATCAACTGTGGATGTTTGTGCAGGGTCAACGCGGTAAAAGCGGCATTATTTATTGCAACAGCCGGGCGAAGGTGGAAGACATCAGCGCCCGTTTGCAAAACCGTGGTCTCAGCGTGGCGGCCTATCATGCCGGGCTGGACAACGAACGGCGCGCTCAGGTGCAGGAAGCCTTCCTGCGTGACGATTTGCAAGTGGTGGTGGCTACCGTCGCTTTCGGGATGGGTATCAACAAACCCAACGTGCGCTTTGTGGTGCACTTTGATATTCCGCGCACTATCGAATCCTATTATCAGGAGACCGGACGCGCCGGGCGTGATGGCCTGCCTGCGGAGGCCGCGCTGTTTTACGATCCGGCGGATATGGCGTGGCTGCGCCGCTGCCTTGAGGAAAAACCGCCGGGCGCGCAGCAAGAGATTGAGCGACACAAGTTGAACGCGATGGGTGCGTTCGCTGAGGCGCAAACCTGCCGCCGTCTGGTGCTGCTCAACTATTTTGGCGAAGGGCGGCATGCCCCCTGCGGCAACTGTGACATTTGCCTCGATCCACCTAAGCGTTATGATGGGCTGGTGGATGCGCAAAAGGCGCTCTCCTGCGTGTATCGCGTGGGGCAACGCTTTGGCCTGGGCTATGTGGTAGAGGTGCTGCGCGGGGCTAATAACCAGCGTATTCGCGAATGGGGACACGACAAGCTGCCGGTGTATGGCATTGGTCGTGAGCAATCCCATGAGCATTGGGTCAGCGTGCTGCGCCAACTGATTCACCTGGGGTTCCTCACGCAAAATATTGCATTGCACTCGGCGGTGCAGCTTACCGAATCGGCTCGTCCAGTGTTGCGCGGTGAGATTCCTTTGCAGTTGGCGGTGCCGCGCGTGATCAACTTGAAACCCAAGGCGAACCAAAAATCGTATACCGGGCTTTACGATCGCAAATTGTTTGCCAAACTGCGCAAATTACGCAAAGCCATTGCTGATGAGGGCGATATCCCGCCTTACGTGGTATTCAGTGATGCCACGCTGCTGGAAATGGCCGATCGCTTGCCGGTGACCGCAAGCGAATTGCTGACGATTAACGGCGTCGGGCAGCGTAAACTGGAGCGATTCGGTACGCCATTTATGTCGCTGATCCGTGAGCATCTGGACGATGATGACGACGTGCGCTGATCGGGTTTGAATTTCGTGACGCTGTAGTAACAAAGGAAAATATTATGATGTTGTTTTTGACCGTGGCGATGGTGCATTTCGTGGCGTTGATGAGCCCGGGACCGGATTTCTTTTTTGTTTCCCAGACGGCGGCAAGCCGCTCGCGCAAAGAAGCCATGATGGGCGTGCTGGGGATCTCTCTCGGCGTGATGGTGTGGGCTGCGATTGCGTTGATGGGTTTGCACCTGTTACTGCAAAAAATGGCATGGTTGCACGATGTCATCACCATTGGCGGCGGATTGTATCTGTGCTGGATGGGGTGGAACATGTTGCGCGCGGCGCGCCGCAAAGGGGAACAGCAAACGGTTGAAACCGTAGAACTGCCTTCAAAGGGGAAAACCTTTATGCGCGGTCTGCTGACCAATCTCGCCAATCCGAAAGCGCTGATCTATTTCGGCAGCGTGTTCTCTCTGTTTGTGGGCGACAGCGTTGGCACCGGTGCGCGCTGGGGGCTGTTTGCGTTGATCTCACTGGAAACGCTGCTGTGGTTTAGCCTGGTAGCTCTGGTGTTCGCTCTGCCTGCGATGCGTCGCGGCTATCAGCGTTTGGCAAAATGGATCGATGGTCTGGCTGGCGTGCTGTTTACCGGCTTTGGGCTACATCTGATTATTTCGCGCTAAGCGAGTGGCGTAGCCCTCTCGCTGTTTTATCCTCGCCGCCGTTGGCGGCGAGTCACTGATTACACTTTACGCGCCGTTGCCAGTAGCGCGCCAACCAGCATAAACAACGAGCCAAACAGCCGGTTAAGCAGGCGAATTTGGCGCGGTCCTTTCAGCCATACCGCAATGCGAGTGGCGAGCGTGGCGTAGCCTATCATCACCACAATATCGACCGCCACGGTGGTCACCCCCAAAATCAGATACTGAGCGACTTGCGGCTGGTGTGGCACGATAAACTGCGGGAACAGCGCTGCCAGAAAAACGATGCTTTTCGGGTTGGTGAGGTTGACCAGAACGGCGCGACGAAACAGCTGGCGGCGTGGCAGGGTGCCCGCCAGCGCATGCAGATCGAGTGAACCTGCCGCGCGCCACTGCTGGATGCCGAGCCAGATCAGATAAGCAGCACCAAGCCACTTCAGAATGTCAAAAGCCAGCAGCGATTGCGACAGCAGCGCGCCGAGACCGATACCCACTAATACGATATGGATAGCCAGCCCGACTTGCAGCCCGGCGATAGACGCCGCCGCCCCGCGATAGCCGTGGCTGATGGCGGTGCTCATGGTGTTGATAGCCCCCGACCCCGGAGAAAGGCTGAGAATAAGCGTTGTGAGTAGATAGGTTAACCACCAGTCGAGGGTCATAGCTGCTTCCTGATTGCAGGTTGTTGCGTTGGCATTGTTTGCGATCGCATGCAACGGATGCGGTATTGTTTGCCGATGCGTTACGTGGTTAAACATTGCGGTCGAATGTGCCACAATACGCCATTGCTGATTGTTGTGCCAGCGATCACAAAACTCTCTTGTGGACCCTGCGTTGCAGGTGTTTAGCGCGGTGCCGTGCATCAAGGAGAAACGCGATGTCACCCGAAATTTCCGGCCTTTTATTCAGAGAAAACCAGTTTTCTGCCTTTGTCACCGGCACGCTGTTGGATTTCTGGCGTCAGCGTGAGGAGGGTGAATTTCCCGGCGTTGACAATGTGCCGATCCGTTTTGTGCGCTTTACCTCTGCACAGCACTCGCGTTTGGTGGTGGTGTTCCCCGGTCGCATTGAAAGCTATGTAAAGTATGGTGAAGTCGCCTACGATTTGTTCCAGGCAGGCTATGATGTGCTGATCATGGATCATCGCGGTCAGGGGCGCTCCGGGCGGATGCTGGAAGACGGCAATCGTGGCCATGTGGTACGCTTTGGCGACTATGTAGACGACGTCGAGCAATTCTGGTTGCACCAGGTGGATGCGGTGAAAACCGCCGATCCCTTGCGCTATCAGCGCTGCTTTGCACTCGCCCACTCAATGGGCGGCGCGATCCTGGGGCATTTTTTGGCCCGTCGGCCGGACGCATTCGATGCCGTGGCGCTGTGTGCACCCATGTGTGGCATTAAATTGCCGATGCCGGGCTGGCTGGCCTCACGCATTGTTGCCTGGGCAGAACTGCATCCGCGCATTCGCGATTATTACGCTATCGGCACCGGGCAATGGCGTCCGCTGCCCTATTTGATCAACGTGTTAACGCACAGCCGTGAGCGTTACCGTCGCAGCGTGCGTGCCTATGCCGACGAACCCGGCCTGCGCGTTGGCGGTCCGACCTATCATTGGATGCGGGAATCGATGGCTGCCGGGCGCGAGCTGATTGCATTGGCGGCGCACATTACCACGCCCTTGCTGTTGCTTCAGGCGCAGGAAGATATCGTGGTGGATAATCACAGTCAGGATGCCTTTTGTCAGGCGTTGGCTGAGGCCGGACACCCCTGCGCTGGCGGTGTTCCGGTGGTGATTGCGGGTGCCCGCCATGAACTGTTATTTGAAGAAGATGGGATTCGGGCACAGGTGTTTACCCATATTCTCAATCATTTTGCACAATATCCGTAAATGTTGCGGCCGACGCCGCGCCATGTCCCTTAGAGGTGAGAGTTCACTGTTATGTATCACGTCGTTGCTTCCGATTTAGATGGCACGCTGCTGTCGCCAGACCACACGCTGTCTCCGTTCGCCAAAGAAACCCTGAAACTGCTGACTGCACAGGGCATCCACTTTGTGTTTGCTACCGGGCGGCATCATCTGGATGTGGCGCAGATTCGTGACGGGCTGGGCATCAGTGCCTTTATGATTACCTCTAACGGCGCGCGCGTGCACAACACGCAGGGCGAGCTGATCTTCAGCCACAATCTGGATCAGGATATTGCGCACGATCTCTACGGCATGGTGTACCGCAACCCGGAGATGCTGACGCACGTCTACCGCGATGATGAATGGTTTATGAGTCGCTCCCGTCCGGAAGAGGAACGCTTTTTTCAGGAGTCGGTGTTCAAATACAAGCTGTTTGAACCGGGTCTGCTCGGCACTGACGGCGTAAGCAAAGTGTTCTTTACCTGTGACAGCCATGAGAAGCTGCTGCCGTTGGAAGAGGCGATCAATGCGCGCTGGGGCGATCGGGTTAACGTGAGCTTTTCCACGCTGAGCTGTCTGGAAGTGATGGCCGGCGGCGTATCCAAAGGTCATGCGTTGGAACACGTAGCGAAACTGATGGGGCATACCCTGACATCGTGCATTGCGTTTGGCGATGGGATGAATGATTTTGAAATGCTGTCGATGGCCGGTAAAGGGTGCATTATGCGCAACGCGCATCAGCGTCTGAAAGATTTACTGCCGCAGTTGGAGGTCATTGGCAGCAACGCAGACGATGCGGTGGCGCACGAGTTGCGCCGTTTGTTTCTCTCTGCGGTGTAACGGTGTTGCTGGCGGCCAAGGCCGCCAGCAGACAGAAGGCGCTCGCGATTAGGCGCGTTTCTCCATTTCTGCCTTATGTTTCTTCTCATTGATCATGGTGATAAACAGCAGTACCACCGCCATGACGCTGCCGCCGATCATCACCATAAAGCCGCCGTCCCAACCGAAGAAGTCAACGGTATAACCGACGATGGCGCTGGCCGCAACGGAGCCGCCGAGGTAACCGAACAGGCCGGTAAAGCCCGCTGCCGTACCCGCCGCTTTTTTCGGTGCCAGTTCCAGCGCGTGCAGGCCGATCAGCATAACAGGGCCGTAGATCAGGAAGCCGATAACAATCATGCAGGCCATATCGACGCCTGGATTGCCCGCCGGGTTCAGCCAGTAAACCACGGTCGCGATAGTGACCAGCGTCATAAAGAATACCCCGGTGGCACCACGGTTGCCTTTGAACACCTTGTCAGACATCCAACCGCACAGCAGCGTGCCGGGGATCCCCGCATATTCGTACAAGAAGTACGCCCAGGAGGACTTGTCCAGCGCGAAGTGCTTCACTTCTCTCAGGTAGGTCGGCGACCAGTCGAGAATACCGTAACGCAGCAGGTAGACGAACACGTTGGCAATCGCGATATACCACAGCAGCTTGTTCGGGAACACATACTGCATGAAGATCTCTTTTGCCGTCAGTTCCTTCTCTGAGGTTTCGGTGTAATCCACCGGGTAGTCATTTTTATACTCTTCAATCGGGGGCAGGCCGCAGGATTGCGGGGTGTCGCGCATCATCACGAAGGCAAACACCGCAATCAGGATCGCACCAAACGCCGGCATGTAGAGTGCCGCTCTCCAGTCATGGAACCAGGCCATCCCCAGCAGGAACAGCAGCGGCGGGATCCCGCCACCCACGTTGTGGGCACAGTTCCAGACCGAAACAATACCGCCGCGCTCTTTCTGCGACCACCAGTGCACCATGGTACGTCCGCACGGCGGCCACCCCATGCCCTGGAACCAGCCGCACAGGAACAGCAGTACAAACATGACGGCGATGCTCGACGTTGCCCAAGGCACAAAGCCCATAAACAGCATCACTGCCGCCGCCAGAATCAACCCTGCGGGCAAGAATACGCGCGGGTTGGAACGGTCGGAGATGGAGCCCATGATAAATTTGGAAAAACCATAGGCGATAGAAATCCCTGATAACGCAAAGCCAAGGTCGCCGCGAGAGAACCCCTGTTCAATCAGGTACGGCATGGCTAATGCGAAGTTTTTTCTGACCAGATAGTAAGCGGCATAACCGAAAAAGATCCCAAAAAAAATCTGCCAGCGCAGACGACGGTATAACGGATCGACCCGATCGTCGCTCACTCTGGGCTGGTGCTGGGCGGGCTTAAAAATACTCAGCATAACGTTCTCCAATACGCTTAAAAGCGATAATTATTTTGTGCTAAATCGCGCGTATGGTAGCGAAATGGCGCAGGGTTTCAATGTGAGCCACCGCTAAAATGTTACATTTTTATGACGGTCGTGCAATTATTGTGCTTTGCTTAACAAAATGCTCCCCTATAGACCTCATATTGGTGTGACTTTTATCGCGAAACGATTACATATCCGGTTCGTTATTTTCGTTTTTTGCTCGAATTTGCTCTTTATCAATCATTTTTTTCCTTTTCTGTGTCTGAATACCCTTAATGAAGATCCGGAAAGGTGACACCATCATGGAAAACAGCACGGCCTACCGCGAAACCGACGTTATCGTGATTGGCGGCGGCGCGACGGGCGCGGGAACCTTGCGCGACCTGGCACTCAGGGGACTGCGTTGCCTGTTGCTGGAGCGCTTTGACATTGCGACAGGCGCAACCGGTCGTAACCACGGGTTGTTGCACAGCGGTTCGCGCTATGCGGTAACCGACAGTGAATCCGCGCGCGAATGCATTGAAGAAAACCAGATTTTACGCCGTATCGCCCGCCACTGCGTGGAGCCAACCGACGGCCTGTTCCTGACGCTGCCCGAAGACGATCTGGCCTATCAATCCCAGTTTATCGCGGCCTGTCAGCAGGCGGGTATCAATGCGCAGGCGATTGATCCGCAAGAAGCGCTGCGCCTTGAACCTGCTGCCAACCCGCAGCTTATTGGCGCGGTACGCGTGCCGGACGGCACCGTTGATCCATTTCGCCTTACCACCGCCAATATGGTCGATGCCTGCGAACACGGGGCGGAAGTATTGACCTATCACGAAGTGCTGGGACTGATACGTCAGGGCGATCGTGTTACCGGTGTGCGCGTTTTCGACCATAAACAACAACGCACTCTCGATCTCTATGCGCAAGTGGTGATCAACGCCGCTGGCATCTGGGGACAGCGCATTGCCGAATATGCGGATCTGCGCGTGCGCATGTTCCCTGCCAAAGGCGCACTGCTGATTTTGGGCCACCGTATCAACAATATGGTGATTAACCGCTGCCGTAAGCCTGCCGATGCCGACATTTTGGTGCCGGGTGACACCATTTCACTGATCGGCACCACCTCAACCCGCGTGGACTATGACCAGATAGACAACATGTCCGTCACGCCGCAAGAAGTAGAGATCCTGATGCGTGAAGGGGCGAAACTGGCTCCGGCGATGGCGCAGACGCGTATTTTGCGCGCCTATGCGGGCGTGCGCCCGCTTGTCGCCAGCGATGACGATCCGAGCGGGCGCAGCGTGAGTCGCGGTATCGTGCTGCTTGACCATGCCAGCCGCGACGGGCTGGAAGGATTTGTCACCATTACCGGCGGCAAGTTGATGACGTACCGCCTGATGGCGGAGTGGGTCACCGACAAGGTGTGTGAAAAGCTGGGGCACAGCGCACGCTGCACCACGGCGGAACGGCCACTGCCCGGCTCCGCCAACGCGTCTACTGAGCAACCGGCTGCCGCAACCTCAGGTACGCGCGCGTTTTCTGCGCCGCTGCGCGGCTCCGCGATTTACCGCCATGGCGACCGTGCCGCGCGCGTGTTGTCCGGCGAGTATGCCGACAGCAGTCTGGTGTGTGAATGCGAAGCGGTGACCGCGGGTGAAGTTCGCTATGCGGTGGAAGCGCTCAAGGTCAACAACCTGATCGATCTGCGGCGGCGTACCCGCATCGGGATGGGGACCTGTCAGGGCGAGCTCTGCGCGTGCCGTGCCGCCGGATTGCTGTGCAAGCTGGGGCAATCGACACCGCCGCAGGCGTTGGCGCAGTTGAGTCAGTTTTTAAACGAGCGCTGGAAAGGCGTTCGCCCCATTGCATGGGGTAACGCACTGCGTGAAAGCGAATTCACCAGTTGGGTATATCAGGGCTTGTGTGGGCTGAGTATTGAGGATCAGCAGGAGGAACAACATGCGGTATGACGTCGTCATTATCGGTGGCGGGTTAGCCGGGCTCACCTGCGGTATTCGTTTGGCGGAGCAAGGAAAACATTGCGCCATTGTCAGTTCAGGGCAAAGCGCCCTGCATTTTTCTTCGGGATCGCTGGATCTGTTGTCCTTTCTGCCGGATGGCGAGCCGGTTCATCATCCGCTTGAGGCGCTGTCAGCGCTGGCAAGTCAGGCTCCCGAGCATCCCTATTCCCTGATGGGTGAAACCGCCGTACGCCGTTGGGTGCCAGAAGCAGAAGCCTTGCTGGCGCGCTGTGGCGCGACCATGACGGGCAGCCATCAGCAGAACCATCTGCGCTTGACGCCGCTCGGCAAATATCGCCCGTGCTGGCTGAGTCCACCGGAAATTGTCACGCGTGAGCAGGGCAAACCGCTGGCGTGGCGCGCCCCGCTGATTGTGGGCATAGACGGCTTTCTGGATTTCCAGGCCTCTATTGTGGCAGATGCGCTGCAAGCGCAGGGCATTGCGGCAAAGAGTGCCGATTTACGCCTGCCCGCGTTGGATCGTCTGCGCGGTAACCCCAGCGAATTCCGTGCGGTAAATATCGCTCGCGTGCTGGATTTGCCGGAAAACGCCAGCGCATTGCTGGCGGAGTTGACGCGGCTGAGCACACAACACGATGCCGTCATTTTGCCTGCTTGCCTGGGATTGGATACGCCGGATGCCGTGGCGATGCTGCAAAATGCCTTGGGCAAACCCGTAGGTCTGCTGCCAACGCTCCCGCCGTCGTTACCGGGCGTGCGCTTGCATCAGGCGATGGTACGCCGTTTCCGCCAATTGGGCGGTATGGTGATGCCGGGCGATAAAGTCGAGCGTGCCGTTCTGGGAGCAACAGAAAAGGCGCTCTATACCCGTAATCACGTCGATATTCCGCTGCGGGCTCAGCAGGTGGTGCTTGCCAGCGGCAGCTTCTTTAACAACGGGCTGGTGGCAGAGTTTGATCGGGTTGTGGAGCCGGTATTTGGTCTTGATGTGCACTATGCCGCAGATCGTAGCGACTGGAGTCGGGAGCAGGTGCTGGCACCTCAGCCGTATCGCCTGTTCGGTGTGAAAACCGACGAGACGCTGCGCCCGCGTATCAACGGCGTGACGGTGCCCGGCGTCTATGCGATTGGCGCGGTATTGGCCGGGTTTGACCCTCTGGCGCAGGGCTGTGGCGCGGGGGTATCTTTATTAAGCGCGTTGTCGGTTGCCGATACGCTGCTGCAAGGGGAGGTCGCATGAGCCTGCTCAATGACACCAGCTTTGATAACTGTATCAAGTGTACGGTGTGCACCACGTACTGCCCGGTTTCCCGGGTGAATCCCCTTTATCCGGGGCCGAAGCAGGCTGGGCCGGACGGCGAACGTCTGCGTCTGAAAGATCCGGCGCTGTATGACGAGGCGCTGAAATATTGCACCAACTGCAAACGCTGCGAAGTGGCCTGCCCGTCGGATGTAAAAATTGGCGATATCATTCAGCGCGCCAAAGCACGCTATAACCCGCATCGTCCTTCGCTGCGTGACACCATCCTCAGTCATACCGACCTGATGGGCACCGTATCTACGCCGTTTGCGCCATTGGTGAACGCGGCGACCGGGCTGAAACCGGTGCGCCAGTTGCTGGATAAAGCGCTGAAAATTGACCATCGACGTCAGCTGCCTAAATACTCGTTCGGCACTTTCCGCCGTTGGTATCGTCAACAAGCCGACGCGCAAAAACAGTTTAGCGAGCAAATCGCGTATTTCCACGGCTGCTACGTTAACTACAACCATCCGCAGTTGGGCAAAGACCTGATCCGCGTATTCAATGCGATGGGGATTGGCGTGCAACTGCTGGAAAAAGAGAAGTGCTGCGGCGTGCCGCTGATTGCTAACGGTTTTCATGCAAAGGCCAGAAAGCAGGCGCAGCAAAACGTGGGCTATCTGGAAGGCGCGGTGCAGGGTAAAAATCTCACCGTGGTGGCGACGTCATCAAGCTGTACGGCGACGCTGCGTGACGAATACCCGCATTTACTGGGGGTTGATAACCATGCAGTGCGCGATAGCATCACGCTGGTGACGCGTGAGCTGTATCGCCTGTTAGAACAAGGCAAAACGCTGCCGCTTAATCCGCTGCCGCTGCGCGTGGCGTATCACACGCCGTGCCATATGGAGAAAATGGGCTGGACCTCCTACACGCTGGATTTACTGCGCCGTATTCCTGGATTGGAGCTGGTGGTGCTGGAGTCCCAGTGCTGCGGTATCGCCGGAACCTACGGATTTAAAAAGGAAAACTACACCACTTCGCAGGGAATTGGCGCGCCGCTGTTCCGCCAGATAGAGGAGAGTGGGGTGGATATGGTGGTCACTGACTGCGAAACCTGCAAATGGCAGGTTGAGATGTCGACCAGTAAACCTTGTGAGCACCCGATCACGTTATTAGCACGCGCGTTGGCGGCGGAAAAATAATCCTTTACAGACGCGAATGATAATGATTATTATTGGCATGCGTTCCAGAGAGACTCGCGCATCGCTTTTCATGCGCTGACCGTCTCGCTGTGAAGGCACGACATTGCTCACATTGCTTCCAGTGTTTATTTAGCCAGCTCGGGTGCTGGCTTTTTTTTTGCCATGTCAGAATCATGATTGCCCAAAAAACTATTTTTAAGGATATTCTTGTCTGGCATGAAGCACTCGCAGAATTTCTATCTGCAACTCGTCAATAGTGTAAACAACAAGGTAATTGGGATGAACGACGATTTCCCGTGTACCAGGAACTCTGCCGGAGCGATAGAGGTAGGGATGTTGAGAGAGGTTTTCAGTGACATGCACAATTTGCTGATGTAACTTGCTGCTGGCAACGGTGTTGTATTGTTCAATGTAATCAATAATTTCTGCTAGATCGTAGAGTGCTGACGTTTTCCATTTAACCCATTGCACGCTTTTCCCTCAATGCGCGTTTTTCTTCCAGCAACTTATCTAACGTTGCCATGGCTTCATCATGTGGAATCCCGGGACGCGGGTCGTCTAGTGCTGCCTGCACTTTTGTACGAAACCAACTGTCGTAGCTGTCTGCCTGTTCCTGTGTTTCAAACTCGGACACAATAGGGGATAATTTGGTTACCATAGCGATAGGCTCCTTACCCTGCTGATGTTTTAACCAGTATAGCCTGTTCCATAATCCAGACCAAGCCGAGATAGGGCCGAATAGCAAGTCTGCGCGTCGCCTCGCCTATTCTTAATCGGTTGGTGTGCTCCCCCCACCTCTTTTAAATTTTTTGAACTGAGCGATGAGTTTTTTGCGCTTTCTTATTCGCCGCCTCCCGGTAGACTTAACATAACGACAACATTTGTGGAGGCGATATGATTTATTTACGACAGGCTGAGGCGCGTGGGCATGCGAACCACGGTTGGCTGGATAGCTGGCACAGTTTCTCCTTCGCAGACTATTACGATCCCAACTTTATGGGGTTCTCTGCGTTACGCGTGATCAACGAAGACCGCATTGAAGGCGGACAAGGGTTTGGCACCCACCCGCACAAAGACATGGAAATTCTGACCTATGTGCTGTCCGGCACGGTGGAACATCAGGACAGCATGGGAAACAAGGAGCAGATTCCGGCGGGTGAGTTTCAGATCATGAGCGCAGGCACCGGGATCCGCCATTCGGAATACAACGCCAGTCAGGATGAACTGCTGCATTTGTATCAGATCTGGATCATTCCGGAAAAAGCGGGCATCACGCCGCGTTACGAACAACGACGATTCGACGCACCGCAGGGACGTCAGCTGGTGCTGTCACCGGATGCGCGTGACGGTTCGCTGAAGGTGTATCAGGACATGACGCTGTCGCGTTGGGCGCTGAAAGCGCAAGAGCAGTCGGAGTATCAGGTGCCAGCAGGCCGTCGCGTGTGGGTTCAGGTGGTACGGGGCGAGGTGGAAATCAACGGTCAGGCGGCAGGCGAGAGCGATGCGCTGGCGATATGGGACGAAGCAACCCTCTCGATTCACGCCACGCAACAGAGTGAAATCTTGCTGTTCGATCTGCCGCCGGTGTAACGGATAACGGTGCGTACCGGTGACGCACCGTTTTTTGTCCTTCTCAGGGTGCCTCTGCGGGAAGCAGCGTGCAGAGCGCCGCGCTGTCGGTCAATACCGTATCGACATCTTCATAGGATTGTGGGGTGACCACGCTTTTCTCTTCATGCCAGGTATAGAGCGGCACGCCAGGGTCGTCGTGGCTTTCCTGCAACACGTAACGTTGCAGTTTGACCGGTTGTGCGTCGGTTAAATCCTCTCCCACTTTCTCGGCGGTGATTAAACGCAACCCTTGCGGGTAGCGCACCAGTTGAAAATCGAAAATTTTCTGCCGCGATGCCGCAATACGATAATCAAACCAGATAAACGCGTCGCTGTTGGGAAGGGGCACCAGCGAGTAACCGTCCGGGGTTTTGATGTAAAAACTCAAGCCGCGGTTGGGGTGCGAGGTGTTGTTTTCGAAGGTGGCGAGCACCGCGAAATCCGCTGAGGTCGGGTGTGCCAGCGCCAGATTATTCACTCCCTGTTGCAGCGGCACCAGACTCAGACCGATGGGGCTCGAGCCCGCCGCACTCGGACTGGCGGCTATCGTCATACCGCTGTAAAACAGCAGCGCGGCGAGGATGCGCCGAGCGTTGGTAAGCAAAAACATAGCGGTGATTATCCCTTTCATGCCCACGGAAGGCGAAAACCGGTCAGTAACCGTCTCATTTCATCAGGTAAGTGCGGATGCCATCCAGGAACATCTGGGTCGAAAGCATCACCAGAATCAGCCCCATCAATCGCTCCAGCGCGGCGACGCCTTTCTCACCCAGCAAGCGCAAAAACAGATCGGACATCAGCAGGATGATAAACGAAATCCCCCAGGCGATGCAGAGTGCCAGCGTTAAATGCGGCAACTGATCCGGATATTGATGCGATAGCAGCATCAATGCCGCCAGAATCGACGGTCCGGCGACCAGCGGGATCGCCATCGGCACCAGAAAGGGTTCTTCCCCGGCGGGCAACCCGCTGCTGTTGCTTTCCTGCGACGGGAATATCATGCGGATAGCGATTAAAAACAGCACGATGCCGCCCGAAATCGAGACGGTTTCGGTACGCAGATTGAGAAACGCCAGAATACGTTCGCCCGCAAACAGAAAAATCAGCATCAACCCAAGGGCGATTACCATCTCACGAATCAGTACCACCCGTCGGCGCTTCGGATCCAGATGTTTCAGCACCGACATAAAAATGGGCAAATTGCCCAACGGATCCATAATTAACAGCAACAAAATGGTTGCTGAGATCATTTCGCTCATGGTGGTGGTGGACTCCTGTTATCCCTTTAATGATGCCACCGCATTAGCCTCATTGCTGAAAAAGCCGGTGTCATCGAATAAATTCACTTGCGACTTCTGATACATTTTGTAAGGTTGATAGTCATCACTTTATGTAATATTTGCTGAGTTTGGTGATAAACCGATTTTTATTACCCCTCGCTCTGCCGTCATGATAGTCCTGCCGCCACGGTTTGCGCGCGTTTGCGTGCGGTAAACCTATTGTTCTGCAAGACATTCACCTGACGAGAACAGGGTAACAGAGTGTGTGTCGGCCGTCAGTACTGCCTGTGTGGCAGTCCAAATTCTTTGTGTCATCCCAAGGCAGGATTGTTACCATGAAAAATGTTGGTTTTATCGGCTGGCGCGGTATGGTGGGTTCCGTTCTGATGCAGCGTATGCAGGAAGAGCGTGATTTTGACCTGATTCGTCCGGTGTTCTTTTCCACGTCACAACACGGCCAGGCTGCTCCGGTGCTGGGTGGACAGCAGGGTACGTTGCAAGACGCCTACAATCTGGATGCACTGCGCGCGCTGGATATCATCATTACCTGCCAGGGCGGTGATTACACCAACGAGGTTTACCCTAAGCTGCGTGAAAGCGGCTGGCAGGGTTACTGGATTGATGCCGCCTCCTCGCTGCGTATGCGCGATGACGCCATCATCATCCTCGATCCGGTCAATCATGATGTGATCAAACAGGGCTTGGACAAAGGCATTAACACCTTCGTTGGCGGCAACTGTACCGTCAGCCTGATGCTGATGTCACTGGGTGGCCTGTTTGCGCACGATCTGGTGGAATGGGCCTCTGTGGCGACCTATCAGGCGGCCTCCGGCGGCGGTGCGCGCCATATGCGCGAATTGCTGGTGCAAATGGGTCTGCTGCACAATGATGTGGCGAAAGAGTTGCAGGATCCAGCCTCTGCCATTCTGGATATCGAACGCAAAGTTACTGCGCTGACGCGCAGTGGCACGCTGCCGACCGACAATTTCGGCGTGCCGTTGGCGGGCAGCCTGATCCCATGGATCGATAAGCAACTGGACAACGGCCAGAGCCGCGAAGAGTGGAAAGGTCAGGCGGAAACCAACAAGATCCTCGGCACCCAGTCGGTGATCCCGGTTGATGGATTGTGCGTCCGCGTCGGGGCGCTGCGCTGCCATAGCCAGGCGTTCACACTGAAACTGAAGAAAGATGTTTCGGTGTCTGAAATCGAACAACTGCTGGCAACCCATAACGATTGGGTGAAAGTGGTGCCAAACGATCGCGAGATCTCCATGCGTGAGTTGACGCCTGCCGCGGTAACCGGCACGCTCTCCACGCCGGTGGGTCGTCTGCGTAAACTGAACATGGGGCCGCAGTATCTCTCTGCCTTTACGGTGGGTGACCAACTGCTGTGGGGCGCGGCGGAACCGCTGCGCCGTATGCTGCGCATCCTGCTGTAGTCCTCGCTGGATTGCATGCCCCGCGCTGCGCGGGGCATGTTATTTTTCACTGCCTGCCGTTACTTTCTTTGTGCTGATATCACCTGTCATGCTCTCCACCGCTGTTAGCGGCATGCGGCATCAATCCCGTTGACCTTTTCAGTGACGTTTTGCCTGACCACGTTTTCGATTTGGTGGGCAAAGGTATTCAATCTCAGCCAGTGCCGCGTGAGTGCCTGACGATTTCCCACCATGAGCTGCATGCGCAGCGCCTCTTCCTCTGTCGTTAGTCGGGAGGCATGTTCAAGCAGGGCGGAGGCGAAGTCACAGTCTGAAAAATAAGCGATCGCCTCGTTGCGGTTAGCGGGGTGGTGGTGGCTTTGCCATTGCTGCAAGGGGCGAAGGCAGCCGTGATCGGCCAGCTTCACCATCAGGCTCAACTGGTAATGTGCGCGCTGACCATAGCATCCGCTCATCAAATATCCGCGTGCGACCTGGCGGATGATAGAGAGATTATTCAAAATGGCGTTCACGTTATCTGGCGGGCCGCCGGTCTGTGCCAAACAGAATGGCCCGGCGAGATGACGCGTGCCGTTGAGCAAGCCATGGCGGCGAAATGTGGGGTATTGTCGGACATTGTTGAGGCTATAGACGCAGAGCGAGAGCTTCTCGAAGCGGTGCTGGATGCGCCGCACCTGCTCAAGTGTGGGATGGTCGACACTGTCGAACACCGCCATAAGGTCGATATCCGAATCCGGCCCCATATCGCCGTGAGCCGCGCTGCCATGCAGATAAAGCGATAGCAGACGGTCACCGAAGGCGGCGTTGAGCGCATCGACGATAGGTGTCGTCATGGCGTGAATCGCCGCAGGCGCTGTTTCAGCGCGTTGGGCGATCACGTCCTGTGTATCCGGGTAGCCTGCGGCAATGTGTTGGGCGTAACACTCTACGATGGCGCTCAGTCGTGCAGCGGCGGCGCGAAAGGTATTCGCGTTTTCCAACAGTGAGCGTTCAAAGGGCTGCCAGTGGCTGTTGGTATAGGTTAACCAGCGTAGGTCTTCTTTATGCATTCCCGCGACTGACAGCGGACTGTGATGACGCGTTTCCAACTGTCCCAGCAATTTGCTGAGTCCCTTTTCGGCATAGCGCATTGCCCAGCCCAGTTGACGCACGCCCCAGGCATGCACCTTTGCGGGCAAATCACGCAGATAGTAGAGGCGAGCAATATGGGTTGTGGCGAAAACCGCCTGTCGCAGAGCATCCGGATAGTCGGGCTCGCACGCGGCGAGCGCGCGTTCTGTCGAGGCGTTACGGTAGGGCCAGGGACAGATGTGGAACTGCCAGCGACCGTGAGCAGGATAGTCGGCTAATTCTCTTTCTGTGAGATAATTCAATGACAGCTCGGGAAACTCCGCGTGCAGATACTGTGCTGCAAATGCCATTTTTTCCCCACCGTCCTCGTGCACGATCAAATAATAATGGCCGACAGCGCGTGATGAATAATCAGGCTGTCGTAAAAAGGCATCTGTCTCTGCAATACCGGACAGGTTATCGCCAAACAGATATTTGGCTGTGGTGCAAAAATGCTGCGTACGGGCATCTGTTTTTTGATTCATGATGGCTATAGATCCATGTGTTTTATGTCATTGACTAAACGAGGTGAACCCGGTATTTACGCGGCGATGTTTTTCAATCTGGGTAAATACATGCTTAACCCTGTTTTCTATTTTGCGTTTCGATAATAATTGGTGTTCAGCGTTCTGATGGTTTTCTGCGTATTTCAGCAGAAAATGTTTTCATGTAATTAGCCTGATTCGTTAAGTGTCGTTTTTTATAAAATAAGTGGTGTGTGCTTGAGTGATGACAGTCAATTGCGGGTCAGGCGATAGGCTGTAAAAGGTGTTAATCATAGTTAACGGGTATCTCTATTAAATGGGGCCGGTGTGTCTGGAATGCTTTTTCGAGCGCATCAGAAAGATCGGCGATATCCAAAATTTTTGTCGCTGATACCCCATTGGCATTAGCCAGCAGGGTGAAATCGACCGGGCCGAATTCGGTCAGATGACGTTGCGGTTCAGAACCCTCGAGATGCTGGTAATACTTGATAAGGCCAAACGCCGAATCCGACAGAACCACGATAACCACCGGTAGCGAGTAACGGGCAAGGGTTTCAAGTTCCTGGCTGGTGGTGTGAAATCCGCCGTCGCCGCAGAAGGCAATAACGCGCGTTTCGGGATGGCATATCTGCGCCGCCATGGCAGCGGGGAGGCCAAAGCCGAAACTGCCGCAGACGTTGGAACACAAAAAGTGGTTTGAACGGTAGGTGGTAGCCAGCAGCCCGGCATACTGCTGGTGCAACCCGACGTCGCTACAGAATATGCCATCATGCCCCAGCGCGGTGCTCAAGGCAGCCACAATGCGTGGAATATCGGTGAGGGTGTCAGGCTGTGCTGCGGGCTGGCGCATGTCAAAAAAACGCTTCAATCGCTGATGAGACGCCAGCCATTCCTGCTGAGGCAACGCGTAGTGGGCAAGTTGGTCAAGGCTGCGTGTGATATTGCCCAGACAGAGAATATCGGGTTGGAAAATATCGCCCATGGGGACATCTACGCTGTTTATCATCAGCGTGGGTTTATCGTTACCCCACAATGCCGGTTTCAGGTCCTCACCGAAATCGTAGCCAATCAAAATCATCAAATCGACGCCCTCAAACAGCGGGTGCAGCACGGATGTGCGGTATACGCTATCCAGATATTGATTGGCGGCAGTCAGAAACTGAGGGTGATCGTCGGGCACGGCGCCCTTGGCTGCGAGGGAGCAGATAATTGGCGCATTGATCTGTTGTGCGAAGCGGCACACGCTTGCCTGTGCAGTGTCGCGGATAACCTGATTACCAATGACAATCATCGGATGCGTGGCATCGGTGATGCTCTGGGCGGCGCGAATAATGTCGGCGCGCGCAGGCTTGGCTTTCTTCGACCGGGTGAGTGGCTGCACGGCTTGCAACATGTCCAATGCCGCCCGATCCGGCACCTCGGTTTTCAGCAGATCCAGCGGGATACTGAGGTAGGCGGGGCCGGGCAAGCCCTCCAGCGTGCGCTGCAATGCGGTTTGGACGTGTGAAACCAGTTCTTGTGCCTTTTCGAGTTGCAGGCAGGATTTGGTGATGCCTGCCATCAACCCGACGTTATCAATACATTGATGCGTCAGGTTAAACCTGATCTGCGGGCGCGGAATCTGCGCGGAGCAGGCGACCATGGGCGAGTGGTCCAACATGGCGGAACACACACCCGTAGCCATATTGGTTAACCCAGGGCCAAACGTGGCCCAACACATATGGGGCATTCCGGTGAGTCGCCCCGCGACGTCTGCCATAATTCCCGCCGCACATTCATGTCTGGTTAAATAAAAGGTAATACCAAACGATTTATCAAAACGTATTGCCTCCGCCTCACCGCCAATAATGCCGAAACACGTTGTTATGCCCATGTTGGACATCGCCTTAAGAAAAAGTTCATCAAATTGCATGTTCATCTCCTGTCGTGAGGTTCGGTCAATAATTATGGCCCCGGATGTGGTAAATATATTAAATAACCCTGCGGAATGATTTCGTTTATCAGATGCTGTATTTTTATCTTTTTATTTATGAAAGCCACAGGTTGTTATCTCTGTGAATGACAGTGAGTAAAAAAGTAAAACTTGATGGTACGGAGTATAAAGGCTGTACATCAATAAAAAATAAACGTCAGGTGAAAATAAAAGAATCGTTGATGACGGCAGGATAGGGTTTCAGTCTTATTATTGTTACTGGTGTTATTATGCTATTTTGCCGAATTGGTTGATTTTCTACATTAAATATATTCGACATGATAATGGTATTCAATGGGTGTTTATGTTCAACGAATATGAAACCCGCACTTTTCTCTTTGCATCTGAAGAAGAAAGATATCACTTAAGTCAACATCCTATTATAATACCTTCATTCTTAGTCCCAAAATGGGTTTTCGAAACGAGAGCAACATGCAACGACTGACCATCTCTATGGATGACGAACTGGCACAGGACTTTGACGAACTGATGCGCCGCAAAGGGTATGCCAACCGCTCTGAGGCGTTTCGCGATATGTTGCGGCGTGAACTCGGCGAAATGACCCTGGAACAGGATAAGGAAGGCCCGTGTGTGGCGATATTGAGCTATATTTACGACCATCATGAACGTCAGCTTTCCAGTCGTCTGGCGGAGATGCAGCACGACCACCATGGGTTGACCGTGTCAACCATGCATGCCCACCTCAGCCACGATGAGTGCGTGGAAACCTTGATTCTGCGCGGCACCACGGCTCAGGTAGAAGTGTTTGCCGAATCGGTGATGGCGCAAACCGGCGTGCGACACGGCCGACTCAACCTGATACCGTGCTGATATTCGCCCGCTAAAGTGGGCAGGAATTAAGCAAGATCAAAGAAGTATGATTTTTTTAAAAAACTTCATACTCCGCGGTTAAACTGCCTGCGCCAATCTGCTATAAATCGCCTCACAATAATACCCTATTCCCCTTTGGGCTCGGTGCACCAAGCACGCTAGTCAACATCGTGTTGCCGCATTCGGCCTGAACGGCATTGAACAGGAATGACCGAGTGAGCTCGATACTTGCTGAAGATAATGACCTTGTCGTTGATGAAAACACCGTATTAAATCAGGACGTCCAGCGCTATTGGACGCACCGCGCCGCCGAATATAGCCACATCAATGCCACCGAACTGGCGAATGCCAAGCGTGCCCGCTGGCTGAAAAAAATCATGGAATATGCCCCTGACGCTCCTTTGCTGCGCGTGTTGGATATTGGCACCGGTCCCGGTTTTTTTGCCGTAACGCTGGCGCTGGCCGGGCATCGGGTTACCGCTGTGGATATGACGGAAGCGATGCTCTCTGAGGCTCGCGCCAATGCTGCGCATTACGGCGTTCACGTTGATTTTGTCTCCGCCGATGTGCATGCGATGCCGCTGGTGGATAATCAGTTCGATCTGATCGTTACGCGCAACGTGACCTGGAATCTGGCCGAACCGCTGCGCGCTTACCGAGAGTGGCACCGTCTGCTGGCCCCCGGCGGTCGCCTGCTGAATTTTGATGCCAACTGGTATCTGCAACTGTTTGATGAATCCTCACGCCTCGGCTATCTGGACGATCGCGCTAATGCGCGCTATCTCGGGCTGGACGACCACTACGTGAATACCGACACCAGCGCCATGGAGGCGATAGCGCGCCAACTGCCGCTCAGCCGCGAGCACCGCCCGGAGTGGGATACCCAGGCGCTGCTCCAGTGTGGCTACCATAAAATCATGCTGGATACGCGCGTGGGCGACACCCTGTGGGATGAGA
The DNA here is from genome assembly GCF_025962675.1 of Candidatus Symbiopectobacterium sp. NZEC127. Taxonomy (NCBI): domain Bacteria; kingdom Pseudomonadati; phylum Pseudomonadota; class Gammaproteobacteria; order Enterobacterales; family Enterobacteriaceae; genus Symbiopectobacterium; species Candidatus Symbiopectobacterium sp. NZEC127. The sequence goes on from NZ_JAGFPG010000007.1 coordinate 101,405, forward strand.
CCGAAAAGGTTAACTACGCCTCGACGCCGATGTTTATGGTGTGTGCGGAAAAATAGGGAGGTGGTATGCGAGCGATAACCGGATTTTTTCTGGCGGCGCTGATGTTGCTGGGCATGGCAAGTGCAACGGCGCAAACGCCTACGACGCTCAATTATGCCAGCACCAAGGACATTCGTGATATCAACCCGCATCTCTACAGTGGTGAGATGGCGGCGCAGAATATGGTGTTTGAGTCGCTGGTGGTGAATACCGACAATGGCGTGCAACCCTGGCTGGCGGAGCGCTGGGTGATTTCGCCAGACGGTAAAACCTATACCTTCCATCTGCGACAGGGCGTGAGCTTCAGCGACGGCGAGCCGTTCAACGCGCCGGCGGTAAAACTGAATATCGATGCGGTGTTGGCCAATTATCAACGTCATGCCTGGCTGGAGCTGGTGCGGCAGATTGAACGCGTTGAGGTCATTGACGATGCCACCGTGGTGCTGCATTTACGCCATCCCTACTACCCGACCTTGGTGGAATTGGGGTTGACGCGGCCGTTTCGTTTTATCTCACCGAAAAACTTTATCAACGGCCAAACCAAAGAGGGCGTCAGCGGCTACGCAGGCACCGGGCCGTGGCTGCTCAGTGAACAGGTAAAGAATCAATATGCGGTTTTTACTGCAAACCCACATTACTGGGGGAGCGTGCCAGCCTTACAGCGCGTGGTCTGGCGGGTGATTCCCGACAGGCAAAGCATGTTGATGGCGTTCGAAAAGGGCGATATTCAACTGATTTTCGGTGCTGATGGCGACATGCTGGACGGTGATAACTTTGCTGCGCTGCAAGCGGCAGGACGCTTTAACACGCTGATCAGTGCGCCTATCGCTTCGCGTGCTTTGGTATTGAACAGCAGTCGCCCTGCGTTATCTGACAGGCAGGTGCGGGTTGCGTTGCAATATGCGGTGGACAAACAGGCGATTGCGCAAGGGGTGATGTCTGGCAGTGAAAGCGTGGCCGACACGCTGCTGGCACGCACGGTGCCCTACGCCAATATTGCCGATTTGCCAATTTATCCCTTTGACCGCGCACGCGCTGCGGCGTTGCTGGACGCCGCTGGCTGGGTGCTGCCAAAAGGATCAGCGCAACGAGAAAAGCAGGGAGTGGCGTTACGTCTGATGTTCTCCTACAACAGCAATAATGCGGGCGAACGGCAGATTGCTGAGGTGGTGCAGAGCGATTTCCGGCAGATTGGCGTCACTGTCGATCTGCTGGGCGAAGAAAAACAGGCGTATCTGGACAGGCAGAAGTCTGGCGATTTTGATATTCAGTACTCGCTTTCCTGGGGCACGCCTTACGATCCGCAATCCTATGTGTCGTCGTTCCGTATTCCGGCGCACGCCGATTATCAGGGGCAAAAGGGGTTGCCGAATAAAGCGGAGATCGATGCTGCCATTGGTGCCGTGTTGATCGAGCCTGATGACGTGAAACGCCAGGCACTCTATCGCCAGATATTCTTGACGCTGGCGCAGGAAGGGGTGTACATCCCGCTGACTTACTCGCGCACCAAAGCGGTGTTTAGTCCGGCGTTACAGGGGGTATCTTTCAATCCTTCACAGTATGAAATCCCCTTTGAAAAAATGTATTTTCGATAGGTCTGGGCGAGTGTAATGGGGCGTTATGTGTTGCATCGGCTGCTGTTAATGGTGCCGCTGATGCTCCTGATTACCGTTGTCACGTTTTTGCTTATCCAATTATCACCTTCCGATCCGGCGGAGGTGGCGTTACGCGTCAATATGATCGTTCCGACGCCGGAGGCCATTGCCGCACTGCGTCTGGAACTGGGGTTGGATGCGCCCTTGTGGCAGCAGTATCTGCGCTGGTTGGCGCGCTGCGTGCAACTGGATTGGGGCACGTCGTTTGTGACGCGCACCGCGGTCAGCCATGAATTGGCGCAGGCGCTGCCAGCAACGCTGTGGCTGGCGGCAACGGCGCTGGCGATGATTGTGATGTTATCGCTGGCGATAGCCTCACTGTGCGTGGTGAGCGCCGGGCGTTGGCCAGACAAACTGCTGCGCGCTGGCCTGTTTTTTCTGACGGCGATGCCTAATTACTGGGTGGGGCTGCTGCTGCTCTGGCTGCTGGCGGTGAAATGGCAATGGCTGCCGGTGGGCGGGATTGATGCGCCGGGGGCGGTTATCCTGCCCGCACTGACGCTGGCGTTGGGCTATCTGGGCACCTATGTGCGCCTGCTGCGTGCCAATATGCTGGCACACCTGCATCAACCCTATGTCGATTATGCGCGCGCGCGCGGGCTGAGTTCGAGTCGTATTCTGTGGCGTCATGTCCTGGTCAATGCACTGTATTCGCCGTTGGTGGCGCTTGGCATGAGTATCCCGAAGCTGTTTGCCGGTACGCTGATCATCGAGAACATCTTTTCCTGGCCGGGGTTGGGGCGTTTGTGCGTTTCGGCGATATTTCAGCGTGATTACCCGATAATTCAAGCCTATGTACTGTTAATGGCGTTGCTGTTTGTGGTGGGCAATTTTCTCATCGATATCCTGCTGATGTGGCTCGATCCCCGTTTGCGTCGTGGGGTAGCGCAATGATTCGCCGCCTGTGGTGTAGCATTACGCGCGATCCGCTGGCGTTGCTCAGTCTGGTGTTTCTGCTGGCTGTGATGGTGGCGGGTCTGCTGGCTCCCTGGCTGGCACCCCACGATCCGTTGCTGGTTTCCTGGCGCGATAAATACCACGGCATCAGCCTGAATTATCCGCTGGGGGCCGATCATCTCGGTCGCTGTGTCTTGTCGCGCTTGCTGTTTGGCATCCGCAATACGTTATTTGTCGCTCTGTTGGCGATGGCGGCTACCATGCTGACGGGCACCGTGCTCGGCATGCTGGCAGGTTACCTGCGCGGGCGGATTGACGCTGCGCTGATGCGTTTGTGCGATCTGATGCTCTCTTTTCCCGGTGAGGTGATGATCTTTGCGCTGGTCGGCATTTTGGGGCCGGGGCTGCAAAATATCCTGCTGGCGGTGGTGCTGGTGAAGTGGGCATGGTATGCCCGTATGGTGCGCGGCATTGTGCTTCAGTACAGCGATAAACACTATATCCACTATGCTCGCCTGCTGGGTGCCTCTCCCGGTTATTTGATACGGAGGCACCTGCTGCCCGTGACGGCGGCGGAACTGATCGTGCTGGCAACAACGGACAGCGGCGCGGTTATCCTGCTGCTCTCGGCGCTCTCTTTTCTCGGGCTGGGCGTGCAGCCCCCCACCCCGGAGTGGGGGGCGATGCTGGGGGAGGCGAAAAACGTGATGATGGTGCATCCGGAACAGATGCTGCCCGCCGGGATCGCTATCGTGCTGGTGGTTGCTGCCTGTCACTACCTTGGGGATAGCTTACGTGATGCGCTGGATGTTACCGGCGGGGATGAAGGCCGCGCGGCGTCTCCGTTTTCCTAGCCATAGATTCTGGCAAAATCGTCTACTGCAAAATTAGAGAGCTTATACATTTAGCTCCCGTTTTTTTCGCGCGGCGATTTCACGCAGCGTCAGGTCGCTTTCACCGCTGTTTTCTCCTGCATCAATAGCATTGCGCAGTGTTTCCAGGTGACACTCTTGCTGTTCAAGCAGGCGCAGTGCGGAACGCACCACTTCACTGGTCGAACCGTAACGGCCGCTGTCAATCAACCGGCTGACAAAGGTGTCAAGTTGTTCACCAATAGTGATACTGGTTGTTCTGGCCATAGCGCCTCCTGTGTTAATTATTAACACAATGATATAAAGCGGGCCTGATGGTGTCAATCAACCCCAGAAATCCATTACCGCTTCTACGCCGCACGCTCGATATCTGCCAGCGCTTTTTTCGGTTGAATCAGCGGAACACGCACTTCCACCCGGGTAAAAGTATCGGCTTCGCTCTCGACGGTAATGCCGTAGCGGTTGCCGTAGCGCGCCTTGATGCGGCGGTCGACCAGATTCATGCCTAGACCGTCACCCCCTGTCGGTGGCTGATAGGTGCCTGCATTATCCTCGACCATCAGTTCCAGCGTATTGGCGCGGTAGCGGCCGCTAATGTGGATGTGGCCGCTCTCTATCATCTGCGAAATACCGTGTTTAATGGCGTTTTCCACGATAGGTTGCAACGAGAATGCAGGCAAACGCGCATCCATCAGTTCTTCCGGCAGCGTAATCTCGACCGTCATGTGGTCGGCGAAACGCGCCTTCTCAATTTCCAGATAGGCGTTGACGTGTTCCATCTCATCGCGCAGCGACACTTCATCGTTGCTGCGCTTCAGGTTTTTGCGAAAGAAAGTGGAAAGCGAAAGCACCAGTTGCCGCGCGTGGTCCGGGTTGCGCCGGATGACGGCGGAAAGCGTGTTGAGCGCGTTAAACAGAAAATGCGGGTTGACCTGCGCGTGCAACAGCTTGATTTCCGACTGCGCCAGCAGCTGTTTTTGCTGCTCGAAACGTCCGGCCAGAATCTGGGCGGAAAGCAAGTGCGCAATACCTTCTCCCAGCGTGCGGTTGATGCTGGAAAACAGCTTGTTCTTGGGCTCATACAACTTGATGGTGCCGATCACGCGCTGTTCTTCGCCGCGCAGCGGGATCACCAGCGTCGAGCCGAGCTTGCAGTGGGCCGAGACGGAGCAGGTATAGGGCACTTCATTGCCGTCGGCGTACACCACCTGATTATTGTCGATGGCGCGGTGAGTATGCAGCGAGGTAATCGGTGAGCCCACCTTGTGGTGATCGTCACCCAGTCCGATAAACGCCAGCAGCTTATCGCGATCGGTAATGGCAACGGCACCGACGCCCAGCTCTTCATAGAGAATGCGCGCTACGCGCGTGCTGTTTTGCTGATCGAACCCTTGGCGTAACGCCCCTTCCGCGCGCGCGGCAATTTGCAGCGCCTTGGCAGAGAACGCCGAGGTGTATTTTTCGAAAATGGCGCGTCTGTCGAGCAGAATGCGCATAAACATGGCGGAGCCTACGGTGTTGGTGATCATCATCGGCAGCGCAATGTCTTTGACCAGCTCAACTGCGCTGTCGAACGGGCGCGCCAGCAGCAGAATAATGACCATTTGCAGCAGTTCCGCCACCAAAGCGGTCAACCCCACCACCAATGGCTGGAACAGCATATCGATACGGTTACGTCGCAGCAGATAACGGTGCAGCAGGCCGCCGATCAATCCTTCCGTAATCGTCGATACCATGCAAGCCAGCGCCGTCATCCCCCCCATGGAGTAACGGTGCAACCCGCCGGTCAAGCCGACCAGAAAACCGACCGATGGCCCGCCCAGCATCCCGCCCAGCACCGCACCGGTGGCGCGCGTATTGGCGATGGAATCGTCAATGTGCAGGCCGAAATAGGTGCCCATGATGCAAAACATGGAAAACACCAGATAGCACACCAGCTTGTGCGGCAAACGAATGGTGACTTGCATCAGCGGGATAAACAGCGGCGTTTTACTCAGCAAATACGCAATCACCAGATAGACGCACATCTGCTGGAGCAACGAGAGAATCAAATCGATTTGGCTGACCATGAAAAAAATACCTCACTACGCATGCAGGGGAGACATGCATCGGCAATTGTAACGCGATCGAATGCGGATAAGTACGGACTGTGAAGAATTTTTGCACTTTTCTCTGGCTGTTTTTGCCAGATTTTCGCGCCGTAGTGCAAAAGTGCTGAGGGAAACGTAAGGAGGGATGAATAGAATCATTAACAACTGTGTCATAACTTATTCATATAAAAATTAAAGGAAAATTTTAAGTTTCGCCCCGTGCTTTCTGTTTTATTGACTAGACTTACAAATAACGGCGTATGAGTTGTTGCCTTTTCCTGTGCGTGATTACACCTCATTAGGGTACTTCGTTAGATTTCTATTAACGTATTGTTTTTTATTGATTTATTTGAGGTGGTAAAAATACGACATCGGACTGATGACGTATTTGCATAATAAATTCAATCGGTTAATTAGAGGATGGATACCATGTCGGAATTATCCGGTGCGATCAACTCGCTGATTGCTGGTCATTACGCCGATCCTTTCTCCCTGTTGGGCATGCATGAAACCGAAAATGGGCTTGAAGTGCGTGCGCTGCTGCCTGATGCGCTGGACGTCTGGGTGCTGGATGGTGCTACCGGGCGCAAAGTCGGGCAGCTACCGCGCATCGACGATCGCGGTTTTTTCTGTGCGGTGCTTCCCCGTCGTAAACGCCCTTTTAGTTACCAACTGGCCGTCACCTGGGCGCACACCGCTTTGGTTATCGACGATCCCTACCGGTTTGGCACGCTGTTGGACGCCATGGATATCTGGCTGCTGGCAGAGGGAACTCACCTGCGTCCCTTCGAACGCCTTGGTGCGCATCTGGTGACGTTGGATGGGGTTGAGGGCACTCGATTTGCCGTGTGGGCACCGAACGCACGCCGGGTCTCCGTGGTGGGCGAGTTCAATTTCTGGGACGGTCGCCGCCATCCGATGCGTTTGCTGCGTGAAAACGGCATCTGGGAAATTTTCCTGCCTGCGGTGCATGCTGGGCAGCTCTACAAATATGAAGTGGTTGATGTGCACGGCAATGTGCAGCTCAAGGCCGACCCTTACGCGTTTGAAGCGCAGATGCGCCCGGAAACCGCCTCCTGCGTGGTCCGGTTGCCGCCCAAAGTTGAACCGAATGCGCAGCGGCGACAGGCGAACAACTTCGATGCACCCATCTCGATTTATGAGGTTCACCTCGCCTCCTGGCGACGCCATACCGACAATAACTTTTGGCTGAGCTATCAGGATTTGGCAACGCAGCTGGCGGAGTATGCCAACGAGATGGGGTTCACCCATATTGAGCTGCTTCCCATCAACGAACATCCGTTTGACGGTAGCTGGGGCTATCAGCCGCTCGGTCTGTACGCGCCGACGCGACGTTTTGGTACGCCGCAGGATTTCCGCGGCTTTGTCGATACCCTACACCAGGCGGGCATTAACGTGCTGCTGGATTGGGTGCCGGGTCATTTCCCGACCGATGCTTATGGTTTGGCGCAGTTTGACGGTACGGCGCTGTATGAATATGCCGATCCGAAAGAGGGTTTTCATCAGGATTGGAACACCCTGATTTATAACTATGGCCGCCATGAAGTGCGCAACTATCTGGCGGGTAATGCGTTGTTCTGGATGGAGCATTACGGCATCGACGGCCTGCGGGTGGATGCCGTCGCTTCGATGGTTTACCGCGACTACAGCCGGGCACAGGGCGAATGGGTGCCCAATTACTACGGTGGTAAAGAGAATCTGGAAGCCATCGCCTTCCTGCGTTACACCAACAATATGTTGGGACATGCGCGTCCCGATGCCATCACCGTGGCCGAAGAGTCCACTGACTATCCGGGGGTGACGCTGCCGCCGGGTTGCAACGGATTGGGCTTCCATTACAAGTGGAACATGGGCTGGATGCACGACACGCTGAGCTATATGCAGCAGGATCCGGTGCATCGCAAGTATCACCACGACAAGATGACGTTTGGCATGCTCTATGCTTACAGCGAGAATTTTATTCTGCCGCTGTCACACGATGAGGTGGTGCACGGCAAGCGTTCACTGCTCGATCGTATGCCGGGCGATGTGTGGCAAAAATTTGCCAATCTGCGCGCTTATTACGGCTTTATGTGGGCCTTTCCCGGTAAAAAACTGCTGTTTATGGGCGGCGAGTTCGCTCAGGGACGGGAGTGGAATCACGATGCCAGCCTGGACTGGCATCTGCTGGATGAACCGGAAGGATGGCACCGTGGCGTACAGCAGTTGGTGAAGGATTTGAACCACTGCTACCGCGCCCAGCCGCCGCTGTATCAGCTGGATTTTCAACCGGAAGGCTTTGAATGGCGGGTGGTGGATGACCGGGAAAACTCGGTATTCGCCTTTGTGCGCCGCGACAGGCAAGGCAACGAGGTGCTGGTGGTCAGCAATTTCACCCCGGTGCCGCGTGAAGGTTACCGCATCGGCATCAATCAGCCGGGACGCTGGCGCGAAATTCTCAATACTGACTCCTGGCATTATCACGGCGGCAATCTGGGTAACGGCGGCGCACTGGAGAGTGAGGCCATCAGCAGCCACGGGCGCTCCCATTCGCTGGTGTTAACGCTGCCGCCGCTGGCGACCATCTATCTGACGAAGGAGGTGCCATGACCGCACTGCTGCCGGGCAAGCCCGCGCCATTGGGTGCCAGCGTCGATCAACAGGGCATTAATTTTGCGCTGTTTTCTGCCCATGCAGAACGGGTAGAACTGTGTCTGTTTGATGCGCACCAGCAGGAGCACCGCTTTACCTTGCCATCCCGCACGGGAGATATCTGGCACGGCTATTTGCCGCTTACCGAGCAGGAGCCCATTGCGCGCCCCGGACTGCGCTATGGCTACCGCGTCTATGGCCCCTTCGCGCCGCAACAGGGCCATCGCTTTAATCCGAATAAATTGCTGCTCGATCCCTGTGCTCGCCAGTTAGATGGCTGGGTGGTTGATGACGATAGTCTACAGGGTGGCATTGATGTGCCAGACGAGCGCGACAGCGCTCAGGTGATGCCGAAAGGCATGGTAGTAGATGACGCGTATGACTGGGAGGATGACGCCCCGCCAGCCATCCCGTGGGGTGAGAGCGTGATCTATGAGGCGCACGTGCGTGGCTTGACCCAGCTACACCCCGAGATTCCCGTTGAATTGCGTGGGACGTACAGCGGTGTGGCACACCCGGTCATGATCAACTACCTGAAAAATCTGGGTATCACCGCCATCGAACTGCTGCCGGTGCAGCAGCACGCCGATGAGCCGCGCTTGCAGAAACTCGGGCTGCGTAACTACTGGGGCTACAACGTGCTGTTGCCGTTTGCCGTTGAAACCAGCCTGGCGGCGCGTGATGACGCACTTAATGAATTTCGCGATATGGTTAAGGCACTGCACCGCGCGGGTATCGAAGTGATCCTTGATGTGGTGTTTAACCACTCGGCGGAGCTGGATGTCGAAGGGCCGACGCTGTCACTGCGCGGTATCGATAACCAGAGCTATTACTGGCTGACCGAACAGGGCGAATACCACAACTGGACCGGCTGCGGTAATGCGCTGCGCCTCAACCATCCTGCGGTGATCGACTGGGTGATGCAGTCCCTGATTTTCTGGCGTGAAGCGTGCCACGTGGATGGCTTCCGTTTCGATCTGGCCACGGTATTGGGCAGAACACCGGCGTTTGACCCCGCGGCGCCGTTGCTCACCGCGCTGCGTGAGGCACCGCGGTTGCACGGCGTGAAACTGATTGCCGAGCCTTGGGATATTGGTGACGGCGGCTATCAGCTCGGGCGTTTCCCTGCGCCCTTCGCCGAATGGAGCGATCGCTACCGCGACGATATGCGGCGTTTCTGGCTGTGCGGCGATATTTCTCTGGGCGGTTTTGCCCGCCGCTTTGCCGCCTCGAGCGATATCTTTCAGCATCATCCCCGTTTGCCCCATGCGTCGGTGAACAAGCTCACCGCACACGATGGCTTCACGCTGCGCGATCTGGTCAGCTTCAACCATAAGCACAATCACGCCAACGGGGAAGATAACCGCGATGGCACAGACAGCAATTTCAGCAACAATCACGGCACCGAAGGGCTGGAGGCGGATGACGCCACGCTGGCGCGCCGTGCCGCCAGCCAGCGTGCGTTGCTGGCAACATTGCTGCTGTCGCAGGGCACGCCCATGCTGCTGGCGGGGGATGAGCAGGGTCACAGCCAGCAGGGGAATAACAACGCCTACTGCCAGGATAACGGCCTGACCTGGCTGAACTGGGAAACGGCGGATACCGCCTTAAGTGCTTTTACCGCCGGGCTGATTCGGCTGCGACGCGCCATTCCGGCGCTACGGCAGGATGCCTGGTGGCAAGATGGGGATGGCCGTGTGCAGTGGCTGAATGAACGGGCGCAGCCGCTCACGTCGTCGGTCTGGGAGCAAGGAGAGCGCCGTTTACAAATCGTCCTGTCATCTGATTGGTTACTGCTGATTAATGCGAGTGCGTCGCCGTGCGAGATGTCGCTGCCCGCAGGAGATTGGCTGGTGTCGCCGCCGTTCGAGGCCTCGAAAGCGCTGCGCGGCGGGTGTTGGCAAGGGAATGCCCAATCGGTGTGTGTCTGTACACGCCGCAGTAAGGAGTAGGCCATGGTAAATAATGAGAAGCATGATCCCTTGATGCTCGCACGGCAGCTTCCACTGAAATCAGTGGCGCTGATTCTGGCAGGCGGGCGCGGCTCGCGCCTGAAAGACCTGACCGCGCTGCGCGCCAAGCCCGCCGTCCATTTTGGCGGCAAATTCCGCATCATTGATTTCGCCCTGTCGAACTGTCTGAATTCGGGGATTCGCCGCATCGGCGTGATCACCCAATATCAATCCCACACGTTGGTGCAGCACATTCAGCGTGGCTGGTCTTTCCTCAATGCTGAGATGAATGAATTTGTCGATCTGCTGCCTGCACAACAGCGGCAGGAGACCGATCACTGGTATCGCGGCACGGCGGATGCCGTCTGTCAAAACCTCGACATCATTCGGCGCTATCGTGCGGAGTATGTGGTGATTCTGGCGGGCGATCACATCTACAAAATGGACTATTCGCGTTTGCTTATCGATCACGTCGACAAACAGGCGCAGTGCACCGTGGCGTGCTTGCCGGTGCCGCTCAAAGAAGCGAATGCGTTTGGCATCATGAGCGTGGATAAACAGCGGCGCATTTTGAGCTTTGATGAGAAGCCGGAGCAACCCACACCGATGCCGGACGATCCCGAAATGGCGCTCGCCAGCATGGGGATCTATGTTTTTAATGCGGACTATCTTTATCGTTTATTGCAAGAGGACGTCAATCAGCCGGGCTCTTCACACGACTTCGGCAAAGATCTGATCCCGAAAATTGTTGCACAACGCGATGCCTGGGCGCATCCGTTCTCGCTCTCCTGCGTCACGTCGGGTCAGGATGACTGCCATTACTGGCGCGATGTGGGAACGCTCGAGGCCTATTGGCGGGCTAACCTCGATTTGGCCTCCGTTACGCCCGATCTGGATATGTACGACAGAAACTGGCCAATACGTTCTGCCATGGATCAACTGCCACCGGCCAAGTTCGTGCAGGACCGCTCGGGCAGCCACGGTATGACCATGAATTCACTGGTGTCCGGGGGTTGTATCGTATCGGGATCGGTGGTGACGCATTCGGTGCTGTTTCCCCGGGTGCGGGTGAACTCGTTTTGCAGCATCGATTCGTCCGTGTTGCTGCCGGATGTCAACGTCGGGCGTTCGTGCCGCCTGCGGCGCTGCGTCATCGACCGTGCGTGTATCCTGCCGGAAGGCACGGTAATTGGTGAAAATGCCGCCGAGGACAGCCGCCGCTTCTACCGCTCGGAAGAGGGGATTGTGCTGGTGACACGTGCCATGTTGGCGAAGCTGTAGTTCACGATGATGCGATGTGCGATGTGAGTGATGACGATGCATGTCACGACATCGCAGGTGAGGGGAATGTGGGAGCAAGAATGCGGGTATTACATGTATGTTCAGAGCTGTTTCCGCTGCTGAAAACTGGCGGATTAGCGGACGTTGCGGGGGCGTTGCCAGCAGCGCAAATCGAAGCCGGGCTGGATGTGCGTGTCATTCTGCCCGCCTTTCCCGATCTGAAAAAAGGTGTAGCCAACCTGCAAACGGTATGTGAGCTGGAGACCTTTGCCGGGCGCATGGCGCTGCTTTATGGTCACTTCAACGGCGTAGGCATTTACCTGGTCGATGTACCGGAGCTGTATGAACGTGCGGGCAGCCCGTACCACGATCCGGCGCTGTACGCCTATGCGGACAATTACCTGCGCTTCGCGCTGCTGGGTTGGGTGGGCTGTGAAATGGCATGCGGGCTCGATCCCTACTGGCGGCCCGAGGTGGTACACGCCCATGACTGGCACGCGGGGTTAACCTGCGCCTATCTGGCGGCGCGCCATCGCCCCGCCAAATCGGTGTTTACCGTGCACAATCTGGCGTTTCAGGGGTTGTTCCACGCCCGTCATATGGCGGATATTCAACTGCCGGGTGATTTCTTCCAGGTGTACGGCCTGGAGTTTTATGGGCAGATCTCCTACCTGAAAGCCGGGCTGTTTTACGCCGATCGTGTCACCACCGTCAGCCCGACCTATGCCCACGAAATCACGCTGCCTGAATTTGGCTACGGGATGGAAGGGCTGCTGCGCACGCGGGAAGAGGAAGGGCGGTTGTCGGGCATTCTTAATGGTGTTGATGATGCCATCTGGAACCCGGCGCACGATGCGCTGCTGTCGCACCCCTACGCCCGTGACACGCTGGTCAATAAAGCGCATAACAAGCGCCAACTGCAAATCTCCATGGGATTGACCGTGGATGAGAAAATCCCGGTGTTTGCCATCGTCAGTCGTCTGACGCATCAAAAGGGACTGGATTTGGTGCTGGAGGCGGTGCCAGAGCTGTTGGATCACGGAGCGCAATTGGTGGTGTTGGGCGCGGGTGATGCCGATTTGCAGGAAGGGTTCCTGGCGGCGGCGGCGGAATATCCCGGTCAGGTTGGGGTACAAATTGGCTATCACGAAGCGTTTTCGCATCGCATTATTGGCGGTGCCGATGTCATCATGGTGCCCAGTCGTTTTGAGCCCTGTGGGCTGACGCAGTTGTATGGGTTGAAGTACGGTACGCTGCCGCTGGTGCGTCATACCGGCGGTTTGGCGGATACCGTTGCGGATTGCTCGCTGGAGAATCTGGCTGATGGCCTTGCCACCGGTTTTTCCTTCAGCGATTGCAATGTCGGCGCGCTTTCCCGAGCGATTCGCCGCGTGTTTGTGTTGTGGTCTCGTCCCACGCTGTGGCGTTATGTGCAACGTCAGGCGATGACGATGGACTTTAGCTGGCAGGTAGCTGCGCAGGCATATCGTGCACTTTACCAGCGCTTATGACCCTAAATAATTCGAGTTGCGGGAAGGCGGCAAGTGAAGGAATCCCGATGAACTTACACCGGTAAGTGATTCGGGTGAGAGAACGCAGCCAACGCACCTGCAACTTGAAGAATGACGGGTATGGCCGTGCGTTGCATGGTGAGAACAACATGCAGGGGCGTTCGCGATCTCGGTCAAACAACGCTTGTCGTAATACTCATGATTGGGAATAAACGTAATGAACTCTCCGTTTATCTACAACTCACCCACGCTCAGCGTGGACGCGCTAAAGCATTCCATTGCCTATAAGTTGATGTTCAGCATAGGTAAAGATCCCTCTATCGCCAACAAGCACGAGTGGTTGAACGCCACGCTGCTCGCGGTGCGCGATCGCATGGTGGAGCGCTGGCTGCGCTCCAATCGGGCGCAACTCTCGCAGGATGTGCGACAGGTCTACTATCTGTCGATGGAGTTCCTGCTGGGCCGAACGCTGTCGAATGCGCTGCTGGCGATGGGATTGTACGAGGATCTGAAGCAGGCGCTGGACGACATGGGGCTGGATTTGGATGAGCTGATCGAGGAAGAGAACGATCCCGGGCTGGGTAACGGTGGCCTCGGGCGTTTGGCGGCCTGCTTCCTGGATTCGCTGGCGACGATGGCGCTGCCCGGCCGTGGTTATGGCATTCGCTATGAATACGGCATGTTTGCGCAAAAGATTGTTAACGGTCAGCAGGCGGAATCGCCGGACTATTGGCTGGAATACGGTAACGCCTGGGAATTCCCGCGTCACAGCACGCGCTATACGGTGCGTTTTGGCGGGCGCGTGCAGCAGGAAGGGAGCAAGGCACGCTGGGTGGAAACCGAAGAGATCATTGCCAGCGCCTACGATCAGATAATCCCCGGCTATGACACCGATGCGACCAACACGCTGCGGCTGTGGGGTGCGCAGGCCAGCAGTGAAATCAATCTGGGCAAGTTCAATCAGGGTGACTACTTTGCCGCGGTGGAGGACAAGAACCACTCGGAGAACGTGTCGCGGGTGCTTTATCCCGATGATTCAACCTACTCTGGGCGCGAGTTACGTCTGCGTCAGGAGTATTTTCTGGTGTCTGCCACGGTGCAGGATATCCTCAGCCGTCACTGGATGATGCATAACACCTATGACAACCTGGCGGATAAATTTGCCATCCACCTCAACGATACCCATCCGGTGTTGGCGATCCCCGAGCTGATGCGCCTGCTGATCGATGAACACAAATTCAAATGGCTGGATGCCTGGCAGGTGGTGACGAGCGTTTTCTCTTACACCAACCATACGCTGATGCAGGAAGCGCTGGAAACCTGGCCGGTGGACATGTTGGGCAAGATTTTGCCACGCCATCTGCAACTGATTTTTGAAATTAACGAGCACTTTCTTGAAGAAGTGCAAAAGAAATTCCCGAAAGACAACGGCCTGCTGGCGCGCGTTTCCATCATTGATGAAACCAACGGTCGCCGGGTGCGCATGGCGTGGCTGGCGGTGGTCGCTAGCCACAAGGTGAATGGTGTGTCGGAATTGCACTCCGATTTGATGGTGCAGTCGCTGTTTGCGGATTTTGCGCGTATCTACACCGATCGTTTCTGCAACAAGACCAACGGCGTTACGCCGCGACGCTGGCTGGCGCTGGCGAATCCGTCGTTGTCGAAAGTGCTGGATGACGCGATTGGTAAGAACTGGCGTACCAACCTCAGCCAGTTGGAAGATATCAAGCCGCAGGCGGATTTCCCGGCGTTTGTGCAGAAGGTGCGTAAGGCGAAACTGGCGAACAAGCAACGTCTGGCGGAGTACGTGGCCGAGCATCTGGATGTGGTTATCGATCCTGAGGCGTTGTTCGACGTGCAGATCAAGCGCATTCATGAGTACAAACGGCAACTGCTCAATCTGTTGCACATCATTACGCTGTATAACCGCATCAAGGATGAACCCAAGGCCAAGCGCGTGCCGCGCGTGGCGATTTTCGCGGGCAAAGCGGCGTCGGCCTACTACATGGCGAAGCACATCATCAACTTGATCAACGATGTGGCGGCGGTGATCAACCACGATCCCGACATGCACGACAAGCTGAAGGTGGTGTTTATTCCCAACTACAGCGTCAGTCTGGCGCAGGTAATTATTCCTGCTGCCGATCTGTCCGAGCAGATCTCGCTGGCGGGGACCGAAGCCTCCGGCACCAGTAACATGAAATTTGCGCTTAATGGGGCATTGACCATCGGTACACTTGATGGGGCCAACGTGGAAATGTTGGAGCACATTGGCGAAGAGAACATGTTTATTTTTGGCAACACCACGGAACAGGTGGAGGCGCTGCGCAAGAACGGCTACAACCCGCGTGAAATTTACGAGAAGGATGAGGAACTGCGTCGGGTGCTTACGCAGATCGCTACCGGCGTTTTCAGCCCAAGCGATCCCAGACGCTACGGCGATCTGTTCGATTCGTTGGTGAATTTTGGCGACCATTGGCAACTGTTGGCGGATTATCGCAGCTATGTCGATACCCATGACCGGGTGGACGAGCTGTATCGCAACCCGGATGAATGGGCGCGCAGGAGCATCCTCAATATCGCCAATATGGGTAACTTCTCGTCTGACCGCACCATTCAGGAGTATGCCGACGATATCTGGGATATCAAACCGATACGGCTGTAACTTCCCCCCACGTCATCCTCGTCTTTCCTCACGTCATCCTCGGCGAAAGCCGGGGATCTCTGTGAGGATAAACGCGTTTCTTCGGCAAGAGATTCCCGCCTGCGCGGGAATGACGGTGGGGGGCGGGATCACCCGCGTGATTACTCTCCTGTACCGTAATACAGTTTCCCGATTTTAATCAGCGGCCTGCCCTGCGATTTGCGGTGCAGATTGCTGTCGCGCAGAGAATAAACGCAACCGCAGTATTCTTGCTGATAAAACTGCTCCCGCTTGCTGATCTCTATCATGCGCGCAGAGCCGCCCCCTTTACGCCAGTTGTAATCCCAGTACACCATGCCCGAGTAATGCGAGGCGGCACGCTGGCCGCAGTCATTAATTTGCTGCATGTTTTTCCAGCGCGAGATGCCGAGTGAACTGCTGATCACGCTAAAGCCGTTTTCCGCCGCATACAGCGCGGTGCGCTCGAAGCGCATATCAAAACACATGGTGCAGCGCACGCCGCGCTCCGGTTCCCACTCCATGCCTTTTGCCCGTTCGAACCAGTTATCCATGTCGTAATCGGCATCGACAAACGGCACCCCGTGCTGCTCTGCGAAGCGAATATTCTCTTCCTTGCGGATGAGATACTCCTTCTGCGGATGAATATTGGGGTTGTAGAAAAAAATGGTGTAGTTAATTCCTGATGCCTGAATGGCTTCCATCACTTCCCCTGAACACGGGGCGCAGCAGGAATGCAGCAGGAGTTTGTCTGCCCCGTTTGGCAGCGTCAGTATCGGGCGTTTCAATGCAGTGCTGGTCATATATTCTTTTATCTGGCTGGCTATGCTTGCCTGAAGTGTAGCATTGCATACGTGCAGGATGGCTAACGGCTTCATCCGGTGCGTTTTCTTGCAACGTCGGCTGCGTGTTTTTTGCGCAGGGCGATTTTCATGATCTGTCTCATTTCCAGTGTAAATTCCCACCCTTTTTCTGGGGAAATAGGTAGAATTTCCGGCCCTGATAACCCCCTGTGTTGAAGAGTTGACCGTGTCCACAAGCCTGATTGTTCCTGAACGCCATCTGTTTTCTTACCCGCGCTACTGGGCCGAGTGCTACGGCACTGCGCCATTTTTGCCGATGAGCCGCGCTGAGATGGATGAGCTGGGCTGGGACAGTTGCGATATCGTGCTGGTGACGGGAGATGCCTATGTGGATCATCCCAGCTTCGGCATGGCGATCGTCGGCAGGATGCTGGAGTCGCAGGGGTTTCGGGTTGGGATCATTGCCCAGCCGGATTGGACGCAGAAAAACGACTTTATGCGTTTGGGCAAGCCGAACCTGTTTTACGGCGTGACGGCGGGCAATATGGACTCGATGATCAACCATTACACCGCCGATCGCAAAGCGCGCCATGATGATGCGTATACGCCAGATAATATCGCCGGTAAACGTCCGGACCGCGCCACGCTGGTTTATACCCAGCGCTGCAAGGAAGCTTTTAGCGATGTGCCGGTGGTGCTGGGCGGCATTGAAGCCAGCCTGCGTCGCATCGCCCATTACGACTATTGGTCGGATAAGGTGCGCCGTTCGGTGCTGGTGGATGCCAAGGCCGATCTGTTGATCTACGGCAACGGCGAGCGGCCGCTGGTGGAAATTGCACACCGCTTGGCGGCGGGAGAACCTATTAGTTCGATTGTGGACGTGCGCAATACCGCCGTGCTGCGTAAAACCGCACTGCCTGGCTGGACGGGGGTGGATTCCACGCGTCTGGACAGCCCTGGCCGCATTGAGCCTATCCTCAATCCCTACGGTGATGATTTGCCCTGCGTGGCGCACACGGTAAAAGGCTCCACCAGCGGCAAGCCCATCACCGTGCGGGCACACAAGCCAAAGCCGTGGGAAAAAACCTATGTGCTGCTGCCCTCGTTTGAAAAAGTGATAAACGACAAGGTGATGTACGCGCACGCCTCTCGCATCCTGCATCATGAAACCAATCCGGGCAGTGCGCGTGCGCTGATGCAAAAACACGGCGACCGCTATGTGTGGATTAATCCACCGGCCATTCCGTTGCAAACGGATGAGATGGACGCGGTCTATGCCTTGCCGTATCAACGGGTGCCGCACCCCTCCTATGGCACATCGCGCATCCCGGCTTATGACATGATTCGCTTTTCCATCAATATCATGCGCGGCTGTTTTGGCGGATGTGCGTTCTGCTCGATCACCGAACACGAAGGGCGCATCATTCAAAGCCGTTCGCAAGAGTCGATTGTGCAGGAAATTGAAGCGATTCGTGATGAAGTGCCGGGATTCACCGGCATTATCTCCGATCTGGGCGGACCCACCGCCAATATGTACATGCTGCGCTGCCAGTCGCCCAAAGCGGAGCAAACCTGCCGCCGCGCGTCTTGCGTCTATCCTGAAATTTGCGCGCACATGGATACCAACCATGAGCCGACCATTCAGCTCTATCGCCGTGCCCGCGCCCTTAAGGGCATCAAGAAGGTGCTGATTGCCTCTGGGGTACGCTACGATTTGGCGGTGGAAGATCCGCGCTATATCAAGGAATTGGCCGAGCACCACGTGGGCGGCTACTTGAAGATTGCGCCAGAGCACACGGAACAAGGGCCATTATCGAAGATGATGAAGCCCGGCATGGGCAGCTACCACCGTTTCAAAGAGCTGTTTGATACCTACTCGCGTCAGGCGGGCAAAGAGCAGTATCTGATCCCGTACTTTATTTCTGCTCACCCCGGCACGCGCGATGAGGATATGGTCAATCTGGCGCTGTGGCTGAAAAAGAACCGCTTCCGGCTGGATCAGGTGCAAAACTTCTATCCTTCACCGCTCGCCAGCTCTACCACTATGTATTACAGCGGTAAGAATCCGCTCAGCAAGGTGGATTATCACAGTGAAGAAGTGGTGGTGCCGCGTGGCGATCGCCAGCGCCGTTTGCATAAAGCGCTGCTGCGCTATCACGATCCGGCTAACTGGGCGCTGATCCGCGAGGCGTTAACCGCGATGGGCATGAAGCACCTGATCGGCAATCGCCGTGAATGTCTGGTGCCAGTGGCAACGGTTGATGAGCGCCGCAATGTCAAACCCGCTCACAAACGAAATGCGGCGCAGGATAAAACCGCGCAGCCCGCGCTCACCCGTTTCACCGGGGAAGGTCGGCGGCCTGCGGTGAAGAAAAGCGTTGGAAAAGCCAGCAATAAGCAGGGGCAGGTCGGAAAGCGGTGAGTGAGCCATTACCTCACGCTTGCGTCACGGCCTTATAAAGCCACTGTAACCGGACGCGCAGAAACTGCACCGCCTGATGTTTGCGTGACAGCAGGGTTTCCATGGGGACGCCGGTTTCCTGCGCCAGCTGTTTGAAGCTGTAGCCCTGCAATTCGGTTTTTTCAAAGGCTTCTCGTTGCAGCGGCGGCATCTCTTCCAGTGCTGCCGCCAACTCTTCCCACACCAGTTGGTACAGATAGGCATCCTCCGCGCTGTCAGGTGGGCTGAACAGAATATCGGCCAGTTCATCGCCTTCCGGCCAGATCTCCGTTGCCATTTCTGTAAGCGCTATGTCGTGTTGCTTGCGCGAGCGATCGACCAACTCGTTGCGCGCAGCACGAAATAGCCAGGCAGAGACGTGCTCTATCGGGTCGAGGTAGCTGTCGGCTTTGATCAGCCGATAGCTGATTTCCTGAAAGATATCTTCCGCTTCCGCCGTGTTGCGCGTGCGTCGGGCAATAAACGCACGCAGTCGTCGTTGACAGGCTTCCAGCGCGGTGAGCAGAACGTTTTGCCTTTGCATGGCGTTCGCCATTACTCCGTTTTTCCGCTTTGGTCGGCGGGTTTTTCGCTTGGCACCGGGGCGTCATCCTGACTGTCATGACACGCTTGATGTCTACCACGACGGTGCGCGAAAGGGCCGTGATGAAAACGGTGACCGCAGTGGTCCCCCTGTGGGCCAAATCCCCGCTGGTGGAAAAAGGCGTCACGCTGTTCCTGACTCATGGCTAACCAACGCTCACGCATTTCGCGCCCGTGGCGGCCAAAAAACCCGCGATAGCCGATGCCACCAAACAGTATCTTACACAGGATCAGCAGCCCCAGCGCCTGGAAAAAGCCAATGCTTTGGACGCCAAAAATGGCGGTCAGCAAGGCATTCCACAGCAGCATCACCAGTGTGGCAATCGCCACAACCGCCAGCAGCCCAATACCCAGCATTTTAAATTTACGATCGTGCATGTCATCTACTCCGTGTTGTTCTGATAAAGAGGTAGACGAATCAGGCGGAGAAATATTTGCATCAGGAGGCGAATTTTTTAAAAAAAAGGGGCTGGAGCGAAAGGCGGTGCGTCGGAATAGCGGTGTGATGCCGTTAGGCAGAGAGCATTAGCCGTTGACGCAGTGGGCACGAGTGAGGCTGTTATCCGCGAGCGGATCGTCTAAGGCTTCAATCTTGCCTTGTTCTGTCAGGCGGTAGGTGACACCGGCAACAATGCCGTTTTCCCCTTCGTACACGGTGATAAAACGCAGGCGTTTACCGTCATGGTAGCTGAGTGCTGCACAGCCACCGACGCCCAGCGTGAACTGTTGCACGCTGCCGCTAGAGCAAAACACGCTGTCGGCACCGCTGGCCTGTAACGTGACGTTATCGCCGCTGTTGGTGATGCGGCTGCCCGCTCCCTGCGTGTGGATATGACTGCCATCGCCGGCATTCGCCACGCGCGTTGAGGCGCCTTGGCTGGCGAGGTAATTGCGTCTGCCGCTGCTGGTGATGTGGGTGCCACGACCGGCACTGCTGATTTTTGTCGCATTGCCGCAGTTGGCAATGCGCGCGCGATCGCCCAACGCGCTGAGGCGGCAGTTCTGCCCGGTATTGCTCATTTTGGCGGCAAAGCTGCTGCTCACCAACTGGCAGCCGTAGCCTGCGTTGGCGATACTGCCATTATCGCCGGATTGGCCGATAAAGTTGCCGTTGCCGGTGGCGGCCAGGTTGCTCTGAAAGCCGGAGCAGCCGATATTCAAAGCATGATCGCCGCTGGCAAATTGCAAGGTGCACGACAGCATCGGTGTGAAGCGGCCAGTGGCGTGGCCGCGCGGGGTGATGTGCAACTGCTCTGCCTGACTGTGCGTGAGTTGCGCCGCCATCGCTCTGGCACTGCCGATCTCCTGTTCAAGAAACCGCAGCGCGCCAAAGCTGTGCGCATAGGCATAATCCACCAGACTTTCCAGCCAGGCGCTGTGACCCTCGCCAATCAGCGCCTCATGAATTGCCTGATAGCTGCCGCCCGTTGGAAAACGTCGCAGGAACCAGCGATACACGTCGCGGCTGACGTGCAGCGCGCGCAGCTGTTCACGCGTAATGTGTGGTTCTCCGTGGGTCGGCATCATGGGCGCTCCGTTAGTGCCTGTGGTAGCCATCGACCATACTGCGGAAGGTCTGGGTCGGCGTGCGCCCGGTGGTGCACAGATAGAGATGCCCACAGATAAAGAACACGCTGAGTACCGCCAGCATAAAATGCACCGGCAGCAGCCAGGCTTTCACCAGGACCCATCCGGCGGGCAGCCACAGCGGGTTATGCAACACAACGCCTGAGAGCAGCAGTAGCGGCACCAGACTGTACATCACCCCCAGATAAGCCACCTGCTGTAGCGGGTTGAATTTGGCGCGCGGTGTGGCCGGGAACGGATGGTCTTCGCCTTTGATAATGCCGTAGAGATAAAAGCGCACTTGCAGAAAAGCCCGCTGGCCCCATCCTTGCCGCTCGATAACGTAATGGTGTCCGTTGCCGCCCAGCGCATTAATCAGCACAAACGCCAGCCAGCACACCAGTAACAGATAGCCGCACAGGCTGTGCAGCGACACCAACAGCGCAGTATCGTGCACGCCGAGCAGCGCAAAGTGGTTGATGAAACCGCTCGCCAGCAACAGGATAAACAGCAGCGCGTTGCTCCAGTGCCACAGGCGTACTGCACGCGAGTAGAGATACACCTTCTCCTCGTGTCCGGCGGCATGCGGTGCAGCGAAGCGGTAACGCAGGAAACCGTGCAGCGCCAACACGCCCAGCATGCCGACAAACGCCACGCCAGCCAGAATCAGCCAGATAGGCCAATAGTCGGGGGTGTAGAGATAAACATACTGATACAGCTGGGACTGAAATTGCTCAGCGTTAGCCATGATATTCATACGTTCACCTTCTTCACTTCGTGGGGGCCCGGCCGACGATAGAGGTGCGGTTTGCCCACATTTGGCAACTGATACTCATAGTAGTCGTGTGTTTTCAGCCAGTTTTGCACCACCTCGCTGTCCTCCCGTCCGAAGATCAGGGCATTTTGCGGGCAGGCACTGACGCAAATCGGCGGGAATCCTTTCATCAGGCGCGACTCCAGACAGAAGTCGCATTTATCCGCCACATGGGTCACTGGGTTCAGGTAGCGCACCTGATACGGGCATGCGGAGATGCAGTAGCTGCAACCAATGCACTTGGGCTTATCCACCCGCACGATCCCGTTGCTGTCGTCGCGGTAGGACGCACCCGTCGGGCAGACGGTAATGCACGGCGCATCTTCGCACTGCTGGCAAGAGTGACGGAAAAAGTGATAGGTATTACCGGATTCAGGCGGCGTCATCGCAATGTGCGCAATGCTCATGCGCGCCGCGCCGGTAGGCACCTTATTGACCTTATGACAGGCAACGGTACAGATATTACAGCCGTTGCACTTCACTTCATCATGGATCATGGCATAGCGCACGGGGGCGCCTTTTTCCGCTTTACCCAATGCCGAGAAAACCGGTGCGCTGAAAAAAATCACCGACCCCATGCCGAGGACAAATTTACGGCGTGAGCATGTCATCTTCCATGCCTCCCAGAAAGTACGTTATTCATTGTGATCCACGCATACCGGGCGCGCGGGCTAGGGGTTCTCATATTGTTCCACCTCAATCCATTCACAGAGCCCTTGGGCTTTGCCAACACTCATGTAGCGGTCGCTGTACAGATAGATGGCACCGTTGGAGGCTTCTACCGGGTGAATATCCTGATAAGCCTCGGTGTCGGCGAGAAAGCGCAAGGTGCTTGCGATTTTGTCGTCATCAAATCCATACGGGTGCAGCGCCAACATGCCGGCCTTGAACGGACGCGGATAGGTCTCGCACTCAAAGCGGACGGTCTGCGCCAACGTAGCGCAGGCATCCTGCTCGTGCGTAAAGACCAAAATCCGCGCGTAGTTATGGCTCATGTAACGGTCGGAGTAATAGAAACAGGTGTCCTGCTGCGCTATTTCGACGATATCGCTGCCTTGTTCTTCGGCACGAATCTGCATCAACAGGACATCCAGCTCCTCTTCGCTTAACGCGCAGGGCGGCGCTAACAGCTCGCACCGATCCACCACCGCACCGTTGGCAGAGCAGCCACGCAGGTAATCTGCCAAAACGAGGTGGGGGGCTTTGGGCTCCTCCTCTACCGGCGCGGTTTCCTGCGCTGTCGGTGCATCGCGCAGTGCGTTGCTTAACGGCAGCAACAACCTGCGCCGGCGCAGGTCCGGTGCATCGCTGTCTGCAACGTCCTCCGTGGCGGCAAGCGCCGCATCCGGCAATTCATCAGCAGGCGTTGTTTGGCTATCCACAACAGTTTTCATGATTGATGCCTTGTACTCAGGCCGGCAACAGGTTGTGCGCCGCCAAATCGTCTGCGATTTCCTTCAGGTCAAGACGTTCCAAAACGGCACGCGTCGGGCAGCCCAGTTCAGGGTCCCAGCCCATGGCGCTGTAGAACATCGTCAACGATTTCTGCACGTCGTCGCGATCCATCTTGTCGGTGCCCTCGCTGAACGCGGGCAGTTTCGGATCCTTATCGAACACCCAGTCACAGATCTGATCGTGCTCACGGCGCATATCCATGGTGTTCATCAACTTCACGGTGTAGGCGCGGTGTAACGTGAAGATGCGTTCTGCCGCCAGATCGAGGCTGGCTTCGGTGGTATCTTCGCCGGTGACGGCAGCAAAGAATTTCGCCTCCATCGCCAGATCGCCGCGGTAGTTACGGCTTTTGTGCGGTGATACCGTCATCGGCCACACCCAGTTACACAGCGTCACGGCGTCGTGCAGGCAGCTTCTCAGCAGCGTCCACTTGGCGTAATCAATCTTGTAGCGGTTGATTGGGGTGTAGCTTTTGGTTTCGTCAAAGGCGTCAGCAGAGCCGAACAGCTCAGCGGCGATCTCTTTTTGCAGTTTGAGCGGCAGGCCGCTGCCAATGTAGTTAATGTGGGTGTGCGTCATGGCATCGCGGTTGAACATGCAGTTGACGATCGTCCCCACCTGCGCCGAGGCTTCGTTGGCATGGTGCACCGGGAAGCCCATGGGCGACCACAGCTTGTTTTTGGCGTAATTCCAATATTCGGGCCCGAGATTCCAGCGCTCTGCGATGAAATAGGATCCGTCGGACAAATGGCTGAACTCGCCAATGCGGTGGGCCAGACGATGGTAGATATCCTTAATAAAGTTCGGATCGCCCTCTTCCATCAGCTTCCAGGGAATGGACGCATACTCTTCGGCGGGCAATACGCGTTTGAACACGCCGTGGGTATGACAGTAGGTGAAGTCCCGGTGCAATTGACCGTAGTTACACCACAATCCCATGTCGTCGAAGATGCTCAGACCGACCAGGTTTCCGACCACGTTGCCATCGCCTTTTTCAGCGATATCTTTGGGGCCGTTGGGGAAGATGGTGGTGTGTACAAAGTTGGCTACACAGGTGTTGCCGCCGGTGGTCGGGCCGCCAAACTGCTTGGCCTGCGGCACGTTAAGCTGCGACATACAGCGGATCGGGCAGGAGTGGCATCCGCCCATTTTCACCGTGTATTTTTCCGCTGCGGGTCCCAGATCGAAGGTGGATTTCATGGTGCGGAAACCGACGGTGTTCTGGTTGCCCGGCGGGATTTCGCCGGTTTCAATCGGGCCGCCTTCCGCCGCCTGCCAGTACAGGCCTTTGCGCGCGGTCCAGCGTGATTTCGGGTCAGAATATTCAGCCCATGCTTGTGGCGTGCTCGGGACAACGTGGTTATTGTTGGCACCGATGAGCTGCGTCATCATGTATTCGTTGAGCGCTTTGAGTTCTTCGCGATTCGCGACGTTAACGCCGTGGCTACCCCATACTGCGATGGCTTTGAGATTTTTGGAACCGAGCACCGCACCTACGCCTGCGCCACCGCTGTGGTTACGGCTGTTAAGAATGCCGGAGAGCGGCACCAGATTTTCCCCGGCCGGGCCGATAGCCGCGACGCAGGTTTCTTCACTGGTGGCGCGACAAATTTCTTCGGTGGTGGCTCGCGTGCCTTTTCCCCATAGGAAAGCGGCATTTTCAATGTTAACTTCATCGTTCTGAATATTAATCCAGACCGGTTTTTCTGCTTTGCCTTCAATAATAATGGCGTCGTAGCCCGCATATTTCATGTAGGCGGCAAAGAACCCCCCCATATGCGCATCAACAACCAGATGGCCCCGGGTAAAGGTCGACAGTGAGGTAATATTGACGCGCGAACTGCACGGTGCGCCGGAGCCGGTCAGCGGTCCGACGGCGAAAACAACTTTATTGCCCTCATCGAAAGGTTTTGTTCCGGCTGGCACCTCGTCGTACATGATTTTATAGCCAAAGCCCATCCCGCCAACCATCTTTTTATATTGGCTGGAATCTTCTTTGCTTATGGTGCCGGTGCTCAAGTTGATACGTAATATATTACCTGTCCAACCGTTAATCATAATTTTTCTTCCTGCGTATGAAACGCCGCGTGAATAAGGGGATAACGCCCATTGCCGTTATCAGACGGTAATCTCTTTCCACTCGATAATGGATAATGCCCCGGTCGGACATGCCGTCGCGCATTCACCGCACAGAATGCATTTGCCCGATTTTTTGGTCTGCGGGTTAACGGTTGCCATCATCCAGGGGCAGGCGGTGGTACAAGCGGCGCAGCCGATGCAGCGTTTAGTGTCCACGGCGATGCTGCCATGCTCTTCATTGAAGGCGATGGCCTTGATCGGGCAGACCTTCATGCATTCGGGGTCTTTACACTGCCGACAGGTGTCAGTGGTGAAATTGAGATCGCCGTACAGGCCGCCGCCGGAGCCCAGCCCACCGTCGCCGTAGTAGAAATGGCGATGGATTTTGACGCGTGAGAAATAGGAACCAACGCTACCGTCATTAAACGACGTGCAGGCAGTTTCGCAGCGATGACACCCGGTGCAGCGGGCACGGTTTGTCACCAGCACGCCTTTGGGGGTGGTCGTCAGCCCGATAACGCCGCTGTCGATCTGTTCCTGTCGGCATCCCAACAGTGAAAGCAGTGCTGGCGCAATGGTGATCCCTGCCAGGCCTTTGCCTGAAATACGCAGGAATTCGAGTCTTGTTAGTCCCAGATCCAATAAAGGACGCTCAACCTGATTAGGCATTTAATTTTCATCCTCCGCATACCCGAATACATGAGCACGGAAATCAACGCAGTACAAAACACGCAACAAGGCGGCAAGAAATAACGTGACAGTGAACACTAACCGTTGTATAAAATAGTTAATAACGATATCTCATCACAACGGCTTATTA
This sequence comes from Candidatus Symbiopectobacterium sp. NZEC127, assembly GCF_025962675.1. Taxonomy (NCBI): domain Bacteria; kingdom Pseudomonadati; phylum Pseudomonadota; class Gammaproteobacteria; order Enterobacterales; family Enterobacteriaceae; genus Symbiopectobacterium; species Candidatus Symbiopectobacterium sp. NZEC127. The sequence continues at coordinate 127,596 of NZ_JAGFPG010000007.1, forward strand.
CCTGCGTCTGTTTTGCGAACTGACTTACGATGCAATGTTGAATAGGACGGAGATCATGACTTGCCATCAGGGCTAATAATATAGTACTTGATATGCAATTTATTACTCCGTTAATCATTAATAAGAATGGGTATTTTATTGTTTTTATTCTGTGAGCTGTATCGTAGAAAAATAAATAGCCATTTATTTTTTGTGGTTATTGATTATTATTCTTATTTACATCCTGCCAGATATATCTCTTATTCATTACTTTTCTTCTTGTGATAAATATATTCCCCGATTTTATATTCTCTTAACAAAATAAATCACATTGTGCGCAATGTTTATTAGCATTCGTTTATTATTTACTGTTATTACCAGAATTAATTCCTGATGGATCGTTCAGTTTTGATTTGAGCGCGAGAGGCACTATTGAGTGGAGTGGCAAAAAATGACCATGGCGATTATTTTGAAGGGAGAAAGACGGCATAAACGACGAAATGTTACCACATACTGCGTATAAAAAACGAACAGGTTACCTTTTGGTAACCTGTTCGCTGGAGGAGCGGTGTGGCAGGAAAATTATTGTGCGGCAACCTTCGATTGACGATAGGCGCTTAACCAGTCAGTGACGCGCTGTTTCTGCTCATCATTGAGCCACATGCCCAGTTTGGTACGACGCCAGATGGCATCTTCCACGCTGACAACCCACTCTTTATCGGCCAGATAGCGCAATTCAGCTTCGTAGAGATCGTGTCCGAAGTTTTCGCCGAGGTCATGAATGCCGGTGGCGTTCGTCAGGATTAGCTCGCTGTGGGAACCGTAGGTGCGGGCATAGCGACGCGCCAGCGATTCTGGCAGGTTGAAACGACGGCGCAACGCAGCGGCGTACTCATCGCGCGTACCGGCCAAATCGCCGCCGGGCAGCACCGCGTTTTGTGTCCAGGCCTGTCCACTGTGAGGATAGTATTTTGCCAGCTTCTCCATCGCATGTTCTGCCAGCTTGCGGTAGGTGGTCAGCTTGCCGCCAAACACCGACAGCAGAGGCGCTTTACCGTGCTCATCCGCCACTGACAGCGTGTAATCACGGGTAATGGCCTGCGGAGAGTCCGACTCGTCATCGCACAGCGGGCGTACGCCGGAATAGGTCCATACGATATCATCACGCGTCAGCGTCTTTTTGAAGTGATCGTTGTAGACATCCAGCAAGTAGGCCGTTTCTTTGTCGTCGATCTTCACGTCATGCGGATCGCCGTGGTATTCCACGTCAGTGGTGCCGATGATCGAGAACTCATCCTGCCACGGAATCACAAACACGATGCGGTTATCTTTATTTTGCAGAATGTAGGACTGCGGTTCGTCGTGCACGCGGGGCACGACAATGTGGCTGCCTTTGATCAGGCGAATGCCATAAGGGGATTTCAGCTCCAGCCCGTGATCGAAGAACGCTTTCACCCAAGGGCCCGTGGCGTTGACCAGCCCTTTCGCCTGCCAGGTGTGGGTTTCGCCCGTCACGCTGTCGACGGCATCGATGATCCACAGATCGCCTTCGCGACGCGCCCGCGTCACTTTGGTGCGGGTGCGCACTTCGCCACCACGTTTTACCACTTCCTGCGCGTTCAACACCACCAGACGCGCATCGTCTACCCAGCAGTCTGAATATTCGAAACCGCGCGTTAATTCGGGTTTCAGCACCGAGTCTTTGCCGAATTTCAGGCCGTGGCTGGCGGGCAGGCTGACACGTTTGCCCAGATTGTCATACATAAACAGCCCGATACGGATCATCCAGGCCGGGCGCAGGTGTGGCTGATGGGGCAAACGGAAGCGCATTGGGAAGATGATGTGCGGTGCCATCTTCAGCAATTTTTCACGCTCGGAGAGCGCTTCGCTCACCAAACGAAACTCGTAATGTTCCAGGTAGCGCAGGCCGCCGTGGATCAATTTTGAACTGGCAGAGGAGGTGGCGCTGGCGAGATCCTGTGCTTCCAACAGCAGCACCGACAAGCCACGGCCCGCGGCATCGGCTGCTATGCCTGCGCCGTTGATGCCCCCACCGATTACGATAAGGTCTTTGGTTTCCACGCGTTCTCCTCCGTGTCCAAAAAAAGGTCAAAATGTTCGTTTTCGAGCATTATCATAATCGAAAACAAACACCACAGCCAAGGATTAACCAAATAAAAACATTTAGGCGTGATGCAGATAACATATTGTTGAAGGTTGTCACATAAAGTATAGGGGATTGGTGCGAGGAAGGGCGCGTAATTGGCGGAGAATGCGGTCATTTCTCGCGTTGGCGAGGAATGACCGTCGAGGCGCTATTTTTGCCCGTAGTAGGCGTTCGGACCGTGTTTGCGATTAAAGTGCTTATGCTGCAACGCGCTGTCGAGTGGGCGCAGATGAGGGTTCAGCGTGCAGGCGAGCCAGGCCATGCGTGCTACCTCTTCCAGCACCACCGCATTGTGCACCGCTTCTTCTGCGTCTTTGCCCCAGCAGAACGGCCCATGCTGGTAGGCAATAATGCCGGGCGTGTGCAGCGGATTACGCTCTCCCAGCGTCTGGGCAATGACCACACCAGTATTTTTTTCGTACTCCTGCTCCACTTCTTGCGCCGTCAGCGGACGGGTGCAGGGAATATCGCCAAAAAAATAGTCGGCGTGCGTGGTGCCGAGCGCAGGAATATCCAACCCCGCCTGTGCCCAGGCGGTGGCGTGAGTGGAGTGGGTGTGCACAATCCCCCCCATTTGCGGATAACGGCGATACAACTCCAGATGCGTCGGGGTATCCGAGGAAGGGCGATAACGCCCTTCGACCTGATTGCCCTGTAAATCGATCACCACCATATCGTCGGCCTGCATCACCTCGTAGGCAACGCCGCTGGGTTTGATAACCACCAGACCGCGTTCGCGGTCGATCGCACTCACATTCCCCCAGGTATAAGTCACCAGACCGTGTCGAGGCAGGGCCATATTGGCTTCAAATACCCGTTGCTTCAGTTGCGCTGTCATGCGGCTTCCTCCACGTGCAAACCGGCGCGTTCCATGCGCTGTTTCACCCAGTCGCGCGCCGCGATCACTTCCTTAATGGGGTCCGGGGCATTTTCGCTCCACATCTCAATCAGATAAGGCCCGCGGTAGCCGCTCTCTTTCAGCGTGGTAAAACAGCGTTCGAAATCCACGACGCCAGTGCCAAAGGGGACGTTTTTGAAGACGCCGGGGCGGGTATCTTTCACGTGCACCGCGACAATGTGGCCCTGGCCCGCGCGCAGTTCCATCTGCACATCGTTATCCCAGGCCGAAAGGTTACCGATATCGGGATAGAGCTGAAACCACGGGTTGTTCAGGTAGTTGGCATAGCCCAGTGCTTTGCTGATGGAGTTCATCAGGGGGTAATCCATGATCTCCATGGCCAGCGTAACCTGTGCGCGGCTCGCCATTTCTACCGCTTGTTGCAGACCGTCACGAAAACGCTCACGGGTAATCTCATTGGCTTCCTGATAATAGACATCGTAACCGGCCAACTGAATCACGCGAATCCCCACATCCTGCGCCAGCGCGATCGCTTTATGCATGATGGCAAGCCCTTGATTGCGAATAGCGTCATCTTGCGAGCCCAGCGGGAAGCGGCGGTGCGCGCTCAGGCACATGGAAGGCACCCGAATGCCGGTGGTGGCGATGGCATTGACCAGCGCCAGACGCTGTTCACGATCCCAATCCAGCCGGGCCAAGCGCGCATCGGTTTCATCCAGCGACATTTCGACGAAATCAAAGCCCAGTTCGCGCGCCAACTGTAAGCGTGCCAGCCAACTTTCACCGGGAGGCAGCGCTTTTTCGTAGATGCCCAGCGGCACCGCTTTTGTCAGCATGTTGCTTCCCTTAGCCCCACAGTTGGGCAATTCGGCGTTTAAACTCACGGGCGGCCTCGACCGGGCTTGCCGCATCGCGGATGCTGCGTCCGGCGATAAAGACGTGAATCGGGATGCCCTGAAACAGCGGCAGATCGTCCAGCGCCAGACCGCCGGTGACGGTGACTTTAAAGCCCATTTCGGCCAGGCGCTTGATGGCGCTGATGTCGGTTTCGCTCCAGGCGACGCCAGCGGCCTGTGCATCCCGGCTGCGGTGATACACCACTTGCTGAATCCCTGCCGTGCGCCAGGCTTCCGCCTGTTCCCATGTCCAGAAACCGGTCAGCTCGATCTGCACATCGCCGTCGAATTCGCGCGCTACCGCCAGTGCGCCCGCGGCGGTGTTGATGTCTGCGCAGCAGATTACGGTGACCCAATCGGCATTGGCTTCAAAACACATGCGTGACAGAATTTTCCCCGCGTCGGCAATTTTGGCATCAGCCAGCACAATCTTGTGCGGATAGAGCGCTTTCAGATCGCGCACGGCGCGCACCCCTTCGCCCACGCATAAAATGGTGCCGACTTCGATAATGTCCACCTCTTCGGCGATCAGACGGGTGGTGTTGTAGGCATCGGACAGCGTCTGGTTATCCAGCGCAACTTGTAACATCGGTAACTGTGGCATCGGGAACTCCTTATTCCGTCGCGGCCAGCGTGGCGCGATCGATCAGATCCAAAACATCCTGCTCGGTGCGGCAGGCGCGCAGGCGATCAAAATTCGCCTCATCTTCAAACAGATTAACGATCTGCATAATGCCCACCTCTTGGTGCGCGGTAGCATCCTCGGCGGCCAGCGTGATCAGCAGATCTACCGGATCGTTATCTTCATGGTTGAACGGCAACGGGGTTTTTAGCGTCACCAGCGCGAAGCCGGTTTTCTTCACCCCTTCCTCCGGGCGTCCATGGGGCATGGCAAGCCCGGGAGCGATAACAAAATAGGGGCCAAAACGTTCGACGCCATCGAGAATCGCCTGGTAGTAGCGCGGCTCAACCACGTCAGCCGCGACCAGTAGATCGACGCCGATTTTGACCGCTTCCTGCCAGGTGGTGGCCTCCGCTTGCAGGCGGATTGACCGGTTTTCCAGCAGCGAATCGCGTAGCTTCATGGAAACTCCTTACGCTTTGGCGTCCTGAGGGAAGTGGGCATTGATCACCTCCATCAGCTTGGGACCAAACTCGGCGGCAGAGAGCATATTGCGCACCCCGACGACGTACTTGTTGCCGCTCACGGTAATCTCATCCGCCACGTGGGTTGAGGCGATAATGATGTCCGCGCCGCTCAGCTCTGCTTTATATTCCCCGACGGCACAGCTATTGACGGTGTGTGCCACCCCTTGTTGGGTCAGGAACTGATCCACCTTCATCTTCATGATCATGGAACTGCCTTGCCCACAGCCGCATACGGCCAGAATCCGAACTGTCATGGTGCTTTCTCCAGCGTCATTGCGCGGTGGTTTGCGCGAGTTGTTTTTCTGCATCTTCTTCAGCGCGCAGCGTGCGGCTGGCAAAGTACATGTAGGCCACCGCGATGAGGATCACCACGCCCATAAACCACAGGCCCAGCGTCATGCCTTGCATCAGCGGCGGTGCCAGAATTGACCAGTCCGCCATGCCCATCCAGGCCGACAGTCCGGTGAGTTTTATCGCCCATACGCAGCCAAAAATCTCAATCATCCCCATCACCAGACAGATTTTCAGCGCCGCGCGCCAGCCGCCAAAGTGGTTGGCAAACACGCCGATGGTGGCGTTGGAGAAGAACATCGGGATAAAGCCGGGGATGATCATGATGGGCGAACCAATCCCAATCAGAATGCCAACGGCGATCAACTGGCCGATGGTGCCCCACATAAAGCCCCATACCACCGCATTGGGGGCGAAGCTGTAGATGGCGGCGCAGTCGATCGCCAGTACGGCACCGGGGATCAGGCGCTGAGAGATGCCGTTAAAGGCTTCGGACAGCTCGGCAACGAACATGCGCACGCCCTGCACGATGATGAAAATGGCTACGGCGAATTGGAAACCGGTTTGCAGGATATAAACGGTCCAGTGGGTCTTGCCTGCCATCTTCTGCACCGTATCGATACCGAACGACAGCAGGATTGCGCCAAAGAACACGGTCATCACGATGGCGGTAGAGACGATGTTGTCATGGAAGATATTCAACCAGCCGGGCAGCTTCAGATCTTCGACGCTCTCTTCCTTTTTCCCCAGATAGGGGGCGAGCTTGTAGGCCAGCCAGGAGGCGAACTGCTGCTGGTGGCCGATGGAGAAACCGCAGCCGTCGGTCACTTCCTGCGTCGGCTTGTACATCATGTTGGAGGTGATCCCCCAATAGAGCGACACCAGCACGGCGCTGCACAAGATGGTTGTCCACATTGGGTAACCGAGAATATAGAAGAACACCGCCAGCAAACCCGCCTGCTGAAACATGATATGGCCGGTGAGCATAATGGTGCGAATGCCGGTAATGCGGCGCAACAGGACATACACAATGTTCAGCGCCAGCGCCAGCAACACCGCATAGCCGACCCAACTGTAGGCATCGCCCATGCGTTCGATGGTGGCCATCATCGAGGCGTAGGTGTCAGAGATGGCACCGTTGATTTGGTACACCTCGGACATCTTGGCGACCACGGGTTTGAAGGTGCCGGTCAGGATGCCTGAACCTGCTTGTAACAACATAAAGCCGATGATCGTCTTGATGGTGCCCTTGATGATCACCGTGGCGCTTTTGCGCAACAGCAGGTAGCCGAGAAAGGTCACAATGCCAAGCAGTAAGGGAGCGTTGGTCATGACCTGATTAAAGAAAATGGTGAAGATGTTGTAGAGAGTTTCCATGGAACACTCCAATCGATTTTTATTGTTACCGTTTTACTGCTATTGCCTGCCATCGCAGCCTGCTGACGAGCAGCGGCGTTGTGGCTGGCATAACCGGGCGTAGGGACTTCAGTAATCACGAGTAATCGTATTGAGATTTTTGTTGATTGTTTGTGATTAAACTCGCAATTCTCATGGCGCTTAAGATCATTCGATAATCATCTTTTATTTTTATTATTAAATTCAATGCATTGAGTTTTTATTCTTTTGCGTTATTTGATCTTGGTGTGAATTTTCATGATTTTTTTATCATCTTAAGTGATTGTCAGTGCGATTTAACGGTGATAGATTGACGTTAAGTTGTCGTGTTTAATCTTTTTATGATTACTTGTGATTTATTTAATTGCCGATTAATGATGAGGTCACGCCATGAGCAAGATAGAAACCATTACCCGCGAATCCTGGATCCTGAGCACCTTCCCGGAATGGGGAACCTGGTTGAATGAAGAGATCGAACAAGAGCAGGTTGCCGCTGGCACCTTCGCCATGTGGTGGCTGGGCTGCACCGGGATTTGGTTGAAATCCGAAGGTGGGGCCAATATTTGCGTCGACTTCTGGTGCGGCACGGGTAAGCAGAGCCACGGTAACCCCTTGATGAAAAACGGGCATCAGATGCAGCGCATGGCGGGTGTGAAAAAATTGCAACCTAACTTGCGCACCACGCCGTTTGTGCTGGACCCGTTCGCCATCCGCCAGGTGGATGCCATTTTGGCGACGCACGACCATAACGACCATATTGACGTCAACGTCGCCGCCGCCGTGTTGAAAAATTGTAGCCCGGAGGTTCCCTTTATTGGCCCGCAGAGCTGCGTGGATCTTTGGGTGGGCTGGGGCGTGCCGCGCGAGCGTTGCATCGTGGTGAAACCGGGTTCGGTGATCCGCATTAAAGATATTGAAATCCATGCGTTAGACGCGTTCGATCGCACCGCGTTGATCACTTTGCCGGTGGAACAAAAAGCGGCGGGTGTGTTACCGGATGGCATGGATCTGCGCGCGGTGAACTACCTGTTCAAAACCCCCGGTGGCAACCTGTATCACAGCGGTGATTCCCACTACTCCAACTACTACGCGAAACATGGCAACGAGTATGATATTGACGTGGCGTTGGGCTCATACGGAGAAAACCCGCGCGGTATTACCGACAAGATGACCAGCGCGGATATGCTGCGTATGGCTGAGGCGTTGAATGCCAAGGTGGTTATCCCCTTCCACCATGATATCTGGTCGAATTTTCAGGCCGATCCGCAGGAGATTCGCGTGCTGTGGGAGATGAAAAAAGACCGTCTGCAATACGGTTTCAAACCCTTTATCTGGCAAGTCGGTGGCAAATTCACCTGGCCGCTGGACAAAGACAATTTGGAATACCACTACCCGCGCGGCTTTGATGACTGCTTCACCACGGAACCCGATTTGCCGTTCAAATCTTTCCTGTAATTTGCGATGTAGTGCGCGACGTGGCAAACACGTCGCGCTATGCCTGCCATACTTCGACGCGAATTATTGAGGGCATATGATGATTGCTGCGCATTTATGATAAATTATGATGTAAACTTTTCACGTCGACGCCATGACGCGCCGCTTCTTGTTACCGGACGACTTATGACTGAATCTCAGCGCCATCATGCCATCATTGATTTTCTGCAACGCCAGGGGCAATTCACCGTCTCTGACTTGATCGCCAACTTTGACGTTTCTCCTGCCACTGCGCGACGTGACATCAACAAACTCAATGAATTGGGCAAACTGCGCAAAGTGCGCAACGGCGCTGAAGCCGTTAACCTGCCGCGCCCGTCCTGGACGCCGCTCAATATCTATCAGGCGCAGAATCTGGATGAGAAAATGCGTATCGCGCAGGCAGCGGCGGCACTGTGCCATCCCGGTGACAGCGTGGTGATTAACTGCGGTTCAACGGCGTTTCTGCTGGGGCGTGAGATTGTCGGGCGTGATATTCAGGTGATTACCAACTATCTGCCATTGGCGAATTTCCTGATTGAACAAGAGCATGAAAGTGTGGTGATCATGGGCGGGCAGTACAACAAGAGCCAGTCGATCACCCTGGCACCTCAGGAAGGGGATGCGAGCTTGTATGCCGGCCATTGGATGTTCACCAGCGGCAAAGGGTTGACCACGGAAGGGCTGTACAAAACCGATATGCTGACGGCGATGGCAGAGCAAAAGATGCTGAGCTATGTCGGCAAACTGGCGGTGGTAGTGGACAGCAGCAAAGTGGGCCAACGCGCAGGCATGCTGTTTAGCCGTGCCGATCAGATTGACGTGGTGATCACTGGGAAGCAGGCTGACGCCACTATTGTAGAGCAACTGCGAGCGCAGGGTGTTGAGGTGATACTCGTATAATAGACATTATGTCCGGAGACTGAGTTATCCTTGTATCTCTGTCAGTAGCGTGAGTGTTTCGTGCGCGCTTACCAACGCCAGTTTCTGCAACCGTTGTTGCGCGCCCGACACGAGGCGCTCAATCGCCGCCGCCTCGTGGCTCCAGGCTTTTCGCGATAAATCACGCCGCTACGCGGTGCCTTCGGCGTTCGTGTCCGCTGATCGGGCCGTTCCCAACGCGTTCCCGACGCGGTGGGAACTTTCGCCGCATCCCTGCGGCTCACCCGGCGGCCACGCCCACCTCATCGTGATTCTTTACGCGAGCAAAAGACCAAACCACATCTTTTGCATCGGCCATTATCAGGATCTTTACTGAGTTAGCGCGTTAGTAATTTTCTCGAAGCCCTCAAATGGGCAGAAGCCTTTGTCATTGGTCGGACACTCGCTAAGCGTTAGCGTCACGCGCTGCGGCGGGTTGGCGCGGTTCAATGGTGCCAGCGTGGCGAGCTGTTCAGTCGATTGATACACGTATTCCACTTTCAACAGCGCCTTGTTACTGGCGTTATCGCGCCAGCGTTGGAACACCACCTTGCCGCCGATCGGCGTGGTTTCCAGTTGGTGCGGCAGATGGTACGGCTTCACGCCCAGCGCGGAGAACAGCGACGCGACGTTTGAATCGTGGCCGACCAGGAAGGTGAATTTGGGCTGCTGCTCGCCAAACGCACCGGCCAGCGCTTTGACCAGATTGGCCGAGACCGCTTTGGCAACCACCGGTGCACTAAACACCACGCTGTTGTAGTACTCTTTGATCGACACTAAATCAGCCAGTTGCTTCTCATCTTTGATGCGCCCCCAGCCGATCTGGTTAATCGGTGTGCCTTCGTAGTATTGCAGGATAAAGGCATCGGCAATTGAGGTGCCGGTTCTCAGCGGACCAACCACTCCCGGCTCTTTGCCAGCCTCGATCTTCACGTCAGTTTCCTGCGCCATCAGGTCGCACTGTTTATCCTGCTTGCAGTTGGCGGAATCCTTGTAACGGATGATCTCGGCCATCTGCTGGTATACCGGTTTCAGTCGCTCATTGAGCCCTTTCACCCCACCTTCACCGGCTTTTTGGTTGATGGAGTCGATGGCCTGCTGCTTAAAGCTGGCGCTGTCATTGCGGATGATCGGGTTAAAGGTGGCATCCATCGTGCCCAATTTCTCTTTGTGCACCACGGGCACCAGACAACCGGGGAACGCGCCTACCGCGAAATATTGCGCGGTGGAGATGGTGCGTTGCAGGCTGTTGGCATAGAACGAGACGTCTTTATCCGTCGGGCAGGTATCGGCGGCCAGCAGGCGGTTATCCACCAGCCATTCGTTAAAATAGTGGCCGAAATAGGCTTCCAGCACGCCGCCGCGCGTGGTCAGGTAGCTGCTCGGGGTATCCCACTGTGGCCAGGCATCGGGTGTGACCTTGCCGAGCGCGCTGCTCGGACTGGCTAACGGGGCGCGCAGGCCGTGACGACTAAACACCACGACCTGTTCGAGCGTGTAGCCGTCCTGCGCGGCGGCCGGGAAAGAGAGCGCTGCGGGCAGTAACAGCGGGAGACAAAACAGGACTTTTCGTTGTAAAGACATGGTGATGCTCCTGGTGAGTGAATAACACAGTCGCGCATTACACGCGTAACGGATGCGTGAAAATGTGATCCTTTTCATCATGACTCTTTTTTTGTATAGCGAAAAATGTTTTATTACAGAAATGTGACGATTGACTTACCTTACTGAAACAGTAGCATCTCCCTCACAGTGGCGTGCGCTGTGCCGTAATGCCTTTTTTCTTTGTCCCGAGGTGGTATCCGAATGGAACAGTTTGAGTGTCTCAGCATTGAGCAAGCCCACGAGCGCTGGCAGAAAAGCGGTGTGATGGTGGATATCCGTGATGCGCAAAGTTATACCACCGGGCATGTGCCGCAGGCGGTGCACCTGACGAATGAAACGCTGTCTGATTTTGTGCGTGAAGCCGAACTCGATCAGCCGGTGATGGTGATGTGTTATCACGGTATTAGCAGCCGCAATGCGGCACAGTATCTGTTGAGCCTGGGTTTTGAAGCGGTATACAGCGTGGATGGCGGTTATGAAGCCTGGCAGCGCGATTTTCCGCAGGATGTGGCGTCAGCATCGGATAACGCGTGAGGGGAAATATCCCGACGCGGTTAAGCGTCGGGATAGGGCAAGGTTATTCAACCGCCTGAATTGGCTTTTTCACAAAGAAGCCGTAGCTGATCGCTCCCAGCATTAGCAGGAAGGCACCAAACAGGAAGACGTTGGTGAAGGTGCCCGTTGTATCAAGGATGATGCCGGTGACGATCGGTGCGCTGGCTGCGCCGAGGAATCCGCCGAAGTTCTGAATGGCACCCAGTGAAGCCACCTGTGATTTCGGTGCGATATCCGTTGCCAACGTCCAGATAACGCCTGATGGCATCTGAGAACAGAAATAACCCAGCGACAGCAGCGCGATACATAACGTGGTGTCGTGCACGAAGGGGATCGGTGCCACGAAGCAGGCGGCCAGTGCTGCACCGCACACGATCGGGATTTTACGCGCGGTAATGGTGTTGGTACCGCGACGAATCAATCGATCAGAAATCACGCCACCCACCAGCACGCCCAGGATCCCGGCAAAGAACGGGATGGATGCCACCCAGCCGGTTTTCATCAGACTAAAGCCGAGCGATCTCTCCAGATAGCTTGGCAGCCAGGTCAGGTACACCCAAATGGTGAACATGATGGAGAAGTTCCCCAGGATCATGAACCAAGTGGTTTTGTGTTTGAACAGCGAACCCCAGCTTGCCTTGGGCTGGCTCGCCTGTTGCTCCGTCGTCGCTTCTTCTACACCGTGAATCTCGACTTCTTCCGCTGGCGTGGGATTGCGATACAGTTTCAGCCACAACAGCAGAATCGGAATACCTGCCAAGCCGATAGCGATAAACATGCCGCGCCAGCCCATCGTTAACAACAGAATAGTCAGGATCGGCGGTGCAACGGCGTTGGCGATCTGAGAGCCGGTGTTGATGATGGCGGTGGGAAGCCCGCGTTCATTACTGGGGAACCAGCGATGGGTGATCTTGATACCGGAGGTAAAAAACGGTGATTCAGAGATGCCCAGCATCATGCGCAGACCATAGAACATGGAGTAGCCGTTAACGAAGCCCGCGAGAATGGTGAAGCCTGACCACAGGCCGAGCGCCCAGGAAAACATTTTTTTCGGCCCGAATTTATCAACCAGCCAGCCCGCAGGCAGGTTGGCGAGCGCATAGGGCCACAGAAAGGCTGAAAGCAGCAGGCCCATCTGGGTGGAGCTAAAGCCGAACTCTTTCGAAATGGTGGTGTTGGCGATACTGAGGTTGGCGCGGTCAAGGTAGTTCACCACGGCGGCGATCAGCAACACCAGAATAATGCTCCAACGCAAACGGGATATTTTTTGCATTGGTGGAGCAACAGCAGCAGGTTGAGATAACGATATTGTCTCTTTCATTTTATTTATTTTCCGTGAGCAGGCTGAGAGGAATCTGCGAATAAACGATTCGCCGTGAGTCTGGCTGTAAGGACGTTGTTGTAGGAGTCAGGGCGTGCTGTTCTTGCGCCCAATCACATTGGTCACACACGATCATGCTGAGAATTCCCCTGGTTTTTTTATTTTTCGTAGCGGGAATCACAAAGTGTTCCCGCTATTTATAGTTATTTTTTATTGCGCAATTTTTTTCTGGTAATGCGCGGTGCCGTGGCTAATCTGGTCGAGGATCACGGTCAATCCCCAGAATTTTTCCAGCACGTCATCCTTGTTGACCCGGCAGTGAATGCTGTCAAAAGTGCCGCGACGCTGGTGGTAAATTTTGGCGTTTTTCGGATAGCCCAGCGTTTCAGTGACGGCAGCCAGCGACAGGAAATCCGCCAGTTCGTCTGCCAGCGCAGGGTTTTCCTGATGGTGGTGATACAGCCACACGTACAGTTCCGGGTGGAAGTTGGTGAACACGCCGCTGAAACCGCGTGAGCCCGCTTTCATCGCCGGGAACGCAATGGCGGCATTGGCGTTGATGATATTAAGCGGGGTGTCCTGCACCAGCTTGACGCGACGGGTTACGGTGTCCAAATCGCAGCTTACGTCTTTCAGCACCACGAAACGGCCGCTGTTGGCGCAATAGGTCAGCTCTTCGTCACTCAGCAGACGGCGATACGGTGCCGGGCACTCATACAGCCCCAGCGGCAGCGATTCCGGCAGCGCATCCAGCAGGCTGTTCAGCGTACTGAAGAAGGTGTCACTGCCGGTTTTCTGCGGATCGAGGTGGTTAGTTACCAGCACCAGCGCATCGATGCCGGTTTGTGCCATGGCTGACAGCTCTTCGATTTGTGCGCCGAGATCGTCACTGATGTGGCCGGAGGCGATCACCGGGACGCGGCCTTTCACGTGATCGACAACGAAACGGGCCACCGCCACGCGTTCTTCCAGCGTCAGGAATTGCATTTCACTGGACTGGCACACGGCAAACAGCGCATCGACCTTGTTTTCCAGATACCAGTCAATCAGGTTGGCCAGGCCGGGATAGTCTACGTCGTTCTGTTCGGTGAACGGTGTAAGCATGACAGGGACGATACCATCGATTTTTTTCATTTTTTATTTCTCCGAATACAGACTGTGCGGGCGCGGGCCCGCAGGCATTAACGTTGTGATAAACGCGCGATAACCTGTTGATGTTCTGGCATGTTTGAGGCACCTTCCCGCTCAACTGCCAAGGATGCAAAGGCAGAGGCGTAGGTCGCGGCCTGCACCATGCTTTGTCCGTTGGCCAGTGCGGCGGCAAACGCACCGTTAAAGGCATCCCCAGCGCCGGTGGTGTCGACACCGAGCGCCGGAAAGGCCGGAATGTGTTGGAACTGGTGGCCGTCATACAGCAGCGCACCGCGCGATCCCATAGTAATAATGACGCGCTTGGCACCCATACCTGCGATTTTCAGCGCGGCCTCTTTGGTACTGTCAAAATCCTGAATGTCGATACCCGACAGCAGTGAGGCTTCCGTTTCATTGGGCGTGATCACGTCCAGATAATCCAGATAGGGCAGAATCTCGCTGGAATAGGGGGCCGGGTTGAGGATCACTTTTTTGCCCAATGCGTGCGCCAGCTTGATGACGTTCAGGGTGGCGGAAAAGTTGTTCTCCAACTGGACCAGCAGTACGTCTGACGTGGTCAATTCCGGCGCGATGGCCGCCACTTCGTCATCAGTGATGGTCTGGTTGGCACCGGGATAAATGGCGATCATGTTCTCGCCGTTTTGCTGCGAGACATAGATGATGGCGTTGCCGGTGGGTTCGGTATCGGATTGATACAGCTTGAACGCGTGAATATCCGATGACGACAGATGGTCGTAGGCAAACTGGCTGAACTGATCGGTGCCTACCTTGGTGACAAAATAGACCTGTGAACCTGCCCGACTGGCGGCCATCGCCTGATTGGCACCTTTGCCGCCGGGGCCAAGGGCGCTGCCCTGCGCCATGATCGATTCACCGCCTTTGGGAAAACGCGCTACCTTGGCGACGATATCGACGTTGAACGATCCTAAAATACACACCTTGCCGTTCATCTTGTTTCCTTTCTGTTTGCTGGTTTGATGCCGGGTCTGCTTTTCCAATCGCTTGAGCAGTACTTCAAAATTTTCACTGCGGGGCGCAATCAGTTCAGATTGCAGACTGCGCCGCACAATAATTGCACCGCCGTAGCAGCGCTGAACCAAATTCAGACGCGCCAACTCGTTCAGGTCGCTGCGGATCGTCTCTTTGCTCACGGCAAATGCGGTGGCCAGATAATCAACACTGGCACGTTCGTGTTTGGTTAAATAGGCCAGAATTTGATTACGTCTTTCTTCCAGGAACATGGTCACCTCGCTGCTGGATATGAGCCTAAAGGAGCGGCTATGGTTAAAAAGTGACTATTGTCATAGGATAATGGGCAAAACGGAAGCAAACGGAAGTATGTATGTGGGTGATGTACAACGAATTGCCAGCATCAGTGGCGTTTGTAGCGCGGGTACCAGGGTAAACCGCCTCTTTATCAGAACAATATTTCAACCCTCTTAATAAAACGATGTGATATTTTTATGGCAAATCAATTTGCTAACGGATAAACCACGATGGCAATTCGCCTAACAGCCTTATCTCAGCCACGCTTGGCACAGGCGTTTGTCGACTATATGCAAACGCAGAATATTCAACTGGAGTTGCGCTTCTCCGGGCAGGAAGCGGAACTCTGGCTGGATGATGAAGCGCGGTTGCCTGAAGTACAGCAGGCGCTTGAGGTGTTCATTCAAGACCCGATGCATCCGCGTTATCAAGCGGCCAGTTGGCAGGCGGGGTCGACCTCATCGCCCTTGCGCTATGCGCGGTTCTCTTATTTGCAGACGTTACAGCAGCGCGCCGGGCCGCTAACGCTGGGTGTGATGATTACCTGCATTGTCGTTTATCTGTGGATGGCGATATTCGGTAACGATCGTGCCATGATGTGGCTCTCTTACCCGGGCGTGGGGCAAAAATTTCAGCTATGGCGTTGGTTCAGCCACGCCTTCCTGCATTTCTCCTTGCTACATATCTTGTTTAACCTGATGTGGTGGTGGTATCTCGGCGGGCCGGTAGAGAAAATTTTGGGGACGCGCAAGCTACTGATCTTGGCGCTGCTCTCAGCGGTTGCCAGCGGCTGGATACAATCGTTCTTCAGCGGCATCTATTTCGGTGGTCTGTCCGGCGTGGTGTACGCCTTGATGGGCTACGTCTGGCTATACGGTGAGCGCGTGCCGTCGGGCCCGCTGTTCATGCAGCGCGGATTGATGGCCTTCGCATTGTTGTGGTTGATCGCCGGATATTTCGATATTTTAGGTCTACGTATTGCTAATGCCGCGCACGTCGTGGGTCTGGTTATTGGGTTGGTGCTGGCCTTTTGGGATACGCAGCAGAAAAAAGCATGATCGCAACCCGGTAGCATTGCGGGGTAAGCGTTGCCAGCAGCACAGAGAAGTCTCAACCAGAGGGTTGAGTGGAAACCTGTTTTAGGGGAACAACGTGAGGCAAACACAGCGGCACGACGCCATCATTGAACTGGTGCGTCGGCAGGGATATGTCAGTACCGAAGAGTTGGTAGAACATTTTGCGGTGAGTCCGCAAACCATTCGCCGGGATCTTAACGATCTGGCGGAGCAGAATAAGATCCATCGCCACCACGGCGGAGCGGCGCTGCCTTCCAGCTCGGTGAATACGGCTTACCACGATCGCAAGATGATGTGGTCAGATGAAAAAGCGCGTATTGCACGTAAAGTCGCCAGCCAAATCCCGGATGGTGCTACGCTGTTTATAGATATCGGGACAACGCCAGAGGCGGTTGCCTATGCGCTGTTGCAACACAAGGATCTGCGGGTCGTCACCAACAACCTGAACGTGGCGACGCTGTTGATGGGAAAAGAGGATTGCCGGCTGATTCTGGCTGGTGGCGAAGTGCGCACCCGGGATGGCGGCATTATGGGTGAAGCGACGCTGGATTTCATTTCTCAGTTTCGTCTGGATTTTGGCATCCTCGGCATCAGCGGCATTGACATGGATGGCTCCTTGCTGGAGTTTGATTACCATGAAGTGCGCACCAAACGGGCAATTATCGAAAATTCCCGCTGCGTCATGCTGGTCACCGACCACTCCAAATTCGGTCGCAATGCGATGGTGAATCTGGGCAATATGGACCTGATCGACTATCTTTTTACCGATCAGCTACCACCACCCAGCGTAATGAAAATCATTGAACAACATAAGGTGCAGTTGGAGTTGTGCTGAGCCAGACGTGCCTTTTTCTGATTGATAACAGGGGAGAGGCACGATGGGAACGCTGTCATTCAACCACACGCTGTTTATTGCTGCATTGCACCGCCAACGACAACACTATGGCGTGGCGGCGCTGACCAGCCTCAGCGCGCAGCAGCAGTGGCATGTCGTCAGTACTGCGCTGGCGGAGCAGCTTGCCGCGCACCCGATAACCCCTCCCGATTCGCCGCCAGGCCGTCATATTAACTACCTCTCCATGGAATTTTTACCGGGTCGCCTCACGGGCAACAACCTGATTAATCTGGGATGGCACACTGCCGTGGCAGACGTGCTGGCAGAGCAGGGGCTTAGCCTCAGCGATGTGCTGGAAGGTGAGACTGACCCGGCATTGGGTAACGGGGGATTAGGGCGTCTGGCGTCCTGTTTTCTGGATGCGATGGCGACGGTGGGGCAACCGGCTATAGGTTACGGGCTGGACTATCAGTACGGCCTGTTCCGCCAACGTTTCGAAGCGTGCCAGCAGCATGAGTATCCTGATGACTGGCGGCGCGATGCGTATCCCTGGGGTCGCCCACAGCCGGAGCTTGGCGTGCAGGTCGGTTTCGGTGGCGTTATCGAATCGCGCGATGGAGAGGCAGAAAAATGGCTGCCCGCCTTTTATTTTCGCGGCGAGGCGCGTGATGTGCCGGTGCTGGGCTATGAAAACGGCGTGGTGCAGGTGTTGCGGCTCTGGCACTCTACGGCGGAAACCCCTTTCGATCTCACGGCGTTCAACGCCGGGCGCTATCTGGACGCGGAGCGCGCCGGTGTGTCGGCGGCGAGCCTGACGAAAGTGCTGTACCCGAATGACAACCACGCCGCCGGTCGGCGTCTGCGCCTGATGCAGCAATATTTTCAGTGTGCCTGCGCCGTCGCGGACATTGTGCGGCGACACCTTCAGGCAGGGCGGGCGTTGTCAGCGCTGCCGGAGTGGGAGGTGATTCAACTTAACGACACGCACCCGACGCTGGCTATCCCTGAATTGTTGCGCGTGTTGTTGGACGAACATCATCTGGGTTGGGACGAGGCGTGGGACATTACCCGGCGCATGTTTGCCTATACCAACCATACGTTGATGCCAGAAGCGCTCGAGCGCTGGCATGATGGCCTGTTCCGTCGCTTGCTGCCGCGCCACTTTGATCTGATCAACATCATTGATACGCATTTCAAAGCGCAGGTGGAGCAGCAGTGGGGCGCTCAGGCGCGGCATATCTGGCCGCGTGTCGCCATCCGCTATCAGCATCAGGTGCGCATGGCAAACCTGTGCGTGGTGGTCTGCTTTGCCGTTAACGGGGTGGCAGCACTGCATTCACGTCTGGTCGTGAGCGATCTGTTTCCTGAATATCACCAACTGTGGCCGCAAAAATTTCATAACGTGACCAACGGCATTACGCCACGCCGCTGGCTAAAGCAGTGCAACCCGGCGCTGTCGGCACTGTTGGATGAAACGGTTGGAACCGCCTGGACCACAGATTTACCCGCCTTGCGCGCGCTCGAGCCTTACGCCGATGACAGCGCGTTTCGGGCGCGTTACCGCGCCATCAAGCAGCAAAATAAAGAAAATCTGACCAACTGGGTAGGTCAGAATCTGGGGGTGAAACTGGACCCTCACGCCCTGTTTGACGTGCAGATCAAACGCTTGCATGAATACAAACGCCAGCACCTGAATTTGCTCCATATTCTTTCACTTTACCGCCAATTGCGTGATAACCCGCATCTGGATATAGTTCCGCGCGTCTTTGTCTTTGGGGCTAAGGCCGCACCGGGATATGTGCTGGCAAAAAATATTATCTACGCCATTAATAGCGTAGCGGAGATGATTAATCGGGATAAGCATGTCAGAGATCGTTTGCGTATACTGTTTATTCCAGATTATCGTGTGTCGCTGGCGGAACGGATCATTCCCGCTGCCGATGTATCGGAGCAAATCTCCACCGCCGGGAAAGAGGCCTCTGGCACCGGGAACATGAAGCTGGCGTTAAACGGTGCGCTGACAGTGGGGACGCTGGACGGTGCCAATGTGGAAATGGCGCAGGAAGTCGGGGAAGAAAACCTGTTTATTTTCGGGCATACGGTGGATGAGGTTAAAAGCCTGCTGGCGCAGGGCTACGATCCGCGTGTGGTGCTTAAGCAGGTGCCGCAGTTGGCCCTTTTGCTGGATGAACTGGGCAGCGGTGCGTTTAGCCACGGCGACAAAACGGCGTTTGCGCCGTTACTGGAAAGTCTGCTGGACAAGGGCGATCCCTATCTGCTGCTGGCCGATTTCGCGCCCTATTGTCAGACGCAGCAGCGTGTGGATGCGCTGTATCGTGATACGGAGGAATGGACGCGACGGTGTGTGCTGAATACCGCGCGAATGGGTTTTTTCAGTGCCGATCGGGCGATTCATGATTATCAGACGCGCATTTGGCACGCGCGCTGTTGAGGGAAGGAAGATGTCATTCAAGGTAGATAACCTGAAGTTCGCTCCTGTCGGCGTTGCCGATACCTACACTGATGCATACGGTAAAACGCATCTTGTCGATGTTGCAGTGAAAACGCAACTGCTGAGCATGATGGCGACGAGCGGTTGCGAAAATGCACCGCTGCCTTCGGTCCGGGTTTTTCGTCAGGGCAAGGCGGCGCTGATTCCCCTGTCAGGCGACGGCGAGTTTGGTTGGACGCTGATGTATGAAAACGGGGGTCAGGTTCAGGGCAACATTACGGGCGGTAGCGAACTGCTGCTGCCGGATGCCTTACCGCTGGGCTATCACGAACTGATTTTGATGCGCGGTGAACAGCGTTGGACCTGCCGCGTGATTGTCGCGCCGCAGCGCGGCTATGAGCCGGAGCCCTTGAACCAGGGCAAGCGCTGGTGGGGCGTTAACGTGCAGCTTTATACGCTACGCTCGCAGGATAACTGGGGGATTGGCGATTTCGGCGATCTGCGCCAACTGGTGGAGCAAGTCGCGCGGCGCGGTGGTGCCTTTATCGGCGTAAATCCTCTGCATGCCCTTTACCCTGCCGACCCCGAGGCTGCCAGCCCTTACAGCCCCTCTTCCCGTCACTGGTTGAATATCATTTATATCAATGTGAACCGTATTGATGATTTTCAGCAGAGCAAAGAGGCGCAAGCCTGGTGGCGGCAGGATGACACGCAGCGTCAGTTAGCGACACTGCGCGCAGGACGTTGGGTCGACTACAGCGGCGTGATGGCGCAAAAACTGGCCGCGCTGCGGCTGGCATATGACTTTTTCAAGACGCGCAGCGTGCTCGATCCGCGCGTCAGTGCGTTTCGTCAATTTGTGGTCAGCGGCGGGCAAAGCCTGCAACGGCAAGCCACCTTTGATGCGTTGCAAACCTGGCTTAAGCGTCAGGGCGAAAATTATGGCGATTGGCAGCAGTGGCCAAAGCGTTATCACGACGTGCATGGCGACACGGTGAAAGCGTTTTGTCAGGAAAATGAGCACGATATTGCGTTTTACTGCTGGCTGCAATGGATGGCTAACGAGCAACTGGCAGAGTGTTTCGCGCACAGTAAACAGCTTGGCATGCCTATTGGCCTATACCGGGACATGGCCGTGGGGGTGGCGCAGGGTGGGGCAGAAACCTGGGATGAGCGTCGACTCTACTGTCTGGACGCCGCCATCGGTGCACCGCCCGACCCGCTAGGGCCGCAGGGGCAAAACTGGTCGCTGCCACCGATGAACCCACACGTGATGCAGGCGCAGGGGTATCAGCCGTTTATCGATGTGCTGCGCAGCAACATGGCGCACTGTGGCGCATTGCGTATCGACCATGTGATGGGGCTGCTGCGCCTGTGGTGGATACCCAAAGCCGAACCCGCCACGCGCGGTGCCTATGTACACTATCCGCTGGATGATTTACTGGCGGTGCTGGCGCTGGAGAGCCAACGCCAGCGCTGTATGGTCGTGGGGGAAGATCTGGGGACGGTGCCGGCCGAGATTGTGGATAAACTGCGCGATAGCGGCGTTTACTCTTACAAGGTGCTGTTTTTTGAACAGGATGAGCACCATCACTTTCGCGCTCCGCTCGATTACCCGCGCCAGTCAATGGCGACCATCACCACGCACGATCTGCCCACATTGCGCGGCTTTTGGCAAAACGTCGATCTGTCATTGGGCAAAGAGCTGGGTCTCTATCCTGATGAACGCGCGTTGCAGCAGCAGATTGAACAGCGCGATAGCGCCAAGCAGGGGCTGCTCGATGCGTTGCATCAGTATCAGCTGTTACCGCAGCGCGTCGGGCGCAATGCGGCGTTAACCGCGATGGGGACGCAACTGAGTCGCGGCGTGCAGCGTTATCTGGCGGACAGTCGCAGTGCGCTGCTGGGGTTGCAACTCGAGGATTGGCTGGATATGGCGACACCGGTCAATATTCCCGGCACCACGCGTGAATACCCCAACTGGCGGCGCAAGCTGAGCAGAACGGTGACGTCTATTTTCAGCGATCGCCATCTGGAACGCTTGATTCGCGATCTCGATCTGCGGCGTGGTCTGGCGTTGCCACCGGAAGCGGCGAGTGAAACCCGTAAGAATTGATGGATTGGCTGACGAGCACTCCCCACACTGGCGTGGGGAGTCGGGCGATAGGATTATCGTGCGATCAATAGTAAGAATGTTCGCCGCGCTGGTGTTCTGTCAAATCGCGCACGCCTTTCAGCTCAGGGAACTTCTCTAACAGCTCTTTCTCGATGCCCTCTTTCAGCGTGTAATCGACCATTGAACAGCCGTTGCAACCGCCGCCGAATTGCAGGATAGCCAAGCCATCATCGGTGATTTCCATCAGCGTTACGCGGCCGCCATGCCCGGCCAACTGGGGGTTGATCTGGGATTGCAGCACATACTCCACGCGTTCCATCAACGGCGCATTGTCACCCACTTTGCGCATTTTTGCGTTAGGGGCTTTCAGCGTCAATTGAGAGCCCAACTGATCGGTAACGAAGTCGATTTCAGCATCTTCCAGATAAGGCGCGCTCAGTTCATCCACGTAGGCGGAAAGCTTCTCGAACTTCAATTCAGTGTCGGAGGCTTCCACCGCATCCGGCGGACAATAGGAAACGCCACACTCAGCGTTAGGCGTGCCCGGATTGATAACGAAGACGCGAATTTGCGTGCCTTCTTCTTGTTTTACCAGCAGTTTGACAAAATGGTCTTGTGCAGAGTCGGTAATACGGATCATAGTGGATTAACTCAATAGTTGACTACGCTTATCGGTCATAATACGCCCATCGAGGCGTTAACTCCAATTCATTCACGGTAAATGCCATTTATACCCGTCATACTTCAAGCTGCAGGTGCGTTGGCTGCGTTCACTCACCCGAATCACTTACTCAAGTAAGCTCATCGGGATTCATTCACTTGCCGCCTTCCTGCAACTCGAATTATTTAGGGTATATGGCAACAAAGGCGTTCACGCATCGAGCAGCGTGCGGCACAGGCACCACACCTGAATATGCGCGGCACCCTGCACCTGTAATACGCGGCAGATCTCTGCCACCGTATTGCCAGTGGTCACCACGTCATCCACCAGCGCCACCCGAAGCCCAGAGAGGTCCAGGTTGCAGGCAAACGCATGCCGCAGGTTGTAGCGCCGCTCAGAGGCGCACAGGTGCTGTTGCAGAGGCGTATGGCGCACACGCGTGAGCGCATGAGGATGATAGCGGCAGCGCAGCCAGCGGGCCAGAGGTTGCGCCAGCAACTCGGTTTGATTAAAGCCGCGCCGCCAGCGCTGACGGCGGTGCAGTGGCACGGTGAGCAGCACATCGGGTTTCTCAACGCGTTGTGGCGCAAGGCGATATTCGCTGAGCCAACGCAGCAGCATCTGTCGCGCGAGCACTTGCCCAAGTTCGATGCGTCCGTGGAATTTAAACTGTTTCAATAGCGTGGTGAACGGAGGGCGGTAATCGGAGACAAAGGTCAGGCGGTGCCAGCGTGGCGGGCGATACAGGCAGCGACCGCACGGCACCGTGGCATTGCCGGACGGTAACCCGCAGCGCGGGCAGCACACCGGTGGAGCCGGAAGATGACGCTGACAATAGCAGCAAATACCGTGATGGTAATGATAAAGCGGTTGTTGGCATAGCCAGCAATTGGCACTGATGGTTAACATAGCGGCCTCGCAACAAAATTTCGAACGACTAGCAGGAAGATAATTGATGACCACGCTCTATTGGCACACCGAAGGGGAAGGGAAACGCGATCTTGTGTTGCTGCACGGATGGGGGCTGAACGCGCAGGTATGGCAGGGTATTGCAGTGCGACTGGCACCGCATTTTCGACTGCACTGTGTCGATCTCCCCGGTTATGGCCGTAGTGTGGGATATGGGGCGTTATCGCTTGCTGACATGGCCGATATCGTGCTGGCACAGGCACCCGAGCAGGCTGTCTGGCTGGGATGGTCGCTGGGCGGGTTGGTTGCCAGTCAGGCGGCACTCAGTGCGCCTGCGCGTGTCGGTGCGTTGATCACGGTTGCTTCCTCCCCGTGCTTCAGCGCCCAAGCGGAGTGGCCCGGTATTAAGCCTACGGTTTTGCAAGGTTTTCAGCAGCAGCTCAGCGAAGATTTTCAGCGCACCGTGGAGCGTTTTCTTGCGTTGCAAACCCTGGGCACCGGCAGCGCACGTCAGGATGCGCGTCTGCTAAAAAGTGTGGTATTGGAACAGCCGATGCCGAGCATTGAGGTGCTTGAGGGGGGCTTGGACATTTTGCGCCAAACCGACCTGCGTGAGGCGATGGCGTCGTTGGCGTTGCCGATGCTGCGTGTATACGGGGCGCTGGACGGACTGGTGCCGCGTAAGGTGGCGAGCCTGCTTGATGAGCGCTGGCCCGATACTGACTCGGTGGTGATGGCGCAGGCGGCACATGCACCGTTTATTTCCCACCCGGATGCCTTTGCCGAAACGGTTTGTGCGTTTGCTGGCGTCTAACGCGTTGTTGAGTAAAGGCACAAAAAAATGTGTCACCAACGTTAATTTACATATTCTCCTCATTTTCTCCACGATGTTGCGTGTGGTGACAGGGTAAAGTAGCGCGTCATACCCGTCATACTTCACGTTGCAGATGCGTTGGCTGCGCTCACTCACCCGAATCACTTACTTGAGTAAGCTCATCGGGACTCGTTCACTTGCCGCCTTCCTGCAACGCGAATTATTTAGGGTATATTAGGGAATTATATGCGCCACGTATAAAAATAGTCTGAAGGAGCGTTGTTTCGATGGCGAATTTTTTTATTGATCGCCCGATCTTTGCCTGGGTACTGGCCATCCTGCTGAGTCTGGGTGGCATGATGGCGATTGCCTCGTTGGCGGTTGAGCAATATCCCGATTTGGCACCGCCCAATGTGCGTATCAACGCTTCTTACCCGGGTGCTTCCGCGCAGACCATGGAAAACACCGTGACGCAGATTATCGAGCAAAGCATGACTGGGCTCGATCATCTGATGTACATGTCATCGCAAAGCAGCTCCGGCCAGTCACGCATTACCTTAAGCTTTGATGCGGGCACCGATCCGGATAACGCGCGTCAGCAGGTGCAGAACCAGTTGCAATCGGCGATGCGAAAACTGCCGCAGGATGTGCAGCAACAGGGGGTTACCGTCAACAAGACGGGGGACACCAATATCCTGATGATCGCGTTCGTCTCGACAGACGGCAGCATGGAGAAGCAGGATATCTCCGACTATGTCGCCAGTAACGTGCAGGAACCGCTCAGCCGCATCAACGGAGTGGGCAGCGTCGATATTTTCGGTTCGCAGTATGCCATGCGCATCTGGCTCGATCCGTCCAAACTCAAATCCTTTTCCCTGACGGCCAGCGATGTGGTGAGCGCCATTCAATCGCAAAACAGTCAGGTGTCAGTGGGTCAGGTAGGCGGTACGCCATCTGTAGATTATCAGTCACTAAATGCCACTGTAAACGCGCGCTCGCTGTTGCAAACCCCCGAGCAGTTCCGCGCCATTACCCTGCGTGTGAATCAGGATGGCTCCGCGGTGACGCTGGGCGACGTGGCGAAGATTGAACTGGGGGCAGAAAACTACGACTCGCTGAGCCGCTTCAACGGTCAGTCTGCCTCTGGCCTCGGCATCAAGTTGGCGTCCGGGGCCAATGAAATTGAAACCGATAAGCTGGTGCGTGCACGGTTGGCCGAACTGGCGCCGTTTTTCCCGCACGGGCTGGAAGCGAAAATCGCGTTCGAAACCTCTCCCTTTGTAAAAGCCTCAATTGAGGATGTGGTGAAAACGCTGCTGGAAGCGGTACTGCTGGTATTTTTGGTGATGTACCTGTTCTTGCAAAATTTCCGCGCTACGCTCATTCCCACTATCGCGGTCCCCGTGGTGTTGCTGGGTACGTTTGCCGTGCTTTATGCCTTCGGTTTTAGCCTCAATACGTTGACCATGTTCGCCATGGTGCTTGCCATCGGACTGTTGGTGGATGATGCCATTGTGGTGGTGGAAAACGTGGAGCGCGTGATGAGCGAGGAGGGGTTGAGCCCCAGAGCCGCCACGCGCAAATCGATGCAACAGGTGCAAAGTGCGCTGGTGGGAATTGCATTGGTGCTCTCTGCGGTGTTTGTACCGATGGCGTTTTTTGGCGGCACCACCGGTGCTATTTACCGCCAGTTCTCCATCACTATCGTCTCCGCCATGGTGCTGTCAGTGTTGGTGGCGTTGATTTTAACCCCAGCGCTGTGCGCCACGCTGCTGAAACCGCTGGCGAAAGGCGAACACCACGGCAAACGCGGCTTCTTTGGCTGGTTTAACCGTCAGTTTAATCGGCTCTCTGAACGCTACGAACACGGTGTTGGCAAGATAGTGGTCAAAAGTGGCCGCTGGTTTGTGCTCTACCTCGCGATTATTGGCGTGATGGCGTTCCTGTTCCGCACTTTGCCCACCTCGTTTTTGCCTCAGGAAGATCGCGGCGTCTTTATGACGCAGATCCAGCTACCGCCCGGCTCGACACAGCAGCAAACGCTGAAAGTGGTCGAGAAGGTGGAAGCTTATTACATGACGCAAGAAAAAGAGAACGTGGTATCGGTGTTTACCGCCGTCGGTAACGGCCCCGGCGGTAACGGCCAGAACGTGGCACAGCTGTTTGTTCGCCTGAAAGATTGGGATGAACGCCCCGGCGCGCAAAACAGTGCAGGAGCCATCGTTGAACGGGCAACGCGCGCCTTCCGCCGTATCAATGAGGCGCGGGTTTTCGCCAGTACACCACCGGCGATTTCCGGTTTGGGTAACGCATCCGGGTTTGATATGGAATTGCAGGATCGCGCTGGGCTGGGGCACGACGCCTTAATGGCGGCGCGTGACACGCTGCTGGCGCAGGCAGCGGGAGATGCGCGTTTGACCCGGGTTCGCCACAACGGTCTGGATGACAGTCCGCAGATGCAAATCACCATCGATCAGCGCAAAGCAGAATCGCTGGGAGTGTCCATCAGCAACATCAACAGTACGCTGAAGATTGGCTGGGGCTCCACTTACGTGAACGATTTTATCGATCGTGGACGGGTGAAAAAGGTGTATGTGCAGGCGGCTGCGCCCTACCGTATGCTGCCAGACGATCTTAACAAATGGTATGTGCGTAATGACAGCGGGGGCATGGTGCCGTTCTCCGCCTTTGCCCAAACCTCGTGGATGACCGGTTCGCCGCGTCTGGAACGTTATAACGGCTTCTCCGCGCTGGAGATCCTCGGTGAGTCAGCGCCCGGCGTCAGCACCGGTACTGCCATGGATGTGATGGAACAGCTGGTGGCTAAATTGCCGGAGGGTTTTGGGCTGGAGTGGACCGGCATGTCGCTGCAAGAGCGCATGACCGGGGCACAGGCTCCGGCACTCTATGCCATCTCCCTGCTGGTGGTGTTCCTGTGTCTGGCGGCGCTGTATGAAAGCTGGTCCGTGCCGTTCTCCGTGATGCTGGTGGTGCCGCTCGGCGTGTTGGGTGCATTGATCGCGACCTGGGCGCGCGGGCTGGAAAATGACGTTTATTTTCAGGTCGGCCTGCTGACAGTGATCGGGCTCTCAGCCAAAAATGCCATATTGATTGTAGAGTTTGCCAACGATCTGAACCACAAAGGCGTGGATATCGTCAAAGCCACGCTGGAAGCTTCCCGCCAACGCTTGCGCCCCATCCTGATGACGTCACTGGCCTTTGTTTTTGGTGTGTTGCCGATGGCAACCAGCACCGGTGCGGGCTCCGCCAGCCAGCACGCGGTGGGCACCGGCGTGATTGGCGGCATGGTGGCAGCTACCGTGCTGGCGATTTTCTTTGTTCCCCTGTTTTTCGTCGTAGTTCGACGCCGCTTCCCATTGAGAGAGAAAACGGAGTAGTGCTTATTGGTCTCTCTTTCCTTATCCCCGTGGGAGTCACGGGGATTTTTTTCCTGCCAACCACGTAATGAATAAACACCTCCATACCTGTCAACATTCATCAAACTGTAAACAAAGGTAACTAGGTTATGTCGTGATTATATTATCGCTCAAGGACATGACCATGAACGCTCGTTGGCTACTGCCGTTGCTTTTTGCTTCCACCCTGCCGGGGTTCGCGCAGGCTCAAGCGATTTACCCTATCGACCGCGCCACCATGCTGGCTGGCGGTAAGTTTGACTTTAAAGTCGAGTTTGATTCTGTAGTGAAACCCGCTGATGTTCGCATTCTGATTAACGGCAAGGATTACCAGCAGGTGCTGGGTAAATCCGCCACCTTTGTTGAGCGCGAAGACGGGCAGGATGTTTCTGCCGTATGGATCCGTGATGTGTTCCTGCCGCAGGCCGGTCAGTATCACGTGGAAGCACAGGCTAACGGCAAAACGGCGAAAGTGACCTGGGATGTCTACCCCAGCGCGGAAAAACGTAAAGCGAAGAACGTCATTCTGTTTATCGGTGATGGCCTCTCTGTGGCGCACCGCACCGGCGCACGCATCCTTTCCAAAGGCGTGACCGAAGGGAAAGCCGATGGTCGTCTGGCGATTGACGATCTGCAATACATGGCGTTTGCCGGTACTTCAAGTACTGACTCTATCGCGGCAGACAGCGCCAACACTATGAGCGCCTACATGACGGGTCACAAATCTGGCGTGAATGCGTTGGGTGTCTACGTGAGTCGCAGCAAGAATTCGCTGGAGCACCCGAAACAGGAAACGCTGGGCGAACTGATTACCCGTTCTTCCAAGATGTCGGTTGGCGTGGTCAGTGACGCCGAACTGGAAGATGCCACGCCAGCGGCGGTGGTGTCTCACACTCGTCGTCGCGCCGATAAAGCGGAAATCGTTGAGATGTTCTACAACGTGAAGCCAACGGTCATGCTGGGCGGTGGCTCTGCCTACTTCCTGCCGAAAAGCACGGCTGGCTCCAAACGTAAGGATGACACCAACTACGTTGAGAAATTCCAGCAAGCGGGCTATACGCTGGTGACTGACGCTGATGGGTTGAAGAAAAATGCTGAGCAGGCCACCAAACTGCTGGGGCTGTTCCACACCGGCAATATGGACGGTGTGCTGGATCGCCGTTTCCTGAAAAATGACGTGACCAAGAAATTCCCCAATCAGCCAGATCTGACCGACATGACGCAGGCGGCGCTGGATGTGCTGTCGAAAAACAAAGATGGCTTCTTCCTGATGGTGGAATCGGCGCTGATCGACAAAGCCTCTCACCCGTTGGATTGGGAACGCGCCTTTACCAACACCATCATGCTGGATCAGTCCGTGGCTATCGCCAAAAAATTTGCTGAGAAAAACCCGGATACGCTGATCATCGTGACCGGTGACCACACGCACGGCTTGTCAATTATCGGTACTATTGATGACAACAAGCCTGGTACCGAGATGCGTGAAAAAGTGGGCGTGTATGAAGATGCGGGCTTCCCGAACTACCAGGATGCCAACAAAGACGGCTATCCGGATGACATCAACGTTTCCAAACGGTTAGCGGTGTTCTTCAACAACTACCCGGATTACTACGAAACCTTCCGTCCGAAACTGGATAATCAGTTCGTTCCTGCCATCAAGAACGAAAAAGACCAGTATGTGGCGAACAAGGCCTATGAAAACGTCCCGGGTGCCGTGTTCCGTGAAGGCATTCTGCCGCGCTCTTCGGACACTGGCGTTCACGCCGTGGATGACATGGTGATTCAGGCCAGCGGCCCTGGCGGTGAGCGGATTCGCGGCTATATGGAAAACACCGAACTGTTCCGCGTGATTGTTGATGCGCTGGCGCTGAAACCACAAGCCACCAAGTAACGCGCTGTAATGAAGAGCCTTACTTTACGTCCGGCGGGGGAGACCCCGCCGTTGTTCTTCTCGGCGTTGTGGCGCATGGTCGGCGTCGGCGTGTTGATGCTCAGCCTGATCGGTACCGCGCGTGCCGCATTGCCCACACTCTCTTTTGATAAACTCTATGCCTCGTATGGCGTGCTGGGGTTGGAATTTTCCAATGAGGTAAAAAATCTCTCGGGAAAACGCGTCAAAATGCGCGGCTTCATGGCTCCACCGCTCAAGGCTGAATCTCAATTCTTTGTGTTGACCAAAATGCCGATGGCACTCTGCCCGTTCTGCTCTTCCGACGCCGACTGGCCGGAGGATATCGTGGTGGTCTACCTGTCAAAACGGCAAACCTTCGTACAGAACAACACCATTATCGACGTGGAAGGCGTGCTGGAGTTTGGCTCCTGGACGGATCCGGAAACCGGGTTTGTCAGCCTGTTGCGCCTGCGCGATGCCCGCTTTGATACGCCTTAGGAGCCGCTGTGGCTGATTTGCATATTGAAAACTTAACGATCTCTTTTCCTGATATGCCCAGCGCCGTGCTGGATATCGCCCACTTGCAGATTGCGGCGGGCAGTTGCGTGGCGGTAATGGGGCCATCAGGCTCGGGTAAAACCACGTTAGTGAATGCCATCACCGGCATGGACTGTGAGGGCACTGGCAGTGTGCGTTGGGGCGAGCAAGATATTCGCCAACTGTCAGAAGCCGAACGCGATTGTTGGCGCGCCCGTCATGTTGGTCTGATTATGCAGGATTTTCATTTGTTTCCCGGCCTTGATGCGCTGGAGAACGTGCTGCTGCCGGCACGCTTTCACCATTGGCGCTTGCCTGCGTCGCTGAAGGAACGGGGGAACATGTTGCTGGAGCGCGTGGGTGTGAACACCGGTAATCGCCCGATTGAAGTGCTGTCGCGCGGAGAGAAACAGCGTGTGGCGGTGGCTCGCGCGCTGTTAGCGACACCGGAAATCATCGTGGCCGATGAGCCTACGGCCAGTCTGGATGCACATAACGGCGAGCAGATCGCCGACCTGCTCGTCACGTTGGCCCGGGAACAGCGCAGCACGCTGATTGCCATTACGCATGACAAGCGGCTGGCCGCGTTGATGTCGCGCTGTATTCAGTTGGAAAAAGGACAACGTGTGACGGATAGCTATCAGGAGGTACAGGGATGATCCCATGGCGTTTGATTACCGCAGACTGGCGTCGGCTTTGGCCGGGCGTGGTGGTGGTGGTGATACTGATTGCATTGGCCACGGCGCTGAGTATTTCTGTGAGTTTACAGGAGCGCGCGTTGCGTATGGGCAGCGCCAAGGCGGCGGATCGTTTCGATCTGGTGATTGGTGCGCCGGGGAGCGAAACGCAACTGGTGCTCTCGTCAGTCTTTCTTCAGCCTTCTGCATTGACGCTGATTCCGGCGCAGGTGCTGGATGAGGTACAGAAAAATCCGCTGGTGGCCTGGGCGGCACCGGTGGCGTTTGGCGACTTCTATCAAGGCATGCCGATCGTGGGGACCAACGAAGCATTGGTGACCGATGGCGGGAAACGCCCATTGCAAGCCGGTCGGGTGTTTAACGATGGCTTTGAAGCCGTGGTGGGCGCGGGGACCGGACTGTCGATTGGCAGCACCTTTAGCCCGGTGCACGGCCAGGTCGGGGAAGAGGGAGCCCACGCTCATGCGGAAGTGCGCTATACCGTGGTTGGCGTGCTGCCCGCTGACGGCAGCGCCTGGGATAAAGCCATTCTGGTGCCGGTTAACGCCGTGTGGCGTGTGCACGGCATCCATGCACCGGGTGACCATGACGATGAGCACGAGCATCATGATGGCGAAGAGGGACATGAGCACGCTGAGGGCGATGCGCATGAACATCATGACGACGGTGAAGCGCATTCACAGGATGCGCAACAAGAGCATCATCATGAGGCTGGTGTGCCCGCCATTGTGGTAAAACCGCTCAGCATTGCGGGCGCTTACCAACTGCGCTCACTCTATCGCAGCACGGCAACGCAGGCAGTATTTCCGGGAGAGGTGCTGGTGAAGCTCTATTCCATCCTCGGTGATATTCGTGCGTTATTGATGTATATCTCCATTGGCACGCAAGGGTTGGTGGGGATGGCGGTGGCGCTGGTGGCGGTGATGCATTTACGTCAACGCCAGAAGCAAATCGGTGCCTTGCGCGCTTTCGGCGCGCCGCGCACCGGTATTTTCCTGCTGATCTGGAGCGGATTGATGTCACTGGTATTTGCCGGTGTGGCGATCGGTGTGGGGTTGGGCTATGTCGCTGCCCAGGCTGTGGCGATCATCATGAGTGAAAAGAGTGGCTTTGTATTGCCGATTGCGTTGGGTGAAGACGATCTGTGGTTCGTGCTGCTGCTGCTGGCAGTGGCTGCCGTGGTGCTGACGCTTCCGGCGGTGCTCTCCTATCGACAGTCTCCTGCGGCGGCATTGCGCGGGGAATAATGGATATATACCCTAAATACGTCGAGTTGCAGGACAAAACGTTTACGTTTTGAACAGCGCAAGCATCTGCAACGTGATGTATGACGGGTATAACATGGGGCCGCTTGGCCCCTTGTTATCACCTGACAATATGTTCTCTCTGCGATTACCAATGATTGAATAAGGTGATAATGCCTTGTTTTAGTAAATCATTTTCTGAATGCATTCCCTCTCATCTCACCGTTATATTCAGATTCGATTACAGACGTTAATATTTGGCACCTTCATGTTTATAAAATGACTCAGAAAAATGTGTTATCCCTATATTTTTCTGTTTTTGTGCGGGTTCTATTTCGATAAAAATCATTCACGCAATCATTAAGGAATTGTTCATGCAGCAACAATACGTAATTCTCTGCTGTGTTGCCGGGCTGATGACGATATTTTCCGCTCAGGCTGAAAACACCGTTACCTCCACCACCATAAGCGGGGCGTTGGGATGGTTAGAGGGAGAATCACACGAAAATGTTTACCTGGAAAATGGAGATAAACTCAGCCAATTGGATTGGAAAATAAAGCAAACGCCGATTATGACAATGGCGTTTAACTGGGATATATCCCCGTATTTAACATTGAATGCACGGGGTTGGACGACGCTCGCTGAGCGAAGCGCAAAAATGGATGACTATGATTGGCTCTATGACGATCAAACGCACTGGAGCGAATGGTCCCATCATCCCAACAGTCGCCTGAATCATGCTAATGCGTTTGATATGGAGGTTCAGAGTTGGGTTGTGAGTCAGCCCTATTACCGGCTGGGAGGGCTTGCCGGTTATCAACAGACGCATTTTAGCTGGACGGCGCTGGGGGGGTATTATCAGTACGATAACGGTGCAACGGTGGGGGCATTTGAACGGGACCGTAATCTGGGTGGCTACCGGCAACAATTTGATGCCCCGTATCTGGGTGTCACCGGGGTATTTCACTATCAGAATTTTGAGCTGAGTGCGCTCGCGAAATTCAGCCCTTGGGTTAAAGCGCGCGATAATGATGAGCACTATTTTCGCCAACTGACCTTTCGCGATGAAGGCAATTATGGGCGTTATTATTCCGTGTTGGTGGATATCGGCTATTATCTGACATCCAGTGCCAGGGTATTTACCGCGCTGAGTTGGAATAAATATGGTGAGAGCCGGGGAGGAACGCAAATTATTGATCAGGTTTCCGGAGGACAGGGATATATTGGCGGCCACGCTGCGGGTATTGCCAATGAGTATTACACGGTAATAGCAGGCCTGGCATATCGTTTTTAATAATCTCAGCGCGGTTTGTACCGTAACGGGACTGTCTTGCACCTCAGCATATGGCGTCAGGATAAAACATCTAAAACAGTGACAGTCTTTGTTCAAAAAAATTGACTTATCACAGCAAATCACTTAGCTATTCATTAGCGAGCAGTGGCGCTATTCTTCTCTCCATCGAAAGCACTTCGCTTTCTTCCTAACCACAGAGATAAGGATTAGCATCATGAAAACCATCAAAACTTTTGCAGCAGTATTGGCCCTGACTTCTCTCTCTTTCGGCACCTTCGCCGCAGAGCAAATCGGTACCGTTTCCGTGAGCGGCGCTAAAACACTGAGCGGTTTTGAATCACAAGTTGCTGCTAAAGCGCAGGCCGCAGGTGCATCTTCTTACCGTATCGTTTCTGCTACCGGCGACAACCAACTGCGCGGCACAGCGGTTCTGTATAAATAAGTGAAGTCGAGCAAACGTTACAAGGGGAGCCAATGGCTCCCTTTGCTTATACCCGTCATACTTCAAGTTACATGTGCGTTGGCTGCACTCATTCACCCGAATCACTTACTTGAGTAAGTTCATCGGGATTCATTCGCTTGCCGCCTTCCTGTAACTCGAATTATTTAGGGTATACAAAAAAGCTAACGTTTTTTAAAGGCGGCGGCCAGTGCATCGCTCATGGCGCTATTACCTGCTGAGCTCTGTTGCTGTTTTGCTCGCGGTGTAGGAGTAGCAGGACGAGACCCGGTGTTACGTTGACCACTGCTGGCGCTACGGCGTGACGCGGTGTCACCCGGTTGTTCATCGAGACGCATAGTGAGCGCGATACGCTTACGTTGCAGATCGACCTCCAGCACCTTGACCTTCACGATATCCCCGGCTTTCACCACCTTGTGCGGATCGTCGACATAGCGATCGGACAACGACGAGATGTGCACCAAACCATCCTGATGTACACCAATATCCACGAATGCGCCAAAGTTGGTGACGTTGGTTACTGCACCTTCGAGCACCATGCCCGGCAGCAGATCGTTGAGCGTTTCCACCCCCTCGGCGAAAGAGGCTGTTTTGAACTCCGGTCGCGGATCGCGTCCGGGCTTTTCCAGCTCTTTCACAATATCTGTTACCGTGGGTAGGCCGAAACGTGTGTCGGTGAAATCTACCGCCTTGAGTTTGCGCAACGCTGAAGTGTCACCCATCAGATCGCGCAGCGTCTGGCGTGTGGCTTCCAGAATGCGTTCGACCACCGGGTAGGCTTCCGGGTGAACGGTCGAGGCATCCAACGGGTTGTCGCCGTGGTTGATACGCAGGAAGCCAGCGCACTGTTCAAACGCTTTTGGCCCCAAACGGCTGACCTTGAGCAGCTGCTGACGATTGTCAAAGCGCCCGTTTTCATCACGCCAGTTGACGATATTCTGCGCCATCATTTTGCTAAGCCCGGCAACGCGCGTCAGTAGCGCCACCGACGCGGTATTCAGATCGACGCCCACGGCGTTAACACAATCTTCCACCACCGCATCGAGCTTTTTCGCCAGTTGCATCTGGCTCACATCGTGCTGGTATTGGCCGACACCGATGGATTTGGGATCGATCTTCACCAGCTCTGCCAGTGGGTCTTGCAGGCGACGCGCGATAGAAACCGCACCGCGCAGGGAAACATCCAGATTGGGGAATTCCAGCGCCGCCAGCTCCGATGCAGAATACACTGAAGCGCCCGCCTCACTGACGATCACCTTCTGAGCATTAATCGCCGGGAACTGTTTTTGCGTATCGAGGAAGAAACGTTCGGTTTCACGTGATGCGGTGCCGTTGCCGATCGCCACGAGTTCTACCTGATGTTTGACGCACAGCGCCGCAACGATAGGGGCCGCTTTGGCGGCCTGACCGGTATGCGGATAAATGGTATCGGTAGCAACCAGTTTGCCGGTGGCATCCACCACCGCCACTTTCACGCCCGTGCGCAGGCCCGGATCGAGCCCCATGGTGGCGCGCATTCCGGCAGGCGCAGCCATCAGCAGATCGTGGAGGTTGCGCGCAAACACATTGATGGCTTCCTCTTCGGCCTTTTCACGCACGGTGCCCATCAGCTCGGTTTCCAGATGCAACAGCACCTTGATACGCCAGGTCCAGTTGATCACGGCACGACGCCAATGGTCAGCAGGGGCGTTGTTGAGGTGCAAATTCAGGTGTGAAAGGATGATCTGTTCACCCTGACTTTCGCGCGGCGGTTCGTCAAACTGTGGGTCGGCGTTCAGGGCTAGTTGCAGCACCCCTTCATTGCGGCCGCGAAACATCGCCAGTGCACGGTGCGATGGCACGTTGGCGATCGGTTCTTGATGAGCAAAGTAGTCGCGGAACTTCGCGCCTTCATCCTCTTTACCCTCTACTACGCGAGCGACCAGATGGGCGTTTTTCCACAAATAGTCGCGCACCTTGGCTAGCAAGGCGGCATCTTCCGCGAAACGCTCCATCAGAATGTAGCGCGCACCGTCCAGTGCGGCTTTAACATCAGCAACGCCTTTGTCTTCGGCAACATAGGCCAGCGCCGCTGTTTCAGGCACCTGGCTTGGGTCTTGCCACAGGCTGTCGGCCAACGGCTCCAGCCCGGCCTCGATGGCGATTTGTCCGCGCGTACGGCGTTTCGGCTTGTACGGCAGATAGAGGTCTTCCAGCTCGGTCTTGCTCAGGGTGCCGTTAATCGCCAGGGCCAGCGGCGGCGTTAATTTTCCTTGCTCTTCGATCGATTTCAGAATGGTCTGACGCCGTTCTTCCAGCTCGCGCAAGTAACCGAGGCGGGTTTCCAACTGGCGCAGTTGGGTATCATCCAACCCGCCGGTGACTTCCTTACGGTAACGAGCAATGAACGGTACGGTGTTCCCTTCGTCCAGCAGGCGGACTGCGGCGTCGACCTGCTCCTTTCGCGCCTGCAATTCGCTGGCGATAATCTGGCTCAATGCATCATTCATAATCGGAATTCAATCATCATCATCAAGGGGTGAGTTAACTAATCCGGGACAGTTATACGGATTGCGTAGCAAAAATGCCAGTCGGCATTGTGGCGTCTCAGAAAATTTACCTATGTCAATTTTTCAGCGAATTGTTCGAATATGAAACCTTTTTTCGCGTATTAAGGAAAGGTGCGGTGCGGAGTGTGTTACGTTAATGCGGCGCAGATTCGCGTTATGGGGTGTCATGTTGGTGAAAGGCGCATTCGGACGGGAGAAAGAATAATGACAGTCAAGAAATCCATCCTGACGATGGAAGGAAAAAAGAATATTGCGCTCAATGTGCGCGCGGGCGTGTTGGGCAAAGAGGCCGTAGACATTCGTCCGTTAGGTGCGCAGGGGCTGTGCAGCTACGATCCGGGTTTTAATAACACTGCCGGGTGCGAATCCGCCATCACTTATATTGACGCTGCCAATAGCGTGCTGCTGCACCGCGGGTTTCCGGTGGAGCAACTGGCCGAGAAGTGTGATTTCACCGAAGTGTGTTACATCATGCTGCACGGCGATGCGCCGAATCGTGAGCAATACGATCGGTTCGTCAACAGCATCACCCGACACACCATGATTCATGAGCAGATCTCGCGGATGGTCAGCGGGTTTCGTCGCGACTCGCATCCGATGGCGCTGATGTGCGCGGTGGTCGGGGCGTTGGCGGCGTTTTATCACGACGTGCTAGATATTCACAACGAAGAACACCGCGAGCTGGCGGCGCTGCGTCTGTTGTCGAAGATGCCGACGCTGGCCGCCATGAGCTACAAATTCTCCATTGAGCAACCGGCGGCTTATCCGCGCAACAACCTCTCTTATACCGGCAGTTTCCTGCATATGCTGTTTTCCGTTCCGGCGGAAAAATATGAGGTCAATCCGGTGCTGGAACGTGCGATGAACCGGGTACTGATTTTGCACGCCGATCATGGCCAATGTCCCTCTACCACTGCCGTGAGAGCATCCGGCTCCTCCGGTGCCAACCCCTTTGCGTGTATTGCCGCCGGGTTGGCAACCATGTGGGGGCCAAACCACGGCGGTGCCAATGAAGCCTGTATGCGCATGCTGGAAGAGATCAATACCGTTGAGCGTATTCCCGATTTTGTCCGCCGGGCCAAAGATCGCCGCGACTCGTTTCGTTTGCTGGGCTTCGGTAACTCGGTGTATCACCATTTCGACCCGCGCGCGGCCGTGCTGCGCAAGACCTGTCATGAAGTGCTGAATGAGATGGGGCCGAAAGATAATCTGATGCAGGTGGCGATGGAGCTGGAACATATCGCCATGACCGATCCCTATTTCCTCGAACATCGGCTGTACCCGAGCGTGGATTTCTACACGGCGGTGATCCTGAAAGCCATGGGCCTGCCGCCCTCCATGTTCCCGGTGATCTCCGCAGTAGGCCGTACTATCGGTTGGATTGCCCACTGGAAGGAACTGCACACGCAGGAACCCAAAATCTATCGTCCTTGCCAGATTTACACCGGCCAACCGCGTCGTGACTACGCGTCACAGGTGAAATAAGGCATCCGCCATCCTCCGCGAAAACGGAGGATGGCGGTATTAAAGAAGGGAAATGGCTACGCGTGCTCTGGCGCTGTCGGCTGTGGTTCCGGTAAGAAAGGGGCGACATAGCGCTGATAGCGCGACGGTTTGAGCTGCGTCATATCCACCAGCACCAGACCATCGATGCAGTTGTTAAAATCAGGATCGATACCGAAATCGATAAACTGTACGCCACCGGTTTCGCATACTTCCGAATATTGCTTGTACAGCGTGGGAATCGCACATCCCATGTTGTTGAGCATGCTTTTTAGCCGCGTCAGATCTTGTTGATAGTCGGTGCCTTCAAACTGTTTTAACACATCGGGCAACGAGGCCGGATAAGGCCGACGTGAGGTAGCCATCGGCTGACTCGGTGAGAAGTACAGGCGATAAAAGGCGACCAGCAGATCCCGCGCGTGCGGTGGCAGGGTGCCGGAAAGCGAGACCGGGCCAAACAGATAGCGATATTGCGGGTAACGAGCAAGATACGCGCCGATCCCCAGCCACAGATAGTCGAGCCCACGTTTTCCCCAGTATTTAGGCTGGATAAAACTGCGCCCCAATTCAATGCCCTGCGTCAGAATCGGGTCCATTTCTGCCCCATACTGAAACAGGCTGTGGCTATACAGGCCGTTAACGCCTTTATGGGCAATTTGCTGTGCGGTCGGAGTGAAGCGGTAGGCGCCGACAATTTCCAACTCCTTTTCATCCCACAAAATAAGATGCAGGTAGTCGTCGTCATAGCTGTCGAGATCGCGCCGCTGACCGGAGCCTTCTCCGACGGCGCGGAACGCGATTTCGCGCAACCGTCCCAGTTCGCGCAGAATGGGCACATACCCCTCTTCGCCGCGCCGGTAGAGGTAAACCACCTTTCCGTCAGGCGTGGTGCCTAATGTTTCACACACGGCTAAAGCGTGCTTCAGTGCGGCGCGATCTTCCGCCAGAGCAATGGGTTTTTCTCCCAGGAAACTGCCGGGTTTACCCAGGCCCAGCCGATAGACATGGCGGCGGAAACGGGCTGCAACATCGTTGGCATTCCACTCTCCGTGGCTCCAGGTGGCATAGGGGATGCGAGCGCCAATGCGGATCTTGAGTTTCTGACTGCGTTGTTGAAACATTTCTCTGACCAACAGCAGCGTTGAGAGCGGCCGGTAGAGCAAAGAAGAGAGGTAGAACAAGCTGCTGTTGCGTCCGCTGATATGAATAGGAACAACGGGGGCGCGCGCTTTGCTTGCCATGCGAATAAAACCGCTGTGCCAATGCCCATCGCGAATCCCTTGTAGGCTAATGCGTGACACTTCACCCGCCGGGAACAGAATGATGGCACCCTCCTGGCTGAGGTGCTGTTGTATCGCATTGATTTGTGAGCGTTTTGTGCGGTTGTTAACGTTATCGACGGCGAGCAGAACCCCTTTTAGCGGGGTAATGTAGGAGAGCACCTGGCTGGCTAGAATACGCACGTCGGGGCGAACGCTCGCCACCGCACGCAGCAACGCCAGGCCATCCAGTGAGCCGATAGGATGGTTGGCGACCAGCACCACCGGCCCTTGGCTAGGGATATTTTCTAGATCCCCCTCCACCATTTCACAACTGAAATTGAAATAGTCCAGAATTTGCTCGACCAGATCCAGGCCTTTCAAATGGGGGTAACGCTCGGCGAATTGTTGCATTTCGCGCTCAAACAGCAGTGCGCGTAGAAGAGAACGTTGCCAGGATGGCGTTTGACGGTGTGGTGCAAGGTCTTGCAGGATGGCATCTACGCTGAACATATCCGAGTCTCCCGTGACACTTCGAGGCCAAATTAAGCGATCGAAGTGACACATTTATGTCAACACAAAAATAATCTTTTTCGCGCCCCTTTTCATTTTCATCGACGTGGGCTGCGCTCCGGCACTTTCTTCCTATAACGCGAATTATTTAAGCAGATAGCGCACAAGGAAAGGTCTTCGCGGAGGATGAATCCCACGGTGACGCGGATTATGCGTAATAAACACATCATATTGGCAACCAGGGCATGATAATTGCGAATTCATTCGCAGTTATCATGCTGGCGAGGTGAGCAGAACAGCAGAATAAGCCCTAGACAAGGAGATGAACCCCAAAGGTGATTTTATCCAAAGGGTATTTAGCTGCATCAGTGCTGTTTTTTGAATACGTTTTTTTGATTATAATTTACTTGCGTTATTGTTCATTGCGGTATTTGCACGTAACCTCTTTTTTCAAATCGTAAAATTTGTTTTTATGGTTTATAGATTAAAACGTTAATTAATTTAATTTTAATAGGTTTGGCGTATCGCATTACGGTGAAGGGAATGCACCTATTCATTTTTGATATCTACTATGTTCAACGTGTTAGCTCTTTTTTATTTTTTTGTTTATCTTTGGTTGTTATATATTTAATCGCATATTCTTTCAAAAAACGCGCTTGTATTTCTTAGGGTAAATAACAATCTAAAACAGCTTTAAATAATCTTTGACAATAAACGAGCAAATTTTTATGCTACGGCTCAACTCTTTTTATGTCGTCGTGTAAAGGTATGGCGTAAAGGTATGGCGTAAAGGTATTGTTTAAACCAATATTCTCACGGGCGTTAATGAGCGATCTAAGATATATGTCGCAGGATTTCCATTTCCTATGTTTCGTGTAAATAAACATATCATCAATAGGGTTAGGTTATTTTTAAAATAATACTTGCTTATCCCAGAGGTTTTTATGGCCTACTTGATTAATCAAACCATCATTTTCAATGATGGAGAGGGAACTTTATCTTGGCGAGATCGTGAAGGTGAAGCCATTTCATTGAGCGCGCCTATTGCACGCATACTCGCTACTCTGATTGATAATCCGGGGGTCACATTAAGCCGTGAATTGTTGCTACGAGAGGCATTAGAAAAGTATTCACTTTCTCCTTCTATCAGTAATCTCAATAATTATATCTCACTGCTTAGAAAGGTATTACGCAATTTTGGTTTGGCTGAGGCGATTGTTACTGTCCCGAAATCAGGTATTGTTTTTCATGTCGACAGTATTGAAGCCTATGCCAGGCAACCAACGGACGTTCGCACGGTGGGGAATGCGGTGGAAACATCGATGAACGCGCAGACCCGTGGTGTCAATCCCCGATTGACTGCGCCAGACCATTCGACGCACCGGTTCCAGATAGGTTATACGACCAAGATTATTTTTATCATCGGTATGATTCTGTTATTTATTTTGATTATGGTGTCATTTTCTGGTCGTTTCCCTTATCGGCCTTTTGTCAGAGTCAATGTGATAAATAAGTGCGATGTTTTTGCATTACAGGATGCGGTCAACCGCGAGTCGATAGCGGGTTATCAGGAACTCTGTGGGGATAACGTCTTGTTTATTTCATCAAAGACGACACCGTTACATGGTTCAGGAATGAAAAGAAATCGCATCATCATTGCATGCAGCAAACGTGGAAAAGGATGCACAACCTATGTTGAAAAATAACCTTGGCAATAAAATGGTATGGTTCAGCCTGTTATTATTGGTGACGGTTTTATTCGTGGGGCCCTATTATTTTAAGCGTCAGTCTTTTCACAAGCCGGTGATTTGTTGTGGCGAGGTGAGAGTCAGAGAGGGGAATGAAAAATATAGAATAAGAAAAGAATACGATGTCAATGTTTATTTAAGCGATAAAAACCGCGCATTAATTTTTATTGATGGTGTGTTTATTGGTGAAGACGATATTCCTCGTACTATACAGCGCACGTTTAGTTTTGACTCCGTCTGGAATGAAAATCGCCTGTTAGTCAAGAATGTCACTCTGGATAAAAACCCGGAGGATAATGCACCTGATGACGCGGTTACGATGATCGGGGAAAATGACATCCTGGAGTTCGAAATGCTGACCCGCGATGTCTATCTTATCAGCA
This sequence comes from Candidatus Symbiopectobacterium sp. NZEC127, assembly GCF_025962675.1. Classification (NCBI taxonomy): domain Bacteria; kingdom Pseudomonadati; phylum Pseudomonadota; class Gammaproteobacteria; order Enterobacterales; family Enterobacteriaceae; genus Symbiopectobacterium; species Candidatus Symbiopectobacterium sp. NZEC127. The sequence continues at coordinate 168,984 of NZ_JAGFPG010000007.1, forward strand.
CGGCGTGGTCAAAATTGGCCTGCAATATCCGTTAATGTCGCGCCCTGCAACCCCGTAACACCACGGTGACGAGGGAGGGAATAAGCGGCCAGGCGATTACTCGGCGGGCGCGGTATAGGTTATCTGGTTTACATACCAGGTTTTTTCGCCCGACGGTGTTTTCACTTTCACCTCTTCGTCGCGTTCTTTTTTCAGCAACGCCCGTGCCATTGGGGCGTCGATTGAAATATAGTCTTTACGGCCATAGATCTCATCAGGACCAACGATGCGAAAGCGCATCTGGTCGCCTTGCTCGTTTTCGACTTCAACCCAGGCACCAAAGAACACTTTGCCCTCTTGCTGAGGGGAGTAATCGACGACGCGAACGATTTCCAGACGTTTGCGCAAGTAGCGCACCCGTCGGTCTATTTCGCGTAACAGCCGCTTGTTGTATTGGTAGTCGGCATTTTCACTGCGATCGCCTAAACTTGCCGCCCAAGCCACTTTTTCTGTAATTTCTGGACGACGTTCTTTCCAAAGATAGTTAAGCTCTTTGTAGAGCATGTCGTAACCTTCACGGGTGATAAGATCGGTTTTCATCGTTTGCTTTCATCATCGGTTATTGCGGGTACGCATAGTACGGCGTTGACACACTGTGAGCAGTATAGGCGTTGCTGCATCCTAAGGCGATTGCGCCTGTAAAATGAAGGAAATGATTGATTAATCCCTGTTTTATTATGCTTTGTAACAATTTTGCCTGCAATATATACCAGAAACGACTGTCAGTAATTCACGGGTTTTTGAACAATACGGGCATCGGCAGCGATTACGCTTTTGGAGAATGAAAATGCAAGAGAATTATAAAATTCTGGTAGTAGATGATGATATGCGCCTGCGCGCACTGCTGGAGCGTTACCTGACGGAGCAAGGTTTTCAAGTACGTAGCGTAGCCAATGCTGAACAGATGGATCGTTTACTGACGCGTGAGTCCTTTCACCTGATGGTGCTGGACCTGATGTTACCGGGCGAAGATGGGCTCTCGATTTGCCGCCGCCTGCGCAGCCAAAGCAACCCGATGCCGATTATTATGGTGACGGCGAAAGGGGAAGAGGTTGACCGTATCGTTGGCCTGGAAATTGGCGCTGACGACTACATTCCTAAACCGTTTAACCCACGTGAGCTGCTGGCGCGCATTCGTGCCGTGCTGCGCCGCCAGGCGAACGAGCTGCCGGGGGCACCGTCGCAGGAAGAGGCGGTGATCGCGTTTGGCAAGTTCAAGCTGAACCTCGGCACGCGCGAAATGTTTCGCGATGACGAGCCGATGCCGTTGACCAGCGGGGAATTTGCGGTGTTGAAAGCGTTGGTCAGCCACCCGCGCGAACCGTTATCGCGCGATAAACTGATGAACTTGGCGCGTGGTCGTGAATACAGTGCCATGGAGCGCTCCATCGATGTGCAGATCTCGCGGCTGCGTCGCATGGTGGAGGAAGATCCGGCGCATCCGCGCTATATCCAAACCGTCTGGGGCCTGGGATACGTCTTTGTGCCGGACGGCAGTAAAGCATGAGACGATGGCGCTTTTCTCCGCGCAGTTCGTTTGCCCGGACGCTGTTGCTGATTGTTACCCTGTTGTTTGTCAGCCTGGTCACCACCTATCTGGTGGTGCTCAATTTTGCCATTTTGCCAAGCTTGCAGCAGTTCAACAAAGTCTTGGCCTACGAAGTGCGCATGCTGATGACCGACAGGCTGCAACTGGAGGATGGCTCTTCGCTGGAAGTGCCACCGGCGTTCCGGCGTGAAATCTATCGCGAGTTGGGGATTTCCCTGTATACCAACGCCGCGGCGGAGGAGAGCGGGCTACGTTGGGCGCAGCACTACAAGTTTTTGAGCCAGCAAATGGCGCAACAGCTTGGCGGCCCGACGGATGTACGCGTTGAAGTCAGCAAAAATACCCCCGTGGTGTGGTTGAAAACCTGGCTTTCACCCGATATCTGGGTGAGGGTGCCCCTGACGGAAATCCATCAGGGCGACTTTTCTCCGCTCTTCCGATACACGCTGGCGATCATGCTGCTGGTCATCGGCGGGGCGTGGCTGTTTATTCGTTTGCAGAACCGGCCGCTGGTGGAGCTGGAGTATGCGGCGCTGCAAGTGGGGAAAGGCATTATTCCGCCCGCGTTGCGTGAGTATGGTGCTTCCGAGGTGCGTTCGGTAACGCGCGCTTTCAACCAGATGGCGTCGGGGGTCAAATTGCTGGCCGACGATCGTACGCTATTGATGGCGGGCGTCAGCCACGATTTACGCACGCCGTTAACGCGTATCAGGCTGGCAACGGAGATGATGAGCAAGGATGACGACTATCTGGCGGAGTCCATCAATAAGGATATTGAAGAGTGTAATGCCATTATCGAACAGTTTATCGACTATCTGCGTACCGGTCAGGAGATGCAGATGGAAGCGGCGGATCTGAACACTATTCTGGGCGAAGTTGTGGCGGCTGAGAGTGGCTATGAGCGCCAGATTGACAGCGATTTCTCCGAAGGCGAGCTGATGGTGCGCATCAGTCCGCTCTCGATCAAACGGGCGGCGTTGAATCTGGTGGTCAATGCGACGCGCTACGGTAACGGCTGGATCAAGGTCAGCAGCGGACGAGAACTGCAACGCGTCTGGTTCCAGGTGGAAGACGATGGTCCGGGCATCGATCCTGCGCAGTTGGCACATCTGTTCCAACCGTTTGTGCGCGGCGACAGCGCGCGTACCACCAGCGGTACCGGATTAGGGCTGGCGATTGTGCAGCGCATCATTGATGCGCATGACGGTGCGTTAGACGTGGGCACCAGCGAACGCGGTGGGCTGTGCGTGCGCGCTTATCTGCCTTTACCCTACGATCGAGCCAAAGAAGGGCCGTCTGCCGCTGAGAAAGAGGCGTCAGAAGGGTAAAACACGGTGGTTAACGCAGAAGAAAAAAGCGCGGGCAAGCCCGCGCTTTTGCGTTTTAGGGGATGATTTCCGCCCCAATTTCTGGCCCGGCGCTCACCAGCGCCTGACCAGCAGGGGTATCGGTATATTTGTCGAAGTTGGTGCAAAAACGCTGCGCCAAATCTTCGGCTTTCTCTTGCCATTTCGCCCGGCTAGCATAGGTGTTGCGCGGATCCAGAATCTGAACATCGACGCCGGGCAGTGAGCGCGGTATCGCCAGATTGAAGATCGGCAACGTATGCATTTCGGCGTCGTCAATGCTGCCATTCAGAATGGCATCAATGATGGCACGGGTGTCTTTAATCGAAATGCGTTTTCCTGAACCGTTCCAGCCGGTGTTGACCAGATAGGCTTGCGCGCCAGCGGCTTTCATACGTTTTACCAGCACTTCGGCATAGCGCGTGGGATGGAGCGACAGGAACGCCGCACCAAAGCAGGCAGAAAACGTCGGCGTAGGTTCGGTGATCCCGCGTTCTGTGCCCGCCAGTTTGGCGGTGAAGCCGGACAGGAAATGGTACTGCGTCTGGTCAGGCGTGAGGCGTGATACCGGCGGCAGAACGCCGAAGGCATCGGCCGTCAGGAAAATCACCTTACGCGCGTGTCCCGCTTTGGAAACCGGTTTGACGATGTTGTGAATATGGTAAATGGGGTAGGAGACGCGGGTGTTCTCCGTTTTGCTGCCATCGTTGAAATCCACGCTGCCATCTTCCCGAACCGTGACATTCTCCAGCAGCGCATCGCGTTTGATGGCACCGTAAATATCCGGTTCAGCCTCTTTCGACAGTTTGATGGTTTTGGCGTAGCAGCCGCCTTCAAAGTTGAACACGCCGTCATCATCCCAGCCGTGCTCGTCGTCGCCAATCAACTGGCGTTTCGGATCGGTGGACAGCGTGGTTTTTCCGGTGCCGGACAGGCCGAAGAAGACGGCAACATCCCCTTTTTCACCGACGTTGGCGGAACAGTGCATCGAGGCGATGCCTTTCAGCGGCAGCAGGTAGTTCATGATCGAGAACATCCCTTTCTTCATTTCGCCGCCGTACCAGGTGCCGCCGATCAGTTGGATCCGTTCCGTCAGGTTGAACGCGACAAAATTCTCCGAGTTCAGCCCCTGTTCCTGCCACTGTGGATTGGTGCATTTCGCCCCGTTCATCACGATAAAATCGGGCTCAAACTGCTTGAGCTCATCGTCATCAGGGCGAATAAACATATTTTTGACAAAGTGGGCCTGCCAGGCAACCTCGGTGATAAAACGCACTTTCAGACGGGTATCGGGGTTGGCTCCGCAGAAGGCATCGATGACAAACAGACGTTTGCCGGACAGCTGCTCGGTCACCAGCTGTTTCAGGTGGCTCCAGACTTCTTGTGTCATGGGGTGGTTATCGTTCTTGCCTTTGCCTTGATCCGACCACCACACGTGCTCACGCGAGGTATCATCACGAACGATATATTTATCTTTGGGCGAACGACCGGTAAAAACGCCGGTGTCGACGGCGATAGCGCCCAGTTTGGTTTCTCTGCCGCGTTCATATCCCTCCAGGCCGGGAGCAACCTCCTCCTGGAAAAGTACTTCATAACTCGGATTGTAGACAATCTCGCTGACATCGCGGATTCCATAAGCGGCGAGGGCTTGTGGTGCAATACCTTTGATCTGCATATCGCTACTCCTCAATAGTTATAGTCATACTGATAATCATTGTACGGAGTAAGCCTATTTTAGCTGGGATAACAATCATAAAATTAAATAATTTAAGACATGGTTTTGTTTAATTTTCGTTAAGTGAAACGATTCTTCTCCCGTAGGGGCGAAAAATGAAAACGGGCACCGAAGTGCCCGCTTAGTCAGGAATATTATGTCAATGTCTTATGCGATCAATGCCTTGTGGCGTCTAGGCTGGCGTGACGAATATCACTGATTTCACCGGCGCTGAACAGGTAGTGCGTACCACAATAATCGCAATGCATATCGATTTCTTCTTCCTGCTCCAACATCTCATGCAGATCGGCATCCGACAGCGTCATTAATGCATCTGCGCAGCGTTCACGCGAGCAGTGGCAGTGAAACGATACCGCCTGCGGCTCGTAGAGCGTCACCGATTCCTGATGATAAAGGCGGTACAGCACCTCGTTCGCGGGCAGGGTAAACAGCTCTTCGTTTTTGATGGTTGTTGTCAATTGCACCAGATGGTCAAAATCGTCGTGGCCGACGTGCTGCGCGGGCAGTACTTGCAGCAGCATGCCAGCGGCAACCGGGTGGCCTTCATGCTCTCCGCTGCGAATAAACAACCGGGTAGGCAACTGCTCGGATTGTTGGAAATAGTTTTCCAGACAGCTGGCAACCGAATCGCCTTCCAGACCCACCACCCCTTGATAGCGCTCACCTTCCTCGGGCGTAATGGTGATCACCAGATAGCCGTTACCTACCATGTCACGCAGCGTCGCATCGGGCGCAATCTCGTCTTGCAAGCGGGCAACACCGCGCATTTGCTGCTGATTATTGCCGTTGATAACGGCAAGTTTCAGCGGGCCGTCGCCCTGAAGCTGTACGGTAATATCGCCATTGAATTTCAACGTCGCCGTCAGCAGACTGGTGGCGGCCAGCATATCACCCAGCAGCAGGCGCACCGGAGCCGGGTAGTCGTGGTTTTCCAGAATTTGCTGGTAGGTATTACTGACCGTCACCAACTCGCCGCGAACGGCATGATTTTCAAACAGATAACGGTGTAGTTGGTCGTGGTTGGACATGGTTTCTCTCTTAATGGTCAGTGCTACTCTGCATCATTGTATTTAAATTTTATCAGATCGCGCCGTTCTTTTTTATCGGGCCGACGATCCGGGTGCGGCATGGTCAGCGCGTTCATCTTGCGTGCCAAAGCGACCTTTTCGCGTTTTTCGACGCTTTGCTCGGTCTCCCGATACAGCAATTGCGCTTCGGGTGCCGAGCGGCGTTGTGAACTGAGGGCACAGACCAACACGGTGCGCTCGTCGTTGCCCTGACGCAGTTTGATTTCAGCATCCAGTTCTACCAGCTTGCTGGGCTTGGTGCGCTGCCCATTGTAATGCACCTTGCCGCCGTCGATTGCCTCACGCGCGACAGCACGGGTTTTGTAGAATCGAGCGGCCCAGAGCCATTTGTCCAGGCGAATACTGTCATCTGACTCGGTCTTCTCTTTCATATCAACCTCTTGCTTATAAACGCCTGGAGCATAAAACGCCTTATCAGGACCCGAGTTGCGCCGTGCGTAAGGCAGGCAGGAACGCCAGATAATCATTCATGGCCGGATGGCGCGCAAAGGATTTCTCCTGCTGTCCCGAGTCCGGGTTAGTGACTCCCAGGCAGTAGCGCAGGCCAAACGCTTTGGCGGCATCCAAAATCGGTTCGCTGTCATCGATAAACAGCGTGCGTTCGGGATCAAACCCCACCTGCGCGTGCACCTGTCGCCACAGTTGCTGATGCTCCTTCGGATACCCATACGTATGGGTGGAAAGTAATAAATCAAGGTGTCTGTCGAGTCCGGTATGCGCCATTTTGACCGCCAGACCGTGTGGGTGAGCATTGGTGAGCAATACCCGCTGCTTGCCACTGGCGGCTAATGCGGTGAGAAACGGTTCGGTATCGGCACGCAAACGGGCGCGTGCGCCTATCTCACTGGTCATCTGATAGATATCAAGACCGAGGCGTTCGCTCCAATAATCAAAGCAGTACCAGTTCAATGTGTGTTGAACGGCGTGATACTCTTTCTCTATCACTTTTTTGGCTTCACTCAGGGAAATCTTTCTCTCTACGCTGAGTTGTTCTGGCACCCGTTGCAGCCAGAAGTAGCTGTCAAAGGCCAGGTCCAGCAGGGTGCCATCCATGTCCAGGATAACGGTATCGATGTCATTCCAATTGAGATCGTGCTGCATCTGTACTCCGGTAGCGGCGGTGGGGTGGGGTCGTGCAGGGAAACGCCGCGTCGCAAGGCGTCGGCGGCATGGTCAGTGCGATCGTCAGCAACGGGCCGTTTAGACGCGCCTAATCGTTCATCCGGTAGGCGCGGCCTTCCATCACGATAGGCGTAGCGAGCCGGGTTGAAAAGCACGCATCGTAGTACTGTTTGATATCACGTTCGCGCTGCTGGCTTTTGCGCATTTTTACCAGCATCAGCACCAGATTGGCAACCAGTACCACCGAGAGCACCAGCATCAATAAACCGGTGCCGAAATAGCGCCACAGGGTGATGGCGTCAGGATCGCTGCGTAAATTGATGTGCTGCGTTCCGTTGGCATCGGTGGAGAGTTGAGTGATCACCCCTTTGGCGCTAAAGGGCGTGTGCAGCAGCATGGCGGAAAGCCGTTGCAACTCTTGCCATTGCTCTGTTGCATGATATTCATTCAACGGTTTGGGCGGCAGCGGGTAGTTCACGAGCTGGCGGCCTTCGTCGCTGCGGATCAAAAAGCCGCTGGGGGGCGGGCTGTTCAGCGAGTCGGTGGCCGCGTTAATCTCTTGATAGAAAAAAGACTCCGTGGCGCTGACCACCAGCGATTCCAGAGATTCAGCATTAACCGAGCGCAGCAGAACGTTCATCCCCTTGAGCGAACCTGACTTGGCGCGTCTGACCAAAGCATCCCAGGTTTTCACATTGCCCAGATTGACCAGGGCGTTTTTCAGCCGGGTGCAATCCTCTTCACGCGTACACAGCTCCTGGGTTTTCAACACGATATCAGAGAAGTTGTTGAGCAGTACCATGCCTGATTTCTGAATGGCGGACGCGAGCTGGGTGCTGACCTTGCCTTCATCGTTGGTCACGGGATGCAACTGGGCATTGACCACGGACAGCAGCGCCGAGGCTTTTTCGATCACGTCCGACTCGGGCAGCGGTAATGAACCGGCCTTGTTCCAGTAGATGGCTGAGCAGTCAAACGGGGTAAAGGCATAGGGCTTTACGTTGCCGGGATAGCGGTTGCCCGCAGGCACATCGCACATACCGGTGCTTTGAATGTCCAGCTTATCGCCGATTTTCAGGTGGGCGTTTTGTAATTCTTCAACCTGCACCACTTTGATATTCTGTGCGCCTTGCAGCCAGCTCATGCTCAGGTTGAGCGGTAGTTCCAACGGCAAGAAACTGAGCAGCAAGATAAGAGGCAGTAGCGCACCCGCAGAGAGAATCAGGTTTTTTCCAAAGCGCTGGAGGGGGAACCGGCTGACTTCCTCGTGGAGCGAGAGAAATTCGCCCTGACGGACCACCTGACGATTCAGATAGATATCGACCTGGGTTTTCTGCGCCAGATCGTAGGCGATATAAGGTTGCCAATGGGGCGGATAGATAAGATCGATATTGCCCAGCGAAATATTGCCAATCTGCTCTTGGTTTGATTCGCCAAACAGGCCGAGGCACTGTGGCGTGCCATTCAGGCAGTGTACTTCTTGCAGTTCACGCTCAGAGGGGGCGCGAAACAGCTGCCAGCAGCTCCAGGCGGCCAGCAGCACGGCGGCACTGGCGAGCCAGGGCATCACCGCCAACGGCGTCATCAGGCTGATAAACAGCAGCAGAAAAGCCGATGAAATCAATAGCGCTTCGCGAATGCCCGAGGCGTGATGCATCGCGAACTCTTCTCGCGTCTCTTTGCGAACGGCAACCAACTCGGCGCGTTCATTCCCTTCTTCACGAATCGAGGCATTACGCTCAGGCATTAACGGCGGCGGTAAAACGCCCTGATCGCTGTGCTCAACGCATTCACTCAAGGAATGTCCGTTGAGCGCAACGACCAGCGGAATTGAGCGGGTGTTGATCAGCTCGATATGGTTATTCTCGGTGATGTACTGTTCCCAGTCAGCAGGCAGGTGTATTTCTTGCGTATCAATGAAATAACGCCATTTGTTCGCGGTGCTGGTATTGAGCCCATAACGCGTAATGCTGTGGGTGAGCACATAGACGCGCGGATCGTGGCGGGTACGCGGTAGCACGGGCAACGCGCTGGACGCTGACAGTTGCAGATTGGCCAGCGTCAAATAGCGTTCAATGGCGGCACGCTCATCGTGCGTTAATGTGCGTTCTCGCGCGTGCATGACGGCGAATGACGGTTTTGTAAAGGGCAAATGGCGACGCATACGGTATCCAGTGTAACTTCCGATGACGATAAGACAGGCAAACAATAGGGATAAAAGAATAACTATTGTGCTCATGCCATCCTCATTCCAACGCTGATAATTCGGATACTAGCAAACTTATCCCGAGAGTGATAATCCGTATGTCATTGTTAATCAGCTTGAATCACTCATTAACGCAATAAATTTTTCCTACATTTCCTCGATCTTACCAAGAGAAAATCAGAAGAAAACATGGGGAAAATCTGAATTTATTGTCACGTGTTGACTTTTATTTTTTTCCAGGAAAAACCGTGATGTTTGTTATTTGTTGCGATTGCGTAAATTGAGTCGTATCAGAGTTGCGGTAAGATAGCCTGTTAACGCACAATGTGAGCAATATCAAAGAAGAAAATTAACGTTTTTTTTGCATTCTGCGGCGTTTCCGTTGCGAAAAAGAGGTACCCGTTCTACATGTTTTTCATCTCTTTTTTTTTGACGGGTATCAGATTTTTTTTGTTGCCACAGGAATGCCTCGTAGGGCGAATATAGTGATGAATAACAATCTGAAAAAACCGAAAATTCTGAACGTGGAGACGGTGGCCCGTTCGCGCCTGTTTAACGTGGAATCGGTTGATCTTGAGTTCAGCAACGGCGTGCGCCGCGTGTATGAACGGATGCGCCCCTCGGGGCGAGAAGCGGTGATGATTGTACCAATTATCGACAATCAACTGGTGTTGGTGCGCGAATACGCCGTCGGTATCGAACAGTATGAATTGGGCTTCCCCAAAGGGCTTATCGATCCGGGGGAAACCGTTTTTGAAGCGGCGAACCGTGAATTGATGGAAGAAGCGGGGTTTGGTGCACACCAGATGTCGCTGTTGGCGACGCTGACGCTGGCACCTTCCTATTTCTCCAGTCGCATGAATATCGTGGTCGCGCGTGACCTTTATCCCCAGACGCGAGAAGGGGATGAGCCTGAGCCGCTGATTCCGGTGCGCTGGCCGTTGGATAATCTGTTGGGCTTGTTACAGGAACCTGATTTTCGCGAAGCGCGTAACGTCAGCGCGTTGTTTTTAACGCGTGAGTGGTTGGCGGGGCAGATACCTTAGTCGTCCCCGGCCTGGGCCGGGGATCTCATGCAGAAATAACGCGTTTCATCTGTAAGAGATTCCCGCTTGCGCGGGAATGACGGGAAGGTGCTCGTCCTGGGCGAAGAGGTAAACAGGTTACGCGTTAAAACAGCTCTTCGCTCTGACCGTTTTCCATCAAGGTGGTGCCTGCCTCGTGGACTTCAAACTCCGTAGGCTGCGTGCCATCGACAAAATATTCCGCACGGCTGTTGCCACCGCCGCTGGAGAGTTTGCCGGTATAGCGATCGATGGTGACGGTGACGACGCCCGGCGGCGGCGTCAGCGGCTGCTCGGCAACGCCTTGCAGGGCGACCTTCATATAGTCATCCCACGCAGGTTGGGCGCTCTTTGCGCCGCCCTCATAGCCCGAAATCTGATCTTTAATCGCACCCGAAACCGTGCTGCGGCCCAAATCGCGGCGATGGTCATCAAAGCCAATCCACACCGAGGTGACAAGGTTAGGCCCGTAACCGGAGAACCAGGCATCTTTGGAGCTGTTGGTGGTGCCGGTTTTGCCGCCGATGTCATGGCGCTGCAAATCTTTACCGGCACGCCAGCCAGTGCCCATCCAGCCTGGTTCGCCAAACACGTTGCTGTTGAGCGCGCTCTTTATCAGAAACGACAACGGCGTGCTGATGACATGCGGCGCATACGGCAGCGTGCTGACCTGCGCTTCGGTCGGCGTGACGGCGTCAATCTGTGGCTGAGGCACGGTGCCTTGCTGCTCTAGCGAGGTGGCGACGTTTTCCATGCTGTCCGTTGAGAGCACGGCAGAGCGCGGCGTTTCGCCATAAACCAGCGGCAGATTGCAGGTGTCGCACACGGTTTTCGGCGTTGCGTTGAAAAGCGCGTTGCCCGTGTCATTCTCGATACGGGAAATGAAGTAAGGGTCAACCAGGTAGCCCCCGTTGGCCATCACCGCATAGCCTCTGACCACCTGGAGCGGCGTGAAGGACGCGGCACCCAGCGCCAGCGATTCGGTACGCACAATGTTTTGTTGTGGGAAGCCGAAACGCTGTAAGTAATCAGCCGCATAATCAACGCCCATGGCGCGCATCGCACGCACCATCACTACGTTTTTGGACTGCCCCAGTCCCTGACGTAAACGAATCGGACCGTCGTAGGTTGCCGGAGAGTTCTTCGGACTCCAGTCTGAGCCTGCGCCTGCATCCCAACGGGTAATCGGCACGTCGTTAAGGATGGTAGCCAGCGTCAGCCCCTTATCCATGGCGGCGGTATACAGGAACGGTTTGATATTGGAACCAATCTGACGCAGCGCCTGCGTGGCACGGTTAAACTTGCTCTGATTGAAATCAAAGCCGCCCACCAGCGCTTCGATGGCACCGTTGGTCGGGTTCATGGACACAATCGCGGAGTTGACGTCCGGCGCTTGTCCCAGCCACCAGTCATTGCCCACCTTGCGTACCCACACCTGCTGGCCGGTTTGCACCACATCGGTGACGCGGCGCGGCATCGCCCCTTGCAGTACGTCGGATTTAAACGGACGCGCCCATTTCATCCCAGCCAGTGGCAGCATAACGTTGCTGCCATCGGCCATCAGCGCGGTGGCTTTGTCGGCATCGCTTTGGGTGATAACGGCGGGGTTTAGCGGGCCGTAGTTGGGGGTATTTTTCAGTTCATTGATGATGCGCGTTTGATCCCAGGCGCTTTCACCCACTTTCCACAGCACTTTTTCCGGGCCGCGATAGCCATGGCGCATATCATAGGCCATGACGTTATTGCGCAGCGCCTCTTCTGCGGCCAACTGACGTTTCTTGGTGATGGTGGTGTAGACCTTGTAGCCATCGTTATAGGCGTCTTCACCGTAGCGTTTCACCATCTCCTGACGCACCATTTCTGCCAGATAGGACGCGGAGAAAGCAATTTCCGGCGCATGATAATCGGCCACCAGCTTCTCGTTACGTGCCTGATCGTACTGTGCCTGCGTGATGTAATTTTCATCGCGCATACGTGCCAGCACCACATTGCGACGCGCCACGGCGCGATCGTAGGAGTAGAGCGGGTTAAAGGTGGACGGGGCTTTGGGCAAACCGGCGATGGTCGCCATTTGGCTCAACGTCAGTTGTTCAACCGAGCGGCCAAAATAGACGTGTGCGGCGGCGCCCACCCCGTAGGCACGATACCCGAGGTAGATCTTGTTGAGATAAAGCTCAAGGATCTCATCTTTGGTCAGCAACTGCTCAATGCGGATCGCCAGAAACACTTCTTTGATCTTACGGATCAGCGTGCGTTCCGGGCTCAAAAAGAAGTTACGCGCCAACTGTTGGGTAATGGTACTTGCCCCTTGCGACGCGTGCCCGGAGGTCAACGCAATGGTGGCGGCGCGGATAATCCCCACCGGATCGACCCCGTGGTGATCGTAAAAACGGCTGTCTTCGGTGGCGATAAACGCGTGGACCATCTCAGGGGGAACCTGGCCCAACTTCAGCGGAATGCGGCGCTTCTCACCGAACTGGGCAATCAGCTCACCGTCGGCGCTGAACACCTGCATCGGCGTTTGTAAACGGACATCTTTCAACGTTGCGACATCGGGCAACTGAGGCTCGATATAACGATATAGCCCATATATCGATGCGGCTCCAAGCAGAATGCAAGTCACTGCAAGGATGAATAAATACTTTACGAACTTCACCGGGAATTTTCCATTCAGTAGCGGGTGGACAGTTTCTAAACAATTGCCCGCTAGTATAAAGGTAAGCCTGCACTGTGGATACGTTCTTTTATTCAGCACACGTTTTCAGCAACGCGTGCCCTTCTCAACGACGAGGGAGAGGTCGCATTGAACATGGCTTATCACCATTGGCAGGTCGGATTAGATATACAAAACGGATGTCTGCGTGCCCTGGCCGTGCAGCGCCGCCGTCATGGCTGGCAACTGCGTCAGTGGTGGCAAATCCCACTGCCTGCGGACACCTTAAGGGAGGGGAGTTTACAGCATTCCGACGCATTGTGCGATGTCCTGACGCAATGGCGGCGGGTGCTGCCGCGCCGACTATCGCTGCGCGTTGGCTTTCCGGCCCAGCGCGTGCTGCAGCAGCTTATGGCGGCCCCTGACAGCCGTCTGCGGGAGCCGGAGCGCGGCTGGTATATCGACCATCAGGCGGCGCGCCAGTTTCCCATTGGCCGCGACTCGCTGGTGCTCGACTATCGCAGTGAGCCCCAGTCGCCGGGCTCCTTGCTGATCACCGCCGCCAAACGTGAAGAGGTAGCGCAGTGGCAACACTGTCTGCATCGCGCCGGGCTAACGCCGGATGTGCTGGATATTGTGCCATGCGCGTTGCGCACCATGGCACAACTGGCGGGGGTGGCTTCCGATTCCCTGCTGTTGCATCGACTGGATACCGAGCACTGGCTGTGGGTTTCGCCGTTATCCCAGCCGCTGTCGTTTGGTGTTATCTCGCAAGACGCGGTGACAGATTCTGGCGATATCGTCACCTGTGTGAGCAATCACTATCCGGGAAAGCGCGGTGAAATAACGTATTACAGTGGCGAGTGGGGCGAGGACACTCCGCTTTCAGTGCACCCGCTGGCGTCGTGGTCGCCGTTTGACATCTTGCATCAAGCCTATCCGCCGCTGCCGATCAATCCGTCCCAGTTTGTGGTGGCGGGCGGTTTGGCGCTGCGGGCGGACGATTAATGCCCCCTTTTCGTGTCAATCTGTTGCCGTGGCGTCAACGCCGACGAGTCCGTGATACTCGCCGCTGGTGGCTGTGGCTGCTGTTTTTTTCGGGGGGATTGCTGCTCGCGCTGGCCGCGTGCCGTGAGCGGCTTGACCAACAACGTGGCGCGATGGAGAAAACGTTGCGCACGCTGCAACAAAAGCAACTTGCGGACAGCGCACAACTGCGTGAGGTTCAACGGTTGATGGCTGCGCTGCGACAGCGGCAAGCGCAGTTGCAGGCAGAAGAGCAAACGCGGGCGCATAACCAGGGTTATGAACAGCTGTTAAAACAGCTGGCGCAGTGGGTGCCTGATGGGCTGTGGCTTACCGCCCTGACAGTGCAGGATGGCAAGGCCCATCTGACGGGCAGAAGCCATGATTATGCCGACATCGTGCACTTCAGCTCCCGGCTCGAAACCGAAACAGCGCTGACATCGGTGCGTCTGATGCAAACACGGCAGGAAATAATGGCGTCACCCGAGGGGGACGTGCCGGTGTTGACGTTTCACCTTCAGGCCGATTGGCGCGTTGAGCGGCTTTCGTTGCCGGACGTGTCCGATGATGAATAGCGTGCGCTCCCTGTGGCTGGCGTTTATGGCGACCCCTCGATGGGTACGGTGGTTGGCGCAAGGTCTGGTGATGGGGATGTTAGCCGCGTTAGGTTATTACACCGTGCTGCAACCGGAGCGTGCCGCCGTGGAGCGCTTGCGGCACGCTCTTTTGCACTCGAGCGAAGCGCACGCGGCGCTGGTACGGCGTTTTGATGATTTCCCGGCGCTGGCGACGTTACAACAACAGTGGGATGCCTTGCCGGATAAACCGGTTTATCACGCCGCGTTGGCGCTGACAGAGCGCCTGTTGCCGCCGCTCTCTGCGTCGAATGCCGCGTTGATAACCTTACAACCCCCGATTACCGCCCCTCTACAGCCGTGGAAAATGATAGTAAGCACTGACTTTTTTGGTGGATTGACGCTCATTCAACACATCACCGCGTCCGCGCAGCCGCTGCATATTCACTCACTCTCCATTGAGACGCTACACGAGGTGTTACACCTGGAATTGCGGTTTGCCGTTCCCAACTCCGGTGAGGAGGCGCAATGGTGAAAGTGACTTATGGATGGATGCTGGTGTTGGCGCTGTGCTCACCGCTGGCGCACAGCGATAGCGCGCCCACAGGGCGTAATCCCTTTCAGCCAGCCGCCAGCCACGCAGCCGGTGGGGATGAAATTACGCGATGGCGACTGGAAGGTGTGATTGGGGATAGCGCAGGGTGGTCTGGCTGGCTTTCTGTGCCAGGGGAGCGCTGGCTCATGGTGAACGTGGGCGATACGCTGGCATCCACGGGGTGGACGGTTAGCGCCATCGACCAGCACAGCGTTCAGGTGGAAAAGTCGGTGGTGGATGCAGCAGGACAAGCACGTCACTGGGTGCGGACGCTGCCTGTGGCGCGGTCGTCGCGTAACGACGCGATACGTTGTGTTTTTCAGCGCTGAGCACGGAGGAAAGCCAGATGAAAAGGACAGGGACGCTGAAGCGCGTGGGGGTGTTACTGTGCGCCTTGCTGGGAGAGCATACGGCCTTTGCCAAGGCGCAGACGCCGATCATTTCATTGGCGTTTGACGATGCGCCTGTGCAGAAAATCGTGCAGGCGCTCGCCGAGCATCAGCGGTTGAATGTGGTGGTTGCGCCTGACGTTAACGGTGTGATGAGCCTGCGCTTGAACCATGTTCCCTGGCAGCAGGCGCTAGACATTGTCGCGCTGCAGGGCGCGCTGTCGATTGAACGCAAGGGCAATGTATTGCTGGTGTCTTCTCGTGCGGTCGATGTACGTCAGACGGTATTGGAAAACCGTTTTTTCACCCTGCAATACGCCGATGCGCAAGAGGTTGCTTCCAGCGTGCTGGCACAGCGCAGTACGCTGTTATCGGATCAGGGTAGCGTGAGTGCGGATACGCGCACTAATGCCCTTTTGGTGCGCGATACCCCCGCGATAGTGCAGTCGTTACAGACGTGGATTGACACGCTGGATAGGCCTGTTGCTCAAGTGCAATTAGCCGCACACATCGTCACCATCAGCAGCGACAGTTTACGGGAGCTGGGCGTGAGCTGGGGCATGGGTGAACCGGCGCACGCGGGCCGAACGCTGCGTCTGAATGACTTTACCGTTAACCTGCCGGTGGAATCGCCCGCGGGCAGCGTGGGGTTCAATCTGGCCCGTTTGAATGGCCGACTGCTCGATTTAGAACTGTCAGCGCTTGAGCATGAGAATCAGGTTGAAATCATCGCCAGCCCGCGTCTTTTTACTGCCCATAAGCAGATGGCCAGCATCAAGCAGGGCACGGAAATTCCCTATCAGGTGTCCAGCGGTGCCAGCGGTGCTACCGCCATTCAGTTTAAAGAAGCGGTACTGGGGATGGAAGTGACGCCCACGGTGCTGCGTGAGGGCAAGATTACGCTTAACCTGAAAATCAGCCAAAACATGCCAGGGGTGGTGATTAAACAAAGCGACAATGGAGAAACACTCGCGATCGATAAACAAGAAATTCAAACCCAGGTTACGGTGTCTGATGGTGAGACGATTGTGTTAGGCGGGATTTTTCAACAACAAAAAAATCGAGGGGAACGAAAAGTGCCGCTGCTGGGGGATGTTCCGTTGCTGGGTTCACTGTTTCAACATCAAAGAACTGAGCGTAAGCGGCGTGAACTGGTGATTTTTATCACCCCAACCTTGGTCGCCACCTCGCCGTGAGAGGCGCATAACGGTGCGCTTTGTGATCCACGTTTTACCCGTTTCCGCTTTCTCAGTTTGACGCTGCGCTGGATTTAGCATACAAGGTTAGCCCATTGAGCGCTGCGGTCTGTCGAAGCGGAATTATCTTACCGGAAGATGCCTAATTAATACGCTTTTTGCTGTTTGACGCGGGGCGAGACATTTTATTCGGTTGCCAAATGCCCCTGAGTATTGAGATAATTTTCTGTCTGATTCTCGAACTATCGCTCATGAGGTTTCAGTTTAGGTCCCGCCGCTGGGTTGATTGGCGGGGCGGGTTATCATTAACGAATAGTCTTAGTAACACCAAAAAACATGGCAGAGAAACGCAATATCTTTCTGGTTGGGCCTATGGGTGCCGGCAAAAGCACTATTGGCCGTCAGTTAGCTCAGCAACTCAATATGGAGTTTTTCGACTCCGATCAAGAAATTGAGCGACGCACCGGGGCTGATGTGGGCTGGGTTTTTGATCTCGAAGGCGAAGAAGGTTTTCGCGAACGCGAAGAAAAAGTCATCAACGAATTGACCGAAAAACAGGGTATCGTACTGGCTACCGGAGGTGGCTCGGTAAAATCACGCGAGACGCGCAATCGCCTGTCTGCGCGCGGCGTTGTGGTCTATTTGGAAACCACCATTGAAAAACAGTTGGCGCGCACGCAGCGTGACAAAAAGCGTCCTTTGCTTCAGGTAGAGGATCCGCCGCGCGAAGTGCTGGAGGCGTTAGCAAGAGAGCGTAACCCGCTGTATGAAGAAATTGCTGACGTCACCATTCGCACGGATGAGCAGAGCGCCAAAGTGGTTGCCAACCAGATTATCAGTATGTTGGATGGCAACTGAGTAACAACATCGCCCTGAGCTCCGGGGCCAAGCGGGTGAACCACGCGCATGGAAAGAATTACCGTAACATTAGGGGAACGCAGCTATCCCATTACGATAGCTGCCGGGTTGTTTGCTGACCCGGCTTCTTTTATGCCGCTGGCCGCGGGCGAACAGGTGATGTTGGTGACCAACCAGACGCTGGCACCGCTCTATCTTGAAGCGGTGAGTCGTGTGCTGGAACAGGCAGGCGTGAAAGTCGACAACGTCATATTGCCAGACGGCGAGCAGTACAAATCGCTAACGGTATTGGACGACGTCTTTACCGCACTGCTGCAAAAACCCCATGGTCGAGATACCACGATCGTTGCCTTGGGGGGTGGTGTGATTGGCGATCTGGCGGGCTTTGCTGCCGCCAGCTATCAGCGTGGCGTGCGCTTTATTCAGGTACCCACAACGCTGTTATCGCAAGTTGACTCTTCTGTCGGCGGGAAGACGGCGGTCAATCATCCTCTCGGTAAAAACATGATTGGCGCGTTCTATCAGCCCGCCTCTGTGGTTATCGATTTGGACTGTCTTCGCACCTTACCGGCCCGGGAGTTTTCCTCCGGCCTGGCTGAGGTGATCAAATATGGGATTATTCTTGATGGCGAGTTCTTCGTTTGGTTAGAGAATAATCTTGACGCGGTACGTGAACTGGAGCCAACGGCGCTCTCTTACTGCATTCGCCGTTGCTGTGAACTGAAAGCCGAGGTGGTAGCTGCGGATGAACGCGAAGGCGGGGTGCGTGCGCTGCTTAACCTGGGTCATACTTATGGTCATGCTATCGAAGCTGAAATGGGGTATGGCAACTGGTTACACGGTGAAGCGGTGGCGGCGGGCATGATGATGGCCGCGCATGCGGCGAGAAGGCTGGGTCAATTCAGCGCGTCGGACATCGATCGTATTCATGCATTGCTGGTGCGTGCAGGGCTGCCGGTTCAGGGCCCGGAGGCGATGTCACCAGAATCTTATCTTCCCCATATGATGCGTGATAAAAAGGTACAGGCAGGTGAGCTGCGCCTTGTTTTACCCACTGCGATTGGGCGCTCGGAAGTGCGTGGCGGCGTATCACACGATATTGTGTTGGCGTCGATCGCTGATTGCCGGGCGTGAATGCAGTTTTTCGGGTATTTGCAGACATATTCACGCTGATGGTTTATGGTTAATAGAAGATAATGTCTTATAATTCAACAATTCGCTTCGCCAACCGCGCAGCGGGTATGTGTTTTTTATAGTTGGAGGGGTTTAAATGGACGAATTTAAACCAGAAGATGCGTTAAAACCGGATACCAGCGATCGACGGCCACAACGTCAGCAACGCAGTCCCCGTCTTTCTGCGCCGCAGTTAGCGCTCTCTCGTCAACATTTGATGATTGGTATCGGGATCGTGGTGCTCGTGTTGTTGATCATCGGCGTGGGCTCCGCCTTGCAATCGCCGTCTAAACCGGCAGAGGGCGCGCAAACGGCGGCATCGGGCAACGGTGAGAAGAGTATCGATTTGTCCTCTTCTTCTGCGATGACGCCGGGGGCATCCGCGCAAGGGGACGCTGCATCAGGTAATGCGCTTGTATCAGGAAACGCTACCGCGCCAGGGCAGCCGCAAACCTTGAATGCGCCGCCGGTCGCGGGCTCACCGACCCAAGCGCAAGTCACGCCTCCGCCTGCCGGGCAGCAGCGTGTTGAACTGCCGGGTAACATGACGGATGCGCTTTCGACGCAGCAAGAGAAGGTTAACGCGTTCTCTCAAGGGGCGACGTCAGGCTCCTCACCGGTAACCACTTTGCCGATTGCGCCTGCTACGGTGGCGCCTTCAGCGAAAAATCCGCCGCACGTCTCAGAGAAGACGGCGCAGGAAAAGGCCGCACATGCTAAAAACGCTCAGGATAAGGCCGCGCAAAGCAAATCAGCCCTAACGCCAGCGCAAAAAGTGCCGATGACATCAAGCAAGCCGACATCCTCTGGGGACAAGGCGACGGTTTCAGGGCAGGGGGGATCGATTCAAAATGCGCCCGCCAGCCATTTCACACTGCAATTGAGCAGTGCATCACGTTCAGATACGCTGAAAGCTTACGCCACACAGCACAACCTACCCAACGCTTGGGTTTATGAAACCAAGCGAGACGGTAAGCCCTGGTATGTATTGGTGAACGGTGTTTACGCTTCTTCCGCTGAAGCGAAGCAGGCGGCGTCATCGCTTCCTGCGGCCGTGCAGGCACAAAAACCATGGGTTAAGCCGATCCGTCAGGTGAAGCAGGACTTGAATAAGTAACACCAATTTTAGCCCTGATGTGCTGTCTGACACAGAGTACAATCCGCGGCTCTGAAATGTAATGAGTAACTAACGACGGCATGAAGAAGAACCGCGCTTTTTTAAAATGGGCTGGTGGGAAATATCCGCTGGTAGAAGAAATTCGCCGCTATCTACCTGAAGGAGACTGTTTGATTGAGCCGTTTGTCGGGGCCGGTTCGGTATTTTTGAATACGGAGTATGACCGTTACATCCTGGCAGACATTAACAGCGACCTCATCAATCTCTACGATATCGTTAAGACGCAAACCGACGATTTCATTCGTGACGCGCGCGAACTGTTCACTGACGAATACAACGTGGCGGAAGTGTTTTATCAGCTGCGTGATGAGTTTAATCTTTGTACACTTCCCTATCGTCGCGCGGTGCTGTTTTTGTATTTGAATCGTCACTGTTATAACGGATTGTGCCGCTATAACATGCGGGGCGAATTCAACGTGCCATTTGGCCGTTACAAAAAACCGTATTTTCCCGAAGAAGAGTTACGCTGGTTCGCCCTCAAAGCGCGCAATGCCATTTTTGTTTGTGAGCATTATCAGCAGACTTTGCTCAAAGCAACGCAAGGTGCCGTGGTCTATTGTGATCCCCCTTATGCGCCGCTTTCTGCAACGGCGAATTTTACGGCGTATCACACGAATAATTTCAACAACATCGATCAACAGAGCCTGGCGACGCTGGCGTATCGGTTGTCGGTGGAGAGTGCCATTCCCGTGCTGATATCCAACCATGATACCGAGCTGACTCGAGCGTGGTATCAGGATGCGGCGTTGTATGTGGTGAGGGCCAGACGCACCATTAGTCGCAATATCATGGGGCGGAGCAAGGTCAATGAGCTGTTGGCGCTCTACGGTGCGCCACTACGTTAATGCCCGATGCGTGCGAAGAGTTCGGGTTATCCTATAAACTGTTTGGAGATACGAATGAAGCCTTTCCTGATCGCTCCGTCCATCTTATCGGCCGACTTTGCCCGGTTAGGGGAAGACACCGCCAGCGTGCTGGCTGCCGGAGCCGATGTGGTTCACTTCGATGTCATGGATAACCACTATGTTCCCAACCTGACCATCGGGCCGCTGGTGCTTAAAGCACTGCGCAATTATGGCATTACCGCCCCTATCGATGTTCACCTGATGGTGAAGCCGGTAGACCGCCTTATTCCTGATTTCGCCGAAGCCGGCGCCAGCTTTATCACCTTCCATCCGGAAGCTTCCGAGCATGTCGATCGTTCGCTGCAACTGATCAAGGACCACGGCTGTAAAGCCGGGCTGGTACTGAACCCGGCGACGCCGCTCAGCTGCCTTGATTACGTGATGGATAAGCTGGATATCATTCTGTTGATGTCGGTAAACCCTGGCTTTGGCGGGCAATCTTTTATTCCCGGCACGTTAGATAAGCTGCGTCAGGTGCGCCAACGCATCGATGAGAGCGGTTATGACATTCGACTGGAAGTGGATGGCGGCGTGAAAGTCGACAACATTGCCCAGATTGCGCAAGCCGGCGCGGATATGTTCGTGGCGGGTTCTGCCATTTTCGGCCATCCCGATTACCGCGCCGTGATTGATAACATGCGCAGTGAATTGAGTAAGGTATCTCATGGCTAACATCACTACGGTTCGCGGGTTGGCTTTCGATCTGGATGGCACGCTGGTCAACAGCGCGCCGGGGTTGGCGGATGCCGTTGATATGGCATTGCAGGCACTGAATCTGCCTGCGGCGGGCAACGCGCGCGTTGCCACCTGGATCGGTAATGGCGCTGATGTGCTGGTGGAGCGGGCGTTGCGCTGGGCGGGAATGACGCCCACGGCGCAAGATATCCGCACCGCGCGTGAACTGTTTGATCGCTACTATGCGCAAACGGTGGACAGCGGCAGTACGCTGTTTCCCGATGTGCACGCCACGCTGACCCAACTGGCTGACTGGGGCTACCCGATGGCGCTGGTCACCAATAAGCCGACGCCTTTTGTCGCGCCGCTGCTGGAGATGCTGGGTATTGCTGGGTTGTTTAGCCAAATCGTTGGCGGTGATGATGTCAAAATGAAAAAGCCCCATCCTGCACCACTCTATCTGGTGTTGGCACAGCAGGGGCTGCTGGCATCCGAATTGCTGTTTGTCGGCGATTCGCGCAACGATATTCAGGCGGCACAGGCGGCGGGTTGTCCGAGCGTGGGCATGACCTATGGCTATAACTACGGAGAAGCCATTGCACTGAGCCAACCCGATGTGGTGCTCGAGCGCTTCTCACAACTTTTGCCCCTGGTGGGGCCACTTACGTCAAAAAATCAGGAAGCGTCAGCATGAATAAGCCCATTGTGTTTAGCGGTGCACAGCCGTCCGGTGAACTCACCATTGGTAATTACATGGGTGCATTACGTCAGTGGGTGAACATGCAGGATGATTACGATTGCATATACTGCATCGTTGACCTGCATGCCATCACCGTGCGCCAGGATCCTCAGCAGTTGCGTAAAGCGACGCTGGATACGCTGGCGCTCTATCTGGCCTGCGGTATCGATCCGCAGAAAAGCACCATCTTCGTTCAGTCTCATGTGCCGGAGCACACGCAGCTGAGTTGGGTGCTAAACTGCTATTCCTACTTCGGTGAACTGAGCCGCATGACGCAGTTCAAAGACAAATCGGCACGCTATTCCGACAACATCACTGCCGGTTTGTTTGACTATCCGGTGCTGATGGCGGCCGATATCCTGCTGTACCAAACCCATCAGGTGCCAGTGGGTGAAGATCAGAAACAGCATTTGGAATTGAGCCGCGATATTGCTCAGCGCTTTAATGCGCTCTACGGTGATGTTTTCAAAGTGCCCGAGCCGTTTATTCCCAAATCCGGTGCGCGCGTGATGTCGTTGCTCGATCCCACCAAAAAAATGTCCAAGTCAGATGACAACCGCAATAATGTGATTGGGTTGTTGGAAGATCCGAAAGCCGTAGTGAAAAAGATCAAACGCGCGGTGACAGATTCCGATGAGCCGCCAGTGGTGCGTTATGACATCGCCAACAAGGCGGGGGTATCTAACCTGCTGGATATTCTGTCTGGGGTGACGGGAAAACCGATTCCTGAACTGGAAAAAGCCTTTGAAGGCCAGATGTATGGCCACTTGAAGGGCGCGGTCGCTGACGCCGTCTCCGGCATGCTGACCGAGTTGCAGGCGCGTTATCACCATTTCCGTAACGATGAAGCTTTCTTGCAGCAGGTAATGCGTGACGGCGCTGAAAAAGCGCGGCTCAAAGCTACTGCAACGCTGAAGAAAGTGTACGACGCGGTGGGCTTCGTCGCTCATCCGTAATCTGTGGGCCGGGCTGATTTATCAGCTCGGCCGCATTATTCCTCTCTTTTATCCCTTGCGCGCAAAACTTCCCATTTTGCTGCTTTACTGCGTTTTGCATTATTAAACCTACTGGTGTCGAGTGGTTTTTGTTATTTATAAACAAAGGTATACAGTAAAGTTCGTTCATCTCCTTATGCGTTGAAGCGCAAGATTATACGTTTAAACCAATTTTTTATTTTTAAACGACTTAATAATCAAAATTCACTTCATAAATGGGTAATGAATAACACATGCCTCAACTCTATCTCTATATTTTATTATCAAGCTTGACCATTGCCAGTCCAGGCCCGGGGGTGTTGCTGACAATAACCAATACGCTCAACTATAACTCAAAGAATGCTATCGCCGGTATATTGGGCGTAGCCGCGGGGATGGGGGTTATCTCGGTGGTTGCGGCAAGCAGTGTTGGTGTACTTATCGTTTCATCCTCTTATTCTCTCATTATTGTCAAAGTGGTAGGGGCGTCGTATCTCGCCTATCTGGGTGTTAAATTGTATAAATCGGCACCTAAGACAATAGATGAAAATCGGACGGTGGCTATTAATGAAATGCCATCCACAATCGCCAGATTCAGACAGGGATTTTTGCTTTCCCTGTTAAACCCTAAGCCGATTGTTTTCTTTATGGCACTGTTTCCTCAATTTATTAATAATAACCACCCCTACGTTTTTCAATTCATCGTCCTTTCATTAACCTTTTGTCTGTTAGTTATCGTTATTCATGGTGTTTATGGTATTTTTGCCAGCGCAATAAAAAGAGAAATGTCATCTCACCGTCTGTTTTCTGTACTCAATAAAGTCGGAGGAGTCATTTTTATGTTTTTCTCCGCAGGATTGTTGATTTCATCGCTGCTGCCGTTCTGGCATTAGTTAAACGCTTTGGCGATGGTTGAATCTTGGTGCCTCAGGGGCGGTAAATTTGCTCCGCCCCTGGGCTGACTTCACACCTGAGGAATTGGCGGAACCACGCCGTCGGGAATCGGGTTCTCAAACGGCGTAACGCTCAGTTTGTCGGCCAATTCCGCTTTTGCCTGTGCTACCAGCGCCGGGTTTTGGAGCAAATCCACGGTTAATGACGCCATGGCTTCAGCCGCATAGGCGGTGCCTTTGTGCGCCGCAGGTGCCTTGCCCTGCGCCACCAACTGCCAGGAGTGAGCGGGTGTGCCGATGGCGTAGGTGGCGGCACGAATTTGTACGGTAGGCACTACCCAACTTACCGTGCCGACGTCGGTGGAGCCGATAAAGCTGTCATCCGGGCTGTAAAGCGGGTAGATGCCTTCATGCAGCGATTCACCGGTTTTGGCTTTCACCCCAAAGCGCGCGTAGGAGTTGGCAATATCTTCTGCGCTCATGGCGGTTTGGAATGTGGCGGCAAAAGCGCGATCCGCATCATCGAACTGAATTGGGCCAAGCGCCAGCAGATGTTCATGCATGCGCTGTTCCAGCGGTGCGTTACCCAGCAAGTTGGCATCGCCGCTGATCACTTCCCAACTCACTTCTGTTTCGGTCATCAGCGCTGCACCTTGTGCGATTTTCTTCACGCGCTTAACCAACTGGTGGAGTTCGGGTAACTGACGTGCCCGTACCAGATAGCGTACCGTTGCGTTGGCCTGAACCACGTTCGGCGCATGACCGCCGCTGTCGGTGATGGCGTAGTGTACGCGCGCCGATGATGGCATGTGTTCACGCATGTAGTTAACGCCAACGTTCATCAGCTCTACCGCATCAAGCGCGCTGCGTCCCAGATGTGGGCTGCTGGCGGCGTGCGATGCGCGGCCTTTGAAATAAAAATTCAGTTCGTTGCAGGCCAGAGAATCCGGACTGTTAACGCCGGTAAAAGTGGCCGGATGCCAGCAGATAGCAATATCCACATCGTCAAACACGCCCTCTTTGACCATAAAACCTT
Source organism: Candidatus Symbiopectobacterium sp. NZEC127 (assembly GCF_025962675.1). Classification (NCBI taxonomy): domain Bacteria; kingdom Pseudomonadati; phylum Pseudomonadota; class Gammaproteobacteria; order Enterobacterales; family Enterobacteriaceae; genus Symbiopectobacterium; species Candidatus Symbiopectobacterium sp. NZEC127. The sequence goes on from NZ_JAGFPG010000007.1 coordinate 193,997, forward strand.
TGGAAGAGCCGCCCTCTTCCGCCGGGCAACCGTAGAAGCGCACGGTGCCGGGCAACTGATGCTGTTGCAGGTAATCTTTTACCGCCGTGGCGGCCTGCAATGCGGCAGTGCCGAGCAAATTGTGGCCGCAGCCGTGACCGTTGCCACCCGCATCGATAGGGCAAGGCTCAGCCACGCCCGCTTGCTGGCTCAGACCCGGCAGCGCATCGTATTCACCCAGCAAGGCAATCACCGGTTTACCGGAACCACATTCGCCCAGCAAGGCGGTTGGCATCCCGGCAATACCTGTTGTCAGGCGAAAACCTTCCTGCTTGAGCACCGCTTCATGCAGTGCGGCGGAGCGGATTTCTTCATAGTTGAGTTCCGGCACATCCCAGATGCTGTCGCTAAGCGCAGTGAACTGTGGATTTTTGGCGGCAATAAGCTCGCGCAGGGCTGCGACGGTGTGCGTATCGATAGCGGGTAAGGTGTGTTGTTCTGATGGCGATGTCATGGATCAGGCGCTCCTGCGGTTATAACCGTGAATGCGGTGGGGAATGAAGAAGACGTGGCGTCAATCAGACGCCACGTTCGTGGTTCAGGTTAGGGTCGCGAGAGGGCGATCAGAGCGGGGTGGTGTCCATGCCAAACCATTTTTCACTCAGCTTCTTGATGGTGCCGTCTGCTTTAGCCTGATCGATGGCTTTATCAAACAAGGCTTTCAACTCAGGATCGCTTTTACGCAGGCCGATGGACGAGCCGCTGCCTAAAATGCCGCCGATAAACTGAGGGCCGGCCATCAGGATTTCGCCGTTTGATTTGTCAGCGGTATTTTTCATGTAAGGCGCTGAACCGATAACCAGATCGACGCGACCGGCTTTGAGATCCAGATCGTGCTCTTGCATGGTTTTGTATTCGCGTACGGTCATCATGCCTTTGAAGTATTTATCCAGCAGCGTGCTGGCGATCGAGGCAGACTGAACGCCAATGGTTTTGCCTTTCAGCAGCGGGCGCAATTTTTCCACTTCAGCGATGGCAGTGGCTTCATCTTTCTCATTGAGGGAGAAACGGGTGCCCAGATCCGGCAGCGATGCCAGCGGGCTGGATTTCAGCACGGCAAAGGTTTGGCCCGCCTGGGTGTAAGGCTGGCTGAAATCGATCACTTCACGGCGCTTTGGCGTGGCGGACATGCCGGAGATGATGGCATCAAACTTACCGGCGTTCAGCGCTGGGATGCTGCTGGCAAACGGCTGCACCATGATCTCGCATTTTACTTTCATGTTGTCGCACAGCACCTTGTACAGTTCAATTTCCATGCCATCCAACGTACCGTCCGGCTTGGTGAAGTTGTACGGGTGGTAAGCGCCTTCAGTGGCGATGCGCACGGTGCTCCAGGTTTTACCGGCTTCTGCCGCAGCGTTGAATGACGTAGAGAGTGCGCCAGCCAGACAAAGCGCATAGGCAGCGGCAGCGAGTTTGGTTTTTATCATCGAGGTATCTCCTGGTGGTTGTCTGTTGTGTTCTAAAGCATTGTGTTCTAAAGCATTGTGTTGATAAGCGTAGCGTTCTGTTACCAACTGGCAATAAACTGACGGAAACGGGCGGACTGACTGGCGGTAAACATCTGTTCCGGCGTGCCTTGCTCTTCGATCTCGCCCTGATGCAGGAACACCACGCGGTTAGAGACTTCACGCGCAAAGTCCATTTCATGGGTGACGACCAGCATGGTCATGCCTTCATCGGCCAGTTGGCGCATCACGCGCAGCACTTCCCCGACCAACTCTGGATCCAGCGCCGACGTGGGTTCATCAAACAGCATCACTTTGGGTGACATGGCCAGCGCACGCGCAATCGCGGCACGCTGTTGCTGCCCGCCGGAAAGGTGGGAAGGGTAGTAGTGACGTTTATCGGCCAGCCCAACCTTCTCAAGCAGTTGCTCTGCATGTGCTTTGGCGTCCTGTGGGGCGTGTTTGAGCACGTGGATCGGCGCTTCAATCACGTTTTCCAGCACGGTTTTGTGCGACCACAGATTGAAGTTTTGAAACACCATGCCGAGCTGGGTACGGATACGGTCGATCTGTTTCGGGCTGGCCGGACGGTTTTGCCCTTGGCGATTCGCTTTCATCGCGATGGTTTCGCCACCGACAATAATCTCGCCCTGATCGGGAATTTCAAGCAGGTTGGTGCAGCGCAGCAGGGTGGATTTGCCCGAGCCGGAGGAACCCAGAATCGAGACAACCTCGCCCTGACTGGCTTCAAACGAGATCCCTTTCAGGACTTCCAGTGAGCCGAAACGCTTGTGAATGTTGCGCAGGCTGATAGCGGCGGTACTCATGATGGGTTTCCTTTCATATTCTTAACTTCAGCCAGCGACTGCGGTGCGCGCAGATACGGCGTCATACGGTGTTCGACAAAAGCCAGCAAGCGGGTGAGCACCAGATTGATCAGCAGGTAGATGGCGCCGGCCACCAGAAACACTTCGAGCGCGCGGTAGGTTTCCGCAATCAAGCGTGCTGCAATGCCGGTGATTTCCATCAGCGTGATGATGGACGCCAGCGAGGTGGATTTGATCATGGAGATCAACTCGTTGCCGTAGGCAGGCAGCGCCTGGCGAATGGCGAGCGGAAACACGATGCGGGTAAATATTTTCCAGGATGGCATGCCACAGGCGCGTGCCGCTTCGATCTGCCCGGCGGGCACCGATTGCAAACCCCCGCGAATGATTTCGCTGGCGTAAGCACCGGTACAAAGCGTTAACGACAGCAGCGCACACCAGTAAGGCTCACGCAGTATCGGCCACAGGACGCTTTCACGCACCCAACTGAATTGCCCTAAACCGTAGTAGATAAGGAACAGTTGCACCAGCAACGGTGTGCCACGGAAGAACAGCACATACAGACGTGCGACTGATTGCAACAGTCGGCTGCCAGAAAGCTGCATCGCGGCCAGCGCCAGGGCTAAAAAGAAGCCGATCAGCACTGAACCTACCGCGAGTTGGAGTGTAAGCGGTACGCCGGGAATAATTTCCAGGAAGGTTTCGTAGAAGAAATTAACATCCATTACCGTCTTACACCTCGCGAATAGTGTGCCTCCGCGCGGCGCATCAGCCAGCCGGAAAAAATCGAAATCACCAGATAAATCATGGCGGCAGCCATGTAGAAATCAAACGGTTTGCCCGTGGAACCCGCACCGGTCTGTGACTGGGTCAAGAGTTCTGCCACACCGGTAACTGACACCAGCGCCGAAGCTTTCAATACCAGTTGCCAGACGTTGCCGAGCGCAGGAATGGCATGGCGCAGCAGCAGCGGAACAATAATGCGGCGCAGACGCAGCAGGGTAGGCATGCCGCAGGCTTTGGCGGCCTCTATCTCACCTTTGGCTACGGCGTAGAAGGCGCCGCGAAATACTTCGGTTTGCTGTGCGCCTGAGGCGATGCCGACGGCAATCACCCCGGCGATATAACCGGGAAAACCGATAAAACCGTTGTGTCCAAACAGGCTTGCCAGCAGCGTCAGTGCAGAGCTACCGCCAAAGTAGAGCAGGAAAATAATCAGCAGATCGGGAATACCGCGCGTTACCGTGGTATAGCATTCCGCCACAAAGCGAAGTGGCCGATTGCCCGCTATTTTTGACCAGGCACCGAGGGTGCCGATGAGTGCGCCTAATAAAAAACCGCCTACTGCCAATGCCAGGGTCATTCCTGTCCCCATCAGCAGCAATCTTCCCCAGCCATTCTCACCAAAACTGATGAGCTGCCAAAATGTCATTTGTTCCACGTATTACTCCGATTTTCTTTTTGCAGGCATAGCTCCGCGCGCGGCCTGAACGCTGCGGGTGGCCCTTGGCTGGGCATCCCTCGCATTGAGCAGAGTACTTAGGATACAAAGCAATATTCAGGCCACGTTTTTATTATTGTTGAAACGATTAATTATGCATATAAATTGCTTATTAATCAGTATTTCATTTTATTGTTTTGGTGGCGACTCACAATTTAGGGGCAGGTGGCGGTGATAAAAGGCATGTCAGCACCAACATGGTGCGCCTGAATGCACTGTGTTGGTGCGTTGTGTGGTTTTGGTGCGGTATCACCGTCTGACTGTCTGGTTGAATGGAACCCGTTGAACGTCTCGCACAGGCTTACCCTCTCACCCATGATCATCAAATTGGGATTGCTGGCGGTTGTGCAGCACACCAAAAGTGGCGGCATTATCCTCGCTCATTGTGCGGGTAATCCCAACCGTTGGTGATGTTGTTCACAGCTTTATGTGCATTTGCACAAATATTTGCGTCGGATTTTCTGCATTTGAAAGAAATTGCCTAATGACTCACCAGGTTGTAACACCAATAATTACAAATAATAAAACGATATTTTTATTTAATTAATACATCATTTCTTTTGTGATCGCGGTCTCAGTCGCACTGGCTGGGCGGCGATAGTACAAATCGGGTTTGTCGCTCGCCGTCGATCCGGTCGTTGTTTTTTCTATGTTATTGAATTTCAAGGTAGGTATTCGCGTGAAAATAGAATCTATTGATGTCACCGTTTTTACGTATCCCACTCGTCGCGTGTCCGACAGTGCGGGACATTCGCATCCAGGAGAAGAGAATCAGGCCAAGATGGCCCTCTTGACGCTGACCACCGACGATGGGCATCAGGGCTATGCATTTGCACCACCCGAAGTGGTTCGTCCGCATATTATCAACGCGTTCTTTCGCAAGGTGCTGATCGGTCAGAACCCGTTTGACAGAGAACGTCTGTGGCAGGATCTGGTGCATTGGCAGCGCGGCAGCGCCAACCAACTGACCGACCGTGCCATCTCTATCGTGGAATCCGCGCTGTGGGATCTGCAAGGTCGCTTCCTGAATATGCCGGTGCACAAACTGCTGGGTGGTTTCCGTGAAAAAGTACCCGCTTACGGCAGCACCATGTGCGGCGATGAGCTGGAAGGCGGCCTCTCGACGCCGGAAGAGTACGGCCAGTTTGCCGAGAAACTGGTGGCACGCGGCTATAAAGCCATCAAGCTGCACACCTGGATGCCGCCAGTATCCTTCGCACCGAGCCCGCAGATGGACGTCAAAGCCTGTGCCGCCGTGCGTGAAGCGGTAGGTCCGGATGTCTGCCTGATGCTGGATGGTTACCACTGGTACAGCCGCAGCGACGCGCTCTACATCGGTCGTGAATTGCAAAAGCTGAACTTCACCTGGTTTGAAGAGCCGATGGAAGAGCAGAGCATGGCCTCCTACAGCTGGCTGACCAAGAGCCTGGATATCGACGTCATCGGGCCTGAAAGCCTGTCAGGCAAATACTTCAGCCGCGCCGACTGGGTGAAAGAGGGTGCCTGTGACATTCTGCGCGCGGGCGTGCAGGGCGTGGGTGGCCTTTCTCCAACCATGAAGGTCGCCGCATTGGCGGAAGCCTTTGGTATGGATTGCGAAATCCACGGTAACGGTGCACCGAATCTTAACGTGGTGGGGGCAATCAAAAACTGCCGTTGGTATGAACGCGGCCTGCTGCATCCCTTCCTGAACTATGAAGAGCCTGCCGCTTACCTCAACAGTATCATCGACCCGATGGATGACGACGGCTTTGTTCACCTGCCACAGCGTCCGGGCCTGGGTGAGGACATCAACTTTGATTGGATCGAGGAGCATACGCTGAGTAAAGAATAACCGCAGTAATAATAATAAATAGCAGTAATAACAAAGCAGTACTGAAAGAAAGAGCCCTTACAAATAGCCCCTAGATAGTTCGAGTTGTAGCAAGGCGGCAAGTGAATGAATCCCGATGAGCTTACATAAGTAAGTGATTCGGGTGAATGAGCGTAGCCAACGCAGATACAGCTCGAAATATAACGGGGAAAAACGTTTCGTCTTCCATTCTTCACACCTGGAGAAGCTAAATGAAAGCACGAGCAATAATCCGTACCCTGCTACTGAGCTGTTTCTGTATGGCCGCAACACCGGCCTTACTGTCTGCAAAAACGCCCGACGATCAACTGATCGTCGGGATGAACATGAATAACATGCTGTCCCTCGATCCCGCCGCCATGACGGGCAACGAGGTGGTCGGCATTATCGTTAACCTTTACGACTCGCTGGTCGAGCTCGATCCTGAAAACCTCAGCCGCGTGCTGCCCTCGCTGGCGAAAAGCTGGGAGATCAGTCCAGACAACAACCTGATTACCTTCCATTTGGTGGATAACGCCAAATTCCACTCCGGCAATCCGGTCACTGCCCATGATTTTGCCTGGTCGATGAAACGGTTGCTGACCCTTAACATGGCGCAGGCCACCACCTGGAAATCCTACGGCTTTACGGCGGAAAATGTCGAAAAACTGATCCGCGCCAAAGATGACAAAACGGTAGAGATCGAACTGCCTAAACCGAACGATCCCAAACTGGTGATCTATTCCCTTGCCACGCTCGGCAGCGGATCGGTGCTGGACAGTAAAACCGTGATGAAGCATGAGAAAAACGGTGACTGGGGTAACGGTTGGTTGACCACCAACGAAGCCGGTTCTGGTCCGTTCAAGCTGGACGTGTGGCAGGCAAAAGACGTGCTGCGCGTTAACCGTGCCGACGGTTACTGGCGCGGTGATGCCAAAATGCGCCGGGTGATCTTCCGTCATATGACCGAATCTCAGGCGCTGCGTCTGATGATCGAAAAGGGCGATATCGATGTAGCAACCGGTATGTCGGTGCCGGACATCAACGCTCTGAAAGCCAACCCGGAGGTGAAAGTCGAAGAGGTGAAGAAAGGCACGCTCTATTACGTTGCCATGAGCCTGAAGAACGACGAGTTCGCCAAGCCAAAAGTGCGTGAAGCGGTGCGCTACCTCATCGATTACGACGGCCTCAACAAGACTGTGATGCCAGGCTACGGCTTCTATCATCAGCGCCCGATTCAGGCGGGAATGGATGCCACGCTGCCTAACCCCGGTTACAAGCTGGACGTGCCGAAGGCCAAGGCGCTGCTGGCGGAAGCGGGCTATCCGAACGGTTTTGAAACCACGCTGCGGGTGCTGTCCGATCAGCCTTTCCTTAATCTGGCGACCTCGGTGCAATCCACGCTGGCCCAGGCCGGTATTCGCGCCAAGATCATTTCTGGCACCGGCAATCAGGTTTACGGCGCGATGCGCGATCGTAAATTCGACATGCTGGTCGGGCGTGGCGGCGGCGGGGTCGATCCCCATCCGCACTCCAGCCTGCGCTCCGTGGTGTACAACCCGGATAACAGCGATGAAGCCAAACTCACCAACTTCCAAGGGTGGAGAACGTCTTTCTACGACGCGCAATTGAACGAGATGATCGATCAGGCGCTGCTGGAAAAAGATCCTACCAAGCAGAAGCAGCGCTATGCCGAGATACAGGACCGCTATGAGGCACTCTATCCTGCCATCATTCCGGTCTCGCAGATGGTCGACTCCGTGGTACAACGCAAAGATGTTGTAGACTTTGTGTCACATCCGTCATCGACCACCCGCTTGTATCTGGTGCACAAGCAACGCTGAAGTTTGAGTAAAGCGTGGGGGGAATTTCCCCTCACGCCGTCATCCTACGAGGTAAGTCACGGCATCAGCGGCGCTGAAGAGCGCGGCGCGGGTGTCGGACGGGGAGAAAGAACATGGTTTTCTCTGATTGGCTCAAACCGGGGGCGTTACCCTATCGCGTAGCCAAGCGGCTGTTACAGGTTGCCTTCACGCTGTTTGGGTTGTTGATTCTGACCTTCATTATCGGTCGGGTAATGCCGATCGATCCGGTATTGGCAATTGTCGGTCAGGATGCTGACCAAAGTACCTATCAGCAGGTCTATCAGCAGTTAGGCCTGGATAAGCCGCTGTATGTTCAATTCGGTATCTACTTCAATTCACTGCTGCACGGCGATTTGGGCAACGCGATGCTCACCGGTCGCCCGGTGGTGGATGACATCATCCGCGTGTTCCCTGCAACGATAGAGCTGGCAACAATGGCGATTATCGTCGGTGCCGGTCTGGGCGTACCGCTCGGTGTGATGGCGGCGGCGCGGCGCGGCAAGCTGGCAGACTATATCGTGCGTTTTATCAGTCTGGCGGGTTACTCCACGCCGATTTTCTGGGTCGGCATGATGGGGCTGTTGGTGTTTTACGCCTGGCTCAACTGGGTCGGCGGCGCAGGACGCGTGGATATGGCGTGGGATGGCATGGTGGAGAACCGTACCGGCTTACTGCTGGTGGATTCCCTGCTGGCGCGTGAATGGGCGGTGTTCTTCAGTGCGCTGAACCATCTGGTGTTGCCCGCCACCATTCTTGGCTTCCATTCGCTGGCCTATATCAGCCGTATGACGCGCAGCTTTATGCTGGCGCAACTGTCGCAAGAGTACATCATCACCGCACGGGTCAAAGGGTTGTCTGAGTTTCGGGTGATTTGGGCGCATGCGTTTCGCAACATTCTGGTGCAACTGCTGACGGTCGTGGCGCTGGCGTATGGCTCACTGCTGGAGGGAGCGGTGTTGATTGAAACCGTGTTCTCCTGGCCGGGCTTTGGTTCCTATCTGACGGGCAGCCTGCTGCTGGGGGATATGAATGCGGTGATGGGCTGCGTGCTGCTGGTCGGGCTGATTTTCGTCACCCTTAACCTGCTCTCCGACATGTTGTATCAAATCTTCGATCCGAGGACCCGCGTATGAGTATGTCTTCTGAACCGGTAATCGGCTCCTCGCCGGACGCCAAAAATGGGCGAATTCGAGTACGTGGCGCGAGGCTGTTCAATTTCCTGCGCCTGCTGGCGAAAAACCCACTGACGGCCATTGGCTCGCTGATTGTGCTGTCGCTGATTGTGATTGCGATTTTTGCTCCCTGGCTGGCAACGCACGATCCCTTAGTACAAGACCTGGAAAATGCCCTGCAAGCGCCGGGGGCCGCCCATTGGTTTGGTACCGATGAGTTCGGGCGCGATGTGTACAGCCGTCTGGTGTATGGCTCGCGTATTACGCTGTACATTGTGGCGCTGGTGTCGGTAACCGTTGGCCCGATCGGCTTGATGCTCGGTGTGGTGGCGGGCTACTACGGCGGCATTGTCGATACCATCCTGATGCGCATCACCGATATCTTTATCTCCTTCCCCAGTCTGGTGCTGGCGCTGGCGTTTGTTGCCGCCTTGGGGCCGGGATTGGAGCATGTGGTGATTGCCATTACCCTCACCGCCTGGCCGCCCATTGCGCGTCTGGCGCGTGCTGAAACGCTGTCGCTACGTCAGGCAGATTTCGTTTCTGCGGTGAAACTGCAAGGTGCATCGTCGCTGCGTATTTTGGTGCATCACATTGTGCCGCTGTGTCTGCCTTCGGTGATTATCCGTATCACCATGAACATGGCGGGCATCATCCTGACGGCTGCCGGGCTTGGCTTCCTGGGGTTGGGCGCACAGCCGCCCGATCCAGAATGGGGAGCCATGATCTCTGCCGGTCGTCGCTACATGATGGAGTGCTGGTGGTTAGTCACCATTCCTGGGTTGGCTATTCTGATGAACAGCCTGGCGTTCAACTTTCTCGGAGACGGCCTACGTGACATCCTCGATCCCCGCACCGAATAAAGGTGCAACTCAGGGCGCGCCGCTGCTGGAGGTGGAAAACCTCAAGGTGAGCTTCGTTAACCACGGCGCAGTGACGGATGCCGTGCGCGGCGTCTCCTTTAACCTCGGCTGCGAGAAGCTGGCGATTGTCGGCGAATCCGGCTCGGGCAAATCAACGGTTGGACGCGCGCTGCTGCATCTGCACCCGCGCAGCGCACGGGTGACGGCCGATAGGCTGCGCTTCGGTCAGACTGATTTGCTTAATGTGTCTGAAGCGCAGATGCGCCAGATCCGCGGTAAGCGCATTTCCATGATCATGCAGGATCCGAAATATTCGCTGAATCCGGTGGTGTGTGTCGGCGATCAGATCGCGGAAGCCTATCTGGCGCACCACAAGGTGCCAGCGCGCGTGGCGAAAGAGAAAGTCATGGCGATGCTGGATGTGGTGCGCATTCGCCAGCCGGAGCGCGTGTACGCGCTCTATCCGCACGAAGTCTCCGGCGGGCAGGGGCAGCGCATCATGATCGCCATGATGTTGATCACTGAGCCAGAGATCGTTATCGCCGACGAGCCGACTTCGGCGCTTGATGTGTCGGTGCGTTTGCAGGTGCTCTCGATGCTGGATGATTTGGTGTCGGAGCGCGGATTGGGGCTGATCTTTATCAGCCACGATATCAATCTGGTGCGCAGCTTCTGCGACCGGGTGCTGGTGATGTACGCCGGACGCGTCGTGGAATCCATCGCGGCGTGCGATCTCGATAACGCACAGCACCCCTACACGCGTGGGCTGCTCAATGCGTTGCCGGACATCGATCATCCTCGCGTGCGTCTGCCGGTCATGCAGCGCGATCCTGCCTGGCTGGGTGAATAAGGAGTGACTATGAGCACACAAAATAGCGCGGCGATGATCGAGGTGAAAAACCTCAACCTCTCCTTTGGTCAGGGTAGCCAGCACAATCAGGTGCTGTTTGATGTCAATCTGGCGGTGCGCAGTGGGGAGATCTTTGGCTTGGTGGGGGAATCCGGCTCGGGCAAAACCACGGTGCTGAAATGTCTGGCAGGGCTGTTCAACCACTGGCAGGGCGAGCTGTGCATTGATGGCCAACCGCTGGCGCACCGTATCGATAGGGCTCGCTGTCGTCAGGTGCAGATGGTATTTCAGGATCCCTACGGATCGCTGCACCCACGCCACACGGTTGAGACCATTTTGGAGGAGCCGTTGCTGATCCACCGCTTTGAACAGCGCGATCGGCGCATTAACGCTTTGTTAGATAAAGTGGGGCTGGGACCGCAGTTTCGTCGCCGCTACCCGCACCAACTCTCCGGCGGGCAGCGCCAACGCGTTGCTATCGCTCGCGCGCTGATTCTCGAGCCGCGAGTCCTGCTGCTGGATGAACCGACTTCGGCGCTGGACGTGTCGGTGCAGGCAGAAATCCTCAATCTGCTGGCTGAACTGCAACAGCAGGACAACCTGACCTACCTGATGGTAACGCACGATCTGGGGGTGATTGCTCATTTATGCCACCGCGTGGCGGTGATGCAGTATGGCCGTATTCTGGAAACGCTGGACACGGCAGAGCTGACGCGTTCGACGGAGAAAACGGCCTATACCACCATGCTGGTGGATGCCAGCCGACAGTACAGCCGCGATTTGGCCGTACGTTCGGAGCGAATGGGCTAACAGTTCGGGTAAAAACCGCATGATGTGCTGACAAGACGGGTAATTTACCCGTCTTTTTTTACGATCGTCGCCGATACTACACTGGTATGCTATACCTAATGGCCGTAACGTTGTGGCATATCCGTAAGTAAAAAAAAGTAAAAGGGTAGCGTTAAGGAGTGCGGGTATTTACAATCGTTACGCTTTCTTGTAGCCCCCGATCAAAAAGGAATTCTCATGTTCAAACGTACTCTGGTTGCGGCAGCAGCCCTGGTTTCACTGACAATGTTTTCATCTTCGGTCATGGTGTCATCGGCGATCGCCGCCCCTACCGCCACAACGCGCGTTTTACTCACCACGTCTGAAGGCAACATTGAGTTAGCGCTGGATAACCAGAAAGCGCCGGTGTCAGTGAAAAATTTCGTCGAGTACGTTAACAGCGGCTTCTACAACGGCACCACCTTTCACCGCGTGATCCCAGGCTTTATGGTTCAGGGCGGCGGCTTTGTGGATGAAATGAAGCAAAAAGCCACTAACCCGCCGATCAAAAACGAAGCGGACAACGGTTTACGTAACGTGCGTGGCACCATTGCCATGGCGCGCACCGCTGAAAAAGACAGCGCTACCAGTCAGTTCTTTATTAACATCGCGGATAACGCGTTCCTCGATCACGGTCAGCGCGATTTTGGCTATGCGGTATTTGGTAAAGTGGTGAAAGGGATGGATGTTGCCGACAAAATCTCTCAGGTGCAAACCAGCAATGTCGGCCCTTACCAGAATGTGCCAAGCAAACCGATCGTGATTAAATCGGCCAAAGTGCTGCCGTAAACGTTGCTGAGAATTTCTGGGTTATATATCAAGGCCACATTGTGTGGCCTTGATGGTTTCTGGTGATATATACGGTGTGTTATTAATATGATGCTATGGTTGGTTATTATTGGTTTGGCTAATTATTTCCATGCTTTTTTTTCGTGTGGATTAGGAAAAATAGTACAGGGAGGATGAATGCATATTAATGGTGTTATTAAATAATAATCATGACGTTATGACTTATTTTATATAATGTGTACAATTTAAAAATATCAGTTATGCTTAATCAAGATAATGACTCCTGAATCAATGCCCCACTATTGGTTGACTAATTATAATTAGTCTGCGATGTGGCTATTGTCTCTCTTTACCAAAAAAATCTTATTATTCGTCAGCTAATATTATTGCTTCATATGTTTTTGATGCTTTTTTTGGTGAGTGATTTTTGTATTATAAAATGGCTTTTCTGTATGTTGAGGTTCTATTAATTTCTTTAAATTAATGGGCGATAGCTCATTAGTTTTTTAAATAACGACAGGTTTTGTGTTTGGAATATTATTGATGTCATTCATTTATGGAGCAGTAAAACAGGCCATAACGTATTGTTTTTTACCTATGGCTACACACTTATTCTCATTCCGCTATTTATCATGATGACAATGGAGTAAGAAATGAAAAAATTCCTACTTCTGCTCAGTATGCTACTTGGTTGTGCTCAAGTAATGGCTGAAGCAGAAAATATCACTGTTGATCATAATCCGCCGCAACCTCCTGTTGAAATTGTCCCAGCACATGGCTTTGTCAGTTCGCCAGCAAGTCGAGCCACCTTATGCCGTACGGCTATTCCAGCACCACAACACAATACGGGTTGTGGTGCTGTTCAATGGGAGCCGCAATCGATTGAAGGACCACAAGGGTTTCCTAGCGGCGGCCCCCCTGATGGCCAAATCGCCAGCGGAGGAAACGCCAGATTTCCTGAGATGAATCAGCAAACAGCTACTCGCTGGGTACGCGTTCCGATGCAAGCGGGAAACAGGACATTTACCTGGACACTGACGCAAACGCATATTACACGCGCCTGGCAGGTCTTTATCACACAGCAGAACTGGAACCCCAATGCACCTTTAACGCGTGCCAGTTTTAATCTGTCGCCTATCTGCCAGCAAATATTCTCACCGCCCTATCCCCGGCCGCCAATGTCGTTCTCTATGAATTGTACCATCCCGGCGCGTACCGGATATCAGGTACTGCTGGCGGTATGGACGGTGGGAGATACCCCAAATGCCTTCTATCAAGTGATTGATGCTCAGTTCTGATGGTTATCAGTCATGATGCTATAGGCTAAAAATGCTTACTATAAAATCTGGAGTAAGAAATGAAATACATCGTCTTGCTGCTATTAACGCTGTTTACCAGTTCCTATGGGGTTGCTGAAGAGCTGGCCGTTGATTCACAGCCTGTGCTTCCAGAAAGCCCATACAGTGGATATATTTCATCACCCCCGAGCCGTGTGGTGTTGTGTACCGGCGACCTTGGTGGGATTAATAACGCAAACTGTGGTCCGGCAAAGTTTCAATCTCAATATATTGAAGGGCCGAGAGGATTTCCGACAGAAGGTCCTCCGGACGGAAAAATTGCAAGCGCTGGAAATCCTGTATTTTCTCAGTTGGATGCTCAAAGTGCTAATCGATGGTATAAATCACCGATGACAGCGGGGTACAATACGTTTACCTGGACGCTGAAAGCACCGTATAACACCTATAGTTGGCAATTCTTTATCACCAAACAGAACTGGAACCCTAATGCGCCGCTGACGCGTGCCAGTTTCGAGTTAGAACCCTTCTGTATCAACTATGTTCCGGTAGATTCAACCCCGTTGGAGAATATGAGTACCGACTGCGTGGTGCCACAGCGCACGGGTTATCAGGTCATATTGGGGGTATGGACAGTTTCTGATAAAGCAGATGCTTTCTATCAGGTACTGGATGTGAATTTTGGTTCTTAAAATAGCGGTAACAGTAGACATCAAGGCCACGCCATGTGGCCTTGATGTTGTTTAGTGGTTAGTTACAGGACGTCGTTTTCAGCACCGCCAGACCTTTACCCTAACCCGCGAATTGGGCCAGCTTCGCTTTCACGCACTGGGCAGCGACGGGAAAGTGCTGGTGTCAGTGAAAAGTTTCATCGAGCACGTTAACAGCAGCTTCTATAATGGAACCTCCTTTCACCGCGTGATCCCTGACTTTATGGTTCAGGGCGGCGGCTTTGTGGATGAAATGAAGCAAAAAGCCACTAACCCGCCGATCAAAAACGAAGCAGACAATGGTTTACGTAACGTGCGTGGCACCATCGCCATGGCGCGCACCGCTGAAAAAGACAGCGCCATCAATCAGTTCTTTATTAACGTCGCGGATAACGCACTCCTTGATCACGGTCAGCGCGATTTTGGCTATGTGGCATTGATGATTTTTGGCGAGATAAACAGTGTGTCATTAATGTGGTGCTAAGGCTGGTTATTATTGGGTTGGCTACGTTTTTAACTGAAAAATGCAGATGCTAAAAAATAAATGACAGGTAAATTAAAAAACAATTCCATGCTATTATCAATAGGTTTTTTTAAGGATGTCCTACGTCAGGATTTATCTAAAAATAAGATGTGCGCAAGAATGATATCGCCGACTGCTAATACATCACAGTCAGCGGTATCATATAATTGTCTCATTTTGTATGTTATCTAACGTGAATATTTAAGATGTTATAACATATGTGATTAAACAAAATTGAGGTCGAACGCTTGATAAAAGCCCATTGGCGTATCAGCCACGATCCATATCAGCAGAAGCACGTGGTGACCGGTTCTTTGAGGCAATTGTAAGCTATGGCTAACCCGTGGGGGCATTTGCGCCAATGTGAAATTCCAAAAAGGTGCCAATAGTGTAAAGTCATTGACTATCCCATTTAAATTAAAGCTGCCACGATTCAGACGTTGTGACGGGTTCCAGTTCGGATAAGTCAGAAACCATCGATAACCACGAGTTCTATGCTGTGCGGTATATACCCAGTTTACATTGAAGGTTTGCCCACTTGTGACGGTGGTTCTAGGCCATGTTGTTCCGCGCGCCGCTTGCAACTCTGCATCCGTAAAATTCACAACATCGCGATTCCCAGTGCGACCACCGCTGACGATAAGGCCATTTGCTGGAGGTGCCGCACTCGGGGTGTCGGTCAAAAAAGCATCACCAAATCCGAGGGGCTGAAATGGGCCACCGATGAAGTCTGGGAAATTTTTTCCCCCTTCCATTTCATTAGCTTCCCATGCACCAATCCATCCGCGAGAAGCAGCAAAGGCACTGCGCGACATAGGACTCGTCACCTGACCATGATAAAGATCGCCAAAGTAATATTTATCCTCAGGTACACAGCAGCAATTATCGTGTTCCGGTCTAGGTGGACAAGGTTTAGGTGGACAAGGCTCAGGGTGATACTCATTACAAGGATCGGGCTGGGGCTCATTACACTGCGGGTCGTAATTAGCAGGCTTAGTCATGACGAATACCCTCATTATGAATAAATAATGACATCTGAAAATAGATTAGAAAAAATCTCTAATCATTCTTTTCTTTTGAAAAAATCAAAAGAAAAAGTATGTTGTAAATTTTTTTCTGGTGAATAAATAAAAATGAAGTGAAAGGAGTAGATGCGTCATCATATAATCGTAACGCAATGCTAATAATTAGCTGGCTGATGATTAATATTATCGTAAAGTCACAACGACAAAACACAATGATGATGTTAGTCGAATTATAAAAAAGAGTCATAATCTTTTTGTGATAACGACGTAAATATTTTAATAGTGGTGTCTATGTGTTAATAAATCATCATCATAATAAGTTGTTTTTAGAAGAAAATAATATTTAAATTTCGTTTTTTGTCATCAAAATCCTAAAGGCTCATATGATAACCGATCAAAAAATATCATCAATAAAAACAATGGTGTATTGTATGTATAAAACGAAGCGATGAACAAAAATAAAACACTTAGCAACAAAAATAATCGAGGATTAATTATTATATTCTGTGCATGATTTTTCTTACATTTTGGATATGTATATTAAAAGTGACTTGCATTGATATGTTCTAATTTGAACCACGTTCATCGTGAGCGGCTCAAGCAGTAGCGATACCGGCCAGGGTGTTTACGTGGACGCTGACGCAAACGCATATCACTCGCGCCAGAACCCTTCAGTGTGAACTCTATTCCGGTAGAAAATACGAGTACCGACTGCGTGGTGCCACAGCGCACGGGTTATAAGGTCATATTGGGGGTATGGATAGTTTCTGATAAAGCAGACGCTATCAGGTATTGGATGTGAATTTTGGTTCTTAAAATAGCGGTAACAGTAGACATCAAGGCCACGCCATGTGGCCTTGATGTTGTTTGGTCGTTAGTTACAGGACGCCGTTGTCAGCACCGCCAGACCTTTGCCCTGACCCGCGAATTGGGCCAGCTTCGCTTTCACGCACTGGGCACTGACCGGTGAATAGCTGTAAGGCAGCGACGGGAAAGTGCCGGTAGAGGTCCAATCCTCAGCGTTAACGTAAGCTTTGGAATCGCTGGTCCAGGTGATGTTATACGTGGCGTTTTGAGCAGCGCTGGTGACGTTGTTATCACGCAGAACCCAGGTACCAAAGTTAGAGCCGTCATAGCGCGATGTCACGGGGTTAACGGCATTTTCGAACCAGTTGCGTTCGATCAGTGCCAGCCCTTTCTGGCGCACATTTATTCCTGAACTGGTAATACCGGAATAAAGGTTGTTATAGGCGTGCACTTGCCCCCCACGCTGTAATGGCAAGCGGGCGTTCACATCGCTGTAGACGTTGTGGTGGTATGTCAGGTTACGGCCCGTATCGCTGCTGCTCGAGCCGCTTAATCCCACTTTTTTGATACCGTGAATGTAGTTATAGGAAACCGTCACGTTGGTCGATGCTTTCTTGATATCGACCGCGGATTCAAACGTGGTATCGCCATCCGGTGTGCCGGGGCACTCATAGTTCTTGGCGTAGATCTCGTTATGGTCAACCCAGACGTTCGGCGTGTTATCAACGCGGATGGCATCGCCGTCACTTGCACCGCCCGGCATGTAGCCGAAACGCATATTACGAATCACTACATCGGAAGATTTCACTAACCAGATACCAAAATTGGCCGAGGAGCCATTGGTGCCGAGGATCGTTATCCCTTTGGTGAACTCCTTGATTTCAACCCCACGCGCGGGTTTGCTCCATTGGCTACAAACATCGGCAGCGGCGGCGTTGATCAGTTTATCTTCGTTGCCGTCATAGGTAATGACCAGCGGATACGCGCCGGTTTTCACTTTTTTGCCGCTGCTGTCCACGCGGGCAGCTTCGATGATATCAATAATATCCTGCATGGAATGGGCGGTTTTTTTGACGGCACCAGAGATATCGCCACCGTCGGTAGTCGCATAGCCGCCGGTATTCGCGGCAAATGCGCCTTGTACGGTTAATGTCAGCAGCCCTGCGGTCAGTGAAAGTAAAACGTGTTTCATTCCTGTCATCTCCTGAGGGAGTTATGGTTTTGCGCCGGCATCCGGTTTGCTATGCCGATGGTAGGGTATATTTTTGTTTCAATAAAAATGAAAAGCGCTTTTACTGTGTTGCGGTGTCATTTAAGCAAAAAATGAGGGAAAAACAAATAAAAGGTAATTATTGAGGGTGGAATGATTGATTCTTATTTTAATTGTTTTTACAACGTGTTTCTATTTCCATGAAACATAAAAAGTTATTATGATTCATGGTGTTGTTTTTTTCTTATGACGTGTTGGTTTTCTGCCAAAATGGCAATGTTTTTTTTAATTCGACGATTGGTGTGATGCTCGACTGGTTTTTATCAGTATCTCTGCGATTTTAATTCTAAAAATTTAATGTGTGTCACACTTTAATGTACGTTAATGGATGTTATGAATAGAGGGTTAGAACATTAATAATTAGCGCGATCATTAACTATATTGTTAAGTGATCTTTGGTTAAAAAATCCATTTTTAAATTTAATTATTAACCAACTGTTTTCTTTGGGGATAAAAATCGCATGTTATTTTTTTAAATAAATTATTTCTCTTTAAGATTTTGCTGACAGGGAATTAGTTACTTTTTCCATCCATATAAAACAATTGCTTATGGGTGATTTCATGGTTTGGATTATTGTATTCATTCTCAGGCTTACAATGCCAAAAAGAAAAGTGATTTTTTTAAAGAAAATGAGCTAATATCATTATTGTGCTTTTCTTCTAATTTTTATTAAAGATACTAATCGTTAGGCAGTCAATCATTATCAACGCCTAGCGTTTGTGTAATGGGTACTTGTCTGAACACTTGTCCCGCTTTGCGTTTTTAACCCCACCAGAGTGAATTTATTAACCTTTTTTATACTTTCTGTGTAACCATTTTTCTGTAGGAAAAAGGAGGTCTTATTGATTGTGTTATCTATTTTCCATGAAGGTTAATTCTTAACTGAATGATTTGATCTCGAATTATATTTGAGAGGCGCGCTTTTGTTCTTTTCGCCCTGCTCTCAGTATGCTTTCGAGTTTTCTATTTTATTTATTTGGTTTGAATTTAACTGAGTAATGATACGAATAAAACACATGCATCGCTATGGTCAACTATAGCGTTGAGCGAATTTTATTTGTCAATATATCGTTATTTTATAAATAATGAGAGGTGAATAATGGCTAAACATGATGACGAGCATTATCATGATCAACCCGACGAACATGGTGATAAACATATCGTGCCTCCGGTTGATCACTGTGGTGAGTTTCCTTTACCACCTGTCGAACACTGTGGTGACCATCCATCACTGCCACCTTACTATCCCTGTGTGGAGGATCCACCGCCACCACCTTACAATCCTTGCGGCCAGTACCCGCCACCCTACAACCCCTGTATCCCCGATAACCCCTGTAGTGAGTATCCACAACCTGAAACTTACGGTGAACCAGAGGAATGTGGTTGCCATCATGATCCCGATGGTATTGCGCCGTTTCATGGATATGTCGTAACGCCTCGTTCCCGAGCCCATTATGCGCGCTCCAGGGGATGGATTAGTAACCACCAAGCAACGGAAATGGAAGGGCAAAAAAATTTCCCGGCGTTTAATAATGGTACTCACAGCAGTAATCTCCTTTGGTTTCCTGGGGAGGCTGGGCCTTTTCCTGACGAAACACGGGTCGCTCCCCCAATACCATTAACTCTCCCGGATGGCGTTATTCTGAGCGGTGGTCGTACCGATGCCCGTGATATTGTGAACCTTTCTGATAGCGAATTACTCACCGCGCGTGGCACTGTGTGGCCAAAATTCCCTGTACGGCCAGGCCAACTGATTCCGATCAATTGGAACCACACGGTGCTTCACAGAACACGCGGTTATCGCTATTTCATTACGCGCCCTACCTGGAATAGAAATCATCGGCCAACGCGTGCAGATTTTGAACCGGCACCGTTTCAAAGTAATTTCCACACAAACCGATATTTTTGGAATGAATCGCTACAATCAATGGGGCCAATGGGTAATCAATCTATTATGATCCCATCAGCGCCCAGAACGGGCCATCATATTATTTTAGCGGTATGGCTGGTCGCGGACTCTGGGGCCGGTTTTTATGGCGCACTGGATGTTGATTTTGGCGGTGGAGGCGGTGGCGGCGGTGGAGGAGGAGGTGGTGGTCCTATTGATCCGCCGCCGCCGCCACCGCCACCGCCGGGAGGTTATCCCCAATGGCAGTTGGGTACTCGGTATGAAGTGGGAGACCGAGTGACGTTTCAAGGGCTGAACTATCAATGTATACAAGGGCACCGAGCAGACTCACCCGCGTGGAATCCCGCGCAGGCTCGCACTCTGTGGAGGCTGATATAGCGACACGTTTCTAATCAGCACACATCAATACCGGGCAATCTGTTGCCCGGTATTTTACTCATGGTGCGGAAACACCTGTCACTTTGTTCGGTGATGATTCAGGTGAGTCAGTTATCCATTGCCTAACCTCACATAATCACAGTAGCCTACCGCCTATCTCTCTATCTTAAGACGCGTCCCGCATGCTCCTACTCATCGACAACTACGACTCCTTCACCTACAACCTCTACCAGTACTTTTGTGAGCTGGGTGCCGAGGTGCTGGTTAAACGCAACGACGTCCTGACGCTAGCGGATATCGAAACGCTGGCACCGACACATCTGGTGATCTCCCCTGGTCCCTGTACGCCGGATGACGCAGGCATTTCTCTGGCGGCGATTCGCCATTTTGCTGGCAAGTTGCCCATTCTTGGTGTGTGTCTCGGCCATCAGGCGCTGGGGCAGGCATTTGGTGCGCGCGTGGTGCGGGCACGTCAGGTGATGCATGGCAAAACGTCCTTGATACAGCACACCGGGAACGGCGTTTTTAGCGGGCTGGCAATGCCATTAACCGTGACGCGCTACCACTCTCTGGTGATCGACCCCGCCTCTCTGTCCGCCGAGTTTGACGTCACGGCCTGGACGGAGCGTGAAGGTGAGCGTGATGAAATCATGGGAATACGCCATCGCACCTTGCCGTTAGAAGGGGTGCAGTTTCATCCTGAAAGCATTCTGAGCGAGCAAGGGCATCAACTGTTGCAGAACTTCCTTAATACCTGAGGTTATCAGCATGTGCTGTGATAAAACGGACTGTCATAACGCGCTATTTTATAATCCTGTGTATTGATTTTTTATGCATATTTGGTGATTATATTTTCACTTTAAGCGGTGTGGACGAAAGCAAATGACAACAGATTCAAAGGCGGTAACGCGGGCGACGCATGACAGGGTGATTCTACCCGTATACGCACCGGCGCAATTTGTGCCTGTTAAAGGCAAGGGTAGCCGCGTATGGGATCAGCAGGGGCGCGAGTATATCGACTTTGCCGGTGGGATTGCGGTAACGGCATTGGGTCATTGCCACCCGGCGCTGGTGGCGGCGTTAAAGCAGCAGGGCGAAACGCTGTGGCATACCAGCAATATCTTCACTAACGAACCCGCGCTGCGTCTGGCCAGCAAACTGATTGACGCCACCTTTGCCGAGCGCGTGTTCTTTGTTAACTCTGGTGCGGAAGCCAACGAAGCGGCCTTCAAGCTGGCTCGTCACTATGCGATTAAACGCCACAGCCCGTATAAAACCAAAATCATTGCGTTCTACAATGCGTTTCATGGCCGTACTTTGTTTACCGTTTCTGTCGGTGGGCAGGCGAAATACGCCGATGGTTTCGGGCCCAAACCGGCCGATATCGTGCACGTGCCGTTCAACGATCTGGCCGCAGTGAAAGCGGTGATGGATGACCACACCTGCGCCGTGGTGCTGGAGCCGATTCAGGGCGAAGGTGGCATTACACCGGCCACGCCGGAATTCCTTAAAGGCGTGCGTGAGCTGTGCGATCAGCACCATGCACTGCTGGTGTTTGATGAAGTGCAAAGCGGCATGGGGCGTTCCGGCAAGCTGTTTACCTATATGCACTATGGCGTGACGCCGGATATTCTCACCACGGCGAAAGCGCTGGGCGGCGGTTTCCCCATCAGCGCCATGCTGACCACCGAAGAGGTCGCCTCTGTGATGACCGTCGGTGTGCACGGCACCACCTACGGCGGTAATCCGCTGGCCTGTGCGGTGGCTGAAGCAGCATTGGACACCATCAATACCCCGCAGGTTCTTTCCGGTGTACAAGCGCGCCACGAGCGTTTCGTCTCGATTCTTCAGGCGATTAATGAAGAGCACGGTATTTTTGAGCAGATTCGCGGTATGGGCCTGCTGATTGGTGCAGAACTGAAGCCGAGATGGCACGGTCAGGCGGGCAAGTTCCTTGCCGCAGCGGCGGAGCAGGGCGTGATGGTGCTAGTGGCTGGGCCTAACGTGATTCGCTTTGTGCCGTCGCTGGTGATTGATCTGGAAGATATCGATCAGGGTATGGCGCGGTTTGCGCGGGCGGTTGAAACGGTGGTTAACGCGGAATAGTGCTGGCTCGTCAAAAGCACGCTGCGCAGCGCGCAACGTGCTTTTGTCTAAACGGTGCTGCTGATATCAGCGTGTGCCGTACACCACGATAGTTTTGCCGTGCGCCGAGATCAGACTCTGATCTTCCAGCATTTTCAAAATACGGCCTACCGTTTCGCGGGAACAGCCAACAATCTGACCAATTTCCTGACGCGTGATCTTGATTTGCATCCCATCCGGGTGCGTCATGGCATCGGGCTGCTTCGCCAGGTTCAACAGCGTCTGCGCGATACGGCCCGTGACATCCAGGAAGGCCAGGTTGCCCACCTTCTGGGAGGTCACCTGGAGGCGACGTGCCATCTGTGAGGAGAGACGCATCAGAATATCCGGGTTGACCTGGATCAGCTGACGGAATTTTTTATAGGAGATTTCAGCGACTTCGCAGGCTGTTTTTGCCCGCACCCATGCGCTGCGTTCCTGACCCTCTTCGAACAGGCCCAGTTCCCCAATAAAATCCCCCTGGTTGAGGTAGGAGAGGATCATTTCCTTGCCTTCTTCATCCTTGATCAGCACAGCCACTGAGCCTTTCACGATGTAGTAAAGCGTTTCTGCCTTTTCACCTTGGTGAATCAGCGTGCTCTTCGATGGATACTTGTGAATATGACAATGAGAAAGGAACCATTCAAGAGTCGGGTCTGTCTGCGGTTTGCCGAGAACCATTCGCTGTTATCCTCTGTTGTAATTCACTGCGCAAATTACAGGGGTCAGAGTTCCCTGTACGGCGTATTAACGTGCTAGTAGTAAAAATTCCGTGTTGGCGGACTGACGTCAGGGAATATACTGGCTTCTGTATGGCGACGTCACGACCCGTTCTGACCGTCAGTATCAAACTGAAGGAACGGATTCTATTCCTGTTTGTAACACAGCTTGACGAGCCTGTCTTGTGTTGTCTCGCTTCAGCATGATTAAGCTCTAGTTATCGGCGGTTTTTATATATAACAGTGAGTAATTTTCAAATAAATTTGAGGAGTTGTGGATGCAAGCGCGCGTAAAATGGGTCGAAGATCTGACCTTTCTCGGTGAGTCGTCATCAGGGCATCAGATTCTGATGGATGGTAATGCTGGCGATAAAGCCCCCAGTCCGATGGAGATGGTGTTGATGGCGGCAGGAGGCTGTAGCGCCATTGATGTGGTGTCCATTTTGCAAAAGGGTCGCAACGCGGTCACTGGGTGTGAAGTCAAATTATCCTCCACGCGTCGTGAAGAAGCGCCGCGTCTGTTTACCCATATCAACCTGCACTTTGTGGTTACGGGCGTGGGACTGACGGATAAGGTGGTTGAACGGGCGGTATCGCTGTCGGCGGAGAAGTATTGTTCAGTGGCGCTAATGTTAGAAAAGGCGGTGAAGGTCACTCACAGCCACGAAATCATCGCTGTCGCATCGTTTTCTTCATAGTCGAATAGTTTTCCGGCGGGCTGTATGCGTTATTTCAGCCCGCGCGACGCCCTTCTGCCAGCCGTTTTACCAACGGTGCCATGATCAGTTCCATGGCCAGCCCCATTTTTCCTCCCGGCACCACCAACGTATTGATGTGTGAGATAAACGAGCCTTGCAGCATCGCCAGCAGGTAGGGATAGTCAATGTTTTCGACGCCCTGGAAATGGATCACCACAAAGCTCTCATCCAACGAAGGGATAGCCTTGGCCGCAAAGGGATTTGAGGTATCAATAGTCGGTACGCGCTGGAAGTTGATATGGGTACGAGAAAACTGCGGGGTGATGTAAGTGATGTAATCTTCCATAGAACGCACCACCGAATCCATCACGGCTTCACGCGAGTGACCGCGTTCGTTGATATCGCGAACCAGCTTTTGAATCCATTCCAGATTGACGATAGGCACCACGCCGACCAGCAGGTCAACGTGCTGAGCAACATCGTACTGATCGGTGACCACCGCACCGTGCAACCCCTCATAAAACAGCATATCGGTAGGATGCTGCATCGGTTCCCACGGGGTAAAGGTGCCGGGCACCTGATTGTAGGGAATCGCCTCATCGTAGGTGTGCAGGTATTTGCGCGTTTTCCCGGTGCCGTTGCGGCCATAGTCGATAAATGCCTGCTCAAGCAGGCTGAAATCGTTGGCCTCTGGGCCAAAATAGCTGATATGGCGGCCCAAATCTTTCGCTTTGCGAATCGCCATGTCCATCTCTGGCCGGGTATAACGGTGAAAGCTATCGCCTTCCAGTGAAGCGGCTTTTATCTGCAACTGCTGGAAGATCTTCCTGAACGCGAGGCTGGTCGTGGTGGTGCCTGCACCACTGGAGCCGGTAACGGCAATGATCGGGTGTTGTTGCGACATGCGGTTGCACTCCGTCGGATTAGGCGTTTGAGTAACACGGATCTCACTGTATAGCAGACACGGTGACGCAAGACGACCCCCCGCGCGTCAGGAAACGGTGATTTTTCACGTTACGGCGTATTTTCGTTTAGCTGGGTGCGCGGCATGATATTCAGCGTTTCGTGCAGCTCTGACCACACCAGCACCACCTCGCCCGAGGCAAGCTGGCGGCGTATATCCCGGACTTTTTCCTCCAGTGAGCGCTCCTGCTCGCCGTAATCCGTGCCTTCGCGTAACACAAAGGACTCAATAATATTTTGCAGCGTATCGCTATCAAGCTGCTGCCAGGGAATCATCATGCTGTTGCCTCCGCGGTGTCCGCCGAAAGAAAGCGCGTGAACCAGGCTGGAATGCGTTGTTCCAGCCACATTTCCGGTTTCAATAATGTTCCGCCGACAAACCCGACGTGCCCGCCGTGCGCCGTCAGTTGGTATTCGATGGTTGCCGGCAGACGGGTGATATCCGGGATCACCTCGGGGGTCATGAACGGATCGTCTTGTGCATGGATAATCAGCGTCGGGGTGCGAATGGTGGGCAGTAACGCCAATGCACTGCACTGATGATAGTAGTCGGCAGCATCCTGAAAACCATGGATACGGGCGGTGATCGCATCATCGAACTCGCGCAACCCCTTGATGCGTTGCAACTGCGCCGGAATAATCGGTAACGAACCCGGATAGCGTGCCAGCTTACGCCGGGCATTCTGTTTAAGCTGTCCTACCAGATAGCGCTGATAAATACGGGAAAACCCGTGCTCGATCCTGCGGCTACAGGCATCGAGGTGAAACGGCGCGGAGACAATTGCCGCAGCGGATAACAGCCGGGCTTCTTCCCGTTTAGCCAACAGGCAAGCCAGCATATTGCCGCCCAGAGAAATGCCGATGGCAGCGGTCGGCACGTCGCCTAGCGTATCCCGCATCCAGCGCAGCAGATAGCTGCCATCATCCGTTTCACCGGAATGGTAGATACGGTTCAGACGGTTGGGGCGGCCGCTACAGCCGCGAAAATGCATAATCACCGCCAGCCAGCCTTGCTCACGGCACGCTTGCAACAAACCGTGTGCATAGGGGCTGTGAAAGCTGCCTTCCAGACCGTGAAACAGCACCACGCGGGGTTTATGGCGCGCGCCTTGTGGCGCTTCGCTCCAGGCCAGATCGACAAAATCGCCGTCAGGCAGATCGAGTTGTTGCCATACCGGCTGTAAACGGGCACGGCGGCGAATCAGGCGCGGCAACAGCGTTTGTACATGCGGGTTATCAGCCCCGCGTAACGGGCGAAATGTTGAGGACAACATGGGAATCGAAACGACCTCGGGAAATAATTGTGCGATATTCATCACACTGCGCTAACCTGCTTGCGCCGCTCAGCGAGCAGTGCGGTGTAACAGACAGGCTAACGTTCAGTCAGGTCAATAAATCATACCGTAACGGTGGGGACAAGGGGCAGTCAAAACGTGGAACAGGGCTTATTTTTATCGATGTTGGCTTTTCTCTGGGTGGCGGCAATTACGCCTGGCCCGAATAACATGCTATTGACGACTTCCGGTGCCAACTTCGGTTTTATGCGATCGCTGTGGCTGATGGTCGGTATCATGCTCGGTATGCAGAGCATTTTGCTGCTGGTGGCATTTGGCGTGGGCGGCATGATCCTGCTCTACCCCTCATTGCACCTGATACTCAAAGTGCTCGGCAGTCTCTACTTGCTGTGGCTGGCGTGGAAAATTGCGACGGCAGCCTATGAACGGCTGGAGGCCAGCGCACCGCCGCCGCAACCGCTGCGCCTGTATCAAGGCTGGCTGCTTCAATTTCTCAATCCCAAAGCCTGGCTGATGGCGCTGGGTTCGGTCGCCAGTTTCAGTCTGGCGGGCAGCGGCTATAACCATTCGGTGCTGCTGATAAGTTTGGGCATTGTGCTGGTTAATCTGGTTTCAGGCGTTATCTGGCTGGGTTTCGGCACGGCGATTGGCCGCTTGTTGCGCAGCCGCAGAGCATGGGTGATTTTTAACGTCTCGATGGGGGTGCTTACCGCGGCCTGTGTACTGCTGATCTGGCACTGATGATGGCCTGATTTTAGCCTGTTGTTTTTTGCCATTAATCGCGTTCAGAATCTCGCTGAGGTGGGCGTGTCCGCCGGATGAGCGGCATGGATGCCGCGAAAAGCAGCGCCGCACCGGACAAAAATGCCGGGAGCATTTTTGAACGCTGCCAGCAGCGGCCCCGCAGGGGCGAGTCTCATGGATGAGACGAGTTTTCCGCGTCGCTGGTGGTCCGAGATGCGGACACGAACGCCGAGGGGACCGCGTAGCGGCGTGATTCCTCGCGAAAAGCCTGGAGCCACGAGGCGGCGGCGATTGAGCGCCTCGTGTCGGGCGCGGCTACAGGGGCGCAGAAATCAGAGCCTGTTAACGCGCACGAAATATGCACGGTGTTAACAGATATCCCCTTTCAGGGAACCTGAACTACCCCTCATTCAGCATCTGTTCCAACTGCTCTTGCGCGTCCAGCCAGGCCATTTCTGCCTCTTCCTGTTCGCCTTTGAGTTTGGCCTGCTGTTGCAGACAGTCCGTCAGTTCGGCTTTGCGGCTTTGGTCGTACAGTTCGCTGTCCGATAAACGCGCTTCGACGTTTGCCAACGCCTCGGAGAGTTTCTCCATCTGCTGCTCATACTGAGCAATCTTTTTACGCAACGGTTGGGTTTGGGTGCGCAGCTCCGCTTCGCGCCGTTTTTGATCTTTGCGTGCCTGTGCGTTGTTGGTGGATGCAGGCTTATCGACGGATTCAGCGGCGCTGTTTTGGCGCTGCACGTCCGTCAGCCATTGCTGGTAATCCTCCAGATCGCCATCAAACGGTTCCACTTTGCGATCGTGCACCAGATAGAGATCGTCCGTGGTGGATCGGATCAGGTGTCGATCGTGGGAGACCACCACCAGCGCCCCTTCGAAATCGATCAACGCTTCTGTCAATGCCTGGCGCATATCCAGATCGAGATGGTTGGTCGGTTCATCGAGCAGCAGCAGGTTAGGGCGCTGCCACACGACCAGTGCCAGCACCAAACGGGCCTTTTCGCCGCCCGAGAAACGCTCGGTTACTTCTGTCACTTTGTCGCCCTGAAAACCGAAGCCACCGAGATAATCGCGCAGCTGTTGCTCGGTTTCCCGCTCTGCCAGACGGACCAGGTGTTGCAGCGGGGATTCATCCGCGCGCAGAAACTCAAGCTGATGCTGGGCGAAATAGCCGAGCTTAACGCCCTTCGCCAGCCCGATTTCGCCGTGCAGCGGGGCCAGTTCACCTGCTAACAGCTTAATCAGCGTCGATTTACCGGCACCGTTGTGCCCCAGCAGGCCAATGCGCGAACCCGGCACCAGATTGAGCTTGATGGATTCCAGAATCAGTTTGTCACCGTAGCCTGCGCTCACCTTCTCCATGCGCAGCAACGGGTTCGGCAAAGATTCTGGCGCGCGGAAACTGAAGCGGAACGGGTTATCGACGTGCGCTGGGGCAATAAGCTCCATGCGCTCCAGCATTTTAATCCGGCTTTGCGCCTGCTTGGCTTTGGTAGCCTGTGCGCGGAAGCGATCGATATAGTGCTGCAAGTGCGCCACGCGCTCTTGCTGGTGTTCATACAACGCCTGCTGCTGTGCCAAACGCGTCGCGCGCTGACGTTCGAACGAGGAGTAGTTGCCGGTGTATTCGAACAGCGTCTCTTGCTCGATGTGCAGGATCTTGTTGACGATAGGATCGAGGAAGTCGCGATCGTGAGAGATCAGCACCAGCGTCCCCGGATAGCTTTTCAGCCATTTTTCCAGCCAGATCACTGCGTCCAGATCGAGGTGGTTGGTTGGTTCGTCGAGCAGCAGCAGATCGGAGCGGCAAATCAGCGCCTGGGCCAGATTAAGGCGCATGCGCCATCCGCCGGAAAAATCACGTACCGGCTGCTGCAATTGGGTCTGGGTAAAGCCAAGGCCATCGAGCAGGCTGGCGGCGCGCGCAGGAATGCTCCAGGCTTGAATCGCATCCAGCTTGCCGTGCGCGCGGGCGATGGCATTACCATCGTTAATGTCGTTGGCGTGCTGAAGTTCAGCTTCTAACTGGCGAAATTCACGATCGCCGTCAATAACATAGTCAATGGCAGGCACATCCAGCGCGGGTGTTTCCTGATTGACCCAGGCCAACGCCCAGTTACTCGGAAACGTGGCGCTGCCGCCATCGGCACCGATCTCGCCTTTTAGCAACGAGAGTAGCGTGGACTTGCCGCAGCCGTTTTTACCGACTAACCCGACCTTCTGGCCTGGATTGATGGTGGCAGTGGCGTTATCAAG
The DNA here is from genome assembly GCF_025962675.1 of Candidatus Symbiopectobacterium sp. NZEC127. Taxonomy (NCBI): domain Bacteria; kingdom Pseudomonadati; phylum Pseudomonadota; class Gammaproteobacteria; order Enterobacterales; family Enterobacteriaceae; genus Symbiopectobacterium; species Candidatus Symbiopectobacterium sp. NZEC127. The sequence continues at coordinate 222,730 of NZ_JAGFPG010000007.1, forward strand.
CAAGACACGCACGCCGCGCCGAATTTGCAAAGCGGAGAAAACAATCATAAAGCGTCACATGTTCAGAGTATGTTAAATTATCACGGTTATCTCGGGACCGTGAACGTCCTGTTTGTCGTATCGTTATCGCGCAGCATGGTAGCGGAAAACCGCGCTCATGACGACGCTTTGGAGGGGAATGATGTCGCAGCCACCGAAGATTTTGCTGCTGTATGCCCATCCGGAATCGCAAGACTCGGTCGCGAACCGGGTTTTGCTGCAACCGGCGCACCAGTTAGCCCATGTTACCGTACACGATCTGTACGCTCACTATCCGGACTTTTTTCTTGATATTCACTACGAGCAACAGCTGCTGCGCGAACATCAGGTGATTGTGTTTCAGCATCCACTCTATACCTACAGCTGCCCGGCGCTGCTAAAGGAGTGGTTTGACCGCGTGCTGTCGCGCGGATTTGCCAACGGTATTGGCGGTAATGCGCTGGCGGGCAAATATTGGCGTTCGGTAATCACCACGGGTGAGCCGGAAGAGAGCTATCACCTGGAGGGCAATAACCACTTCAGTATGGCAGAGGTGCTGCGCCCGTTCGAAATGACGGCGGCCATGTGTCGTATGCACTGGTTAGCGCCGCTGATGGTCTATTGGGCGCGCCGACTGCCTGCTGATGTGCTGGCAAGCTATGCCGACGCGTACGGTGAATGGCTGGCTTCCCCGTTACCCAAAACGGAGGGTGAGTGATGGAGAGTTCCCCCCTGTTGAGTGCCGGCATTCTGTTTTTGTTTGTCGCCGTACTGATGGTGCCCATCGCCAGCCGGTTGGGTATCGGTGCGGTGTTGGGGTATTTGATTGCGGGTATCGCCATTGGTCCTTGGGGGCTGGGCTTTATCCGCGATGTTGACGCTATCCTGCATTTCTCTGAGCTTGGCGTGGTTTTCCTGATGTTTATCATCGGGTTGGAGCTGAATCCGCAAAAGTTATGGACATTACGGCGCTCCATCTTCGGTATCGGTGCCGCGCAGGTTGGGCTTAGTGCGGCGGTGCTTGGCGGCTTGCTCTATCTGACCGGCTTTTCCTGGCAATCGGCGCTGATTGGTGGCGTTGGTTTGGCGATGTCTTCCACCGCGATGGCGCTGCAACTGATGCGCGAGAAGGGGATGAATCGCAGCGAATCCGGTCAGTTGGGTTTCGCGGTGCTGCTGTTTCAGGACTTGGCGGTTATCCCCGCTTTGGCGCTGGTGCCGGTGCTGGCCGGTGTGCAGGGCGAAGTGACCGACTGGAAAGACGTTGCCATCAAGGTCGCGGCCTTTATCGGTATGTTGATCGGCGGACGCTATCTGGTACGCCCGCTGTTCCGCTTTATCGCTGCTTCCGGCGTGCGTGAGGTGTTTACCGCTGCGGCGCTGCTGCTGGTGCTTGGCTCCGCGGTCTTTATGGATGCGCTGGGCTTCTCCATGGCGCTGGGCACCTTTATCGCAGGTGTGTTGCTGGCGGAGAGTGAGTACCGCCACGAACTGGAAATTTCCATCGAGCCTTTTAAAGGATTGCTGCTCGGGCTGTTTTTTATCTCCGTCGGCATGGCGCTCGATCTGGGCGTATTGTTTACCCATATCGACGAAGTGTTGCTGGGGGTCTTCCTCCTGGTTATGGTCAAGGGCGTTGTGCTGTACGTACTGGCGCGCGTGAACCGGATGCGGCGCTCTGAACGGCTTCAGTTTGCCGGGGTGCTCAGTCAGGGCGGGGAGTTTGCGTTTGTGCTGTTTTCTGCGGCGGCGGCGCACAAGGTGTTACAGGGCGAGCAACTTCCGTTGCTGCTGGTCACGGTAACCCTCTCCATGATGACCACACCGCTGCTGATGCAGGGGATCGACCGCATTCTGGCGCATCGATATAACGCCACGGAGGAGCATGACGAAAAGCCCTATGTGCAAGATGACGAACCGCAGGTCATTATTGTCGGGTTTGGTCGCTTTGGACAGGTGATTGGGCGTTTGTTGATGGCGAATAAAATGCGCATCACGGTACTGGAGCGTGATATCAGTGCCGTCAGCCTGATGCGCAGCTATGGTTACAAAGTATACTACGGTGATGCCACCGAACTGGAACTGCTGCGGGCCGCCGGGGCGGAACAGGCGAGTGCAATTGTGGTTACCTGCAATGAGCCGGAAGACACCATGGCCATCGTGCACCTGTGCCAAAAGCATTTTCCCAATCTGGAAATTCTGGCGCGGGCGCGCGGACGTGTTGAAGCCCATGAATTATTGCAGTCTGGCGTGAAGCATTTCTCGCGTGAAACCTTCTCGAGTGCGCTGGATCTGGGGCGCAAGACGTTGATGTCGGTGGGGATGCATCCTCACCAGGCGTATCGTGCCCAGCAGCATTTTCGGCGTCTGGATATGCGCATGCTGCGCGAACTGATGCCGATACGTCAGGGGGATGGCGACGTGGCGCAGGTTTCGCGCGTCAAGGAGGCACGACGTGAACTGGAAGACATTTTCCAACGTGAAATGCAGCACGAGCGCCGTCGTCTGGATGACTGGGATGAGTACGAATAGCACGCATCGCGTGCAGCGAGGAAGGCAAGATGCAACGTAAACGGTTTATCGCGGGTGCTGTGTGTCCTCAATGCCAGACGCAGGATACGCTGGCCGTAGGGCAGGAAGAGCAGGTGGAGGTGGTCACCTGCGTCAAGTGCGGCTATCGTCAGCGCCAGTCCGATCCACCGCCTGCTGCGTCAGAGCGGCAGGGTGAGGGCATCATCGGCATCTTCCATCCTGATTGATCGTTGGGTCATTTTTTTATCCCAGACGGTACATGGGGATTTTTTTCAGCTACAATTTGCGCCAGTTTTGATTTCCAACGGTAGGAGATGTCATGAAAGTTGCAAAAGATCTGGTGGTCAGCCTGGCCTACCAGGTACGTACAGAAGATGGTGTATTGGTTGATGAGTCTCCGGTGAGCGCGCCGTTGGACTACCTGCACGGTCAAGGTTCCCTGATTTCTGGTCTGGAAAAAGCGCTTGAAGGCCGCGAAGTGGGTGAGAAGTTTGACGTTGCTGTCGGCTCTAACGACGCCTACGGCGAATACGACGAAAACCTGGTGCAACGCGTGCCGAAAGACGTCTTCATGGGCGTTGACGAGCTGCAAGTGGGCATGCGTTTCCTGGCTGACACCGATCAGGGTCAGGTACCGGTTGAAATCACCGAAGTGGAAGATGACCACGTGGTGGTTGACGGTAACCACATGCTGGCAGGCCAAAACCTGAAGTTCAACGTGGAAGTGGTTGCTATCCGTGAAGCTACGGAAGAAGAGATCGCGCACGGTCATGTACACGGCGAGCACGATCACCACCACGAGCACGGTGAAGGTTGCTGTGGCGGTCATGGTCACGACCACGACCACGACCACGATCATGAACACGGTAAGGGCGGCTGCGGCGGTCACGGCGGCTGCGGTTGCCATTGATTTTCGGCTTATGCCCGTGAGGCGTATCCTCACCGTTAAAAACCCGGAGCGCCAGGCGCTGCCGGGTTTTTTTTCGTTTCACAATCGGTGCCACTAGCACTGATCGCATTGATTTTCCTGTTTTTCATCGTGCGATTTTCTTATCACGCATTCCTGCTTTTCTGCCCAACTAGGGATGTTCATCACATAACAGATTAAAAGCGCCAGGGGTGTTATTGACACTTATCGGTGCTTTAGCGAACAATCTGCAAACGTTCCCGAGAACGTTATATTAATAAAATACATCATAGAACATCCAGGAAAGAGAACCTTTACCATGACCAACATGAATATCGAGTTACGTGGCCTGAACCCTACACCCTTCACGCCCTTTCATCGTAATGCTGAACTGCCGCGCGTCGGCTAATGGCATGCAGAGCCGCTGCGCACGCGTATCGCGGCTCACACACTATCCTTTTTGGAGAACAAACTATGTCAACGCATGACATGAGTGCCGGTGTGGTTAATGCAAACGCCAGTACAGCCGCCGCAAGCGGGACATCCAATGCCGAGTTGGTTGCCCGTCTTGAACGGATGCCGATCACACGTCAACTGCTGACCATTCGCGTGGTGGTCGGTCTTTCTACCTTTTTTGATGCTTACACCGTACTGGCTATCGCCTTTGCCATGCCACAGCTTGCCGCAGAGTGGGGATTGAGCGCCGCGGATATCGGTCTGATTATTGCTGCCAGCTATGTTGGACAACTGTTTGGTGCCGTTTTCTTCGGTTCTCTGGCTGAGAAAATTGGGCGTTTGGGTGTATTGAAGATCACCATCATCCTGTTTGTGATCATGGATGCGGCGTGTCTGTTTGCCTGGAGTGGGCTGTCGATGATGGTCTTCCGCTTTCTGCAAGGGGTAGGGATTGGCGCGGAAGTGCCGGTGGCGAGCTCCTATATCAATGAATTTGTTGGTGCAAAGAAGCGCGGGCGCTTCTTCCTGCTGTATGAGGTCATATTCCCTATCGGTATGATGTTTGCCGGCATTGCGGGTTATTTTCTGGTCCCTGTCTATGGCTGGAAAGCCATGTTCATTGTTGGTCTTATTCCTTCGATCATCACCGTCCCTCTGCGTTGGTTAATGCCTGAATCGCCGCGTTGGCTAGCCTCAAAAGGGCGTTTGGCCGAGGCGGATAAGATAGTGAGTAAGCTGGAAAATGAGGTGCTACGCCGCGGGGGAACGTTACCTGAACCCGTGATTCGCACCATAGAGAAAAAACCGGTCGCCAGTGAAGGGTGGCGTGAGCTGTTTACGGGCATCTACCGTAAGCGAACCTTCACCATTTGGGCGCTGTGGGTATGTGGCTATATGATCAACAACGGTCTGGTGACCTGGCTACCTACGCTCTACAAAAATGTATTCGGATTACCGATTCAAACGGCACTGGCCTACGGTTGGACGACATCGGCGTTTGGGGTGTTAGCCTCGATCGTTTGTGCGTTGTCAATTGATAAGGTTGGGCGTAAAGCATGGTATGCCACCGCCTTCCTGCTGGCGATTGTGCCGCTGGTTACCTTGACGGTACTGGGCGCAACCAATCCGTTGCAAATTGTGGTATGTGCCACTGCGGCTTACGCCATATTGCAAACCATTACCTTCTCACTTTACCTCTATTCTTCAGAGCTTTACCCAACTCGGTTGCGTGCCATTGGCACCGGTTTGGGCAGCGCCTGGCTGCGAGCGGGTTCTGCCGTGGGGCCGATCCTGGTTGGGTTTATTGTCGGTAACTTTGGTATTCGCTATGTATTTATCGCTTTCGCGCTGATTGCCCTGATAGGGGCGGTAGTAACAATGCGTTATGCCATTGAAACCAAAGGTCAAGTGTTGGAGGAGTTGTCACCGTAGCCGAATGAGGACGGGCAAATCTTGAATTGCCGCTCGGCATAGGCGTAGCCAACGCTGCGCCTATTCTGCTGGCAGGCAATGCGCACTGTGTTTCACCGTTGAGGTACAAAATGAAATTAGCAAGCTTTAGAGTCGGTCAGAAAGAGACCTATGGTTTAAAGGTAGAAAACGGGATTGTCGATTTAGGCAAAAGACTAGGCGCGCGCTATGCCGATCTTCGGGCATTGATTGAAGGCGAGGGTATTGCAGATGCCAAACGTTTCTTGCAGGCCAAGCCTGATTATCAAGAAGATGAGGTGGAATTTCTTCCGGTGATTAATAATCCCAGGAAAATTTTCTGTGTCGGAATGAACTATGCGGAGAAGCGTGCCGAGTTTGGTGAAGTAAATTCGGCGCCTACCTTATTTATTCGCTTTGCTGATTCTCAGGTTGGGCATAATTGCGGTGTGGAAAAACCGGCCCAGTCGAACGAATTTGACTATGAAGGAGAATTGGCCGTCATTATTGGTAAACGAGGCAAGGAGATTTCAGCATCAAACGCCTTCTCTTATATTGCCGGGTACAGCTGTTATATGGATGGCTCCGTGCGCGACTGGCAGCACTCCTGGTTCACGGCAGGCAAAAACTGGCAAAACACCGGCGCTTTTGGTCCGTGGTTGGTGACGTGTGATGACGTGCCAGAACCGCAAAATTTGCATATTGAGACCCGACTTAATGGCAATACTGTGCAGAATGACACGACCGCCAGCATGATTCACCCCATCGAAGAACTGATCGAGTATATCAGCACCTTCAGTGAGTTATCACCTGGTGATGTCATCATCACCGGTTCTCCCGGCGGCGTCGGGAAAAAACGCACACCGCCGCTGTTTTTGCATGAAGGCGATATCGTGGAAGTTGAAATTGAACGCATTGGCTGTTTGCACAACTGTGTTACCACTCGAAAAGTGGTTTGCAGTGCAGCATAACCGCGCTCATTAAAAAATAATAACACTATGATTCTTAGCCGGATAAATGCGGTGATGTGCCGGTTATCCGGTTTGTCTATTTTAGCTCGTATTCAGATTTTTTAATCGGTGACGGAAAATTATAATTAGGAGGAAAGAATGCGTGCGCTATGGGAAAAAATGCTTCAAGCCAGTATCGCAAAGAAACTCTACGGTGGTTTCTTTATAGTATTATCATTAATTATTGTTGCCGTGTTCTTCAGTGCATTACGTTTTTCTGAAATTCGTGATTTATATACCAAGACAGCGCTGGTGTCTGAGATAAACCATTATCTCGATCAGTCAAAAATTGCCCGAGTGAAACTCTTTTATACATTGGATGAAGAGAACGCCAGCAATATGATGAAGTACGTTTCTCAGATAATGGCGCAGCAGGAAAAAGCGCGCCAATTGCGTTGGCAAGAGAGTGATGTGCAGCATTTCCAACGCCTGAATGAACAACTGACGCAATATCAAAATGAACTGGAGGAGATCGCGCTCGCCGTGTCTGCGTTGCGTGGGCAGAAGCAGGTCGTTCCCGCCGGGGAGAGCATGCAGAATACCGCACAGTGGCAGCGCCTCAAGGTGGCCGATGCGCAGTCCATTAAAACGGGGTTTGCCGTGACCGACACCCTTAGCCGTATCGCGAGCCAGCTTGATGAGAGAAACCAGCACGTTATTAATCGTTCAGTTGTGGAAATCGTGGTTATCGGGATTTGCGCCGTTTTACTGGGCGTGTTGATCGCCGTATCGGTAACTCGTCTGATAGCGAGGTCGATACGCGCCAACCTGGAACTGGCGCAACGCATTGCACAGGGCGATCTGTCCGTGGTGGTAGGGCAAGTGCGCCGTGACGAACTGGGTATGTTGACACACGCCATGATGGAGATGACACAAAAACTGTGCGGGCTGATGGTGGATATTCGGGACAGTGCGTATCAGGTGGCTACGGCCTCTTCCGCCATCGCCGACGGTAACCGTAATTTGTCCTCACGTACCGATCAACAGGCGGCTGCGATGGTGGAAACGGCGGCCAGCATGGAGGAGTTGACCGCTACCGTGACCAACAATGCGGATAACGCGCGGCACGCCGGACAACTCGCGCGTCAGGCATCAAGCAACGCCAATCGCGGCGGTGAGATCATTAAGCAGGTGGTGACAACCATGTCGGAGATTACCGGCAGTTCGCGGAAAATCGCGGATATCACGTCGGTCATCAACAGCATTGCTTTTCAAACCAACATACTGGCGCTGAATGCGGCGGTGGAAGCGGCGCGGGCCGGAGAACAGGGGCGCGGGTTTGCCGTGGTCGCCAGCGAAGTGCGTAATTTGGCACAGCGCAGTTCACAAGCGGCCAGAGAGATTGAAGCCTTGATCGCAGAATCCGTCACGCGGGTGGATGAAGGTTCTGTGTTGGTTGAAAAAGCGGGTACCGCTATGCATGACATAGTGATGTCAATTGGCGCTGTTGATAACATCATGAACGATATTTCAGTGGCATCGGACGAGCAGAGTCGCGGCATTGCGCAAATTGGTGATGCGGTTACGGATATGGATCGTACCATTCAGGAGAATGCAACGATGGTCAGTGATTCCACCTCGGCGGCATTAGCATTGGAAGCGCAGGTCGCGCGGCTTGCCTCACTGATTGCGGTATTCCGTTTGCCAGGAAACGCGGTTTGCGAGCCAGAGGCTGCACAACGGCCAACCGGTTTTGCTGCTTTACCCGTTAAGGTGGCGCAAGGCGATTGGGTGTAGCACACACATTAGCGGGCTGCGTCGGCCCGCTAATGCATCAGCGATTACCTGAGCGGTGCGCTGGAGCTGCGTGGAATAAGGCTTGGCATAACGCGCCGAATGGTATCGACGGGCTCGGTGCCGGCCAGCAGCAATTCAACAGCAATAGAGGCGACGTGGTCGAACGGAATATGTACCGAGGAGAGCGGCACCGGCAAACGGGCGGACAGTGGAATATCGTTATAGCCGACCAGTGATAAATCCTGACCTATTGCCAGCCCCAACCGATGGGCCGCCGCCATAACGCCGAAGGCCAAATCGTCATTGATGGCGAAAATGGCCGTGGGCCTGCGTGCTTCGCTGAGCAGTGCCATTCCTTCGCTTTCCCCGGATTCGATGCTAAAACCGGATTCCCGAATCCAGGCGGGATTAGGGGTGAGCCCGGCTTCGCGCATTGCACGATGAAACCCTTCCCGACGATAGGTCGCGCCGGAAGAAAAGCTGGGGCCCGCGACCATACCGATATCGCGGTGGCCGAGGTCAATCAGGTGCCGGGTTGCCAGATAGCCCCCCTGCTCATCGTCACCAATGGCAGAGCGGCTGACACCGTCGGTACGCAGTGCCAGAACGTGGGCAACATTTTGCTGGCGCAGTTCCGCCGGTAAATGGTCATCCAGTCGGCTGGTGGCCAGAATCAGCCCGTCAACGCGCCGATCGAGCAGGGACGCCGCCGCCTGTTTTTCTTGCACCGGATCGTCACCGCAGGTGGCAACAATCGCAAAATAACCGTAGCGCTCAGCCGCACGGCAGATGGCCTCATACAACAACGCCATTACCATATCGCTCAGACGCGGCACTAACACCCCGATGGTGCCCGTGCCGCCACGGCGCAGGCTGGAGGCCATGATGTCGCGCCGGTACCCCAACTCCTGTGCAACCTGACGTACACGTTCGGCGGCTTTACTGCGCGAAGGCGGTAACCGTTCATCCAGAACGCGAGAGACGGTAGAAACGCTCACCCCGGCTGCCGTGGCGACATCCTGCAAGGTGACGGGTTTGCTTCCCAACTTACGGCTTGGACCGTTGGGCGGAAAGGTATTAGGGTCCATGTAATCCCTTGATTTTTATTTTTAAAAAAAGGCACAGTGTGTTGCTAATGACATCCGCGCGGCGTTTACGAATTTATTATGTAATGGTTCCAGGGCTTTGGCTACACCTCGGAATTTTAAATCTGTACTGCGGCAGGACAATCAGGGATTACTATGCAAAAGCATACAATAATGCGCAACATCTACGTTTGATTGCGCTAACAAGCGTGGAAAGGTGGATGCCGTTTTGATCGCAAATACGCCCGCCTTTCATGATATCAAGGCGGGCGTATCGGTTATGTCAGCGTCGATGTGCTGGCATTAGCCAACGAATGACAGTTCAGCAGCGCGAATAGCGGCTTTGATTTCCTCTTCCGCACCGGGTTCCAGCGGCAGCAGCGGAGAACGCACTGTGGCGTGATCCAGAATGCCGCGCGCCACCAGCGCATGTTTCAGTGCCACGGTACCTTCCATGTGCGAGCCACGGTGATACACGCTCTTGGTCACGGGCAGCAGACGGTCATGGATCTCACGGGCCTTTTTGTAATCCTTCGCTTTACCCGCTTTGATCATTTCTACCAGCAGTTCCGGGGCGATGTTGCCATAACCTACCAGGAAACCGTCTACATCAAAGGTGGTTGAGAGCAAATATTCGTCATGGCAGCTCAGGATTTGCAGGTCCGGGCGTTCACGACGGATTACCGGGATCTCCGTGTCCCAGCGACGCATATTGCGCACGCCATTCTTCATGGCAAACACGCCGGGTTGAGCAGAAATTTCCAGCAACGTTTCCAGGTTATAGGTGCACTTGGTGGCATCGGGATACTGGAACAGGATCAGCGGCAGGCCACTTTCTTCATACACCTGACGGTATTTATCCTGCGGTGCCCCTTTCTGATAGCCAAAACGCAGCCAGCCGTGAGAAGGATACAGCAGGCCCGCAGAGGCCCCCGCGCTGATGGCGCGCTTGGCTTCTTCGGCAGCCACTTCGGTGCCTTCGAGCGTGATACCCGCGATAATAGGAATGGCACCGTTCACCGATTCCGCAAAAGCTTCAATCACTTTCATCTGCTCGCTCTGAGACATAAAGGTGCCTTCCCCGGCGTGGCCCAATACGGTCAGGCTTTTTACGCCATCGATGCTGGCAAGCCAGGCACCCAGTTTTTTACACGCGGCGTAATCCACGGAGCCATCGCGGTTGAAAGGGGTGACAGGGGCAGGGTTCAGGCCACGTAAATCGATATTAATTTTGGTCATGATGTTCTCTTTTTAGTGTCATCGGAAAGAATGAAAGAACGACTAATAACGTTCTCGGGAACGTTTGCATTTTTGGTTTTTCTGAAGGCACTGTCAAGAGAGATTTGCTATAAGGATTTTGGGCTAATGGCTGAGTGTTGGCGGTTTATATGATTTAAATCAGTCGGTTGATTGTATTTCTGGTGTGAGGGAAACCGTGCGCATGGCCTGGGATGATGCGATAAATGTGATCTGGCGCAACCGTGGAGCCACGGCTGCGCCAGCGTTATCGGTTAATAGTGTGGCGGAGGTGTCTCTTCGGACTGTGAGGCGAGAAGAGAAGGGGACGTCGCTTTCAATTTTTCTACCAGCAGGCGCAGGTGTTCACGGATCTTCGCCATTTCCAATTCATGCTGGACGACTGTCTGATTTAACTCATCAATGGTGAGTTCCTGAAAAGCCAGCTTGCTTTCAAGCATTTCAATACGTTGCTCGAGTTGCGTATGGGGCATTGCGATTCCTCTGTATTTTGTCGTATCTAGCCGAATATTCGGAACCTCCGGACATCGACGAGGTCGGAAAATGGGCCTATGAATAATTCAGGGAATTTTATCAAAGGATTGTTGTGTGTGTCGTTGTGTTGTCTCGATACCCACAGTTATAGTAGTCGCGCATTTACGATTAATGTTTCTGGAGCCTGTCGTTCCAGACCGGGAGATGATAGATGAGATCACTATTTAAAGTAACGCTGTTAGCGACGACGATGGCACTGACGCTGAATGCTAACCTGGTAATGGCAGCAGACGCGGCCAAAGCGTCCGATGCGGCCCCAGCGGCAAAATTCAAGAGCGATGAGGATGCCGCCGCTTATGCGCTGGGTGCTTCCTTAGGCCGTTACATGGATAATTCCCTGAAAGAACAGGAAAAACTGGGCATTACGCTGAATAAAGACCAGCTGATTGCCGGGGTTCAGGACGCGTTTGCTGACAAGAGCAAACTGAGCGACGAAGAGATTGAGAAGACGCTGCAAGGTTTCGAAACGCGCGTGAAAACCGCCGCAGAAGCGAAAATGAAGCAGGATGCCAAAGAAAGCGCTGACAAAGGCACCAAATTCCGTGATGCATTTGCCAAAGAAAAAGGCGTGAAGAAAACGGAATCTGGCCTGCTGTATCAGGTAGAAAAAGAGGGTACGGGCGCAGCGCCGAAAGAGAGCGATACCGTTGTGGTTAACTACAAAGGTACGCTGGTTGACGGTAGCGAGTTTGATAACTCTTACAAACGTGGCGAACCGCTCTCCTTCCGTCTTGACGGTGTTATCCCTGGCTGGACTGAAGGGCTGAAGCAGGTTAAAAAAGGCGGCAAAATCAAACTGGTTATTCCGCCAGAGTTAGCCTACGGCGAAAATGGTGTTCCGGGCATTCCGGCGAACTCTACGCTGGTGTTTGAAGTGGAACTGCTGGATATCAAGGCAGACGCTGATGCCAAACCGGCCGCCAAAGCAGAAAAACCCGCTGCCGAGAAAAGCGCTAAATAACTCGCGCTAGCGTTGTTGCAGATTGAGCCGTGGGGTAACCCGCGGCTTTTTTATGAAAGTAGCGGCGGGAAGGTGACCTCCGCCATCGTGCCGTTGCCCTCACGCAGGTTGCTGAGCGTCAATGCGCCATGATGCAGTTGCGCCACGCGGGTGACAATGCTCAATCCCAGACCGATGCCGCCGTAGCGGGTGTCCATGCGGACAAACGCCTTGCTCAATTCACCGACTTTGCTCTCATCAATGCCAGGTCCTTGGTCACGCACTTGCAAGGTGATTTCCGGATCGGCGGTAAGCCGCACGGTAATGGTGCTCTCAGGTGGACTGTAACGGTGGGCGTTTTCGATCAAATTACGCAGCAGCAGTTGCAGTAAGGTGGCATCGCCCTGTATCGCCACATCCCCCTCGCCGATCTGCCAGTCAATACGCTGGTTGCGCTGACAGACCATCTCTTCCAGCGCATCCTGTATGGGGATAATCACATCTTGAGCCAGCGAAACCTGTTGGTAGTGGCCGGAGGAGAACGCCACGGCGGCGCGCGCCAACTGAAGCAGCTGTTCAACGGTGCGTGTCATGGTATCGATGCGTGCAATCAGCGGTTGGCAATCGATCCCGTGACGCTGCTGCTGGAGCTCCAGGTGCAGCCGTATTCCCGCCAGCGGGGTACGTAATTCGTGCGCGACGTCAGCGGTAAACTGGCGCTCGCGTTCCAGCGTTTCATTCAGGCGCACGAAGAGCTGGTTCATGGAGTGTGTCACGGCGGCAATCTCTTCCACCTGCTGATTATCGGCGATCGGTTCCAGATTTTCCGCGCTGCGGTTGCCCAGTTCCTCAGCGAGGCGTGACAGTGGCCGCGTAATCCAGTTCACCGCCTGAATAGAAAGAAACAGGGAAGCCAGCACCATCACCAGGCTGGGTATGCTGAGTGAGGCGATGGATTCGCGTATTTCCTTGGTGATATGCTCGTTGCGCGCGTGTTCACTCAGCGTTTTATCCACCAGAAACTCGATCTGTTCCTTACTTTCATGCCATAGCCAGGCGACACTGATGAGCTGACATGTCAGCAAAATACATCCCAGCGCGATGATAAGCCGCCAGCGCATGCTGGCCGCAGGGGGAGACATCGAGCTGAAAATGCGTTTCATGCGTCATCCTCGGTGGTGAACAGGTAGCCGAAGCCACGCAAGGTACGGATGCGTGCTTTGCCGATTTTCTGTCGTAAATGGTGGACGTGGACTTCGAGTGAGTTTGAGGCGGGGTCGTCATTCCAACTGTAAATATCCTGATGCAGCAGCTCGCGGTGAACGGGCTGCCCGGCTTTTAATACCAGCCTCGCGAGAATCGCAAACTCTTTGGGCGTCAGAATAACCGATTCCTGCTTCAGGCTCACCTGCTGAGTGGTGAGATCCAGACAGAGATCGCCCACCACAACCTGGTTGTCGCTTGCGCCTTGGTGGCGGCGGATCAGGGCTCTGACCCGTGCCAACAGCTCCGTCAGTGCAAACGGCTTGACCAGATAGTCATCGGCACCGGAATCCAGCCCGCTGACGCGATCGTCGATGGTATCGCGGGCGGTCAGGATCAATACGGGCAGATGCTGGTGCTGTTTGCGCCAGCGTGCCAGCAGTTGCAAGCCATCACCATCCGGTAGCCCGAGATCCAGAACCACCAGACTGTATGGCGCGCTGTTTAATAACGCATCCGCCTGTTTGGCTCCGCCTGCGCAGTCGCAGGCGTACCCTTCCTGACTGAGCGCCAGTAACAGTCCCTCTTGCAGTAAGGCATCATCTTCTACAATCAACAATCTCACGCAGTTTTACCCTGACATCCCTTGAGGATATCCCATTCAGGCTGATATTCGTTGGTAGTCACATTAAGCATTCCCAGTATGGTGTGAAACAGATTGTCTTGCGAATAACTTTGCGTTTGCGCGCGTTCTCGCAAACATGTTTCTTTTACGGCAAATTGCTGCTGGTAGTCATGCGACAGCCACATCAACATCGGAATATGCGTTTGTTGTGAAGGGGCGACGGCATAGGGCATGCTGTGTAAGTAAACACCGTCTTCCCCTAATGATTCTCCATGATCGGAGAGATAAACCAATGCGGTGTTGAACTTATCCTGATGGTTTTTCAGCAGATCGATAGCGTGGTTTAACGTGTTATCCAGGTAAAGTAGCGTGTTGTCATAGGTGTTGGTTAACGCTTCTCGGGAACAGTTCTGAATCTGGTTGGTGTCGCAGGTCGGTGTAAAGTGTTTGAACGCATCCGGATAACGTTTGTAATAGGCCGGCCCGTGGCTGCCAATGGTGTGCAGCACAATAATGGCATCGCTATTCAGTTGATTGATATGATCTTCCACGCCGGTAAACAGCGCCTCATCGTAGCATTCTCCGCCACTGCATAAGCCCGGGGCCGCGATGCTGGGAATGTCTTTATTGGGAACCCGATCGCAGACGCCCTTGCATCCGCCGTCATTTTCCTGCCACAGTACATTGATGCCCGCGCGTTGAACAATATCCAACAGCCCTTCCTGATGACTGGCCAGTGCGGCATCGTATTGCGTGCGTGGCATGTTAGAGAACATGCAGGGAACCGAAACGCCGGTTGAGGTGCCACACGACTGAGTATTGGGAAAATAGATCGCGTTGGCCTTTTTCAACTGCGGGTTGGTCTCCTTACGGTATCCTCCCAGAGAGAAGTTTTCCGCGCGGGCGGTTTCTCCTACCACTAAAATGATCAGGTTTTTCTTGCCATTAGCATTAGCAGGACGCGGCCCTTGGTGTGCATCCAGGCCGATTTGCACCAACGGCTGGTTAGCCAGCGCCCGATGCTTAAAGTAGGAAAGATTGGCGGCTATCACATTGCTGGGAGTAATAGATTTCACCAACTCCTTGTTATTTCGCATTAATGATGCGTAATCTTTGTAAAATAGCGCGGCGACGAGCAATATTGTCAGCAGTGACAGTGCGATAATTAAAAAGCGCTGACCAATATTTATCACGGTAAATGCCGTCGGTTTTATTTTTACCCACAATGCGAATCCGGCAGGCACGATCCCGAACAGGAATACCCAGAGCGCCAGTTGTGGCGTTAACAGATCGACAGATTCCGACACGTTGGTTTCCATCACGTTCTGTATCATGGTGCGATCGATAATAATGCTGTAGTTCAGCATGAAATATTGCACTGAAGCGCCTGCGATCAGCAGCGCCGCAATGGCCCACTGGCGCAGGTAGGGAATCGCGAACAGGGTAAAGACGATATTCAGTACGGCGAAAATCACCAACGGCATGCTCAGGAAAAAAGGCAGCGTTGTGTGCTGGCTGAAATCCAGCAGGTGCAGCGTTTGACGATAGTAGGCAACGTTTTGCACCAGCGTGACAAAGGCAGAGAAAAACAGCACGTAGCCGATGCTTGTCCACTGGGGGCGGGAAAGGGTAAAACGAATTTTCATGGCTATCTCAATGAATAAAGACAAAATGAGTGATAGCGCGTGACGGTAAGATATTAAAATTAAGCCAACCTTAAGACGGCGTTCATATGTCGTGTAAAAGGGGGCAACACCGTGAAATGCGGGGACGGGAGAAGGGACATTTGGTAAACTGCACCCTAAATAATTCACGTTGCAGGAAGGCGGCAAGGGAGTGAATCCCGATGAGCTTACTCAGGTAAGTGATTCGGGTGAGCGAGCGTAGCCAACGCGTCTGCGACTTGAAGTATGACGGGTAATGTCCTGTCGATGGTGAGTGCCTAAACGTTTAAGGCCATTAAATAGATGATGTCGAGGATGGTGTCAGCCATGTCAAATTCGCTTGTGTCTGGCGAATCAAATGAACTTGATTTGCTGGAGGAACGGCCGTTTAACCCGACGGACCATGAGATCCTGAAATCTTACGAGGCGGTGGTAGACGGTCTGGCGATGCTGATCGGTGAACACTGTGAAATCGTTTTGCATGCGTTAGAGGATCTCAAATCTTCGGCGGTGCGCATTGCTAACGGCGAACACACCGGGCGTAAAATCGGTTCGCCGATAACCGATCTGGCGCTGCGCATGCTGCATGATATGGCGGGAGAAGACAGTAGCGTATCCAAAGCGTACTTCACCCGCGCCAAGAGCGGCGTACTGATGAAATCAGTGACCATCGCCATTCGTAACCGCGAACAACGTGTGATTGGCCTGCTGTGCATCAACATGAACCTTGATGTGCCTTTTTCCCAGATTGTGCAGACATTTATTCCGCCGGAGACCCATGAAGTGGCCTCCTCGGTTAACTTTGCTTCCTCCGTGGACGACCTCGTTGCCCAGACGCTCGAGTTCTCTATTGAAGAAGTGAACGCGGATCGCAACGTTTCTAACAATGCCAAGAACCGGCAAATTGTGCTGAACCTCTATGAAAAGGGTATTTTCGATATCAAGGATGCGATCAATCAGGTGGCGGATCGCCTGAACATTTCCAAGCACACCGTTTACCTCTATATCCGCCAGTTTAAAAACGGTGATTTCAGCGGGCACGATCGCTGATGTTGCGCTATTGCCTCTTGGTAACGGGTCCGGCATACGGTACGCAGCAGGCGAGTAGCGCGCTGCTGTTTGCCCGGGCATTGATTGCGCAGGGGCACAGTCTGGAAAGCGTGTTTTTTTATCGGGAAGGGGTGCTGAACGCCAGTCAACTGACGTCCCCCGCTAATGACGAGTTCGATGTGACGAGTGCGTGGCAGCAGTTGGCGGCAACGCATCAGGTGGCGCTGAATGTCTGCGTGGCCGCTGCACTGCGTCGCGGCATCACGGACAGCGAACAGGCGACGCTGCTCAACCTGCCGGCCTCCAATCTGCAACCGGGATTTTCACTGAGCGGTTTAGGTGAATTGGCCCAGTCCGTGTTGACGTGCGATCGCGTCGTACAATTTTAAGGCGCGATAATGAAACGCATCGCTTTCTTGTTTACCCATGCTCCGCACGGCGACGCGTCAGGGCGAGAAGGACTGGATGCCTTATTGGCAACCTCCGCGCTGACCGATGACATTGGCGTATTTTTTATCGGTGACGGTGTGCTGCAACTGTTGCCCGGTCAGCAGCCTGACATCATTCTGATGCGTAACTACATTGCCACGTTTGGCGTGTTGCCGTTGTACGATATCGAGCGCTGCTATCTGTGTGCGGCGTCTGCCGAGCAGCGCGGCCTGACCGCGGATACGGCATGGGTGATTGACGTTGAACGTCTCGCGCCGGATGCGCTGCGTGCAACGCTTGCCGACTATGACACTGTCCTTACGTTTTAATTTGAGAGTGTTTACTTTGAGAGCGTTACGCATATGCAGCCTGTGACTCAACCTACGAAAACGCGCTTGCACACGCTTTCCCGTTCGCCCTATCACACTGATATCGACGCCATGTTGCGCTGCGTACTACCACAGGATGCGCTGCTGCTGCTGCAAGACGGTGTCATTGCCGCGTTGAGGCAGGGGAGTGTGGTGGCGCGCCTGCTGGCGTTGGGCATTCCTGTCTACGCGTTGCAGGAAGACGTGAACGCCCGTGGCTTGGCAGAACAAATATCAACCGGTATTCTGCTGGTCGACTATACTGAATTTGTCCGGCTGACCGCCCAACACGCTGTGCAACTGGCGTGGTGATGCTGAAATTTTGACTATTTCTTGACTCCTTTCACCGTCAGCCCTAAAATTCTGCGTCCCCATATTTTACTCTGTAGTATATGGGGCGATTTATCACGTGTTTACGAAGCAAAAAAAACCAGGAGTTTTTAATGGCAACAATTAACCAGCTGGTCCGCAAGCCGCGCTCTCTGAAGGTTGCAAAAAGCAACGTTCCTGCGCTGGAAGCGTGCCCGCAAAAACGTGGTGTATGTACTCGCGTATATACCACCACTCCGAAAAAACCAAACTCCGCACTGCGTAAAGTATGCCGTGTGCGTTTGACTAACGGTTTTGAAGTGACTTCCTACATCGGTGGTGAAGGTCACAACTTGCAGGAACACTCCGTGATCCTGATCCGTGGCGGTCGTGTTAAAGACCTCCCGGGTGTGCGTTACCACACCGTACGTGGTGCACTGGACTGCTCTGGTGTTAAAGATCGTAAGCAGAGCCGTTCCAAGTACGGCGTTAAGCGTCCCAAGGCTTAATGGTTCTCCGTTAAGTAAGGCCAAACGTTTTAACTTAAATGTCAAACTAAACTCGTAGAGTTTTGGACAATCCTGAATTAACAACGGAGTATTTCCATGCCACGTCGTCGCGTCATTGGTCAACGTAAAATTCTGCCGGATCCTAAGTTCGGATCTGAATTACTGGCCAAATTTGTAAACATTCTGATGGTAGACGGTAAAAAATCTACCGCAGAAGCAATCGTCTATACCGCGCTGGAAACCCTGGCTCAGCGTTCTGGTAAAAACGAACTGGAAGCATTCGAAGTCGCTCTGGACAACGTTCGTCCGACTGTCGAAGTTAAGTCCCGCCGTGTAGGTGGTTCAACTTACCAGGTTCCGGTTGAAGTCCGTCCGGTCCGTCGTAATGCCTTGGCAATGCGTTGGATCGTTGAAGCTGCTCGTAAACGCGGTGATAAATCGATGGCTTTGCGCCTGGCGAACGAACTTTCTGATGCAGCAGACAACAAAGGTACTGCTGTTAAGAAACGTGAAGACGTTCACCGCATGGCCGAAGCCAACAAGGCGTTCGCTCACTACCGCTGGTAATTCCCGCGGGCTAACCAGGCGGGCGTGCTTTGCGGCCCGCCCGTTTGCGTTAACTGATGAATTGAACGTCCGAAGATATAGAGGAAACAAATGGCTCGTACAACACCCATTGCACGCTACCGTAATATCGGTATCAGTGCACACATCGACGCCGGTAAAACCACCACGACTGAACGTATTCTGTTCTACACAGGTGTAAACCACAAAATCGGTGAAGTTCACGACGGCGCCGCCACGATGGACTGGATGGAGCAGGAGCAAGAGCGTGGGATTACCATTACCTCCGCTGCGACTACTGCGTTCTGGTCTGGTATGGCGAAGCAGTTTGAGCCGCACCGCGTAAACATCATCGACACCCCGGGACACGTTGACTTCACTATCGAAGTAGAACGTTCCATGCGTGTTCTTGATGGTGCAGTCATGGTTTACTGTGCTGTTGGTGGTGTTCAGCCGCAGTCTGAAACCGTATGGCGTCAGGCTAACAAATACAAAGTTCCGCGCATCGCGTTCGTTAACAAAATGGACCGTATGGGCGCGAACTTCCTGAAGGTCGTTGGTCAGATCAAATCCCGTTTGGGCGCGAACCCGGTTCCGCTGCAATTGGCGATTGGTGCTGAAGAAGGTTTCACCGGTGTTGTTGACCTGGTGAAAATGAAAGCGATCAACTGGAACGAAGCCGACCAAGGCGTCACCTTCGAATACGAAGATATCCCGGCTGATATGCAGGAACTGGCTGACGAATGGCACCAGAACCTGATCGAATCCGCTGCGGAAGCGTCCGAAGAGCTGATGGAGAAATACCTCGGCGGTGAAGAACTGACTGAAGAAGAGATCAAAAAAGCTCTGCGTCAGCGCGTTCTGAACAACGAAATCATTCTGGTTACCTGTGGTTCTGCCTTTAAGAACAAAGGCGTACAGGCAATGCTGGATGCGGTCATTGATTACCTGCCATCTCCGGTTGATGTACCGGCGATCAACGGTATGCTGGATGACGGTAAAGACACACCGGCTGAACGTCACGCAAGTGATGACGAGCCGTTTGCTGCGCTGGCATTCAAAATTGCTACCGACCCGTTCGTGGGTAACCTGACGTTCTTCCGTGTCTATTCAGGCGTGGTTAACTCCGGTGATACCGTACTGAACTCCGTGAAAGCGGCTCGTGAGCGTTTTGGCCGTATCGTTCAGATGCACGCCAACAAACGTGAAGAGATTAAAGAAGTTCGCGCAGGCGACATCGCGGCAGCTATCGGTCTGAAAGACGTGACCACCGGGGATACCCTGTGTAATCCGGATTCTCCGATCATTCTGGAGCGTATGGAATTCCCTGAGCCGGTTATCTCTATCGCCGTTGAACCGAAAACCAAAGCTGACCAGGAAAAAATGGGTCTGGCTCTGGGCCGTCTGGCGAAAGAAGACCCGTCGTTCCGCGTATGGACTGACGAAGAAACTAACCAGACCATCATCGCTGGTATGGGTGAGTTGCACCTCGACATCATCGTTGACCGTATGAAACGTGAGTTCAACGTTGAAGCTAACGTGGGTAAACCACAGGTTGCTTACCGTGAAGCGATTCGCGCGAAAGTTACCGATATCGAAGGTAAACACGCCAAGCAGTCTGGTGGTCGCGGTCAGTATGGCCACGTGATTATCGACATGTATCCTCTGGAGCCGGGCACGAATCCGAAAGGCTACGAGTTTGTCAACGACATCAAGGGTGGTGTAATTCCTGGCGAATACATCCCTGCCGTTGATAAAGGCATCCAGGAACAGCTGAAAGCGGGCCCGCTGGCCGGTTACCCAGTGGTCGATCTCGGCGTGCGTCTGCACTTCGGTTCTTACCATGACGTTGACTCCTCTGAGCTGGCGTTTAAACTGGCTGCGTCTATCGCCTTTAAAGATGGCTTCAAAAAAGCAAAACCTGTTCTGCTTGAGCCGATCATGAAGGTTGAAGTAGAAACGCCGGAAGAGAACACCGGTGACGTAATCGGTGACCTTAGCCGTCGTCGTGGTATGCTGCGTGGTCAGGAATCCAACGTAACTGGCGTTGTGATTCATGCTGAAGTTCCGCTGTCTGAAATGTTCGGATACGCAACTCAACTGCGTTCTCTGACTAAAGGCCGTGCTTCTTACTCCATGGAGTTCCTGAAGTACGATGATGCGCCGAACAACGTTGCTCAGGCCGTTATTGAAGCCCGTAGTAAGTAATACTCGGGTTTAACACATTGATCCCATGTCCTCTCCACGGGGGAGGATATTTGAGTAAGGAATATAGCCGTGTCTAAAGAAAAATTTGAACGTACCAAACCCCACGTCAACGTCGGTACTATCGGCCACGTTGACCATGGTAAAACCACGCTGACCGCAGCAATCACCACCGTACTGGCTAAAACCTACGGCGGTAGCGCGCGTGCATTCGATCAGATCGATAACGCACCGGAAGAAAAAGCACGTGGTATCACCATCAACACTTCTCACGTTGAATACGACACCCCGACCCGTCACTACGCACACGTTGACTGCCCGGGACACGCCGACTACGTGAAAAACATGATCACCGGTGCTGCCCAGATGGACGGCGCGATCCTGGTAGTTGCTGCGACTGACGGCCCGATGCCGCAGACCCGTGAGCACATCCTGCTGGGTCGCCAGGTAGGCGTTCCGTACATCATCGTGTTCCTGAACAAATGTGACATGGTTGATGACGAAGAGCTGCTGGAACTGGTTGAGATGGAAGTGCGTGAGCTGCTGTCTCAGTACGACTTCCCGGGTGATGATACGCCTATCGTTCGTGGTTCAGCGCTGAAAGCACTGGAAGGCGAAGCAGAGTGGGAAGCAAAAATCATCGAACTGGCTGGCTACCTGGATTCCTACATCCCAGAACCAGAGCGTGCGATTGACCGTCCGTTCCTGCTGCCTATCGAAGACGTATTCTCCATCTCCGGCCGTGGTACTGTAGTAACTGGTCGTGTAGAGCGCGGTATCGTTAAAGTCGGTGAAGAAGTTGAAATCGTTGGTATCAAAGATACTGCGAAATCTACTTGTACTGGCGTTGAAATGTTCCGCAAACTGCTGGACGAAGGCCGTGCGGGTGAGAACGTTGGTGTTCTGCTGCGTGGTATCAAACGTGAAGAAATCGAACGTGGTCAGGTACTGGCTAAGCCGGGTTCCATCAAGCCGCACACCCAGTTCGAATCTGAAGTGTATATCCTGAGCAAAGATGAAGGTGGCCGTCATACGCCGTTCTTCAAAGGCTACCGTCCTCAGTTCTACTTCCGTACTACTGACGTAACGGGCACCATCGAACTGCCGGAAGGCGTGGAAATGGTAATGCCGGGCGACAACATCAAAATGGTTGTTACCCTGATCCACCCGATCGCGATGGACGACGGTTTGCGTTTCGCAATCCGTGAAGGCGGCCGTACTGTTGGTGCGGGCGTTGTTGCTAAAGTTATCGCTTAATTGCTGATACGTTAGTAACACCTGTGCGCTAGCGATAGCGTAAGAAAAAGGACACTTCGGTGTCCTTTTTTATGGGCGTTGACAAAACTGTAATTGAAATAAAAACCATTCTTATTTACACTCTCATTGACTGTTTTATAGTCACTTTTGCGACTGCCGTGCGGAAGGTAGCAACGAAAGAGGATGTGGGTCCGCGACTGAGAGAATGAGTTATCCTGTATGTATGTTTGCCTGTGTAATGCCATTTCCGATAAAGTTATTCGGCACGCCGTCCGCCAGCATCAACCCCGCTCGCTCAATCAACTGCGCCAGTTAATGCCTATTGGCAGTGATTGCGGCAAGTGTATTCGCCAGGCTCGCCTGATTATGGAAGAAGAGCAGGCCTTGTTGTCGCCCATGTCGGACGTTGCGTAATCGGCCGCTTTCAGTGAAACCGCACAAAATGTAGGCGATTTCGTTGACTCTCCCCCCTCCAGTTCTACACTTTTAAGACTTGGAGCGAAGGAGCAATGTCATGAAAGGCGATAAAAAAGTCATAGCACATCTAAATAAGTTGCTGGGTAATGAACTGGTTGCGATTAACCAGTACTTTTTACATGCCCGTATGTTTAAAAACTGGGGACTGGCCCGTCTTGACCAGCACGAATACCACGAATCCATCGATGAAATGAAACATGCCGACCGGTATATCGAGCGTATTCTGTTTCTTGAAGGGATTCCCAACCTGCAAGATCTCGGAAAGCTCAATATTGGTGAGGATGTCGAAGAGATACTGCGTTCTGACCTGAAATTGGAGTTGGATGGCGCCAAGGATTTGCGCGAGGGGATAGCCTATATGGATTCGGTGCGCGATTATGTCAGCCGCGATCTGCTGATTGAAATCCTGGCCGATGAAGAAGGGCATATCGACTGGATTGAGACGGAGCTTGACCTGATAGCACGCCTCGGCTTGCCTAATTATTTGCAAGCTCAGCTAAAACCGGCGTGATTGTGTAAAACACGGTTGCTTCCTGAACAGATTTACGTATAATGCGCGGGCCCGTCTGAATTAAGTCGGGCCTGTTACGTTAAATGTGGTGCATGTAAATGCAGTACGTTGACGAACAGAGACGCCATGCAATAGGCATGGGTCAACAATACTCCCGATTTGGGAGTTATGGCCGAACGATTACACTCCCCCATCAATCGAAATGGGTGTGAGGAGTAATCATTTACGTTTATAAATAATTGGAGCTCTGGTCTCATGCAGAACCAAAGAATCCGTATCCGCCTGAAAGCGTTTGATCATCGTCTGATCGATCAAGCAACCGCGGAAATCGTTGAGACGGCCAAGCGCACTGGTGCGCAAGTACGTGGTCCGATCCCGCTGCCGACCCGCAAAGAGCGCTTTACCGTTCTGATCTCCCCGCACGTCAACAAAGACGCGCGCGATCAGTACGAGATTCGCACTCACAAGCGTCTGGTTGACATCGTTGAGCCAACCGAGAAAACCGTTGATGCTCTGATGCGTCTGGACCTGGCTGCCGGTGTAGACGTGCAGATCAGCCTGGGTTAATCAGGTCATCAAGCGATTGAGAGGTTGATACAATGATTGGTTTAGTCGGTAAAAAAGTGGGCATGACCCGCATCTTCACTGAAGATGGCGTTTCTATCCCTGTAACCGTTATCGAAATTGAAGCAAACCGCGTTACTCAGGTTAAAGACCTGGCGAATGACGGCTACCAGGCTGTACAGGTGACTACCGGTGCTAAAAAAGCAAACCGCGTTACCAAGCCGGAAGCTGGCCATTTTGCAAAAGCCGGTGTTGAAGCTGGTCGCATTGTGCGTGAATTCCGCCTGTCAGAAGGCGACGAGTTCACCGTAGGCCAAAGCATCAGCGTTGAAATTTTCGCTGACGTGAAAAAAGTTGACGTTACTGGTACCTCCAAGGGTAAAGGTTTTGCTGGCACAGTTAAGCGCTGGAATTTCCGTACTCAGGATGCTACCCACGGTAACTCCTTGTCTCACCGCGTTCCGGGTTCTATCGGTCAGAACCAGACTCCGGGCAAAGTGTTCAAAGGCAAGAAGATGGCTGGTCAGATGGGCAATGAGCGTGTCACCGTTCAGAGTCTGGACGTAGTACGCGTTGACGCTGAGCGCAACCTGCTGCTGGTGAAAGGTGCTGTCCCGGGTGCAACCGGTAGCGACCTGATCGTTAAACCGGCTGTGAAGGCGTAAGGGGATAGCAATGGAATTAGTATTGAAAGACGCGCAAAGCGCGCTGACTGTTTCCGAAACTACCTTCGGTCGTGATTTCAACGAAGCGCTGGTACACCAGGTTGTTGTTGCTTATGCAGCTGGTGCCCGTCAAGGGACTCGTGCTCAGAAGACCCGTGCTGAAGTAACTGGTTCCGGTAAAAAACCGTGGCGTCAGAAAGGTACTGGCCGTGCGCGTTCAGGTTCTATCAAGAGCCCGATCTGGCGTTCCGGTGGTGTGACCTTTGCTGCAAAGCCTCAGGACCACAGTCAAAAAGTAAACAAAAAGATGTACCGCGGCGCGCTGAAAAGCATCCTGTCCGAGCTGGTACGTCAGGATCGTTTGATCGTTGTCGAGCAGTTCTCTGTTGAAGCGCCGAAAACCAAGCTGCTGGCACAGAAACTGAAAGACCTGGCGCTGGACGACGTGCTGATCATCACCGGTGAACTGGATGAAAATCTGTTCCTGGCTGCACGCAACCTGTACAAGGTTGACGTACGTGATGTAGCGGGTATCGATCCGGTTAGCCTGATCGCCTTCGACAAAGTCGTAATGACGGCTGACGCTGTTAAGCAAGTTGAGGAGATGCTGGCATGATCCGTGAAGAACGTCTGCTTAAGGTGCTGACTGCACCTCACGTTTCTGAAAAAGCGTCTACTGCGATGGAAAAACACAACACCATCGTGCTCAAAGTTGCTAAAGACGCGACCAAAGCAGAAATCAAAGCTGCTGTGCAGAAACTGTTTGAAGTCGAAGTCAATGAAGTTCGTACCCTGCTGGTTAAAGGGAAAACGAAACGTCATGGACAGCGTATCGGTCGTCGTAGCGACTGGAAAAAAGCTTACGTCACCCTGAAAGAAGGCCAGAATCTGGACTTCATCGGCGGCGCAGAGTAAGTCGGAGGAGTAAAGAACAATGGCAATTGTTAAATGTAAACCGACATCTCCGGGTCGTCGCCACGTTGTTAAAGTGGTTAACCCTGAGCTGCACAAGGGCAAACCTTATGCCCCGTTGCTGGAAAAAAACAGCAAATCCGGTGGCCGTAACAACAATGGCCGCATCACTACCCGTCATATCGGTGGTGGCCACAAACAGCAGTACCGTATTGTTGACTTCAAACGCAACAAAGATGGTATCCCTGCTGTTGTAGAACGTTTGGAATATGATCCGAACCGTTCCGCCAACATCGCTCTGGTTCTGTACAAAGACGGCGAACGCCGTTATATCCTGGCGCCGAAAGGCTTGAAAGCCGGTGATCAGATCCAGTCTGGCGTTGATGCTGCTATCAAAGCTGGCAACACGTTGCCGATGCGCAATATTCCGGTCGGTTCCACCGTACACAACGTGGAAATGAAACCGGGTAAAGGCGGTCAATTGGCTCGTTCTGCTGGTACTTACGTGCAGATCGTTGCACGTGACGGCGCGTATGTGACCCTGCGTCTGCGTTCTGGCGAAATGCGTAAAGTCGAATCTGACTGCCGCGCTACGCTGGGCGAAGTAGGTAACTCTGAGCATATGCTGCGCGTTCTGGGTAAAGCAGGTGCTGCACGCTGGCGCGGGATTCGTCCGACCGTTCGCGGTACGGCAATGAACCCAGTCGACCACCCGCACGGTGGTGGTGAAGGTCGTAACTTTGGTAAGCACCCGGTATCCCCGTGGGGCATTCAGACCAAAGGTAAGAAGACCCGCAGCAACAAGCGTACTGATAAATTCATCGTACGTCGCCGTACTAAATAATATTAGAGGATAAACCATGCCACGTTCTCTCAAGAAAGGTCCTTTTATTGACCTGCACTTGCTGAAGAAGGTAGAGAAAGCGGTGGAAAGCGGTGACAAGAAGCCTCTGCGCACTTGGTCCCGTCGTTCAACGATCTTTCCAACTATGATCGGTTTGACCATCGCTGTCCATAATGGTCGTCAGCACGTTCCAGTATTTGTTTCCGATGAAATGGTCGGTCACAAATTGGGTGAATTTGCTCCGACTCGTACTTATCGCGGTCACGCGGCTGATAAAAAAGCCAAGAAAAAATAAGGTAGGAGGAAGAGATGGAAACTTTAGCTAAACATCTTCATGCTCGTTCTTCTGCTCAAAAGGTTCGCCTGGTGGCTGACCTGATCCGCGGTAAGAAAGTGTCGCAAGCTCTGGAAATTCTGACCTACACCAACAAGAAAGCTGCTGGTCTGGTTAAAAAAGTACTGGAGTCTGCCATTGCCAACGCAGAGCACAACGATGGCGCTGACATTGATGATCTGAAAGTTGCGAAAATCTTCGTAGACGAAGGCCCGAGCATGAAGCGCATTATGCCGCGTGCTAAAGGTCGTGCGGATCGCATCCTGAAGCGTACCAGCCACATTTCTGTGGTTGTGTCCGATCGCTGAGACTCTGGAGACTAGCAATGGGTCAGAAAGTACATCCTAATGGTATTCGCCTGGGTATTGTCAAACCTTGGAACTCTACCTGGTATGCGAATACCAAAGAATTCGCTGACAACCTGGACAGCGATTTTAAAGTTCGTAAATACCTGACGAAAGAACTGGAGAAAGCCTCCGTCTCTCGTATCGTTATCGAACGTCCGGCCAAGAGCATTCGTGTGACTATTCACACTGCTCGTCCGGGCATCGTTATCGGTAAAAAAGGTGAAGATGTTGAAAAACTGCGCAAAGTCGTAGCGAATATCGCTGGCGTCCCTGCACAAATCAACATCGCAGAAGTTCGCAAGCCGGAACTGGACGCGAAACTGGTTGCTGACAGCATCACTTCTCAGCTGGAGCGTCGTGTGATGTTCCGTCGTGCGATGAAGCGTGCCGTTCAGAACGCCATGCGTCTGGGTGCCAAGGGCATTAAAGTTGAAGTCAGCGGCCGTCTGGGCGGTGCTGAAATCGCACGTACCGAATGGTACCGCGAAGGTCGCGTTCCGTTGCACACGCTGCGTGCGGATATCGACTACAACACGTCCGAAGCACACACCACTTACGGTGTTATCGGTGTGAAAGTGTGGATCTTCAAAGGTGAGATCCTGGGTGGTATGGCTGCCGTTGAACAACCGGAAAAACCGGCTGCTCAACCTAAAAAGCAGCAGCGTAAAGGCCGCAAGTAAGGAGAGTCGCTGATGTTACAACCAAAGCGTACAAAATTCCGTAAGATGCACAAAGGCCGTAACCGCGGTCTGGCTGCCGGTACGGATGTCAGCTTCGGTACTTTCGGTCTGAAAGCTGTTGGCCGTGGTCGCCTGACCGCTCGCCAAATCGAAGCTGCACGTCGTGCCATGACCCGTGCTGTTAAGCGTCAAGGTAAGATTTGGATCCGAGTATTCCCGGACAAACCAATCACCGAGAAACCGCTTGAAGTACGTATGGGTAAAGGTAAAGGTAACGTGGAATATTGGGTTGCCTTGATTCAGCCAGGTAAAGTCCTGTACGAAATGGACGGTGTGCCGGAAGAGTTAGCCCGTGAGGCATTCCAACTGGCAGCAGCGAAACTGCCGATCAAAACCACCTTTGTAACTAAGACGGTGATGTAATGAAAGCAAATGAGCTGCGTGAAAAGAGCGTTGAAGAGCTGAACACCGAGCTGCTTGAACTGCTGCGCGAGCAATTTAACTTGCGTATGCAAGCGGCCAGTGGTCAGTTGCAACAGACTCACCTGGTAAAACAAGTGCGTCGTAATATTGCACGTGTTAAGACTTTACTGACTCAGAAGGCGGGTGCGTAATGAGCGATAATATCCGTACTCTGCAAGGTCGTGTTGTGAGCGACAAAATGGAGAAATCCATGGTTGTTGCAATCGAACGTTTTGTGAAACACCCTCTGTATGGGAAATTCATCAAACGTACGACCAAACTGCACGTACATGATGAGAACAACGAATGCGGTATCGGTGACGTGGTTGAAATCCGCGAATGCCGTCCGCTGTCCAAAACTAAGTCTTGGACGTTGGTTCGCGTTGTAGAGAAAGCGATTCTGTAATACAGTATTGCTCTTCTTGAAAATGATAAACGGCTCTGCAAAGGGCCGTTTATTTTTTCTACCCTTGGTCGAAAAGCGGTGTTATAATACTGCGCCCTCGATTCTGGGGTATTAATGACCCGTAAGGGGTCGAAAAACGACCCGTAAGGGTTTGAAAAGTAGTAGTTGACATTAGCGGAGCACTAAAATGATCCAAGAACAGACTATGCTGAACGTGGCCGATAACTCCGGTGCACGTCGCGTAATGTGTATCAAGGTTCTAGGTGGCTCGCACCGTCGCTACGCAGGCGTCGGCGATATCATCAAAATTACCATCAAGGAAGCAATTCCTCGCGGTAAGGTGAAGAAAGGCGATGTTCTGAAGGCGGTAGTGGTGCGCACCAAGAAGGGTGTTCGTCGCCCGGACGGTTCTGTCATTCGCTTCGATGGCAATGCATGCGTTATTCTGAACAATAACAGCGAGCAGCCTATCGGTACGCGTATTTTTGGGCCGGTAACTCGTGAACTGCGTTCTGAAAAGTTCATGAAAATTATCTCTCTGGCACCAGAAGTACTCTAAGGAGCGAACCATGGCAGCGAAAATCCGTCGTGATGACGAAGTTATCGTGCTGACCGGCAAAGATAAAGGTAAGCGCGGTAAAGTTAAGAATGTTCTGTCTTCCAGCAAGATCGTTGTTGAAGGTATCAACCTGGTTAAGAAACATCAGAAGCCGGTTCCGGCCCTGAACCAACCAGGTGGCATCGTTGAAAAAGAAGCTGCAATCCAGCTTTCCAACGTTGCACTGTTCAATGCGGCAACTGGCAAGGCTGACCGTGTAGGCTTTAGATTCGAAGACGGCAAAAAAGTCCGTTTCTTTAAATCTACTAGCGAAACTATCAAGTAATTTGGAGTAGTACGATGGCGAAACTGCATGATTACTACAAAGACGAAGTGGTTAGCAAACTGATGACTCAGTTTAGCTACAATTCTGTCATGCAAGTCCCTCGGGTCGAGAAGATCACCCTGAATATGGGTGTTGGTGAAGCGATCGCTGACAAGAAGCTGCTGGATAACGCCGCAGCCGATCTGGCAGCTATCTCCGGTCAAAAGCCGTTGATCACCAAAGCACGCAAATCTGTTGCAGGCTTCAAAATCCGCCAGGGCTATCCGATCGGCTGTAAAGTAACTCTGCGTGGCGAACGCATGTGGGAGTTCCTTGAGCGCCTGATTTCCATTGCTGTACCGCGTATTCGTGACTTCCGCGGTCTGTCTGCCAAGTCCTTCGATGGCCGTGGCAACTACAGCATGGGCGTGCGTGAGCAGATCATCTTCCCGGAAATCGACTATGACAAAGTCGATCGCGTTCGTGGTTTGGACATTACCATTACCACCACTGCGAAATCCGATGATGAAGGCCGCGCGCTGCTGGCCGCCTTTAACTTCCCGTTCCGCAAGTAAGGTAGGGTTACTAATGGCTAAGCAATCCATGAAAGCACGCGAAGTCAAACGCGTGAAATTGGCTGATAAATTCTTTGCTAAACGCACTGAATTGAAAGCTATCATCTCCAATGTGAACTCATCCGACGAAGATCGTTGGGATGCTGTTCTCAAGCTGCAGACTCTGCCGCGTGATTCCAGCCCGTCCCGTCAGCGTAACCGCTGCCGCCAGACAGGTCGTCCGCACGCTTTCCTGCGGAAGTTCGGGTTGAGCCGTATCAAGGTCCGTGAAGCCGCCATGCGCGGTGAAATTCCGGGTCTGAAAAAGGCTAGCTGGTAATTGTCACCAATTGAATCACGGGAGTAAAGACAGATGAGCATGCAAGATCCGATCGCGGACATGCTGACCCGTATACGCAACGGTCAGGCCGCGAACAAAGTTGCGATCACCATGCCTTCCTCCAAGCTGAAAGTGGCAATTGCCAAAGTGCTTAAGGAAGAAGGTTATATTCAAGATTACAAAATCGAAGGCGATACCAAGCCTGAACTGGAAATTTCTCTGAAATACTTCCAGGGCAAGGCAGTGGTAGAAAGCATTCAGCGTATCAGCCGCCCAAGTCTGCGCATCTATAAGAAAAAAGATGAGCTGCCTAAAGTTATGGCTGGTTTAGGAATCGCGGTTGTTTCTACCTCTAAAGGTGTTATGACTGATCGTGCAGCGCGCCAAGCTGGTCTTGGTGGCGAGATTATCTGCTACGTAGCTTAATCGGAGGAAAGAATGTCTCGTGTTGCAAAAGCACCCGTCGTCATTCCTGCCGGCGTAGAGGTAAAACTCAACGGTCAGGTTATTTCGATCAAGGGTAAAAACGGCGAGCTGACTCGTACCATCAACGATGCTGTTGAAGTTACTGTGGCTGACAACGCTCTGACTTTCGCTCCGCGCGAAGGTTTTGTAGACGGTTGGGCACAGGCAGGCACCGCGCGTGCACTGCTGAACGCAGTCGTTATCGGTGTTACCGAAGGCTTCACCAAGAAGCTTCAACTGGTTGGCGTAGGTTACCGTGCCGCAGTTAAAGGCAATGTCGTGAATTTGTCTCTGGGGTACTCACACCCGATTGACCACGCGCTGCCTGCTGGCATCACAGCTGAATGCCCGACACAAACTGAAATCGTACTGAAAGGTGCTGATAAGCAGGCTATCGGTCAGGTTGCAGCTGATCTGCGCGCTTACCGTCGTCCTGAGCCTTACAAAGGCAAGGGTGTCCGTTACGCCGACGAAGTCGTGCGTATCAAAGAGGCTAAGAAGAAGTAAGGTAACACTATGGATAAGAAATCAGCTCGTATCCGTCGTGCAACCCGCGCACGTCGCAAACTCCAGGAATTGGGAGCGACTCGCCTGGTGGTACATCGTACCCCTCGCCATATTTATGCGCAGGTTATCGCACCGAACGGTTCTGAAATCCTGGTAGCCGCTTCTACTGTAGAAAAAGCTATCGCAGAACAACTGAAGTACACCGGCAACAAAGATGCCGCTGCTGCTGTAGGTAAAGCAGTCGCTGAGCGCGCATTGGAAAAAGGCATTAAAGATGTGTCCTTTGACCGTTCCGGGTTCCAATATCATGGTCGCGTCCAGGCACTGGCAGATGCTGCTCGTGAAGCTGGCCTTCAGTTCTAAGGTAGAGGTGTAAGATGGCACACATCGAAAAACAAGCTGGCGAACTGCAGGAAAAGCTGATCGCGGTAAATCGCGTATCTAAAACCGTTAAAGGTGGTCGTATTTTCAGCTTCACCGCACTGACTGTAGTGGGTGATGGCAACGGCCGCGTTGGTTTTGGTTACGGGAAAGCGCGTGAAGTTCCGGCAGCAATCCAGAAAGCGATGGAAAAAGCCCGTCGCAACATGTTGAATGTCGCGCTGAATGGCGGCACCCTGCAGCACCCGGTTAAAGGTGCTCACACTGGGTCTCGCGTATTCATGCAGCCGGCTTCCGAAGGTACCGGTATCATCGCCGGCGGTGCAATGCGCGCCGTTCTGGAAGTTGCTGGGGTTCATAACGTATTGGCTAAAGCCTATGGTTCCACTAACCCGATTAACGTGGTTCGTGCAACTATCGATGGCCTGGCTAATATGAATTCCCCGGAAATGGTTGCTGCCAAGCGTGGCAAGTCCGTTGACGACATTCTGGGATAATTGACCATGGCTAAGACTATTAAAATTACTCAAACCCGTAGTGCAATCGGTCGTCTGCCGAAACATAAGGCAACGCTGCTTGGCCTGGGTCTGCGTCGTATTGGTCATACCGTTGAGCGTGAAGATACGCCTGCTGTGCGCGGTATGGTCAACGCGGTTTACTACATGGTTAAAGTGGAGGAGTAACAGATGCGTTTAAATACTCTGTCTCCGGCCGAAGGCGCGAAGCACGCGCCGAAGCGTTTAGGTCGTGGTATCGGTTCTGGCCTCGGTAAAACCGGCGGTCGTGGTCACAAAGGTCAGAAGTCTCGTTCTGGCGGTGGCGTACGTCGTGGGTTCGAAGGTGGTCAGATGCCGTTGTATCGTCGTCTGCCGAAATTCGGCTTTACCTCTCGCAAAGCGATGATCACAGCGGAAATCCGTCTGTCCGATCTGGCTCGCGTAGACGGAGACGTCGTTGACCTGAACACGCTGAAGGCTGCTAACGTTATTGGCGTTCAGATCGAGTTCGCGAAAGTGATCCTGTCTGGTGAAGTTTCCCGTCCGGTAACGATTCGTGGTCTGCGTGTGACCAAAGGCGCGCGTGCTGCTATCGAAGCTGCTGGCGGTAAAATTGAGGAATAAGTAGCAGATGGCTAAGCAACCAGGATTAGATTTTCAAAGTGCTAAGGGTGGCGTTGGCGAGCTGAAACGCAGACTGCTGTTTGTAATCGGCGCGCTTATCGTTTTCCGTATCGGCTCTTTTATTCCGATCCCTGGTATTGATGCCACTGTGCTTGCCAAATTGCTCGAACAACAGCGTGGCACCATCATTGAAATGTTCAACATGTTCTCTGGTGGTGCTCTCAGCCGTGCTTCTATCTTTGCGCTGGGTATTATGCCGTACATTTCGGCCTCTATTATTATCCAGCTGCTGACGGTGGTTCACCCCACCTTGGCGGAAATCAAGAAAGAAGGGGAGGCTGGCCGTCGCAAGATTAGCCAGTACACCCGTTACGGTACGTTAGTACTGGCCATATTCCAGTCAATCGGTATTGCTACCGGTTTACCGAATATGCCAGGAATGCAGGGCCTGGTGATTAATCCGGGCTTTGCGTTTTACTTTACGGCTGTTGTAAGTCTGGTTACCGGGACCATGTTCCTGATGTGGCTGGGCGAACAGATTACTGAGCGCGGTATCGGTAACGGTATCTCTATCTTGATCTTTGCGGGTATCGTTGCGGGCTTACCGCCGGCGATTGCCCACACTATCGAGCAAGCTCGGCAAGGCGACCTGCACTTCCTCGTGCTGCTGTTGGTTGCAGTTTTAGTGTTTGCAGTAACCTTCTTCGTTGTTTTCATCGAGCGTGGCCAGCGGCGTATCGTCGTTAACTACGCAAAGCGTCAACAGGGTCGTCGGGTTTATGCAGCACAGAGTACGCACTTACCGCTGAAAGTGAACATGGCAGGGGTTATCCCGGCAATTTTCGCCTCCAGTATCATTCTGTTCCCAGCAACGATTGCATCGTGGTTTGGGGGCGGTACCGGTTGGAACTGGCTGACAACTATTTCGATGTATTTGCAGCCCGGACAACCGCTTTATGTGCTACTCTATGCGACTGCAATCATCTTCTTCTGTTTCTTCTATACGGCGTTGGTTTTCAACCCGCGCGAAACAGCAGATAACCTGAAGAAGTCCGGTGCATTCGTGCCAGGAATTCGTCCGGGAGAGCAAACGGCGAAATACATCGATAAGGTGATGACCCGCCTGACTCTGGTCGGCGCAATGTACATTACCTTTATCTGCCTGATCCCGGAGTTCATGCGTGATGCGATGAAGGTCCCCTTCTATTTTGGGGGTACATCCCTGTTGATCGTCGTCGTGGTCATCATGGACTTTATGGCTCAAGTGCAAACTCTGATGATGTCGAGTCAGTATGAGTCTGCATTGAAGAAAGCAAATCTGAAAGGCTATAACCGCTAATTGGATTGCTTGAGAAGTTACGGAGAGTAAAAATGAAAGTTCGTGCTTCCGTCAAGAAATTATGTCGTAACTGCAAAATCGTTAAGCGTAACGGTGTCGTTCGTGTGATTTGCAGCGCCGAGCCGAAGCATAAACAGCGCCAAGGCTGATTATCTCGCATATTTTTCTTGCAAAGTTGGATTGAGCTGGCTAGATTAGCCAGCCAATCTTTTGTATGTCTGTGCGTTTCCATTTGAGTATCCTGAAAACGGGCTTTTCAGCATGGAGCGTACATATTGAATAATAGGAGTGCATAGTGGCCCGTATAGCAGGCATTAACATTCCTGATCAGAAACATGCCGTGATCGCGTTAACCTCGATCTATGGCGTCGGCAAGACACGTTCCAAGGCCATCTGTGCTGCGGCGGGTATTGCTGAAGATGTTAAGATCAGTGAGCTGTCTGAAGAGCAAATCGAAACGCTGCGTGTAGAAGTTGCCAAATTCGTCGTCGAAGGTGATCTGCGCCGTGAAATCAGCATGAGCATCAAGCGCCTGATGGACCTTGGTTGCTATCGCGGTTTGCGTCATCGTCGTGGTCTGCCAGTGCGCGGTCAGCGTACTAAGACCAACGCCCGTACCCGTAAGGGTCCGCGCAAACCGATCAAGAAATAATCGGGGTGATTGAATAATGGCAAAAGCACCTATTCGTGCACGTAAGCGTGTAAGAAAACAAGTTTCTGACGGTGTGGCTCATATCCATGCTTCTTTTAACAACACCATCGTGACCATTACCGATCGTCAGGGTAACGCGCTGGGTTGGGCAACAGCCGGTGGTTCCGGTTTCCGTGGTTCTCGTAAATCTACGCCGTTCGCTGCTCAGGTAGCTGCTGAACGTTGCGCTGAAGCCGTGAAAGAATACGGTATCAAGAACTTGGAAGTTATGGTTAAAGGACCTGGTCCGGGCCGTGAGTCTACTATCCGCGCTCTGAACGCGGCTGGTTTCCGCATCACTAATATTACTGATGTGACTCCGATCCCCCATAACGGTTGTCGTCCGCCGAAAAAGCGTCGCGTATAACGCCGCTTTTAGGATAGTTGGAGAAAGAAAATGGCTAGATATTTGGGTCCTAAGCTCAAGCTGAGCCGTCGTGAAGGCACCGACCTGTTCCTTAAGTCCGGTGTTCGCGCGATCGATTCCAAGTGTAAGATCGAACAAGGCCCTGGTCAGCACGGTGCGCGTAAACCGCGTCTGTCTGATTATGGCGTGCAGTTGCGTGAGAAACAAAAAGTTCGCCGTATCTACGGTGTTCTGGAGCGTCAATTCCGTAACTACTATAAAGAAGCTGCTCGTCTGAAAGGCAACACAGGTGCAAACCTGCTGCAACTGCTGGAAGGGCGTCTGGATAACGTGGTTTATCGTATGGGCTTCGGCGCCACTCGTGCGGAAGCGCGTCAGTTGGTAAGCCACAAAGCTGTTATGGTAAACGGTCGCGTTGTCAGCATCGCTTCTTATCAGGTATCACCGAATGATGTCGTCAGCATCCGTGAGAAAGCTAAAAAGCAATCTCGCGTGAAAGCAGCATTGGAGCTGGCTGAACAGCGTGAAAAGCCGACTTGGCTGGAAGTTGATGCTGCCAAGATGGAAGGTGTGTTCAAACGTATTCCTGAACGTACCGATCTGTCTGCGGACATTAATGAACACCTGATCGTCGAGCTTTACTCCAAGTAAAGCTTAGTACCAAAGAGAGGACACAATGCAGGGTTCTGTGACAGAGTTTCTAAAACCGCGCCTGGTCGATATCGAGCAAGTAAGTTCGACGCACGCCAAGGTGACCCTTGAGCCGTTAGAGCGTGGTTTCGGCCATACGCTTGGCAACGCACTGCGCCGTATTCTGCTTTCATCCATGCCAGGTTGCGCGGTGACCGAGGTTGAGATTGATGGTGTACTGCACGAGTACAGCACCAAAGAAGGCGTACAGGAAGATATCCTGGAAATCCTGCTCAACCTGAAAGGGCTGGCGGTGAAAGTTCAAGGTAAAGATGAAGTTATCCTTTCCCTGAATAAATCTGGCATTGGCCCTGTGACTGCAGCAGACATCACCCATGATGGTGATGTCGAAATCGTCAAGCCGCAGCACGTGATCTGCCATCTGACCGATGAAAACGCAGCTATCAGCATGCGTATCAAAGTTCAACGTGGTCGTGGTTATGTGCCGGCTTCTGCCCGTATTCATACGGAAGAAGATGAGCGCCCGATTGGCCGTTTGTTGGTCGATGCTTGCTACAGCCCGGTAGAGCGTATTGCCTACAATGTTGAAGCAGCTCGTGTTGAACAACGTACCGACCTGGACAAGCTGGTCATCGAAATGGAAACCAATGGCACGATCGATCCTGAAGAGGCGATCCGCCGTGCGGCAACCATCCTGGCTGAACAACTGGAAGCTTTTGTTGATTTACGTGATGTACGTCAGCCTGAAGTGAAAGAAGAGAAACCAGAATTCGATCCGATCCTGCTGCGCCCTGTTGACGATCTGGAATTGACTGTCCGCTCTGCTAACTGCCTCAAGGCAGAAGCTATCCACTACATCGGTGATCTGGTACAGCGTACCGAGGTTGAATTGCTGAAAACGCCTAACCTGGGTAAAAAATCTCTTACCGAGATTAAAGATGTGCTCGCCTCACGTGGTCTTTCTCTGGGCATGCGCCTGGAAAACTGGCCGCCGGCAAGCATTGCTGATGAATAACCCGGTCACAGGTTAAGGTTTTACTGAGAAGGATAAGGTCATGCGCCATCGTAAGAGTGGTCGTCAACTGAACCGTAACAGCAGCCATCGTCAGGCTATGTTCCGTAACATGGCTGGTTCTTTGGTTCGTCATGAGATCATCAAGACGACCCTGCCAAAAGCAAAAGAGCTGCGCCGTGTTGTTGAACCGCTGATTACTCTTGCCAAGACCGACAGCGTAGCTAATCGTCGTCTGGCATTCGCCCGTACTCGTGATAACGAGATCGTGGCAAAACTGTTTAATGAACTGGGCCCGCGTTTCGCGAGCCGTGCCGGTGGTTACACTCGCATTCTGAAGTGTGGCTTCCGTGCAGGCGACAACGCGCCGATGGCTTACATCGAGCTGGTTGATCGTTCAGTTGCACAAGCAGAAGAAACCGCTGCTGCTGAGTAATCATCAGCGGTGGGTTAAAAAAACCGGGGAAACCCGGTTTTTTTACGTCTACAGAAAGGGATCAGTTCCGATTTTTGCACGGTGATTATCCCGACCGCTTGCACAGTAGGTATTCTGGTGAAAGAATAGCGCCCGAAAAATAGGCCAACGTAGCTATTGCTGACGTGTGGCGATGAATGGGATTAATAACCTAACCAAGAGAGATGTGATGAGCACTTATCAGCACAAGAAAGGCAAGATCCAAGACAATGCGCTCGAAGCATTGTTGCATGACCCCTTGTTCCGACAACGCATTGAGAAGAACAAGAAAGGCAAAGGCAGCTACTGTCGCAACGGCAAACAGGGCAAGGGCCAAAACTGGGAGGCCAGTGGTAAATCATCAAGGGATGCTTTACCACTGGCCTCTCACTTTATGGCTGTTTTGGGTTTTGTTGAACAGCGCTACGCTTTCGGCTGCTGATCTTTCAGCAAATCGCGAATTTCAGTTAGCAACGTCGCCTCGGCGCTTGGTTTTGCCGGTGCTGGCGCTTTCTCTTCTTTACGGCGCAGGTTATTCATTAGCTTGATCGCCATAAAAATGGCGAATGCGACCAGGATAAAATCAAAAATATTTTGCAGGAAAAGGCCGTAGCGCAGCACCACGGCAGGGATATCCCCTTGTGGATCACGCAGCACCAGTTCGAAATGTTTGAAATCGATGCCGCCCAGCAGTAATCCCAGTGGCGGCATAATGATATCGGCCACGAGCGAGGAGACGATCTTGCCAAACGCTGCGCCGATAATGACACCCACTGCCAAATCCACCACGTTGCCGCGCATCGCGAATTCGCGAAACTCTTTTAGCATACTCATGATCCAACTCCTTGATAAAATGAACCTCTAAATTTTAACAAAGCGTTACATAATTGCCAGCGGTGATAATCAGTGAGTAGGGAAAGAAAGTGCCGCTTGCAACGGCACCGATAGGCGTTATTACAAGAAGAACGGGCTGGGTTGGAACAGTCGCTCCACTTCGGGCACAAATTTTTTGTCTGTCAGGAACATGATGACATGATCCCCTTGCTCTATCTTTATATTGTCATTGGCGATGATCACATCATCACCGCGCACAATCGCGCCAATCAAGGTGCCTGGCGGCAATTTGATATCTTCAATCATACGGCCAACCACTTTCGATGTGCCTTCATCGCCGTGAGCAATCGCCTCAATCGCTTCCGCTACGCCGCGTCGTAATGATGAAACGCTGACAATATCCGCTTTACGCACATGACCCAGCAGTGCGGAAATCGTCGCTTGCTGTGGCGAAATGGCTACATCGATAACGCTGCCCTGAACCAAATCGACATAGGCGCGCCGCTGGATCAATACCATGGCTTTTTTCGCCCCCATGCGTTTGGCCAGCATGGCGGACATGATGTTCGCTTCATCGTCGTTGGTAATGGCAATAAACACATCGATTTGTTCGACATGCTCCTGGGCCAACAACTCCTGATCGGAAGCATCGCCGTGGAACACAATGGTGTCTTGCAGCAGTTCAGCCAGAGCGATCGCACGCTCTTCGTTCTTTTCGATCAGTTTGACGCTGTAGTCTTTTTCCAGCTTATGTGCCAACCCCGCGCCGACGTTACCGCCACCGACAATCATGATGCGCTTGTAGGGTTTTTCCAAGCGCTGGAGTTCGCTCATTACTGCGCGAATATGTTGGGAAGCAGCAACAAAGAACACTTCATCGCCCGCTTCGATAATCGTTGAACCTTGCGGACGGATCGGTCTGTCGTGGCGAAAAATAGCGGCTACGCGGGTTTCGATGTGCGGCATATGCTCACGCAGCGCGGAGAGCGCATTGCCAATCAGCGGGCCACCGTAGTAAGCGTTCACTGCGGCGATACTTACTTTCCCTTCGGCGAAGTTCACCACCTGTAGCGCGCCGGGATACTCGATTAACTTGTAGATATTGTCGATGACCAACTGTTCCGGCGAGATCAAATGATCAATTGGCACCGCTTCTGCCTGAAACAGTTGCTCACCGGCACGCACGTACTCTGCGGAACGAATGCGTGCAATGCGGTTTGGTGTATTAAACAGCGAGTAGGCGACCTGACAGGCCACCATATTGGTTTCATCCGAGTTGGTGACGGCAACCAGCATGTCTGCATCTTCGGCCCCGGCTTCGCGCAGCACGCGCGGATGGGAGGCATAACCAGCAACCACGCGCAAATCGAATTTATCCTGCAACTGCCGCAGCCGCGCGGTGTCAGTATCAACGACAGTAATATCGTTGTTTTCCCCGGAGAGCGTTTCCGCCAGCGTACCGCCCACCTGACCTGCACCAAGAATAATGATTTTCATGATCTGTGCCCGTTGCCGTTGCTATCAGCCAATGCTCTTAACCAACTTAGCATAAAAGAACCCATCGCCATCCTCTGCCGCTGGTAACTTTTGCAGACCAGGGTGTTGCGCATCGCCCGTTTCCACCAGTGCGGCGTCCGCATGGCGTGTCAGGAACGCGCGCATTTGCTGCTGATTCTCTTCCGGCAGGATCGAGCAGGTGGCATAAACCAGGGTGCCGCCTGCTTTCAGCCGCGGCCAGATGGCCTCCAGAATCTCCTGCTGCAACAGTGCCAATTCGGCGATGTCGCTGTCGCGCCGCAGCCATTTGATATCAGGATGACGGCGAATCACGCCAGTGGCAGAACAAGGAGCATCGAGCAGAATACGATCGAACTGCTGCTCACCGCACCAGGCCGCAGGCTCGCGCCCGTCGCCTTGTCTCACGTCGGCGTGAAGATTAAGGCGTTGCAGATTCTCTTTTACCCGAGCGAGGCGCTGTGGGTCCACATCCACCGCTAACACCTTGGCGTGAGGCGCTGCTTCCAGAACATGGGTGGTTTTCCCGCCCGGTGCAGCACACAGATCGAGAATATGTTCATTATCCTGCGGTGCTAACCAGCGCACGCAACCTTGCGCAGAAACGTCCTGCACCGTAACCCAACCTTGCGCGAAGCCAGGCAGCAGGCCTACGGCACAAGGCTCGTTCAGCATGATGGCTTCGTGCTGTTCAGGATGCGGCTGAGCGGCGATACCGGCTTCAGTCAGCAGCGCTAAATAGTGTTCCCGCGTGTGGTGCAAGCGGTTGACGCGCAGCCACATCGGGGGACGCTGATTATTGGCTTCAACAATCTGCTGCCACTGCTGCGGGTAGGCTTTCTTGAGGCGCGCTAGCAGCCACTCGGGGTGAGCAAAGCGAGACACATGGTTAGCCGCGCGCTCATCCAACTCGGCCTGCTGGCGTTGGAATTGGCGCAGTACGCCGTTGATCAACCCTTTAAGCTGCGGGCGTTTGAGTGCGATAGCACCGTTGACCGTTTCAGAGAGTGCGGCATGGGCCGGGATGCGCGTGTGAGCGAGTTGATAGATGCCCACCATGATCAGGTAGTGCAACGTGCGCTGCTTCCCGGTCAGCGTTTTTGCCATCAACTGCTGAATTATCCACTCTACCTGCGGCAGCACGCGCAATACGCCGAAGCACAGTTCTTGCAACAGGGCACGATCTTTTTCCGAGATATCACGCTGATACTGTGGCAGTAGTGAACTTAGCGACTGGCCTTTATCAAGCACCTGGCCGATAACGTTCGCGGCGATGGCGCGCAGATTGTATGTAGTTTTCATGGATAGTGGTTTTCTGAAACGGTAACGCGCCTGCCATAACAGCAGACGCGTTGCCTTTTAATGGATGAGTGTATTATGCCAGTACGTTGCCTGGTGTGAACCATTCACGACGCGAATTGAGCAGATCCTGCACCGACATCGGTTTTTTGCCCGCAGGTTGCAGTTGCAGCAGGTTCAGTAAACCTTGAGCGGTGGCGACCTGTATACCCTGTTTATCTGCACTGACGATCGTGCCGGGCTGTGCGCTGTGGGTAACGTCCAAAACGCTGGCTTTCCATACTTTCACAGGTTGATCGTCAATCGTGATATAGCTGACAGGCCAGGGGTTGAACGCACGAATGCAGCGTTCCAGTTGCTCGGCGCTGAGTGACCAGTCAAGCTTAGCCTCTTCTTTGTTCAGTTTTTCGGCGTAAGTCGCCAGACTGTCATCTTGTTTTTCTGCGACAGCGGTTCCCTGCGCCAGTGAGGCAAGCGTGGTCAGCAATCCTTGCGGGCCCAGTTCTGCCAGACGATCGTACAGCGAGGCGCTGGTGTCCTGCGGCGTTATCGGGCATGACAGCTTATGCAGCATGGCTCCGGTATCCAACCCTGCATCCATTTGCATGATGGTAATACCGGTTTCGGTGTCTCCCGCCCACAGCGCGCGTTGTATCGGTGCCGCACCGCGCCAGCGCGGTAGCAGCGAGCCGTGCACATTGATACAGCCCAGGCGCGGCATCTCTAACACCGCCTGCGGCAGGATCAAGCCATAGGCCACCACCACCATGATATCCGCCTGTAAATCAGCCACCAGTTGCTGATTTTCTGCTGGGCGCAGCGATTTGGGCTGCAACACCGGGACGCCGTGCTGTTCAGCCAACACTTTGACCGGGCTGGGCGTCAGTTTGTTGCCTCGGCCTGCAGGACGATCGGGTTGGGTAAAAACACCCACCACCTGATGCGGCGAATTCAGCAGCGCATCAAGGTGGCGCGCTGCAAAGTCAGGTGTACCCGCGAAAATAATGCGTAGGGAGCTTTCGGACACGGCGTTTCCTGCGGTAGTGATAAGATTATGGACGACCGTTCAGTCGGGCCATTTTTTCCAGTTTCTGACGGATTCTCTGGCGTTTTAACGGCGAGAGATAATCAATAAACAGCTTGCCAACCAGATGGTCCATTTCGTGTTGGATACAGATAGCCAACAGGCCATCGGCTTCCAGCTCGAAGGGGTTACCTTCCCGGTCCAGCGCTTTGACCTTCACACGCTCAGCGCGCGGCACCAGTGCGCGGGTTTCAGGAATGGACAGACAACCCTCTTCAATACCGGTATCGCCGTCTTTTTCCAGCAGTTCTGGGTTGATCAACACCAAACGCTGATCGCGTTCTTCGGATACGTCAATCACGATAATGCGCTGATGCACGTCCACCTGACTCGCAGCAAGGCCGATGCCTTCTTCTTCGTACATGGTGTCGAACATATCATCGACGATGCGCTGAATTTCTGCATTAACCTCTGCGACAGGTTTCGCGATAGTGCGAAGCCGCTCGTCTGGAAAATGTAATACCTGCAAAACTGACATAGTTGATTTCGATCTTTATCCGGTTGATGAAGGAGTATCCGGATCTATTCTAGACATTTCCGGTTCTGATTGACAGCATTTGCCCTGTAAAGCGCAATGGGACAAGGATGAACGCATGCAGGACGTGGAGCTGTGGCTGCGGTTAATGAACGTGCGACGCCTCAACGCGGTGAAAACGGTGCAATTGGTGGAACAATTGCGTCCGCTGGCAGAGGTAACTGACGAGGTACTCTCTGCGCTGGCCTTGTCGGAAGAGCAGGTCGCGCAATTTCTCACGCAGGATGAGAGAGCATGTGAAACGGCGTTACGCTGGCTGGAGGAACCGACTCACCATTTACTCACCTATGCAGACTCACTGTATCCCCCGTTGCTGCGGCAGATCCCCGCTTCGCCTCGAGTACTGTTTGTACGCGGTAACCCTCAGCTTCTCTGTGCCCCTCAACTTGCTATGGTCGGCAGCCGTCACCCTTCCGCGTATGGCGCGCAGTGGGGGTGTTATTTTGCGCAGGAGTTGGCACTGAACGGTTTTACCATCACCAGTGGGTTAGCGTTGGGCGTCGATGGCGTGGCGCATCAAGCGGCGCTGGATGCAGGAGGGAAAAGCGTGGCGGTGCTGGGCAATGGATTACAGCAGATGTATCCCCGTCGTCATCGTGCGCTGGCAGAACGGTTGGTGGAACAAGGCGGGGCGCTGGTCTCCGAATTTCCCCTCAATGAGCCCCCGAGGGCAATCAACTTTCCCCGGCGTAATCGCATTATCAGTGGGATGAGCCTCGGCGTGCTGATTGTCGAGGCTTCCCTGCGTAGCGGCTCTTTGGTCACGGCGCGCTATGCATTGGAGCAGAACCGCGATCTGTTCGCGTTACCGGGTGCCCTGGACAACCCCATGACACAAGGCACGCATTGGCTTATCCAGCAGGGGGCTTATCTGGTTACCTGTCCCAAAGACATCATTGAACAGCTGGGCAGTGGGTTATCGTGGCTGCCCCTTGGCGAAAATGAAACTATTTCTGCTCAGGACGCCGATGTGGAAT
Source organism: Candidatus Symbiopectobacterium sp. NZEC127 (assembly GCF_025962675.1). Lineage (NCBI taxonomy): Bacteria > Pseudomonadati > Pseudomonadota > Gammaproteobacteria > Enterobacterales > Enterobacteriaceae > Symbiopectobacterium > Candidatus Symbiopectobacterium sp. NZEC127. Next base: position 266,008 of record NZ_JAGFPG010000007.1, read on the forward strand.
TGCCATTTGCCGACGTGTTGGCTAACGTAGGAGATGAGGTTACACCTGTTGATGTTGTCGCTGAACGTGCGGGCCAACCTGTGCCAGAGGTAGTAGGTAAGTTGCTGGATCTGGAGTTAGCAGGATGGATAGAAGCAGTACCCGGCGGCTATGTCCGATTGAGGAGGGCTGGCCATGTTCGACGTACTCATGTACTTGTTTGAAACTTACATCCACAACGAAACGGAACTACGCGTTGATCAGGATGCGTTAACTGATGACCTCACGCGGGCGGGGTTCGATCGTGCTGATATCTATAGCGCCTTGAACTGGCTGGAGCGCCTGGCGGATTTGCAGGAAGGCAAAGAAGTGCCTTTTGCCTTGGCAAGCGATCCCCATGCACTGCGCATTTATACGCAGGAAGAGGAACAGCGCTTCGACACCGAGTGCCGGGGCTTTTTGTTGTTCCTGGAGCAAATCAACGTGTTGAATCTTGAAACGCGTGAGATGGTGATCGATCGCGTGATGGCGTTGGATACGTTATCGTTCGATCTGGACGATCTTAAATGGGTGATCCTCATGGTGTTGTTCAATCTACCTGGATGTGAAAACGCCTACCAGCAAATGGAAGATCTGCTGTTTGAAGCAGATGAGGAGTATTTGCATTAAACCGACGAGTCAGAATAAACCATGGTAACGCCTGCGCTAATGGCGGATAAAAAGGCGGAGTGCTGCCCTGAGTGCGGCGCGCCGCTGGTGATACGCTCAAGCCGTCGCGGTCCTTTTTTGGGTTGCTCACGCTACCCGGAGTGCGAATTCGTGCGTCCGCTGAAAGCCAATGCGGATGGTCATATTGTGAAGGAACTGTCTGGGCAACTCTGCCCGCACTGTCAGGGGACGCTGGTGTTGCGGCAGGGGCGTTATGGCATGTTTATTGGCTGTAGCAACTACCCGGCGTGTGACCATACCGAGGTCATCGACCGCCCGGATGAAACCGCCTTAACCTGTCCACAATGCGGTAAAGGCAAACTGCTGCAACGTAAATCGCGCTTTGGCAAAGTGTTCCACGCCTGTGAGCGTTACCCTGAGTGTCAATTTGCGCTCAACCATAAACCGGTGGCGGGGACGTGCCCAACCTGCCACTATCCGCTATTGTTTGAAAAGAAAACGGCGCAGGGCGTCAAACGTTTTTGCGCCAGTAAAGCCTGTGGAAAGCCGGTAACGGCAGAAGTTGATACTAATGAGTAATGTAGTGAATGAACAACCGGTTTCTGTCCTTCAGGAACTGATAAAGCAGAACGTCATCGCCTATCCCACCGAAGCGGTTTTTGGCTTGGGGTGCGATCCTGACAGCGAAGCCGCCGTGATGCAACTGCTGGCCTTGAAACAACGGCCCGTGGAAAAGGGGCTGATTCTGATCGCCGCAGATTATCAACAGCTCACTCCCTATATTGATGACAGCCAGCTCAGCGCTGAGCAAAAATCGGCGATGTTTGCCTCCTGGCCGGGGCCAGTGACGTGGGTCATGCCCGCGAAGCCAGGCACGCCGCGTTGGTTGACCGGGCAGTTTTCGTCGTTGGCGGTGCGCGTTAGCGCGCATCCTCTCGTGCGTGAACTCTGTCTGGCGTTTGGTAAGCCCATCGTTTCAACCAGCGCTAATCTGACCGGGTTGCCGCCGTGCCGCACCGTGCAAGAGGTTCTGGCCCAGTTTGGTGAGGCTTTTCCTGTTCTGCTCGGGGAAACCTCTGGGCGGCAGAATCCGTCTGAAATTCGGGATGTCTTGACGGGCAACCTGATACGACAAGGTTAAAAAGTGGAGATAACGGTGTCTGAAGTAACGTCCTTCGCGGTTTTTGGTCATCCTATTGCGCACAGCAAATCGCCGCAGATCCATGCGCTGTTTTCCGAACAAACTGGGATCCCCTTGACGTATGAACGCCTGTTGGCACCGCTAGATACCTTTGAACAAACGCTGCGCGATTTTTTTCAGGCTGGGGCGTTGGGGGCAAATATCACCATGCCTTTCAAGGAGCGTGCCTATCAGGAAGTCGATGAACTGAGCCAACGCGCTTCGTTAGCGGGAGCGGTCAATACCGTGAAGCGGCTCGAAGACGGTCGGCTGTTGGGGGATAATACCGACGGCATCGGGCTGCTGAGTGATTTGCAGCGTCTTGCGCTGGTGACGCCGCAGGATCGGGTGCTGTTGATCGGTGCGGGCGGTGCCAGTCGTGGCGTTATTCAGCCGCTATTGAGCCATGGATGTTCGCTGGTGGTGACCAATCGGACGTTTGCCAAGGCAGAAGCGCTCGCCACGCTGTTTCAGCCGGTGGGGCCCATTGACGCGTTGCCGCTGGATGGACTGGAAGGCGAAAACTTCGATCTGATCATCAATGCCACCTCGTCAGGGATCGCTGGCGATATTCCTGAACTGCCCGCCTCGTTGATTACTGCTGCTACGCGCTGTTATGACATGTTCTATCAGGCCAGCCTGACGCCGTTTTTGCTGTGGTGCCAGCAGCAAGGGGCATCACAGTTGGCGGATGGTTTTGGTATGTTGATCAACCAGGCGGCACACGCGTTTTTCCTCTGGCACGGGGTGATGCCGGATACCACGCCGGTGATCGAACAGATGAAGAAAGCGTTAAACTCATGAACCAGGCGATTCAGTTTCCCGATCGCGAAGCCTGGAACGAAGAAGATCGTATGATCTATTTCCCGGTGCTGATCGGCGGCTTTCAGCGTGAATGCCGTATCAGTGCAGCACAGCTCCAGACGCGTTTTGGCGGAACCGATGCGGATAGCTGGCTGGCGCTGTTCAGAGAGCACCGCTGGGATATCGAAGATCTTTTCGAAGCGCGGGTGCTCAATGAACAGGATGACAGTGAGGGCTATTACTCGCTGTCCTGAGCCAGGTAGTCGTTTTTCCAGGTGGCGTAGTTATTGGCGGAGTAGCGTAACCCCTCGATCTCTTCTGCTGTCAGTGGGCGGATTTGTTTCACTGGGCTGCCAAGATAGAGATAACCACTCTGCAAGCGCTTGCCGGGTGGTACCAGACTGCCGGCCCCAATCATCACGTCATCTTCTACCATCACCCCGTCAAGCAAGATTGAGCCCATACCGACCAAGACGCGGTTGCCGATGGTGCAGCCGTGTAACATGGCTTTGTGGCCTACGGTGACCTCTTCACCAATGATCAACGGATTACCCTGCGGGTTGCTCGCTGAGCGGTGAGTAACGTGCAACACGCTGCCATCCTGAATATTGGTGCGTGCGCCAATATGGATCTCATGCACGTCGCCACGGATCGTGACTAATGGCCAGATGCTGACATCATCGCCAAGCGTCGTGTTGCCGATCACGACGCTGGAAGGATCGATCATCACGTTTTTCCCAACAGTGGGGAACGCATCCTTATAGGAACGCAATGCGTGGGAGCCCATATTTACCTCTCAATACATTCGAAAAGAGTAACTTACCCTAATTATGACCTTGCTGCTGCCAGAAGCAGCAAAGGTTGGTTGAAAATAGCGCGGGTTGCGCAGGATCTCAACGAAGGGGGTAAAAAACGCGCGAACGGAAAAAAAGATCCCAAAAAGGGGTTGTGTAAATTACTGGGATCCCTATAATGCGCCTCCGTTGACACGACACGAAGCGATTCAAGTCGAGG
>NZ_JAGFPG010000079.1:0-557 GCF_025962675.1 Candidatus Symbiopectobacterium sp. NZEC127
TACGTGGCCTCAGCGCTGGCGCTGAAGCTCGGGATGAAGCGCGAACACCTGCTGGTACAAAAAGTCGAGAAGGAAGGCGCGGATCAACCCTCGATCCTGCCTTAACCCTGTTCGATAACGTTGAGAAAAATCCCTGCTACGGCAGGGATTTTTTTATGCATCAGGGGCGGTCGGTTTCAACCTGATGCAGGCGGATAAACCCGAGTTGCTCCGGCGTAACACCGCTCAACCGTACACCAAATACGGCTTCGGTTTTGGGCAATAGGGGGGCGTCGAGTACCAGCGGCTGTGTGTGCGTTTCGCTCGGCAACGGTTTGCTACTGACCGGATCGATCTGACCCCAGTCGAGTTGCGCGCGAAACGCAGGCAGTGCCGTACCTTCCAGTAGCCGAACGTGCAGCAGCGCTTGAGCGCCATTCGCCTCGGGTTCAATATGGCTCAGGGAAATGCTCAGTTTGCCAATGTTGCTTTGCAACATTGCGCTACTTTTCGCACTGGGTAGTAGATACACGCCGTGGGTAGAGTGACTGTTTAAGGTATTTTGCTGCTCCAGGGCT
>NZ_JAGFPG010000080.1:0-487 GCF_025962675.1 Candidatus Symbiopectobacterium sp. NZEC127
CAGAATCCCGTGCTGAGCAATATGTGACGACGGGACGGCGAAGCGTACACACAGAAATTCGCGATGGGTATGAAATAACCGTAGTGGGCGAATTACCCCCGACCACGGCTAAACGCATTGCTGACAACGTCATTTTTCAATCGCAATAAATTTGCAAGATGTAGGGCACAGGTATGATCAAAGAGTGGGCGACCGTGGTTTCCTGGCACAATGGCATGGCCGAGCTGCACTGTGAGCAGTCCGGGTGCAGCGGTTGTCAGTCGCGTAAAACCTGTGGCACCGGGCTTTTGAGTGAATTGGGGCGGTCCGCCGAGCAGGCGCTGTACGTTCCGTGCGAGCAGCCTTTGCTGCCTGGTCAACGCGTTGAATTGGGCATTTCCGAAAGTAGTCTGCTGCGCTCTGCCATGCTGGTCTATCTGGTGCCGCTGTTGGGCCTGTTCACAGGGGCCGGATTGTTGCAGTCGCTGTTCGCCAACGATCTGGCGGC
>NZ_JAGFPG010000081.1:0-554 GCF_025962675.1 Candidatus Symbiopectobacterium sp. NZEC127
GGAATGTGTGCAATAAAAAAGAGTGATATGACATTGTGCTTTGTGGGAAGTGTTACACCTCAGCCGCATCGAAATTAGCAGCATCCTGGAGACATTGACTTTCTTATTTCGGCTATTTGCTGGCACAATTTCCCCGCGTTCAAACAGGAGAAACGAAATTATGGTGTGGCGTACTGGTTTTTTGTTCGGAGCAGGGCTGTTCTGTGCGGCAGCATTGGCTTCTTCTCAAGTGGGGTTTCGTCAGTTCGCTCTAACAAATGATGTCCCCGAACGCATGCTTAATATCGCTGTGCTTTATCCTGCTGCACAGAGTGATATACCGGTTAAATCAGTAGGTGAAAATTTGGCTTTTTTCGGTGTCGACGTACAAGAAAACGTACATCCAGAGTCCGGCACGCATCCCTTTGTTGTACTCTCTCATGGATTTGGTGGTAATTGGCGCAATCAGCTTTGGTTGGGACACGCGTTGGCGCAACAAGGCTATATCGTTGCTGCCACTGACCATCCTGGTACGACGTCAATGATGATGAATAAGGCGATTGCAGCCAAACTTT
>NZ_JAGFPG010000082.1:0-553 GCF_025962675.1 Candidatus Symbiopectobacterium sp. NZEC127
CTGCGTAAATCAACGGTTGCTGATACTGCTGTTATCGAAATTGAGCCCCATTTCGAGGACCAGCCAGCTAACTGGCTAGGCAGTTTTGACAAGAATTCGCAGGTTCATGATAGCTATCGTATCCCTGGTGAGAATGGCGAACTTAGCCACGTCATCATCCCTCCCGAAGTGAAAGAAGTCCTAAACTCAATACATTCGATCCCTGGTCGTCGAGTGGCCGGAAGCGAAGCGCTTTCTTTTGTTCGTAATCCCTATACATTTTTGGGCGAAGATGCCGCCAATGTTATTGCCCCCGAGGAACATGAGCAGGCGTTGTTTGATGCCAGGATTTTCTTCCATCATTTCAGGTTGATACCCCAACAGAATGCTGAGAATAAGATCGAGGAAGTGACGCTAGTACTTGAACCAGTTTCACCTGTTCCCCAGCCAGCGGTCACTTTTGTGTTCTCAGCCCCCTGGCAGCTTGAAAAATTTATACAGCAACTCGGTATTAGCGTTGTAGCACAGATGCCTGCAGGCTCCTGGCAAGGTTACGAACTTGAGTTAAGCCAGT
>NZ_JAGFPG010000083.1:0-546 GCF_025962675.1 Candidatus Symbiopectobacterium sp. NZEC127
CTTAAAAGGAGATCCCCCTTAATGGCAATAACCATAAATCAACATAGAATGAGCATAGGGAATTATCATCATGGTAAAATGGAAGCAAACGAAAGACGGTGCAATAAGAGAGTATCAAACACCGTAAATAATACGATTCAAAAAAAATCACTCACGCTGAATATCAAAGATATCGTACCCTCATATCACGTTTGTCAGCACAGAGAACGCCGTTTACAATTAAAAAAAATAATATGCTTTATACTATTACTGAATCACGTTCGTGCACACACAGTACTTGCGGGCGAAAATACCGATATCTCCCCGCCTCCACAGCCATTAGGACAATATAACCAAACACTCCTGCCGTTAAATGAACGTTTACCCGTCAAAGTGGCGGCTACACCAGATTACCGGCACCATGCCGATAATAACGAAAAAAAAACCGTCGAGAGATCAGAGAAGCAGCCTATTCAATAGCTGACAAAGTAACACATTCAACAATGTCCTTGCCCGAAAAGATCTATGTGTTTGGCAAAACGGGCATCATCACTAATGATGAAAAAA
>NZ_JAGFPG010000084.1:0-544 GCF_025962675.1 Candidatus Symbiopectobacterium sp. NZEC127
GCGGCGCGTAGGGGTAACTCGCTATGCCGGTGTTGCGTGTTGTATGCGGTGATTTCATCTTCAATCGCATCAATTAACTGGCTCCAGCTTGGCAGTTTGGCTATCGCAGATTTCTGTACCGCGTTTAATGCTTTGTTCTGATTCAACGCATTCATTGCAGAATCAATCGCACGGCTGGTGATACGTGCGGTTTCTTTGTCTGCTGACCTGCCGTTGTAGGTGGCAAACTTACGGGCAATGCGGGCGGGGTTCTCCTTGTTCAGACGTTCGATGATCCCTCGTGCCTGCGGGTTCCCCGGAATACCGGTGGGGTGCTCGATGCCAAGGCGCGGCAGAATACCGGTGATATCAGCATCCAGCAGTTTGCCCGTTTCACCCGCCCCGTTATCGGAGTAGTAAAGCAACGGTACGCCGTGATGTTCGATACCGTGGCGCAGAGCATCAGCGACTGCCAGCGTGTTTTCGGCCAGCGCAAGACTCCAGCCCACCACGTAGCGGGTGCGGCCATCGATAACCAGTGTCAGTTCAGGCGTAAACGGGCGCC
>NZ_JAGFPG010000085.1:0-544 GCF_025962675.1 Candidatus Symbiopectobacterium sp. NZEC127
GGGATCACCACAGAGCAATACTCCTGGATCGTTGGCGCATTCCAGTTGGCCTACACCATTTTCCAACCGCTGTGCGGCTGGCTGATTGACGTTATCGGTCTGAAAGTCGGCTTTCTGGTATGTGCCTCTATCTGGGCGCTGATGTGTATGTTCCACGCAGGTGCGGGCAGTTGGCTGCATCTGGCGATCCTGCGCTTCTTTATGGGCGCAGCAGAAGCGGCAGCTACCCCGGCCAACGCCAAAACCCTTGGTGAATGGTTCCCGAAAAAAGAGCGTCCGATAGCCGCAGGTTGGGCTGGCGTTGGCTTCTCTATCGGTGCCATGTTAGCGCCCCCCATCATTGTTATTGCACACAGCTACCTCGGCTGGCAGGGTGCATTCATGTTCTCCGGCGTGCTGGCCATGCTGTGGGTCGTTTTGTGGTGGTTGTTCTATCATGACCCGGAAAAACACCCGAACCTGAGCAAAACCGAGCTGGACTTCATCAAGCAAGATAACGAACCTGCGCCGGTTAAGCTGCCTTTCTTCACCGCACTGAAAACAG
>NZ_JAGFPG010000087.1:0-541 GCF_025962675.1 Candidatus Symbiopectobacterium sp. NZEC127
TCCTCTACGCACAAGCGATGGAAGAATCCAGCCACTATGAAAAAACCACCACCAAGCGCAAGTGGTATGGCAAGAAAACCACTACTCGGCAAGTCAGTCACAATGTGACGAATAAAGTGACCGAATTTACCGCAGGCGGCGATATCAACCTGTTAAGCCGTGATGACAGTACTTATGAAGCCAGCAAAATCAACGCGGGAAAAAATGCCAAACTGACCAGCACCAACGGTAAAGTCAACTTCAAAGCCGTTAAAAACACTGCGTTCGAACAGACTATTACCACCTCGAAAGGGTTTTTCATTAAGAACGCGGACAAAGGCTACACCAAAGATACCTGGGTGTTGCCGACCGTTTATACCGGTGGAAAACTCACCGTTGATGCTGCCAACGGCGTGAGTGCGGATGTAAAGGCGCAAAATGCTCAGGCTCTGCAAAACACTCTGTTGACCCTGGGAAATACGCCCGGCACCGCCTGGCTGAAAGATCTCAACACGCGCAAAGATGTGCAGTGGACACAGGTACAGGATGCCTACAGTAACTG
>NZ_JAGFPG010000086.1:0-541 GCF_025962675.1 Candidatus Symbiopectobacterium sp. NZEC127
TGGCCTTACTAAGATGCAACTGTGACAATCCATTCATGGTGCCACGGTTTTGTTTAACGACGGTGAGTTGGTTGAAGTCGGTAACACCGATTTCGCGTAAATCTATTTTATCAATGCCGTGACGAAAACCGCGCAAAGCATTCTGATAGTGGTTAACACCGGGTTGAGCCTTAACCACAAAAACATCAGACGCCGCGCTATCACGACTATAAACCGTACCACTCAGGCTAAAAACCATCTGGCCCTGAGCATTGGTTGTCAACATAACACCTTTAGCGCCCCCGTGAAGGATCACGGTTCCCAATCCGGCCGTGGGTTGGGCGACTGTAGCGCCACTTTCTGTATAGGTTTTTGGGGCAATAAACGTATTTTGGAAGGTGAAATGTTTTGCACTGATACCAGCAATACCCTGATTTTTTAATGTAATAGTCTGATTTTTGCCTAAATCGACTTTTACATCTCGCCCCTGCTGCGTTAGCCGTAGATTAGCAAAGGTTTTTCCGGTAACGCCGACCAAGTCGACAGTTTCATCGCGAGCAGC
>NZ_JAGFPG010000088.1:0-541 GCF_025962675.1 Candidatus Symbiopectobacterium sp. NZEC127
GCTCCTGCCAGTTAAAGCCGTTGCGATCGATACGCACCAGTTCGTAGCGCTCTACCAGAAAATTCACCGCATTGACCAGCGTGACGCCAGCATCGATATGCTCCTGAATGACGTTTTCTTCACAGAACGGTGTGTCGTTCAGCGTCAGGCCGTAGTGCTTTTCCAGCAGGTAGGTAAGTAGTTGCTGCCAGACGGTTACAGGTGACGGACAGGGGTTATCCTCCCGTGGCGGGATTGCAGGTGGTCTTTGCATGGAAATACTCTCTTCAGGTTAAGTCGATAAAATCAGGGAAACGTTCAGAATGGGGAGAGAAGCTGCGGATTATTGTGTTGCCGCCGAAGAGGGATAAATAGAAATATACACGTAGCCAAAACTGCCCAGCGTATCGGCTTCACAGGTCCATTCGTTACAATACAACGTGACGCAACCTTGCTGACGGGGATTCAGTTCCCCCGCGCGTAGCTTCTGTTCCAACTGCTTAATCAGCTCAGGAAAGATCTGTTCCAGATGATGGGCTTCTGTTTTGCTGAACGCACCAAC
>NZ_JAGFPG010000008.1:0-168802 GCF_025962675.1 Candidatus Symbiopectobacterium sp. NZEC127
GAAGTGAAACGCCGTAGCGCCGATGGTAGTGTGGGGCTTCCCCATGTGAGAGTAGGGAACTGCCAGGTTTTTATATCAGCTATCAGACGACGTCTGATGCTAAAGAGTAGCGAAGGGGCTGTCCGAAAGGACAGCCCTTTTTGCTATGTGTGAAACACGTGTTGCCATATCCAGTTTCATACCTCGTTATCCTCGGCCCCTCACTTCGTCATCCTCGGCGAAGGCCGGGGATCTCATACAGAAAGAACTCGTTCAGCCTGTAAAAGATCCCCGCCTACGCGCTGAGGAGTCCCCACAAATCCAGGCCAAGCCTTTTTGTTGTTGCAGTGAATGTTTCGTGCGCGTTAACCCACGCGGTTATCTGCGCCGTGCATCGCACGCGCCCGACTCGGGGCGCTCAGTCGCCCTCGCCCCGAGGCCCCTGGCTTTTCGCGGGAAATAACGCCGCTTACGCGGTGCCTTCGGGGCCCGAGCCCACTGACGGGCCGCCAGCGACGCGTTCCAGACGCGGCGCTGACTTTCGCGGCGTCCTGCCGCTCACCCTGTGGTCTCGTTCCCCTCAGCGTTATTTTTTACGCGATATAACGTCAAATAATTCAAAACATTAAAACCATGCCGCTTCGACAGTGCGGTAAACACCCGCGAAAAAGATTGCCATATAGCAGATACAAAAACGCCCACGGTATTGATACCGTGGGCGTTAATGGAACGGTTGCGAGTCGTGCAGCGCGGACTAGCGCAGATCTTTCATCGCAATATGATCCATATCGTCAAACGTCAGGTTTTCGCCGATCATGCCCCAGATAAAGGCGTAATTTTTGGTGCCAACGCCGGTGTGAATCGACCAGCTCGGAGAGATCACCGCCTGCTCGTTATGCATCACCAGGTGACGTGTTTCATGCGGCTCGCCCATCATATGGAAAATAATGGTGTCATCTGCCATATCAAAATAGAAGTAAACTTCCATTCTGCGTTCATGGGTATGGGTCGGCATTGAGTTCCAGTTGCTACCTTCTGCCAAACGCGTTAATCCCATGCTCAACTGGCAGGTTTCAACTACTTCCGGCACCAGATATTTGCAAATGGTACGCTTATTACAGGTTGCGACATCGCCCAGCGGCGCTTTGACGGCATCATCTTGTGTGATAACCCGCGTCGGGAACGTAGCATGCGCTGGCGCACTGTTGTAATACAGTTTTGCCGGTTTAGCTTTATCTACGCTGCTGAACGCCAGGGCTTTGGCCCCTTTGCCCACGTAGAGCGCTTCTTCGTTACCCACCGCGTAGCTTTTGCCATCAATCACGATGTTTGCCGGACCACCGATGTTGATCAGGCCCAACTCGCGGCGCTCGAGGAAATAGTTCACGCCAAATTGCTTACCGATATCGTCATCAAAGCTGATCTCGCCATCAATAGGCATAATCCCGCCAACGACAATACGGTCAATGTGGCTGTACACCATGGTGTATTGGTTTGGCGTAAAAATCTGCTCAATGAGAAATTTCTTTCTCAGCTCGGTGGTATCGAGCGTTTTGGCATGTTCGCTGTGTACACTTTGTCGTACGTCCATATTGTTACCTTTTATGCGTTTTTAGGTGAAAATCGTTTTGCCCACAAGGCCGTAATGATGGGCACGAGTACTGAAGTCACTATAACACTGGTGGCAACCAGCGCCGTGGCTTGTTGAGCTACCGGGGCGAATTCCGGCGCCATGTTGGCGATCAGCAGAGGCGTTGCGACGGCGGCACCGGCGCTACTGGACGCCGCGACACCTGCCGTACCGTTACCGCCACCGATAAATTTGTCGGCGAGAATCAATGGGATGCCCGTCACTACGATGACCAGAACGCCCAGGAAGATACCTGCAAAGCCGGTTTTGAGGATAACGGCCAGGTTGATGGTGTTACCCAAGGCGAAGGCGAAGAAAGGAATCAGTGTTTGGACCGAGTTACCAAACAGTTTTCTCAGGTCCGGATCCAGGTTACCCAGTGCAAAACCAATCAGGAACGGCAGCACAGCACCGACAAACAGTTGCGGTTCAAAGGTCGCGATACCGCTGGCGCCGAGGATAACCATGGTCATCAGCGGACCGGACTCCAACGACATCAATACGAAGGCACCGGCTTCTTCTTTAGAACCATATTGGTTCATTAGTGCGGCATACAGACCCCCGTTGGTCATGTCCATTGCTGCGACCAGTGCGAGAACTGAGATACCAGCAAGCATACCGTTTTGGATGCCATCGCCCGGCAAGAAGGTGCCCGCAATCATCGCTACTATCCACGCGGTAGCAATTTTGGTGACAACCAAAACGCCGGATTTTTTCAGCATGGTACCCGTTGCTTTGAGCTCAATGGATGCACCCATGCAGAAAAACCATACCGCCAGAATAGGAATGGTGCCGGTAATCAGTCCATTACTGAAGGAGCCGAGAAATTTCCCTGCGCCCGGCGTAAAGGTATTACAAAGTGCGCCCAAAAAGAGCGGAACCAGCATTAATCCCCCAGGGATTTTATCAATAGCTTGTTTGATTTTCATGAAAAGCCTCATCTATAAAAAATAAAAATGTGTCCCGCCGCTTTTAATAAAAGCAGATAGGTGATAGGTATAAAATTTAAAAATCAGGGGCGCATAAGGCCCTGGGTGTTATTACCCACATTCACGTTATGTTGAAGATGGTTATCCCCATTAAAGATTGATAATTAAATGTTTACTATTGCCTTATTCTTTTTGGTCTCTAGACGTTTTTTTAATTATAAGCTGCCTTTCCGTAATGTTTTTAACGACATTACAGATATTTTAACTATTGCGTATCGCTACCCATGATTGATGACATTCATTCCCATTTACCGGTGAATATTCAACCTTTCAGCAGTAGGCGATAAAATGTAATTTACAGGTAAAAAATAAAAGCCGTTTTATTGATTCTCTAATTATTAACCTCTTAATCAACAATACATTATACGAGTTTACTTATTGGCGTTATTCAGCGCGATGGCTGTTAATATGATCGGAGATCGCTTTACTGGTTTTGATCAGGCTTGCCAGATGTTTCTCTTTCTTACCATTAGCATACTGTGACTGCATGCCGTTGACGCCAATGGCGGCGATAACCTTGCCATCCTGATTAAAAATTGGTGCTGCCATACAGCAGATTTCCTCAATATCCTCACCGTCGTCTATCGCCCAGCCTTGTTTTTTGACGAGTTCCAGATGTTCCAGAAAATCATCTTTATTGGTAATGGTACGCGGCGTAAAACGCTTAAAGGTACAATCAGCAATCAAGGTTTCTATCCTTTCCTGCGGCAGCCAGGCCAGCAATACTTTTCCCAGAGACATGCGGTTAAATACAATCTTCTTACCTTCCCAGGAAGTTTTTACAATGGCCTTGGGCGATTCGACTTTACTCAGGAAAAAGCCGTTATCCCCCTCCAGAATACCAAGGTGGCAGGTTAACTCTGTCTCTTTGACCAATGTATGCATAAAACCAATGGCATCTTTACGCAGATCGATATTCTTTATTGCCAGACCGCCGAGTTCAAATAAACGCAAGCCTAAAACATAACGTCCATCAGCACGTTGACGTAATAGTTGTGATACCGTCAACACTTCAAGCAGATGATGTACGCTACTTTTCGGTATAGACAGATCGGTACAGATCTCGGTAAAGCTGGCTTCGTCACGATTGGCAATATAGTCAACAATCATCACGAGACGGACTGCCGCTGGTGCTTTGCTATGCTCAAGTTGTTGGAAGATATTCATAATGGTTTTATATGTGAAACAGTGGTTTTTTATATAGAACAATAATAACGGAAGGGTATTTTATTTACCTAGATGCAGATCACAAAACGAGCGCCGTAGTGTTGATTATTTCAAGATAAATGGAACGGAGTTTCATTAGGAAAACGGAAAAGGCAGTTTTGTGACAGTTTGACGCTGAGAAAGGCGTGGTAAGTAGGGATTACGTCTGCGCAGATAATAAAAAACCCCGCGAACGGGGCTTTACGGTGTGGAATCAGAGAATGCGGCTGATCAGCCTGTCGATCCTGATACGGCGCAGGCGGCGTATCAATTTACGCACTTTCACCGGATATTGTGCGATACCTTGCAAATCGGTATAGCTGTTGAGCGGCGTGGTGTAAGCGCGGATCTGATCTAATTCTTGCAACCGCTGTTCCAGCAGTGCTTTCTCGGGATCGTGGATCAGGATGGCGTTTTCCAGATCCAAACGCCACGCACGAGGATTCAGGTTATTGCCTGTCAGCAACTGCCAGGTATCGTCTGACCACAGCCCTTTGAGGTGGAAGCTGTTATCCCCGTCCTTCCATAACCGCACGGTTAACTGTTGATTGTCGATGTAACGCTGCAAGCGGCTGACAAAACGACGCAGATTGATCTCATACAGGTAGGGCAGTGCACCGATGATCTTGAACGGCTGATCTTCTGGAATAAAGAAGTCGTTAGCCGTCTTGTCACCAATGATGATCTCCACCTGCTTGCCTTCTTTGAGCAGGCGCACCACGTTTTTGATCAGCAGCGCAGGCAGGTTGAAATAGGGGGTGCACATCACCAGTCGGTGCTCGGTGCAAAACATCAGGTGATGGATGGTGTTATTCAGCGGGCTTTGTTTACCCAACCCGACCAACGGCGTGACCGTCAATTCCCCATTAACCCCCTCACTGCCGGGCGTGTTGTAGGCCAGGGTGCGCAGCGTTTGGCGAAATTGACGAATATCCGCTTTGATTTCCAGATTTTTTGGCCGCGAACGGCTGTCCAGACGTTGTACTGCCGGATCTTTTAGCAGCGTGGTGATATAGCCTGACATGGTATCGGCCAGTGCCGCATTGCGGATAAGCTGATAGCGATCGTAGCGATACTTATCATGTTGGTGCAGATAGACATCGTTCAGGCTGGCACCGCTGTACAGCACGCAGTCATCCGCAATGAACCCTTTCAGGTGCAAGACGCCGAGCGCTTCGCGCGTATTGACGGGAATACCATAGATGGGAAACTTCACGTCAGCGTGTTTTTCTGCCATGTCGCAATACCAATCCGCATTGGTACTTGCTGATTTGTCACCAATGCGCCCGCGCTGTGCTCGGTGCCAATCCACCAACACGCGCACGTCGAGATCGGGGTTGTTGCGCTTGGCGTTGTAAAGCGCAGAGAGTATGCCCTGCCCGCCGTCATCCTGCTCCAGATAAAGTGCGACCAGATAGACACGCGTCTTGGCCTGTTGGATCAGGTTAATCAGCGCGGCGCGAAACTGTTCAGGAGTGTGTAACGTCTGAATGCCGTCCGCTGCTTGAGGGAGTTTGGGCAGTTGTGCAAGGTGTTGTTGGTATTTATTGCGTTTAAATGTAGACAACATCACAGTGCGTTTCTTCTCTTATTAGTCGGCGCAAGGCCGTCATAAATGATGTCAGGGGAATGCCGAATCGGGCGATGATACCACTACTTTTCGGGCGTAGTGAGTAAGTTTTACCGTTCATTACCAGATTGACCGCCAAAATAAACGCTCTGTCACGCAACATCTTGTGCGTTCAACGGTAGCACCAGCGTGACAATCCCTTCATCCAACTGCACGTCTACCGTGAAACCGAGTTTCTTCGCTAACGCTATCATGCCCTGGTTATGCGGCATGGTGATGCCGTTCAATTGCTTTAATCCGTGGCGACGGGTGTAATCAATCAGCTTGCTGAGCAGGCGCTTGCCAAGCCCCATCCCTTTACAGTCTGAACGCACCAGCACCGCAAATTCAGCGGCAACGTTATCGGGATCGGAAATAGCGCGCGTCACGCCAATGATTTCATCACCGGCGGTTGTCGGGCGTACCGCCACAAAGGCCATTTCCCGATCGTAGTCGATCTGCGTCATGTACGCCAAATCTTCATGGTTGAATTCGTTGATTTCACTGAAATAACGGTAGTAGAGATCTTCTTTGGTGACGTTGCTGATAAAGCGCTCCAGCAGCGGCTCGTCCTCCGGCAAGATTGGGCGAAACAGGCAATGTTCCTGATTATTAAGCAGCACCTGCTCTTCCAACTCCTGGGGGTAAGGACGGATGGCCAACCGGGATTGTGGATCGCCCGAGAAAGGCGCGAGATGGAGCGTAACATCCAGCAGGGTGAATTCACTGCCCGAGGCCAGTAGCGGATGAATATCCAGGCGATGCACTTCCGGGCAGTCAAGGATCAGGTTGGATACCTGCACCAGCAACCGGCTGAGTCCGGCGATATCCAACGGATGCAGGGCGCTGCGCCCGCGTATTTTGCCGCTTTTCAGCGCTTGCATTATCAGGTAGCGCGCCAGCGTCATATTGAGTGGCGGCAATGCCACCGCCGCCTGCGAATCCTTGTTCCACTCCACGCTGCCATCGCCCAATAAAATCAGCGGACCGAAGATAGGATCCTGTTCCACCGCGATACGCAGCTCTTGTGCGCCAGCTCGATTCGCCATGCCTTGCACTAACAGCCCGTGAATGCGTGCCTGCGGATAGGCGCGTTTGACACGATCGATAATCGCATCAGCGGCTTGCTGGACCTCATGGGCGGTGCGCAGGTAGAGCATCACCCCTTGCACGTCGGATTTATGCGGGATATCCGGCGAACGCAGCTTGATGGCGACCGGGTAACCAATCTGCTCGGCGATATGCACCGCTTCTGCGCTGTCGCTGGCAATCCAGGTCGGCAACGTATGCAGCCCGTAGGCGTGTAAAATCGGCTGAACCTCGTGGGTATCCAGCTGCGTGACCCCATCCGTCAACGCCTGGTGAATCAGTTGGTGCGCCTGAGCGGCGTTGATGCCGAGATCCTGCGGCAGGGCTGGCGTTTCCATCAGTTGCTTCTGGTTACGCCGGTATTCCACGATATGCATAAAGGCAGTGACCGCACCTTCGGGCGTGCGGTAGGTGGGAATGCCTGCCTCATTGAACAGACGGCGCGCCTCCTGAGAGGAATATTCGCCGCACCAGTTGGTGAGCAAGGTGATGCGTTTGCCGCGTGGATGCGCCTGACAGCAGGCAATCAACTGCTGTGCGCTTTCGGTGCCGGGCGCGGCGGCACTCGGTGCGTGGATGATCAGCAGGGCGTCGTAGTCATCGCTGTCCAGCAATACCGAAAGTGTGCTGAGATAGCGTGCCGCCGTGGCGTCGTCGCGCAGATCGAGCGGGTTTCCGACGTGGACTTCCTCGGGCAATACGTCACGCAACTTCTGTTGCGTCTGTTCCGTTAAGGTCGCCAGCTTACCCTGTCGGCTAAGCAGTTGATCGAGCGCCTGTGCGGCGGGTGAGGCACCGTTACTGACAATCAACAAACGCTCACCGCGCAGCGGGCGCAGGTGGCTCAGCGTTTCCACCGCGGAGAACAGCTCGTGGGTGTCACGGACACGCAGCAGACCGGCACGCTGGATGGCCGCATCGTAGGCGGCATCCAGCCCGAGTTGGTGCCCGTGCAATAACTGCTGAGCCAACTGCGTTCTGCCGCTCTTGATAACCAGGATGGGCTTGTTTCTGGCGGCGCTGCGCGCGGCGGACAGAAAACGCCGCGCATCCTTGAGCTGCTCCAGATGCAATAAAATGGCGCTGGTTTTACCATCACGCGCCAGAAAATCGAGGACATCGTCCACATCGATATCCAGGCTATCACCCAGCGCGATGAAGTAGGAAAACCCGATGCCCCGCTGCTGTGCCCAGTCGAGAATGGTGTTGGAAACCGCAGCGGACTGAGAAATAAACGCCAGCTTTCCTTTGACTATCGGCACGGGAGAGAAGCTGGCGTTAAAACCTTGCCACGGGGCCAGTATCCCCAGACTGTTCGGTCCCAGCAGGCGCATGGCATAGCGGCTGGCGCAGGCTTTGAGTGCCTCCGCCTGTGCCGGGGGAGACGAGAGAATAATCGCGGTTTTACAGCCGCGCTGACCCAACGCTTCCAGCAGCAGCAGATTGCGGCTGGCATGGGTGCAGAGCACCGCTAGATCGGGAGTGATGGGCAGACTTGCCACATCGGGATAAGCTAGTACGCCACAGACGGCACGGTATTTGGGCGTAACGGGCAGGATCGGGCCAGTGAAGTGACCGCCCAGCAGGTTTTGCATCATGAGAAAACCGGCACGTCCCGGTTTCTCCGATGCGCCCAGCACGGCGATCGATTTTGGCCTTAATAACGCTTCTAACCCGCGCTGACTCATAGCTCGCTCCCGACAGGACAGAGAGCTGAATCATAGCGGTTTTTATGCCGTTATGCTGTGACAGTCGATGAAATTATCTGCACAGGGCGATGGGCCTTACCGGCCAGATAGCGTTGGCGAAAGCTGTCGAAGTGGTTGAGCAGGCCCTGACTGGCACCATTATCACCCGCTTGTTGCAACAGTGCGGCAGCAATTTCCGCCGTACAGTGTTGCCCCGCGCTGCTGGCTTCGCGCAGTTGGTAGCGTGAGAGTGATTCAACGGCAAGCGACAAAATGGGCAGCGCATCCAGATAAGGGCTTTTGCGGAACATTTTGCGCGCTTCCGGCCAGGTGCCGTCCAGCAGCACGAACAGCGGCGGTTTGGCGTTATCCGGTAAACGGTGCAATACCTGACGTGACGGCTCGGCTTCATCCGCTAGAAAAACCAGATAGGGCTGATAGTCCGAGGTTTGCAGTGCCGCCAGCAACGCCGGATCCGGCTCAGTGCGTGACCAGAGAAAAGCCTGAGTATCAGGCAGAATATCGGCAATCAGGCGGCCGGTATTGCTCGGTTTTAACGGCTCGGTATCGAACATAATCAAACAGAAGCGGCTGCGTGCCGAATGCGGGGTGATGGTATCGCACAGACAGTTGGTCACCGGCAGCAGGCAGTGTTGACAACGTACCACACGGCAACCTCGCGCTCGGAAGGGGCGGGTGGAGCGTTCCAGCCGGTGCTGGCGCAGACGAAGAACAGCATTATCGCGCATAGGAGGTCGCTAAAAAGCGCTATTCTACTCGACGCACTGGAGGACAGAAAGCCCCAGTGCGGCTTTTATTACATGGCTGAACGGCTCAAATGGTTTCATCTAACCAGTTTTCGAACGGCGTTTTCGGCAGCGCACCGCTCATGATATCTACCGGCTTACCCTGTTTAAACACCATCAGCGTCGGAATGCTGCGAATGCGAAAACGGGCACTTAATTCCGGTTCAGCTTCGGTATTCACCTTGATAAAGCGAACGTTACCCGCACGCTCTTGCGCCACCGCCGTGAAGATCGGGGCAAAGGCGACGCAGGGACCACACCAGGGCGCCCAAAAATCGACGACCACCGGCAAATCATCTTGCAACAGTTTGTCGAACGTGGCGCTGGTGGCATTGATCACCTCACCGGAAAACAGCTCGCTGCCGCAGCGGCCACAGGTTGGGCTGTCGTGAAGGCGTTCTTCAGGCAAACGGTTCGTGGTGTGGCAGGATTCGCATACCGTGTTCATAGGCGACCTCAAATCATAAAACGGCTAAAATAGATGTGCTGTGGTCAACGTTGTGCCATAACCAAAGGGCAGGGTTAAAAACCACCGCATGTTGCAAAAGCGTAAACGTATTATGGTGATGGCTTGCAGGGGAGACAATGTGGTTTCCTCAATGATTACAATAGCCATCACCGTTGTGATTCAGGTTTCGGTGTCATCGTTCGCCGAGGTGTCACGGAAACTCCGCTTTTATACCCGAAGTCGGTAGCGTCGCGGGTGTACATCAGGTAATCTTCGCGCCAGCGCGTTGGTGGAGAAAATAATGAGCGATTCAGCGGGTAGTAAGAGCGGAAAGGTCCGCGTAATGTACGTCCGTAACGAGGACGAAAAGAAAAATTCGCGTACCGGAGACGGGTCGCGCGATCGCCGCAATGATAACGAAAAAACCGGGCGGCGCGACAACCGGGACAAAGACGGACGCAACAAAGGGCCGTATGAGTCTCGCGACAACCGGGACAAAGATGGGCGCAACAAAGGGCCGTATGAGTCTCGCGACAACCGGGACAAAGACGGGCGCAGCAAAGGGCCGTATGAGTCTCGCGACAACCGGGACAAAGACGGGCGCAGTAAAGGGCCGTATGAGTCTCGCGACAATCGGGATAAAGACGGGCGCAGCAAAGGGCCGTATGAGTCTCGTGACAACCGGGACAAAGACGGGCGCGGCAAGCCGCGTGATAATCGTGACAACCGCGATAAAGATGGCCGCACCAAGCCGCGCGATCCGCGTGATATGAATCCGCGCTATGTGCGTGAGAACCCGCATCGCAACAATGATAATGCTGGGCGCGATGACCGTGCCGATTATGGTCGCGGCAGTGATTCACCGTGGAAAACCGTGTCGCGGGCACCGGATGCCGCAGAGACACCAGACCACGGCGGGATCGTAGGTAAGAGCCATCTCGATCCCGAGCAGATTCGTCGTCAGCGTCAGGAAGAGACGCGTGTTTATGGTGAAAACGCCTGTCAGGCGCTGTTTACCAACCGCCCGGACGCCATTGTGCGTGCTTGGTTCCTGCAAGAAGTGACGCCGCGTTTCCGTGAAGCCTTACGCTGGATGGCGGCAAACCGTAAAGCCTACCATGTGGTGGATGACGAAGAACTCACCAAAGCGTCTGGCACCGATCACCACGGCGGCGTGTGTTTCCTGATCAAGAAACGCCAGGGCTCAGATGTGAATGACTATCTGGCGCAGGCGCAGGAAACAGATTGCGTGCTGGCGTTGGAAGATGTGGGTAACCCGCATAATTTGGGCGGTATCGTACGTTCCTGCGCGCATTTTGGCGTTAAAGGTGTGCTGATTCACGATCCTTCGTTGCTCGAATCTGGCGCGGCAGTACGCACGGCAGAAGGCGGCGCAGAGCATGTGAATGCCATTCAAACCGATAATTTCCCTTCGGCACTGGATGCGTTCCGTGCAGCGGGTTATACCATCGCGACGACATCCAGCCACAAAGGGCAACCGCTGGCACAAACCGCATTACCGAAGAAAGTGGTATTGGTGGTGGGGCATGAAGGTGATGGCCTGACGGACAGCACCTGGCAGCAGGGCGATCTGCCGCTCTCTATTGGTGGTACGGGTAAAGTGGAAAGCCTGAATATCTCCGTTGCGACGGGTATTTTGCTGGCGGAATGGTGGCGGCAGCACAGCATCACTGAATAGTGATTCCGACGGGTGATTAAGTCACTTACTGCTTGTCATCTTCGGATTCCCTTTTGTCATCCTCGGATCCCTTCTTGTCATCCTCGGCGAAAGCCGGGGATCTCTGCCAGAAGAAACGTGTTTTACCGGCCAGAGATTCCCGCCTTCGCGGGAATGACAATTGTTTGCGGGAATGACAATGGTTTTAGGTAAGGTTGTCAGCAACCTTACCTACTCTATTAATGAGCACCACCTCCGCCACCCCCGGTAGTAAACGGAGGCCGCGCAAACCACACCAAGATCATCAGTACCAGAAAGACCGCTGCCGCTGCCCAAAAGATTTCATTGGCCGAAATGATCAACCCCTGATTAGTTATCTGTTGGGCGATGTAGGCTGAAGCCTGCTTCTCACTCATCCCCATCTCCATCAACTGTTGATAGGATCCCTGCGCAATGGGGTTGTAAGGCGTCACGGATTCGGTGAGATGCGCGTGGTGCAGCGATTCACGCTGTGTCCACAACGTGGTGGTGATCGAGGTACCGATGGAGCCGGCCAGCGTACGCGCAAAGTTCGAAAGGCTCGATGCCGCCGCCAGTCGCTCTGGGGGTAACCCGGAAAGGGTAATGGTGGTGAGCGGCATAAAGAAGCAGGCCACGGCGAACCCTTGCACAAACTGCGGCCAGGCCGACGCGCCGAAATCCATTCCCGGTTCAAAGGTATACGCACGCCAATAGAAGCACACGGCATACATGATGAAGCTGAATGTCACCAGCTTACGCATATCCAAACGCGGTGCAAAGCGCCCAATGATCGGGGAGAGCAGCACGGGCATCAAACCGACTGGCGCTGAGGCAAACCCTGCCCAGGTTGCGGTATAGCCATAAACCGTTTGCAACAGCTGTGGTAACAGCACGATGGAGCCGAAATAGAACATATAGGCCAGACTGATACACAAGCAGCCAATGGTGAAGTTGCGCGATTTAAACAGCGACAAATCCACCACCGGGTGGTCATCGGTCAGTTCCCAGACAATCAGGAAGGCAATGGCGACCACCGCCACCACCGTCAAAATGATAATCTCGTTGGAACTGAACCAGTCCAGCTCTTTACCGCGGTCCAGCATCATTTGCAGGCTGCCGATCCCGACAATCAACAGCGCCAGACCAATGGTATCGATCGGCCGGATTTCAGTTTTGGTTTCGCGCCCTTTCAGGGTTTGCATGGCGATGACCACAACCAAAATGCCTAACGGCACGTTGATAAAGAAGATCCAGCCCCAGTGATAATTATCGCTGATCCAGCCGCCAAGAATCGGGCCGCAAATGGGTGCTACCACCACCGTCATCGACCAGAGCGCCAGGGCAATACTGCGTCGGGCTGGCGGATAGTTGCTCAGTAACAAACTTTGCGACAGCGGAATCAACGGACCCGCAACGATCCCCTGAAGCACACGGGCGAAAATCAGCATTTCCAGGCTGGTGGACACGCCGCACAGCCATGACGTGAAGGCGAACAGTCCTGTTGACCACAAGAACAGGCGCACCTCACCAATGCGTTTGGCGAGCCAACCGGTAATCGGAATGGAAATCGCATTGGCTACCCCGAATGACGTGATAACCCAGGTGCCCTGAGAGTTTGAGGCTCCCAGGTTACCGGCAATCGTGGGGATAGCCACGTTAGCGATGGTCGAATCCAGCACCTGCATAAAGGTCGCCAATGATAGCGCGACGGTCATCCAGGCCAGGGCCGAGCCTTCAAGCGGTTTTCTCTGCACGCTTATCTCCTGCGAGGTTATTCCGCATTAGCCCGAATGAGGGTGTCGATCAGGGTATTGACCGGGGTCAGATCCAGCGTCAACGCATCGCTTTGGTATGCAGGTGCGCTGCGCGGTGCATCGGAAAGTACTTTCCCCTCCACATTGGCGGTATCGACTTTCACCAGCGTGGAAAGACCAATACGCAACGGGTGTTCTGCCAATTGCTGCGCATCCAGCTCAATACGCACGGGTAAACGCTGCACCACCTTGATCCAGTTACCGGTGGCATTTTGTGCCGGTAACAGGGAGAACGCGCTGCCGGTACCCATATCGAGGCCGACGACCTTGCCCTGATACACTACGTCGTCGCCGTAGATATCACTGACCACCGTCACGGGCTGGCCGATACGCATATTGGCGAGCTGCGTTTCTTTAAAGTTGGCATCCACCCACAGATGGTGGGCGGGCACCACGGCCATCAACGCAGACGCGGGTGTGATCCGAGCGCCAACCTGTACGCTGCGGCGAGAAATATAGCCATCCACCGGGCTGACAACGCGGGTTCTTTGCAGTGCCAACCAGGCATCACGCAGATTGGTCGCGGCTTGTTGCACGCCGGGTTGCTGTTGCAGCGGCGTATCGAGGATCATGGCGCGATTGGCCTGATATTGCTGTTTTGCCACTTCCAGTGAGGCGCGGGCGCTGGCGACGGCATCGCGGGCGTGCTGCACATCTTCACGGCCAATGGCATTGACATTACCCAGCGCTTCACGACGCGCAAGGTCGCCCGTGGCCTTGTTGAGTTCTGTTTGATACAGATCGATATTGGCCTGATATTGTTTGCTGTTGATCATCAACTGGTGCGTCTGACGCACGCTGTTGGCGAGTGCGGTCTGCGCACGTTCGAAAGCCAGTTGCGCATCGGTCGCGTCCAGTTCGACCAGAACCGCCCCCTGCTTGACGAAATCGGTGTTGTCCACGTTAACACGGGTGACGCTGCCGCTCACCTGGGACATCAATTGCACCTGATTGCCTGCCACATAAGCATCGTCAGTCTCCTGATGGTGCCTTAGCACCAGATACCAGTAGACAAACCAGACGCAGCCAACCAGCAAACACAGCACCGTTAACAGGGTAAGTACCCGTTTGCGTTGGTGTTTTTTATTCTTGATAGGAGCCTGCGGCGCTGGGTTTTCCACGCTTGAACTCATGGTGTTTTCCTCTGCTTCAAATGTCATTTTTTCGTTATTTTTTATCGGAATGCGGCGGATAACGATGGCCGATTCTTACATATGTGCTGCGAGGCAGAGAATCGGCCAACGCAGCCTTTACCCATGATGCAACTTATCGCTCCGGCTGCCGTGAGGCAGCGGAACGTGGTCCGTTTAATCAACGGTCATGATACGAACGGGTATTGATTCAAAAACACCAGGCATCCAGCAAACACGCCAGCGCGTGTGAAGATGTATTTAAGGTAAGACAGTATTGTTATTATCGGTCTGACGAGATTATGGATTATCGATCTTGTCCATTTCGTCCAGCCGCACCAGCAATTTACGCATCAGCACTTCCAACTGCTTCTGCTCATCTTTTTCCAGCGCTGACCAGAGGAAATGCAGACTCTGGTGCTGCGGTGGCAACAGACGATCGAGAAACGCTTTGCCTTCATCCGTCATATGCAGGTGCAGACAACGACGATCGCTGTCGCTTTCACGGCGTTCAATCCAACCGCGTTTTTCTAACTCATCGGCAATGCGAGTGGCATTGGTGCGCGAAGAGCCCAGCGCGGCGCTCAGTTCTGACGGCTGAATGCTACGCGATTCCTGAGATTCCAGCGTAATCAGTGCCATAAACAACGTTTCGTTGATGCCCTGTTCCCGCAAAATCTTGTTGCGGTGCTCCAGAATTTTGTTTTGCATGTGCATGCACAGACGCACCAGCAAAATTTCCTGTTGGGGAAACTCTGGGTTGCGCGATGCGCGCAGATTGATCATTTGTTCGATGGGCGAGAAGGAGCTGTTTTTATCGAACTCAGGCTTTTTGTCACGCGTGCCACTTTCCGTGATCCCGCGCTTATGTACAGATGGACTATCCATTTTTTATGTGAACCTCATTAATCACGATCAGTATAATAACGAAAGTTACTAATCGGGTAAACGATATTTAGTCGCATTGTGTCGTCGACTTTGTGACAGAACGTAAGAGCCCTCGTGTAATGTAACGTGAACCACTAATAACGTGCTGCTAACACAATGATATTAAATAATTCCCAATGAAAGGTATTTAAAAGCAATACCGTAACAAAACGCGCCCAACAATGTGGATATTACAATGCTGCGCGTCCGGTAGAAGCAGAGCGTGAGCGTCAGACAACCCACTAACGTGGGCAGCAGCTTGTTGGTGTGCTGTTGAATCTCCGGGACGCTGGAGACGATCAGCAGTGCGCAGATAGACGCTATACCAATGCTGTCGAGCACCGCGCCCACTTTGCCGCGCTTAAGCGAGCCGGAGGCGCGGCTGGTTCCCAGACGCAGCGGCAGGTAGCGGAACAAAAAATTCACCATGCCAACCAACACACCAATCAGCACTATTTGGGTATTCATAAGGATTTCTCCCGCTGTTGATCCATGGCGGGGGGCGCAAGAAACAGAGCGGCGGCGCAGCCGCTGCCGATACCGACTAAAATGGCGGCCGGAATGGAGAACAGCAGTAACCCAAGCAGTGCGCCACTCAGCGCGCACACCACCACCACACTTTGCCGTTTTTTAAAAGAAGCCAGCAGAAAGCTGAGGAACAATGCAGGTAACATAAAGGTGAGCGCCGCTTCGACGGCGGGGTACTCCTTCAGCGGCCCATTACCGAATAACGCGCCGATCACCGTGCCGCAGGCCCAGGAAATCCAGGAAGCAGCAGCGACGCCCAACATCCAGTTTTCACTCCAACGGCGATTATTTTGCGCCAACCGCGCTGTCGCGGCAGCGAAGACTTCGTCCGTCAGCCCAAACGCCCACAGCGGTGTCTTGCGCGTAGGCAGGCGCTGCAAGATACGGTGCCGCAGTGCCGGGCCATACAGCACATGGCGCACATCCATAGCCATAACGGTGAACGCCGCCACCCAAATAGACATGCCGGCACTGAGCAGGGCGGTAATTACAAACTGGCTGGCCCCGGCGTAGATAACGCACGACATAAAGACCGCTTCCCACGGCGAATACCCAAGTTTGACTGCATTCAGGCCAAAGGCGAAGGCGACGGGCAGATAACCGATCACAATCGGCAGGCTACTGATCACCCCTTCGGCGAAGGTGGCGTGCGGAGAAGCGTGTTCAATGTGCTTCTCCTGCTGTTGGCTTATCATTGGCTAACGTGTCGCTTAATAGAATCGATGGTCAATACCCTACCGATAAAACGGAGGATGTGCCAGAGATGTGACACATCCTCACTGGCGTGCTGTTATCAGCCGTGTTTTCGGCCAGGTATCCAGATAAGCAGCGTCAGCAGGCTCACTGCCGCACCCGCAGAGCAGACGCCTGTCCAGCCCGCAACCTGATAGGTTGCCGCAGACAGCAAGGAGCCCGCCGCGCCGCCGATAAAGTAGCTGGTCATGTACCCGGCGGTAAGCCGGTTACGCGCTTCCGGCATCATCTGGTAGATCACGCTTTGGTTGGTGACGTGCAAGCCCTGCACGGCAAGGTCGAGCACCACAATGCCGACAATCAATGGCAGCAGCGCCGTGGCACCCATGGCGATCATGCCCCAGGAAAGTAACAGCAGCACCAGACCCACCGTGGTGGTCAACGTGGCTTTTCCCTTATCGACCAGACGGCCAGCGCGGGTGGCGGCCAGTGCGCCTGCCGCCCCGACTAAACCAAACAGCCCGATAATCCCTTCTGAATAGTGATAAGGCGGTGCCGACAGCAGAAATGCCATCGAGGTCCAGAGAATGCTGAAATTGGCAAAAGAGAGACACCCGAGCAGTGCGCGCACGCGCAATAATGGCGTGGTGGCAAACAGCCGGAAAATGGAGACGATCAGTTGCTCGTATTGCAGGTTATTGTTGGGCGGTAAACGCGGCAGGGCGCGCCATAGCACCAACGCCATAATAACCATCAATACGCTGGCTACCCAATATACGGTGCGCCATCCTCCCAGCGTGGCGAGTGCGCCGGCAATGGTGCGTGCAAGCAGAATGCCGAGCAGCAGACCGCTCATTATCGTACCCACTACCTTGCCACGGGTTTCGGGGGTTGCCAGCGTTGCCGCGAGCGGCACCAGCAGTTGGGCCACCACGGAGCACAACCCCGCGACCCCGATACCCGCAAGCATCACCGGTAATGTGGGGGCTAGCGCGGTAATCACCAGCCCCAGCGCGGTCAACAGCGTCATGGTGACAATCAGCGTGCGCCGTTCAAACATATCACCCATCGGCACCAGAAACAGTAACCCTACCGCATAGCCCACCTGTGCGGCGGTGACAATTAGCCCTGCCTGATTAACGGAAAGCTCAAAGGCTCTGGCGATGGTTTCTAACAGCGGCTGGGCGTAGTAATTACTGGCAACGGCCAATCCGGTTGCCGTCGACATGATGAGCGTTAAAGGAAGGCTGAGACCCGTCTGGGCCTGTTGAGAAGACATGAATACTCGCTAGCGTTCTGGAATATGTGGGGGCGATTGTAGCAAATCCGTTAAGACAGAGGGCGTTTACAGGGAGCGGAATCTAAAGAAACAGGCCCGTTAGGGCCTGTGCGAGACTGAGGACAAAGTCCGTTGTTAGGTGAAGTGCGGCGATGGGGTCGTAGCGGCGTAAGCCGCCGAAGTGCCCCTCGTCGCGATTCGCCGGGAAACACGGACATGCCGAAAACGGTTTCTCTATTCACTCACAGACCCAAGTGGGCCTGTGAGTGAATAACAACGTGACGCTATCAGGTTACCTGGCCGCGTCAGCGGCGGTTTTAACCCACCCATCAAACTGTGCCTGATGTGCCTTGATCCAGCCATCCACATGACGTTCGATATCTTTCTGGCTGCTCTCCCCGCTGCGCATCCGCATGTTCTGCGCGTTGATGTCGGCCAACGGCAGTTTCATGATGGCAAACAGCTTGGCAGCAGCCGGATTTTTCTCGGCCCACGCTTTGTTGGCTGCGATACGAATATTATTCACGGGGAAACCGTAGTCGTTGCCGTTGGCAAGCTTGGTGCTGGAGCCTTTCATTTCTCCCGGTTGAGAAGAGAAAGGCACCTGTAACCAGACAACATCGCGACCCGGCACCAACACATCGCTGACCCAGTACGGTGTCCAGGTGTAATAGAAGATA
This sequence comes from Candidatus Symbiopectobacterium sp. NZEC127, assembly GCF_025962675.1. Lineage (NCBI taxonomy): Bacteria > Pseudomonadati > Pseudomonadota > Gammaproteobacteria > Enterobacterales > Enterobacteriaceae > Symbiopectobacterium > Candidatus Symbiopectobacterium sp. NZEC127. The sequence continues at coordinate 18,195 of NZ_JAGFPG010000008.1, forward strand.
GGCTTGCCTTCTTTATAACGGGTAATGGCATCCGCGATCATCGCGGCGTAATTACCCTGATTATGTTCGACCGTGTTGCTCAATCCGTAAGCCTGAAGGTGATGGTTGATGGAGGCTTCGCAACCCCAACCGGGCGCACAACCGATCAGATCCGCTTTGCCGTCACCGTTGGTATCAAACAGCTTGGCGATCTCCGGGTCTTTAAATTGCTCAACGTTGGTTATCTGGTACTTTTCCGCTGTCTTTTTATCGATCAGATAGCCTTGCGCTGCGCCACCGACGTAGACGCCATCGCGGTAAAATTTGGCATCACCACCAGCCGCTTTGTACATGTCTGCCTGAAGCGGATCCCAATTCACAGCGGTGAAGGTGGCATCGCCGGAAGCGATAGACATATAGGCAACGTTGTAATCGACTTCGCGAATCGGTTGCACGTCGTAACCCAGTTTCTCCAACGCACGGTTGACCAGCAGCGTCTGGAAGGTTTCTTCCGAAATCGTGCTCTGCACCGGCTGAACACTGACACCTTTGCCCGGCTGGTCGGCAGCATAGAGCGGCGAGCCTGCCAGCGCGGTAATCAGGGCCGCAGCCCCGAGTCCGGTTTTCTGCATCATGGTTTATCCCTCTTTATGTGTAATGTTATTAACGGGTGAACGGGCGCAGGATCAGCCCTAACGGACCGGTACGATACCAGCGTTGGTTACCACGGCTACGGCTGTCACGCCCCAGAGATTGCGTCAACCGATCCAGAATGATGGCGAGAATAACGATCCCGACGCCGCCCACGGCCGCCAGTCCCATATCCAGACGCCCGATACCACGCAGCACCATTTGCCCCAATCCGCCCACTGCGATCATAGATGCAATCACCACCATGGAGAGCGCAAGCATCAGCGTTTGGTTAACACCGGCCATGATGGTGGGCATTGCCAACGGCAACTGGACTTTGAACAGCATCTGGCGCGGGCTGGCTCCAAAGGACTCAGCGGCTTCTACCAGATCGGCGGGCACCTGACGGATACCGAGAATGGTCAAACGCACAATCGGCGGCAGCGCAAAGATAATGGTGACCACCACGCCGGGCACATTACCGATGCCAAACAGCATGACAATCGGCACCAGATACACAAACGCAGGCGTGGTTTGCATGGCATCGAGCAGCGGGCGCACCACTTTTGCCGCACGCTCACTGCGCGCCAGCCAGATGCCGAGCGGCAGACCAAGCAGCATGCAAAAGAACAGCGCGGTTAATACCAGTGCCAGTGTCACCATAGCCTGTGACCAGGCACCGATAGCGCCGATGGCGACCAGCGATATCAGCGTTGCCGCTCCCATCCCCAGCGATGACATCTGCCAGGCGATAAGGGAGAACACCAAAATGGCAACCGGGGCTGGCATGCCCAACAGCGCCTGCTGGAAACCGTTGAGAATGATGTCTACCGGTACGCGAATCCCTTGAAATAGCGGACGGAAATGCAGTACCAGCCAGTCGATCCCTTCTGTGACCCAGTGATCCAACGGAATCAGCGTGTCTTTGAACGGATCTAACAGCGAAAAGTGTTCTTGAGCCGGTGCGGGTACACTGTTCAGCCAATCAGCGCCCGACTGGGCGGCATCCTGAGCGGGTGTGCCCCAGGCATCTGCGCCGTTTGTTGCGGCGTCACTCGAAGCCGGTGCACTTTGCGCTGCCGATGACCAGGGATCGCCATTGCTGCTGGTGGCTGCCTGTTCGGCAGCATTGACCGGTGTTTGCGTGGTCTCCCACGAATTGGTTGCGTTAGTCATTGTTGCTGCCCTCCTTGTCGAGTGCCTGTAACAGCATGCCCTTGGAAATAATGCCGATGTATTCACTGTTCTCACCGATGACCGGCACGGCACAGGGGGCCTGAGCAACCAGTGAAATCAGCTCGTTCAGTGACATATCTGCGGGCACGGGGGCAGGATCGGGCAGCAAAGCCTGTTCCAGCGGTTGTTGCGCTTGCAGGGCTTTTTTCAGCGAGTCGATAGAAACCACGCCGATAAATTTTTTCCCTTTTTCCAGCACGTAGCCATATTCACGGTCATCGTCCTGTAGGATCTTGAGCGCAGAGCGCGGCCCAACGCCGGGCGTTTTACGGATCAAGGTAACGGGGCGACGACGGGCAATATCTTTCGCACTGAACACGTGGCTGATATCCACACCGCGGAAGAAGGTGCGCACATAGTCATTGGCCGGATTATTGAGAATTTCATCCGGCGTGCCGACCTGAATCACTTCACCGCCGTGCATGATGGCGATGCGATCGCCGATGCGCATGGCTTCGTCCAGATCGTGGGAAATAAACACGATGGTGCGCTGGTGGCGCGATTGCAGTTTCACCAACTCATCTTGCATTTCAGTACGGATCAGTGGATCGAGCGCTGAAAACGCTTCATCCATCAGCAGGATATCGGGATCGTTTGCCAGTGCGCGCGCCAGACCGACGCGTTGGCGCATCCCGCCGGAAAGCTCATCCGGGTAGGTATTGGCGTAGGCCTCAAGACCCACCTGTTGCAGCGCTTCGAGCGCTTTCTGCTCACGCTGTGCCTTGTCAACGCCCGCCAACTCCATGCCAAACGCGGTGTTAGCCAACACGCTCAGGTGCGGCATCAAGGCGAATGACTGGAACACCATACTGATTTTTTTGCGGCGCAGGGCGCGCAGTTCACTGTCTGATACCTCGGCGATGTTTTCACCATCGATCAATACCTGACCGCGTGTCGGTTCAATCAGACGATTGAGAAGGCGTACCAGTGTGGATTTACCCGAGCCGGATAATCCCATGATGACGAATATCTCGCCTTCTTCAATGGCCAGATTGGCGTCATTCACGCCGACAGTGAGCCCGGTTTTTTCAAAGATCTGATCTTTGTTTAGCCCTTTGTCTATCAGTTTGAATGCCCTGTCAGGGTGCTCGCCAAATATTTTATAGAGATGCTTTACTTCGAGTTTTATTGCCATGAAATGATAAAATTCCTCTGTGAATTATCGTTCTATATTTCGGTCCTGATGAAGGTTAAAACACGCCATACCCTACCATACTGAGATTCTGAGGCAACCCTTGGCGCCGCAAAGGGTGCTATGGAGATATTCATATTCATGTCTCTAGTTAAGCCAATTTTCTTTGTTTTTTACTGTCTGTTTTTTATATTATTTATTGATGTTTTGTATTAATTTTTGATTTTAAATCAGTTAGTTAGTTGTTTTGAAAGTGAGTGTTTTAAATGGTTTTTTCTCTGCGGTGTTTTGTGCTTAATAATGCATGCCAATAACGCTGTGATTTTTTTTGAAATTACTTATTCCATTGCAGTGATAAAGGTGAGGTGTATCGCCATTTGAGGATAATTATTTTCGGATTAGACTGAAAGTTATTGCTACATCGACGGCGGGAGAATGCCAGTGCCAATGCTTTATATTTCCTTGTTATTTGCGCTGAAATAGAGGATGCCCTCAGGCATCCTGATACAATGCTATTTCACCCTTTCTGCTGGCTGGATATAGCGCTGACCACGCCTGATTGTTCCAGCGCCCAGGCGGCACGTAGACAAACATCTTCCCGCCAGGGTGCGGCAATCAGCTGCACGCCAATCGGCAACCCTTTTGTGGTCATCAACGGCACCGTGACGACGGGAAGCCCGACAAACGAAATAGGCTGAGTCAACATGCCCATGCTGGCGCGTACGGGCAGATCGGTGTCATTGATTCGCATCGTTTCCTGGCCGATAAGCGTCGCGCAGCACGGTGTTGCCGGGGCAATCAGCAGGTCCAGGTGTTCAAACAGCGGCAACACCTGACGGCGAAAGACATCACGAAAGCGCTGTGCCTGTAGATACCAGGCAGAAGGCAGCATGGCTCCCGCCGTCAGGCGTTCACGTGAGTGCGGCTCAAATTTTTCAGGTGTGTGGCGCAGGGCGGAGAGATAACGGTTACCCCCTTCGCTGGCAGAGAGAATAAAGGCGGCGGTGCGAGCCAGTTCGGCTTGTGCAATGGTCCTTTCTTCATTAGCGGCAAGCGCCTGTGCAACCCGTTGCACGGCATCGCGCGCATCATCATCGCAGGCTTCGCGAAAGTAACCGGAAAGCACGGCACTGCGCAGGCCGTGAGCGCCGTCCTGCAAGCGGGAAGTCGTAGCAAGGAGCGGCTGTGTGCGCTGAAAACGATCGTCGCTATCAATGCCCTGTAGGGCATCGAACACCTGGGCCAAATCCTCTGTGCGGCGCGCCAGCGGGCCGATATGATCGAGGCTGGCAACAAACGGGTGGCTGCCTTCACGCGATAACCGGCCAAACGTCGGTTTCAGGCCAAAAATGCCGCACAGCGACGCGGGAACCCGTATCGAGCCATTGGTATCGCTGCCCAATGAAAAGTGCACCAGCCCCGCGCCGACGGCAGCAGCGGAGCCACCGGAAGATCCTCCTGCGATACGGGTAGGCTCGAGCGGATGGCGAGTCGGGCCGTAATAGCTGTTTTCGGTGGTGAAGCCATAAGCGTAAGCATCCATATTCAGCATGCCGGAAAGCAGGGCACCGCTGGCGCTTAATTGGCGCAGCGCAAACGCATCGCGCTTGGCGGGAGGCTGGTCGGCAAACAGCTGCGCGCCTGCCAGCGTGGTTTCTCCGGCAACGTCAAACAGGTTCTTTACCGCATAAGGCACGCCCGCCAGCGCTGGCAAGACGTCACCGCGCAGGCGCCTCGCATCCAGCGCATCGGCCTCTCGTTGCATACGCTGGCCTGTGACCTGGGTATAGGCATTTAACGTTGGGTGCCGCTGTGCGATGGCATCCAGCGTAATGTCCGCGATCTCGCGGGCGGCAAGCTCGCCACGTTGTAGGTGTTGTTGCAGTTGGCTGATGGGTAAAGCGGCGAGTTCCGCCATCGACAACGGGGAATTCATAATTGATAAACCCCCGCAATCTCTTCCTGCATCTCCAGCGGGTAGTCCATCAGCGGTTGCGCCATCTCCGCGATGCGCTGTAACTGGAGCAGCACCGCGTCATGGCGTTCAGGCGTCAGTGGCAGATTCAGCAGGGTTTCCATCTGTTGCAGATAAGCGCTCAGGGTTTCAGGGGCATAAGAGGTCATCGGTTCTCCCGTTATTTCACGATGCAGAGGCGTTAGCGTGAAACCCGTGTTGCAAGAGTTGTTCCAGAATGGTGGCGAAACCAAGAGGGCAGACGTTTTTTCCTATTGTATGTCGGTGATGTGCTTGTGTTAGGGTGGTTGCAACGAAAGTTGCAATGACACAGAGATAACGGAATCGCCATGACACAAATTGATGAGCGGCTACGCAGCCGTTACAGCACACTCTCTGGACAGGAACAGCGCATTGCCGATTTTATCTTTACCCATTTCGACGATGTGATTGGCTATAACAGCGCCGAACTGGCGCAGCTTAGCGGCGTATCGAAAGCGACGGTCAGTCGCTTGTTCAAGCGGCTGGGTTATGCCAGTTACCGTGAGGTGCGTGAAGAATTAAGAACCCTGCGCCAAAGCGGGATGCCGCTGGCCGAGAGCCGTGATGCGGTGCAGGGCAATACGTTGCTGGCACGCCACTATAAACAGGAAATGGCGAATCTGGCGCAGTGGATCAACCGTATCGATCCGGCGCAGTTTGGTGCCATTATTGATGCGTTGCTACGGGCCAGACAGGTCGCGGTTATCGGTCTGCGCAATAGCTATCCGGTGGCGCTTCATCTGCGCCAACAATTGATGCAGGTGCGTGCGCAGGTGTCGCTGTTGGCCCAGCCGGGGCAGACGCTGTCGGAAGAGATTGCCGATCTGGACGCGCAGGATGTCGCCGTGATTGTGGCGTTTCGCCGCCGCCCGCGGGTCATCCAGCCGTTACTGGCACAGTTGCAGGCGCGTCAGGTGCCGATTGTGCTGATCAGTGAACCGCAGGCTAACGGGCTATTTCCGTTTGCCACCTGGTCACTGTGTCTGCCGTTGGACAGCGTTTCCGCCTTTGATAGCTACAGTGCCGCCATGAGTCTGGCAGGCTTGCTCAGCAATGCGTTACTGCATGAAATGTTGCAGCAAGGCCGTCAGCGTATCCATCAGATAGCCGATCTTTATACCCATCTGGACGAATTAGAGCAGCGCTAAGCGAGCGCTAAAAGGGTGCTTTTGCACTTTTTTGGTGCCGTTGCTGCGCTGCATTTTTGCGCGTATCACTCTCTGTTAGCTCGATTCTCCCCTTGCTGTGCCTGATTGTCGCTCTCAATAAGACTGGCACGCCCTTTGCTTACTCAATGAAACGATAGTTTCACTTATCGCTTATCAAGAACTTTTGGTTTCATCTGATTTTCAACCAGGAGATACGCAATGGGCATCAAAAAACACCTTATCGCGCTGGCTGGCGCATTGCTGTTAGTGACACAAGTGGGCAACGCGGTTGCCGATCAGCTTCAGGACATTGAACAGCGTGGCGTGTTACGCGTGGCAGTACCGCAAGATTTCCCGCCGTTTGGCTCGGTTGGCACTGACCTGCAACCGCAAGGCTATGACATCGACGTCGCCCGCTATCTGGCGCAAGAGATGAAACTAAAGTTGCAACTGGTGCCGGTGACCAGCGCCAACCGTGTGCCCTATCTGCAAACCAATAAAGTGGATCTGGTGATCTCCAGTCTGGGTAAAAACGCCGAGCGCGAAAAGGTGATCGATTTCAGCCGAGCCTATGCGCCGTTCTTTCTCGGCGTGTTTGGCCCGCAGGCCGGTACGGCGAGCGATGCGCAGCAACTGGCAGACAAAAGCGTGGGCGTAACGCGTGGTGCCGTAGAAGACATGGTGCTGAGTGACATCGCACCGAAAGCCGCGCAGATAAAGCGCTATGAGGATAACAACACCACGTTGTCGGCTTATCTGTCCGGGCAGGTGGAGTATATCGCTACCGGTAACCTGGTGGTGGCCGCCATTGCAGCGCAAAACCCCGCCAAGGCACCGGTTGCCAAATTTATGCTGAAAGACTCACCGTGCTATATCGGCATCAAGAAAGGGGAAGCGGCGCTGCAAGCCAAAGTGGATACGCTGATTGCCCAGGCGCTGGCGGATAACACCCTGAATTCGCTCTCTGAAAAATGGCTGAAAGCGCCGCTTCCCGCCAGCCTGTTGGCTGAATAACCGGGTGCTTAAGGGAGAAATGCCATGACCTATCAACTGAATTTTGCCGCGCTGTGGCCTTATTGGCCCGAGCTACTCGCGGGGCTGTGGGTGACGGTCCAGTTGACGGCCATGGCGACCCTTGGCGGTATTGCCATCGGCATCTGTGGCGCTGCATTACGCAGTGGCCGCCCCTCGCTGCCAAGCCGCCTGTGGGGGCTATATGTCGAGCTGATCCGCAATACACCGTTTGTTGTGCAGCTGTTTTTCATTGTTTTTGGCCTGCCAACGCTCGGCTGGAAACTGACGGCGGGTGAAGCTGCGCTGCTGGCGATGTTGATTAACCTGGGAGCCTACAGCACGGAAATTATCCGCGCGGGCATCCAGGTTACGCCGAAAGGACAATGGGAAGCCGCGCGCGTGCTGGGGCTGACACGCATGCAAACCTTCGTGCGCGTTATCTTGCCACCGGCCATGCAGCGCATTTATCCGGCGCTGGTCAGCCAGTGCATTATCGTGATGCTCGGCTCTTCCGTGGTGTCGCAGGTTTCTTATGAAGAGCTGACCTTTGCCGCCAATCTGATTCAATCGCGCACCTTTCTCAGCTTTGAGGTGTATCTGGTCACCACGCTGTTTTATCTGGCGCTGTCGTTGTTGATGCGACAACTGCTGATGATGGCGGGTCGCCGTTTACTCGGGAGAACCCACGGATGATCAACTTTACCGATTGGGATATCGTGCGCAACCTGCTGCTGGCGGCGCGTTGGACACTGCTGCTCTCGCTGACGGCCTTTTTCGGCGGTGCGTTGGTGACATTACCGCTGCTGCTGGTGCGGCTAAGCCAGCGCCGTTGGGCGGTACGTTTTACGCATTTCTATGCCAGTGTGTTTCAGGGCACGCCGCTGCTGATGCAACTGTTTCTGGCCTTTTTTGGCCTCGGCCTGTTTGGTATCGATGTCAGTCCCTGGACCGCCGCCGCACTGGCGATGACGTTGTTTACCAGCGCATTTCTGGTGGATATCTGGCACGGCAGCATCGTGGCATTGCCAAAAGGGCAGTGGGAGGCGTCACGCTGTTTAGGGCTGAGTTTTGGTCAAACGTTGTGTCGGGTGGTCGCGCCGCAGGCCATGCGTATTGCCATCGCGCCCACGGTGGGGTTTTCGGTGCAGGTGATTAAAGGGACGGCGCTGGCATCGATCATCGGTTTTATCGAACTGACCAAGGCTGGCACCATGCTGAACAACGTCACCTATCAACCTTTCAAGGTCTTTGGCCTGGTCGCACTGGGCTACTTCCTGATGTGTTATCCGCTGTCCTACTACAGCCGCTATCTGGAGAAGAAATTCAATGCCGCTCATCACCATTAATCAGGTGCAGAAATACTACGGCCAGAATCACGTCCTGAAAGGCGTCGATCTGGATATCGACATGGGCGAGGTAGTTTCCATTATCGGGCGCAGCGGCTCGGGAAAAAGCACGTTGTTGCGCTGTGTTAACGGGCTGGAAGGCTATCAGGAAGGAAGTATCAAGCTCGGTGGCGTAACCGTGACCAACCGCGATTCGCAGGCGCGTGAAATCAGCCGTTCAGTGGGCATGGTGTTTCAGAACTTTAACCTGTTTCCGCATATGAGCGCGCTGGAAAACGTGATGCTGGCACCCCGTTTGGTACTGAAAAAAAGCGAAGCAGAGTGCCGCGCCCTGGGGGAGCAGATGCTGGCGAAAGTCGGGTTGAGTGAACGCCTGCACTACTCACCGGCCAACCTGTCTGGCGGTCAGCAGCAGCGCGTGGCGATTGCCCGTGCGCTGGCGATGAACCCCAAAGTGCTGCTGTGCGATGAGATCACCTCTGCGCTCGATCCTGAGCTGGTGGGGGAAGTGTTGAAAGTGTTGGAGCAATTGGCGGCAGAAGGCATGACGCTGATTTTGGTCACACACGAAATGAATTTTGCCCGGGAAGTGGGCGATCGGGTGGTGTTTATGCACGAAGGCACCGTGTGGGAACAAGGCGAGAGCCGCGCGCTGTTCGCTAACCCACAGACCCCCGAGCTCAAACAGTTTATTGCGTCGGTGCGCGGTTTGACGGAGGCCTGAGCCCCGTCGCTGGCAGCGAACATTCCTGCTTTTTTTGGAGTTGTGCATGATGAATAACCAATTATACGCGCAGATCAATCCACCTCACCGTTTACTGATGGGACCCGGTCCGATCAATGCGGATCCCCGTGTCCTGCGCGCCATGGCCTGTCAGTTGATTGGTCAATACGATCCGGCCATGACGGAATACATGAACCAAACCATGGAACTTTATCGTCAACTGTTCCGTACGGAAAATCGCTGGACCATGCTGGTGGATGGCACCTCGCGTGCGGGGATCGAGGCCATTCTGCTCTCGGCGATCCGCCCTGGCGATCGGGTTCTGGTGCCGGTGTTTGGGCGTTTCGGGCATCTGTTATGCGAAATTGCCCGCCGCTGCCGCGCAGACGTTCACACCATCGAAGTACCTTGGGGGGAAGTCTTTACCGCGGATAAGATTGAATATGCCATCCAACGGTTACGCCCGCGTGCCCTGTTGACGGTGCAAGGCGATACCTCCACCACCATGTTGCAGCCGCTGGCCGAACTTGGGGATATCTGCCGTCGCCATGATGTGCTGTTTTACACCGATGCGACCGCCTCGTTCGGTGGCAATGTGCTGGAGACGGACGCCTGGGGATTGGATGCCGTATCTGCCGGTTTGCAGAAGTGTCTGGGTGGCCCTTCAGGCAGCGCGCCGATTACCCTCAGCCCGAAGATGGAAGCGGCCATACGCCGTCGTCGCTGCGTGGAGCAGGGGATTCGCACTGCCGAACATCGTGACGGTGAAGAGGAGATGATCTACTCCAACTATTTCGATCTCGGCATGGTGATGGACTATTGGGGGCCCGAGCGCCTGAACCACCATACCGAAGCCACCAGTATGTTATTTGCCGCACGGGAGTGTGCCCGAGTGATGCTTGAAGAGGGGCTGGACAAGGGTATTGCGCGCCATGCACTGCACGGTGAGGCGCTGGTCGCCGGTCTGGAAGGGATGGGATTGCGCATTTACGGTGACAAGCAACACAAAATGAATAACGTGACCGGTGTGGTTATCCCTGAGGGCATACAGGGTGAGCAGATCCGCCAGTGCTTGCTGAACGATTTTGCCATTGAAATCGGCACCTCATTTGGTCCGCTACAGGGGAAAATCTGGCGCATCGGTACCATGGGGTACAACGCCCGCAAAGATTGTGTGATGCAAACCCTGAGTGCGCTGGAAGCGGTGCTCAACCGCCATGGTTTCCGCACGGTGCAGGGCGCGGCATTGCAGGCGGCATGGGACCGCTATGACGCCAGCGCTGGAGTTGCGCAATGAGTTCGCCGTGGTTTTCCCGCTTTACGGCACACTCTGCCGCTGAGCGGGTCATGTGGCGCTGCGATGCGCTGGCAGAGATCAGTGAAGATGCCGATCAGCTGACGCGGGTTTATCTGTCGCCGCAGCATTTGCGCGCCAATACCTGCGTGGGTGAATGGATGCGCGAAGCGGGAATGCAGGTGTGGCAGGATGCGGTCGGCAATATCTGCGGTCGCTATGAAGGCCAGATGCCGGACGCGCCTGCGGTCTTGTTAGGCTCGCACCTCGATACGGTACGTAATGCCGGGCGCTATGATGGCATGCTAGGCGTTTTGGCATCCATTGAAGTGGTGCGCTTTCTGCATCAGCAGCAGATTCGCCTACCGGTGGCGCTGGAAATTGTCGGATTTGGTGACGAAGAGGGTACGCGGTTTGGTATTACGCTGCTGGGTAGCCGAGGACTGACCGGCACCTGGCCTGAAAGCTGGTTATCCTGTCAGGATGCGCAAGGTGTGAGCGTGTCACAGGCGTTGTCGCAGGCGGGATTAAGCCCGGAAGCGATCGGGCGTGCGGCGCGTGCGCCACAAAGCATTGCCGCCTATCTGGAAATGCACATTGAGCAAGGCCCTTGCCTGGAACACGATGACGCCGCCTTGGGCGTGGTGACGGCGATCAACGGTGCGCGCCGGTTAAACTGTGTTTTTCAGGGAACGGCGGGCCACGCCGGTACGGTGCCGATGACGCAGCGTCAGGATGCGCTGGCGGCAGCGGCACAGTGGATGGTTGTGGTGGAGCAACTGACGCGAGAGCAGGCATCCGGTTTGGTGGCAACCATCGGCACGTTGCAATGTGCGCCGGGGGCGGCGAATGTGATACCGGGCGAGGTGCGTTTAACGTTGGACGTGCGCGGGCCGGAAGAGACTGCACTGGCCGCGTTGCTGGCGAACTTATTGTCTCACGGTGAGCAGGTTGCGCAGGCGCGCGGCTGCCGCTTTGGGGCTGAAGAATATTACCGCATTGCCCCGACGCGCTGTGATGACGGGTTACAGCGGTTGCTGTGTGAGGCGGTCACTCAGGTGCAAGGGCATGCGCCTGCTTTGCCGAGCGGTGCCGGACACGATGCGATTGCGATAGCAGAGCGCTGGCCAGTCGGTATGCTGTTTGTGCGCTGCAAAGGAGGAATCAGCCACCACCCGGATGAGTCGATCACCACGGCGGATGTGGTGCAGGCGCTACGCGCGTGGCTGAAGGTGGTGTTAAGTTTCGGTGAGAAATAACGGTTATTTCCGTTATATCGGCAAGGCACTTTTGTTCAGTTTTGCTTTGTCTTGGTTTTGGGTATTTGCCCGCGTCGAATGCTGCTGAGGAAAGGGGAGACGCCAGGATGAGCAGCATGGATGCTGCGAAAGCGCTCTCCGCGTCGGGAACGCGTCGAGCGCGGTCCGTCCGGCGGCTACCGTTTTCGAAGGTACCGCGTAGCGGCGGCATTCCGCAAAAAGCCCGGGGTCACGGGGTGGGGGCGACTGCACACCCCGTGTCGGGCGCGTGCCACGCGAGTGACAGAGATACAATGACGCTTTCGCGCACGAAACCTAACGCGGACATGGCATAAATCTGATACCACATATTATCCAAACAGCATGACGGCCTGTGCCGTCTCACTGACTACAGTGTAAATCTATCCGCATCACGCCATGCCGGAAACGCTTCACGGTAGCTTTGCAGGGCTTCCAGCGACAGTTCTGCGCTGATGTGCGCGGGCTGGTTCTCCGGCGCTCGCGCGACGATTTCACCCAGCGGGTTGATTATCTGACTGTCACCCTGATAACTGTGATCGTTGCCATCAGCGCCGACACGGTTGCATCCTGCCACATAGGCCTGATTTTCAATCGCGCGCGCCGCGAGCAGCGTGCGCCAATGGTGCGCGCGCGGGGCGGGCCAGTTCGCCACGTACAGCGCCAAATCGTAATCCTGACGGTTGCGCGACCACACCGGGAAACGCAGATCGTAGCAAATCTGCGGCAATATCCGCCAGCCACGCCATTCGATAATCAGGCGTTGATGTCCGGCTTCAAAATGGTGATGCTCGTTAGCCATGCGAAACAGATGGCGTTTGTCATAGTGGTACACATCGCCCAGCGGTGAAACCAGCACAAAGCGGTTTACTGCGCCTTTTGGCGTGGCAACCGCAATGCTGCCGCCGATGAGCGCATTGGTCTCTTTGGCCCACTCTTGCAGCCAGGTTTCCACCACCGCTTGTGACAACCCCTTGTTCGCCGCATTCATGGCGAACCCCGTGGTAAACATTTCTGGCAGCACGATAAGGTCGCTGCCGCGTACCGTTTCCAGTTCGGCATCGAAATGGCTCAGGTTGGCAGGCCCATCGAGCCATACCAGAGGCTGCTGTAGTAGCGTGATAGTTAAAGTCGACATAAGCGCTCCGCCGCCGCTTGCAAGGTAGATTCCTGTTTAGCAAAGCATAGCCGAATCAATTTGTGCGGGAAGGGATCGGCGCAGAAAACCGAGAGCGGGATCGCCGCCACGCCCGCGTGTTCCGTCAGCCAGCGGCAGAAGGTGACATCATCAAGATCGGAAATGGCACTGTAATCCGCCAGCAGGAAGTAGGTTCCTTCACAAGGCAGCACCTCAAAACGGCTGGTTGAGAGCGCATTAACCAGAAAATCACGGCGTGACCGATAGAACTCCGGCAGCTCCTGCCAGTGCTCTGGCGCATGGCGCAGCATATCGGCAAGGGCTAATTGCGCCGGTGTATTGACGGAGAACGTGAGGTACTGATGTACCTTGCGGATTTCTGCACTGATGGCCTCAGGCGCAATGCAATAACCCACTTTCCAACCGGTCATGTGGTAGGTCTTGCCGAAGGAAGAGACCGCGATAGCGCGTTGGCGCAGCTCGCTGTGGCGCAGAACGCTGGCGTGTCCTTCCGGTGCAAAGCAGATGTGTTCATAGACTTCATCGCTCAGCACGTAGATTTCGCGGCTGGCAATCGCCTGCCACAACTGCTCGAAATCGCTCTGACGCCACACGGTGGCAGACGGATTGTGCGGCGTGTTGAGGATCACCAGACGAGTACGGGCGCTTAACAGCGCGCGAAACGCCGCCCAGTCCACGTTAAACAGCGGCGGCTGTAACGCAACGCGTTTCACCACGCCGCCCGCCAGCTCGATGGCCGGTGCATAGCTGTCATAGCTGGGATCGAAACAGATAACTTCATCACCGGGCCGCACCAGCGCGGCGATGGCGGCAAACAGCGCTTCGGTGGCTCCCGCGGTGACCGTGATGTCCTTGTCGGCATCGGGTTGCCAGCCATGCTGTGCCGCGGTTTTTTCGGCGATCGCGCTGCGCAACGGTGCCGCTCCCGTCATCGGGGCATATTGGTTGGCCCCTTGGGCAACGTGATAGGCCAGACGCTGTTGCAGGTAATCTGGCCCGCTGAAATCCGGGAACCCCTGCGACAGGTTGATCGCCTGATGCTGCTGCGCCAGCGCGCTCATTTGGGTAAAAATGGTGGTGCCCAATGCGGGCAGTTTGCTTTCGGGAAAAAGTGCGGCACTCATGGTGGAAATGAACTCCTGCAAACCTGCTGTATTACGAGCCAATATAACACGATGCCGGAATTCGCCGTTAAGGTAATGAGGAATAAGAATATTACCAAAATGACATTATCTTCGTGTCAATCAAAGATTGCACAATGCGACAAATTGTCGCATATTATCGAAGCACGTTGATTCAGCGTTAGCGCTACATATTTCGACGTGGTGCACATTCCAAAGAGGTACGCACATATGGCAACAAGCATTCGTTTAGACGAAGACTTTGTGAGTGATGTAAAGGTTTATGCTGATGCGGCAAGTCGCAGCGTGCCGAAGCAGATAGAGCACTGGGCCAAAATTGGTCGCATCGCGGAAGATAATCCCGATCTGCCCTATAGCTTCATCAGTGAAACCTTACTGGCGCAAAGTGAAGTCAGAAACCATAAGGTTACGCGTTATGCCAGAAGGACGAAAAAATAAGGACGTTGAGGTTTATCAAAGTCGCCGGTTCGAAAAGGCGCTGAATAAACTGCCTGAAGCGCAGTTGAAAGTGGTTGAAGATGAGGTAGATAAAATCATCGAAGACCCTACGATTGGCGTGCAGAAAAAAGGCGATTTGCATTTTCTCTGGGTGCATAAATTTCCGCTTAACAAGCAGCAAGCACTTCTGGGGTACACTTGGGTTGAAGATAAGCTCGAACTGTATCTCTTAAGCATCAGTTCTCATGAAAATTTCTATCAGGATCAGAAAAAACACCGAAAAATTGATCTGAAATTAATCGGTTGATCTGCATTTCTCGCCTCCATGTCACTCTTCATTTCGCTCCGACACGATGCTAGTATTTGGCAATCAAGACGCATGGACGTTTAAACGGCTAAATTCCATTGACGTCTAACCTATAACAAAACGTACTAACCACAGTGTGAAACGCTGTGGTGAAGAGCACACCTGCACAGGATGAACGATGAGTGAAAACCCAGAACTGGCTGCGTTAGTCGCGGCCTGTCATTGGATTGGGCAAAAAGGGTGGTGTCCGGCAACCGGCGGCAATATGTCGGTGCGTCTGGATGAAGACCGTTGCCTGATCTCTGAATCCGGCAAGGATAAAGGCAGTTTGCATCAGGATGATTTTTTACTGGTGAATATTGCCGATAACCATGTTCCCAGCGGGCGCACGCCGTCGGCTGAAACCGGCCTGCACACCTTGCTCTATCGCCGCTTTGCGTCAGTAGGGGCGGTGTTACATACCCATTCTGTGAACGCGACCGTACTCTCCCGCGTAGAGAAAAGCGATGCGCTGGTGCTGGAAGGGTATGAAATGCAGAAATCTCTGCAAGGGCAGCATACCCACCTTGACCGCGTTGTCATTCCCATTTTTGCCAACGATCAGGATATTGCCGCACTGGCAGTCCGCGTGGCGGCGTATGCCGATACCCAGGCGCTGCGCTACGGTTTTTTAGTGCGCGGTCATGGACTTTACTGCTGGGGAGAGGATGTCGCGCAGGCGCGCCGTCATCTGGAAGGGCTCGAGTTTCTGTTTCAGTGTGAACTGCAACGACGTTTGCTGGAGGCAAAATGATCAAGGCCATCGTGACGGATATTGAAGGCACCACCAGCGATATCCGTTTTGTGCATAACATCCTGTTCCCTTACGCGCGGGCGCGTTTAGCCGAGACGGTGGCGCAGGCTGATGCTCAGCCGGAGATAGCCGAAACGCTGGCGCTGTTACGCGAAGAGCTCGGTCAGCCGCAGGCGCACGCCTCCGCCTTGCTGGAAGCACTGCATCAATTTATGGATCAAGACCGCAAATCGACGGCATTAAAACGTCTGCAAGGGATTATCTGGCGCAACGGCTATCTCAACGGTGATTTCCGTGGTCATGTGTATGACGACGTTGCACCGCAGTTGCGCAGATGGCGCGAGCAGGGGATCGCGCTCTACGTCTACTCATCGGGGTCGGTGGAAGCACAGCGACTGCTGTTCGGTTACAGTGACGCGGGAGACTTACGCCCGTTGTTCAGCGATTACTTTGACACCCGCGTCGGGGCCAAGCGTGAAGCGCGTTCATACCACCATATTGCACAGGCGATTGGGCTGCCAGGCGAACAACTGCTGTTTTTGTCTGACATTCATCATGAGCTGGATGCTGCTGCCGAGGCCGGTTGGCAAACGTGTCAATTGATCCGTGATGAGGCGGATGTGGAAAGCTTTCATCGTCAGGTGGCGCGTTTCGACCAGATTGACCCATCCCAGGCCACGAGCGCCGTTTAAGGAGTCTTGCCATGAGTGCATTAACCATTTTTAACGACAATGACGCCAGCCAACCGGTATGGGACAGCCGCGATGCGGACGCTATCCAGACGGCGCTTGCCGCGATTGGCGTACGTTTTGAACGCTGGCAGGCCGATCGTACACTGAGCGCCTCTCCGTCGGCGGAAGAAGTGCTGGCGGCCTATCAGCATGAAATTGATAAACTGGTGGCAGAAAAAGGCTACCAAAGCTGGGACGTGATCAGTCTGCGTGCCGACAATCCGCAGAAAGACGCGTTGCGCACCAAGTTTCTGTCTGAGCATACGCACAGCGAAGATGAGGTGCGCTTTTTCGTTGAAGGCGCCGGGCTATTCTGCCTGCACCTGAACGGCAAGATTTACCAGATACTGTGTGAGAAGAATGATTTGCTGTCGGTACCCGCCGGCACGGCGCACTGGTTCGATATGGGCTCCGAGCCGCATTTTACCGCGATTCGCCTGTTCGATAATCCAGACGGTTGGGTGGCGCACTTCACCGGTGATGCCATTGCCGATGCCTATCCGAAACTGGCATAGCCGTGTTGATTTTTCCTCCAGCCAACGGCTGGAGGAAAGGGACTAGCGCAATGCCTGAGTAAATATCCCTGCTTGCACCTGCTCGGGCGTGATTACGCCGCTATCCAGCACCCAACCGCTGATCAGTGACGCGGGTGTGACATCGAAAGCTGGGTTATAGACCTGTGCGTCTTGCGGTGCCCACTGGCAAGCGCCAAAGCTGCCCGCCACGCCGGTCACCTCGCTGGCGGCGCGCTGCTCAATGGGGATCGCGCTGCCATCCGGGCAGGCCGCATCGTGCGTGGTGTGCGGCGCGGCGACATAGAACGGAATGCCATGATAATGGGCCAGCACCGCAAGGCTGTAGGTGCCAATTTTGTTGGCAATATCACCGTTTGCGGCAATGCGATCGGCACCGACCCACACGGCATCGACTTGACCTTGCGCCATCAGGGTGGCAGCCATCGAATCACAGATCAAACGATAGGGAATGTTTAATTCCCCCAACTCCCAGGCGGTCAGCCGCCCCCCTTGTAACAAGGGCCGCGTTTCATCCACCCAGACCTGTTCCACATGCCCTTGACGGTGTGCGCGGTGAATCACCCCGATGGCGGTGCCGACGCCTGCGGTAGCTAACCCTCCGGTATTGCAGTGGGTAAGCAGGCGGCTGCCGGGTTTGACCAATGTGGCTCCGTGCTGAGCAATCTGTTCACACAGGGCGCGATCTTCCTCGATCAGACGCAACGCTTCCTGCACCAGTGCCGGGACATGCTGAGACTGTGCCAAAGCCCGTTTCATGCGATCCAGATTGTTCATCAGATTCACGGCGGTTGGGCGCGCGGCGCGCAGGGTTTCCAATGCCTGCTCAAGCGCGGTGACTGGCATGCCATTTTCCGCCAGCAGCGCTAACAGCACGCTGGCAGAGAGCCCGATCAGTGGTGCACCGCGCACCCGCAGAGTACGGATATGCTCAACCAGCGCCGCCACATCCGGGCTGGGGTGCCACACCGTTTCCTGTGGTAAAGCCTGCTGGTCAAGGATCCAAAGTTGATTATTCGTCACCTTAATGCTCAGGGTGTTAAAGCTCTGCATAGCTCGTTAAATTCCTGTTGCGTATTGCGTTGATTTTCTTATTCTGCCAATATGAAAAACAGAAGTATAGACGTCCAAACGCTTTTATGTCTAAAACCGGACGGCGGATAGCGAATTAATCGATGGTCGAGTCACAAGAAGAGGTGGTGATGTCCCTGTATCGTACCTTTAGCGCGGCAGATGCCGTTGAATATGCCCGTCAATTTGGTGCCGTGCCGGACCCGCAGGCGCTGGTGACTGCCGATGAGATTGGCGATGGCAACCTCAATCTGGTGTTTAAAATCCGCGATACGCAGGGCGTGAGCCGCGTCATTGTCAAACAGGCGTTGCCCTATGTGCGTTGCGTTGGGGAGTCCTGGCCGTTAACCCTCGACAGGGCGCGTATTGAAGCGGAAACCCTGTTGGTGCATGCGCAATATTGCCCGCAGCACACAGTTAAGGTGCTGCATCATGATGCTGAGTTAGCGGTGATGGTGCAGGAGGATCTTTCCCATCTGCACATCTGGCGGCGCGAGCTGGTGGATGGACAGGCCTATCCACATGCGGGGGCGCAGGTGGGGGAGTATCTGGCGCAGACGCTGTTTCACACCTCTGATTTTTATCAGCATCCGCATGAGAAAAAAGCGGCGGTGGCACGCTTTATCAACCCTGAACTGTGCCAGATCACCGAAGATCTGTTCTTTACCGATCCCTATCGTGACCATGAACGTAACCGCTTTGATGCCGAGTTGCGCCCAACGGTGGAAGCGCTGTGGCGTGATGCCGCACTGAAGCGCGCCGTGGCGGCGCTCAAGCACCGTTTTCTGGCGAACGCAGAGGCACTGTTACACGGGGATATTCACAGTGGTTCGATTTTTGTAGGGCCGACGACGCTGAAAGTGATTGATGCGGAATTCGGTTTCTATGGGCCCATCGGGTTTGATATCGGAACCGTGTTGGGTAATTTGTTACTGAATTTCTGTGGCCTGCCTGGGCTGCTGGCCCCTCGAGAAGCCGCCGCCGCGCGCGACAACCGTTTACAGGATATCACGGCGCTGTGGCACGCCTTTTCTGTGCGCTTTAGCGCATTGGTTGACGAACATGGTCGCGATCCGGCGCTGGTGGAGTCAGGGTACGCAGAGCAGTTCCTTAAACACGTGTGGCAGGACACCCTCGGTTACGCCGGTACGGAGTTGATTCGGCGCGCGATAGGTTTCTCGCACGTTGCCGATTTGGCAAACATCGCGGAGCCGCAGGCGCGCCATGCCTGCCAGCGTCATGCCGTTGAATTGGGGAAAACGTTGATTCTGACTGCGGGTGATATCCCTGATGTCGCTGCGCTATTGGCGCGGGTGCGGCAGAGCGGCGCGTAACGCAAATGCACAGGCGGTATGATGCTCTGGCGGAGCATCATACCGACCTTCTTCTTTATTTGTGTGGTATAAGCAACGGTGGCTGGCTCTTTTCCCTGGTGTGAGTGTACCTGCTACCAGTCGCTGGCTTATAACCTATTATTACTGATTCCCTGGTGTTACTGAACATCTTTGCCGTGAATGGGGTTAATATATTCAACTAACCCATGAAGGATCAGTGTAAAATCTACCCTTGTCTTTTATATTTTTATATAAGATAATTATGGGTTTTAATAAAGAAAAACAATAACAGCATGTTAGCTCTGTATTAAGTTTTTCGCAAAATCGTAGTCATTACCCTATGCACCCATTTTCTCTTTTCTTCGGTACGTTCAGAACTTGATGGATTGTTTATTTTTCCCAGATTCAACGCTTTACCCGCTATCCACACGGTAAATAAACATCTTCTCTCCTGACATCTGTTATTGGATCAATGATACCAACAGGTCTATACGCTCTTCCCGGAGAAAATGATTAATTGCAAAGCAAGTCAAAAACAAAGTCAATATTCTCTTAATGGCTACCTATTTATATTGGAAAACTATAGCATTATGCTTGACAAGATATTTAATAAACCTTAATGTTCCGAAATGTTATCAGGTGAATATTCTTAAAAGTCATCAGGGACGATACCTAACGAATAGATAAATCAATTGGATTAAAAAGGAACTTTACTATGAAGGACTTAAAGGAATCTCATGCTAATCCAAGGAAGAAAATAGCCTTAATCCCTCCTCAATTACTCTTTTTATGGGATTCATCAGCAGAGCCTTGGGGATTCAAGGATATTAACTCACGTTATATCTACGGCAACCTGGCTTATTACGATCTTCTAAACATCAATCCTGACACTTTTTCAATTATTGGGCTACTTGACAATGAATTGCCGTCGCCTATAGCTGATTTTGCTTCTCATTTTCAACAGCATGATCGTCAAACTATAGAAAAGAAAGATCGACTCTGTTCTATCGAAATTCATCCCTATGGGAAAGATCAAATAATGCTGCCCTATTATTTTGATAAATATCCTCTTTATGATAAGAAAAATACAGAATGTGTAGGGACTATATTTCATGCCCGGCCAGTAGAAAATTCATCATTGCCGGGGAAGCTCATATTTAACGCTGAGCCAGGTTATTTTCTATTTTACTCACCAGATCCGATTTTCACTACAGGAGAGCTTGATATTATTTTTTTGCCTCTTACAGAGAATGAGTAGTAAACTTATTGCTCGCTTTCTATCGCTAACACCCAAAACAATAGAAAATAAGATACAAATAATATATGAAAAAGCGGGGGTTCATTCATCTTATGAATTTATTAATTATTGTCAGAAAAATAACCTTGATCGCTATCTTCCGCAAAAAATACTAAAGCAAGAAAGTACAGTGTTGGATATGCTGTCTTCTGTTTGCCTACCTTGTCGGGTATGAAATACATTACTTTAATGTTCCTACTGCCTTGGCTTTTATCCTTATTGTATTGCCTGACATATAGCCAAGTGGTAAGGATTCAAGCTCAACAATTCTAATTGAATCAGGCATGGCCCCATTTTTTATTGCCTCTTTGGTCGCCATATTCTCCGCTTTTTCTAAATAATCGTCTAATTTTTTATTTTCAGTAGAAACTATCATATCAACACTACCGCTAACCTGAGCTGTTGCAACACCAATCGCATTAGCGACACCAGAATGTTGTGGTTTTATAACTTTTGACGCGCCCTTTAATTGCATTGGCAAAACCTCAGCACCTCCTCCCACAAGAATAACGGGTAACGCATTGGCAGTATTATTCATTTTCTCCAGGATTTTCTCTAACATAGAGACATAGCAGCCAGCAATTTTTGCCACTTGTTCAGGGCAAAGATGCGAAATTTTGTTGATATCTCCGATAGTTGCCCATCCCATAGCCACTGCTATATCGGTAACAGTCAGAATATCACCGCCAAAAACAAGTGCTTTATCAGGTAGTTCATAACCAACACTCTCGGGGCCAATTTTAATAACATTGCCAGATTCTATTTTTACAATTGAACCTCCACCAAGACCAATAGAAGTAATATCTGGCATACGAAAATTAGTTCTCACGCCACCAATCTCTGCCGATAAACATGATTGACGGGGGAAACCTCCCTTCAAGACGCCAACATCGGTTGTCGTTCCACCAACATCTACCACTATTGCCTCTTGTAAATCTGCCAGCTTGGCTGCACCGAATATACTGTTCGTTGGGCCTGAAGCAATCGTCAAAATGGGAAATAGCCTGGCCTGGCTAAGTGACATTAATGTACCATCATTTTGCCCAAAATAGAGTTCAGCCTTGATGTGATGCCGAGTTAGCGTTTTTTCAAATCCATCCGTGATACTACTTGCAACATTACATAATGCTGCATTAAGGATGGTTGCATTCTCTCGTTCCAGCAAACCAATAGTGCCAATTTGAGACGACAAAGAAACCGGAATTGAAGCCCCCAGAATTCCCTTTACCAAAGACTCGACCCTCCGCTCTTGTTTGTCTATTACTGGGGAGAATAAGCCACAGACCGATACTGCTTTTACTACCCCCTTGATTGAATAAAGCTGCTCTCGCAGGATTTTTTCGTCTAACTCAGCAAATTGCTGGCCATCATAATGATATCCACCCGGAACAGAAAACCAATAAACTTCAATGTTATTCCGAAATTCCAATGGCATATCGGTTAAAGGAGAAACAGCCAACGTTGCGGGTGATCCGAGCCGAAAATGGGCAACTGCCTCTAGCCCTTTGCGCTCAACAATAGCATTAGTACAATGCGTAGTGCCCAACATGGCACGGCTAATAAGTGATCGATTAATTGACTGATTAACCAGTAACGCTTCAACAGCCTTATCTACAGCGTACATGACATTAGATGTCGTTATCTGCTTAGTCTTGGCAAGAATTTCGCCTCTCGAATCTAATAAGACAGCGTCAACATGTGTCCCGCCAACATCAATTCCTATGCAATACGTCATTTGTATGCCTTTATACAATCTTCGACAGGGGAGTAATCCATCGGGTATTTAAAATAGCGTGGCCCGCAAACTTCAATACCACGTTGACTACGCCATTTATTATTGGCTGGCACACCAATAGCAACCACATTCATTCCATAGCTTAATTTTTCGGCAAGAATGGGAATGCCAGAATCTTCGTCAATAATAATAATTAAATCAGGCGTCATGCACAAGGGGTTGTCATTTTCTAGCGCTAGCAAATATTCATTTTGGAATAACACCTTAAAATTTTTTTTCTTATTGTCCAAACCACTAAAATCAGCATGCCCATAAGTAAAACCGCCTTCACTTCGCTGATTCACTCGGTTCAGTTTCCCACGAAACAAAACATGACCCTGAAGCAGATTAATTAGGGTATTTACCAGGTTGTCTTTATTGGAAATGGCTTGCTGCATCTTTTCACCAATGTTTTTCATCAAGCTAATCGTTCCTGCAATTCCCGATTTTTTTGCTTGAATGGGGGAGATGGGATAAGCAGCAAAAATCGCAGCGCCTCCCATTTTTACAGTGGCATCTCGGGCAAATATCTCAGATTGATAACCATCTACAGCATCAATAAGTACCGTGTTAAGCTTCTCATCGACAACGATAAAGGGTGATGCATTAATATTATCAAGGTAAAAAGTCGTCATGTGGAATTGAGGAAAAGCACGTCCCATGCCATCCACATCCAAGACTGGCAAACCTAAACGACATGCAGTTGCTAAGGGTAACAAAGAGTTAATTCCACCTGCTTCGATTGGGTAAATTGCCGTTATCGATTTTCTCAGGTGTTGCTCTACTCGACGGCATGCGAGGATGGATTCTTCCCCATTAGGAATTTTCTCCATCATGATGGTTGGTGCACCTATCATCCCTGTTGACAATAAAATATCGTCTGGCTGTAATTCTTCGATGCTGATTAACCTAATTGGCCCATGCTTTTCAATTGCCTGCTGGGCCATAATCTTTCCAAGATGAGGATCACCCCCACCACCACTCGCTAAAATAGAAGCACCATAGCAAATATGTTCTATTGCCTTGATATCAAGAAGAATCACTTTGTTTTCCCTAAGCACGGGAGTAAATGAAGTCCCCTGTATACCATGATGGAGATTAATAAAGAATTTAATGAAGGAATCCCAACAGTTATTATCAACCCTGCCAAAACACCCGATAGGCACGCAATGATAGCATACCAACCTATGGCGGGAAGCATGGCGGGATCAGGAAGACATTGATTGTCACGACTTAGATCGAGTTCTTTCTTGTGATTCTTTAGTAAAAAATAATCACACAGGATTACGCCAGCAATGGGAGGAAAAACAATACCCAGTAATACTAAAAAATGGGTAAATTTCTCCAAAATACCCGCAATAGTCAACAAAGTGCCTGTGAAACCTAGAATAATCGTTAACTTAACATAAGACATCCTATGCTTGCTAACACGTTCTATGGCATTAGCAAGCGCAAGCGTAGAAGAGTAAAGATTGGAATCATTAATTTTTACAGCCGACAAGATTACGGCCAAGAGACCCAGCCAACCCGCACTTTGTGTCATGATAGTGACTACATCAGAAGTATTCATGGCGTGGGCGATGAGTATTGCAATACCATTGATAAATAACTCACCGACAATTATCGATACCGTAACCATCCAAAATACGTGATTACTTTTTTGGCAATAACGAGCGATATCCGCAGTAGTTGTAGCCGTAACTATATAGCCTCCGGCAACCGCAGTTGCGGCCATTCCCAAGGTCATGGGTTCACCACTGGGAAAACTCGTCGCCAGCTGCATCAAATCATATCCTGATAAAAGTTTAATCACGATCCAGCCGACCACGAGCATAAACAATGGGACGGTGATAACAGCAATCCATCCTAAGGCACGGAATCCAAAAATCATCAGTGCGGTTATCCCTAATCCAGATATCACAGCGCTCATCGTAAATCCGGGTTGATTATCCAGTGCATAATTCACACCATGAGAGAGAATCGCGTTTTGCACACCAAACCAACCAATCAAACTTAACGCGATTAACACACTGACTAACGCTGATCCATAACGGCCAAATCCTCCCCATAGTGCCAATAAACTTGTTGATAAGCCTTCACGAGCGGCAGCAATTCCAAGCCCTAAACTGACCACTTCCAGCAGCATACTGCCCAGAAAAGTGGCTAGCATTGCTTGATGAAACGGCATCGAGTGGCCTAACAGAGCACCTAGCATGAACTGTCCTAGTGCCGTCATAATTCCGATACGAACCATGATCAGAATGAAAAGATTATGCCTGGCTGAAAGGGGAACACGCGTAAAAGAGAAATCGTGATGTTGATGCAAAACCTTCTCCATGGACTCTGCTTGGGAAAAGGAAACTATTGTACTGATAAGAAGTTCTCCGGCAGGTCAACGCCGGTATAGTTGGTTTCTGTCTGCACTACGGTTAAAAATGAAGCGGCAAGCCTCTGCGAAGCGACGCATAGGCTGCCGCCGGTTTACCGCTGCGTTATCCCTGATGTGGCAGCGTAAAATCAGTCAAGACGCTCAATGGCCAGTGCCACGCCCTGGCCGCCGCCGATGCACAGCGTTGCCAGCCCCAGCGTTTTATCACGCGCCCGCAGCGCATGCAGCAGCGTCACCAGAATGCGCGCGCCGCTGGCGCCAATCGGGTGGCCGAGCGCCATTGCTCCGCCGTTGACGTTAACTTTCTCCCGATCGAACTTCAGCGTGTTGCCTACCGCCAGGAACTGGGCGGCAAAGGCTTCGTTGGCTTCGATCAGATCGAAATCGTCAATCTGCAATCCTGTCTGTTGCAGGACTTTTTGCGTGGCGGGCACGGGGCCCATGCCCATCAGCGCCGGGGCGACACCGCCGCTGGCATAACCGCGGATACGCGCTAGTGGCGCCAGCCCGGCAGCCCGCGCGGTGTCTTCTTCCATTATCACCAGCGCCGCTGCCCCGTCATTGATGCCCGAGGCATTCCCGGCGGTCACGGTGCCCGCTTTGTCAAAGGCCGGACGCAGTGCTGCCAGCCCTTCCAGCGTAGAATCCGCTTTGGGAAACTCATCGGTGTGGAACACGACCTCTTTTTTGCGTTGTTTGACGGTGATGGGGACGATTTCGGCAGCGAACGCACCGGATTGAATGGCCGCAACCGCCCGTTGCTGGGAGATGAGCGCCGCTTCATCCTGCATGGCGCGGCTGATGTCATAGGCTTTGGCGACGTTTTCTGCGGTAATGCCCATATGATAGCCGTGGGTGGCGCAAATCAGGCCATCGCGCAGGATAACGTCTGACAACTGCCCATCGCCGAGACGGTAGCCCCAGCGCGCTTTGGCATCAAGCAGGTAAGGGGCTTGGCTCATGTTTTCCATGCCACCCGCCACCAGCGTGGTGGCCTGACCGGATTGAATCGCCTGAGCGGCTAACGCCACGCTTTTCAGTCCCGATCCGCACACCATGTTGACGGTGTAGCCACACACCGTGTCTGCCAGCCCGCTTTTCAGCAACGCCTGACGCGCCGGGTTCTGCCCCAGGCCCGCTTGCAACACGTTGCCCATAATCACTTCATCGACACGTTCCGCATCAAGGCTGGCGCGCGCTAATGCCGCCTTGATAACGGTAGCCCCCAAATCGACCGCGCTCACACCGGCAAGCGATCCGTTGAAACTGCCGATGGCGGTACGTACTGCACTCACGATAACGACGTTTTTCATGTTTTTTTCCTCTGTTTCATCACCGCGACGTTAAAAGAACGTCAAACCCACGACAAAAATCACCCCGGAGAACAGCAGCGCAGTGATGCAATACCCCATGATGTCGCGCACGCCCAGCCCTGCGATGGCAAGCGCGGGAAGCGCCCAGAAGGGCTGGGCCATGTTCATCCACTGCTCGCCATAGGCGATAGCCATCACTGATTTGCCCAAATCGGCACCTAATGCTTGTGCCGCAGGCATCACGAAGGGCCCTTGAATCACCCAGTGGCCGCCGCCGGAAGGCACAGCGAAGTTGATCAGCGCAGAGCTGAAGAAGGTCATGACGGGGAAGGTGTCTTTATTGGCGACGTTGATGAAAAATTCGGTGATCAGACCGCCCAGTCCGGAATGTTCCATCATGAGCTGAATACCGGCGTAGAACGGGAACTGCACCAGAATACCGGCGGTACTGCGCGCCGCGGCGCTGATAGCCCGCATATAGGCCATGGGGGTTTTATGCAGCAGCAGACCGGCAATCATGAACATCATGTTGACGGTGTTGATGGTGATGTTGAACCCTTTCTCCGCGAAGTAGATGCCCAGATAGACGACACCCAATGCGCCGATAATCAGTGCCAGAATGCGGCTCTCTTCCAAACGTTCAGAAGGCGGCGCATCGGCAGGCAAGGTTTTCTGGAAGTCGGTATCGTCCTTTAACAACGCAGGATCGATGGTTATCACATCGCTGGGTCGCGGCGTCATCATGCGGGTCACAAACGGCATGACGATGATCAGGCCGAGCGTGATAAACAGATTAAAACCGGTAAACAGGGTGTGAGACACCGGCACCAGACCGGCGATATGCTCTACCGGATTGCCGGGTGTTGCCGCCAGCAGAGGCATTGAGCCGGAGAAACCGCCACCCCAGGTGAGAAAACCAATATAGGCGCAGGCGATCAGGAGCGGATAGTCCGAGCCAGGCACGCGGCGCGCCACTTCGCGCGCAAACATCGCACCGACGATCAAACCGAAGCCCCAGTTGATCACGCAGGCGACGGAGCCGAAGAACGTCACCAGCATCACGCCCTGTGCCGGCGTTTTGGCGGCGGAAGCCGCCAGACGCAGCAGCCGTTTGACCGGTGGTGAGCTCGCCAGCGCATGGCCGGTGACAATGATCAGCGCCATCTGCATGCCGAACGCCAGCAGATTCCAGAAACCATCCCCCCACAGTTTCACCATGCTGAGCGGCGTTTGTGGCGTGAGCCAGAGCGCCACGCCGAAGGTAATCAGCGTTAACAACATGGCGAAAATCAGCGGATCGGGCAGATAGCGGCTGACGACGCGCGTCATAAAACGCGAGATACGCCCTATCATGCATCACCCCCGACAGTGGCTTGCCACATCGGTTGCAGCGGTTCAGCCACGTCGAAGTGCGCTTCGGTTTTGGCGCGAATGCTGTCCACGTCGTGGCCCGGTGCGATTTCGGTGAGCCACATGGCACCGTTAATAAAACGGAATACCGCCAATTCAGTGACCAGCATATGCACTGCATGCTGTGCGGTGAGCGGCATGGTGCAGCGTTTAAGAATTTTTGCGCTACCGTCTTTGGCGCAGTGTTCCATGGCGATGATCACTTTCTTCGCACCGGTAACCAAATCCATCGCGCCGCCCATGCCGGGCACCATCTTGCCGGGAACAACCCAGTTAGCCAGGTTGGCCTCTTCATCCACTTGCAGGCCGCCCAGTACGCAAGCATCCACGTGGCCGCCACGGATCAGAGCAAAGGAGAACGCGCTGTCGAACATCGCTGCGCCGGGCAGAATGCCGCAGGGTTGCCCTCCCGCGTTGACCAGATCGGGATGCGGCTCGGTTATCGGGCCGAGGCCAAGAAAACCATTTTCTGATTGCAGGGTGATATCAATGCCTTCCGGCAGATAGTTAGCCACCTGCGTCGGCAGGCCAATCCCCAGATTGACCACATCGCCATCTTGCAGTTCTTGCGCCACGCGGCGCGCGATACGTTGTTTGGCATCCATGATTAACGCTCCTCGGGGGTAATGATGTAATCAACCAGGGCACCGGGCGTGACCACCCGATCCGGTTCGATGTCGCCGATAGCGACCAGCTCATCTGGTTCGACCAGCGTGATATCTGCGGCGAGAGCCAGCAGCGGGTTGAAGTTTCTGGCGCTGAGTTGGTAGGTCAGATTGCCGAGCGCATCGGCCTGATGGGCGCGAATCAGTGCTAAATCGGCGCGCAGTGGGCGTTCCAGCAGATAGGTGACGTTATCCAGCGTGATCCGCTGTTTGCCTTCTTCCACCACGGTGCCAACCCCTGTTGGCGTCAACACGCCGCCCAGCCCGGCACCGCCGCAACGGATCTGCTCGATAAGGGTTCCCTGCGGGACCAGTTGCACTTCCATTTCGCCGTTAATCATGCGGCGACCGGTTTCCGGGTTGGTGCCAATGTGGGAGGCGATCACTTTCTTCACCCGGCCGTTGACGATCAGCGGGCCAATGCCGGTATCGACGAACGCGGTGTCGTTGGCGATCAGCGTCAAGTCGCGCACGCCGGAATCGAGTAACGCGTTAACCAGACGGGGGGGCGTGCCAATTCCCATAAAACCGCCCACCATGATGGTCATGCCATCACGGAACAAGCGGCTAGCCTGCGGTAAGGTAAGATGTTTATCTTTCATTATTTTTCCCTTTGTATACGCCGAAGTGGGTACGGGCAGGGAATAGCAAGGCGGGTGCCAGCTGTGTTTTTCAGGCAATAAATTTTTTATTTATGATTTTTTTCAATGAGTTGGTTTTGTATCTTTAACCGTAAACGGTGTCAGGTAGGCGGCGGGAAGTGAGAAGGAATTTGCACAGTGCGCAAATTCCTTCTCAGGCAAAGGCGGGTCAGGCGTCCGTTTTCGGAAGGAGGGTGTCTATGCCGTATTCTTGCAGTTTATACATCAGCGCCCGGCGGCTGATACCCAACTGTAATGCGCTGTGGGTGCGGTTGCCCTGATGTTTTTCCAGCGTGGAAATAATCACCTGCTTCTCGTAGCGTTTAATCTCTTCTTTCAGGCTGGACTCACCCTGAGTGAATGACTGTAGCGGCTTTTCCCCATCGGCGCTGGTGGCTGCACTGTGCAGCTGTGCTGGCAAATCGTCGGCGAAAACCACCACGCCGGTGCTCATGATCACCGCACGCTCAATCACATTCGATAACTCGCGAATATTGCCCGGCCAGTGCCAGGCTTGCAGAGCCGTCAGCGCTGCCGGATCGATATCAATGATTTCGCGCTGATTTTCCGCACAGAACTTTTGCAGGAAGTGATTGGCTAGCAGCGCAATATCTGGCTGGCGTTCGCGTAACGGGGGAATTTCCAGATGGATCACATTCAGGCGATAAAACAAATCCTGCCGGAAATCGCCGCTATCGACCATCGCGGCGAGGTTGCGGTTAGTGGCTGCAATGATACGGATATCCACTTTTACCGTGTTGTGTCCTCCTACCCGTTCAAACTCGCGTTCTTGCAACACGCGCAGCAGTTTTACCTGTAAATTGAGCGGCATTTCGCCCACTTCATCCAGCAGCAGTGTTCCCTGATGGGCGCGCTCAAACAGTCCTTGCCGCTGCACCTGCGCGCCGGTAAAGGCCCCTTTCTCATGGCCGAACAGCTCGCTTTCCAGCAACGATTCCGGCAACGCGGCGCAGTTGATTTTGATAAAGGGGCCGTTGGCTCGTCGGCTGTTGTAGTGAATGGCGCGGGCGATCAGTTCTTTGCCGGTGCCGCTTTCACCGCTGATCAACACACTGGCCTGACTGAGCGCGATCTTGGCCGTGTCGCGGCAGATCTCCATCATGCGTGGGCTGTTGGTCAGTATGTGCCCCCATTGCCAACTGTCGCTCAATGCCTGATGCAAATGGCGAATCTCCTGCTTCATCGCCTGAAGTTGCAGTGCTCGCTGAATGATCAGCGTCAGTTCATCGAGATCGAAGGGTTTGATCACGTAATCGAACGCGCCGTGGCGTAACGCCTCAACGGCGGTTTCCACGGCAGCGTAGGCGGTCATCAGGATGATGGGCGTTTTAGGGTGATGCTGGCGCATCTGTTGCAGCGCTTCGATGCCGTTGAGTCGCGGCATGCGGATATCCATCAATACCACGTCCGGCGTGTGATCGATAAAGGTCCGCACCGCTTCGCGACCATCGCTGGCGCAAAATGTTTGCTGACCGGCTAGCGAAAATGCCGTGGTGAGCATACGGCGCACATTCTCTTCATCATCGGCGATCAGGATACTGTAAGTCTGTTTCATTGCGGCGTATTTCCCTGATGGTGAATCGGTAGCAAAAGGGTAAAGGCGGTGCCGTGCTCAGGAGCGCTGCTAAGCTGAATGTCTCCCTGATGCGCATTGATAATGCGCTGGCTGAGCGCTAACCCGAGGCCGGTGCCCGACGCTTTGGTGGTGAAAAAGGGATCGAAAATCTTGTTTTTATGCTGCTCGGGAATACCGCAGCCGCTGTCGCGGATAGTGACCGCCTGACGCGCATCGTCCACCTGCCAGGTTCGAATAGCGATTTGCCCGCGCGCGCTGATGGCCTGTACCGCATTGATCAAAATGTTGAGGATCACTTGCCGCAGCAGTTCGCCATCGGCTTCGATCTCTTCGAGGTCAGGTGCCAGATCTTTGCTCACGTCGATACGGGCTTGCAGTCCAGTGGTTTGGATCAATACCAGACACTCTTCGATAAGCTGGTTCAGGCTGACCAACTGCCAATAGCCCTGACGCGGGCGGGCGAAATCGAGCAGTTGCTGAATCACCCGGTTGATGGAGTTGGTCTCTTTCAGGATGATGGCGATATATTCCTGATGGATAGGATCGGTGTCCTGTTGCTTGAGGATCTGGACGTAGCCTTTAATGGCGGTCAGTGGGTTACGCACCTCGTGGGCAACGCCCGCCATCAGTTCACCCAGCGTAGCCAGCCGCTCTGTTTGCGCGAGCCGCCGTTGCGCCTCTTTACGTGCCGTGAGATCGGAGAAGATCACCAACGCGCCAACCAGCTGATTATGGGCATTATGGATCTGACTGGTGGTCACACTCAGTTCTATCGTACGATCCCGGGCGGGAAAGCTCACCTCCAGCGCGACGTGCTCGGTGCCTTTTTGCAGCGTATCCAGCACCGGGCTGTCAAAATGTGTGTTGGAGAATATTTTGGCATACGGTTGGCCCAGTAACTCATCCTGCCGATAGCCGGTGATCTCCTGAGCGGCAGGGTTGATCGTAGTGACATTGCCGTGTTTATCCACGGCGATCACGCCGTCGGCGGCACTTTCGATAATCAGATCGTTGAGGGTTTTGGTTTCGCGCAACGCCTGCGCCAACGCGTTGACGCTGTGTGAAATTTTCCCCAAGTCTCCCGATAGGGGCGGCAACCGGGTATTGAGATTCTGCGCCAGATCTTCCAGTCCGTGGGCAATCACGTCAATGCTGGTACTGAAACGGCGAGAGAGCAGAATAATCAGGCACAGGCTCACCAGCAAACCCAGTACCAGCACCGAGACAATATTGATATCCATGCGCCGTGCCTGTTGGCTGATATCTTCCGATAACTCATTGGCCCAGATATAACCAATCACGTTGCCATCGCGGCTGATAGGCTGCATGGAATTCATGATGTTGCCACGCACCTGCTTGCCGGAATAGACCTTGGGCTGATTGCTGGACATGACTTCTCTGCCGGGGTGGTCGGCGTTGATCGTGACACCGACGTTGGACTGAAACTGTGCCGAAGGGGCATAGGTGATGATAGCGTCCAGCCCACGGTGGTAATAGCCTGCGCCGACGCCGTTAAAAGCGCGCGTGATCCTCTCGGTGATCGGGGCTAACTCCTGATTGAGCGCTTGAATACGCTCAGCGTGGGGGAGGGTGGCAAAATGCGTGAACCTGTCCCCCAGCGCTTCATCCAGCAGATGGGTAATGGCAGAGAGCTTTTTCTCTTTCTCTTGCAGCAGTGCCGCCCGGCCTTCGGTCTCGACGACATAACCGATGGTGAGGGTGGGGATCGTGACCATGAACACCGCAATCATAATGAGCTGGTTGCGTAGACGGCGTGGGTACATCCAACTGAGGCCTTTACGTAACCCACTGAAACGGGTGCTCATCGATCCTTTCCTCTCAGCTAAAAGAGGAATTATCCGGGCAATGGCGTTGGGTTTCTCGGAGGCGCTTCAAACTCCGCGCAGATACTGAGCAGGATAATGATACGTGCAATGCGGTAATTTAGCTTCGAGGGCGAAGAATGGAAAACGCCGGACTGCGAGAGCAGCCCGGCGGGTTATCAGGCGACGGCAACGGATTTTTTGGTTGCCGGTTTGGTTTGTGGTGCATGAGCAGCGAGCGCTTCAGGCGCGAAATCATCCACATTGATAGCGCGCAATCGGCTCGCTTCAGCTCGGATCAAAATCTGCGCTTCTTCCGCAGTGATATCGCCTTCTGCCAAGGCTTGCTCCGCCAACTGATCGAGCCGCATAAATGGCAGGGATTTACCCAACGCTTTCGACAACCGTTGGTGGATCGGTTCGGCGGCCATCACATCCAGCAATGACTGTTCCAGCAGACCCACCGGGTTGTGTTCGCTGGCCGTCAGGTATTGACCGCGTCCTAACCGGCTGCGCGTGGCGCTTGGCGTTTGCAGCAGCTTGGCGACTTGATGATCCAGACGATCGCTCGGTGCCGGACTGACCTGGCCCAGCGGGAATAGCGCGATGCGCATCGTTGCTGCCACCGCACGGTTCGGGAAGTTACGCAGCAGATCGTGCAAGGCCACTTCGGCCTGATGCAGGCTATCTTGCACGCCCCAGTGTACCAGCGGCAGATCGGCCTGCTGGCGGCCTTCGTCGTCAAAGCGCTTCAGCGTCGCCGAGGCGAGATAAAGTTGGCTCAGCACATCGCCCAGTCGAGCGGAGATACGTTCCCGACGTTTTAAATCGCCGCCCAGCACCGCCATCGACACATCCGCCAGCAGAGCCAGGTTGGCGCTGAGGCGATTTATCCGTTGATAGTAGTGACGGGTGGCATCTTTGGTCGGTGCCTGACTCAAATGCCCATTGCTGAGCCCCAGCCACAGGCTACGCGCCAGATTGCTGCCGACATGCCCGATATGACCAAACAGTGCACGATCGAAGCGGGTCAGGTTGTCGTCCTGCGCCGCCGCCATCTCTTTGAGCACGTAGGGATGGCAGCGAATGGCACCCTGGCCGAAGATAATCATGCTGCGCGTCAGGATGTTAGCCCCTTCCACGGTAATCGCGATGGGGGAGCCCTGATAGCTGCGCGCCACGAAGTTGGAAGGACCAAGGCAGATGCCTTTACCGCCAGTGATATCCATGGCATCCAGCGCAGCGCGTTGTGCCCGATGGGTGCAGTGGTATTTCACAATGGCGGAGAGCACCGCCGGTTTGGCACCTTGCATGATGCCTACGGTCACCAGCGTCGCGGCGGCATCCATCACGTAGGTGTTACCGGCGATACGCGCCAGCGGCTCCTCAATCCCCTCCATTTTACCGATGGAGATTTTGAACTGGCGGCGCAGGTGGGCATAAGCTCCGGTTGCCAGTGCAATGGATTTCATGCCACCCGTCGAGTTTGACGGCAGCGTAATGCCGCGCCCCACCGACAGGCATTCCATCAGCATACGCCAGCCCTGACCGGCCATTTTCGAGCCGCCGATAATGTAATCGAGCGGCACGAAAATGTTTTCCCCTTGCGTCGGGCCGTTTTGGAACGGCACGTTAAGCGGGAAGTGGCGGCGGCCAATCTGTACACCGGGGGTGTTGGTTGGGATCAGCGCACAGGTAATACCGATATCGTCTTCATCACCCAGCAGGTGATCGGGATCGTGCAGCTTGAACGCCAGCCCAAGCACGGTGGCAATCGGTGCCAGCGTGATATAGCGTTTGTTCCAGGTCAGACGCATACCCAGCACTTGCTCGCCTTGCCATTCGCCGTAGCAAACGATGCCAACGTCAGGAATTGAGCCCGCATCGGAGCCGGCTTCCGGGCTGGTAAGTGCGAAGCAGGGAATTTCCTGACCACGCGCCAGACGTGGCAGGTAGTGATCTTTCTGATCCTCGGTGCCGTAATGTTGCAGCAGTTCGCCGGGGCCGAGCGAGTTAGGTACACCGACGGTAATTGCCAGAATGCTGGAAACGCCCGCCAGTTTTTGCAGTACCTGAGACTGCGCGTAGGCGGAGAATTCCAGCCCGCCGTACTGCTTTTTGATGATCATGGCGAAGAAGCGGTGCTGCTTGAGGAACGCCCACAGCTCCGGCGGCAGATCGGCCAGTTCATGGGTTATCTGGAAATCATTTGCCATCCTGCATGCTTCTTCCACCGGGCCATCGAGAAACGCCTGCTCTTCTTCTGTCAATGTCGGCTGCGGATAGTTATGCAGCATCTTCCAGTCCGGTGCACCGCGAAACAGTTCGCCTTCCCACCAGGTGGTCCCGGCGTTGATGGCCTCTTTCTCGGTGTTTGACATGGCAGGCATCACCTTTTTAAACACCCGCAGGGCAGGGGCCGACAGTGCCTTTTGGCGCAGCGCGGTCACCACCAGTGGTGCCAACACCACCAGCAGTGGCAACAACAACCAGTAGGACCACAGTCCACCGGCACCCATCAACGCGAAGTAGGCCACGAGCAACGCGGCGCTGAGCGGCAGATTCACCCGGTGATAAAACAGGGCTCCCACCATTATCAGCAAAACAAGAATACTGACTGCGACCATAGTTCGTCTCCAGAGTTGTCATCGGCCGTTAATCCGATCCGTTCACGTTGCGCCTGCGCGCATCCCACTCAATGCTGTTATCACTACGGCAAACATCTGCTAAGAGGTCTGACCTGTATGTGTATAGTGTGTAGTGCATCGCGTGTTTTTTATCAATTTATTTACAACGCAATTACAACTTAACTCACAAACTGGTGCGTTTTTACCCCAGCAGTGATAAACATCAGCAATTGTCTTGATTGCGGCATAGCATACTTCTCGCGGTTTCCACGATCCGTTACACTGCCAGCATTCCCTCTGCGCGCACCTCCCGTGCGATGCAGAGTTATCGCCTGTTACCGAACAAAACGAGAGGATCCTATGTATCAGGACTTAATCCGTAGTGAACTGAAAGAGGCTGCGGCTACGCTGGACGCTTTTCTGAGTGACGACGCGAATATTCAGTCTATCCAGAATGCGGCAGTGCTGCTGGCTGATGCGTTCAAGGCGGGTGGCAAAGTGATTTCCTGCGGCAATGGCGGTTCGCACTGCGATGCTATGCATTTTGCCGAAGAATTGACCGGTCGTTATCGTGAGAACCGCCCTGGCTATCCGGCGATTGCTATCTCCGATCCTAGCCATCTCTCCTGCGTGAGTAATGATTTTGGCTACGATTTCGTGTTTTCTCGCTACCTAGAATCGCTGGGACGTGAAGGGGATGTGCTGCTCGGGATTTCCACGTCGGGCAATTCCGGTAATATCATCAAAGCGATTGATGCCGCTCGTGCCAAAGGCATGAAGGTCATTACCCTGACCGGCAAAGACGGCGGCAAAATGGCGGGCACGGCGGATGTCGAAATTCGCGTACCGCACTTCGGTTATGCTGACCGTATTCAGGAAGTGCACATCAAAGCGATTCATATCCTGATCCAGTTAGTTGAAAAAGAAATGGCAAACGGGCAGTAAGCTCGTCGAACTGCCAGCAGTAAGGGGGGTAGGAGGGGACATGTGTGAACTGCTTGGGATGAGCGCAAACGTACCGACAGATATCTGTTTCAGCTTTACCGGGCTTATACAGCGCGGCGGCGGCACCGGGCCACACAAAGATGGCTGGGGCATTACCTTTTATGAAGGTAATGGCTGTCGTACGTTCAAAGATCCGTTACCAAGCTTCAACTCTCCTATCGCCCGTCTGGTGCAGGATTATCCGATTAAATCCTGCGCCGTGGTGTCGCACATTCGTCAGGCGAATCGCGGCGCGGTCACGCTGGAAAATACCCATCCCTTTACCCGCGAACTGTGGGGACGTAACTGGACGTTCGCCCATAACGGTCAGTTGAAAGGATATCGCGGGCTGAAAACCGGCCATTTCCGTCCCGTGGGACAAACCGACAGCGAGTACGCCTTCTGCTGGCTGCTCAATCAGCTGGCGCAACGTTATCCGCGTTCGCCCACCCGTTGGCCCGCGGTGTTCCGCTTTATCGCATCGCAAGCCGAGGTGCTGAGAAGCAAAGGCGTGTTCAACATGCTGCTGTCTGACGGACGCTTTGTGATGGGGTACTGTTCCACCAAACTCTACTGGATCACGCGGCGCGCGCCTTTTGGCAAGGCGACGCTATTGGATCAGGATGTGGAAATCGATTTTCAGCAGCAAACCACGCCTAATGATGTGGTGACCGTGTTGGCGACGCAGCCGCTGACGGGGAATGAAACCTGGCATCAAATTATGCCAGGTGAGTTCGTGCTATTTTGTTTGGGTGAACGCGTAGCGTGATGGTTTTTCACTGCTGATAACGGAGGGATTAACCACATACTGTCCGTTATTTACCGTGATTAACGGTGGCTGATAATTCTGGTTGAAATACGCATAACCCGGCTGAAGTTGACGCCAGAAACTGTTGTAGGTGGAATTACGGTGGCGCTGCATGTTGGTTTCGGTCATACGGAAAGGATATATCGCCAAATCAATTTTGGTTTGTCCATTACGTAACGCCGCTTCAGCATAACGGTAAATTTCGTCGATATAGTTGTTGGTCATGGCATAACAGCCAACAGAGACGCATTCACCGTGAATCATCAAATAGCGACCGGAATAGCCCTGCGCCCGATCGTATTCATTAGGAAAACCAATGTTGATCGCTTTGTAGTAGTGGCTGTCGGGTTTTAACTGACGCAGATCAACCTGATAGAAACCTTCCGGGCTTTTCAGATCGCCCTCGACACGCTTGGGCCCTAATCCGCCGGAATATTTGCAGATGGGGTAGTGATCAAGCAGGCGATATTCATTTCCTACCTTGGCGTACAGTTCCAGTATCCGCTCTTCTTTGAAGATCTGAATATAGATCGGTGAACCTAATAATTGTTGTTTTAATTCTTTTGCTATGGGAGCCGGTTCACTGGCGACACTGGTAACAACGACGGATGGCAAAAAAAACAACATCGCAATAGACAGCGCGATTTTTTGCATTATTAATCCTGATGGTAAAAGCTGTGTGACAAACGATAGCCGCTGCCCTGCTCATTTTTTGTGAGACAGGCGCAGTCACATTATCATTGCGTTTATTTTTATCAAGCGAGAAAAGCAGCAAAACGGCATTTTTACGTTAAGAAAACGGTGACACTGCTTTTTCTCTGCATTTCTTCAAGCGTATTGACAGGAAAAAACATTGTCACCTGATGTGTCAGCCCTATTTATGCGCGCTGCGCTTCAATGGTCATGATGTCCGTGCTGAATGAGCCATCGGCTTGAATCGCAAAATAGTCGATGACGTCTGCGGACAAGGTTTTTTGCAGCGCTAGGATCGCGGTGGAGAAATGCGGCGGTGTGCGCATGCGGGCAATCCAACTGCTGAACTCCAGCGGCAGCTTGTCTGCCTGAAGCTGACGTATGGCAAAACCGGACTCGGTCAGCAGCGTCATCCACTCACCCGGCGCGTAGTTACGCACATGTGAGGTGTCGCGCAGCATTTCCACCGTTTGCAGGTAGATATCCAGCACCGGATGGCCCGGCGAAACCACATCCATCAGAATCACGGTGCCTCCCGGCTTCAATACCCGATGGATTTCACGCAATGCCCGCCCTACATCGTGCCAGTGGTGTGCTGAATAGCGGCTAATGACCACATCGGCGCTGGCGCTGGCAAAGGGCAGGGACTCCGCAGGGCCATGTTGAGTCTGGATGTTGTTCAGCCCCTTTTGCTGTGCCGCCTGTGCCACGACGCTCAGCATCTCCGTTGAAAGATCGTAGGCCGTTACACGGGCGACCTGCTGCGCGGCCACGAAGCTGGCATGGCCTGCGCCACACCCCACGTCAATAACGTGTGCAGCGGGAAATGCCGCGAGGCGCTCTGCCAGCCAGGTGAGATCGGTCCCTTGCGCGTGCACCGCGCTGTTTAAATAGTGCTGCGCCTGTGCGCCAAATTGTTCAACGACGTGCTGATGGTGATTCGGTGTAGTTTTCATCATGGCTCTCATGCTGTTGACGAAGGTAAGACGCAGCGCTACGTCGACCTGAATGACCCGGGTTGTTGTTACTATAGGCAGCCCCTGATACGGGTACAATATGAACATTTATACTGGTATAGAATAGTGCTAGTTTGATTAACAACCTTTGTGTTAACCAACGTATCGCTAACCAACACGGTCAAGAGAACATGAGTAATGGCTCACTGAGTGGTCCAAAGGCATTAGGGGCTTTTTTGCGTGCACAGCGTGAAATGCTCGCTCCCGAGAGGGTCGGGCTACCCGCTGCGGGGCGGCGACGCACCAGCGGTTTGCGCCGTGAGGAGTTGGCGCAGTTGAGCCGCATCAGCACCACCTGGTATACCTGGATAGAACAGGGGCGTGAGGTCTCCGTTTCTCCTGCTGCGCTAGCGCGGTTGGCTGTGGCGTTACAGCTTGCACCCGCAGCGCGTGACTATCTGTTTAACCTGGCGAATGTTAAAGATCCGGACAAACAGCCAGAGGCTTTGCCGCTTGGCGCACAGGTGACGGCGGCGTTGCAGTATATGGATTGTCCGGCTTATCTGCTGGATGGCGTGTGGAATGTGCTGGACTGGAATGCGCAGGCACAGGGGCTGTTTCGCGGCTGGTTAGGGGAGGAGCCTCAACCCAATCTGTTGCGGTTTATGTTTGTTAACCCGCTGGCAAAGCAGCTGGTAGTGGATTGGCCCGAACGCGCTCGCCGCGTGGTGGCGGAATTTCGCGCCGAATCGAGCCATTATTCCCAGGAGATGATGCGTGAGCTGGTGATGCAATTGTGTCGGGATAGCCGTGAATTTGAGCGCTGGTGGACGCAACAAGCGGTGATGGCGCGCGAAGGCGGCGAGCGGCGCTTTCACCACGCCACCACAGGCCAGGAGATAACCTATCAGCAGCAGACTTTTCATCCGGCATTGCATCAGGAATTCAAACTGGTGATGTTGATTCCTGCTGACACAGGAGATGGACACACGCCTGGTTAATGTTGCTTGCATACCGTTTTTTATTACTGTATTTTTGTACAGTAATTGGAGGGTGTATGCGTAAAATTATTCATGTCGATATGGATTGCTTCTATGCCGCCATTGAAATGCGTGATAATCCGCGCCTGCGCGACATCCCTCTGGCGATTGGTGGCAGTGCGGATCGGCGGGGCGTGATCAGCACCGCCAACTATCCCGCGCGCCGCTACGGCGTGCACAGCGCCATGGCGACGGCGACCGCGTTGCGTTTGTGCCCTCAGCTTAAGCTTCTGCCGGGGCGTATGGAGGTGTACAAAGCTACCTCGCGCCTGATTCGCGATATCTTTTCCCGCTACACCACGCTGATAGAACCCCTTTCGCTGGATGAAGCCTATCTGGATGTGACAGACAGCCCACTGTGCAACGGCTCAGCGACGCTGATTGCTCAGGACATTCGCCAGACGATCGCCAATGAGTTACAGCTCACGGCATCCGCGGGCGTGGCTCCCATCAAGTTTCTTGCCAAGGTGGCATCGGAACAGAATAAACCTAACGGCCAGTTCGTGATTACCCCCAACAACATGGAAGCCTTTCTGCTGGCGTTGCCGCTGGAAAAAATCCCCGGCGTGGGTAAGGTGACGGCAAAGCGGCTGGAAGAGAAGGGGTTGCACACGTGCGCGGATGTGCGGCAGTACGATTTGGCCGAATTACTGCGCCAGTTTGGCAAATTTGGCCGTGTGTTATGGGAGCGCTGCCATGGCATTGATGAGCGCGCGGTTTCTCCCGATCGTTTACGTAAATCCGTGGGGGTGGAAAAGACGCTGGCCGCCGATAT
This sequence comes from Candidatus Symbiopectobacterium sp. NZEC127, assembly GCF_025962675.1. Taxonomy (NCBI): domain Bacteria; kingdom Pseudomonadati; phylum Pseudomonadota; class Gammaproteobacteria; order Enterobacterales; family Enterobacteriaceae; genus Symbiopectobacterium; species Candidatus Symbiopectobacterium sp. NZEC127. Next base: position 58,271 of record NZ_JAGFPG010000008.1, read on the forward strand.
CCACCACTGGCATGAATGTGAGGGGCTGGTAGAACAACTCTATCAGGAGCTGGAATTGCGCCTGCGGCGGGTGAAGCCGGATCTGCATATCGCCCGTCAGGGCGTAAAGCTGAAGTTTGATGATTTTTGCCAGACCACGCAGGAACACGTGTGGCCCGAACTGAATAAGCAGGATTTGCTGCGTCTGGCACGGCAAACCTGGGAAGAACGGCGTCAGACGCGAGGCGTCAGGCTGGTTGGGTTGCACGTTACGTTGCTTGATCCGCAAATGGAACGCCAACTGCTGCTGAATTTGGAGTAACGGGGCGTGAAGTCAACAACGCGCCGGTAGCCGTAAATGCCCCGGCGCGCCGTGCTTAGGCTTTTTCTGGGATGGCTGCCAGCAGTGCTGTCAGCAGTTGCCAGTAGCGGCCTACGCTTGCGATATGTACCTGCTCATCGGGTGAATGCGGTCCGGTGATGGTGGGCCCAATAGAAACCATGTCCATGTTCGGGTAGGGTTTTTTAAACAACCCGCACTCCAGCCCGGCGTGAATAACCATGACGTTCGGCGTGGTGTCGAACAGCTTCTGGTAAGTTTCACGCACCAACTGCATCACCGGTGAATGGGCATCCGGCTTCCAGCCCGGGTAGCCGCCTTTCGGCGCGGTGTGAGCGCCCGCTAACTGACCTAACGCCGTCAACGTTCCGACCACGGCATCTTTACCGCTGTCAATCAGCGAACGGATCAAGCAGACGATTTCTGCCTGTTCAGCGTTCATGGTGACTACGCCCAGATTGAGCGAAGTTTCTACCACACCTTTGACTTCATCACTCATACGGATGACGCCATTCGGGGTGGAATTCAGCAATGCCAGCAGGCGATCGCGGGATTCGGCGGTGAGCGGCAGGGCATCGCTGGTGGTTTCTTCCAGCACCAGCGTCAGGTTTTTCTCCACGGCGGCCAGTTCGTGTTGCAGCGTTGCCAGGTATTGCTCTGCCAGCGTTTTCAGCGCGGTGACGTTGCCCGCCGGAACGGCAAGCGTGGCAAACGCTTCACGCGGAATGGCGTTACGCAGGGTGCCGCCGTTTAAATCCAGCACGCGAATATCCGTTTTCGCGGCATGCTGGAACAGAAAACGCGCCAGCAGCTTATTGGCGTTACCCAGCCCCAAATGAATATCGCAGCCGGAGTGGCCGCCTTTTAACCCTTTCAGCGTCAGTTTGAACGTGGAAAGGCCTGCGGGCAGCGCTTCACGCGTCAGCGGCAGACGGGTGATAAAATCGATCCCGCCGGCACAGCCCATGTACACTTCACCTTCTTCTTCTGAATCGGTGTTGATCAGAATGTCGCCCTGCAACCAGTTGGGCTGCAAGCCAAAAGCGCCATCCATACCGGATTCTTCCGTCATGGTCAGCAGCACTTCCAGCGGACCATGTTTCACGCGATCGTCAGCCAGCACCGCCAGTGCCGAGGCCATGCCAATACCGTTATCGGCGCCCAGCGTGGTGCCGCGCGCTTTGATCCAGTCACCATCCACATAAGGTTGGATAGGGTCAGTGGTAAAATCGTGTACGGTGTCGTTGTTTTTCTGCGGCACCATATCCAAGTGCGCCTGCAATACCACCGCTTTGCGGTTTTCCAGCCCCGGCGTCGCGGCTTTACGCAGCAGGATATTGCCCACGGCGTCGCGCTCGGCGTGAATATTACGCCCTTCTACCCAGGCTAAAATGTGCTGTGCCAACGCCTCTTCATGGTACGAAGGATGGGGAATGGAACAGATGGTGGCAAAAATATCCCACAAAGGCTGGGGAGCAAGTTGAGACAGTTCAGACACGATTAGCGTCTCCTCGTTAGCAGACCCGTCTGCGCATCAGGTGCGTAAGGACTGCAAGTTAAACGTTTCGGGGTGTGCCGCCGCAATCGGCACGTCAGCGACAGAATATCACTTTCCTTCTCTATTGATGCATCTTCAATTTGTATTATCGATGGCCCCGGTATTTTGTGCTTTAAAAAATGAAAAAATCAGAATATCTCATTGATGCTTTGCGCTAAGTAACCGGTATGGCCGTTATTTTCCGCTTTGTGCTAGGGTGTCTTTACCCGGCACTTCGAGGGCAAAAGCAAGAGGTATACAGCGATTACGTGGATAAATACTGGTTTTTATGCTGGCGGCTATCTATAATCTCGCGCAACCTTTTTCCCCCCTCAGACTCGAATTAAGCCAATTTAACGTTGGTCAGGATAGATTTTTATGAGCGAAAAGTACGTCGTCACCTGGGATATGTTGCAAATTCATGCCCGTAAACTGGCGCAGCGTTTGCTGCCAGCCGAACAATGGAAAGGCATTATTGCCGTTAGCCGTGGCGGGTTGGTTCCCGGTGCACTGCTGGCGCGTGAATTAGGCATCCGTCATGTGGATACCGTGTGTATCTCCAGCTATGACCACGACAACCAGCGTGCGCTGACTGTCCTGAAACGTGCCGAGGGAGACGGTGAAGGCTTTATCGTGATCGACGATCTGGTGGATACCGGGGGAACGGCGAAAGCGATTCGCGATATGTATCCGAAGGCGCATTTTATCACCATCTTCGCCAAGCCAGCCGGACGTCCGCTGGTTGATGACTACGTGGTTGATATCCCGCAGGACACCTGGATTGAGCAACCGTGGGACATGGGCGTGGTGTTCATACCGCCCTTGGTCGGACAGTAACAGGCGGGACGGCAATCGCCTTCCGGCATAGCGTTCAGACGCTAACTAATGTTATGTTAATTGCCCGGCTTCGCGCCGGGCAATTTTTTTAAAGGCTCCAAGAAGCCTGTGCAGCACTTTCATTCCGATGCGCACCTGCCGTGCGTTTTCGTGTTATCAATCATGCCGTATCTAGGAGACTGCCGTGGTTCAAGCCAATCTCTCTGAGACACTGTTTAAACCCTCGTTCAAACATCAAGAGACATCAACGTTGGTCAGGCGCGCTCGCCACCATGAAGACGTTGAACGCCATTCCGCGCTGGAAGGGCACTATTCAAAACACTGGTATCGCACGCTGAACCGCCTGATGTGGATCTGGCGCGGTGTCGATCCGCGTGAAATCGAAGAAGTGCTGGCGCGAATTACGGTCAGCACGGCGAAACGCAGCAATGAACATTTTCTGGACACCGTGGTGGGCTACCGCAGCGGCAACTGGATTTATGAGTGGGCCAAGCAGGGTGCCGCCTGGCAAGCTAAAGCGATGGAAAGCGAAGAGACCCAGCACGATGGTCATTATTGGCTGAATGCGGCCAATCTCTACAGCATTGCGGCTTATCCCTATATCAAAGGGGACGAACTGGCCGAGCAGGCACAAACGCTGGCTAACCGCGCCTATGAAGAAGCGGCGAACTACCTGCCGTATCAGTTGAAAGCGCTGGATTTTCCCATTGAAGGCGGTGGCAACCTGCGCGGCTTTTTGCACTTGCCTGAGCAGGGCTCGGCACCGTTCCCGACCGTGCTGATGTGTGGCACGCTGGATATGCTGCAAAGCGACTATTATCGCCTGTTCCGCGACTATCTGGCTCCGGCGGGCATGGCCATGCTGACCATTGATGTGCCGTCGGTAGGTTTTTCGTCGCGCTGGAAGCTCAGTGAAGACAGCAGTTTCCTGCACCGACAAGTACTGCGTGCGCTGCCAGATATTCCCTGGGTCGATCACTGCCGCGTGGGTGCCTTTGGTTTTCGTTTCGGTGCCAATATCGCGGTGCGGCTGGCCTATCTGGAGCCGGGCCGGTTGTGCGGTGTCGCAACCCTTGGCCCCATCGTGCACCATTTGCTGTGTGATACGCAGCGCCAACATCAGGTGCCGGATATGTATATGGACGTGTTGGCCAGCCGCCTTGGCATGGCGAATGCCAGCGATGCGGCGCTGAAAACGGAACTGGGACGCTACTCGCTCAAAACGCAAGGGCTGCTGGGCCACCGTTGCCCGACGCCGATGCTGGCGGGCTATTGGGATAACGACCTGCTGTGCCCGAAAGAAGAGGCGAGCCTGATCGTCAATTCGTCCACCAACGGTAAATTGTTGCCCATCAAGGCGGCACCGATATACCGCAATTTTCATCAGGCATTGGGTCATATCAGCGATTGGTTAAAGGGCGCGCTGAACGCCTAAGCATCGGACTCACAAAGAAAGAACAACCTGAAGCGTAGCGGTTTAATTTATTGTTGCCATCTGTTAAAAGATAAGCTTCAACCTGAGGAGTAAACCGATGACATTACCGAGTGGACACCCGAAAGCCCGGCTCATGAAAAGTTTTGCCTCATTGGGGCCCTATCTACGCGAGAATCAGTGCGGCAACGAGCGTTTTTTCTTTGATTGCCTGGCGGTATGCGTTAGTGTGAAACCTGTGCCGGAAAAACGGGAATTCTGGGGATGGTGGCTCCAGTTGGAAGCCCAGGAACAGACGCTCGTTTATTCCTACCATACTGGCTTGTACGATAAAACAGGCCGTTGGCAAGAAGAGAACATTAAGGATACCGAAGTGCTGACGAAAGTGCAGGAGACGCAACGGCAGTTTCATACGCGTCTGGAAAAGTTATTACACTCTTTGGAACCCGCCTTGACGCTCACCGAGCGACCGTGAAGCCTCTCTTTTGAGTCTGCGCCGCGTTACCGTTTGCGGGAGCGGGGCAGATTCGCGTAATCTCTGTTGCCATTATGAACGTGCTCTGTGGCAACGTTTTCACTACTTCGTGTTTTGACCAACATTAACGGCAGATTAATCATGAGTGGCAGCCAGACTTTGGTTGTGAAATTGGGTACCAGCGTGTTGACCGGCGGATCGCGCCGCTTGAACCGTGCCCATATTGTTGAATTGGTTCGCCAGTGTGCGCAGCAGCACGCGGCCGGACACCGTATTGTGATTGTCACGTCTGGGGCGATTGCCGCTGGGCGCGAGCATTTGGGCTATCCGGAATTGCCTGCCACCATCGCCACCAAGCAACTGTTGGCAGCGGTCGGGCAGAGCCGTTTGATTCAGTTGTGGGAACAACTGTTTTCTATTTACGGCATCCATATTGGTCAAATGTTGCTGACGCGCGCGGATCTGGAAGACAGAGAACGTTTCCTCAACGCCCGCGACACGCTGCGTGCTTTGCTCGATAACCGTATTGTTCCGGTGATTAATGAGAACGATGCGGTAGCCACCGCAGAAATCAAGGTTGGCGACAACGACAACCTGTCGGCGCTCGCGGCGATATTGGCAGATGCGGACAAGCTGCTGCTGCTGACCGATCAGGCTGGCCTGTTTACTGCCGATCCGCGTTCCAACCCGGAGGCCGAACTGATCCGGGAAGTGGAAGGCATTACCGACGAACTGCGCCTGATTGCCGGTGGCAGCGTATCCGGCCTTGGCACGGGCGGTATGTCGACCAAATTGCAGGCCGCCGACGTGGCCTGTCGTGCCGGGATTGATGTGATCATTGCCGCAGGCAACCGCGCCGATGTAATTGGCGACGTGATTGGCAATGTGTCGGTCGGCACCCGTTTCCACGCCGTGGAAGCACCGCTGGAAAGCCGTAAACACTGGATTTTTGGCGCACCGCCGGCGGGTGAAATCACCATTGATGACGGTGCGCTTTCCGCGATCGTTGAGCGTGGCAGCTCTCTGCTGCCAAAAGGCATTCGCGAGGTGAAGGGCAACTTTTCTCGCGGTGAGGTCATCCGCGTTTGTACGCTTTCCGGACGCGATGTGGCGCACGCGGTAACCCGTTATAACAGTGATGCGCTGCGCATGATCGCTGGGCATCACTCGCAGCAGATTGCCGATATCCTCGGGTATGAATATGGCCCGGTGGCCGTTCATCGCGACGACATGATTATCACTTAAGGAGCACGCCATGCTGGAAAAAATGGGCAAAGCGGCTAAACAAGCCTCCTATCACCTGTCGGTGCTAAGTACAGTGCAGAAGAACCAGGCGCTGAACGTGATTGCTGACCTGCTGGAAGCGGAAAGCGCAGAGATTCTGGCCGCTAACGCACTGGATCTGGCGGATGCACGGCAAAACGGCATGAGTGCCGCATTACAAGACCGGTTGCTGCTCACGCCGCAACGTTTGAGCGCTATTGCTGACGATGTGCGCCAGGTCTGCCGCCTGAATGACCCGGTGGGTGAAGTGATCGATGGTCGCATGCTGGATAATGGGTTGAAACTGGAACGCCGTCGTGTGCCGTTGGGCGTGGTGGGCGTTATCTATGAAGCGCGCCCGAATGTCACGGTGGATGTCGCTAGCCTGTGCCTGAAAACCGGTAATGCGGTGATTCTGCGCGGCGGTAAAGAGACTTATCGCACCAATGCGGCCACGGTGAGCGTGATTCAACGCGCACTGGCACAGAGCGGGCTGCCTGCTGCTGCGGTTCAGGCGATTGAAAGCCCGGACAGAGAGTTGGTCAATCAACTGCTTAAACTGAATCGCTACGTGGATATGCTAATCCCGCGCGGTGGTGCCGGGTTGCATAAACTGTGTCGCGAACAATCGACCATTCCGGTTATCACGGGTGGGATTGGCGTGTGCCATATTTTTGCCGATGAGAGCATTGATTTCGCCAAAGCGCTGACCGTGATTGAAAGCGCCAAGGTACAGCGCCCGAGCGCGTGCAACAGCCTGGAAACGCTATTGATTCACCGCGCCATTGCCGCGCAGTTCCTGCCTGCACTGAGCGAGAAAATGGCACTGGCGGGGGTGACGCTGCACGCCAGCCCGGAAGCCCTGAGCACGCTGCAAAGCGGGCCTGCCAACGTGGTTGCGGTGGAAGCCAAGGACTACGATGACGAATGGCTTTCTAACGACCTCAACGTGGCGCTGGTGGACGATATGGATGCGGCTATTGCCCATATTCGTGAACACGGCACGCAGCACTCCGATGCCATTTTGACGCGTTCCATCAGCAATGCGGAACGCTTTGTACGCGAAGTAGATTCCTCGGCGGTGTACGTCAATGCCAGCACCCGATTTACCGACGGCGGACAGTTTGGTTTGGGCGCTGAAGTGGCGGTGAGCACGCAGAAACTGCACGCACGCGGCCCGATGGGGCTGGAAGCCTTGACCACCTACAAATGGATTGGTTACGGCGAAGATTTAATCCGCGCCTGACCGTCCCCTTAAGCCTGAAAGTTATAGGATTCTCCGTTATTAGCAGTGAAGATAATGAGAGAATCCTGTTATTCATCCGGTCGTTTACAAAACCAGCAAACGAACGGCAAAACTATTGACTTGCTGCGGTGATTTCACTACTTTGTCACCCCGTAGTCCACCGTCAGTGCTCACTGACGTGTCTCAGGGCCGATATAGCTCAGTTGGTAGAGCAGCGCATTCGTAATGCGAAGGTCGTAGGTTCGACTCCTATTATCGGCACCATTTTTATATCTTATTGATTTTAATGAAATAATCTGTATCACTGTGGCAGTGGTATTCATCTTGTCTATCTTGTCGTTCCCGCACGAAGCCGTCTCAACATGAGACCGCGTCAGATTCACGCTTCAACAGAAACAAATCACACCGGAAAAGCGTGAGCGATTGCCACTGGTCTAGTGGGTGTTTGGCCGCGATGCCTGAGTGGGTATCAAGAGTGCCAAAACGTTGGATAGAGCAATAAGGTCAAATGATAAAATAAAACGCTGTATTGAAGCTCTCTTTGGTAATATATTTCTTCATATCATGTTGATACATTGGTCGATAGATTTTTTATGAAAATGTCAGCCTCTCTCCAGAATAGGCATTCATCCAGCAACAAACTCCATCTCATCCCTTTCACCGAACAACATTTTTCCATATTGATGGGGTGGTTTTTTAGTGAAAAAGACATTGTTCAATGGGGAGGGCCAGATTTATCTTACCCTCTCGATGATGCACAAGTTAATTTGATGTTGATTAAAACCAATGCCACTCCGCCAGACTATTTTTGTTGGATGGTTGAAGATGATGCCGGCGAATTATGCGGTCATTGCCAACTGGTGTGTGACTGGCGGAATGGAATAGCAAAAATTTGTAGAGTTGTCATTTCGCCTCAACATCGGGGGCGTGGTTTTTCACTTCCAATGGTTAGCATGGTTTTAGAAAAAGCATTCTCATATGCTGAAATAGAGCGCGTAGAGCTCAATGTTTATGCCTGGAATGACATAGCCATCAAAACCTATTCCCGCATTGGATTTATTGGTGAGGGTGTTCGCCGATCCTCTGTGAAAGTGGGCGATGAACGCTGGGATACCGCCATCATGAGTATGTTACGTGATGAGTGGGTAGCGCCTTCAGTTAGCGCTATTAAGTAGGGTAGATTGTATTATTTTTAATAAATGGTTAATGTGTGAAATAGTGCGATAACTAATATCTAATGTTGTAAATGTGGAGTATTGATGCGCCAACCTAAACAAGTGTTAGTCGTTCCTTATGCAATTTATGAGGGTGAATTGTATTTGTATCTTCTGAAAAGAAAAGATATGGATTATTGGCAATGGGTAGCTGGAGGGGTAGAGGAAAATGAAACCCTATTAAGTGCAGCGATACGAGAATCATCTGAAGAGTTGGGGATCATACTTAAAACATCAGATCTTATACCGCTTGAATCTCTGTGTTCTATCCCAAGATGTTATTTCAACAGTGATAAGGAATGGGGGGATGATTTCTATACCGTTACAGAATATTCCTTTGCTGTTCGGTTATCTATGAATTCTCAATTGAATTTGAGTGATGAACATAGCGAGGCGAGTATAATAAAGTATTCGCAGTTGAGTAAATATCACACATGGGATAGTAATAGAACGGCAGCATGGGAGCTAAATGAACGGTTTTTGAAGGGCACTCTTTGAATGATGGTGCGTTTTTCATACGCGGTAGAAATATCCTGATGCCATGTTTTGGTTCTGAATCAAGTTGGATTTTGTGGTAGGTTCAACTGAGAGTAGTGCTATTTCTCTTCGACAATGATGCATGGGGTTACACATGGAAAATAAAGGAAAAATTTTTCGTCAACTACATGAGCTTGATGATGTTTTCGTTATTCCTAACCCCTGGGATATCGGCACTGCCCGGATACTCGAAACCATGGGATTTAAAGCGCTTGCGACAACCAGCGCGGGGCTTGCTTTTTCGTTAGGGGTTCAGGAAGGGACGGTTCCGTGGGAGCAGACTCTTTTGCACTGTCAGTCTCTGGTTAATGCCACCGCTTTGCCGGTATCCGCAGATCTTGAAAAGGGGATGGGGGATGACCCGGAAAGTGCCGCACAGACTGTCGAAATTGCCGCGGGAATCGGTTTGGCGGGGTGTTCTCTGGAAGATCATACCGGCTTAGCCAGCAAGCCTATTTATAATTTTAGTCTGGCAGTGGAAAGAATTGAAGCAGCGGCTAAAGCACGAGATGCGCTGGCGACTGATTTTGTCATAACGGCCCGTGCCGAAAATTTCATGTGGGGAATTACCGATCTGGATGAAACGATCCTGAGGTTGCAGGCATTTGAAAAAGCCGGGGCTGATGTTCTTTATGCTCCGGGTCTCAGAGATATCACAATGATCAAAACGGTATGTCAGGCGCTGACAAAGCCGGTCAATATTGTGATGGGGCTGCCCGGAGAAGTATTTAGCATTGCTGAATTGGCCGATGCAGGTGTAAAGCGAATTAGTGTTGGTGCATCCATGGCGCGGTTTGCCTATGGCATGTTTGTACACGCGGCTCAAGAAATCATGTCAAAGGGCACGTTTACTTATTCAAAAGATGCTATGGGATTTTCGGAGCTGGCATCGTATTTCGAAAGGAAATAATCCAGGCGAAGTGCCTGCAAGGCACTATGACGATATAGTCTGCGCGTTATCGCAACATTGGCAGCCGGGCGTAGGCACCCGAGTTATTTCAAGGCGATGTCAGACGCACCATACGTCTTTTTTACATCTAGGCCTTCGCGCATTCGAGGATACTAGCCCCACTGCTACTACCCCGATATCATCACCTCCGCTCTTCACTGTCCTGCTTCTATCCATGTACTGCGCAGATTACTGTGCATTATCGCCGCGAGGTGTGGGCTATGTTTGATACCACGCCTCTTACCCTGGAAGAAAGGGTCGATCACTGCCGCACGCCATGTTTAGAACATATCGTACATAAAATGTAGATATTGTTTCTCTTTCGCTATAAACAGCAAACAATAGCAATGAATTGCTCATGTTTTAACCCGCCAGCTGCGGCGGTGATAATTATAACTCTATGGTTTTATGGCGGTTTTAATTAAAAACAAGATGTCAGAGACATGTTGTTAATAACAGTGTTGACACTGCTGAAAAAGCATGTAAATTGTATTTTAACAGCAGACGAAATTAAGTTGCTGTTTATTTGAGAAGTGTTTTTACGTTCTTTAATAATTATGCGATAAAGGCCATGAAGTGTATTTTTTATGGGTTTACCACATCGAGAATGGGTAATATTCTCGTTTGGTAATGCATTAAGGCCACGTAGTCAGTATCTACAATCGCAGGGTGTGAACGAAAGCGCGATGATGTAAGGCCATGTTTTTGTTATTTTTAGTTGCGAGTGTGTCTGGTTGGTTAGGTGTTGAATATCGCAACCGCAGTAAGGCCACGCATCAAATACTTTATATCGCGATGGGAGATGTACTTATTTAGCCTGCCATGGCTTCGTAGGTTGATGGAGCAGGCAGAACGTTCAACCGGTAACTATATGGGAGGAATTTGCTATCTTTTCAGTACCCAATATTATCGTCGTAACGTGTACATCAAGGTTGTACAAATAGCAGTACTAAGCATCTAAGTGTATTAATGTTAAACCTTAAGTTAAGTGTAACCTAAAAGCCCTGGCGAATGTCGCTAGGGCTTTTTTATTTATGCTCAGCCCGGTCAGAGGAGTCATAAGCTGATCACCATCCGCTAGCGTCCTACACCATTAATCTGCTATCACGCCAGTCAAGGTGCTATAAATCTATCGTTTCCGCGTTGTTGCAAAACTGACAGCCGAGCGTAGGAACTCAGGTTACTTCAGGGGATACTTGACGCACCATGCCTATTTTCTATGCTGTGGTTTGTTATCCATTCCCTTCGGTATTATTTTTTTGGGCCAGGCTTTAATGATGTCTTCCAGTTGTTTGCTATGATTTTTTGCTTTATTGATAATTTCTGGTTCGGTATACCCCAGTACTGTTGATATACCGTATAAAATGACGGGAGCAAGGTAATGCATTTGCGTATATTCGACGGATTTTTTTATAGGCGTCAACAAATTTTCAATTAATGCAGTGTTTTCATCGTGTTTGAAGTTTTGCTCAGGTTGACCTACGGTAAGGCTTGGTAATAGACTCTTCCCTTTGAGTTTATCTCCTTTTGAGCCATAGGCGAATTGATAAGTAAAAACCTGATCGAACCAACTCTTTAAAATGGCCGGTGTGTTATACCAATACATAGGGTACTGTAAAATGATCAAGTCATGACGCAGCAAAGCGGCTTGTTCTTCTTGTATATTAATCTTGTGATCCGGGTTTAATTGGAAAATGTCCCGTACTTCCAAATCTGGAAGCTTATGCTGTAATTCTCTCGTGATGGTTTTGTTCGCTATCGAATGCTCTATGTCAGGATGAGCCAATATGACTAATGCCATGAGATTCCCTTAATGGTTATGAGTAACTATCAAAATGATAGCTTGCGTGGTAAGTTTACTGAGTACTCGCATATTGACAATAACTATCAGGAACGATAGTAGGGGGGCTCGGCAATGAGAATCACGAAAAATGCAGCTTGTCAGGTCTTATTGAACGGTAAGGAATATCCTTGCCCGGTCAGTATGGTGATGGATTTGATAGGGGGAAAATGGAAAGGTGTTATTCTTTATTATTTGAAGGACAGAAGTAAAAGATTCAGCGAACTCCGCAAGAATATCCCTCATATCACTGAAATGACATTAAGTTTACAGTTAAAAAAGCTTGAAAAAGATGGGCTTGTGGTAAGACAGGTTTTTGGTGAGAAACCACCACTCAAAGTAGTTTATGAACTCTCTGAATTTGGGCAGTCATTTAAACCTGTGCTTGAGGCTATTTCTCAGTGGTCGGACAATGAAATCACAGTAGTTGATTGAGCTATCGCGCCAAAATTTGCGCTGTATGCTCTGCATTTTTGGAATAGAGACCCAATTTCCGGCTAAATGTAGCGGAATCAGGGGGTAACGGTGGCACTTTCTCGCACGCTCTCATCTCACGCCTCCCGAACAGGCAGTGTTCAGTACAATAGCATGGATGAGATCGGTGCTAAATTGCTCTCAATCTCGTCACCCGTTGTTGCAAAGCGACTCGCTTAGCGATTCTCTTCAATGTAACGCGCCAAATCCGCCGGGGTTTTCAGCACGGTTGCGACTTCGGTGGGGGGAATCATGCAGCCGTAAACGTCCTGCACTTCCAGTACCAGATCTACCGCCAGAATCGAGTCAAGAATATCAGACTCAATCAGCTCATCATTAAAGCCCACTTTGCGGGATAAGACCTTTTCAAACAACGCGAGAATTTCTTGTTCCATCATTTTTTCCTGGTGTAATTAGTTGGTGCGAGCGTGAGAGTCCAGCAACTTACGATCAATTTTGCCGTTAGGATTCAGCGGCAGTGCGTCTTTAATGATAATTTGAGAAGGCACCATGTAATGTGGGATCACCTTCGACAGCGAGGTTTTAATCGCTTCCGGGGCCAAGTGCGTTACGCAGAATGCGGCAATACGCAAAACGCCACCGCCTGATTTCATCAGCGGCAGAACCACTGCTTCGCTGATATCGGACATCGCCAGCAGTCGATTTTCGATTTCGTTGATTTCGATGCGATAGCCATTGAGTTTGATCTGGCTGTCATTGCGGCCCTGGCAGTAAAGCAGTCCATCCACGTTTTCGTAGCCCAGGTCGCCGGTTCTGTAACCACGGAACATTTCGCTTTCCCGGCGCAGCAATTTCTCGGCATTCTCTTTCGCCAGCCCGAGGTAGCCACGCATCACGTTTTTGCCCCAAATAATCAGCTCACCGTCAGAGGTAATTTCCATTCTGGAGTCCGGCATCATCACGCCAATCGGCAGCAGATCGTTTTCGCTGTGCAGGATGTCATCGGTGATGTCGATAACCGTGGTCGCGATGGTGGCTTCCGTTGGACCGTAAGAGTTGAGGATTTTGGCGTGCGGGAAGCGGCGACGCAGTTGTTTTACCAGCGCTTTGTTTAACACTTCGCCGATGAACACAAACACGCTCAGATCGGGCAAATAGTCACTGCTAAACTGGGGCGAAAGCAGTCGTTGATAGGCAAAAGAGGGGGTGGAAACCCACACGGAAACGCCGTTGCTTTTCAGGCGATCCAGCCAGTTTTCTGCGGCAATATCCTCTTTCGCATTCAGCACGATATGCCCGCCGGTGGCCAGGTTTGCCAGCAGTGGAATCAGCGAGAGATCGAAGCTGAACACCGCATGGTTCATCAGCACTGGCACTTGCGGCAGCGCAAAATCCTGACGCACCCACTTCATAAAATGCCACAGGCTTTCACGCCCAATTTGCACACCTTTTGGCTTGCCGGTACTGCCAGAGGTGAACATGATATAGGCGAGATCCTGCTCAACCAGTGCCTGTTCGGTGACGCCCGTGGCAATAAATTGCCGGGTCGCTACGTCATAATAGTAAGGCGCGCTTGCCAGTTGGCAAATCTCTTTGAGCCGTTCCTGCGGGTAGATGCAGTCCACCGGGATATACGGAATGTTGTGCAGCAGGCAACTGTAGATAGCAGCGGCGAACTCAGCCTGTTGATGTCCGTAGAGTACAATCGGCGGGCCAGCAGACTGCTGGCAGTGGTGGTAGCGTTTCGCCCAGTCGGTGACAGCAACAGAGAGTTGTTGCCAGGTCAGGGCTTCATCACTGCCGCTGATCGCCGGTTGCTGTGGGTTCGCGGGGTCGAGTAATGCCGCACGCAGAAAATCTTGCAGTTCTAGAAGCTCGCTGTGTTGGTTCATAGGGGTGACATTCCGCTAAAGATATAGAGGGAGGCCGCGGCGCTTGCTAGCGTCAAAATTCGACCCGTAAACTCACTAACCGGATGGTCTAACCAATTGCTCAGCACCGGGCTGCGTTTCGCCGACCATTGCAGCATATTGTGAGCAACAGAAATGGCGCCAAACAATGCGCCGCTGATGACATAGTGTCGTTCCAGCCCGTTCCACGCCCCCATACAAAACAGGGTGCAGAAAATACCGATATTCTGCGCCAGCGTTTTGTTCTGACGGAAAAAGTCGAGCTTCATCAGATTCATATAAATCGGCATAAAGACCACATCCCTCAGCCATTCAGACAGGCTGATGTGGAAACGTCGCCAAAAATCCTGCGGATTCTTTGCCAGAAAAGGCATATTGAAGTTTGCCGGGATATTCAGGCCAAATAAGCGTCCGGCCCCGATAGCCATATTGCTGTAGCCGGCAAAGTCAAAGTAGAGATAGGCACTGTAGGACAGAGACATGACTACGCCCACGCTTAGCGTAAACGGTTGATGGCTCCACGGCTGAACCACCAGATTATCAATTAGCGTGGCTAATAGGTATTTCTGGATAATGCCGGTAAAAATTTGCTCCATGGCCAGTAAAAGCTGTTCACGGGTCAATGAGAACACCGGTTTATTAATGTCATTAATCCATGTGCGCCAGCGGTACATCGGGCCCGCCAGGATAATAAACGGCATAAACAGGTAGCAGAAATAATGCAGAAAACGTTGACCATCTTTTTTGCTGCGATAAAGCAGCACGTCAACGGCGCGGAAAGTCATGAATGACAAACCAATCATGTTCCAGTGGTTGTTGAGATCTAATTTCACTAAAAACATGGGAAGTAGTGTCAGACTGACGGCCTGCCAGGTTTTTAACCAGCCTTTTTCTTTTAATGTGACAAGGAGATAAAACCCAAGAAAAACCGCCACGGGAACGAGGTAATCCCCCTGGAAAATATACGCCCAGCCAAATGCCGCCAGCACGGAAAAAGCGGACAAATAGGTCAGCCGATAATGCAATACGCGGTTAACCAGCGCAAACAGTAGAGCTGATGAAAACAGAAGGAAAAAGAACGTTCCGGAGCTGTACATCATTTACCCTTCAGAATTTTTGGTATTCGAAATGCACTTTCAAATCCATGCTGTCATCAACAGAGGTCCACGCAACAACGGTGACCGCCAGAAAGAAATAAAGGAAAAAAAGGCGAATGGCAGTTTTCATCGTTTAAAACTCTCAGCAATAAAGCGGTCTATGGCAACCCACGCCAGTTCAGTGGGATGCAGACGATCCCAGTTCCAGCCGTTCTGATAGGGCTGGGCATACATATCAAAATAGGGAACCCGATGTTGCTCCAGCATGGTTCGGATCTGTTGATCGACGACCTGGAATTTCTCGGAGTTTTTAATCGCCCACGGATTGATGGGGTCAACCACCACCACAAACTGGGCGTTGCGCGCTTTCAGCAGTTTGACGGTTGCCCGCAAAGCTTCCAGCTGCGAGGGGATTGCTGGCGCGTTGTCCCACTCATCCGGCGTGTTATCGTCGGCAAAAATCGACTTATCCATCCACATCGTGTCTGCGCTTTGCTGGCGTGATTTGTTAAGCTCGCGCGCGTGGGCCAGCGCCATGTCCCAATCCGGATTGACGAGGTTGACGGGTTGTTCCGGCCAGGGTTTTGCAGGTTGTGGAATAATGTTCAGCATTGCCAGCCACTCGTTTTTTACCATCTCGCAGAAATTAGCAAAGAGATAACTCACTTCCTGCCAGATAATTTCCGGATACCAGCCGTAGATTTCCATCTGGCTGAAGGTTAAGTGGCTGATATCTTCTTTATCAATATTGCGTAAGTATTTGACCAGCAAAGGGCGCGCCAACATATCTTTCATCAGGGGATTAAACACCACTGAGGGGAAGTTGTTGGCAAAAATGGCTGGAGGAATACCTTCAGAATAAAAAGTATCGGGTGCTAACATCAGAACAATCTTGCTGTTTGCGTTAATGTCATTTTTAAAACGCGAGAGCAGTAAAAAATGCGTGATGCTATCAACGTAACTATCACCATAAGCCACTAAAGGACGATGCAACTGGTTGTTGAAGTAATTATAAACGGCGTAATGTTCATCTTCGGAAGTAGAAACTTCAGAGGCGCCGAGAAAGAAAATCGCATTTCCCTGTAAAGCATGGGAAATAGTCGCCATGTTTTGCTTGCGTTCCTTTGGCGTTCCTTCCATTGATTTAATCAGCGGTTGGAATGTCAGTTCCGGATCAAAGGTCCTCACCAGCGGGGGAACGCTAAGGAACAGGACAGCCAGGATCGCCATCAGGATATGTAGGCAGAGAGTATTTTTGATTTTCATTATAGAATTTATAATTACATGATATTCATTTGTTTAAAGTTTGTTGATTTATAGCTTTACAGGGCATCAGTTCCTGCGTTTTTTGCATTATATACCAGGCTTATCGGCGATGATGAGCGTTGCTGTGTAACGGTATGTACAGTGTTTGTCCTGCTCACATAATTGGATTAAATGGCACGAATAATGGGCCTTCATCACTGTTGTTTGTTGGACAACATGCCGTGCGCCGTTGTGATGTTTGAAAATCCTTCTCAGGTATTCCCCCCTCCGAAGAGGGGGGATTGTTTTATTTACGGATAACCCCCGTCATTTTAGTTAAGTTAAACCAGTGCCCCGCTTCGGCGGCCATCATGTCGCGATCGCGAATGGCGTAGGGGTGTGAGCAAGCCAGCCATGCTTGCCAGGCCTGCTCGCAACGGGCGCTCTCGGTGCACTCCGCTATCTGCAAATAGGCGCTTTGCTGCCAGAGTTGCCGCCACCAGTCGACGGTAAAGAAGTTCATGCCGGACTGCCAAAAGGGGGCCAGTTCAGGAGGAACTCCGCGATCGAAAGGCCTTTTTAAACCTGGAATAACGATAGCGACGCGGCCACCCGGTTTGATCCACGGTGCAAGATGGCTGTCGAAAAAGGTCGAGCTGGCACCAAAGTAGTGGTAGGCATCAATATTAAGTAGCGCGTCGAAGTGGTTTTCGGGAAATGGCTTTACAGCGGGAAGGTCGGCAACATCCATATGTAATGGGGTTATCAGGTTGGACAATCCGTGTTCACTGAAACGGCGTGCGTTATCTTCGGCAGTAATCCATAAATCCATTGCGACCACCTCAACACCGTATTGGCTTGCCAGATAGAGGGATGTCAGGCCGGTGCCGCAGGCTAAATCGAGCACTCGCATTCCGGGTTTTAAGGCCAGAGCAGCGCTGACCTCATCTGCCAGCAGTAGCGCGCTGGGTCCCATCAAGTTGGCATTGATAAACTCAGGCGAAAACAGCGGGTTCATGATCTTCTCCTTAGCGGTTGTCTGATTGGGCGCGGACGTTTCTCAGCCCGCTGGTATTAATGCGATACGGCTGGCCCTGCACAGACTTGATCAGCTTTTTGGTTTTGAGTTTTTTGAAGACGGCGAGCGTGCAGTCACTCAGCAGCAAGCCTTCGCGGCTGTAACATTCGACGGCGGTGATGCGACCGGACGTGTCGCGGACGTGCGCAATGCGTCCTCCTTTGGCGAGAACGTGCAGCGTCCGTTGTTCCTGACGGGATAAATTCATGCTGGAAACCTGTTAATCATCATAGGCAAAACGTGCAAACACCTTGTGGTGCCCGCATTCGATTTCAGCGCAGTGATAATCAGCCCGGCCTAGATAGGGTCGGCAAACTGATTATCGGATGATTACATTCTCCAGCATCAAAGCCTCGGTGAGAGTTGATAGGATATTACAGGGTAAAGGATAGCACGCACATTTTGTGAGGGAATAAGCAACCCTGAAAAGTGTGATTTGAAAAAGCATTATCGCTACTTTTCCCGGTTGTCAGCGAAAAGAGGCCCGGCGCATCGCCATCATATTTTTGACTGCTTACCGGGCATTTCTGCATCCCGATGCGCTTTTACGTAGTCCAGAAAAGCCCGTAGCGGGCTCGGCATATATTGTCGATTCGGGTAGTAAAGTTGCAGGCTGGGGAATTCGGGTAGCCATTCCTCCAGCACTGGCACCAACGTGCCGTTTGCCAGATGTGCTTTCACCTGATCGTAATAGAGATAACCCAATCCTGCGCCGCACAATACGGCTTCGAGCGTTGAGTCCATGTCATCCAGTATGATGCTACCGACAGGCGCAATCTCCAGCTTGCCCTCCGGGCCTTCAAATTCCCAGTTATAGATACGACCGCTTTGTAAACGAAAAATAATGCTGTGGTGATTTACCAGATCGTGTGGATGTGCCGGGGCAGGGTGGCGCTCAAAGTAGCCGGGCGTGGCGACCACAACCCGTTTGATTTTTGGGCCGATAGGGACGGTGATCATGTCCTTTTCAACGGTAGTATTCAGACGGATACCGGCATCAAACGATTGCTGAACGATATCGACGAGTTTGTCGTCAGTGGTAATCTCCACCATGATATCGGGATATTGTCGGCTAAACCCGGCGATCATCGGGATCAGCACCAGACGTGAGGCCAGTCGCGAGGTGTTGATTCTCAGCGTGCCCATCGGCGTGTCGCGAAAGCAATTGATCTCATCGAGCAGGGTATCGAACTCGTCAAAGACCGGACGCAGACGCTCAAAGAGATTAACCCCCGCCTCGGTTAATGCCACGCTGCGCGTGGTGCGGTTAAACAGCCGAACTTTTAACCGCTGCTCCAGTTGCTTAACGGCATGACTAATGGCTGAGGGGGAAAGCCCTAACTCGTTGCCCGCTCCCCGAAAACTTTTGTGACGCGCGACACTAATGAATGCCGTGAAGTCGGAAAAGTTAAGCTGCATTAGTGAAAATCCTTCATTAACCCATCTCAAATACTATGTTTTACAGAATTATCCCCCCTGCGTAAAGTAGTGGCCACTCCTTCATGAGATAGGGTTAATAGCATGAAAAAAAACAATATGTATATTATCTGGTCCCATCCGCGCCGTGATTCTTTAACCGCGCAGGTGGTACAAGAGATACAGGGTGAAGCGGTGAGTCAGGGATTTAACGTTTCCACGCTCGATCTCTACCGCAGCGGGTTTGATCCGGTGCTCAGGGAGGAAGATGAGCCGGATTGGAGCAATCCGCAGAAAGCCTATTCGCCAGAAGTACATCGCCTGTTTGGTGAACTGGAAGATAAAGACACGTTGGTATTGGTGTTTCCGGTGTGGTGGTACGGTTTTCCCGCCATGCTTAAAGGTTATCTGGAACGCGTATGGAATTACGGTTTGGCCTACGGAGAAGACAGTGCGCTGAAGCACAAAAAAATTCGTTGGCTGGCGCTGGTTGGCGGTTCTCAAGCTGGGTTTATCAAATTTGGCTGGGAAAAGAACATGACCGACTACATCAAGGGCGGTATGGGGTATTTGGGCGTTGAGGACGCAAAAATCGATTTTCTCTATAACACCATTGGCCTGGAAGAGGGGATTGACGATCGCGAAGGCCATTATCAGCAACTGTTCACTCAGGCGCGTGGCCTTGTTGGTTCTGTGCTGGAGTAATCGTGTTCAGGCACGAAAGTGCCTGACGTTCTTCCGTCGTCACCCAAGGTTATCCCTTGAGGTCGGGTGGGCGCTTTATCCGCCCCTTCACGCCAACCATTGCCATTTTCGCGCCTGATTCACTGCCTGAATGCGGCCATTTACCTGAAGTTTTTCATAGAGCTGTTTCAGGTGCCATTTTACCGTTTCCGCCGAAATGCCCAGTGCGCGGGCGATCTCTTTGTTTGAAAAGCCATCTGCGATCAGTTGTAACGTCTGGTGCTCCCGTTCGGTTAATCGTGGGGCCACCGGCGAGGTGTTTCCCGGCTGAGAGGGGGCCAGCGTGGTCCATAATGCGGCTATTGCGTGGGTGAACGGCTCATCGGACGTCTGCTGTTGCTGCGCATGGCGCAATAGCGATAGCAGTTCCGGCCCTGCATCCAACAGGCTGCGATGCAGATGTTGTTTTACCGCGCGCAGAATCGCCGGTTTACACACCGCTATTGCTTGTTCTGTTTCTCCGGTACGCCACAGCACGCCCGACAACCACAGTCTTAAACGTGTGGCGGCAAGCCATTCACCACAGTGCTCTTGCTCGAGCATGACGGCGTGAAGCACCTCTGCTGCCATCCTCAGATCGCCCGTGGCAATCAGTAAGCGAGCCCGACTCTGTTCACGAAACCAACGCAGGGCATCATTTTGTTCTCCGGCCATTTCATCGGTCAGACGCTGTAACTGATCAAGCAACTGTACCGCTTCTGCGTTATCTCCAGACTGGAGCTGGAAAGTGATGCGCTGTGCTAACAGGGAAACCCGTGCGTGCCGCCATCCTCGCTGGATCGTCAGGTTTTCAGCGTGCAACAACAGTGCGTTAGCCTCTTCCTCCCGGGCAGTTAATTGAGCCTGTTGTGCCAACACGAGGTAGCAGCGGCTGAAACCATCGGGGGGGCAAACGTCGTCAATCATTTGCAGGCGCGGCGTCAGCAGCGCATTGATACGTGCTATATCCCCTTGTTCCCAGGCGATCTCTGCCAGCAGTGGGGCCAGTGTGGCACTGCTGCTGGAGTGGGGACCGGTTAACGGTTCTGCGAGCTGCAATGCTTGTGACGCGTGGCGCTCTGCTTCCCGTAGATTGCCCTGCCGCAGCAGCCCTTGCGCGATGACATACGCGCGATACACCTCAACGAAAAGATTGCGGCTCGCCGTTTTGGTGTCGGGTATTAGCGCTTGTACCTCCAGCGCCTGCTGCGGGCGGGCATTTGCCAAATGGCAATAGCTCAGAATATTGCACACCAGACCATCCACCCAGATATCCCCGCAGGGAACCTCGCGCAGTAGCGGTTCAACCAGCGTCATGCTGTAGGCAATGTTTTCTGCGAAGGCTTCGCAGATGGCCCGCACCACGCGTAATCTTACCCAGGTGGTGTGGTCCAACGCGTCTGGATGGTTAGCCACAAATGTTTCGATGGCATCAAGCAGATGGCGGGCATCGTTAAACTGAAAATGATGTGATAACGCCCATGCCAGATTGATTTGCAGCGCGATACGTGAAGGTTCGACATTGGCCGGTAAGTAGCGAATCCAGCGCACCAGCGTATCAATGTCCCCCTCCTCTGCCAGCGATTGCGCACCGGCTTCGGCATGGGGCGTTCCCGGTTTCCCCGCCGCCAGCGCGTGGCGTATCGCTTCCGCCCAGAGTTGTTGCGCTGCAAACCAGTTACCGGCTCGCTCATGTAATCGGTGGATAGCATTACCCATGCGATGTTGCAGGCGGCTTTGTAGCGCATCGCGCATCAGCGGATGGTAACGAAACCAGAATCCGGCTTCATCCAGAGTGGAAAGAAACAGGTTATGTTGCGCTATCCAGGTGAGCATTGCCTCGCCATTGTGGTATCCGGTGACCGCATCGCACAGATCGGGATGGAGACGATTAAGCATCGAGGTTTGCAGTAGAAAATCCAACACATCAGGCGGGAGCGGGGCAAAAATCACTTCCTCCATATAGCGGCTCATCGACCGTGAATTGGCATTCAGATATCTCAACCCGTGGTGAGCGGGCGTAGTGTCACCCAGAGACAAGGCAGCCATCTTTATGCCAGCAATCCAGCCTTCGGTCAGGGCGATCGCCTGCTGTATCTCCTGCGGTTTCAACGGTGTAGTGGTTGACTGCGCAAAGTAGCTGCTGGCTTCGTCGAGGCTGAAACGCAGTTCATCGTGGTAAATCTCAACCAGTTGGTCTTGCACCTGAAGTCGGCCAAGCGCCACGGGCAGTTGGCTGCGGCTGCCAATAATTACGTGAAGGGACGCCGGTGCATGGTTAACAAGATAATTCAGCCCGGCGTGAATATCCGGGTGACTGATGCTCTGGTAATCGTCAAGGATGAGGTAGAGCGGATGTGGGCAACCGTGTAATTGATTGACTAACTCCGCCACCAACAGTGAAAAATCGACGGGGAAATCGCCCTGGAAATAGCGTTGAAACGCCGTACTCCAGCCGTGATACCGCG
Source organism: Candidatus Symbiopectobacterium sp. NZEC127 (assembly GCF_025962675.1). Lineage (NCBI taxonomy): Bacteria > Pseudomonadati > Pseudomonadota > Gammaproteobacteria > Enterobacterales > Enterobacteriaceae > Symbiopectobacterium > Candidatus Symbiopectobacterium sp. NZEC127. The sequence continues at coordinate 80,292 of NZ_JAGFPG010000008.1, forward strand.
GCCGCAGCGCCTCCAGCAGATAGCGGGAAAACATCAGCGGGGTATTGTCATCGTCTTCAAGGCTGAGCCACGCCAGCGCATCCCCCTGCCGCTGGCGATGCTGATACCACTGGGTTAACAGCGTTGTTTTGCCAAACCCCGCAGCGGCACAGACTAACGTCAGGCTGCTGGAGGCTGCACTATCAAGGCGTTGCAGCAAACGATCGCGCTGTAATAACGTTCCCGGCGATCGCGGTGGTGTGAACTTGGTGAGAATAAGCGGCAGCTTGCGTGTGAAGCGAAAAGGTTCTTGGTTAACCAATGTTGCAGAGGATGTCTGCATCGGGGGCAAAAACGCCATACTGCCGCTACCTCATTATATCGTCAGTGACCTGAGTGTACCGAAGGACAACCCGTAGAACCACGTTTACTGATTGATAATCGGGGCTCTCTTCTCTTTTTCTCCCTCATTGCCCCCCCAACAGGGGGGGTAGGCCATGCTTATGCGTGCCTATAAAGTAAATCATCTAGTGCATTGTTAATCACGACGAGGTGAATACAGAGTATGGCTATCGAAAATAAAGTCGCGTTAGTAACCGGTGCTGGACAGGGTATCGGACGAGGTATTGCCCTGCGTCTGGCTAAAGATGGCGCATCCGTAATGCTGGTGGATGTCAGTGCTACGGGGATTGAGGCCGTAGCCGCCGAGATAGCGGCATTAGGGCGTAAGGCGGCGACCTTTGTCGCTGATATTTCCGATCGCGCTCAGGTGTATGCGGCTATCGATCAGGCTGAACGCCAACTGGGTGGCTTCGATATTATCGTCAACAATGCAGGCATTGCTCAGGTGCAGCCATTGTCCGATGTGACGCCGGAAGAGGTCGATCGCATTATGCGCATCAACGTTCAGGGCACGCTGTGGGGCATTCAGGCTGCGGCGAAAAAATTCATTGAGCGCCAGCAGAAAGGTAAAATCATCAATGCATGTTCCATTGCAGGGCACGATGGTTTTGCGATGTTAGGTATCTATTCTGCGACAAAATTTGCCGTGCGTGCGCTGACTCAGGCCGCTGCAAAGGAATATGCCAGCCGCGGCATTACGGTAAACGCGTATTGCCCGGGGATTGTCGGCACGGGAATGTGGACAGAAATCGATAAGCGTTTCTCAGAAATCACCGGTGCCCCTATTGGTGAAACCTACAAAAAATATGTTGATGGTATTGCGCTGGGTCGCGCTGAGACGCCGGATGATGTCGCCAGTCTGGTCTCCTATCTGGCAGGGCCAGATTCAGACTATGTCACCGGTCAGGCCATTCTGATTGATGGTGGCATTGTTTACCGTTAAGTCAGGTTTACCGCTACGTTATGTCACCCGAGTCGCCGTGTGTTCAATGCGGCTCGGGAAATTCCCTTCTTTGTTGGCATTTTCTAAATCCACAAACCTCGATTCCATAAACATTCGCTTTTTACTGATTGGCACTTATGATGATGCCTTTGCGGTTTAGGCAAACGGCCAGCGATACGCGTTGTCTTTGGCGTAGGGTCGTCAGTGAAAGGGAAGGTATATGGAGACAACGCATCAGTCTCTGGTGGAATGGTTGCCGGGTTTTTTTCAACAATGGTCAGAAAACGCATTAACGTTCAATGAGCCAACAACGACTGAAAAGATAGACATCGATGTGGGTCAGCTCATGACCTTCTTTAGTCGCTTATCAACGCCGCTTCAGGCGGTGCAGCCTCGCGTATTGTCTTTTGATCCCTGGGATGTTGCGGGGTTAAAGCGCAAAGAAGTGCGCAATTCAGCGGTGCTTGCCTGGTTGCTGAATCCGCAAGGCTCACACGGTTTTGGTACTGTTCCTTTATATGCCTTGCTGGCCTCAATACGCACAGCAGAGAATCAGACTTTTCCTGCTGCGTTTACACGCTTTTGCCGCGTGCGGGTTGAATCCAATCCTAACGGTGACAGTAAAAATCGGGTTGATATTGAGATCGATGCCGATAATTTCTTCGTTTTGATTGAAGTGAAGATCGATGCTTTCGAGCAGAAAGAACAAATCGAGCGTTACTGTCTGGAGGCTGAAAAGCGTGCGACGAAAAAACGTCGTTGGGGCGTGGTGTTTTTAACGCCGCAGGGCAGACAACCCAAGAGCATGCGTGCGAATAATCCACACGTTATTTCTTGCCTGTCGTGGAACGACCTTGCGACACGTTTTGAAGAACCGATGCGGGCGGATTACCGCAAAACAGGTGCTGTGCACGATAGCGCATCCATGAGGCAGATGGCCGCGCATTCTGCTTTTTGTTTTCTTGAACGTATGCGTAAATTTTAATCAAAGGGAAGCTCAATGACATCAACGACTAAGGAAGAACGGTTGGCCGGAACCCTCATTTTATCGCAGTTCAAAATGTTTAATGAGGCCGTTGTGGTTTTCGAAACGCAAATAGAACCTGCTTTTTGGCAAGGATTTGACCAATGTATTCAGCGTTTCATCAAGGATAATGGCTGGGAAGGCGAAGTCGGTATCGTGCAAAAAGGATTCAGTTGGTTGGCACCTACAGCATGGAAATCAGAAGACGACGATTGGAAATATTGGTTTGAAACGCATATCGCCGGGGGCGATGGCGCTGATTATCGTTTGGCGACTATCGCTGGGTTGGGGACAGAAGGGGCCGAGTTCGGTTTTTGTTTCGAAATAAGACCGCGCCGTTTTGGTGGTGCCAAAAAACTGGGTGCCTATTTAAATGCCCGTGATCCTCAATGCCGCGAGCAACTGATTGGTATGGATTTTGAAGATTTAACCAAAGGAAATTACTATTTGCCCGTTACCGTGGATATCAATCTGGTGACCGAGTGTTGGCAAGAATACGGTGAGTTTCCCGACGATCATGAGGTGTTTAATAATCTCAGTGCCGCTTTGGACACATTGAGAGAAGCCATTTTTATTTTTGATGAGATGTTTTCCGCTTTTGCTGAATCTGATGAGTAATGCCTGGTGTCGGGTAATGGTTCATCTTGGCGCTTCCCGATACGCTCCGGCCTGCATATAACCGATACGATCGCTCATCATCACCGCTTCTTGCTCGCTGTGCGTGACCATCAGGGCCGTTTGTCCTGATGATTTGAGAATGTCGCGCACATCTTGCCCCAGTCGTTGGCGTGTCTCGGCATCCAGGCTGGAAAACGGCTCATCCAGCAGCAGAATGCTGGGCTCTGGCGCCAGCGCGCGTGCCAGTGCGATACGCTGCTGCTGGCCGCCGGACAACTCATGAGGATAACGTTCTGACAACGCGCTTAACCCGATGAGTTCCAGCAGTTCACGCAGACGGGACTGTATGACGGCGCTTGGCTGCTTGCGTAACCCAAAAGCGATATTCTTCGCCGCCGTCAGATGAGGAAACAGGGCATATTCCTGAAACACCATGCCGACGTGGCGTTTTTCCGGCGGCAGGTGAATACCCGGCCCGGCAACGCAGGTGCCAGAAACCTGAATACGGCCTGCGCTCAGCGGTTCAAATCCGGCAATCGCTCGCAATACGGTGGTTTTTCCGCTGCCGGACGCGCCCAACAGGCAAGTGAGTTCACCCGCCTGAACCGTTAGCGAAAAGCCGTTAAGGACATGATGTTGCTGGTTTCCATGTCCGTAGGCAACATGGATGGCTTCCAAAAACAGTGTGGCGTCAGACATGGCGCGACGATTCTCCTTGATAAGAGGCGTTGTTTTGTTGCGGTTGGTTGGGCTTGCGCGCCGTGCTGAACTGGCTGTGCGCCAGCAGAATCACCGGCAGCGTGCCTGCCAACACAATCAGCAACGCGGCAATCGCCCCTTCTTCGTAAGTGCCGCGTGCCGCTTCGGCGTACAGTACGGTTGCCAACGTTTCGAAATTGACCGGTCGCAGCAGTAACGTTGCCGGTAACTCTTTCATCGCATCCGCAAACACCAGCAACGCGCTGGTGACCAACGCCGGACGTAATAACGGCAGATGCACTCGAAAAAATGTTCCGGTGGTGTTCTCACCTAACAGGCGTGACGCTTGTTCAAGCGCGGGAGACAGGCGCGTCAGGCCCGCATCTGTGGCACCGATGGCGATAGTCTGGAAACGAATCGCGCAGCAGATAACCAACAGAATGCCACTCGAGAGCAACGGTAACCCCTGATAATCCAGCAGGCTTGCCAGCCATTTATCTACCGCCAGCCCGGGTGTCAGTAATCCTATTGCCAGTACGGTGCCCGGCACCGCATACCCGAGAGAGGCAACACGCAGCAATGCGCGGCGAAAGCCACCGTGTTGTGAGCGGATGGCGGAATGGCGAGCAAACCAGGCGACAATCATGCCAGTGATCAACACCGTGAGCGTGACGCCGAGCGCCAGCAGCAGTGAGTTTTGCAGGGACAGCCACAGTCCGTGGGAAAGGGGCGTCTCCTGATGCAGGCGCTTGGCACTCTCCCAGGCGAGAAACAGTGCCGGGGCGATAAAGCCGAGTACCACGGGTAAGGCCGTTAAGGTTAAGACCAGCATCCCCTTTACGCCCGATAAGCGGATTGGCGTTACCGTGCGCTGTGAGCGGCTGCTGCCGTAGCGCTGGCGACGTCGACCATAATATTCCAGCGTCAGCAGTAGCATCACGCCCATCAACATTAACACGGCAATTTGTGCCGCAGCCGGTAAATCAGAGCGCGTTACCCAAGTGGTATAAATGGCGACCGTTAGCGTGTTGACGCCAAGAAATTCGGATGCACCGATATCATTGAGCGTTTCCAACAGGGCCAAACTGACACCCACGGCGAGTGCCGGTCGCGCCATCGGCAGCGCGACGTGCAAGAAGGCGCCGGTCGCACTCCTGCCCAATGTGCGTGCCGCTTCCAGCAAATGGGCGGGCTGGCTGATAAACATGGCGCGCATGGTGAGGTAAACATAGGGGTAGAGCACGATGCCCAACAGGATAATGGCACCGGTCATGGAACGAATATCTGGCAAGCGAAACTGGCGTGGGCTGTCGTAGCCGAGCAGGGCACGCAGCGCCGTCTGAACCGGGCCGATAGGGTGCAGCAGATCCAGCCAGGCGAAGGCCACGATATAGGTTGGCATGGCCAGTGGCAAAAGCAGTGCCCAACTGAGGATGCGCCGCCCCGGGAACTCATACAGGGTCACCAGCCAGGCACAGCCTGCGCCGATGACGGTCACCAGCAACGCAACACCCACCAGCAGGATCGCCGTGTTGCGCGTCGCGACAGGCAGCACGTAGTGAAACAGGTGCGCCCAGTGACTGAAATCAGCATCGGCCGCCAGCCAGAGCAGAGAAATGATTGGCATCAGCACGCCGAGTGCAATGGCACAGGTGGTGATGCCGAGTGGAGAGAACGGCGCGCGCAGCGTATCGAACACGCTGCGCGTCACCCGTGTATCTCGATGCTTATTGATCAAAGCCAACTTTATCGACCAACTGGCTGGCTTGTTTACGGTATTTCACGATATCGGTTAACGGCAGGGGATCGACGTTCAGTTCACCAATGGTGTCACGAATAATCGGGTCCAGCTCAACGCCCTTGCGAACCGGATATTCATAGTTGGCCTTGGCATACAGTTGCTGGGCCGGTGCCGACACCAAATATTCCAGCAATTTCACTGCCTGCGCCTTATTCGGTGCATAACGGCTGACCGCCGCGCCGCTGATATTGACATGAGTGCCGCCCTGCTCGAAGGTCGGTTTCACCACTTTGATGGCATCGCCCCATTGGCGCGCATCTGTACCCTCTTTGGCGTTCTTCATGTGGCCGACATAATAGGTGTTGGCCAGACCGATATCACAGATGCCGCCAAGAATATCGCGAGCCACATCACGGTCACCGCCGGTGGCTTTGCGTGCCAGATTGGCTTTAACGCCGCGCAACCATTGTTCCGTTTTGGCTTCACCGTGGTGCGCGATCATGGCCGCAATTAACGCCGTGTTGTACGGGTGCTGCCCGGCACGGATACACACTTTGCCTTTCCATTGCGGATCGGCCAGCGATTCATAGGTGAAGCTGTTGAGCGGCAGCGATTTTTCCGCATACAGCACGCGACCGCGCATGGATAAGCTGAACCATTGATCGTCGGTACCGCGCAGATTGGCAGGAATGGCGGCTTCCAGCGCTGCCGATTTCACCGGCTGTGTCACGCCGGCTTCGACCAGATCCACCAGATTACCAATATCGACGGTCATCAGCAGGTCCGCCGGGGAGTTTTGCCCCTCGGCTTTTACTCTCTCGAGCATGCCATCTTTGATGAAAACCGTATTCACCTTCACGCCACTGTCTTTGGTAAAGGTGTCCAGCAACGGCTGGATAAGGCCCGGCTCGCGCGTGGTATACAACGTTAATGACTCTTCGGCCAGGGCGGGGGCGGCGTAAGCGGCCAGCAGCGCTGAAGCCAGCACCAGACGACGTATACCGCGACGGGCAGAGGAAAGCAGGATAGCCATATCGTTATCTTCTCCAGAGTAAAAACCTTAGTATTGATAGGGAATTATCACGTGGTGAAACATTTTCTAATGGGAATCAAAATATAGATGATAATCAGTCTCGTTTTCAACTCATTAATGCGCAATGCGCGGCAGGATGCGTAGAGTCTTGATGCATGACAAGGCGCAACCGGTATCACTCTTTTTATAATCTCGCCCGTTTCTCTTCTCACTGGTGCGAATTATGTCTTTCCAACTCAATCTGAACTGGCCCGAATTTTTAGCCAATTACTGGCAAAAAAAGCCGGTTGTATTAAAACGCGCGTTCCCTGATTTCGTCGATCCGATCACCCCCGACGAACTGGCTGGTCTGGCGATGGAACCTGAGGTGGATAGCCGACTGGTGAGCCATAAAAATGGCCAGTGGCAAGCCAGCAATGGGCCGTTTGAGCATTTTGATGACCTGGGGGAAACCGATTGGTCGTTGCTGGCTCAGGCGGTCAACCATTGGCATGCGCCGTCAGCGGAGCTTGTTCGCCCGTTTCGCGTTCTGCCGGACTGGCGTCTGGACGATCTGATGATCTCTTTCTCCGTGCCGGGTGGCGGCGTTGGGCCGCATATCGATCAGTACGACGTCTTTATCATTCAGGGAATGGGCCGTCGCCGCTGGCGCGTGGGCGATAAACTCCCGTTGAAACAGCATTGCCCGCATCCGGCGCTGCTGCACTGTGAGCCGTTTACGCCGATCATTGATGTCGAAATGGAGATTGGCGACATCCTGTATATTCCGCCTGGCTTCCCTCATGACGGTTTTACCTTTGAGACCACACTCAATTATTCCGTTGGTTTCCGTGGACCGAATAGCCGGGATTTGATCAGCAGTTTTGCCGACTATGCGCTGGAAAACGATCTTGGCAGTGAGCACTACAGCGATCCGGATTTAACGCTGCGTGAACATCCTGAGCGCGTTGAAGCGCACGAGCTTGAACGTTTACGCACCATGATGATCGAGATGATCAACCAACCGGAAGATTTTAATAACTGGTTTGGCCGTTTTATCTCCACGCCGCGCCACGAGTTGGATGTTGCACCGGTGGAACCGCCTTTCGAACAAAGCGAAGTGGTCAACGCTCTGCTCGACGGTGAAGTGTTAACACGTCTCAACGGTTTGCGGGTGTTGCGCGTGGGCGATAGCGTGTTTATCAACAGCGAAAAACTGGAAATGCCCGATGCTCAGGCGGACGCGTTGTGTCATTACACTGAAATCACCCGTGAAACCCTGGGCGATGGGCTGCAGAATCCAGCGGTAGTCGCTGAACTGACGGCGCTGATTAATCAGGGATACTGGTACTTCGAAGAGTAGTCACCACGTTTGAACCCTTGCACTGCGCTGTCAGGCAAGGGTTCTATCAATCAATAACCGCTGCAAAAAGCGGACCCGGCGTGCCCTGGACAGGAAGAACAGGCCAGTATTTTGCATGACAGATAACGGCTGTTTTTCATTCGCGACAAAGGAGCTTTCGATGAAAACTGTGGTTGTTTTTCGACATGTGCCTTTTGAAGATCTGGGCACACTGGGCGATACCCTTCATGAATGTGGTTTTCAATTTCACTATATTGATACCCTTGTAACCTCTTTGGCGACGTTCGATCCTCTGCACGCCGATGTGTTGATTGTGTTGGGTGGCCCGATCAGCGCCAATGATGAAACGAGTTACCCCTTTTTGTGCCAGGAGTTGGCGATTATTCGGCAACGGCTGGCGCAGCAGCGCCCCGTGCTGGGTATCTGCCTGGGGGCACAGTTGATGGCGCGCGCACTCGGCGCGCGTGTGGCACCGATGGGGGTGAAAGAGATTGGTTATGGGCCGATTCAATTGGCGTCAGTAGCGCAAGCCTCTGTGTTGGCTCCGCTATCGGGTGTTCCTGTTTTGCACTGGCACGGCGATCGCTTTGAGATTCCTGATTCAGCGATACGACTGGCGGGCAGCGCTGTATGCGATAATCAAGCCTTCAGTGTGGGTAAACATGCACTTGGCCTTCAGTTCCATCCAGAGGTGAGCCAAACCGGACTGGAAGGGTGGTTGGTTGGGCATGCCTGTGAGTTGGAATTAGCCGGGCTCTCATTGGGCGAACTGCGCCAGCAGGCGGCGCACGCTTCCGCGTCGTTGGCGCTGGCGGCACAACAGGTGATGACGCGCTGGCTGGATCAGCTGTATACCTAAAATTTCCATTGCCGAACATCTCGCTGGTGAAAAGTTCATTAATGAACAGCCAGCGGGAATATCATCTTTTTCAACCTCTCATTTTTATCGCATTATCCCTTCTGCCAATAAAAAAATAACTGTAATAAATTCAGCCGATAGACTTAGAACGGTCGCCACTTTTAGTGCTTTTTCTCCTTTATTTCTCTGAGTGGCCCCGGTTTTGCAATTTCTTCCTGGCATACCCAGTGACACTTACTCAATGCTTTTATTTATGGGAGAGAAATAATGACGCGTAAATTGGCTATTTATGGTAAAGGGGGGATCGGTAAATCGACCACCACACAAAATACGGCTGCCGCTTTGGCTTATTTCCATGGGAAAAAGGTCTTTATTCACGGTTGCGATCCTAAAGCGGATTCGACCCGCCTTATATTAGGGGGCAAACCGCAAGAAACATTAATGGATATGCTGCGCGATCAAGGTGCCGAGAAAATTACCAATGAGATGGTGGTGAAAACCGGCGTGTTTGATATTCGCTGCGTGGAATCAGGTGGTCCAGAGCCTGGCGTTGGCTGTGCAGGACGCGGTGTTATCACCGCTATCGATCTGATGGAAGATAACAAGGCGTATAGCGACGATCTGGATTTTATCTTCTTTGATGTTCTGGGGGATGTGGTGTGCGGTGGGTTTGCCATGCCGATTCGCGATGGCAAGGCACAAGAAGTGTATATCGTCGCTTCCGGTGAAATGATGGCCATTTATGCCGCCAATAATATTTGCAAAGGGTTGGTGAAGTACGCCAAACAGAGCGGTGTTCGGCTGGGTGGCATTATTTGTAATAGCCGGAATGTGGACGGTGAAAAGGAGTTTATCGAGGAGTTCACCGCGGCCATTGGTACCAAAATGATTCATTTTGTTCCGCGTGACAATATTGTTCAGAAGGCCGAGTTTAATAAGAAAACGGTTACGGAATTTGATTCAGCAGCGAATCAGGCACAGGAATACCGAGAGTTGGGGCGCAAAATTATCGAGAATGATGACTTTGTCATACCGACACCGTTGTCCATGGATCAATTGGAAAAAATGGTGGTGAAATACGGGATGATGGATTAATTCCGCGCACTGCCCTATTTCCTTGTTCGCCGCCGTTATTCTGCCTTGCCCTTATGGGAGAGAAATTATGCCGTACCATGAGTTTGAATGCAGTAAATGCATTCCTGAACGTAAACAACATGCCGTGTTGAAAGGCGAGGGTGAAGATATCACTTCTGCATTGCCACAGGGATATCTCAATACCATTCCGGGCACCATTTCAGAACGCGGTTGTGCCTACTGTGGCGCCAAGCATGTGATTGGCACTCCGATGAAAGATGTTATTCACATCAGTCACGGCCCGGTAGGGTGCACCTATGATACCTGGCAGACCAAGCGCTATATCAGTGATAACGATAACTTCCAACTGAAGTATACCTTCGCGACCGACATGAAAGAAAAACACATCGTGTTTGGCGCAGAGAAGGTGCTGAAAAAGAACATCATTGAAGCCTTTGATGCGCATCCCACGATCAAACGCATGACTATCTATCAAACCTGCGCTTCTGCGCTGATCGGCGATGATATTTCGGCAATCGCGCAGGAGGTGATGGATGAGCGCCCCGATGTCGATATTTTTGTCTGCAACTCACCTGGGTTTGCCGGGCCAAGTCAGTCTGGCGGTCATCACAAGATTAATATCGCCTGGATCAACCAAAAAGTGGGCACGGTTGAGCCCACCATTACCAGTGATTATGTCATCAACTATGTGGGTGAATATAACATTCAGGGCGATCAAGAGGTGATGGCGGATTATTTCAAACGCATGGGGATTCAGGTGCTTTCTACCTTTACCGGTAATGGTTCCTATGATGACCTGCGGGCGATGCACAAAGCGCACCTGAATGTGCTGGAGTGCGCCCGTTCAGCGGAATACATCTGTAATGAGTTACGGGTGCGTTACGGCATACCTCGTTTGGATATTGATGGTTTTGGTTTTGGCCCACTCTCTGATTCGCTGCGCAAGATTGGTTTGTTTTTTGGCATTGAAGACAGAGCACAAGCCATTATCGACGAAGAGGTAGCCCGCTGGAAACCCGAACTGGAGTGGTATAAGGCGCGCTTGCAAGGGAAGAAAGTCTGCCTGTGGCCTGGAGGTTCCAAGCTGTGGCACTGGGCGCACGTTATCCATGAAGAGATGGGCGTGGAAGTGGTCTCGGTATACACCAAATTTGGTCATCAGGGCGATATGGAAAAAGGGATTGCCCGCTGTGAAGCCGGGGCGTTGGCGATTGATGATCCCAATGAACTGGAGTCACTGGAAGCCATGTATACCCTGAAGCCGGATGTGATCTTTACCGGAAAACGGCCCGGTGAAGTGGCGAAGAAAATCCGGGTGCCCTACCTCAATGCTCATGCTTATCACAACGGTCCTTACAAAGGGTTTGAAGGCTGGGTGCGCTTTGCGCGGGATATCTACAACGCCATTTATTCGCCAATTCATCAGCTCTCGATGCTGGATATCAGCGAACATACGATCCCTGCCGATCGCGGTTTTGCTACGGCACGCATTATCTCGGATAGCGCGTTGAGTGAAGACATCCGCCAGGATCCCAACTTGCGGGAGTATACCGGCGGCTTTGACAGCGTGACTAAATTACGTCAGCGCGAATATCCCGATTTTTCCCAAGACAGGCCGCAGCGACAGGAGGCGGTATGACCCAGGAACAACAGGTTGAAGCGCTGGTGGATTACATCATGAAGCACTGTCTGTGGCAGTTTCATTCCCGCAACTGGGATCGGGAAAAGCAGAACGCCGGTGTGTTAGGTAAAACCCGGCAATTGCTGTGCGGTGAAGCGGTGGATCTGTCAACGCCCGCCGATCGCTGCTACTGGGTGGATGCGGTGGTACTGGCCGATACCTGGCGCAAGCGCTTTGATTGGCTGGCGGAAATGCCCGCTGACGCTACTGCCACGCTGATGCACGCGTTACATCAGCGGCTTGATTATTTAACCATTACCGGTTCGTTGAATGCCGAACTGACCGACCAGCGCTATTAATGAGGTTAGCCATGTCCTGTGAACTGAAAGCGAAAGATCGCACCGGGGTTATCAACCCCATTTTTACCTGCCAACCGGCAGGAGCACAGTATGTGAGTATCGGCATCAAGGATTGTATCGGTATTGTGCATGGCGGCCAGGGATGCGTGATGTTTGTCCGTTTGCTGATTTCTCAGCATCTGAAAGAGAGCTTCGAAATAGCGTCATCATCGGTACATGAAGACGGAGCGGTGTTTGGTGCACTGGATCGCGTAGAGCAAGCGGTCGACGTTTTACTGATGCGTTATCCCCATGTCAAGGTCATCCCGATTATCACCACCTGTTCCACTGAGGTGATTGGTGATGATGTGGACGGCGTGGTACGCAAGCTCAACGATGGGTTGCTCAAAGAGAAATTCGCCGGTCGCGAAGTGCATCTGATTCCTATCCATACGCCAAGTTTTGTCGGCAGCATGATCAGCGGGTACGACCTGGCGGTACGCGATATCGTTAAGTATTTTGCCCGAAAAGGGCAGCCTAACGGCAAGCTCAATCTGATTACCGGTTGGGCGAACCCCGGTGATGTGACGGCGTTGAAGCATCTGCTCTCAGAGATGAAGATTGATGCCACCGTGCTGTTCGAGATTGAAGATTTCGACTCGCCCTTGATGCCGTCCGGCAATACTGTTTCTCACGGCAATACCACCATCGCCGATTTGACCGACACGGCCAATGCCAGCGCGACGCTGGCACTCAACCGCTATGAAGGGGGCAAAGCGGCGAATTATCTGGAAGATAAGTTCCAGATCCCGACCATTATCGGTCCGACGCCGATTGGCATTCGCAACACGGACACGCTGTTGCATAACCTGAAAACCCTGACGGGGAAACCCATTCCGCCTTCACTGGTGCGGGAGCGTGGGATCGCCCTGGATGCCCTGACAGACCTGGTGCATATGTTTCTTGCCGACAAACGGGTGGCGATTTACGGCAACCCCGATTTGGTGATCGGGTTGGCGGAGTTCTGTCTCGATCTGGAAATGAAGCCAGTGCTGCTGCTGCTGGGCGATGACAATGCCGGGTATGTCAACGATCCCCGCATTCACGCGCTGCGCGATGGGGTATCCCATGATATGGAGATCATTACCAATGCGGATCTGTGGGAGATGGAGCAGCGTATTACCCAAAACGATCTGCAACTGGACCTGATCCTCGGGCATTCCAAAGGCCGTTTCACCGCGATTGATAACCAGATACCCATGGTCAGAGTCGGCTTCCCTACCTATGACCGGGCGGGCCACTACCGCCATCCGGTTGTTGGGTACGCCGGTGCCATCTGGTTGGCGGAGCAAATGGCAAACAGCCTGTTTACCGACATGGAATACAAAAAGAACAAGGAGTGGTTGCTCAACGTCTGGTAAGTCGGCGGTTTCCATTCTTGCGACATGTCATCAGGCACCGGGAATCGGTGCCCTGTTCGGGAGGAAATGATGTCAGAATTGCTGTTTGAAAGCGATGAACAACGGTTTATTCGCTGTTATGAGCATGCGCGTGGCTATCACCGCCGCGCCCTGTTGCTGGCACCACAATCATCGTCTGTCAGTCTGGTGTTTAATGTGGCATCGCTGGCGGTGGAGTGCTACCTGATTGCCCTGTGTGCGCTGCATAACATCATGCCGATGAATCACAACTACCGTAGCCTGCTGACCAGTGCCTCGGAGAAAGTGACGTTTACCTCGGCGTTAAGGGAGGATATTGCCGCGCTCGATGCCCTTTTCGGTATTTGTTCTATTGATGATTACTACCATGGCATGCCGGACGAACAGGATAAAGCACGGATGCTTTCCGTGTGTGAGGCATTGGATGCGCTGATTGTCGCGGAACAAAAACGCTTACCGGCACTTGGTCACTTGCGGGAGAACAGAGGATGAATACGCCTGTTAATCCGGCTCTGGCCGATTTCCCCCATCACGACATGCGGCGAGATGAACGTGAGATCACCGATCCCACCATAATGGATGCCATTTTGCGCGAAGAGCGCGTGATGTACATCGCGCTGGCTAATAATGATGTGCCCTTTCTGGTGCCGGTTTTCTACGTCTGGGATGGCACCGCCCTCTACTTTCACTCTGCGCGCAGTGGCAGCAAGATTGAATTGATTAAACGTAACAATACCCTGTGTTTCGCTATTTCTCATTATGGTGGCGTGGTAGAGGATGCGCTGGCCTGTAACTTTGAGGCGCGGCATCGCACGGTGATTGGGATGGGGAAAGCGCAATTCATCAACGATAACCAGGAAAAAATTCCTATCTTGCAGCGATTAATGGCGGGTTTCACCGATCGGCACTGTGCGTTCCCTGACGCCAATCTGCAAGCCACGCTGGTGATACGCATCGACATCGACTCCATGAAGGGGAAGCAGCATGGTTTTTGATACCGACATGACGCACCCCCTCTACATTGCCGCATATCTCGACCATCAAGGAATGATAACGGCGTTCGGGCACCCCGGCGTGGCGACACTGTTTGTCCAGTCAGGTTCTGGCTGGCAATGCTGTCGTGAAGTTCCTTGCCCGTCAACCGCATCAATGTCATTGGCGGCTTTGCGCCAGCAAACCGTGACGCTGCTGGAGGCGTTACCCGAGTGTCGTCACATTGTGGCGCGGGAGATTCAGGGTGTGTTGCTGGCCTGGCTTGATGGCAGAGGGATTACCCTGTGGCGAGGCAGCGGCAAACCGGCCCCGCTTCTCGATCGTATCGCGGAGCGTATCCACGCCTCCTCGCCAGTGACGCCACTCCACCCTGAGATGTATTTTCAGCCGGGCAAACAGAGCGGCGATTTTCATTTCAATCTGATTGAGGCACTGGCAAACAGCGGCGAGGGGCACACCTCACGGCGGTTGTTACTGCCTTTCCTGCAACAAAAGCAATTTCGACGTCTGGATGTCATTTGCGACCATTTACCGAAATGGTTTGCCACGCTTGATGCGCGTGAATTCAGCATTGTGAGTGAGCCACGTGCAGATGGAACGTTTTGTGTCGTGGTGATGCCACTGCATGTCTGAAAACGTTCGTTGACGTACCAAATCGAACAGGAATGTTCTCAATGGAACATCTCGCCTATTTTCTGGCATTGAGGTGATTTTTTTCTACTTTATTATCAATGAATTATAAAAAATATCGTTTTGCCTGTATTGGCGCTGATTTTGCAGGTTTTTACCGGGACTGTGCGTAAGGGCCTGCGACATAGGATACCAATGCTTCTGACCTGCTGTGGTTCACTCTGTTACGTAAGAATGGGGACTTGTCGGGAGAGATATGATGCGCCTGCAAAGAAAACGTGGTGTAACGGACATGCAGTCACCCTTGAAGACACCGCTGTCTTTCAGCTGTAAATTGGGTGAATGCCGTTCAGAACTGATGCCGCTGTTGTCTGAAGTCAGCAAAGTGGTGAGCACCGAGGGCGATCTTTCCAAAACCCTCAAACTGGTTCTGCAATTGATGCAAAAACACATGCAGGTGATTCGCGCGATGATCACGCTGTACGACACCAGCAGCGATCGCATTTATATCCATGAAAGTTACGGACTCTCTCCACAAGAAGTGGAGAAGGGCGTCTACATGCCGGGGGAAGGGATCACCGGACAAGTGATTGAAACGCGTCAACCAGTCATTGTGCCGCATGTGGCAGACGATCCTTTATTTCTCAATAAAACCGGCAGTTTTGACAAGACCCGCGACGGGGCGTTTTCATTTATTTGTGTGCCGATCATTCGCAGTTCCAAAGTGATGGGAACCATCGGCATCGAACGGATCTATAACAATCAGCAACTGCGCTACCTGGATTTGGAAGTGCTGAAAGTGATTGCGGCAATTATCGCGCAGGCCGTTGAATTGCATCTGCTTGAACAAGCGCATCAGAAAGTACTGTTAGCGGCATCTTTGCACCACCACACCACAGATACACTGCGGCCTGCCAATATTATTGGCAATTCGCGGGCCATGCAGTCGGTGTACCGGTTGATTCGCAAGGTCAGCCCGGCGCGTACTACGGTGCTGATTCTGGGTGAGAGCGGCGTTGGCAAAGAGCGGGTATCGGCTGCGATTCACCATAGTAGCCTGTGTGCAACCGGCCCTTTTATCACCTTCAATTGTGCATCATTGCCGGAAAGTGTGCTGGAAAGTGAACTGTTTGGGCATGAAAAAGGCGCATTCACCGGTGCGATATCGCGCCGTGCTGGGCGTTTTGAAGAAGCCAATGGCGGAACCATTTTTCTAGATGAAGTCGGGGAGTTGTCGTTATCGGCGCAGGCCAAACTGCTACGTGTGATTCAGGAGCGTAGTTTTGAGCGCGTGGGCAGTAATGACACGCTTCATGTCAATGTGCGTATTCTGGCTGCCACACACCGTGATTTGAGTGAAATGGTGAATAAAGGGTTGTTTCGTGAGGACCTTTACTACCGTCTTAACGTGTTTCCCATCACTATTCCGCCGTTGCGTGAACGCGGTAATGACATTCTGATTCTGGCGGATTACTTCAATGCCCGTTTTGCCCGAGATCAGGGCGTGGAAGTGCCTACCATCGCCACGCCTGCACTGAATATGCTGCTTAACTACGACTGGCCGGGAAACGTCCGGGAGTTGGAGAATGTGATGGAGCGGGCGGTATTGTTATCCGATGAGGGGGTTATTCATAGCTACCATCTTCCGTTGTCATTGCAGCCGATTCTGGAACACCTTGTGGCGGAAGAGGGGTTGGAGGCACGGGTCTCCCAGATTGAGTACGATTTGATTGTTGAAGCGCTCTCAATGTTTCAGGGAAACATCTCCCGAGCGGCGGAACACCTTAATATCACACGTCGTGCATTAGGGCTGCGGCTGGATAAATATCGCCTCAACTATAAGCATTATCGTAACAGGGCGTGAGTGCCGCGTGCCGCAGTAGTGGCAGAACAATCCCTGGTTGCGCCCTGCTAGGCTCTGCCGTTCCACTGCGGCACGATACTGATTGCACCCAGTATTAAGGCGCATTGGGGTAACACATTCCCGACCCCCAAAAACCAGTGCTTGCGCGCCGTTTTTACTTGCCATCAACTAATTTTTTTT
This sequence comes from Candidatus Symbiopectobacterium sp. NZEC127, assembly GCF_025962675.1. NCBI lineage: Bacteria > Pseudomonadati > Pseudomonadota > Gammaproteobacteria > Enterobacterales > Enterobacteriaceae > Symbiopectobacterium > Candidatus Symbiopectobacterium sp. NZEC127. Next base: position 97,092 of record NZ_JAGFPG010000008.1, read on the forward strand.
TACTCTCTATTTTCTATAGAGGGCTTTTTTTTCTTCCAAGCTATGTCATTCAAAACTCTATCGAAATCTGATATGCCTTTCGCATTCATTTTCTGCTTTCCACTGACATCAGCATTGAAGTATTTTTCTTTTACGTTACTAATATCTATAGGAAAAAATGACTCTGATGCCGCGTCCCACAGAATATTTAGAGAATGGAGGTCTTGATGTATGATGCCGAGGCTGTTCAACCTCTCGATCATATCGACAAATTTCACATCGGCATCATGCGGTAATGTTCCTCGCGGTACAGAATGCAGTGTTTGGCCGGGAATTCTATACATTCTGACACAGGAGTTCCCTTTATCATTGACAAAGTGCATGGCAGCCTCTTCACCATAATATCGCTGAAACATCTCGGTCTCATGTTTGGATATTTTTTCTGCCACGAGATGACTCGGTGATTTATATAATTTGATAAGATATCTACTGTCATCCGCATCAACAAAAACCTCTCCAAACACACCCTCGCCTATTTTATCTCCTAAATTAAAACCAGTTTTATTGTTGGGTAAACCTAACTTCGTCTCACCCGCAAGCCGAGACGATGAAGAAACATTATCCAATGGTGTGTTTTTCTTGAACATTTTTGACCACAAAGGCGGTTTCCCAGTGTTTTTAATCTCCAATGCAAATGAATAATCACTGAAGAGCCCACTTTTAGTAAAGTTATACTCAGAAAGTAATTTTTGTGCAGACGATTCGGTGTAACCATCAACGTCCTTGAGTACATTGAGTGCTGTTTTTCTTTCTTTACCGCTCAATCCAACTTTTAATATATTATCCAACCTCTCGTTAATATTTTCTTTGTAAAACTTATTTTTCTTAAATCGAAGTGTCATCGTCGGGATATCCACTGCATCAAGCAGAAGAAAACGGTTACTATCCACCTTTTTTACATGAATGAAATGGTTGTTGATATTCAAATAACTATTATTATTTTCGTCCCATCGCAACCCATTCTTATCCGGAGAAGAAAGATTCGTTACATCGATATTATGAATAAACATATCTGAAGTAATCTGCTTTTCCAGCGAACTTGACACATGAACAGACGTTGGGCGCTCAAATACCCAGCGACCGCCGTCCCATGACACTAAATAGTGTTCTTTATCAGGGTGATTCATATTATGAACCTCATAATGAACGCCTCGTCCGGGAGAAACAACTTCTCTCACTGGCACAATTTCTCCATTCATTTCAATATACCGTCCCCAAGTATAATGTGAGGTGTCGTCAATTTTCTCTGCGCGATAAATCTTTCCCGAACCATAATACTGTGCGTTATTATTGGTGTAGGGAATGTAGTTGAAGTCCCTGTCTGGCTCAATGCGGAGCGTGTTAATGATATTTTCCTGTTCGCGGGTAAACACCGGGTGCTGATTATGCGTACTCATGTGCCAGGTTTTGGATAATGGTTCAAGGTATACCGGGACATACTCGTGAGAGCCTGAGGCTTTTCGCAGTACGATCTCAAACTTTCCCTCTCCATTTTTTTTCAGGTCGTAGTATTCTCCGTACAGCGGTATCTGCTTTTTCCCTTCCCTCACTTCAACATTAAGATGGGTGGCATCGAAGGTGTCCGCATATCGCCACGCGAGCGTGTCCTCATCGACAATCACCTTTCTCTGCAATAACTCAGGTTTTGCGGCATAAGGATGGTATGTCATAAATTCATTGGGTTTATCCGTCGGTTTCAGAAAAATCGTTTGGCCTTCGGTATGGATAGCGGTATTACCCGGTTGAAGCTCAAGTAAAATTTCTTTCTTTATCCCATTTTTCGGATTTCGGACATAATAAGCCGCCCTGTTCTGGCCCGGCGTCGTATGCCGCAATTCAGTCGGTCTCATTTTACGGGCAACACCACGGGATTTGAACGCGATACTATCAACATCGAGAGATGTCGCGATCTCAGCAATATTTAGTCGAAGAAAGCGTTCAGCACAAATCTCATCACCTTGATTTTTATAGTACTCACGGCGTTTTGCATTCGCAATGAGCTTACCAATTAACGGTTTTATCCCCAGCGTCAGCAGATCCGCCACAATATTTAATCCATCGGCTGCACCCCGCGCTTCGGGCGACGGGCCACCTTCTGTATCATCATAAATCATTCGAAAGGGGTTCTCTGCTCTCTGGGCTTGAAATAAAAGCAGTTTTCCTTCGTTCTCGCCTTTAGCGTTAAGTATTTCTTCCTCAAAGGCGCAGTGTTCTTTTATATGTTCTGCGGTTCGAGGATCGAACTCAGGCATCAATGCTCGCTTCATTCGCGCTGTGCTATCAATCAGTGGAGTAATAAAGAGAGGACCGATTTTTGCCCACTGTTTCAATGACAGCTCAAAATCCTGACCTTCTTCGGTGGTTAATTGTCCATCAGACACCAGATAGTGCTTAATGGCCGCAATCAGCGCATTCTTCTTTTGATCATCAGAGAGAATGTGGCTGTTTTCAATAAAATAATTAGGTTTGTCAAGCGATGTGTCATTATCTATCATGGAAAATGGATTCTCTTTATAAGCAACAGAGGCAGAATCAGAACGGTGTAAAAAATTAAATAACAGCATGAGTTGAAGGGTTGTTGCCATTTCGCCTCTTCGTCCGAAAAACGACGTTGAGGACGGGTTCAGTATTCTCGGTGAATTTTCAATATGGCTAATTTCGGAAATGAAACCATGAACATTTACAGAGGGATTTGAATTAATTGATTCTAAAGATTTCTCATGCTTATTCTGGCACGTTTGATCGTGATAGCATGCTGTGGATAAATGATGCTGTATGACTGAAATAGACATTCTTTGACTCCATTCAAAAAGAATGGACTATAGGCATCGTATTTACGCCATCGTTATTAAAAAATAATCTCAATTAAGGATTATCGCAATTTTCGCTCTTCCTTTGAGGGAGTGTTTATTATTCAAACACATTGTAGATATGAACAATTCTATTATGTTCACCGATAAAAAAGCCAGCGCGCTCGCGCAGGCTTGTTCTTGGTAAGCGTAGATTAATCTTTACTTTGCGCGTGTATTTCCTGCACCGAAGTTACCTTCTTGGTCGTATCTGCATTGAGCGCCACACAACATACCGTCTGCGTTTTCAGTCAACAATAAACAGTTTTGCCCCTTTGGGGGATGTAGAGCGATGCGCTTCTGCCTGGTCCGCCACTTGATAGCTGACACCCGGCGTTAGGGTAAAGGTTCTGCCGTCATCCAGTTCGGTAATCAGCTCGCCTTCGAGGCAAAGAAGAACGTGCCCTTTTTTACACCAGTGATCCGCAATATATCCCGCAGAGTACTCCACCATTCTTACACGAATATCGCCGAAATGCTGTGTCCGCCATAATGCATGGCCGACGTCGCCGCTGTGGGTTGTTGGTTCAATCAGTGACCAATCGGTGATACCAAACGGAATATTTGCCATGTGCATCTGGAGGTTACCTCGTTACGATTTGCGTGCAAGACCCTCATTGTTAGCAGATGTCATTACCCTGCTTCAAGTGAAGTCTCCATTACCTTTTCTTATCGCATGCGTATCACTGTGTAAGTGGGTGACCGGGGGCGTCCCGTTGATCGTCATCCAGGGCGGCCACCACCCGGTTTCGCCCTTGGTTTTTGGCGGCGTAAAGGGCGGTATCCGCATGGTGAATCAGTCCGCTGGCAATCATATGCAGCGGCCTGTCTTCCGGACTGGTCTGATCGTTGTTCAGCGTCGCCACGCCGATGCTGATTGTGAGATAGCCCGTGGCGCTGGCGCTGTGCGGTAACCGCAACGCATGAATGTTTTCTCGTAGGCGCTCGGCAACGGTTAACGCTCCCGCTTTGTCGGTATGCGGTAAAATCACCAGAAACTCTTCGCCACCGTAGCGGCTAACGTTATCGTCGCTGCGCAATCGGGAAGAGAGCAGCGTTTTTGCTACCGTGCGCAGGCAGTCATCTCCTGCCTGATGGCCAAACGTATCATTATAGTGTTTAAAAAAGTCGATATCGGCGAGACACACCGAGAGCGGAATGCGTTTCTGGAGGGTGTGGGTAATTTCTTCAATTAGGTATTCGTCCATCTTGCGGCGGTTGAACAGCCCGGTAAGGTGGTCGTGTTGCGCATATTGTTGCAGCACTTTATTGGCATCGGCGAGCTTTTGCTCTGCCTGACTGCGGCGGGTGATATCAACCCAGGTGACGGAAAGCCCCACCACGTTCTCGCTGGCATCCCGCACCGGTACTGGCTGGGTGTAATAGCAGCGATCGAGCCAGGTGACCTCACGGCTAGGGATGTCCCACCCTTTATCGGCCAGCGTGAAATCGGTTTCAAATTGGGACCAACAATCGGGCATCACTGTGGATACCTGGAGTTCCGATGCAGGTTCGTCGGCGTGATTCAGCAAACGCATCATGGCCTTGTTGGACATCACAAGACAACCCGCGCGATTGATCATGCAGAGGGCAACCGGCGTGGTGTCATAGATGGTTTCCAACTGCAAAACCCGTTCTCCCAGCGTTGAGATATTGCGGTCAACGCCGCGATAACCGCGTAGCTCACCGTCGGGACCAAACAGCGGAATGCCGCTGGTTTCCAACACCACAATACGGCCATCAGCCCGACGATTGCGATTGACCAACCCCGAGAACGGTCTTTTGGCCGCAACAATTTCACCGAACGTTTGCCCAACGCGTTCGGCTTCACCCGGCGGCATAAAATCAAACGGTGTTTTGCCTATAACCTGTTGCGGTGTAAATCCCAGTAGTTCGGTGACCACTTCAGAGACCCAGGTATAACGGCCCTGTGCGTCAACTTCCCATACCCAATCAGAGTTGTGATTGAGCAATTCAAAGAGATGGTTTACATCGACCTCATTGAAGCCCAATGGTTTTTCTTCATCATTTTTCATTATTATCGGTACGTCCAAAATGTATGCAGGCAATTGGCGCAATAGAATAAGAATACACGTTACGGAGAGCAGAAAGTATCTGGTATTGATGAAATGGATTTAGAAATATTACCGAGCCAACCGGCACTGAGACCCAGTGGACTGCATTGAGGCAAGGTCGGCTCGCTCCTCGACAATATTGATAATGACAATATTACTGCGTTACGGTAAACCTACTGCGATGCTCCTGCCGTCGGGGACAGAGCAGACAATTGTTAACAGGACAGGAGAAGTATGGACAGTCTTTTTGTATACGGCACGCTGATGCCCGGGTGTGAAAATGCACATTTACTCGAGTCGATAGGTGGTTCCTGGGTGCAGGGTTCCGTGTGCGGTTCGCTGCTTGATGCAGGATGGGGGGCCGGTATGGGGTATCCTGGGATTGTTCTGGATGACACTGGAAACCGCGTTGAGGGGTATCTGTTTTACTCGGCGCGCCTGGCGGAGCATTGGGATGCACTCGATGAATTTGAAGGTGAGGAGTATGCCAGAGTGCCGGTAGACGTCACGACAAAAGACGGAGAGATTGTCACCGCTTTCATCTACACGGTGGTACCCGAAGCACGCTAGTGCGGCGGCGTTATGACTGTCTTTCCACCTATGGCGGTGGGCTTGCTATAAAAAAAGCGTTTTTTACGTACCTCGAGCCCACTGTCATTATCTTTAATTCTGTCAATATTGATTCGAACTATGTCCATTTATCTTTAATTATCTTTATGAAATAAAATATAAAAAAAGCTATTTCCCCCTATAATTTGATGGCGGTGCAGGAAGCGATAAGGCCAGTCATTATTATCTCATCAGGAATGCCATTGGCGAGACTTTATACTGCATCGAACGTTTGGATGCAAAAGAGTTTATCAATGGAAGATATGGGGCAATACCGTCAGCTCAATGCTGGCGAGGAATATCAGTTCTCTCAGTACACTTTATTACTGATACAGAACAATGGGCAAGAATGTCACCTTCGCTTTCGCGACAAAGCCAATACGGCGGTATGCGCGATCCCGGGTGACCAGCGACGTTTGCTTGCCATCGCACCGGCCTTGGTGACCGTGGAGCGCGGTGAATTACAGTGTTTATTTCTTGATTTTACGTTGCTGGCAAAACTGCAAGTGTTTATCGATAAATCAATGAATAAAGAAAGTATTCACTGTCCACGAACGCTGATGGCAAGCATGCCAACGACACTTGGCAACGAGCCTGAGCAGAAGGAGATCGAATATTGGCTACTTCATCAGACGTTGTTGGGGAATGAGGGCCTGACGTGTTTTTCCAATGTATTGAGACAATCTGAATGGTATGCCCTGGTTGAGTTTCTTTTTGATTCTTATCGAAGTAATTCCACCCAGCGTTTGCAGACGCTCTGTGCACGTTACGGGCTCTCCGTTTCTCATTTTCGACGTTTATCGCGGCGCGCATTGGGCAATACGGCAAAATCTGCACTACGTGATTGGCGTCTGGGGCAGGCACTGTTTGAATTGATTAACGGCGATAATAATTTAACGACTATCGCCATGAATCATGGATATGCATCACTTTCACATTTCTCCAATGAGGTGAAAGAAGTGATGGGTGTTTCGCCAAGGAATTTGAAGAAACTATTGCAAGCGAGTTAACGTAATATGAGTACAGCTTTTTCGACAAAAATACGGGCCTCAATAGCCATATTACTGGTTGTGTTAATGCCAATACAGGCATTCGCAGAAACAGTAAATGAGAATAATGACGCCTCTCGCCAGGGAAGCGGATATATGGCCCGGCAGGAGAGTGTGAATGGCATTTTTGATGCCATCTCTGCGGCGATGAGAAAACCCGTCATTTTAAGTAAGCTGGCGGCACGTAAGAAAGTCACCGGTGAGTTTGATCTGAGTCGTCCGCAGGATGTGCTGGTATCGGTATCCGAGCAGCTTGGGCTGATTTGGTACAGTGATGGCCAGGCTATTTATGTCTATGACGCAACGGAAATGCGTAATGCGGTTATCGTTTTACGTAATACTTCATTCAGCGTGGTTGAAAGCTTTTTGAAGAATTCAGGTTTGCACGATCCCCGTTTCCCTCTGCGTTCAGATAATCGCAATGCCACTTTTTATGTATCTGGTCCGCCAATCTATGTCGACCTGATCACCAGTACGGCGAAATATCTCGATCAAAAAAGTGATACGTTTGACGGGCGGGAGAGTATTGCCGTCATTCAGTTACACAACACCTTTGTAGAGGACCGTTCATTTAAATACCGGGATGAAAAAATCGTCATTCCAGGTATTTCGACGGTAATTAATAAAATTATCAGCACCGGTCCGACAGCAGGGAGAAGCATGCAGGTGGTGCCGCGTAAACCGGTGAAAGCCGAGTTGGATACCTCCGATCTGCCGCAGGATTTGCTCGACAGCTATGCTCATGAAGATGCGATGGCCACGTCGAATATTTCACATAATGCCAGTGAAGTGAATGTTATTGCCGAGCCGGGAACCAATAGCCTTTTAGTACGGGGAAGCCCTGAGCAGGTTGAATATATCCGTAACCTGGCGAAAACCCTGGATATCGCCAAGAGGCATATTGAACTTTCCGTTTGGATTGTGGATTTACAAAAAGAAGCATTCGACAACCTTGGCGTTCAGTGGAGCGGTAATCTGAATGTCGGAGGCAATCTGGGTATTTCGCTGAACGGCGGCACCAGTACCATTGACGGCGCCAGTTTTATGGTTACGGCATTGGCGTTGAGTGAGAAGAAAAAAGCCAACATTGTTTCCCGCCCCATGCTGCTGACCCAGGAAAATATTCCGGCCATTTTTGACAACAGCCGAACCTTCTATGCCAGCCTGGTGGGTGAACGTACAGCCCAGTTAGAAAACGTTACCTACGGTACTTTGGTCAGTGTGCTTCCTCGCTTTACCGCGAACGGGGAAATAGAAATGATGCTGAACGTGGAAGATGGTAGCCAGTTTGATACAACCAAAACCAACGATTCCACGTTACCTGAAGTGGGCAGAACCAATATCAGCACCATCGCTCGCGTGCCGAAGGGGAAAAGCTTGCTGATTGGCGGATATACCCATGAGGAAAGAAGCACCGTGGAAGGGAAAATACCGTTGTTAGGTGACATTCCTCTGCTTGGCAAAATGTTCCAATACTCTCGCGACCGAGAATCAAGCATGGTTCGGGTATTCCTGATTCAGCCACGAGAGATTGATGCACCGTTATCACCGGATGCACACACGATGATTAACGATATACGCAACGATCTTGGTAACGATCAGTTGCAAAACTGGATGACCAATTATTTGGACAGCCAAAAATGGCGATAAGCGTTGGGCACGGTAGCTCTACTCTCCAGCTTCAGATGGCTCGGAGAGAGAAGCAGCAGGCAGAAAAAAACAGTTCTGCTGAACAGAACAATGTTTCATCCGGCGATGAAATGCAGGATATGGAAGATCTTTCTCCCGCTGCCAGAGCGCAAAAGTTGCATAACGCGGCGGATGAAATGTCGGCTGTTGCGGGGCGTTTCCGCCAGCGCAGAGAATATGAAAAGAAATCCAGCGCGATGGAGGAAAGCAGCTTCGATCGCGTATTAGATGATGATGCTCAGCCGAAGGTGGGCAAGCTGATTCAAGCCCTGAATGGGAAAGAAGGGGCCGCTGTTATGCGTTTTTTACAACAGGCGCGCGCATTGTTTCCTGATGAGAGCGATCTGGTGATGGTTTTACGCGAGCTTCTATACCGACGAAACCTGGATGAAATACGCCGGAAACGTCTCAAAGCGTTGCTGTCCCAGGTTGAAAAAGAAGCGGATCCCAAGCGTCTAAAAGCCGGAATTAATGTTGCGTTAAAGGCGCGGTTATTAGGCACGACGCTCAAGATGACTCCTGCATTACTGCGCGAGAGCTATCGACGCTTTTTAGCCAATGATGATACGGATCTGATGCAGTACCAAACGTGGATATCGACCTACGGCGTTGAAAAACGCGGGATCCTGACCACGTTTATGGAAGATGCGCTGTTGGCGGATATTGACGCGGCCGATCCCAGTTGTAGTCATTCGGAGTTTTTCTTTCTTCAGGAAAGAATAAAGCAAATCAAGCGTATCCGCTCGAGTGATATTTTGTTTGTGCAGGGGCTACTCACCAATACCGTTATTCGCGATGTGGATGAGAAAGAGGAGACCTGGCTGCTATTGCTCTTTGGCATGATCGAACACACCGATGATGTGGATATGCTGCTTTCGCAAACTGTTGGTCGTCATTTACGTTTTGCTGAGCATAAGAATCGAGCGATAGTTTTACAAATGATCTACTACTATTGCAAAAAATTACCTCATGAAGTTTTTTTTTCAGAGGAAGAAAGAATAAAATTACTGATGTGTTTCGAAGAAAGACTCAATACCGCGTTATATCACGAACGAATTGAACAGCGGAAAGCCGCACCGTGATTTCTATGAATAAGTTGATTAAAATAGGTTGATAGGATGATTGGTTTTTTAAATCGGGTAAGGAACCATCCGGAACTCTTTATTCTTATATTGATTGTTGTGATCATTTCTATGTTGGTGATTCCTCTGCCAACCTACTTGGTCGATTTCCTGATTGGGTTAAACATTGTTTTGTCCATTCTGGTTTTTTTAGCGTCGTTTTATATTGATAAAATACTGAGCTTTTCAACATTCCCCGCCGTATTGTTGATTACGACGCTGTTTCGATTAGCGTTATCCGTGAGTACCAGCCGCCTGATATTAAACGATGCGGATGCGGGTGACATTATTTCCACCTTTGGTGAATTCGTTATCGGGGAAAGCCTGGTCGTTGGATTTGTGATTTTTGCAATCGTCACCATCGTGCAGTTTATGGTGATTACCAAAGGTGCCGAGCGTGTCGCCGAAGTGGCGGCACGTTTCTCTCTGGATGGCATGCCAGGCAAGCAAATGAGCATTGATGCGGATTTGCGTGCGGGCTCCATCGACGCGGAAGATGCCATGTCCCGGCGCAGTGTGGTCGAGCGTGAAAGCCAGCTCTACGGCTCTTTTGATGGCGCAATGAAGTTTATCAAGGGCGATGCGATTGCCGGAATCATTGTCATCTTCATCAACTTCATTGGTGGCATCAGCGTCGGGGTATCCATTAATGGCATGGATATGTCAACCGCGCTCTCTACCTACACGATGTTGACCATCGGTGATGGTCTGGTTGCTCAAATCCCGGCGCTGTTGATCGCCATTGGCGCCGGTTTCATTGTCACCCGTGTTAATGGCGATGGCGACAACATGGGGCGCACCATTGTTGATCAGCTGTTCACCAACCCTTCAGTACTGTTGATAGCCGCGATTATTGCCTTGGGCATCGGCAGCCTGCCGGGATTCCCTTTTTCTGTCTTTATGATTTTGGCATTGCTGCTCGCCGGGCTTTACGGTTATCAACGTTGGAAAAACAACAAGGCACAGGTCGATCTGGAGGCAGCAGCGTCACATCAACGTTATGAAGGGGATGTGTTAGCCGAAGGGGAAAGTTCACTCGGCATCATTAACAATCTGAATAATGTTTCAGCAGAAACGGTGCCCCTGATTCTGGTCGTTAACAAAAGCGATGAACAGATACTGGTAAAGGCGAACATTACTGAACGCTTTCGCAGTCAATTCTTCATTGACTATGGGATAAACCTGCCAGAAATAACGGTGAGAGCGTCCGAACACATAGAGTCTGAAACCGTATCTGTGTTGATCAATGAAATCAGCGCAGAGCGTTTTCAAATAAAATTCAATCAATACCGCGTGGTTAACGGTTCTGAAGAGCTGCTGCAACTTGGGATACCGGTATCTACCATTGAAAACATGCAATGGATTGCCGAAGAACAGCGGGACTCTGTTGCGGCATTAGGGTATCAGCTGCGTAGCGGTATTGATGAAATGTATTACACCTTGGCCGCAGTGTTGATTCGTCACGTTAATGAGTATTTCGGTGTTCAGGAAACAAAGCATATTCTCGATAAAATGGAAGAGAAATACCCTGACCTGATGAAAGAAGTGATGCGTCATGCCACTATTCAGCGAATTTCTGAAGTATTACAGCGCCTTTTGAGTGAACGTATTTCGGTGCGTAATATGCGGTTAATTATGGAAGCCCTTGCCCAATGGGCACCGCGTGAAAAAGAGGTTATTTCCTTAGTAGAGCATGTACGTGGTGCACTCTCACGTTATATTTGCCATAAATTCTCTGTGGGAAATTCGCTGCGCGTGATTATGTTATCTGCGGAGTTTGAAGACCAGATTCGTCAGAGTATTAGAAATACCTCAACGGGAGTGTTCCTGCATCTGGAGCCTGCTGTGGCAGATGAATTGATTGATCGGTTTGCTCTGGCCATGGAGAGTGTCGCGATGTCTTGTAAAGATTTAGTTGTGCTCTCTTCGGTGGATATACGCCGTTTTCTAAAGCGTTTTCTGGAGTCACGCTTTAAAGATCTTGAAGTGATGTCGTTCGGTGAAATAACCGATACGGTGTCAATCAATGTTGTGAAAACCATTTAATAAAGGAATAACTGAAATGTATATTGATATTGTAACGTTGGTTCGCGATGCGCTACTGCACAGTGGAGTGGATGAATCCATTCTGAGTGATTTTGATGGTCATTCAACCATTGCGCTCGATTTTGAAAATTATCCCAGTTTGTTAATCAGTAATGTTGATGGGCAAATATGGATCTGGTCTCAGCTCAGCGAGAACACCCCCGGATTATTGCAGCAAAAATCAGCGCAAATTCAGGAAAAAATTATGGAAGGGTGCCATTTTGCGATGACTGGGCAATTACAGATTTCCATTAACAATGACACCATTGAATTAAAAGGATTGGTACATCCTGACTATCTGGCTGACGGCGTGCGCTTTGCTGATGCAATGGACGAATTCTTCCAACTGCAAGACGCCTTTTTGGGGGTGATTCGCTAATGGCGAACCGGCAGCTCTTACGTCAACAAGCACATCCTTTGCGCCTGTCTGGCTCCATCATTGAAGCGCGGTTGCCCGGCGTGACTGTCGGGGAAGTCTGCGAGGTTCGCCAAGGCTGGAGCCAGCCAGAGATTTTGGCTCGTGCTCAGGTTTTGGGGTTTCATGGTGATACCACACTGCTGAGCTTGATAGGCAATGCGCAAGGTTTGTCGCGAGAGGCGGTAATTTGTCCTACTGGGACAGGGCTGTCGGTAGGACTTAGTCACGACCTGCTGGGTTGTGTGTTGAACCCCTTCGGTGAGGTTGTGGAGCGATTAGCGGGAGAGGAGCGAGGCTTTGCCTGGCAGCGTCGCACCATTGATGCGCCGCCCCCATTGTACCAGGACCGAGTAGGCATTCAGCAGCCGTTTTTAACCGGAATCCGGGCCATTGATGGGCTGATCACCTGTGGTGTGGGCCAGCGCATGGGCATTTTTGCATCGGCTGGGTGCGGGAAAACGACTTTGATGCACATGCTTATCGAGCAATCACAAGCCGATGTTTTTGTGATAGCGCTGGTGGGTGAACGTGGGCGTGAAGTGACGGAATTCATTGAAGCATTGCGCCAGTCCGATCGTCAGAGCCAGTGTGTTTTGGTGTACGCGACTTCAGATTATTCATCGTTGAATCGTTGCAATGCCGCGCAGGTTGCAACCACGGTTGCTGAATATTTTCGCGACGCAGGCATGAATGTTGTGCTGTTCCTGGATTCGATTACGCGTTATGCCAGGGCACTACGCGATGTGGCGCTGGCAACGGGCGAATCACCGGCGCGGCGCGGTTATCCGGCTTCGGTATTTGATGCCTTGCCCAAGCTATTGGAACGCCCGGGAGTCACCCAAACGGGAAGTATCACGGCCTATTACACCATTCTTTTGGAAAGTGATGATGAGCCCGATCCCATTGCGGAAGAGATTCGCTCAATCCTCGATGGGCATATCTACCTGAGTCGCAAATTGGCGGCCAAAAATCACTATCCGGCGATTGATGTGCTGAATAGCGTTAGTCGCGTCGCGAATCGGGTTTGTGACAGTGAACATCTTCACTATGCGGGCGAACTGCGTCGCGTTTTAGCAAAAATTGATGAGCTGCAACTCTTTGTCGATCTGGGCGAATACCAACCGGGTGAGAATGAAGAGAACGATCGCGCGATGAATAAACGCGATCGCTTGTTTGCCTGGCTAAAACAACGTGTCGATGAACACGCTGATTTCAATACGATAACTGATGAGATGAAACGTCATGCTTCGTGAGATGAAAACGCTGGTTGGGCACGTTGCATTAAAAATTCAACGTAATGATGTTTTGCTCAATAGAAAAAAAAGTGAGCACAACACATTAATCACCCAGATAGATAGCTACGAAAAAGAGATCTCTGCCATTGAGATGCTCAGCCGAAGTTTGTATCCCGGAGGCGAAACCAATAAAGCAAAAATCTTCGCGATACAACGGCGACAGGGTGCACTCAAGAGAAAATTGGCGGACATCAAAGTTCAAAAATCTCAAAAAATTCTTGAACAGGAACAATGTGAACAGGAGCGTCTGGCGATATTCGAAAAAAGAAAACAGCTGGACAGAAAGATAAAGAAATATGAATCGCTACAACATCAGGTTCGCAAAAATAAGCGCATCAGAGATGCCAAAATTGAAGATAACGAGATAGAGGAAAGAATATCATGGCGACGTTAACTGGAGTAAAAGCCATTTTTTCTGGGAGCAATCCCGGTATGGAAGAAAATGCGACGCAAAGTTTAGAACACATTGTTTTAAATGCCATAAAGCAAAAAGCAAAACAGGGGAAGAAAGGTCACGAGGAAAGTGCCTTACCCCCTGTGGCGCTTTCTCACGCCTCGCTATGCGCAACACTGCCGGAACTGCATGCCAGCCTGGGCAAATGGAGCGAAACCGGACGAAGAAAAGTCAATCTGCCGATGCAGCCAGAAACGCGCACGGCGGTGAGCAAGGCAACCAATAGCAACGTTACTGAGGCGCAGCTCGCTAAGGGTATACCAACGAGTAAAACAGCAGTACACCATGATTTATCCGCTTTTTCTGCCGGTGTGGGAGAAAAAATGGCGCTAGTCGGTGGGTTGCAGGGGCAGTCTGGCGCCATGGCACTTCAGGAGCGTCGTGATATGCCACTTTCCCACGCGATAGTGAGTCAGGTTCAGGTAGCCGATGCGACTGTTTTGCCCTCTACCGGTGCGCCTTCAGACGCGCCTGGCCCCAGAGCTGAAAGAGAGCATGCACCCTCTGGTATTCCGCTAACCAGCGATGCGCAACACCGCGCCTTCACGGGGGATACTGCGGCACGTGGTGCTGATAACGCGTTCGCAGGGACGGGCCGGCAGACGCTCCCCTCTGAGGCAATGCTCAGAAACCTCGGTAACGCTGCGTTAAATGAGGCCGCGTCAGAGAGCCAATTATTGTACCGCTTTTCGGATTGGGGAGATGGCCATCAGGTCAATGTGCTGTTAGGCGGGCACGCCAAAGCACCGCATGTTTTGCACGTGTCTGATCCGTTGGTTCACCAGCGATTAGCGGATTATGAGGGCCAGGGGCAAGGCGATCCGGAATGGGTGTTTTCTGAGGAAGATGAGCAGCCAAAGAAAGAGCAAAACACCTTTGCCGATGAGGAAAATGCGTGATTGGTCAACATCTACGCGGCTATTCACAGCGCGAGCTAGCCGAGCGTCTCAGCGTGAAAGCTTGGCAAGACCAAGGCTTTGACGTGTGTCAGCGCCTGGTGCCCGGCAATCACCTGCTGCATTTTATCGCAGATAGCGGGTGGGAGGGCATTATCGATCTGGAGAGATGGTTTTGCCACCGAGTGCCTCAAAGCGCGGCACTGTCGAGTGCATCGTGGTCGCCAGCGCAGTTGGAGACCCTGTTCATTAATTGCGTAAAGCCTATTGATGGGTTGCCGCAAGACCTCGCCTACCAACGTCTGGAAAGCAAAGGTCGGGTGGAGACATCATTTGTTCCACCGCAGGCTTACGCCTGCATGACATCGCAAGGGCGCGTATGGCTGCATCGCTTTCCTTCCCATCCACCGGTGGATAAGGGTATCCGCCATTTAAATGCGGACGCCTTGCCTTTATCCATCCAGTTTCAAATTGGCTACAGCCATATTTCAACGGCTCTGCTGAAACGGGTTCAGCGTGGTGATGTGATATTGGTGAATCATGAAGAATGCACAGTTGCCTCATCAAACCATGTTTTGGGGCGCTTTATCAAAATTGAGGAGGGATTTATGTTTGATGAAACGGACGGTACTGCAATGTCAGAAAGTGAAGGCGAATTGTCGTTGTCAGAGCAGATAAACGAGGTCGCGGTTACTCCGGTACGATCGCGTGACGAGATTAAAGTAAAGCTCAATGTGGTATTGCAACAAAGCACCCTCACCGTTGCGGAATTAGAATCCTTTTATCACGGTCAGGTTATTCCCTGTCACCCTGATGCAGAACAGAATATAGCCATTATTGCTAATGGTGTGCCTGTTGCCAAAGGTGAGCTGGTGTGGATTGAGGATCGCTTGGGTATTGAAATAAAAGATATTTATCAAGAGGCTGGTGATGTCTCACGGCAATGATATTTCCCTGATTGCGATACTGGCATTTTCAACGCTTCTTCCTTTTTTGATCGCATGCGGAACGTGTTATATAAAGTTTTCCATCGTTTTTGTTATGGTGCGCAATGCGTTGGGACTTCAGCAAGTCCCTTCAAATATGACATTGAATGGCGTAGCGTTGATTTTATCCTTTTTTGTCATGTTACCCGTGGTGAAAAATGGCTATGAACAATTTCAGCAAGCCAATGTCGATACCAGAGACAGTCAATCGGTTATACACTTTGTTGAAAACGGCCTGGATAGTTATCGGGATTATCTTGAAAAATATTCGGATGCTGAATTGGCTCAGTTTTTTGAGCGAGCTCACCTTCAACGCGGAGATAACCCCGATAGTGAAGCACATGAAGAAGAACGTACTTCTATCCTCGCATTATTGCCCGCTTATGCTTTAAGTGAAATAAAGAGTGCGTTTAAGATCGGTTTTTACCTCTATCTGCCATTCGTTGTTATCGATTTATTGGTATCCAGTATTTTGCTGGCGCTCGGCATGATGATGATGAGTCCTGTGACAATTTCAGTACCCATTAAATTGGTACTCTTTGTTGTGTTAGATGGATGGACGCTATTGTCGAAAGGGTTGGTAACACAATACCTGGAATTGGCGTCATAGACGTGGAGAGTCATCATGGATGAAATAGCGTTCGCAGGCAATAAAGCGCTTTACCTGATTTTGACAATGTCTGTATTACCCATTGCCGTAGCCACAATAGTAGGGCTTCTGGTGGGTCTATTTCAGACGGTAACTCAGCTTCAGGAACAGACATTGCCTTTTGGCGTCAAGTTATTGAGCGTTGCATTGTGTCTGTTTCTTATTTCCGGGTGGTATGGCGATATTATGCTGAATTATGCTCGCGAAGTAATAAGAATTGCACTTGCGTGATAAGCACTATGTTTACTGGACTGTTTTTCGATCTTCACACCTGGCTTTATGAAATGGCTATGGTATCTGCTCGCCTGATGCCTGCGTTTATATTGCTGCCGTTTTTCAACAATAATACGTTGACTGGCGCTATCAGGTTACCCGTTGCCCTGCTCACTGGCAGTGTGTTGTGGCCGCACACGGGAGAAGCAATAGCCGGGTACGATAACATCTGGTTTTTGATTTTAATCGGTAAGGAGTTAGTTGTTGGCCTGATTATCGCTGGTTTTCTGTGTTTACCGTGTTGGGTTATGCACGCGACGGGCAGTTTTATCGACAATCAGCGTGGTGCAACCCTGAGTAGCAGTATTGATCCACTTTCAGGCGTGGATACTTCCGAACTGGCTAACTTCTTCAACCTCTTTGCTGCCGTTATCGTGTTGCAAAGCGGCGGGCTGCTGTTAATGCTGGAGGTTTTCGAGAAAAGTTATCAATTATGGCAACCTTATCAATTGGATATGCCGGCATACCGTACCGTTATCGGCTTCCTTACTTTGGTGGTGAAGAATGGCGTTATTCTTGCGAGCCCTCTAATTATTATCTTTTTGTTGTCTGAGCTTTTCTTGGGGTTGCTGGCACGATTTGCTCCGCAGTTGAATGCCTTTGCGCTGGCACTGACGGTAAAGAGCCTTATTGGATTCTTGCTGTTACTGCTCTATTTCACCCCCATATTGCCCGACCGCATTATTGATTTACGCCTTTATCCTGTTGATCTACTTGGCTGGTGATGTAGTGGTTATCAAGTAAGCGTGAACCTGACGTACAAAGGGAATTTATGTCTGGAAGTAAAACGGAAAAACCGACTGAAAAAAAGAAAAAAGACGCGGCGAAAAAAGGTCAGTCGTTTAAGAGTAAAGATTTGGTCATTGCTTGTCTGATATTGCTGGGCGTGCAATACCTGATTAATTTTTCTGGTGTCTTCGAGTTGATGTCCATGTGGCGACTCGTCATCGAAAATGGCTTCACTCATGATGCACTGGGCTATGCTGAAGCGATGTTTTGGACGGGGCTAAAGTTATTTTTACCTTTCTTATTGCTTTGTATTGCTGCCTCAGTGTTTCCAACGCTATTGCAGACCGGTTTCTTACTTGCCAGTAAAGCGCTAAAACTGAATTTTAATGCGCTGAACCCAGCTAACGGTTTCAAAAAGTTATTTAGTTTGCGTACGATAAAAGATGTCATAAAAACCTTACTTTTCCTGACGAGTTTTATCATAGCCGCTATGATATTTTGGAACAAACACAAACATATGGTTTTTTCTCAGCTCAATGCTGAACCTGTACAAATATTCCTGGTATGGGGAAAACTCTTTGGCGCATTAATCTATCTGTGTTTATCCTGTGCGCTTTTGGTGTTTGTATTGGATGCGCTTGCTGAGTACTTTCTTCATATAAAAGAGCTCAAGATGGACAAGCAAGAGGTTAAACGAGAGTTCAAAGAGCAGGACGGCGATCCGGAAATAAAATCTAAGCGTAAAGAACTGCATGCTGAATTATTGTCTGAACAAGTAAAAACTGACATTGAAAAATCAGCAGTGATTATTGCTAACCCAACGCATATTGCCGTGGGGATCTATCTCAATATGGAGGTGGTAGGTATTCCATTTATCTCTGTACTTGAGAGAAATCAGAGGGCGCTTGCCGTCAGAGCTTACGCCGAGAAGGTGGGAGTTCCTGTTGTTGAAGATATTAAGTTGGCACGACGAATATTTAAAACACACCAACGATACTCTTTTGTCAGTCTTGAGGAGCTGGACAATGTCATTGGTATCCTTGTGTGGTTGCAACAAGTTGAAAATGCTTGGAAAAATGAAGATGCATCACCACCGTAAACACACGGTGAATGAGCGTTCTTTATGTGAATATCAAATAAACGCATGGTTTAATAACGGTCATCAGCAGTAAGCGATGACCCTACTGAGGAGAGTAAAAATGGAACAAAATACCGGTGTTATCACGGAGCAGGAAGCAGCGCTATTAATGACGGCAACATTGGAACATGGGGCGACATTAAAAGAAATTCATGGCATTACTGATGACATGATGGAAAATGTTTATGCGTATGCTTATCAGGCGTATAAAAATGGCCAGTTAGATGAAGCGGAGAATTTGTTCCATTTCCTTTGCCTCTACGATCTTAAAAACCCAGACTACTTTATTGGGCTGGGGGCCGTTAACCAGGTAAAGAAAAATTACAGCAAAGCGTGTGATTTTTATTCACTGGCCTATGTCATGGCTGACAGTGATTTCAATCCTGTCTTTTATTCTGGGCAGTGTCAACTGCTCATGGGGAATGTCGTTAAAGCATTACAGTGCTTTGATATTATTTGCTCACGCTGTGAAGATTCATCTTTAGTTGCCAAAGCTAAAACGTATATGAGTACTATTCGGCAAAACATGGGAGAGGGTGAAGCGTTAAATAATGCTAAGCCCTCTGAGGAAACAGTTTAATTTCATAGGCCTTAAATAAATGGATGTCTCCAAAACAGGTAAAGCGATAAATCTTGCGAATTTGCCATCCACCACTGGAAAAGTAAGCGAAGCAATTTCAACGAAGACACATATTTCTCAGGTAAAGGGAAAGGCTCTTGATCAATTGGCCCAACAGCGTGCCAGAGAAATTATTGCTGACGATGTTTCGGCACAAACTGCATCGTTAACGTCGGAGAGTGTCGAGTTACCCACGATCCGCCAATCGACACCGTTAACCAGCAAAGCACAAATGTTGTTTTTAATGGCGCAATATCAGGAGATCGCCAGCGGGATGGACGCCACCCAGCGTGCCAATGCCCTGGCAGTGTTTTTGACTCAGTCTGAAGCGCGTATGGATAAAGCTCGTGAGCTGTCAGCACATCTGGATGCGTTACATGAGACCTACGATGGTCTTGAGGCGGAGTTTTCCCAGGCGCAACAGGGGGTTGACGGTGCAAGTGATGACGTGGCTCAAGCGCAACGCAAGCTTGATGAGGCGCAGAGCTCACTGGCTGAGTTGCTAGAACAATTAGGGGTGACAGACCCTGATGATCCATCACTGGCAGACAATCCTGACGTAACGCAGGCGAAAAAGGAGGTGGCTGATGCGCAAAAAGCGCTAGGCCTTGCTCAAACAACGTTATCCGATGCGCGCCTGATTGCCGAGCAAAAGCGTGCCGCGATGCAGAGCGTCTTGAATGACATTAATGCCAGCACGGCAGAAATGAATAACAAGTACGGCGATGTAGATATGACGTCTAAAGGTGGCGTCGTATCCAGCAATGCCGTGACGCAATCAGAGAAGGCGCTGACTAAAACGGCTGTCATGATCATGCTGATCACCGAGTTTATTATGCAAATGGAAGAGGCCTCAGCAGAAAAACTGAAAAATGACCTTGAACTGAACCGTATTCAAACCAAAGCACGTCAGGCAGAAATGCAGCGTAAATCTGATGAATACGAAGAGCAGGTCCGAAAAGCGGAAGAAGCGCAAAAAATGGCCAGCTGTATTGGAAAAGTTTTAGGTGGCCTGGCGATCGCATTGGGGGCAATTACAACTGTATTTGGTGGTGGTGGCATTGCGTTGATGGCTGTAGGTATCGGCTTGATGGTCGCTGACCCGATTGTTGCTGCTATAACCGGTAAATCATTAACAGAAATGGTGATGAATCCCCTCATGGAGCATGTTTTTATGCCTCTTATGAATATCCTGGGTGATATTGTCACACAAATTTTTGATAAAACACCACTCGGCTTGCTGCTAAATGCTATCGATAAAGCAACGGGTGCCAACATGATGGATACCATCCATATGGTGGTCACTGCCGCAGTAACTATTGCTGCCATTGTTGCTATTTCTTTGGTGGCTAAAACCGCGGCCAAATTTATGATTGAAAAAATGTCGCAAGCAATGACCTCTGCCATTATGCAGTCAATCAAGCAGGCGATAACGCAGGTCATTAATAAAATCATGCCGCAACTTGTTAATAACTCTATGCGACAGGGGAGTGCGGCATTGAGTCGAAGTATGCAATCTGTAACAAACCAGGTTGGAAGAGTGACACGGGAAATCAATAAAAAACTGGATCACATTTCAGATAAAGTAAATGCCAATGTTATGAAGGTATTGAAATTAAGCGATCCGGAAGATGCGAAACGCTTAGGTAACATTGCATTGAAACGATTGGAAATGTTGCAAAACGGCGTTCATACGGCGATGCCTGTGGTTCAAAGTGGAATGAGCATTAATATTTCAAATATCCGGCTTCAGGCCACCAAGGCCATTGCTGATTTTAATTTGGCCGCAATGGATGTCACCATTTTGCGCGATCTCATCAGTAAAATTCTTGCTAATCATGAAGAAGATAGCAAAGCATCTCAATCGATAAATATGACTTTATCTGACATGTTAAGCAGTAAAGCCAACACTGGGAAGAGTGTTGTAAGAAATATCAGAGCCTAATAGGAGGCGTTATGGCAGTATCTATTTCAAACCCCAATAATACCAGTTTCCAGCCGCGGTCGAGTGCTCTTCCTGATGAGATGCATCGCAAAGGTATGGATAATACCAGTTTCATCGAGAAAGCGAGTTCCAGGCCTTTAGGTGCCACTGACATCAATCAAAATAGAGCGATGTTAGTGCAGCAAGCCTCCAGTCACCTTGTCGGCATTGATATTCGAATTCCTGACATCACCAAGCCGGTTTCTGATACGGATGCTAATTTGTTAAACAAACAAATTGCTTTGTATTCTCAAAATGGCGCTTTGATGCCTGCACAGAATGAAAAAATCGCTGTAATACCGGAGAAAGAAATAGCGAGTGGGCCAGAAAAAATCATGGCTGCGACAAAGTTTCTCGGTGGTTACATTAGTACGCGTTTTGAACCCATCATCGACTTGGCAAAAACGGCAGTATTGTTCAAGCATGCTGAACGTGACATGAAAACCAGTATGTTGGAGAAAAGCCAGAAAAGTCTCGAGCGCTCCGTTGAGCACAGCATGCAGGCTGCTCAAGAGCAGCTTAAAAAAGATCTTACCAGTAGCTTTGTGACCGGTGGTATGGCGTTGACTGGCGGAATCAAGTCTTACAAAGGACAAAGCCAGGCGATTAAAGGGTATGAGATCCAGGGCGCCAAAATTACTCAGCACAAGAACCTGGGTAATAAACTGGATGCTCAAGCAACGCTTTCACGCGGGAAGGATATGAACGATCCGATGTGGGCGCAAGATATGACCCGCTTGAAGCAATCTGCCACTCGTGAACACGTGTTGGCGCAGAAGCAGGAGTTTCAACTCCAATCCACCCTAAGCGCCTCACAGCAACAAGTTGCTATTGGGCAAGGGCTACAGGGCGGAGCAATGGCGATGGGAACCATCGCCTCTTCCCAGATGATATTGAGCCAGGCTGAGCAGAATGGCCTACAGCAATTGCGGCAATTTGATAAAGATGTCTTTATGCAGCAGAGCCAAAGAAACGATGAGAGTGCTCAGGATGCTGAAAAGCTGAAATCTGCATTGTTGGCCACGCTTGAAAATATCGCGAGAGGCATCAGCGACACTGCCAGTGTTGTTGCCAATAATACCAAAATGTAATTGCTAAACATTAATAACGCTATAAAACCGCCTGTTGATACAGGCGGTTTATTCTGAGGTAAATATGGAAATATTATCTACAACACGGCCATCATTTCGGGTTGAAAATTATTCACGCGAACAATCTGCCAATAATAGTTTGGTGCAGGAACCCATTGCTGATGCTATGAGTATATCACCCCGCAGTGATGGTGCGCATCGCATTCTTCTCGGCCCTTTTTCCTTTATCATGGCTGATGGAGGAAAGCTCGAAGGTTTTTTAAAAACGTTAAATACTAGTGGCCTTCTTGATGAAATGAAAACTATCCAGGCTCGGAGAGAGCTTCTCGTTCATGATGTGCAAAAAAGAATGCATGTTCTTGATGATATGTTTTCGCAGAATCCTGAATTGAAGAGTAAGGCCCTATCGCCTGCTGCAAAAGAACTGGTCTACTCGGAGTTGGACAAAAAAAGAAATGCCTATGCAGCCCTGATTTCTAGCTTCTCGAATACTGGTTTGTTCAGCACCTTATCAAGCAAAGAGATTAATGATTTACTCTCTACTGCTATTGGGGAAATGTCTGAAAGTTATTTAGATGTTTTTCAACAAGCTGTTGAGAAAAATGCTCAGTTTTATAAAGATTTTTCTGATTTTATGTCCACGTTGCCACAATTCATTTCCGCGGATGGGGATAAAACTATCCTGGATGGAAAAAAATTCAGAGAAAGTCTTGAAGAATTGATGGGCAAATATCCTGTTCCAGGTATGTCAACGACATTGTTTCCTGTTCAAACGGGGTCTACGGTTCAAGGGGCTAGCTATAAGGAGTGTGAAGACTGGGCAAGAGAGTTTGGGCTCAGCGCTGATGACTGTATTTCTCAGTTACTCGATGGTACTTATATCGTTCATATTGATATTAGTCCATTGGAGAACATTTATAACTCAGTGGAAGATAAAAGTATGTCGTTCAACGCTGCACAATGGTCTGCATGGCAGACAGGCGTTGATATGCAAAAAGATCACATCCAAAATAGCATGCAAACATTAACGCAGAAGTTTGCGAACGCGCATTCAACCTTTGATAATTTGGTTAAAGTATTGAGTAGCACAATTTCAAGTCTTTTGGAGTGCGATAAACAATTCTTTGTTTAACGGGGGCGATATCATGAGTTTTTCAAATAACACGATGATCGGGGCTGGTATATCGAAACCAATTCGCCCAAATACATTTCCAGGCAGCGTTGGCAGTAAGGGCGGGAATAACCCTGTAGCATCATTAAAAACGATAACGCAAGCAAAGGTGCAATTTTTACCTCCACCAGGAAAAGCCTCTGTAGCATCGGGCTCACCAAGGCTGTCAACGCGAACCCAAAACGCTGAGCTTGGTGCAAAAGTCAGAAATGTGAGATCGGGTTCAAATAAAAATGAGGCTAAGAGCGAAAACATTGGTGCGTCACCGTCTAACACGCATGACGCTGTGGCGTTTAATAATGTTTTTGATTCATTGGACAGTAGCCTCACTTTTATTAATCAAAGTGAAAACGATGCAATGGCTTTTTTGCGTAAAGATGGCAGCATTGAAGGTCTTGATAAGTTTTTCACCGTTTTATCTAAAGCCGATAACGACGTTGTCGCAGTGGCTAAAGTTAAGCAAATCGTTGTCATGCTTAAAATGCTAAGCGACTCATCGACGCGTTCTGTTGCCCCTGACACCGCAGAAATTAAAAAAGATATTCAATTCTATGTTGATAACGTTAATAAACATGGGCTAACAGCAAATTCACCCTTTGCGGGTTCATTACTCAAAGGGACCCGTGTGCTTAAGGATGTTGATGCGCGTGTTAATAAAAATGCTGCTCAAGTTATCGCCAAAGGTTTAAATCACAATGCTGTTATTGATCGTTTGGTTGAGAGTAAGATCAATATGATGCAAGATAAAAACCAGAGAGCGACGCTTCTCAGCAAATGGAAAGATATCTCGTTTCGTCAATCGAAGCAGGTTTTTGATCGAATGGAAAGTGCTATCAATGATAGTAGCCACTTTCATCGCCTGGATGCACTGCTCAATCATCAACCCATAAAATTAGATCTGTTCAAGGACTTTCTACAACGCGAGAATGCAGATCAGATTAATGACACTAGAAACACTGGACCCTCAAAACCAGATAATGGGATGAGCAAAGAAACACCCGGCCCAACGTATATTTATAATGACTACAGCACTACGACTAATGATAACAGTGTCCATTTTACTGATAATAGTCGTTTTTCGATGAAGGAAGCTGTTAACCCACCTAACGGACAAGAGGAGAAATCTCCCGCCTCTGCCACTGCATCAGCCACTCAGCATCAGAATGTTACGAATGCGCCGGAGAAGCAATCTGACCGTGATATTGATACCAGGGGACACAGTGATGAACCGCACGGGCCTGAGGCAAAGGCTGGCACGTCAGATACTACGGCTAACATCAACAAGCCTTCCAATGAAACGCAGACTCCTCCAGTAACCGTGGGAGGGAATGCTGGGGTTGATGATATCGATGGACCGGCGTTACCAAGAGAGGCCTCTTTAACGCCAGACATCAATGTCGAACTGAATATGCGCACTTCTGTCCAACGGGCACAGCCTCCGGTAGTGGGTAACCATGGTTCTCCGGTGGCCGCACACCAGACTACTTATATGGGGCCCTTTAGCACGGGACGAACGGGAGCTGCGCAATTTCAGCAATACAAGCAGTCTGCATCGATAACCGCTGATAGCGGGCGGTTTAATAAGACGAATGCGTCTCCCGTTACGCCTTCTAACGATGCCGGCACGGGGGTAAAAAGCGATGGCGATCGTTCACCTGATGAGAATATCAGTAACCGTAATCCTCACGTTAAGGCAGGAGAAAATCCTGCTAGCGATAGAGGAGTGAATCAAGCGCTCAATGCCGCTTCATTCACTCGTCAACGGGCGCAGTTTGCTACGACGTTAACCAAAGCCAAAAGCAATGCAGCGATTGTGCAATCCTCTGAGCCTCAATCACAAGCGGGTGATAAACCTTCGTTTGATGGCTATATCGGGCCAAACAGGACCGGACGAACAGGGGCCGCAGAGTTTAAGCGTTATTGGCAATCAGCAAAAACAACGATGGTTGAAACCAATACACCGGTTGGACGCCGAGAGCCGCTTCCAGGAACAAACGTAACAGAAGCAGAAAAACCTGTCGCGCTTGACGGGAGTAAAGCCAACGAGAAAGCGCAAGACTTGTCTGAGACACCGTCTCAAAAAGCCACTACTGCTACTTTATCAACACAGGCAACGCGTCAACAACCGTCGTTGACGGGGGCGGCGGGTATCAACCAGCAAAAGTCTGATATCTATATCGGACCGCGCAGAACGGGTAGGACCGGCGCTGCTGATTTCAAGAAATATGCATCGGATTCAAACGCAGCCACCGTCAGCCGTGCTCCAACTGTGCAACGTAATACCGGGCGTGATGCTGAACCTTTGAGCAAAGAGGTCTTGAGCAACACCAGTGAAAGACGCGTTGTGAATAACACGGATGCAACCACTCCGGCTGCCAGTGGTGCTGAGCGCGTCGTGAGTGTCACTCAGCAAAAAGTACCTGTTGCACCTGAAACCACTAAGGTTGAAACAGAAGAGGATGTGTTGCTGGCAGATACCGTGCCCAACGCGAGCACGTCTAAAGAGCCCTCTTCGGCGAAGCGCCATGATGTCGGATCGTCTGGAGATAATAATAGGGCTACTGCTGCGGGCAACGCCCCCTACAAAGGTCCTTTTTGGACAGGAAGGCAAGGTGCTACGGCAAAGCAATCTTACCTCAACACTGACAGGGTTACTAAAAAGTAAGCCTTTAAATACTTTTATGATGAGCGGTTGTTGTTTAGCCTTGTAAAAGGGGCCTGACGTAATCTTGATGGCCTCGCTCTGTAGATTTAAAAGGAATTGTAATGAATAAAGACGTTGAGGACCGCATCAATAATGTGGTTTCCTCTATTATAAACTGTTCCTCTGTGGATGTACTGCCGGAGAAACACCTATACTATGATCTATTGGCTGATTCACTTATGATGATGGATCTGATGTTAGTGCTCGAACAGGAGTTTACTATTAATATCAAAGATGATGTGCTAGACGATGTTAACTATGTTAAAGATCTCTACCGTCTGATTCATGAACGGTGCCATTAATGTAAATATGGGTCGAGTTTTAACTCGGCCCATTGCCAAGATTATTGCTCATTCATTTCTTTTCCCTTCTTTTATTTTCTCACTCACGTTCCTTTCTAATGAGAGTTGATTATACTGACGGTGTGTTTTCTTTTCTATGTGAAGATATACATTTCCATTCTATTTCTTGACAGTCATTAGTTTACTGATTGCCAAATCTGATGTGAAATCAATTTTCCATTATTATTGAATCAAGATGTTCGTGGCCCACTGGCGTATCTTGTAAAAAGTGAATGTAATGGTATCGATCCCCTTGAGAATTTAGCAATGTTATTGGATGAAGATAGAAATATCGATAAAGAAAAAAGGATAGTCGTTAGGCTTCTTAACGGCGTTTTACGTGGGTGTGAGTTTGCTTTGCTTGAAGGGAACACACTTTTTCTTTCTACTGATGAAAATACGATTAGCAAGCAATATAATGGCACACAGATGCCTGACAATACTATTTATATTCCTGCTGAACAAACGGATGTAAGTTTCGAGATCATCGTTAAATCGGGTGACTCATGCGACGTTTATATGCGTGAGCTGTCAAACGACAGCTCACCAATGACAGCATTGTTAGAAAATGAAGTTATCACCGTTGGAACACAAAAGTTTGTCTGGCGGAATCAACATTCTGAATTCTCGGACGCCATCTTATCCGGGGAGCACCAGGACACAGCTACGGTTCCATCATCAACGATGCCAGCGACGGTAAAGAATGCTAAAAGTGTGTGGTATAAAACATTGGCAGCGGTTGCTTTATTCAGCGCTGTGTTTGTCGCGGGTTATAGTTATCTGACAGGAACACAGCGCCAGCTTGATAATGTTTCAACATTATTGAATTTTGCTTCTGATGATTATCAGATAGTGTATGCGCGTGATAATTGGATTTATGTTTTTTCGGGCAGTGAAAAAGCGACTGACTGGGCTATTCAAACCATGATCAGAAATCCGCTGCGTCAACAGGTTAATGTTATCAATATTGCCAGTGAAGAAGAGCGAATTTCCCGTTGGGTGGAAACTTACTGGCCTGCATTGAAATTTCATCAGATACGCCTGAGTGACCCTCAACATCCGATTCTTAGAATTAGCGCAGAAAGGAATGAATTGAGTGAAAAATCACGCGGTGATTTCACTGCTGCTCTGAAAGAGAAATTTCCCTATATTGATTCAGTAAGGCTAGACGATCTGGAGGATAAAACAATCAGGAGCATTGCCAATCAAGGATTGAAAAAAATGGCGCTCTCATTTCGTGAAATAGACAATGGCGATACCATCACCTTTGTCATATTGGGCGTCATTGAGGATGGCATGCTCGAAAGTATCAAGAACTTTGTCAATCAATACTATCAACAGTGGGGAGGACGATATGTTCACTTTTCTGTTGAGCTAGAGACTGATTGGTTCAAAGATAAATCTTTTAAATTTGGCGAACAAAGCTATATCAAGCTTGGCGCTGGACATTGGTATTTCCCTAAAACTTAAGGAAGGTTTTTATATGAGTAACACAAACACAAGAAGTACAGATTTTACATGGAATGGTTATTTGTCGAATAAATCATCAACGTTTGATAAAGGTGTGACAGAACTTAACTCAGAATTGGAGCTGGCGCTAGGCGAACTGGCAAAGGATCCCTCCAATCCAGAGCTGTTGGCGATTTATCAATCGCGCTTATCAGAGTATACGCTGTACCGTAATGCGCAATCTAACGTTGTGAAGGTCTACAAAGATGTAGGTTCGGCGATTATCACCAACTTCCGTTAATGTTGTTACCAGGAATAGGCTATGAATCATAACACCAGTATGGTGACACAGCTGTCTGGCAATTGGCATGATATTACCATGCCAGAATCTGCCCATGTGTCATTGGAAGATCGTCTTCTTCGCGCTTATGCGCGGGAATCGGTAAATATGTCTGCGGAACAGCGTGACGTGCTCTCATTGTTGGAGAACACCAATGCTTCAACAGACCCTGAAATGTTGGCAGAACTTCAACAGCGAACTTCTGACTATAACTTACATGTATCACTCATTAGTACATTGACCCGTAAAGGGGTCAGTACTGTTGAAACATTATTACGTTCATAATCATGCATAAATACCTGTTATTTCCCATACTGGCAGTCTTTCTTGTAGGTTGTAAGCAAGATGTTTTGCTGAAAGGGTTAGATCAACAACAGGCTAATGAAGTTATTGCGCTTTTACAGCGCAATAACATCAAGGTTGACAAAAATGAGATCAAAAAAGAGGGATACAGTCTCTCTGTCAGTTCTCAAGATTTTTCGGCTTCTGTTGATTTAATGAATACCTATGGGCTGCCACGTCCACCGGCGATCGATATTGCGCAGATGTTTCCTGCCGATGCGCTGGTTTCTTCTCCGCGTGCTGAAAAGGCGCGTCTCTATTCCGGCATTGAGCAACGACTGGCACATTCATTGTTGTCAATTTCAGGGGTGGCTTCTGCTCGCGTACATGTCAGCTATGATATGAGCTCCAGCGATGGCGATAGGAAAAAGTCGCCCGTTCATCTTTCAACGTTGCTCAATCATGATAACAGCATTACTGATACCACCTTATTGATCAGTGATGTAAAACGCTTTCTCAAGAATAGCTTTGAAGATGTTAATTACGATAATATTTCCGTCGTATTATCCAGGATTAATGATGTTCAGCGGCATGCACCGGTATCCATTCAGGCGACCAAGTCTAACACACCGACATGGTTAATAAGTCTTGGTGTGGTAACCGTTGCCTTGTTAGCTGCTGTACTGTTATTTATTAGTCAAAGCCATCATGCATTTTTAGGTAAGCTGAAGAAGCATATCCCGATTCAGAGTAATAATAAACGCACATCGGATGATCCCACTCCGAGTGTAGATGCTCCTGAAGATAGAAAATAACGGAGTGTTTGAATCTCATGGAAAACGTGACGCATAAAGCGCAACGGGAACACGTTAATGTTCTGAATGTTATATATAATCCGGTATCCTGGATTCATCCAAAACGTTTTTCGCTGCCCCCAGGTTTTTCGACGCCAGGGTGTCAGCGAATTATAAATGATATTTTAATCGAAAATTTTTCCCTTTCGGTTGAACCGCTCGATCTAGATAATGAAAGAGAGCAATATTTAGCTACGCATTGGCATTTGCTGCCCAAAGCGGCTTTTATGGTCGCTTGTCAACGCCATAAGAGCACTCTTTTTCAGTGTGGAATCTGGTGGAAGCTTGAAAAATCTGTCAGGCAGTTTTCGCTGTTGAATTTTCTTGATAATAAGCAGGTGGATGCGTCTGCTTATTCTCTTGAGCAATATGCGTTGTGCGCTAAAAGAGAAATTGATTTATTCTCCTCTTCTGTCTCGACGGTAATAAGAGAACGACTGCCATTATTGTTTCCACCGGACGACGATAGCGGAAATGCGCCACCACTATTAACCGGTGATAATGAATTAGTCATGAGGATGGCCATTCAACATGTTCAAAGAAGTTGATACGTCATATGCTGATATGCTGCAAGAAAATGTGCTGTTAGCAAACAAGAACCGTGTAACGCATAATCTGAAAATCAGCGTAGTTGCTCAGGCCCGAGGGCATGCCAAAAAGATTATCAGCGAGGCGAATCGTGATGCTGAGGCAATACGTCAGCAGGCCTATCGCAATGGTTATGAACACGGAGTCATGACCTCAATTGAAACAGTAACCCGTTTTATTGAGGACAAACAAGGCATTGTGAACGAAATCTACGGGCAGGTTCGCCAACAAGCAAAGCGCTTGCTGAGTGACACGGTCAATAAGGAGAGCGTGATTTGTGCCTTGTTTGAAAGCTGGGCCGATGAGATTGATGGTCGAGATGACAAAACGCCTTTTTATATTCTTCTTCCTGACGACAGACGCCGCTATAAACGTAGATTAATGGCCTATATTGATAGTATGCATCGAGGGGGCGTCATTTTTGAGTATCATCAAGATTTACGATATGTATTTAAGTATCGTGAGCAACTGGTCGAATTTTTACCAGAAACGTTTGTTGATAATCAAATAGATACTTTTTTTGACACACAATCAATGTATGAAAGTTGTGAGCAGCTTTCCCTGCAAACATTGGAAAAGCTTTATGCGCAACTTGAAATGTATTCACCACCGCGTGAGGTGTTGATATCGGAAAATGATGATAATCAAGGAAAAATAAGCAATGACAACGATTAATTCTCTATCAAACTCCACCGTTTATCTTTATGAAACTGATGGGGAAATTAAACAAATCACCGATATAATCAATGAGTTAGATGAGGAGAAAAAAAATGATTGGGGTATGCGGTTTATGTACAACGACTGGATGCAAAAAGTCTTGTTATCAGATGGGCTCGATCCTGATGAAAATCATGACTGGTAAACCTGTTTTTTTCGCCGCCAGCACGTTGTTTCTATCGTTGTTGTTGGTGGGATGTCAGTCTGCAACTCGTTCACTTCCAGATAGCGCTGCTGGCAATAGCGGAAACAGTGCTAGTGCTGGCCTAGAGTTTGCAGGACAAACATGCCGTACCGATCCGCTTTATGCTGCTTCCGGGGGACCCGATGCGCTTTATGCTGAAATGAACGCATGCGTTCGTGCTCAGAAGTTCGATCGAGCGGTATTCCTTTATGCCCTGGCGGGGAGCTACACGTGGTTTGATGCAAGCCGTATTGGTACACAATATGCCAAGATGGCACATGGAAAACGCTTAGGTGAAGCCTTGGCACAGTTGTCCGAAAAGCAGGTCAGCCAATTTTGGGAGCGTATTCGCGCGACAATGCAAGATCCCGGCAAAAAAACCATGATATGTGACAAGGTAAAGCTGGCTGGTATGCCTACACATAGCATAGATTACATGCGTGTTGAGAAATCTTCGGGTGTGGCTGCCAAACCGAGAGAGCAACACCAGTGGGAAATGTCTGTCAATAATTACTTATTATGTAAGTGATATTGCCAACTAACGATACTAAATTTTAATTTAAACTAATTTTTCAGTATTTTATATTGATGAAGGGGTTGTTTTTTTTACTCGGAATTTTTAGTGTTTTAGCCTGGACTTACCAATGAATTCGGTGATTAAAATTATCGATTCTCGTATATTATCTGTGACGTTGGTTCTGCCACTTTTGTTCTGCTGATATGCCTGAAAAACGTTTTAAGCAGCGTTTCATCTGTTTGCTCTAAAAAACCGAAGTAAAGTCATTACCGCTTGTTGGGAATAGCACTGTTAGATGAGTGTATGCGTTATTCCTTTATTGCGCAAAGTTATGCCTCTATTTCGTAAGGAATAGTAAAAATGGAATTTCATCAATTTATATTTGAAGGTTTTTCTTTTCATAATGGTCAATTACTGACAAAAGATAAAGGCGCTATCTATCTAGCGCCTAAAGAGAGTGCTGTATTACTCTTTATGTTACAAAACGCACACGCCGTTATTTCAAAAGATGCAATAATTGAACATGTGTGGAAAGGGGGATTGGTCTCAGATGAGTCATTGACGCGTTGTATTTATGTTCTGCGCCGCACACTGGGTCATTCAGGAAAACAAAGGTTTATCGATAATATCTACGGCAAGGGCTATCGTTTTGTCCCTGACGTTCAAGTCGTCAATCTCCCTGCTAAAACGACTTTGCCTGCCTTGACTGCGGGCCACAGCGACATGGCCGCATTTGATGCTTCAGTTGAAAAGAGAGCATGCAATATTGCATTGTTTATCTTTGAAATGCAGCATCGATACCAGGCCATTTCACTCCACGATCAATTGATTGATTGGTTGCATTGCCTGGATTTGCCCATTAATGTTGTTTCGTCTTGTCTGACGCGTAGCGTTCAAGATTACAGCAGCTACCTGTCGGCAATCGAAAAATCACAGGCAGACTATTATATCTCCGGAATGGAAATCAGGCATGGTGAAAAATCTATCATCCGGCTTGAACTGACGCGGGCAAAGGATCATTCGGTGTTATATCGTGAAGGCGTCCATTTCACGAGCGATCATCACATCAATTACCGGCTGTTATGCCGGGCTATTCTTACGCTTTTGTCTGTGATTGATCCATCGATGGGAATGGATCCGGCGACGGTCAACGTACATCCTTTGAGCTCAAAAGTGGCGCAGCATGATGCATTGCAATTCTCACTATCAGCGCTCGAGAAGTTTATGCCCCAAGCGGTAAACTTAAGACGACATGGCGATACCAGTATCAGTGAACTGTGTCGCATCGCCGGTTCTTACTATGCAGTAGCCAACCTGGGCTTGATGGACTACGAAAGCGTCCGGCATGAAATGATGATCATTGTCGGCAAGATATTAGCGAGTGAGCCGAACAACGTTATTGCCCTCTCTTTACAAGGGTTGTTACTTTGCGCTGAAAATAATAAGGAAGCGGCAAGCAAGTTTCATTTGGCTATGTTATTAGCCCCCACTGTTGCAGAGGTTTATTATTACTATGCTTGCCATCTTGTGAGACAAGGTGATTTAGAAAAAGCAATGCAGATGAATAATATGTGCATGGATCTCAATGATGCGTTTTACTCTCCTAAAATATTGCATGTTATCATCA
Organism: Candidatus Symbiopectobacterium sp. NZEC127; assembly: GCF_025962675.1. NCBI lineage: Bacteria > Pseudomonadati > Pseudomonadota > Gammaproteobacteria > Enterobacterales > Enterobacteriaceae > Symbiopectobacterium > Candidatus Symbiopectobacterium sp. NZEC127. Next base: position 129,914 of record NZ_JAGFPG010000008.1, read on the forward strand.
ATTATCTCCTGGGTGATATCCAGGAGGCGGTAAGATATGGAGAGGATACGCTCAGTACTGATTCACCTGGGAATACCATCATGCGGGGATTACTGGCGTTACTCTATGCGCGTCTCGGAGAGTTATGTAAAGCTCTGGCTCTGGTAAAGGATATTGAAAAATATAAATCATCTTGTGATTTCATCGGGTATTGTTATAATGAGGTTGCTGGAGTTGTGCACCCAGGTACAACAAAGCATCCAGCAATAATAGCTGAAAAAATGAGATTCTCGAGAGTCCATGTCGGAAATTCCTTTTCCTTAGCATCCTGGATGATGTAACCGATACGTTGATGATTAATGACGGATTTTTATTATTGATTTTGGTATGTGAATTGAAATCAAATGCCATTTGAGAATATGGGTATCCTCATTCGGTAATGTATCCTTTGTTTGTTATTGTATTTCTGGGTTTGTTTTAGCCTTTTTGAGTAGGTCGGGGATGTTGAGAGGGTATGACCTGAATTTGTTAACTTACCGTCGGGTTTTTTAGAAAGGGAATCTCATATTTCAACGCAAACTAAATGTGTATCACAATAAAATGATTAAGATGCACGGTTTAATGATATTTATGCTATATAGCAATATGAAATTATAAAAATATTGGTGGATATTATATGGATATACATTACATCTGCTCTGCGTTTAAAACAGCCTACCAGATAGAAGATCTTGATTTTCTCGAGTTTGAAAGTAGTTTGGTGTTGTTTTCAAAAGAAAAAAGAATGATCTTTGAATTTCACTGCCAACCTGATAAGGCTGATGTGAAAAAGTGCATAGATGCATGGCTCTATCAGCGAGTTTTTGTGCAAAGGATGCAGAAAAATTCGGAGCATGGGATGGAAGTAAAGGAAATAATTAGGAAGATGACACATTAATTTTTTTTAAGAGTCAGGATCTGGAAGTGTTTTTTTTTACTTAAAATTCATGTTGTTATTTCAATTTTTGACGTTTGTTAATGTGAGTGTTGATTTTTTATAACGTTTCCTCCCACCAAAAAGCGTTTAATATAAGATAATTGTCATGTTTATCATGGTGATGGGCGTCTCTTCATCATTTTTGATATCTGCCGCTGTGTTACGTAAATGTAATCAAGAAAAGCGGTTCATTGACGATATTGCCTCTAGGCATCTATTCCTAGACCAAAGAGGCAAACCATGTTCAAAAACGTTAAAGTCATCACAGGGATTTCGATTGCCTTTGCTGTCTTTATTTTATTGCAGATAATTACCAGCATACTGTTTTACTCCTCGGTAAATAACGATAAACAAAATTTTCAAAAATCTGAGATCCTAAGTTTTCAGCAAGAACAACTTACTGATAGTTTTCAATCGCTTGTAAAAACTCGCGTTGTCGTCACCCGCGTAGCCATCCGTTTTTTGAAAAACCAGAAAGACGAAAAATCGATAGCAGCAATCAATACTCTCCTGGCAACAGCCACCACTACGCTTGATACGGCCGAAAAGCAGTTTACTCGCTATCAGTCTTCCCCCCGACTAGAAGGGCAGAGCGATGCCATTGCTAAAAAAGTGGAGAATGATTATCGCCAACTGCATGATATTTTTAAAATGTCTATCCAATATCTGCAACGTGGCGACTATGACGCTTATGGCAATCTTGATGCTCAACTGGCACAGGACAATTTAGAACAGAGCTATAACACCTGGCGGGAGCAGAATAACATTTTGGTCAGCGCCGGGCAGCGTGAAAACCTCTCCAGCTTTGTGTCGATGCAATGGACGATTGGGAGCATTGCGTTTGCATTGATTTTGGTGGTGGTGAGCGCGTGGGGTGTGCTCCAGCGTATTCTCTTCCAGCCGTTAAGCCGCGTTATCCATCATATTCGCGCGATATCCGGAGGCGATCTTACACAGTCCATACAGGCAGAAAGTAAGAATGAAATTGGTCAGCTCGCATCAAGTTTAAAAGAGATGCAAAGTTCATTAATCACCACGGTGAGCGACGTTCGCACCAGCTCTGACAGTATCTATACCGGGGCCAGCGAAATTTCAGTGGGCAGTAATGACCTTTCATCCAGAACCGAGCAGCAGGCTTCCGCATTGGAAGAAACGGCTGCAAGCATGGAACAGCTGACGGCAACAGTAAAACAGAACACCGATAATGCGCGACAAGCGGCAGCGCTGGCAAAAAATGCATCAGAAACCGCACAGAAAGGTGGGCACGTCGTTAATACCGTTATTACCACCATGAAAGATATCTCTGACAGTTCTACACAGATTGCGCATATTACCAATGTGATTGATGGCATCGCGTTTCAAACCAATATTTTGGCGCTTAATGCGGCGGTTGAGGCGGCTCGAGCCGGTGAGCAGGGGCGCGGGTTTGCGGTGGTGGCCGGAGAGGTGCGCAATTTAGCCCAGAGAAGTGCTCAGGCAGCAAAAGAGATAAAAAGTTTGATCGAGAATTCGGTTAGCCGCGTCAACACGGGCTCTGAGCAAGTCCAGGATGCGGGGGAAACCATGAAAGAGATCGTGACTGCCGTAACGCGCGTCACCGATATCATGGGCGAGATCGCCACCGCCTCAGATGAACAGAGCAGAGGCATTGAGCAGGTCAGTCAGGCTGTCGCGGAAATGGATGGCGTAACACAGCAGAATGCGGCCTTGGTAGAGCAATCTGCGGCAGCGGCGGCGGCGTTGGAAGATCAGGCTAACTACCTGCGCCAGGCCGTGGCGACCTTTAAAATTACGGAGGCAACGCGCGCTCAGGGGGCGGCGCAATCCTCGAAAAGTGCAGTCTTGCCCGCATCGTTACCGGCATCCGCGAAGGTGCAGACCAAATCAGACAATGCCAATTGGGAAACGTTTTAATCCTGATGGAAAACGGATCTGCTTCCCATCGTAGTATCCAATAACAGACTGAATGAGAAGAAGGGGGATTATTCCCCCTTCTTCTCATTCATTTGGCCTATTTGCAGCATTTCATCAGCCCACAGCGTGGCATCTAGCACGATGTGTATCATCTGTTGCTCGGTGATTTTCAGCTCCGAGATAAGCGTATTTACCTCTTGCCAATGCTGTTTTTCATATTCTGTTGCCAGCATGAGGTAACGTGCATAGGTGCCGGTGTTTTCAAGCAGCGCCTGTTTTACCTCATTAGGCAGCGCTATTTCCGACAGTAAAAGTGGCATCGGGCAGTCAAGAATAGCTTCAAGCGGGGAGAACAGACCGCATAAAAAAGCATTGATGGGGTCATCTTGCTTATTCTGATGCAGCGAAATAAGTTCACAGCACTTCGCTCTTAACAAACTCAGCCGATACAGTTCAAAGGATTTATCTTTATCACTTTGGCTGGTTATCGTCACCAGTGAGATAAATCGGCGTAACTCTTTTTGTCCCAGCAGCATGGCGATATAGCGAAAATTAGCCTGGAGCGGCATCAGGCTTAAATTGCTGCGCAGCCTGATATTATTGACATACCGCATTGCTTTGTAAGCGAGTGACAGGTCTTTACTGAGCAGTTTTTCAATCTGCTCGTAATTTAATTCCTGTTTGTTTACCTCGCTAAGTAACTGTAATACATTGTAATTGTTGACTGATAGTCGGCGCGATTGAATGATTTCTGGTTTGCTGAAAAAGTATCCCTGAAACAGAGAAATACCTAATTGCTTTGCCTGAGAAAATTGCTCACGCGTCTCGACTTTTTCCGCGAGAAGGGTGATGTGCCGGTAGGGAAGTTTGTTGATGTAGGTGCCGATGTCTGCAAAGGAAGAAAGCGTCAGATCGAATTTCAGCACATCAATATAAGGAAGAAAACGATCCCATTCGGGAGCCATCAGAAAATCATCCAGGGCGAGCTTAAAGCCTCTCTTTTTCAAACGCTTTACCGAGGCCAGTAAAGTGTCATCAGGCGGTGCGTTTTCCAGAATTTCCAGTACCACCTTTTCTGGCGGTAATGCCTCAACCAGGCCATTGGTGAGCATCTGATGTGGAACGTTGATATAGCTGATGTGATCGTCCACCAGTCGACTTAATGAATTCGTTAAAAACTGTTCCGTTATGATTTGTGCGGTGGCGTATTCTGGGGTGACGTCGGGGAACGCATTGCGAATACCATCTCGGAAGAGCAGCTCATAAGCGACGGGCTGGAGGTTTTTATTCAAAATAGGCTGACGTGCAACAAATGAATACATAGTAACCCTCTAGATAGGCTTAGTGACTATTTTATTATTTTTCAATTGACTAATCTTCTTTCTAGACGTTTAACCTGATTCCTATCTGGCAGTGCCCGACCCTGGACAATTTACCTGTCACTTACCGTATATCGGCCAGAAACCGCTTTAATATTAGTCTTTTCAGGTAAGAATTGCCGTGGCCCTACTTATATTTGACGTTTTTGAGGGGTAGAACGCATCGCGATTCGGCGTGCAGTGGCAAGGGGGGGACAGAAGAAAGGCTGGCAAGAAGGAGGTTGCCCGTCGCCGGTCATGACGGCGATGGCAACCTCCTGTGAAAATATCAGGCAATATTTCTCTTTTGCAGTGCTAAACCGAGTGGCGGTGTCGTGACTGTTGGGTTTCTCCCGGCTGAGGGGCGTGACGCATTTACCTGGAATACGCTCATCAAGGAGACCAGGTGTTGCGCCTGATCGCGTAAACCGTCGGCAACGCTGCTTGATTCTTCCACCAAAACCGTATTTTGTTGGGTGACGAGATCCAATTGGCTGACGGCATCATTGATTTGTCTGACGCCTTGCTCCTGTTCTTGTGTGGTCACGCCAATCTCATTCACGCTCACCGCGACGTGGCGCGATTGTTTTACCAGTTCGTCAATAGTCGCACCGGCTCGACTGACCAACTGTGAACCGTTATTCACGCAGCCGACGCTATCCTGAATGAGCGTTTTAATTTCTTTTGCCGCAGATGCAGAACGTTGCGCCAGAGAGCGAACTTCTCCAGCCACCACGGCAAAACCGCGCCCTTGTTCCCCGGCTCGCGCCGCTTCAACCGCAGCATTGAGCGCCAGGATGTTGGTTTGAAAAGCAATACCATCAATGACGGCAATGATTTCATTGATCTTGTTTGAGCTTTGGCTAATCTCACTCATGGTTTGTACGATATCGGCGATGGCTTCACCGCTTTTGGCGGCAATGTTGCTGGCGGTGTCCGCTTGCTGCGTTGTGGTCCGCACGGTATCTGCATTTTGATGAATGGTTTGGCTGATTTGTTCAATCGATGCGGCGGTTTGTTGTAAATTGGCCGCTTGCTGTTCAGTGCGTTGACTCAAATTGGTACTGCTGGCTGCAATGTCGTTAGCCCCCACGGAGATAGATTCGCTGCTGTCGCGGACTTCCAGCACAATGTTGCGTAAATTATCGCGCATCTCTTGCATGGCGGATAACAGGCTGGTTTGCTGTCCAGCGGGAATCGTAATGTGTGTGGCTAGATTACCTTGCGCTATTTGTTGTACAACCTGCATGGCGTAAGCCGGTTCGCCGCCCAGTTGCCTTTTAATATGGCGCGTCGTCAACCCTGCGATGGTCATGCCCAATAGCGCTGCGATGGCAGCCAATAGCAACTGTATATTGCCAGACAGGCGTGCACCCTGCGTCGATTCGGCCGCCGCTTGAGTGGTGCTATCTTGTTGTTGTTGGATCATGGCTGAAATTTCTTGAAACAGCCTCATTTGTATTGGCTGTAACTTTTCTATCGCCAGAGATTGCGCATCAAGCAGTTGACCATTTTTTGCCAGATTCACGGTTTGCTGAGTGATGGCGATATAGTCAGCGTAGGTTTTGTTAAAATTATCGAGTGTCGCGAGCAAATTTGGCAGCAAGATTGTTTCTTTTAACCGTGTTAGCAGTAGCTTGTTGCCTCCCAGCATTTGTTCGACCACGGCTTCACTTTCTGCCTGACTGTTAATATCATCCTGGAAGGCCATGATTAATGCGGCTTTGGTGGCGCTGTTTAGGTTATCCTTTAAATCCTGCATTGAAATAAGATTGGTTAAATGGTGTTTCTCATAATATTCAATGTGATCGCTGGTTTTACTCAACGCGATCCGTCCAAAGGCGGCAACCAGCAGGCCGATGACAATAATGGTAGAGAAGCCAGCGCTTAGCAGAACACCGAGAGAGATATTTTTCATTGACCGCATATATTCCTCATGATGCTTTTTGATAATTATCGTTTTATGGTGACGATTAGCGTGGTATTACCACTCTTTTCACCTGTTGTTATCATACGCAACGCGCCAGTGTTAGATAATATGAAATAGAAATGGCTCCACGTGCGCCAAATAGCGAACCCGTCATGGATGTTTATGTTGCGTGTCTTTTTCTGTAGTGAGGGTGATTTGTTTCGTTTGTGTAACTGGCTATCGTGCTGCATTTTGACAGCGGTGCTATCAATAATGTCCATGTTATACCCGTCATTCTTCAAGTTGCAGGCGCGTTGACTGCGCTCACTCATTCGAAGCACTTACCTGAGTAAGCTCATCGGGATTCTTTCACTTGTCGCCTTCCTGCAACGCGAATTATTTAGGGTATATATGCGGTGTTGGAATAAATACCGACGTGGTTAGTCCATAACGCTCATTAGTTATTGCCATTTATCGTACCTGTACCGGCCAAATTATGACAAAGTAGAATAATCACGCGTCATGGCGTAATAAACCTAAAGATGGATGAAAAATGAAAGTATTAACGTTTGGGGAAATGATGTTGCGGCTCAAGCCGCAGGGCAATAACCGTATTATGCAGTCCGATGCATTCGAAGCGGTTTACGGTGGCGCAGAGGCTAACGTGGCGGTTTCCCTTGCTCTGTTAGGCAATGATTCTGCTTATCTCACCAAGCTGCCGGAAAATTTGCTGGGCGAAACGGCACTCTCGACGTTGCGTAAATACGGCGTCGATACGCATAAAGTGTTACGCGGCGGCCCCCGTCTGGGGATCTACTTTTTTGAAAAAGGGGCCAGCGTCCGTTCTACCAACGTGGTTTACGATCGCGCAGGCAGCGCATTTGCTACCGCCAATCAAACCGAGTTTGATTGGGAAACACTGCTGCAAGACGTCGATTACTTCTATTTCTCGGGCATCACGCCGGCAATTTCTGCTGAACTAGAGCAGGCCGTGACCACCGCTTGCCTTTACTGCCAACAGCATAATATTCCGGTAGTGTGCGATATGAATTATCGCGGCAAAATGTGGTCTGCGGAAAAAGCGCAGCGTGTCATGTCAAAACTGATGAACTACGTGACGATTTGCATTGCCAACGATGAGGATTTTGAAGCCACGCTGGGTATAAAAGCCTTTGATGGCGACATGTCGCGTGGCATCGAACAGATTGATGCGTTTAAAGAGGGGATGCTGGAGGTCACGCGCCGTTATCCGGGATGTAAAATGGTTGCCAGCGTACTGCGTAATATTCGCTCGGTCGAAGACAGCCAATGGATGGGGCTGCTGTTGCGCGATGGCGTGTTTCACGAAACGACGCGCTATAACCTGCACGTGATGGAAGGCGTTGCGGCGGGTGATGCTTTCGGCGCCGGGTTGATGCACGGTATCCTGCATCAGTTTGACGCTCAGGAGTCCATCGATTTTGCGATTGCGGCCAGCGTTCTGAAATTGACGATTAGCGGTGACTTGAACTTGGTACAGGAATCGGAGATCCGTGGCGTGATGAAAAAAGGCGGGGGCGCAAGCCTCAGTCGTTAAGGGTTTTGCGGCGATTTGCAAACCGCGTAACTTTTTTGCATAAAGCTAATTGTGCATCAAGCCAAGGTTGTGTGACAGCCACACAACCTTGGCTTTTTTACGTTGAGGTGATGATGAAAAATAACGTTTTGGTCGTGGTTGATATGCAAGTCGGGGTTTTTGCGGTGCCTCGTTACGATAAACAGGGCAAGGCTGCATTGATCAATCAGCTGATTGATGCCGCCGACGCTGTTATTTTCATCCAACATGCCGAAGGGGAAATGTGCGTTGACGGTGATTTATGGCAAATCATCCCAGAATTACACCAGCCAGCGCATGCGCACTATGTCACTAAAACCGCCTGTGATGCGTTTTGGCATACGACGCTGGATGATCTTTTACAGCGCCTGGGAACCCGCGCCTTTACCGTGTGCGGTTGTGCGACCGATTATTGCGTAGATACCACGATCAAGGTGGGGGCCAGCAAAGGTTATGCGATCACCGTGGTGGCGGATGCCCACACCACGGCGGATCGTACTTATGCCAGCGCCCAGCAGCTCATCGGTCAGCATAATGAGGTGTGGGCGGGGCTCAGCCTGCCGGGCAATCCCGTCACTGTCATGCCTACCCCGGCTATTCTGAGCGCATGGGGTGTGCCGCAGTGAATTAACGCGCCTGGGCTGTCAGTAAATCAATCTGGGCGGCGGCGGCGACACGATGTAGGTATTCACTCACACGAGGTCCGTAGTGAATGCCTTTTACAATAGTCAGCGATCGCAGGATGGGGAACAGGATAAAGTCCGTGGTTGAGAAGGTCTCGTCCGCAGGGAGTAAGGTTTCCAACTCTGCCAATTTTTGCTCAACGTCGCGAATCAGGGCCGGTGTTTCCGCCAGCAGTGCCTGTAAGTCGCCAAATGCTTTTTCTTCACGCTGCCGGAAAGCCTGACGAGCCGGTTGTGTTGCCAGCTCGGCAAATTCACCTTCAGTGAAACGCGGAACCGCCAGTTTGAACACCACGCCAGAGGCTGATTTGCACCATGCTTCAATGGCACTGTCTACCGGCTGGTCTGCGACTCGCGGTGCTTTCAGACTATCCACATAGTGAACAATATCCATGCTTTCAGGCATGAAACTGCCATCCTCTTTTTGCAGAATAGGGACCACTTTGCGGCCAACCATCCGCGTCGGCGTTTCCACATCCCCCTCCATGATGATCGCCAATTCAAACGGTGTGTTCTTCAGTCCAAAAATCATTCTGGCTCTCACACAGAACGGGCAATGCTCATAGGTAAATAATTTCATTCGTGGTTCCTTGATGATGGTAAACCTGTCTGCCAGACGCCCTAACGCGTTATTGGTCAGACTAATTCCTGAAACAGGCTCCCCTGATGATGCAAATCGTTATGTTTGAAAACCACGCTTTACATCCCTCCGGCTAACCTTACCTCGCACAGACACTTCTATACATTTCATCTGCTATTGTCTCTACATCCCTTGTCAATGTTGTGATTTCCATCCCTGTCAAGAGAGTCACTTTTCCCGCCCTCGAGGCGGGTTTTTTTTATCTGTTATTTGGCCGGCAGGGTCGTCACGATCTCCAGCATGCCATTGATGACAAATTGAACCCCCATACATACCAGCAAGAATCCCATCAAACGCGCGATGGCCTCAATACCGCTTTTGCCCAGCAGACGCACAATGTAGCCAGAGCTGCGTAGGCATACCCAAAGGATCACGCTGGTCATCAGAAAGGTGAGGACGGGGGCAACCGTCACGATCCAGGGGGTAATCGCCACCCCGCTTTTAATTTGCGAGGCGGTACTGATGATGAGCGCGATGGTGCCGGGCCCCGCGGTACTGGGCATGGCCAGTGGCACAAAGGCAATATTAACTCGGTTTGCTGAAGGGCTTCGGTTGATTTCATCCGCTTTGCTGGCGGCCTCAGGTCCGTGTTCTCGCTGGTGGGGTGGGAAGAGCATGCGAAAACCGATGAAGGCCACGATCAGTCCACCGGCGATGCGCAAGCCGGGAATTGATATGCCCAAGGTATTCATGATCAGTTGCCCACCATAAAAGGCCACCATCATGATGATAAACACGTACAGTGAGGTTTGAAATATCTGCCGGTTACGCTCTCCCTCACTCATGTCACTCGCCAGGGCAAGAAATACCGCAATGGTGGTCAACGGGTTGGCCAAGGGCAAAATCAACACCAGGCCCAGCCCCACGGTCTTAATGAGTTCCAGCATAGGGTCTCCAATGCTTATTGGGCACTGCTCTTCTGGCGATAGAGCAAACAGTGGCAGCGTAGTCAGGTGCGTTAAGCTGACGGCAATTGTTGCTCATCGGCCATTTTTTTAAAGCGCTCCAGCGTTTGTTTCAGCATATCGTTTGAAAATAACGTGAACAGCTGGCCTACTTTTCTGCCGATCAGTCCACCTGGCGGTGTAAATCGAATCCACAAGGTGACGTTAACCTCGCCATTGGGCGCCGGCGAGAACGTCAGCCTCCCTTCGTTCGGAACCAATGCGCCAGGGAGTGAACGCCAATGCATGGCTTCTCCCGGTTTCTCTTCCACGATGCGTGCTCGCCACTCCAGCAGCGAGCCGAGCGGCGTGTTGGCTCGCCACAGGGAATCCGTCTGGTTAAGGATAGTGATCGTCGCAAAGTGGCTCATCAGCACCGGCAGCGTTTCCGGCTTGCGCCACAAGGCATACAGTGCATCAGCAGAATGCGCGATAGTGATGCTCCCGCTTAAGGCATCAGGAGCGCGCTTACTGGCAAAACCCAATGATTTAAAGAAAGAAGATGGCACGCAGGATCCTCAGTGATGTGGACATACAGCTTACAACATTGCTGGTTATTTTTGCCGCTTCTTTCCGCTTAGGCAAGGTTTGCCCTGTTTCTGGCAGACGCGTAGCTAACGCAAAGGGAAGAACATCAGGCGTTCACTGTAGTAGATGTCGCCCAGCTTCATGGCATCCGGCTCCTGTCCATATTGGCAAAAACCGGCCTTTTGATACAAGCGATACGCTGCCAGATTGGAGGATGTCACGCTCAGCAATAGTATGTGCGCCCGCGAGCGAGCGTGTGAGATGGTGTGATTGAGCAATTGCAGGGAAATCCCTTTACCCCGGTAGTCTGGTGCCACATACATGCCCCACACAATGCCTTTGTGGGCGGATTTCAGCGTCTGGGGGCGCCTATAGCAGCACAGGCCAATCAGGCGCGCTTCGGGCGTAAAAGCGCCGAAAATGACATTTTGCCTGATACGCGTATTGAACCACGCGTCATTTTTCTGACTCTCTTCTTCCCAGGATGCCTGATAAGCGTCAGGGTGATTAAGCAGGCTTTCGAGTCGTAGCTGTTTGAAGGCAGGGCAGTCTGACGTTCGTAGGCGTCGGATGGAGGGAAACGTCATGAACATTCTCCGCGTCAGGGGAAAAAAGCCCCGAGGCGGGGCAGCATGTCGTTTACGAGCTATCGTCTGTTATTATTATCCGCACACAATAATCGCTCACTGTGACATTTTCATGACGGATATACAGAACGGATAAAAAGAGCCTTGAATACATACCCGTATTCTCTTGTTATTATTATCTGTTTTATTGCGATATATCAATGCTGTTATTTAAATTTGCTTTATTGAGTGGCGAAATATACATATATTTCGCCGAGATAATTAACATTCCCCCTTACTCTTTACGGATTATTTACTTGCCGCCCGTCTCGTGTTAATTTCCCCTCCGCTTTTTTGGGAGAGGGGATTAATAACATGAATAATCCATTCACAGCTGCATGGAGCCGCAATGGTAACCTCCTGTGCCATGGGCACTGGATCATTACCTTTCAGTCCAATGCATTTAGCCTGCCAACGTCCTATCAGGAAAAACATCTGGGAACGCTGGGAATATATTCGATCATCGATCCTGAGGATGAATTATATCGTGACGGATTGGATGAAGATGATTGGATTGTAGAAAATGTAGACTGGTTGGCCGACTGTTTCGAAAATAACCAGGTTCCTATTGAAGAGTGCTATTTCCGCTTTTTTTATCAGGCGATCAATCCGCAGGATTGGCGTTGTACCAGCTGTGCTGGTTGCATGTAATCCCGCAAAACCCCTTTAGCCATTTTACATTCCCTCGCGTCTTAACCCCCCAATGGGTATGCCTCTCCCTCCGCCCCCTTTACTTTTCGCGCCGAATTCTGGAATAAGGCACGCAACAGCGTGGCGGGGGAGGGCGAACCCGTGTGAAAATGATACGCTGTGATGCTATATCCTCAATCAACGTGGAGTGAACATGGAAGCCGAGATTTTGCAGTTAAGCGCCCAGATTGGTGCGCGCCTGACCGCGTTGGGTGCCAAGATGACCTGTGCAGAATCCTGTACCGGAGGCTGGATAGCGAAATCGATTACTGATGTCGCGGGGAGTTCCGGCTGGTTTGACTATGGATTTGTCACTTACAGCAACCAGGCCAAACAGCGCCTCATCGGTGTCAGTGAGCAAACGCTCGCTCAGTACGGCGCGGTGAGTGAACAGACGGTACGGGAAATGGCGCAGGGGGCATTGCGCGTGGCGGGGGCCGATTATTCACTGTCCGTGAGCGGCATTGCAGGCCCTGACGGCGGTTCTGACGAAAAACCCGTTGGCACCGTCTGGTTTGGCTGGTGCGACAAGCACGGTAACCTGCTGGCGCGTGAAATGTTGTTTCTCGGCGACCGGCATGCTGTGCGGCTTCAGGCAGTGCGTTTCGCACTTCAGATACTTTTGGATGGATTTCTGCAAAAATAATCTTGATGCTGTATGCGTATACAGTATAATGCTGTTAATGATTCGGTGACACGCCTGTTTGATTACATACCAGTGTCAGTCACATAAAGCGCGCGGCCGTGTAGCGAGAGCGTTACGCCGCATGACAGGAGTAGAAATGGCTATTGACGAGAACAAACAAAAGGCATTGGCGGCTGCGCTGGGCCAGATCGAAAAGCAATTTGGTAAAGGTTCTATCATGCGTCTGGGCGAAGACCGCTCAATGGACGTTGAAACGATCTCTACCGGCTCCCTGTCACTCGATATTGCCTTGGGGGCGGGTGGGCTGCCAATGGGGCGTATCGTTGAAATTTACGGACCAGAATCGTCAGGTAAAACCACATTAACGCTGCAAGTTATCGCTGCTGCACAGCGTGAAGGTAAAACCTGCGCATTTATCGATGCTGAACATGCGCTCGATCCGATTTATGCCAAAAAACTGGGTGTCGACATCGATAACCTGCTGTGTTCTCAGCCAGATACCGGCGAACAGGCGTTAGAGATTTGCGATGCGTTGACGCGTTCAGGCGCGGTGGATGTGATCATCGTTGACTCCGTGGCGGCACTGACGCCGAAAGCGGAAATCGAAGGTGAAATCGGTGATTCCCACATGGGGCTGGCAGCTCGCATGATGAGCCAGGCGATGCGTAAGCTGGCCGGTAACCTGAAGCAGGCAAATACGCTGCTGATTTTTATCAACCAGATCCGTATGAAAATTGGCGTTATGTTTGGTAACCCGGAAACCACCACCGGGGGTAACGCGCTGAAGTTTTATGCCTCTGTGCGTCTCGATATCCGCCGCATTGGCTCCATCAAAGATGGAGAAGAGGTGGTGGGTAGCGAAACCCGCGTGAAAGTGGTGAAAAACAAAGTGGCTGCGCCTTTTAAACAGGCTGAGTTCCAGATTATGTACGGAGAAGGGATCAACATCCACGGTGAGTTGGTCGATCTTGGCGTGAAACATAAGCTGATTGAGAAAGCGGGCGCCTGGTATAGCTACAACGGCGACAAGATCGGGCAGGGCAAAGCGAATGCGTGCAACTATCTGAAAGAAAACCCGGCTATCGCGGCCGAATTGGACAAAAAGCTGCGTGAAATGCTGCTGCACAACAAAGATCATGTGCCTGCGCCAGCAAGCGAAGCGGGTTTCTATGATGATGCAGAAACCGCGGGTAATGAAAGTAACGGCGAATTTTAAAACGCGTTAAGTCACTTGCAAGGAGCATGACAAGCAGTATCTACCGTTTGTCGTGCTCCCTCACCAACATGTATCTTCAATGACACCATCAACCCCCTCTGTCAACGCACTGACCATTGCCATGCGCCTGTTAGCGGTACGCGATCACAGCGAAGGAGAGTTGCGTCGTAAGTTGACGGCTCGCATTGATCCGGCCTTTGACGCCGCTGATATTGATGCCGCCTTGGCATATTGTCATGAGCACGGTTGGTTGGACGATGCGCGGTTTGCTCTGCGCTACATTCATGGAAGAAGCCGAAAAGGCTATGGCACTCAGCGTATTGTCGCGGAATTACGTCAGAAAGGCCTTTCGCGTTCTGTTATTTCATCCGCATTGCTGGAATGTGAAATTGATTGGTTCGCCTTAGCGCAGCAGGTAGCAACGCGTAAATTTGGTGATGTGCCGCCAATAGACTGGAAAGAAAAAGCAAAACAGCAACGATATTTGTTAACTCGCGGCTTTTCGCATGATGAAATTCAGGACATTTATACGAATTTTTCGCATTGAATGCATCCGGTGTTTTACTTCCCCCCGAAGAAAATTTATCTTATTCCCACTTTTTGTTCGTGAGTTGCACGGGTAGCGTCAGTATGCTGCACTAGCCTTGCCCACGATCTGTTCTTTTAGTTTCATTCCAGGACAATTATGAGCAAGAGCACCGCTGAGATCCGTCAAGCGTTTCTCGATTTTTTCCAGAGTAAAGGGCACCAGATCGTTTCCAGTAGTTCACTGGTACCGAATAACGATCCGACATTACTGTTTACCAACGCGGGAATGAACCAGTTCAAGGATGTTTTCCTGGGGCTGGACAAGCGTAACTATCAGCGTGCCACCACGTCACAGCGCTGCGTGCGTGCGGGCGGTAAGCATAACGATTTAGACAATGTCGGGTACACCGCGCGTCACCACACTTTCTTTGAAATGCTGGGTAATTTCAGCTTCGGTGACTACTTCAAGCGTGATGCCATTCAATATGCATGGGAACTGCTGACCGGTGCGCAATGGTTTAACCTGCCCAAAGAAAAATTGTGGGTAACGGTATATGCCACCGACGATGAGGCCTATGACATCTGGGCAAACGAAGTCGGCGTACCCGCTGAGCGTATTATCCGTATTGGCGACAACAAGGGTGGTCAGTACGCGTCTGACAACTTCTGGCAGATGGGTGATACCGGCCCATGTGGTCCGTGTTCGGAAATTTTTTACGATCACGGCGACCACATTCAGGGCGGCCCTCCGGGAAGCCCGGATGAAGATGGCGATCGCTATATCGAGATCTGGAACCTGGTATTTATGCAGTTCAACCGTCAGGCTGATGGCACCATGGTGCCGTTGCCTAAACCGTCTGTTGATACAGGGATGGGACTGGAACGTGTTACTGCGGTACTGCAACACGTCAATTCCAACTACGAGATCGATGTATTTTCTACATTGATCCAAGAGGCGGCGCGGATTATTGGCACTCAGGATCTGAGCAACAAATCCTTGCGCGTTATCGCTGACCATATCCGTTCCTGCGCATTCCTGATCGCTGACGGGGTTATGCCATCCAACGAAAACCGTGGTTATGTTCTGCGCCGCATTATTCGTCGCGCAGTGCGTCACGGTAATTTCCTCGGGGCCAAAGACGCCTTCTTCTATAAATTGGTTGCGCCACTGATTCAGGTTATGGGATCTGCGGCTGATGAATTGAAACAGCAGCAAGCGGTGGTTGAACAGGCGCTGAAAGCGGAAGAAGAGCAGTTCGCCCGCACGCTGGAACGTGGCCTCAGCCTGCTGGATGAAGAGATTAAAAACCTGAAAGGGAACGTGCTGGACGGTGAGACGGCGTTCCGCCTGTATGACACTTACGGCTTCCCGTTCGATTTAACGGAAGACGTGTGTCGTGAGCACGATCTGACGGTGGATAAGCAAGGTTTTGAGCGTGCGATGGAAGCACAACGCCAGCGCGCGCGTGAAACCAGCGGGTTCGGCATCGATTATAACACCCTGATTCGTGTTGATGCGGCAACGCCGTTTACGGGATACGACAAGACGCAGCAACAGGCCACGGTTATCGCGCTCTATCAAAATGGCCAGGCGGTAGATGTCATCAATGCCGGCGAAGAGGGCGTGGTTATCCTCAATGAAACGCCGTTCTATGGTGAATCCGGTGGTCAGGTCGGCGACACCGGGACGCTGCACAATGCCAACGTGCGTTTTAGCGTAGGGAATACCCAAAAGTTTGGTCAGGCAATCGGCCATCTGGGTGCCCTGACGCAGGGTACGCTGCGCGTCAATGATACGGTCAACGCTGATGTCGATAGCGAACGTCGCGATCGAATTCGTCTTAACCACTCCGCCACTCACTTGCTGCATGCCGCGCTGCGTCAGGTACTGGGCGATCACGTTGCGCAGAAAGGCTCGTTGGTTAACGATAACTACCTGCGCTTTGACTTCTCACAACCGGAAGCGATGACAGCAGCGCAAATCCGCCAGGTGGAAGATATCGTCAACGCGCAGATTCGTCGTAACCACGACGTTGACACTAACGTGATGGCGCTGTCGGATGCGAAAGCCAAAGGCGCAATGGCGCTGTTCGGCGAGAAATATGAAGACCACGTGCGTGTATTAACCATGGGCGATTTCTCCATCGAGCTGTGCGGCGGTACGCACGCCAAACGTACCGGGGACATCGGTTTGTTCCAGATTATCTCTGAATCCGGGACGGCAGCAGGCATTCGACGCATTGAAGCCGTAACCGGCAGTGGGGCACTGGCGGCGCTGCATCGTCAAAGTGACGTATTGCAGGATGTGACCCAACTGGTCAAAGGTGATAGCCATAACGTGGCGGAAAAAGTGCGTTCCCTGCTGGATCGTACTCGTCAGTTGGAAAAAGAGCTGCAACAGTTGAAAGAACAGCAGGCAGCCCAGGAAAGTGCCTCGCTCTCCTCACAAGCGAAAGCGATCAAGGGTGCGAAACTGTTGGTAACACAGTTAGATAACACTGACCCGAAATTATTGCGTACTATGGTGGACGATCTGAAGAACCAGCTCGGTTCAGCCATCATTGTGCTGGCAACCGTCTCAGAGGATAAAGTCAGTTTGATTTCCGGCGTCACGAAGGATTTGACCGATCGTGTTAAAGCGGGTGAATTGATTGGCTTTATCGCTCAACAGGTCGGTGGCAAAGGGGGCGGGCGTCCCGATATGGCACAAGCCGGGGGCAACAACCCTGCCGCTTTACCTTCGGCACTATCTAGCGTTGAAACATGGGTAACGGATAGGCTATAACTATAAATAGTGTGTTATCTCAACGAAACGCCAAAAAATTCTTTTTGGCGTTTCCCCTTAAGCCAGGGAAGTGCACTAGGGGAAATAGCGGTCTGCCGCGCTTGAGTTTGTAAGCCGGGCAGGCCGTAGCTCTTTGTTGTGATAACAAATGTCGTGATAAAACAGCGCAAACGGCTGACATCGACTAAACTAAAAGTAACGATACACTGGAGTAAGATGGCGGAGTGCGTTTCCCCATTCAGGTTTATGTTTTCACGGCGCATGATGGAGAATGGCGGGGAGACAAAGAGACCCGACTCTTTATAATCTTTCAAGGAGCAAAGAATGCTTATTTTGACTCGTCGAGTTGGCGAAACCCTCATGATTGGCGATGAGGTGACGGTTACCGTGCTAGGGGTAAAGGGCAACCAGGTTCGTATTGGTGTTAATGCGCCGAAAGAAGTTTCTGTTCACCGCGAAGAGATTTACCAGCGGATCCAAGCGGAAAAATCGCAACCGACGTCCTACTGATTTACCAAGCGTCTCGCCATTTAGGCGGGACGCGTTCGTTTTAGCTTCCCTGTTTACTCCCCCGTGCCGTTTAAGTCGCTGATGCGCGTATTTTGTCAGAGGCATCAATAGCCGTTAACGCTGTTGATAAAATAGACTTTTCGCTGTGAATCTGCGCGTGTTGGGTGTGATTTGTTCAAACAACCACGAGTTGGGAAAAATTGTTTGACTTATAAGTCCGGGAAAGTAATATGTGCGCCACGCAGTACCGGTGAGCACGATGAAGGAAACATCATCATCGCGGTTCGAAGGTTAGCGTATTGGTGAGGTGGCCGAGAGGCTGAAGGCGCTCCCCTGCTAAGGGAGTATGCGGTCAAAAGCTGCATCGAGGGTTCGAATCCCTCCCTCACCGCCATTTACTGCGCATCCATAGCTCAGCTGGATAGAGTACTCGGCTACGAACCGAGCGGTCGGAGGTTCGAATCCTCCTGGATGCACCATTATGCATCCATAGCTCAGCTGGATAGAGTACTCGGCTACGAACCGAGCGGTCGGAGGTTCGAATCCTCCTGGATGCACCATTCTTCGATGTCAATCCCGGAATAAGTATCTCAGGTTTACATAACTGACGAATTGTTGTTTTCAATGCATCCATAGCTCAGCTGGATAGAGTACTCGGCTACGAACCGAGCGGTCGGAGGTTCGAATCCTCCTGGATGCACCATTCCTCTTGTTGTAAACCTTGATATCTCGCGCTTTCTCCCTGATTTTACCCTCAGCATGACTTACAGACGGCTAACCTATCCTTGCCAGCTGTTGATACACAGATAACCTTGCTTTTTGTGGTTTTATTGAACCAGCGACATCATTTTGACTTTGCGCTAAAGTAACGGCTCTTTTGCGCTATTCACGGAGTCACGATGTACGATCGTTATCAAGGCCTCATTTTTGATATGGATGGCACCATCCTCGATACCGAGCCCACTCACCGCGCTGCCTGGCACATCATTCTGGGTAAGTACGGCATGACCTATGATGCTCAGGAAATGGTGGCGTACAATGGTGCTCCCATTGAGAAAATTGCAGCGGTGATCCTGGCCCGGCATAACGTGGATATGGACCCAAAGGCGCTGGCGACTGAAAAGCTGGCGCTGGTGGAAGAGATGCTGTTTGATACGGTAAAACCGCTGCCCTTGATTGAGGTGGTGAAAGCGTATCAGGGACGTCGGCCGATGACGGTTGGCACCGGTAGCCCACGCCATCTGGCTGACAGGCTGCTGCGCCATCTTGGCTTGCGCGACTGCTTTGTTGGTATTGTCGGCGCGGAGGATGTACTGCATCATAAACCGTTTCCTGACACCTTCCTGCGCTGCGCCCAGCTCATGCAGGTAGAGCCTGAAGCCTGTGTCGTATTCGAAGATGCGGATTTTGGCATTCAGGCAGCACAGCGTGCAAACATGGCTGTTGTCGATGTCCGCACGCTGTGAGTGCCTTTTGGGGACTGGTTTCTCTCTTCTGGAGTAGTTTTCTCAGCGCGACATTATTGCCCGGCAGCTCTGAAGTGCTGCTGGTCTCTTTACTGGTGGCTAAGGTTACCGGCGCGGTGCCGCTGATTGTCGTCGCGACGATAGGCAACACGCTGGGCGGCATGACCAATCTGGTGCTGGGGCGTATTTTGCCACAGCCAAAACCGCGTACTGGCACGTTAACGGCGCTACGCTGGTTGCAGCGTTATGGTCCTGCGGCGCTGTTGTTGAGTTGGGTGCCGGTTATTGGCGATGTGCTGTGCGTTGCTGCGGGATGGCTGCGCATGCCGTGGTTTTACTCCACGCTTTTTATCTGTATCGGTAAAGCGCTGCGTTATATCGTGGTGGCCATTGTGGCATTACAAGGAATGACTTTATGGTCATAACGTGTAGCACTGTATTTTTGTAGAGATGATACGATTTCATTATGCGAACAATCATTACATCTAACAGCGGGAGGTCGATTTGATCCCGGATATATCACAAGCGTTGACCTGGCTTGAACATCACCCTGATGCGGTGAAGGGGATTCAACGCGGTATTGAACGCGAAACGTTGCGCGTACAGCCTAATGGACATTTGGCACAGACAGGGCACCCGGAAAATTTAGGGGCGGCATTAACCCACCCCTGGATTACCACTGATTTTGCAGAAGCATTATTGGAGTTTATTACGCCAGTCGATCAGGATGTCGATCACCTGTTGGCATTCTTGCAGGATATTCACCGTTATGTCGCGCGTAACATGGGATCTGAACGGCTGTGGCCGTTTAGCATGCCGTGCTTTATTCCCGATGAGACGAATATCGAGCTGGCTCAGTACGGCACATCGAACATTGGCCGGTTTAAAACGCTCTATCGTGAAGGGTTGAAAAACCGCTACGGTGCGTTGATGCAGACCATTTCCGGCGTGCATTACAACTTTTCACTGCCGCTGGCATTCTGGCAAGCGCGTGCGGGCGTGACTGACGCGGAAAGTGGCAAACAAGAGATCTCTGCTGGCTATTTTCGTTTGATCCGTAACTACTACCGTTTCGGCTGGGTGATTCCTTATCTGTTTGGCGCATCGCCCGCCATCTGCTCTTCCTTTTTGCAGGGACGAGAAACGGCACTGCCGTTTGAACGTGGCGAAAACGGGCTCTATTATCTTCCTTACGCGACCTCGTTGCGCTTGAGCGATTTGGGCTACACCAATAAATCACAGAGCAACCTGGGCATCACGTTTAACACGCTGGATGGCTACGTGGCAGCGCTGAAGCGCGCGATCAAGACGCCGTCAGCGGAATATGCCGCGATGGGCGTTAAACAAGGCGATCGCTACTTGCAGCTCAATACCAACGTGTTGCAGATTGAAAACGAGCTGTATGCGCCGATCCGCCCTAAACGTGTCACACGCAGTGGCGAGACGCCCTCTGATGCGCTTATGCGCGGCGGCATTGAGTATATTGAAGTACGCTCACTGGATATCAACCCCTTTACGCCGTCGGGTGTCAGCGCTGAGCAGGTGCGTTTCCTCGATCTGTTCCTGATCTGGTGCGCACTGGCCGATGCGCCGGAAATGGACAGTGCTGAACTGCAATGTACCCGTAAAAACTGGAACCGTATTATTCTGGAAGGGCGCAAACCGGGCTTGACCGTCGGCATGGGATGCGAAACGCGACAACAGCCATTGGCCGATGTTGGGCATGCGTTGTTCCGCGATCTGCGCCGTGTGGCAGAAGTGCTGGATAGAGAGCATGAACAGCCCTATTATCAGCAGGTTTGTGATGAACTGAGCATCGGGTTCGATAAACCGGAAAACACGTTCTCTGGCCGCTTATTGCCGCTATTGAAAGCGCAAGGATGCGGTAACCTTGGCTTGACGCTGGCAGACCGTTATCGTGAGCAGCTCAGCCAGGAGCCTTTAGCCGTGTTGACGGAGGCACAGTTTGTTGCCGAGAGTGAACGCGCCTGGCAAAAACAGCGCGCGCTGGAAGCGCAAGATACGCTGTCGTTCGAGGCCTATCTGGCGGCTACTCAGGCTTGAGTGGACAGTAGATAAAGAAAAGGCCACGGTATGAGCCGTGGCCGAAAAACATCTCTGAGAAATAGGGATGATGATAATAAATGCGCGTCTTTCATAGAGTCAGACTCGTTGGGAACCAAAAAGTTTCTTGGAAAGATGAAAAAAGTCATTTTTTTCTGTGAGGAGGTGGCAACATGCCGTTATTAGATAGCTTTACCGTAGACCATACCCGTATGGACGCACCCGCGGTTCGGGTGGCTAAAACCATGACAACCCCTCATGGCGACACCATCACCGTGTTCGATCTGCGTTTCTGTCGCCCGAACAAAGAGGTGATGCCGGAGCGCGGTATCCATACGCTGGAGCACCTGTTTGCCGGTTTCATGCGCAACCATCTCAACGGTGATGGCGTCGAGATTATCGATATTTCTCCGATGGGTTGCCGCACGGGATTTTACATGAGCCTGATTGGCACACCGGCAGAGCAACGCGTGTCCAGTGCCTGGAGCGCAGCGATGGAGGATGTGCTCAAAGTGACCGATCAGCGCAAAATCCCTGAGCTAAACGAGTTCCAGTGCGGCACCTTTGAGATGCACTCTCTGGAAGAGGCGCAGGATATTGCGCGCCATATTCTGGCGCATCCGATTGGTGTCAACCAGAACGACGATCTGGCGTTACCGAAAGATAAACTGGCAGAATTGCATATCTAACAATAAAAAAGGCACCCTTCACCAGGTGCCTTTTTTTGTTCGTCTCTCGTCACGCTCGACGCGTATTACTGTGCAACAAAGTGCTGAATAACACGGCTGCCGAAGTAGGCCAGCGTCAGTAACAGTGCGCCCACCATGCTGAACCACACCACGCGGCGTCCGCGCCACCCTTCGTGGTAATGTCCCCACAGCAGCAGAATATAGTTGAACCAGGCAAACAGAGAGAACAGCGCCTTGTGAAGGTTCTCTTTGTTTTCGATGATGTTCTCCATGTAAAACAACCCGCTACACAACGTCATCGTCAGCAGGATCACGCCAATTTGCGTGACATGAAACATCTTTCGTTCGATGCTCAACAGCGGCGGCATTTCAGACACCATGCTCAGCTTTTTGTTTTTGAGCAGATAATCGATCAGTGCCAATTGCAGCGCATAGAGCGCGGCAATAATCAGGGTAGCGTAAGAGAACAACGCCAGCCCGATATGGAACAGCAGCCCCGGTGTCTTTTCCAGATGCGTGATAAATTCGCCGGGCAAAAAGCTGGCAAAGGCCAGATTGATAAGTGCAAACGCGTAAACGATAGGCAGCAGAAACCAGCCGCGATTGCGCGACGCAACCACCGTCATCACGGTACATATCATCAGGCTGATGGTCGAGCCGATATTCAGCAGGCTAAGGTTTTGCCCGGTTTGCACATCAAAAATACGGTGATAGAGCGTAATCGCGTGGCAGATCAGGGCCACTGTCGCGGAGATCATCGCCAACCGACGGTAGGCACTCTGTTTGCGCAATAGGCCAGGAATAATCAGTCCCAGACTGATTGAATAGGCGACTAACGCTGTAATGGCAAAGAGTGGCATAGTGATCAACGCATTGAGCGGCTGGTGAAGTGATAGGGAGTGCCAGTATAGCGGTTGTCTCGTCACGCACCAACCGGTTATCGTCGTGCTTCACAGCAATCGTTTCGTCTTTCATGGTATAATCAGCCATATTTGTCCAGGGTGTCGCGTATGCGGCCCGCCATTCGTTGAGCACAAGATAATGTTTGATAACTTAACTGACAGACTCTCGCGCACATTGCGCAACATCAGTGGCCGCGGACGGTTGACTGAAGACAACATCAAAGACACCCTGCGCGAAGTGCGCATGGCCTTACTGGAAGCCGATGTGGCGCTCCCTGTGGTGCGTGATTTTATCAATCGGGTCAAGGAAAGTGCCGTCGGGCATGAAGTAAACAAAAGCCTGTCGCCGGGCCAGGAATTCATCAAGATCGTCAAAAACGAACTTGTTGCCGCGATGGGAGAGACCAACGAAGCCCTGAATCTGGCCGCACAACCGCCGGCCGTGGTGCTGATGGCGGGTTTGCAAGGGGCGGGTAAAACCACCAGTGTGGCTAAGCTGGGCAAATTCCTGCGTGAAAAGCACAAGAAAAAAGTGCTGGTGGTTTCTGCGGACGTATACCGCCCTGCGGCGATTAAACAGTTGGAAACGCTGGCACAAACGGTGGAGGTGGATTTCTTCCCCTCCGACGTGCAGGAGAAGCCGCTTGATATCGTCAACCGCGCGCTGCAACACGCCAAGCTGAAGTTTTACGATGTGCTGCTGGTGGATACTGCCGGTCGTCTGCACGTAGACGAAGCGATGATGGACGAAATCAAGCAGGTGCATGCGGCTATCAAGCCAGTCGAAACCCTGTTTGTCGTTGATGCCATGACCGGTCAGGATGCGGCCAATACCGCAAAAGCCTTTAATGAGGCACTGCCGCTCACCGGTGTGATTCTGACTAAAATTGATGGTGATGCGCGCGGTGGTGCGGCGCTGTCAATTCGTCATATTACCGGCAAACCGATCAAGTTCCTCGGCGTCGGCGAAAAGACCGAAGCGTTGGAGCCGTTCCATCCCGAGCGTATTGCATCACGTATTCTCGGTATGGGGGATGTGCTTTCCCTGATCGAAGATATCGAAAGCAAAGTTGACCGCTCTCAGGCGGAAAAATTGGCGAAAAAGCTGAAAAAAGGTGACGGTTTTGATTTAACCGACTTCCTCGATCAGCTTAAGCAGATGCGCAACATGGGCGGCATGGCCAGTATGATGAGCAAGTTGCCGGGCGTGGGACAGTTGCCGGACAACGTAAAATCCCAAATGGATGACAAAGTGCTGGTGCGTATGGAAGCCATCATCAACTCGATGACGCAACAGGAACGCGCCAAACCGGAAATCATCAAAGGGTCACGCAAACGTCGTATCGCCACCGGGTCAGGCATGCAGGTGCAAGACGTCAATCGCTTGTTAAAACAGTTTGACGACATGCAGCGCATGATGAAAAAGATGAAAAATGGCGGTATGGCAAAAATGATGCGTAGCATGAAAGGCATGATGCCACCGGGTTTTCCGGGGCGTTAACAGCGATTTTTTTGCTCTTGGCAGCGCAAGTTGACGCTTTAGATTGCTTTTTGCGCCAAAATGAGTAAAATTTTCGGGCTTTTTATATGACACTTGGGCCCCGTTCCTCGATGGGGCCCAGCTGTTTTATTAACTAAAGAGGATGTTATGGTAACAATTCGTTTGGCACGTGGCGGCGCGAAAAAACGCCCGTTCTATCAAGTCGTCGTGACTGACAGCCGCAATGCACGCGACGGTCGTTTCATCGAGCGCGTCGGTTTCTTCAACCCGATCGCAGCCGGTCAAGCCGAAGCTCTGCGTCTGGATCTGGACCGTATTGCACATTGGGTTGGCCAAGGTGCAACTATCTCTGATCGCGTTTCTGCGCTGATCAAAGATGCTAAAAAAGCTGCGTAATCTGCTGCGGTGGTGACAATGAGCAAGCAACTTAACCCGTCATCCCCTGTTAATCCCATCGTGATGGGAAAAATGGGGTCAACGTATGGTATTCGGGGTTGGCTCAGAGTGTTTTCCTCCACCGAAGAAACCGAAAGCATTTTTGATTATCAGCCTTGGTATATCCAGTCTCAGGGATCCTGGCAGATTGTCGAGATCGAAAGCTGGAAACACCACAATCAGGATCTGATCATCAAAGTAAAAGGTGTTGATGATCGCGATGCGGCAAATTTATTAACGAACGCTGAGATCGTTGTAGATTCTGCCCAGCTTCCTGATTTGGAGGAAGGTGATTATTACTGGAAGGATCTTTTTGGCTGCGAAGTCATCACATCCGCGGGATATCAGCTGGGAAAAGTCATTGATATGATGGAAACCGGTTCTAACGATGTGCTGGTGGTCAAAGCTAACCTGAAAGATGCCTTCGGCGCGAAGGAACGGTTGATTCCGTTTCTAACCGGACAGGTTATCAAGCACGTAGATCTTTCTACGAAAATGATTGAAGTAGATTGGGACCCGAGTTTTTGAGCTCTGAATCAAACGAACGAACTGAGTGGAACGAAAAAATGTGGATTGGGGTGATTAGCCTGTTTCCCGAGATGTTTCGCGCAGTGGTTGATTATGGAGTCACTGGTCGGGCAGTAAAAAATGGCCTGCTGAACGTAACGTGTTGGAATCCTCGTGATTTCACTTACGATCGGCATCGTACCGTGGACGATCGCCCTTATGGTGGCGGCCCCGGTATGCTGATGATGGTGCAACCCTTGCGGGATGCCATTCATGAAGCAAAGGCCGCGGCAGGCGACGGTGTCAGGGTGATTTATTTGTCACCGCAGGGCCGTAAGCTGGATCAACAGGGCGTACGACAGCTCGCAACGCATCAGAAGTTGATTCTGGTGTGTGGCCGGTATGAAGGGATTGACGAGCGCGTAATCAGAACCGAAATTGATGAAGAATGGTCAATCGGGGATTACGTTCTCAGTGGTGGTGAGTTACCCGCAATGGTGCTTATCGACTCGGTATCCCGTTTTATTCCTGGCGTGTTAGGGCATGAATCTTCTGCGGAAGAGGACTCCTTTGCGGATGGGCTGTTGGATTGTCCACACTTCACTCGTCCTGAAGTGCTGGAAGGCGTGGAGGTTCCCCCAGTGTTACTGTCGGGAAACCATGCTGAAATACGTCGCTGGCGATTAAAGCAGTCGCTTGGCCGAACCTGGCTTAGAAGACCTGAACTTCTGAAAAGCCTAGCTCTGACTGACGAGCAAACGGCGTTGCTGACTGAGTTCCAACGGGAACATCAGTCCGGGCAACGAGAGGATTAGGGCGTGGCACTTCGGTGCGCGTACCCATGTATCAGTTTACCTAGGGTAAGAGACATATTATGAGCAACATTATTAAGCAGCTTGAACAAGAGCAGATGAAACAGGACGTACCTGCATTTCGTCCGGGTGATTCCGTTGAAGTGAAGGTATGGGTCGTTGAAGGTAGCAAAAAACGTCTGCAGGCATTCGAGGGCGTGGTTATCGCTATTCGTAACCGCGGTCTGCACTCTGCATTCACTGTTCGCAAAATTTCTAACGGCGAAGGCGTAGAGCGTGTATTCCAGACTCACTCTCCGGTTGTTGACAGCATCACTGTGAAACGTCGTGGTGCAGTACGCCAGGCCAAACTGTACTACCTGCGTGAGCGCACTGGTAAGTCTGCTCGTATCAAAGAGCGTCTTAACTAAGAGTTCGCTAACGCGACATCCAAAAGCTTCTAGTTATCAAGGGTTTAGCCAATGGCTAAGCCCTTTTTTTATTTTTTTAATTATTGTACGTCCTTTCAATGTAATTATATTCGTGTATGTGATGGAAAGTATTGAGGTTAATGCCTCATGGTTAGTATTTTTACTTATGTGCTACTTTTGCTTTTTCATCATCTATAGGAGCATATAAATGGCTAACCAAATATCTTCATTATCGACATATTGTGCATTTTTGAATGAGTACGAGAGTTCGATCTCTTCTGGAGAATGCAGTGTATTAAAGGGGGGGTTAGACTCACCAGAAAATAAAGTCGCACTGAGTGAGGATGCCAGGAAAATATTGAGGATCATAACGCTCGGCTTAAGCCATTATTTAATCCTGTATGTTGAGGGGAATAGAAGAGAATCAGCGTTATTAGATTATGTGAAAATGACAGAAATGCTGTTAGGGGCAATTGATGAAAATATGCAAAAAATTAATATCCCTTTGGGAAATGGGAAAAAAGTTGAGTTTACAGAAGAGGTGACCAGTAAAAATGGTTACTGTACTGTGATGCGTGAGACTCGTCCAGGGGTGGCGCATATTGGTACAAGAGAAGATAAAAAAGTCTATATAAACAAAACGCTATCTCAGATAGCGCGAACGTTGACTGTAGATGTGCTCAACAATAAGCTAGAGCTTTCAGATAAATTTCCAAGTCTAATCGAACGAGCAACATGCATTAAGGCTAAAATGGATGCTGACGCTGAGATAGTGACAGTAGCTGAGAATGTGAAGTTAATTTACCCTCCGACACACCCAATGATCTATAAAGAAGAAACTATTGGTGCTGAGCTGAAAACTATATTTACGCAAGGAATGTATTCATTTGCCTTTATGACAAAGGTGAAGGATTTTCTTGGTATTATTGAACATGGTGAGCATAAAGTGTTAGGTGTCATTACGCCAAGCCAAAAGATGTATGTATTTAGTGCCGCCAGCGGTAAAAATAAGCATGTAGGTAATAATAAAGAGGTTTGCTATATTAAATTAGATCTGGAACATGGTGCGGTGTTCAAAGATATATATGAAGTGTATAAATCCATTATCGAACATTTAAATGATGCTGATTATTCCAGTTCAACTGAATGCATCAATATGATAATTGATAAAATTAATCCTAATTCGGCACTTCCGGAAATTTATAGTGGAATAGGTAAGATTCCTGCATTAAAGGGTCGGTAACAATCGCGGATAATTTAACGTATCTCAGCTAGTGACTTCCCCCACTAAACCAATTTGCTTTTAATTGCTCAGCATTCTCTACGCCATCACAACTGGCGGGAAAGTCTTTACCTGTTTTCCCCCATTCTTTCATTTGATCCGTATGACATAATATTGCCTGTCCATTCTGATAACCGCGTAAATAGGGAATTCGCTCAACGGCCGTATCGCCAGACCATTCCACCAGAGCATCGTTGTCTTTCACCACGTTTCCGGCCATGGCATCATTGAGTCCCATGTTATACCAGACGGAATGGGACTTTTCCGGTGACGGTGTCTGAGAGGTTTGACAACTGGCAAGCAACAATGTCAGGCATAACACGTATCCCAATCTCATCCCATTATCCTTATCAGAGGGCGGCTTCTGTTGGTATCAAGCAATACCCAGCTTCTCTTTCAAGCTTTTTAAATAGCGTCGGCTCACAGGAATATGTTTACCGGTATGGGTAATGACTTCCGCACCACCGTTATCCATCAACTGTATCTCCTGAAGCAGTTCCGTGTTCACCATGTACTGGCGATGACAGCGTACAAAAGGCGTTTTCTCTTCCAGCGTTTTTAGCGATAGCTGGGTATAACCCGACTGATTGAGCCCTACTACATGGACGCCGCTCAGCTCTGAACAGAGGTATTCCACTTCTTCAATCTTAAGAAGAAAAATACGGTTGTGGCCGTGGCACGGGATATGCCTCAGCTGAGGCTCCGCAATAAGTTGTACATTTTTATTTACGGATGTGCCGCGACGAAGGCGATTGAGGGTTTTTGCCAGGCGCTGATTGTCTAGCGGCTTGAGCAAATAATCAAAGGCATGTTCCTCAAAAGCGCGTACCGCGTATTCGTCATAGGCGGTGACAAAAACAACATAAGGCATGCTGTCAGGATCGAGCATGGCAACCAGTTCCAACCCACTGATTTTCGGCATCTGGATATCAAGAAAGATCACATCCGGTTGCAGCCGGTTAATCACCGGTATCGCTTCCAGCGCGTTGCTGCACTGCGCTATCACCTCAATGTCATCTTCTTTATCCAGCAGTAGCAACAACTCTTCACGAGCCAGTTGCTCGTCGTCAATTAGGATGGCTCTCAGCATGCTTTCCCCCTGTTGCATTGATTCTATCACTATTTGCATTGAGATAAGCGAGGAAAGCCGGCGCTAGGCGAGGCAACCGAGAGATACGAGAGGTAGGGGGAATTAGTAATTTTAAATTTACACTGCATGGATTGAAATCTTTACATCTTGTGGTATCTTGGAATCAATGTGGCGGCGGAAAGCGCGCTACGCTACTCAAGAACTGTCCAGGAAAATGAACATGCAAAAAGATTCGCTCAACAACATCAATATCGCCGATGAACAAGTACTGATCACGCCCGATGAGCTTAAAGCAAAATTCCCGCTCAATGTGCAAGAGGAGCAGGCCATTGCCACTGCGCGCCGTACCATTTCCGATATTATCCACGGTCGTGATAACCGTTTATTGGTGGTGTGCGGACCCTGCTCCATTCACGACACGGATGCGGCGTTGGAGTATGCCCGCCGCTTGCACACCCTATCAGATGAATTGAGCGATCGGTTGTATATCGTCATGCGTGTTTACTTTGAAAAACCACGTACTACCGTCGGTTGGAAAGGCCTTATTAACGATCCTTACATGGATGGCTCCTTCGACGTGGAAGCGGGTTTACACATTGCACGTGAGCTGCTGCTGAACCTGGTGAACATGGGTCTGCCTCTGGCGACTGAAGCCTTGGATCCCAACAGCCCGCAATATCTGGGCGATCTGTTCAGTTGGTCAGCGATTGGTGCGCGTACCACTGAATCGCAGACGCACCGCGAAATGGCCTCAGGCCTTTCGATGCCTGTAGGGTTCAAGAACGGCACCGATGGGAGCCTGGGTACGGCGATTAATGCGATGAAGGCAGCGGCAATGCCACACCGTTTTGTGGGTATCAACCAAACCGGCCAGGTGTGCCTGCTGCAAACCCAGGGTAACAGTGACGGCCATGTTATTTTGCGTGGCGGCAAGCAGCCTAACTACAGCGCACAAGACGTAGCGGAGTGTGAAAAACAGATGCAGGCAGCGGGCTTAACACCTTCACTCATGATAGATTGCAGCCATGGCAACTCGAACAAAGATTACCGGCGTCAACCGCAGGTGGTGTCATCGATTGTCGAACAAATTAAAGCCGGTAACCGTTCCATTATTGGCCTGATGCTGGAAAGTCATATTCATGAAGGCAATCAATCATCGGAGCAACCGCGTTCGGCAATGCAATATGGTGTGTCGGTGACGGATGCCTGTATCAATTGGGAAAGTACCGATGCGTTGCTGAGATCGGTGCATCAGGAGCTAGGGGCGGTACGCCGTTCATCGTTAGGAGAATAACAGAACATGGTTGCAGAACTGACCGCGTTGCGGGATCAGATTGACGAGGTAGATAAGGCGCTGCTTGGTTTGTTGGCGCGCAGGCTGGCATTAGTGGCAGAAGTGGGAGAAGTGAAAAGCCGCTATGGTCTCCCTATCTATGCTCCCGATCGCGAGGCTGCGATGCTGCGTTCTCGGCGTGAAGAAGCCGAGGCCCTCAACGTGCCCGCGGATCTTATTGAGGACGTTCTGCGACGGGTGATGCGAGAATCCTACGCCAGTGAAAATGACAAAGGCTTTAAGACCCTGTGTCCGCAACTGCGGCCTGTTGTCATCGTGGGTGGGCGCGGGCAGATGGGACGTATGTTTGAAAAAATGCTGCGTCTGTCCGGCTACGAAGTCAGGCTGCTGGAAAAAGAGGATTGGCCGCAGGCCGAGAGCCTGTTGGCGGATGCCGGCATGGTGATCGTTAGCGTGCCAATTCACGTCACGGAACAGGTGATTGCGCAGTTACCGCGCCTGCCGGAGGATTGCATTCTGGTGGATCTGGCTTCGGTGAAAAATGGGCCATTGCAGGCAATGTTGGCAGCACATTCCGGCCCCGTCGTGGGTTTACACCCGATGTTCGGACCGGACAGCGGCAGCCTTGCCAAGCAAGTGGTGGTGTATTGCGATGGCCGCCAGCCTGAAGCTTACCAATGGTTGCTGGAGCAAATTCAGGTATGGGGTGCCCGACTGCATCGCATCAGCGCGGTTGAACACGATCAAAATATGATGTTTATTCAGGCATTGCGTCACTTTGCCACTTTTGCCTATGGGTTGCATCTGGCGGAAGAGAATGTGCAACTTGAGCAATTGCTGGCGTTATCTTCACCGATTTACCGGTTGGAGTTGGTGATGGTGGGGCGACTGTTCGCGCAAGACCCGCAGCTTTATGCCGATATCATCATGTCATCGGAAAATAACCTGGCCTTGATCAAACGCTATTACGCCCGTTTTGGCGAGGCAATTGCGCTGTTGGAAAGCAAGGACAAAGCGGCGTTTATCGCCAGCTTCAAGAAAGTGGAGCACTGGTTTGGCGATTACGCCCAGCGTTTTCAGGTGGAAAGTCGCGCCTTGCTGAAACAGGCTAACGACAGCCGCATCTAGAGATCAGTAGCGGTGCTCCCAGCCATGGGGCCGGGAGCACTACACTCAGTGCATCTCAACCGGGACGACGTTCTCGCTGGGGTAACAGCCGAGCACTTTCAACGAGCGTGTAATGCCCGACAACTCTTTCAGCGCTTTTTGTAATCCATCTCCGCGCAGGTTAGCCTGCACATCAATATAAAACATCTCTTCCCAGGGGTTGCCGTAAATAGGGCGAGATTCCAGTTTTGTCATAATGATGTTGTGTTCGCGCAGTACCAGCAGGGCTTCCACCAATGCCCCCGATTGCTGACCCGTTGCCATAATCAAGGTGGTTTTGGCTGGCACTTGCTCTGAAACATCAATCGGCTTGCGCGCCAACACGATAAAGCGGGTGGTGTTTTGGGTCTGATTTGCCAGGTTATGTTCTAGCACGCGCAGTTGATAAAGTAATCCACCGGCCTCGCTGCCCAGCGCGGCGGCGTGTGGTGAATTCAATGATGCTACTTTTTCCATTGCCGCCGCGGTGCTTTCACAATACTCGATTTTCCACTGTGGATAGCGCTGGATAAAATGGCTGCACTGTTGGAAGGGCTGTGGATGACTGTAGACGGTGGTGATTTGGCTCAAATCCGTGTCGGTGGCGACCAGCATGCAGTGATCGATAGGGTGGGTGAGTTCGCCCACAATCGACAGACCGGTATGTTGCAGTAGATCGTACACGTCATTGATTGCACCTGACGTGGTGTTCTCAATGGGCAGTACGCCGTAGTCTGCCTGACCGGTTTCCACCATCGTAAAGATATCCTGAAACTTCAGGCAGCCACACTCAACCAACTGCTCAAAGTGGCGTGCGGTGTATTGCCGGGCTGCCAGATGGGAGTAGGAGCCTTTGGGGCCCAGAAAGGCGACGCGCGCCGAGTGAGAGCCGGTAGGGTTAAGATGGTGCTGCAACAGCGCCTGCTGCGTTAGCACCGAGTCTTCAATAATCAGTTGAAACAGGCGCGTAATATAGTGCCCATCAAGATGATAGGGTTTTGCCGCTTCGATAAGCTTATCCAGTAAATCTCTTTCTCGTTCTTTGTCGCGAATTGGGCGATGCGTATGTAACTTCGCGCGTGCCACTTCCAATGCCAACTCTCGCCGTTCGGCAAGCAGTTCAAGCAGTTTTAAATCCAACTCGGTGATGCGCTCGCGTAAGGCCAGTAAAGGGTTGTCTGTCATGGTTGTGTTACCTGTAAACTCATTTTATCCATACGGTGCGTATAAATAAGTGCATAAAAAAAGCCCCCTGTTCAGGAGGCTTTCTGGTTCGTCTTCGTATTCTTTCAATATGACGAATCGCCTCCCAATCATGGGAAGGTAAAAAAGAATACGAAGAAAAACGGTGTGTGGCTCATTGGGTTCCTGTTAAGCGCTGGCGCTTTCATGGGTAAAAGTACCCCTGTAAAGTAACTGCTGGCTTTTCGTTCTGTCAACTAAAAAGCGAAGGGTCTTATCTTCAGAAACAAAAACGCGCCCTGACGGCGCGTTGTTGGCTACGGTAATCTGAAGGTTGCGGTTATGACAACTCAATATCTGCGTCTTTGACACCGGCCGTCGTTGCTCGACGAGCTTCTCCCTTATGCTGCATCTTGTTCAGTTGGCGCTCCAGTTTGGCGAGCAGCTCATTAATGGCAGCGTACATATCCTCATGCTTGGCGCTGGCGACCAAGGGACCATTGGGTGTGCTAATGGTCGCGTCGGCAACAAAACCCACCGGTTCTTTGGATAAAATAATATGTGGGTTAATCAGGTGAGTTTGCCATTTATCCAGCTTGGTTAGACGGTCTTCAACATGC
This sequence comes from Candidatus Symbiopectobacterium sp. NZEC127, assembly GCF_025962675.1. Classification (NCBI taxonomy): domain Bacteria; kingdom Pseudomonadati; phylum Pseudomonadota; class Gammaproteobacteria; order Enterobacterales; family Enterobacteriaceae; genus Symbiopectobacterium; species Candidatus Symbiopectobacterium sp. NZEC127. The sequence continues at coordinate 162,840 of NZ_JAGFPG010000008.1, forward strand.
TGACGTATTGCGGGGGTGATTTCCATTTGCTTACTGGTAATGTTGATCGTCATATAACATACCTCTCTGCTTTTGCCGTCTCACTTAGATAGCTTCAGCATAGCCGTAAATGGGATAAAAATCGTGATCTACATCACTTTTATTTGGCTGGTCGGATCACCGCGTTGCAATTTGTGAAGCACATAGAGGAAGCGTGACACAAGGCTTGAGACCTGATGCAACTGGTGGCATTATCAATGGGATCGATAGCGTCCAGACAAGGGCAGTGGCGGGGTTATGCTCGGGTACTGTTCCCGCGTTGGAATAAAAAAACGGCAAATCAAGGTTGCCGTTTTTTTATGTTTGCGCGTGTGGGTGGGGGCCGTATTGCTTTCCCGTTAAGCGGGATTGGCCTCGGCAATTTTCGCGACTTTATCCGCCTGACCCAGCAGTCGGAGTTCTCGATAAGCATTTTCCATCAACGGAAGCGCTCTTTTCGTCGCTTGCGTGTCCGGGAAATCACGCATCATTTGTTCTACACGATTAACAACGGCGACGTAGGCACCGCGTTTGGTGTAGTATTCCGCCACTGAAAGTTCGTATTTGGCTAAACGCTCTTTCAGGAATACCAGACGTTTGCCCGCATCCGTGGCAAACTGGCTGCGAGGATACGCTTGCAGCAACTGGCGGAAGTCACGAAAAGCCGCGCGTGCATATTGCGGATCGCGGTCAGAGCGGTCAACGCCGAAGAATCCCTGAAGTGCGCTATCATCCTGAGCCATGTTGGTTAAACCACGCATGTACAGCACATAGTCCACGCTCGGGTGAGTCGGGTTAAGGCGCAGGAAACGGTCAATGGAGGCTTGCGCCATCGCCAGTTCTGCGGATTTGTAGTAAGCATAAATCAGGTCAAGCTGCACTTGCTGAGAATAAGGCCCGAAAGGATATCGGTTATCCAATGCTTCCAACTGCGTGATTGCTGCTTTAAAGTTACCGTCCTGCAATTTTTGTTGAGCGGTAGCATAAATTTCAGAAGGCGGACTGTCTGGAACCGTATCCTTGGAGCTGCCGGAGCAACCCGCCAGCGCCAGGCTCAACGTGGCTGCAGCCACCAGATATTTCATACGCATCATAACGTTTTGATTATCCTCAGAGTGTTATGCCGGGAGACTGGCCGTTACGCTCCCGGGTAAGACTAGCTACAATAGTACATTATTTTAAACGGCATCGCCGCGAAAACCCAACGTTAACGAAGAAGCTGCAACTATGGCACAACAAGTACAACTCACCGCAACGGTGGCTGAGTCTCAACTCGGTCAACGGTTAGATCAGGCTTTGGCCGAATTGTTCCCTGATTATTCACGTTCTCGCATAAAAGAATGGATCCTGGACGATCGGGTACAGATTAACGGCAATGTGATAAATAAGCCAAAAGAGAAAGTGTTAGGCGGTGAAGCCATTACGATTGATGCCTTGATCGATGAAGAGGTTCGCTGGGAAGCACAAGATATCGCACTGGATATCGTTTATGAAGATCAAGACATTCTGGTGATCAATAAACCGCGCGATCTGGTGGTTCACCCGGGGGCGGGCAACCCGGATGGCACGGTGCTGAATGCGCTGCTGCACTATTTCCCGGCGATTGGTGACGTACCGCGTGCGGGCATCGTGCACCGCCTGGATAAAGACACCACGGGATTGATGGTGGTGGCGAAAACCGTGCCTGCGCAAACGCGGCTGGTAGAATCGCTTCAGGCGCGTGAAATCACGCGTGAGTATGAGGCCGTTGCGATTGGCCGTATGACGGCGGGAGGCACGGTCAATGAACCAATGAGCCGCCATCCCACCAAACGCACCCATATGTCGGTGCATCCCATGGGAAAACCGGCCGTCACCCATTACCGCATTATGGAGCATTTTCGCAACCATACGCGCCTACGCCTGCGTCTTGAAACGGGTCGCACGCACCAGATTCGTGTTCACATGGCGCACATCAATCACCCGCTGGTGGGCGATCAACTTTATGGCGGCCGTCCTCGCCTGCCCAAAGGGGCATCAGAGGAACTGGTGACAGCACTGCGCACGTTCGATCGCCAGGCGTTACACGCGACCATGCTGCGCCTGTATCATCCCATCAGTGGGATAGAAATGGAGTGGCATGCACCCATCCCACAAGATATGGTTGATTTGATTGAGGTATTAAAAGCGGACGCCGAAGCGTTCAAAGATCAATATGACTGGTGATGAGAGGCTGATGACGAGCGAACTGATACTGCCTGACTGGCCTGCGCCGCAATCTGTGCGCGCCTGTAGTACCACGAGAAGGGGAGGCGTGAGCCAAACGCCCTATGATTCGTTGAATCTTGGTGCGCACGTAGGCGATCGGCCAGAGGCGGTGTTAGCTAATCGCCAGCGGCTGGTCACGCTGGCTGATTTGCCGGCCATGCCGCAGTGGCTAAATCAGGTGCATGGAACACAGGTGGTTTCATTGTCGTCTTCGACGTCAGGCGTGTTAACCGCTGATGCCGCCTATACCAACCAACCCGGTCTGGTGTGTGCGGTGATGACGGCAGACTGTTTGCCCGTGCTATTTTGCTCGGATAGCGGTGATGAAGTGGCCGCTGCGCACGCGGGCTGGCGTGGCTTGTGTTCTGGTGTGCTGGAGGCGACATTGCATCACTTTCGCGCCCCCACATCGTCCGTGATGGCATGGCTTGGGCCGGCGATCGGGCCGCAGGCGTTTGAGGTTGGCCCAGAGGTGCGTGATGCGTTCATTGAACAGCACCCTGCTGCGGCAGACGCTTTTATCGCTAAGGATAACAAGTTTATTGCCGATATCTACCAACTGGCTCGTTTACGCTTGCAGGCTCAGGGCGTGACGAAAATTTTTGGTGGCGATGCCTGTACTGTGACTCAGGCCGACAAATTTTTCTCGTATCGCCGCGATGGAACCACGGGTCGTATGGCAAGTTTAATCTGGCTGATATAACCTACTGAATTAAGACGATCCATGGCAAGTAACTGCAGTCTTCTCATTATTACTGGCAAAATAATCTTGAAATTTTGAGGGATGACCTCATTTAATCTCCAGTAGCAATTTTGACCAGTATGTATGGGAGGAGTTATGCGTCTGGATCGTCTTACCAATAAATTCCAGCTTGCCCTTGCGGATGCGCAATCTCTGGCGCTCGGCAAGGATCATCAATTTATCGACCCGTTACACGTCATGAGTGCGCTGTTGCAGCAGGAGGGCGGTACGGTCAGCCCGCTGTTAACCACGGCAGGTGTAAACGCTGTTCGTCTGAAAACTGACATTGAACAGGCCATCACGCGTTTACCTCAGGTGCAGGGCGTTGATGGCGATGTGCAACCCTCCAATGAACTCGTCCGTACTCTCAATCTGTGCGACAAGATTGCACAGAAGCGCGGCGATGCATTTATCTCTTCTGAACTGTTTCTGCTGGCGGCGCTCGATACTCGCGGCACGTTGAGCGATCTTCTGGCGCGTGCAGGGGCAACCAAAGAAGCCGTCTCGAAAGCCATTGATCAGGTACGTGGTGGTGAACAGGTGAACGACCAAAACGCGGAAGATCAGCGACAAGCGCTTAAAAAATTCACCATCGATTTAACCGAACGCGCTGAACAGGGCAAATTGGACCCGGTTATTGGTCGTGATGAAGAGATTCGCAGAACCATTCAGGTACTGCAACGCCGTACCAAAAATAACCCGGTGCTGATCGGTGAACCTGGCGTCGGGAAAACGGCAATCGTAGAAGGATTAGCGCAGCGTATCGTCAACGGCGAAGTGCCTGAAGGGCTTAAACACAAGCGCGTGCTGTCGTTAGATATGGGGGCACTGATTGCGGGTGCTAAATACCGTGGTGAATTCGAAGAGCGCCTGAAAGGTGTGCTGAACGATCTGGCAAAACAGGAAGGCAGCGTCATCCTGTTTATCGATGAGTTGCATACCATGGTTGGCGCGGGCAAAGCGGACGGCGCAATGGATGCGGGTAACATGCTGAAGCCCGCATTGGCGCGCGGCGAGTTGCATTGCGTTGGCGCGACCACGCTGGACGAATACCGGCAATACATTGAGAAAGACGCTGCGCTGGAACGCCGATTCCAAAAGGTGTTTGTGGCGGAACCCAATGTTGAAGACACGATTGCGATTCTGCGTGGGCTTAAAGAACGTTATGAATTGCACCACCACGTGCAGATCACTGACCCGGCGATTGTGGCGGCGGCCATGCTGTCGCACCGCTACATTGCTGACAGGCAACTGCCGGATAAAGCCATTGACCTGATTGATGAAGCGGCATCAAGCATTCGTATGCAGATGGATTCGAAACCGGAATCTCTGGATCGTCTGGACCGGCGTATCATTCAGTTAAAACTGGAACAGCAGGCGCTGAAAAAAGAGTCCGATGAGGCCAGTCAAAAGCGGTTGTCTCTGCTGAACGAAGAGCTTGAACAGAAAGAGCGCGACTACTCCAAACTTGAAGAAGAGTGGAAAGCAGAGAAAGCGTCTCTCAGCGGTACGCAAAATATCAAGGCCGCATTGGAACAAGCGAAAATCGAGCTGGAGCAGGCGCGCCGTCAGGGCGATCTCGCGCGTATGTCCGAGTTGCAGTATGGGCGCTTGCCCGAGCTTGAAAAACAGCTAGCGGCGGCGACGCAGGCGGAAGGTAAAACCATGCACCTGTTACGCAACAAAGTGACCGACGCCGAAATTGCCGAAGTGCTAGCAAGATGGACGGGAATCCCCGTCGCGCGCATGCTGGAAAGTGAACGAGACAAGCTGCTGCGTATGGAGCAACAGCTTCATCAGCGCGTTATCGGGCAAGATGAGGCTGTCACTGCCGTGGCGAACTCGATTCGTCGCAGTCGCGCAGGGCTCTCCGATCCTAACCGACCCATCGGATCGTTCCTGTTCCTGGGGCCGACCGGGGTGGGGAAAACCGAGCTGTGTAAAACGCTGGCGGCCTTCTTGTTCGATAGCGATGACGCCATGGTGCGCATCGATATGTCTGAATTTATGGAAAAGCACTCAGTGTCTCGTTTGGTCGGTGCACCTCCGGGATACGTGGGGTATGAAGAAGGGGGATACCTCACCGAAGCGGTTCGGCGGCGCCCTTATTCCGTGATCCTGCTCGATGAAGTTGAAAAAGCCCATCCTGATGTATTCAACATCCTGTTGCAGGTACTCGACGATGGGCGTTTGACGGACGGGCAAGGCAGAACGGTGGATTTCCGTAATACGGTTATCGTGATGACATCCAACCTTGGTTCCGATCTCATTCAGGAACATTTCGGTGAAATGGATTATGTTGGCATGCGTGACATGGTTCTTGATGTGGTGAGCCATCGTTTCCGGCCGGAATTTATCAACCGTATCGATGAGGTCGTGGTCTTCCACCCATTGGGCCAGGCGCACATCATGTCCATCGCACGTATTCAGTTGCAGCGGTTGTACAAACGACTGGAAGAGCGTGGTTATCAGGTCACGATGACCGAGGCTGCATTGGAGCAATTGGGGCTGAGTGGTTTTGACCCGGTTTACGGTGCCCGACCCCTTAAACGCGCTATCCAGCAGCAGATTGAAAATCCATTGGCCCAGGAAATCCTGTCGGGCAAATTGATTCCGGGGAAACCGGTCACCTTGGATATTGATGGCAACGAAAAGCACATTGTTGCCAGGCAGTAATTAATGCATTGTTATATATGGCTAAAATACCAGGCGGCACAGTTGTGCCGCTTTTTTTATACTGACTGGTTGTGTTAAAAATGAGCGCTTGGAATTTTTTTTGCATTTAGCGCTTGTCAGGGCGAAAGAAATCCCTATACTGCGCCTCCACTGACACGGCAACAGCGACACGCGGTTGTGGTAACGGTAAGAAGTAAAACAGGAAAGCCGAACGCGAAATTGAAAAATTAACGTTGACTTTTCAGCGGTGCAGCGTAATATACGCCTCCCGCGCCACGGT
>NZ_JAGFPG010000089.1:0-538 GCF_025962675.1 Candidatus Symbiopectobacterium sp. NZEC127
GGTGACAATCTGATCCTGCAACGCGATGTTGGCGGTGCTGATCACCAGCGTCTTGCCCTCTGCGCGCGCAATCGCGATACCGGGGATCAGGTAGGACAAGGTTTTGCCCACGCCGGTAGGTGCCTCAATCACTGCGTGACGCGGGTACTCACCCGCCAGGGTTTTCGCCACTTCGGCGATCATCTGTCGCTGTGGAGCCCGGGAGATAAAATCAGGAATATGTTGTTGCAGCGCCTTATACCACTGGTCGATTTGCTGCTTGATGGTGGGGGTGAGCGCCATGCCTTCCCTATGTCTGTCCAATCCTGCGACTATTGTCCCACAGACAGCGGCAAACGTCAGCCGCCATTCCCCTCGACAAACCTGCATGCAGCCAGTAGGGTAAAGTAAATCGTGATAAAGAGTCTTTCCCATGTCGGCGGTGTACCGCGTCAAACAAACCTATTGGTTTTCTCCTCATCTGCCTCAGGTTGAATGCCGTTCGACCTGGCGTAGCAATCAGGGGTATAAAACCCATTCGCACGCCCAGCTCTCCCTC
>NZ_JAGFPG010000090.1:0-538 GCF_025962675.1 Candidatus Symbiopectobacterium sp. NZEC127
CGGCACCAATCAAAAGCAGCAGTTGTATGAAGCGCATTGGGGGGCAATGACTATAGAGGAGGTGCATGATCAGCCAAGCCAGGAAGGAGATTATCAGCAGGCTCCACAGGCGCGCTCCCCAGATATCGCCGACAACACGTTCCAGCAGAAAGACCGGTAAGGCCAGAATGACAAAGCCAAAGGCGGTTTTGATGTGCTGCATCCACGGGCCGCTGCGGGGTAAAAAGCGATTGCCAAACAGGGTTATGGCGATAAGCGGCAAGCCCATGCCGAGCGCATAGAGATAAAGAATCCCGCCACCGGCGACGCTATTACCGCTTTGCGCAATGTAGAGCAGGATGGCGCTGAGTGGGGCGGTGGTGCAGGGCGAGCAAATCAGCCCGGCCAATGCCCCCATGCAAAAAACCCCGCCAAGGGAGCCGCTTTGTTGCCGATTGCTCCACAGTGCCAGGCGGGTTTGCAGGGTGGAGGGCATCTGTAGGTTATAGAGACCAAACATCGACAGCGCAAGTGCGATAAACAGCAGTGACAAGCCGAT
>NZ_JAGFPG010000092.1:0-533 GCF_025962675.1 Candidatus Symbiopectobacterium sp. NZEC127
GCCTGCTATCAAGCCGATTCTTCTGCTCTCCACAACCCCTACTGATCCTGCATTCCGATACAGACTGCTGCATGCATTAACGGGCGTTTGTTTACTCTCTGTTGCTGAAAGGCGTTCCCTTAAAATTTCATTGCGCTGGTTATGAAATAATCATCGTCACACAGGTTGTCGCTATCTGGGCAACCTGCATAGCTGTAAGTCGTGAAATGATGAGTAATTAACGAAGGGTATAAGCGTAATGATGATAAAAAATGTCGGAGTCCCTCTATCACCGCAAATGAATGGAACAAGTACCACCCACATCGGGGACGGTGACATGAATACCGCTACTGAGCCAAAAAAAGCGGTACCAAAAGGCAAACTGCAACAGCTCTTATCGGGCATCAGCAACTGTTCTTGCACCTTGTCTACTACGGTGAAAAAGGTATTTGTCGGTTTCGGTGATGTATTCAAGGCCATCACGGCGAAATGGGGAAGGGATGTGTGTATGCCGATGCAAAAGGCTTTCGCCGATGAGGCGAATAGGCAGACAA
>NZ_JAGFPG010000091.1:0-533 GCF_025962675.1 Candidatus Symbiopectobacterium sp. NZEC127
TCTCTCAGCCTTGCTTCGCCAAAACGTTTGATAGCAGCGCTTTGTTTTATTAATTCAGTGCGATGCTGTCCAACGTCACCGCCGCCAGAGAATGCAAATGCCGCAGAAAAATCATCAATCGTAATATTCATTATTCCCCCCTATCAACATCCTCTTTTGGATTTCCATTTTCTTCATTGGCATCCATGTCTTTTAAGGCGGCCAAATAAGCGTGCGCCTTCTCTGTCAAACTTACATCACTACATTTTTCGGTGACAATATCAAAACACTTACTCGCCTGAACCGAGCGACAAAGCATCAGATTACACTGACCAGCATAGAGCATAGGTCGATAGTCATTTTCTGAGAGAGAATATGACAATGCATAAAAATCGATAGCTTTTGAGTAATTCTTTTTGAGTTGATAAACCGCTGCCAACCCCATCGCATATTCTGGGTTATAAAAATCGTAGATGCATAAAAAGCGGAAAAGAGACTCAGCGTCATCTAACTTTCCCATATGGTAAAAGTCATAAGCGAGCTTATAAACATCA
>NZ_JAGFPG010000093.1:0-533 GCF_025962675.1 Candidatus Symbiopectobacterium sp. NZEC127
CGTCTTCCTCACAGGCTGGCGGCGCGCTCGATGTTGGGCGACGTTTTGGCGATGATAACCGTTTTGGTGTGCGCGTTAACCTGCTGCACCGCGAAGGTGAAGCCGCGATTGACGATCAGCGCGAGCGGGTGTCGCTGGCCGCTGTCGGACTGGATTATCGTGGCGATCGTTTCCGTTCCTCGCTGGATGCAGGCTACCAGCACCAGTATCTGCACGGTGGGCGTTTGGGGATTAACGTTTCGGCTACCGGGTTACAAGCCATCCCTGAACCGCCAACCATTACCCACAACTACAGCCAGCGCTGGGTCTATACCGATATGAAATCGCGCTTCGGGATGCTGCGCGGTGAGTACGATCTGGATAATCATTGGACGCTCTATTCCGGCCTTGGTCTCAGCAACACCGAAGAGATAGGCAATTACAGCACGCCGAAATTGACACTGGCCGGTGACGGCAGCGCCACGCTGGGACGTTTAAGCACGGCGTATATCGCGCAGAACACCTCATCGCTGGCAGGTATTCGCGGCAATTTT
>NZ_JAGFPG010000095.1:0-532 GCF_025962675.1 Candidatus Symbiopectobacterium sp. NZEC127
GCATGAATCCACCGTCACCGTGCCAATGAGGTAGCTGCTGATATATCTTGTCGACAGCCTGCGTGACTGCCCGGTTGACCGGGCAGTAAAATGCCACCAGTGCGGGCTGAATGCCGACAAAAATTACTTCCGGAATAAACGTTTGCAGCTCATCAATCATAAAGGTGAGCGGCATACTGTGGGTATTCATCAGCATATCTTCAGCAATACGTGTCGGATCGACGATGCGTATGGCGCCCGGTTCGAGCCCCATATCCGTAGCGTCCACCACGAGCAGGCGCTGCGGTGGCGCGGCGCGTAGGCGATGCACCGCGTTTTCCGGGATGGCACCCCCGTCGATGACCGCCCAGCCCGCTAGCGGGCTGTGTTGCAATCGTTCGGCAAGCAGTGGCCCTGCGCCGTCGTCACCCATCATCACATTGCCTACCGCCAGTACCATGTTGGGTGCTGTGCGCGGTGTATCCGTCTCAACGGCGTCCAGGTTGGCAAGATGCGCTTCCCAATTCATCGCTTACTCCTCCACCCGTTTAAC
>NZ_JAGFPG010000096.1:0-532 GCF_025962675.1 Candidatus Symbiopectobacterium sp. NZEC127
GAGTTATTTACGCCTGACTGGCTGGAAACCATCTCCAGAGGCTGTTGATTATCAGGCGCGTCCCGCGAATGGCTGGGATATTCGTGCCGAGGGATATTTGCCAGACTGGCCACAGCTTGGTGGCAAGCTGGTCTATGAACAGTATTATGGTAATGAGGTGGCGTTGTTTGGCAAAGATGATCGCCAACGCAATCCCTATGCTGTCACGATAGGGGCCAGCTATACGCCATTCCCGCTCTTGACCATGAACGCTGAACGGCGTCAGGGAAAATCAGGAGAAAGCGAGATGCGATGGGGAATGGAACTCAATTATCGTTTACATGAACCGTGGCATCAGCAGGTCGATCCTGGTCAGGTGACCGCTCTGCGTCGCATCGCGGGTAGCCGGTTTGATTTTGTCGATCGTAATAACCAGATTGTTCTGGAGTATCGTAAAACCCGACTGCTTCATCTTTTTACCCCATCTTTACTGACGGGATATGGCGGCGAACAGAAAACGTTTCCCATTTCGGTCAACAGCAAATATGCGCTG
>NZ_JAGFPG010000097.1:0-530 GCF_025962675.1 Candidatus Symbiopectobacterium sp. NZEC127
CCGAAGCCGAACTCCATACTCGACATGGCGCGTTCCATGCGCTGAGCCTGCCTGTCTGAAAAGACCAATTCCCCTCGGTTGTCCATCAGGTTGATGAACTGGTGGAAGTTATCTCCCAGCATCGATGCCAGGAATGAATCGCCGAAGGTCTTCATCAGTTTGGCCGCAGTGGCTTCACCTATGGTCGGAATACGTTTCAGCGCCCGCAGTACTGCTGCGGATTGATCGCTGCCTGACAAACTGCGTGGTCGCATCAGTGTCCAGAGGGCACTCTCGCAAAAACTACACTTGCGACGTACTTCCTCCGCGTCGAGTTCCTGTGCGCTGACCGGTTCGCCATCAAGATTGCGAATCATGGTGCCGCAGTGTGGACAAAGCCCAACTGTGCCGTGACGGGTGCGCTTGCGAACGAACGTGGGCTTCCAGTGGAATCCCATGCGCATGCGCACACGGCCAATGATGAAAAATTCCTGTCCATCGGCTGGCACATTCAGTTGCTCGCGCAGCTTGATCAGTTTGAGCAGTGTGTC
>NZ_JAGFPG010000098.1:0-530 GCF_025962675.1 Candidatus Symbiopectobacterium sp. NZEC127
TGAGTTCGGCCAGAAAACCATATTGACAGCATAACTATACTCAACCCGTAATAACGTTCTGAACTCATCATCAATACGGGACAACCGGGAATATTGGCCACTCCAATTCCAGAATAACGTCATTGTTCGTCCCAAGGGCGAAATTACGCTGGTTGTCACGAACGTTTGACCATCATCGGTAATGGTTAATATTTCCCGTTTCCCGTCTTTCCATACAACAGTAAATCCGGCAGCCGCATCAAATCCGTTAGTATAAGAGAATCGAAAATTATCCAGCTTCTTGTTACGTACAACGTCCGAGCCAGGCATAACCCGATATTGTTCACCGTCACTGAGCTCCAAAAGGTTATCACGGTTATTAAACTGGGTCAGTCCAATACCAAAGCCTCTGCCAAACCCCGCATTCGCCGTATTTAACGGCGAGTAACGCAGCGACAAAGAAAGCTCAGGCCCCAGTTGGTTATTTCCCACCAGGGTGGCTAATGGAAAATTAACCATAAACTGCCCCGTGCGGGGATCAACCTGCGTTT
>NZ_JAGFPG010000009.1:0-124516 GCF_025962675.1 Candidatus Symbiopectobacterium sp. NZEC127
TCGTTAGCTCAGTCGGTAGAGCAGTTGACTTTTAATCAATTGGTCGCAGGTTCGAATCCTGCACGACCCACCATTTCTTAGATATCCTCCTGAAATTCACCGTCTTCACATTTTCATGCGCGCCTGTCGGGCTGGTAAGACGCTGCGCTCAGGTTCGAGCCGAGCGAAGCGCGACAGCAACGCTATTTCATGCTGATGACAACTTTACCTTTCGCTCTCCCTGTTTCGACGTAAGCCAAAGCGTCTGCTGTCATATCAAATGGAAATACCCGATTAATAATCGGCTTGATTGCGCCGGACTCAATCAGGGCACCTATCTCGCACAGTTGCTCTGCGTGGGCGCGCATAAAGACAAACCGATAGCTGATACCCAAACGTGCCGCTTTCTTTCGGATACGGTAACTGAGAAGCCGTATGACCTGCTGTAGCCACCAGGGCAGCCCTTGCTCTATGGCAAACGCAAGATCGGGCGGTCCAGAGATCGAGATAAGCTGGCCTCCGGGTTTTAGTACCCGTAGCGATTTCTCCAGGGTCTCCTTGCCAAGGCTGTTGAGCACCACATCATAGTCATGCAAGACAGTGGCAAAGTCCTGTTTGTGGTAGTCAATCACCACATCCGCCCCTAGCGCCTTCACCCATGCCAGATTACGCGTACTGGTGGTGGTGGCAACGAAAACGCCCAGATGTTTGGCAAGCTGAATGGCAATGGTACCTACGCCGCCGGAACCCGCATGGATAAGCACCTTTTGGCCTTTCTTTAGCTTCGCGGTTTCCACCAACGTCTGCCAGGCTGTCAGGCCCACCAGTGGAAGGGCGGCGGCTTCCTCCATGCTGAGGCTATGGGGCTTTACTGCCAGCGAATGTTCGTTCACCGCGATGAACTCGGCAAAAGTGCCGATACGCGCCTGATCGGGGCGAGCGTAAACCTCATCGCCGGGTTTGAATCGACTTACATTCCGTCCAACGCGCACAACAACGCCCGCAACGTCATTACCCAACACTAACGGCATTCGATAGGGCAGTATTAGCCGAAATTCTCCGTTGCGGATTTTAGCATCCAGTAGATTGACACTGGCTGCATGAACCTGCACCAGCACGTCATCGTCGTGCATCGACGGTTCAGCAACCTGGCCCATTCTGCCAGTATTTTTCTTGCCATAGCGATCGATGATGTATGCCTTCATAGTCGGGCGATCTCCTTGATGAAGAGGGGCATCTGCCGACATGCTGGATGGGGCGACGTCGGCAGAGACACTTTGCTGGTGTTATACGGCGTCAGGGTGGGGGTCTGTACGATAACGTTCAGCGGCATGCTGTTGCGCAAAGCCTGACAGCATCGCTCCGCGTGCTGCCTGATAGGCTTCCCACTGTTCAACCTGATGCAGCGGCGGGATGGTGACGGATTCCCGCCGATCGAAACCGACTAATGCGGCATCAACTAATTCATCGACTTCCATCACGGCGGGAAGCGTATTCACATCTGTACCAGAACGTTCCCAGATTTCCGTGCGCGTTGCAGCGGGAAGCACGGCCTGAACGTAGACTCCTTTCGGGGACAGCTCGAGGCTAAGTCCCTGAGACAAAAACAGCACGAATGCCTTGGTGGCACCGTAGACGGTCAACCCGAACTCCGGCGCTAATCCAACCACTGAACCAATATTAATGATTGCACCTGCGCCAACGGTTGCCAGTCGCGGGGCGATTGCGCTGGCAAGACGCACCAGGGCAGTGGTGTTGAGTGTGACAAGCTTTGCTATATCGTCGGTTGTCTGTTCAACAAAGCTCCCCGCGATATTCATACCAGCGTTGTTCACCAGGATCCCGATGCGATCGTCACCGCGTAGCCGCGCTTCTACGGCAGCAAGGTCGTCGGGTTGGGTGAGGTCGGCAGGAAGGATATCGACGGCAACTCCATGCGCTTGGCGCAGCCGGGTGGCCAAGGTTTCCATGCGCGTCCGGTCACGGGCGACCAGCACAAGGCTATGGCCGCGACGGGCGAAGCGTTCAGCATAGGTTGCACCAATGCCAGATGAGGCGCCGGTGATGAGAACGGAAAGGCGTGTGTTCATAAATAGGCTCTCGTGTCTGATAAATAGAGGATGAATATCATGCTTGCATTATAGATGATGCATGACATATATTTTAAATGTCAATCGACATTTAAATGAGGTGCCAACATGAAATACACGACATTTGGTCGTAATACGGGTTTACGCGTCTCTGAACTGGCGCTTGGTACGGGCAACTTCGGTACGGGGTGGGGCTACGGTTCTGAAAAAGAGCAGGCGAAACAGGTTTTCGATCGCTATGTGGATGCCGGCGGTAACTTTATCGATACCGCAGATGCCTATCAGTTTGGCGAATCTGAGCAAATGGTCGGGGAGTTTATCGCTGCCGATCGCGATCATTTTGTCGTGGCGACAAAATACACCCTGAGCGCCTTGCCCAACGCGGGTATCTCTCGCACCGGTAACAGCCGTAAGAATATGATTTCTTCGGTAGAAAATAGCCTTAAACGGCTGCATACCGATCGCATTGATGTGCTGTGGGCCCACTTCGATGACCAACTGACTCCCCTTGAGGAAATCGTTCGCGCTTTCGACGATCTTATCCGTGCAGGGAAAATCCAGTATGCCGGATTATCCAACTTCCCGGCATGGCGTATTGCCCGCGCCGACACGATGGCGGAGCTGCGGGGCTGGTCGCGTATTGCTGGCGTCCAAGTGGAATACAGCCTGGTGCAACGTACCGCCGAGCGAGAACTGCTGCCGATGGCAGAGGCGCTGGGGCTGGCGGTGACGCCGTGGTCGCCGCTGGGAGGGGGGCTCCTGACGGGAAAATATCGCCAAAGTTCAGAAGGACGATTGAAGGGGTTCGGCGGACGGTTGATCCACGTGGAGCAGGACACGGCCTTGCTGGATACCGTCTTTGCCATTGCACAGGAATTGAACGCGATCCCCGTGCAGGTTGCTATCGCCTGGCTGCGTTATAAAGCCGCCCGTGCCAGTACCAGCCTGATTCCTATTCTGGGCTCGCGCACGCTGGCGCAACTTAACGACACGCTGCTGGCCTTGGATATCACACTGAGCGACGCTCAGGCCGCACGGCTGGATGAGGTCAGCGCGATCTCACTGGGAACGCCACACCAACAGATTGCCGGTACGCGGCCTCGCGCGCAGGGCGGTGAGGGTGTTCACTATATCTCTGGGTGGGCACCTCGAGCCTGAGTGGATTATTGATGAAAGGCATCATCTATTGAGTCTTGTTTTTCCATCCCCTAAGATGATGCCTGACTGAAAAGGAGAACATCATGGCCCGTGTATCAAAACAGCAGATGGCGCGTAATCGCGAGGAAATTATTCAGGTTTCGTCGCAGCTTTTTCGTGAACGCGGTCTGAATGGGGTCAGCGTAAATGATTTGATGGCGGCTGCGGGATTAACGCATGGCGGTTTTTATGGGCATTTTTCCTCTAAAGATGAGCTGGCGGCGATTGCCAGCCGTAAGGCGCTTGATGATTCCGCCTCCCGCTGGCAGGAAATCAGGCATCAGTCACAGCATGATAATTTTCGCACGTTGGTGGAGGCCTATCTTTCCCCGACACACCGCGATGCGGCGAAGGATGGGTGTCCGATAACGGCGTTAGCCAGCGATGTTGCCCGCGAGGAAGAAGATAAACCGGTGCGCGACGTCTATCGTGATGGCGTCAAGGCAATGCTGGAGCGGCTGGAGTCAGTTTCCGATAGCCAAGACGCTGAACAGCGCAGGCAGCACGCGTTGGTGCAATTATCCTTGCTGTTGGGCGCGTTGACACTGGCGCGAGCCACTGCCGGAGACGCATTGTCTGATGCGTTTCTTGTGTCGGCTAAAAAAGCCTTGGTCGGTGATGCGGTATAAACGCATCTGGTCAGATTGACGTTTGGGCAGCGACTGGCGTAGCATTCAATTACTTTTAGTTAGTACGAACATCCAGGTAAGCTACCCATGACCACATCTCCTACCCCACACGCTGATATTGATCGGCAAACGCTCACGCTCTCAGAGAAACTCGATCGCGGGGATGTCTTGGCGGCAAACTGCCCTTCACGCGAGGTGCTTAAGCATCTCACCAGCCGCTGGGGTGTGTTGGTGATGATTGTGTTACTGCCGGGCACACAGCGCTTTAGCGCATTACGACACGGCATTGAGGGCATCAGCGAGCGCATGCTGTCACAAACGCTACAATGGCTGGAAGCCGATGGAATGGTTCATCGACACGTCTACAACACCGTTCCCCCTCATGTGGAGTACACCCTGACGCCCTTAGGACGCGCAGCGGCGGAAAAAGTGCGCGACCTGGCTGATTGGATAGAAGTCAATTTACCGGCCATTTTGCAGGAACAGACGCCTCTGTCAGCGGAGAACCCGTTGAAATAGCCGGTAGTTGACCTGGACAGCCCTGCCGGGAAGGCAGGGCGGGTGACATCAGAGTGCTTTTAATGCCTGCGCTACCGAAACGGACAGCGGCGTGGTTGGGCGGCCAATCAGCGCGGAGAGCTGATGTGACGCTTCATATAACCCACCTTGTGATGCGCCCACATCCCACGATGCGATAGCGGCTGCGAACCCTTCCGGCAGGCCCGCGCCTTTCAGTGCTGCGGCGTAATCAGCTTCAGGAATATTGTTGTACGGAATCTGCTTGCCGCTCTGCTTGGTGACCTCAGCGGCCAGTTGCGCCAGTGTATAAGGTTCATCGCCAGCTAACTCATAGGTTTTCCCGCTGTGACCTGGCTGAGTGAGCACCGCCACAGCGGCTTGCGCAAAATCTTCACGTGCGGCGGAGGCAATTTTCCCCTCTCCGGCGCTGCCATAGAAAGCACCGTTAGCCAGCGCTGGGGCGATAGAGCCGGTATAGTTTTCGGTGTACCAGCCATTGCGCAGGATAGTGTAGTCAATGCCAGACGCTTTCAGCGCTTTTTCCGTCTCAGCATGCTCTGGTGCCAGATTGAGCGGCGAAGTGTCCGCGTGCAACAAGCTGGTATACACAATGCGCTTTACGCCGCTCTTTTTCGCCGCAGCGATTACATTGGCGTGTTGTACCGCGCGCTGGCCGATTTCATTCCCCGAGATTAACAGCAGAGTTTCTATACCGGATAAGGCGGCTTCAAGCGTGGCCGGTTGTGCATAATCGGCTGCGCGGGCGGTGACACCCAGGCTTTTGGCTTTTTCTGGGCTGCGCACTAACGCGACAATATTACTGCCAGCCGTTTTTTCTTTGAGTTTGGTGATAACTAACTGGCCCAGTTGGCCGGTGGCTCCCGTAACGGCAATCGTCATGATCCTACTCCTTCGCCGGATGGCGTGATTGATATAGAACTCACTATAAGGCCTTAAATAACTTTTAGTAAGTACTTACATAAACGTAAGTGCTCAATTATGATGACTCACCTAAGCGCGTCTGGTTGACTTATACCTGATATTGCATCCTGCCGGGGTCTGGTGGGAGTATAGTAGGTTCTTTGTATTTTTCTGCCCGCCTGTGATTGCCAGGGCAAACCCACTGAAGTCTCGTTGTCTGTAACACGCAGATGTGGGTGTAAGGAGTGTTATGATTGGTCCTCTGATTAACGGTTCCGCCATTATTATTGGCGGCGTACTCGGCATTTCCCTGAGTCGTTTTATTCCCCAGCGCCTTCGCGATGGTCTTCCCCCTGCGTTTGCCATGATCTCTATTGCGATGGGGATAACCTTGGTTATCAAGGTGCATCAATTACCCGCTGTTGCACTGGCAGTGGTGCTGGGTGTTGCATTGGGCGAACTGTTGCGATTGGAGCACGGTATTCAGCTCGCAGGCATCTGGATCCAACGGGTGTTAAGTCGTGTTCTGCCACCGCCCCGGCACAAACTGCCGACGGACGTGTATACGCAGAATTTCACTGCCTTAATCGTGCTGTTCTGTGCCAGCGGTACGGGGGTGGTTGGCGCGCTGACGGAAGGGCTGACGGGGGACTATCAACTGCTGATTATTAAATCGGCACTGGATGTGTTCACTGCGCTGATTTTTTCCATTACGCTCGGCGCAGCGGTAATTTCAATTGCTGTGCCGCAATTTCTGGTTCAGGCGCTGCTGTTTTTTTCCGCGCAATTGATCATGCCGTTTATGAATGACATCACCATGGGCGATTTTGCAGCCTGTGGCGGCATTATCATGATGGCGGTAGGCTTGCGTATTGCGCAGATCAAAATGTTTGCCGTGGTGAATTTCCTACCTGCGCTGTTATTTATTATCCCGTTGTCGATTTATTGGCATCGCTGGTTCGGTTAGTTTTATATCCGCTAAACAAAAGGGGATAATTAAACGTATTATTCATTATTTGTTTAGTATGCAAAACTTTAAGTGCCTTCTTGCTAACCGGCTGCTACCATATACCCCGCCTGGGAGTCTGGCAGAAGCAGGATTTCCTCATTTGATGATAAACATGGGGTGGCAAGATGGACTTTTTCAGTACCAGCAACATTTTGATTCATATCCCGTTCGGTACGGGAGGGTACGATCTTTCCTGGATTGAAGCCGTTGGCGCGCTGTGCGGCCTGTTGTGCATCTGGCTTGCCAGTCTGGAAAAAACCATTAATTACCTGTTTGGTTTGATCAACGTCTCGTTGTTTGCCGTTATTTTTTTCCAGATTCAGCTCTATGCCAGCCTGCTGCTGCAAATCTTTTTCTTTGTGGCGAATGTCTATGGCTGGTATGCCTGGACGCGGCGCACGGAACAGCAGGATATCGCCTTGAAAATACGCTGGCTGCCACTCCCCAGATTACTTGCCTGGTCAGTGCTGGGCGCACTCGCGATTGGTTTGATGACGGTCTACATTGATGCGGTGTTTGCCGCGCTGACTGGCGTCGCAGTGACCGTGATGCAGAGCATGGGCGTTCAGGTGACCATGCCGACATTGCAGCCGGATGCATTTCCCTTCTGGGATTCCTGCATGATGGTGCTCTCCATGATCGCCATGGTGCTGATGACGCGTAAGTATGTAGAAAACTGGATACTGTGGGTTGTGATTAACATTATCAGCGTGGTGATCTTCACCTATCAGGGCGTTTATGTGATGGCGCTGGAATACCTGATTTTGACGGGGATTGCCCTCAACGGCACCTGGTTGTGGATCAAGGAAGCGCGCCAGCGTCCAACGCCATCGTACCTACAGCGTCGAGCGTAACCAACGCGTTGGAAAACGCGGCGTAGCGCTAAGCTAACAGCATTTTATCGCGTAAAATTACGCGATATTGTTGTGGGTACGCCATACGCTTGACTTATCATTTGTGCACTGCAATATGGACAGTTCCGTTTTAAACGCCAGGGTAATCACCCTGCAACCGTTTCCTATTGGCAAGATGTGGCATGTTCTGCGCAAGAATCGATGGATGAATGATGAATTACCAAAATGATGACTTAAGAATTAAAGAGATCAAAGAGTTGTTACCTCCTGTCGCGCTGTTGGAGAAATTTCCGGCCACCGCGCGTGCGGCAGAAACGGTCTCATTTACCCGCTCGGCAATTCACAAGATTCTGCATGGCACTGACGATCGTCTGCTGGTGGTGATTGGCCCGTGCTCGATTCATGATACCAAGGCTGCAAAAGAATACGCCGCACGTTTGCTCACGCTGCGCAATGAATTAAGCGACGAACTGGAAGTGGTGATGCGTGTCTATTTCGAGAAACCGCGCACTACTGTGGGTTGGAAAGGGCTGATTAACGATCCGCATATGGATAACAGCTATCAGATTAACGATGGATTGCGTATCGCCCGTCAACTGTTGGTAGAAATCAATGATAGCGGGTTACCTGCTGCGGGTGAGTTTCTGGACATGATCTCGCCGCAGTATCTGGCAGATTTGATGAGCTGGGGTGCCATCGGCGCACGCACCACGGAATCTCAGGTACACCGCGAACTGGCTTCTGGTCTCTCTTGTCCGGTTGGTTTCAAAAACGGCACCGATGGCACGATTAAAGTGGCGATCGATGCGATTAACGCCGCGAGTGCGCCGCACTGCTTCCTGTCGGTGACCAAATGGGGCCACTCTGCCATCGTCAACACCAGTGGTAACAACGATTGCCACATTATTTTGCGTGGTGGAAAAGCGCCCAATTACAGCGCCGAGCACGTTAGTGCCGTTAAGGATGGGCTGGAAAAAGCCGGACTGCGCCCGCAGGTGATGATCGATTTCAGTCATGCCAACAGCAGCAAACAGTTCAAGAAGCAGATGGACGTGGGGACGGATGTTTGCACGCAGATTGCTGGCGGTGAACGCGCCATCACCGGTGTGATGGTGGAGAGCCACCTGGTGGAAGGCAATCAGAGCCTGGAAAGCGGCGAACCGCTGGTTTATGGCCGCAGTGTGACAGATGCGTGTATCGGTTGGGAAGATACTGAAACGCTGCTGCGACAGTTGGCTGCGGCGGTTAAAACGCGACGCGCGTAAAAAGTGGTTAACGAGCACATCGCTTGTTCCTGACCCCTGAAAGGGTCAGGAACGTCTGATGAATAGGAATGTTTACTTTTTGGCATCCGAGACGGGTTGTGTCACCCCGCGCGAGGCCAGCATACGTTGTGTATTTTCAAGCTCTTCTTGCAGTAACTCAGCATTTGGCAGCACCGTGCGAAAGTTTGCTGCCATCACCTTGGTAGGGAGTCCTTCCAAGGCATATCTTGCTAAAGCATGACCTCTGTCAGCACAGAGAATTAAGCCCACGGGAGGATTCTCGTCAGGCAAGGTCCAATGTTCTTTGGCATAGTTACAGTACATATGCATCTGGCCTACATCCCCATGAGTCAGACTACCGAGTTTTAAATCAACGATGACCAGACAGCGCAACTGGCGATGAAAGAATAGCAGATCAACGCGATACCAGGTCTGATCAATGCGTAGTCGTCGCTGTCGTCCGATAAAGGTAAAACCATCACCGAGTTCCAGCAGAAAGTCCTCTAATCGATGGATTAACGCTTCTTCCAGATCGGACTCTGAATACTCGTCTTTGAGATCGAGAAACTCCAGCACGTAAGGATCTTTGATCGCCTCATTGGGAGTAACAATGTCTTGTTGCTTCGGTATTGAGCCAGTGACCAGCATGGCTGCTTTATCACGGGAAAGCGCAGTGCGCTCATAAAACTGGCTACTGATTTGTCGGTCGAGTTGTCGCACACTCCAGCCGCCTTGTAGCGCTTCGGTTTCATAGAATTGGCGGGCATAGGCATCCTTGACCGATAACAGACGAACATAGGCTGACCAAGGCAGTGTGAAAAACTGTGCCAGTTCAGTGAGTTCAAAATTCCGAGACAGTGTCTCGGAATTTGTCGGATCGCGTTGCTTGCCAGATTTCCGAGACACTGTCTCGGAAATCATTGAACGTGAGTAGGTGAGGAAGAATCGGCGCATATTTTCCAGATTATCCACGCTGAAGCCGCGTCCAAACCGTGCTGTCAGATCATTGGATAAGCGCGCAATCAATTGCTCGCCGTAACCGGCTCGACGTCTGCCCTTCTGCTCGGCCTCAATAACGCGTCGGCCAATATCCCAATAGCTCGCTGTCATCAATGCATTGACGCTGTAGGCAACGGTGTGGCGAGCATCATCGAGCAACGCTACGATACCATTGTGGATACTGGCATAACCCGAGGGTAATGCGGTGCGCTTCATCGCTACAGCAGATTTCTTTTTTTTACTCAAGGCATCACCTCCGCAAAACACAGCCTCCTGCCATGTCATAGTGATGATGTTACGGCCTTGAACAGGCCTGACACTATCAAGGCGTCGGGCCCGTTGTTAACTTTGGAATCGGCATTCCAGAGAACGCCGTTATCAAGCCGATGCGTTGACGTTTTATACAGGCCCTGTTGGCAATTAACAGGGCGTGCCTTCGCCTGACGCAGAGGGCACTGTGCTAAAGCAATAAAAAAACCCGGCATATGCCGGGTTTTTTGTTACTACACATCAAACAGATCTTATTTAGCTTTGCCCTGATTGGCAACAGCAGCGGCTTTCGCTGCGATTTCGTCAGCGTCACCCAGATAGTAGTGTTTGATAGGCTTGAAGTTTTCATCGAACTCATACACCAACGGCACGCCAGTCGGGATATTCAGCTCAAGGATTTCATCTTCGCCCATGTTGTCCAGGTATTTCACCAGCGCACGCAGGGAGTTACCGTGTGCAGCGATAATAACGCGCTCACCGCTTTTGATGCGTGGCAGAATGGTTTCGTTCCAGAACGGCACAACGCGTTCAATGGTCAGCGCCAGGCTTTCGGTCTGCGGCAGTTCAGCGTCAGTCAGAGACGCGTAGCGCGGATCGTGGCCAGGGAAACGCTCATCTTCACGGGTCAGCGCAGGCGGAGTGATAGCAAAACCACGACGCCATTGTTTAACCTGATCATCACCGTATTTTTCTGCGGTTTCTGCTTTGTTCAGACCCTGCAACGCGCCGTAGTGGCGTTCGTTCAGTTTCCAGCTCTTTTCCACCGGCAGCCAAGCCTGATCCAGCTCGTCCAGGATGTTCCACAGCGTGTGAATGGCGCGTTTCAGCACAGAGGTATAAGCGAAATCGAAGGAGAAACCTTCATTTTTCAGCAATGTACCAGCGGCTTTGGCTTCTGAACGGCCCTTATCGGACAGATCAACATCGTACCAGCCTGTGAAGCGGTTTTCATTGTTCCACTGGCTTTCACCGTGTCTCACCAGTACCAGCTTAGTTACAGCCATAGCTAAACTCCTTCATTCCTAAGATTTCAGTGATAACTGATCTCATTATATTGCTGCGCTGCAATTAACGGCAATCAATAGTCACCGATAAACCTGATTTATCTGCATTAACTTTGCTCATTATCACGTTATGGCTTGCTCGTTTCAGCTCACAGCAATAGCCTGTCGGCCCAAGATGAGTATGGGCCGACATCACGGGATTGCCACTCAGGCGCTATCGCCTCGTTTACGGTGGGTCAGCAAGTAGAACGCGGGGATCACCAGCATCGACAGCAAGGGGGCTGTTACCATGCCGCCCACCATCGGTGCGGCAATGCGTTGCATCACCTCCGCTCCCGTGCCACCGCCCCACATAATAGGCAATAGCCCGGCCATGATGGTGGCGACTGTCATCACTTTGGGGCGCACGCGCAACACGGCACCTTCATGAATGGCCTCGCGCAGCAAAGGGAGCGCCAGCGTCTCATCGGATTGTTGACGTTTTTCAATGGCGTGGTTGAGGTATAACACCATGATAACGCCGAACTCGGCCGCTACCCCGGCAAGCGCGATAAAGCCCACCGCCGCCGCTACCGATAAGTTATAGCCCAGCAGATAAAGCAGCCATACGCCACCAATCAGCGAAAAGGGCAGGGTGCCCATGATCAACAGCGCATCCTTCACCTTGCTGAACGTCACATAGAGCAGGATAAAGATAATCAACAGTGTGAACGGCAATACCACTTTGAGTTTGGCCGTCGCGCGCTCAAGATACTCAAATTGTCCAGACCAGCTTAGCGACACGCCTTCTGGCAATTGCACCTGCTGTTCTACCGCACGTTGCATATCCTGCACGGCAGATTTCAGATCGCGGCCGCGAATATCGACATAGATCCAATCCGAAAGACGTGCGTTTTCACTTTTCAGCATGGGCGGCCCGTCGCTGATGCGAATATCGGCCAGTTCCGAGAGCGAAATTTGCCCACCGCTTGCGGTAATGACCGGTAAATTCTTGAGTTTTTGCAGCGAATCGCGGATCTCACGCGGATAGCGCAGGTTGATAGGATAACGTTCGCGCCCCTCAATGGTTTCGCCAATATTTTCCCCACCAACCACTACAGACACGATGGATTGCAGCTCTTTGACCGACACGCCATAACGCGCCGCCTTGGCGCGATCGATATCGATATCAATATAGCGACCACCGGCCAGACGCTCTGCCAGCGCAGAGGTGACGCCGGGAACGCCGCGCACCACCTGTTCAATCTGCTCGGCCACGGTTTCAATTTGCGCGATATTGCTGCCGTTCACTTTGATGCCCACCGGGCTTTTGATCCCCGTCGCCAGCATATCCAACCGGTTGCGGATGGGCGGGACCCAGATATTGGCGATCCCCGGTACTTTCACAATGCCGTCGAGTTCACTGACCAACTTGTCCATGGTCATGCCGGGCCGCCACTGATCTTTGGGCTTAAAACGTATGGTGGTTTCGATCATGGTCAACGGTGCGGGGTCGGTGGCGGTTTCTGCCCGACCCGCTTTGCCGAACACGGTGTCGACTTCCGGCACGGTTTTGATCAGCCGATCCGTCTGTTGCAATAACCGTCCTGCTTCCCGTGCGGATATTCCCGGCAGGGTGGAGGGCATGTAGAGCAAGTCGCCTTCATCCAACGCGGGCATAAATTCGCTGCCCAATTGAGAAAGCGGATAGAGCGTCGCCAGCAGCAACATTCCCGCTACGGCCAGCGTCACTTTTGGCCACTGTAATACCCGATCCAGCAGCGGCTCATAGGCACGGATCAGCCAGCGGTTGAGCGGATTGGCGTGCTCATCAGGAATTTTTCCACGAATAAAATAGCCCATCAGCACCGGCACCAGCGTAATGCCCAGCCCGGCGGACACCGCCATGGCGTAGGTTTTGGTGAAGGCGAGCGGGGCAAACATTTTGCCTTCCTGCGCTTCGAGCGAAAACACCGGAATAAACGACAGAGTAATGATCAGCAAACTACAGAAGAGTGCGGGACCCACCTCCACTGCGGCCTTTTCGGCTATCTTCCAATAGTCATCAGAGGCGGGTTGCTGGTTTGGATGCTCATGTCGCCACTGTTCCAGCACCTTGTGCATGTTTTCTATCATCACAATAGCCGCATCCACCATGGCTCCGATGGCGATGGCGATGCCGCCCAACGACATGATGTTGGCGTTCACCCCCTGATAGTGCATGACAATGAAAGCGCCGAGAATACCCAGCGGCAGTGTCACAATGGCGACCAGAGCCGAACGGAAGTGGAACAGAAACAGCGTACACACCAGAGCAACGACAATAAACTCTTCGATCAGCTTGTGCGTGAGCGTGGTGATGGCGTTTTCAATCAAGTGCGAACGATCGTAAACCGGAACAATTTCCACGCCTGCGGGCAGGCTGCGCTTGATGTCGTTCAGCTTTAGCTTGACCGCATCGATGGTTTCCAGCGCATTTTTTCCTGATCGCATCACGATAATGCCGCCTGCGACCTCACCTTCACCATTGAGTTCAGCAATGCCACGCCGCATTTCTGGACCGATACGCAAGGTGGCGACATCTGACAGCATAATGGGGATGCCGTCTCGGGTGGCGATCACCACGTGCTTAAAGTCATCAAGCGTTTTGAGATAGCCCGAGGTGCGCACCATGTACTCTGCTTCCCCAAGCTCGACAACGGAACCGCCGCCTTCCTGATTCGCGTTTTGTACCGCGGTCATCACCATCTCGTGGGAGAGGTTTAGGGCGCGCAATCGGTCTGGGTTGAGCACTATCTGGTACTGTTTAACCATGCCGCCGACGCTCGCGACTTCCGATACGTTGGGCACGGTCTTTAACTCATACTTGATGATCCAGTCTTGGATGGCGCGCAGGTCGCCAAGGCTGTGCTGGCCGGTTTTGTCTACCAATGCATATTCGTATACCCAGCCGACGCCGGTAGCATCGGGGCCAAGGGAAGCCTTCGCCTGAGGCGGCAACGTTGACTGCACCTGACTGAGATACTCCAGCACGCGCGAGCGCGCCCAGTAGGGATCGGTGCCGTCTTCAAACAGCACGTAGACATAAGAATCGCCAAACATGGAGAAGCCGCGTACCGTTTTGGCACCGGGTACGGAGAGCATGGTGGTGGTGAGTGGGTAGGTTACCTGATCCTCCACCACTTGCGGCGCTTTACCGGGGTAGCCGACTTTGATAATGACCTGAACGTCGGAGAGATCGGGTAACGCATCAAGCGGCGCTTTTTGCACTGCCCACCATCCCCATGCCGCCATCAGCATGGCGCTCAACAGCACCAATAGCCGATTGCGTAGCGACCAACGAATAATGGCTGCAATCATTGTTGATGTCCTTGGTGTTGGTGGGCATTGCCGTTAGACACGGGGGTGACACTCACTAACCGTGCACCCTCTTCTGGCAGCGCAAAGGTGAAGCTGACCTGTTGACCGATGGTCAGTGAAGGGCGCAGTTCAGCAGAGGCAATAAAGTCCATGGTCATCGGGCCCCAGTTCAGTGCGGCAACCGGGCCGTGCGAAATCGTAATCGTGTCGCCGTCGATCGCCTCGATTTTCCCTTCCGCCTGGTAGGTGGGGGACGCGCTGGCCGCCGGGGTATCCTGTTTAGGTTGATCGTCTGCCATTTGCGGCAGTGCACTTTTCAGGCTCGCTTCAGAATCGATCAGGAATTGGCCGGACGTAACCACCGACTGGCCCGCGTTAAGGCCGTGAGTAACTTCTACCCAACCATTTTGGCTACGGCCTGTTTTCACTTCGACCGGCGTGAAGTGACCGTTACCGTCAGCCAGCAGTACTCGATTGTGCGTGCCAGTGGTGATGAGTGCTTCGTCGGGAATAGCGACCACGGGAGACGTGGTGATGGGATGCGTCAGTGTCACGTTGAGGATCATGCCAGGTTTGAGTAAGTGCTCTGGATTTTCCAGTGTCAGCCTGGCCTTTAGCGTGCGCGTTGAGGCTTCCAGATTGGGCAACAGTTCGTCCACCTTGCCATGAAAGGTTTTCCCCGGCCAACTGTCCGTGCTGGCACTGATGTCACTTCCGCGCGACAGCAGGCTGGCCTGACTTTCTGGGTAATCCACCACAATCCATACCGGGTCGAGCGTTGCCAGTTCAAACAGGGATTGTGCGGCGTTGACCTGCGCGCCTTCACGCACGTCCAGCTTATTGATATAGCCCTGTGCGGGGGCGCGCAGCGTGATGCGGGTTTGCGGTTTTCCCGAACGCTCAACGGCTTTAACAATCTCTTCTGGCATAAACTGCAATTGCAGACGTTCGCGTGCGGCGGTAACCAAAGACGCATCGCCCCATTGGCGAATGGCGAGGTATTCCTGCTGTGCGGCCGACCACTGCGGCATCCACAGCTGTGCCAGAGGATCGTTACGTTGAACAAACTGCTGTGGTGCTTTCACATACAGTTTTTCGACCAGCCCGTTGGCGCGCGCCGCAAGGGTCTCAATACCACGTTCATCGGTGGCGACAGTACCAAAGGCGCTCAGTTGCAGATCTAACGTGCGCTGCGTTGCCTGCGCCGTTTTCACGCCCAGATTTTGCTGTTGGCGTGCGCTGATGGTGATGCCACCGTCATCCTGAGTTTCATCGGCGTAGCGCGGCACCAGATCCATGTCCATAAAGGGGGACTTACCCGGTTTATCAAAGCGCTGCCCTGGCGTCATCGGATCATACCAATAGAGTACTTTTCTTGGTGTTTCTTGTGGCGCAGTCGTTACTGTGCTGGCAACCGGGGTAGCACGATGGCCGGAGGAGGCTCCCAGTTGGTATCCCACGGCCAGCGCAGCGGCAACGGCAATAGCGACGACGCTTAACGTAACGATCGGTTTCATTGTTTGGTTTCCTGCGGTAGTAGCTTGGTATCCTGAGGGATCAAATAACGAATAGCGGCCCAACTGGCAGCGAGCGCTTTTTGCGCGTTGATCTGTTCAATTTCGCTGTTCAGCAGTGCGCGTCTGGCATCAAGGTTTTCTGCCAGCCCGCTGCTGCCAGTGCGATATTCGGCATCCAGCAATTTGAGCCGTGAGCGTTGCAGCGGGATCACCTCAGTGGCCTGACGATCGTAGATGGATTTCGCCGCCTGATACTGTGCGATAAGCGCATCCAGTTCGGCCTGATGTGCACGCGTCAGTAAGGTCAATTGATCGTTGGCTTCATAGGTTCGAGACATATCGGCTGCATAATCTTTATCCTGCCGCCGTGATTTGAATAACGGCAGATCGACCGTCAACATCACGCCGCCCATGTCCTCTAATCCATCTGCCCGCTTGCCGTAGTACACTTCCACCCCGACATCCGGGATGGCAGCGACGGCGGACTGCGCTGATTTTGCCTTGGCGGCATCCGCTTCGCGCGCTGCCTGAATGATTTCGGGGTGCTGCTTGATGGCATCAATCAACGCACTCTGACTGGCGGGAAGCCGAGTGATGGTCGGGAAATCGCCGCTGACGCGCGTGATGTCCGCCCCCGTCAATTGTTTGAGCCGGGAACGTGCCACCTCAACGTCACGTTTGGCGTTATCCAATTGGTTTTTCATTTCATTGACCGTGAGTTGCAGCGCCAGAACGCTGCTGGCGCTGTTGCTGCCACTCGCGACCCCGGCTTTTTGCATGCCAAGCTGCCGCTGAGTGTCGTTCAGCAGGCGTTCAATGGCTTGCTGCGCATGTTGCCCCAGCGCCAGCGCGAACCAGGCCAGAGAGGCTTCTCGTTGCAACGTGGCGCGAATCACGTCCTGATTGGCCTCCGCTTTACGCGCTTCTGCGCGAATGGCATCTGACTTGCGTTCGCGTTTAGTGCTGCTGACATAATCCTGCATGATGCCAACACGTTGCATGGTCATGTCAGAACGGGTGAAGCGATGCGCATTGGCGCCACTGACCGGAAAGTTCTCAATCCCGACTTTAAGTTTAGGGTCGGGCAACTGCATGGCGGAATCCGCCATATTATTCAGGGCGTTCACCTGGTGATGATTGGCAGAAATTTCTGCTGAATACTGTTCAGCGGCCGCCAGAGTTTGATCGAGCGTTGTGGCCTGAGCGGTAAACATCGCGCAGCCAAAGAGCCACGGCAGGGCATAGCCCGCCTGTTGTAGACGAAGCGTCAACATATCGACCTCGAAATCAGTTAGCGGATGCTGAAATCAGATCGTAGCCGGAGGCGCTTTGGATAAAGGTGAAGTTCACCGTTTGTCCCACGCTTAACGGACTGCCCTTGTAGGCACTGAGGCCAAAACGCATGGTCATGGCGGGCCAGTTAAGTGCGGGAATCGGTTGGTGGGCGAAAGTGACGCTGGTGTCCGACCAGGCTTTTACCACACCGGTGCCTTGATACACCGTAGCGGCGCTGGTGGGTTGAGTGCCGTGGTTCATGCTACTGTGATCCATCGGCATGGACATCATGGCATTGTGATCGTGTGCGGAGGCAGACGAGGTTTCGGCAAATGCGGGGGCTGTAGTAGCGATGGAAGCAAACAGGGCTATAGCGGTCAGTAACGTGCGCATAATCAATATCTCCAGAATAAAACATAACAGATGATAGAAAATCAATATGTTGTTTTAACCCGTCATACTTCAAATTGCAGATGCGTTGGCTACGTTCACTCACCCGAATCACTTACTAGAGTAAGCTCATCGGGATTCATTCGCTTGCCGCCTTCCTGCAACTCGAATTATTTAGGGTATATCTGGATTTATTCTCTAAAACGGCAGTATACGATCTCAGCCGGCGGCCCGGTTCGCGGTGGGGTTAACCAGGTGTGTTGGTCAGGTATGTTGGTATCGTTCGCCAACACGAGCAGCGTGCTGGTGTCATGTGTCATGGCATCCAGGTGCAGCGGCGAGGCAGTCTTTTGCGCAGTATCCGGCGTGCAGTGTTTATCACACAGCGGCGCTTTCACCATGGCTGAGGCGTGGTGAGACGTCTGCGTCATGTTCATGCCGTGGTGACTGACCACTTGCGTGGTTTGCACCACCGGTTGGACATCGCACAGATGGGCTGCCAACGCCAGTTGGGTATTAAGCATCAGCCAACAAACAATCACGCCAAACGCCAATAGACGGCGCTTGCGTTGCGGTAATTGTCTGAAAGGCAACCCAAACATGCGGAGCTTCCTGCGGAGTAGTCGAATAGCCCTACATATAACAATAAATTTTGCGTAAGCGAAAGCGTGAATTGTTCGCTGCGCACGCTCTTGACATAAATTTACGGTGCAAAAGCGTGCCCAGTCTGTCGTGGTGGCGTTATGTAAAGAATTGATAACTTGTCAGGGAGCAGTACTGCTTACCGGGTTTCAGCCAACAGTCTGGCTGGGGCCAGTCCGGATGATTTGGGCTGTCTGGCAAAAACTCACTTTCCAGCGCCACACCGGCGTAGTTGTCATACAGATTGCCTCCGCGGGCGGGGGTGCCTGAAAGAAAGTTCCCACTGTAAAGCTGCAAAGCTGGCGCGCTGGTAAAGACGCTCATCATCACTTTCTCATCCGCAGACCACAGATTTGCCGCCGGGCACTCGCTGGAGCCGCAAGTGCGATGTAGCAGATAAGCGTGATCGTAGCCGCTGACCGCTTTCTGATCGTCGTCGCGCAAAAAATCCTGCAATAGCGTCTTGGGCTGGCGGAAATCCAGACCCGTGTGGTTCACCAGTGCAAGGCCACCCACCGGGATCCCCTCTCTGTTCACGGGTAAATAATGGTCGGCGAACAGTTGTAAACGGTGGTTGCGCACATCGCTGGCATGCCCGTCCAGATTGAAATAGGCGTGGTTGGTCAGGCATACCGGGCAGGTTTTTTCTGTTAGCGCGGAATACTCAATTTCCAGCGCATTGTGTTCTGTTAACCGATAGCGTGCCTGCGCGGTCAATTGCCCCGGGTAGCCCTGATCGCCATCGGGCGAGACCAGCAGATAGGTTATTTGCGTGGCATCTTGCTGCACAATGCGCCAGCGACGTGCATGAAACCCGTCGGGCCCACCGTGCAACTGGTGTTGACCCTGGTTGGGCGTCAGCGCATAGGTTGCGCCGTTACGCTGTAATTGGGCGTGGTCAATGCGGTTAGCATAGCGCCCGATAGACGCACCGAGATAGGCCTGTTGGCGCAGATAATCCGCAGGTGTCGTGCAGCCGAGCAGTACTTCGCGCACTTCTCCCTCCGGCAGAGGGACCTGACAAGAGAGCCAGGTTGCGCCCCAATCCATCAACACAACGCGCATTCCAGCGCGGTTTTGTAGCGTAGTCAGGGTAAAAGGCTGGCCATCGGGGGCCAATTCAGCACTTTTTTCGTTCAGCATACACCTGCTCCTCAGGGTATCAGTCGGGATAGCCATTGGGATGTTTGGATTGCCAACGCCAGGTATCCTCCGCCATTTGCGCTAACGTCCGGGTAACGCGCCAGTGGAGTTCATTGGCCGCTTTTTCCGGGTCGGCCCAATAGGCAGGAAGATCGCCCTCGCGGCGCGGGGCGAAGTGATAGGGCAGCGGTTTGCCGCATGCCTGACTAAATGCTTGCACAACGTTTAATACACTGTAGCCGACACCTGCGCCAAGGTTGTAAATGTGTATTCCCGGGCGTTGATGCAGGGCTTTCATCGCTGCCACGTGACCCTCGGCCAGATCGACCACATGAATGTAATCTCTGACGCAGGTGCCGTCTTCAGTCGGGTAATCATTACCGAAGACAGACAGCGATTCACGGCGACCAACGGCGACTTGTGCGATAAAGGGCATCAGATTGTTAGGGATGCCTTGCGGATCTTCGCCCATCTCGCCTGAAGGGTGGGCGCCAACCGGATTGAAATAGCGTAACAACGCGATGCTCCACTCCGGATGGGCTTTCTGTAAATCCGTCAGGACCTGCTCCACGATCAACTTACTGCGCCCGTAAGGGCTGGCAGGCATACCGGTAGGAAAGCTTTCCTGATACGGGATGCGTGGCTGATCGCCATAGACCGTTGCAGAGGAACTGAAAATCAGGTTTTTCACACCCGCCTTTTCCATCGCTTTAACCAGCGTCAGGGTGCCATAGATGTTGTTGTCATAGTATTCAACAGGCTTGCTGACGGATTCTGCGACTGCTTTTAGCGCAGCAAAGTGGATCACGGCATCGATATCTTCAGTGGCGAAAATGCGGTCTAACAAAACGCCATCACGAATGTCGCCTTGATAAAACGTCACAGCCTTGCCAGTGAGACGGGTAAGGGTTTCCACCACGCTGGCTTTACTGTTGCACAGATTGTCCAGAATAATCGGTTGATGCCCGGCTTCTAAAAGCTGAACACAGGTATGGCTGCCGATGTAACCGCTACCACCTGTCACTAAAACATTCATAAGAACCTCGATGACCAATGTTGAATAAAACTAGCATAGCCTGTGGGGTGAAAAGGTGATCTGCAACGAAGAAATTCGCTGAAATTATGAGGTTTTTCATCAATCTTGCTGAGAAGAATAATCCGTTTCACACCTGAAAAATCCATCAAATATTGACGCGATAAAAGCGTGGTATCGCTATCACTTTGATCCGTCAATAAGAAACCCCGCCTCCTGTGCTGTGGAGGCGGGGAAAAAATACCATATCTGTTGGGGGAGGGGTACTTGATGATGAGCTAAAAGGGGGATGAGAAATGAAGCAGCGCGCCGAAGCGCGCGTGAAAATGCAAAAGGATCCCTGGTGTAAGTGAAGGGGATAGCTCCCATAAATATTTTTAGTTTGGTTTTCCCTTCGAATACACAGATTCTACATAAAATATCTGTGTAACGAAGATACACATATTTTTGATAAGCTATGACCAGCATGTTAAAACATTTTATTGAGTTTTAAATCGTATATTACCATATTCACTAAGGGGGAGTGCTACTGCTCTGACAGAGTAAACATTACTATAATAATTCACTTGTTATCACTTTTGTCAATGAAGAGCGGAATTTTGTTGATTTATTTCAATGGTCATATGTATTAAGTGTAAGGCTATTAGGTGGTTGTGTTCTCAAAATATGATTTTAAAGCATTTTTATACACTCATTTAATGTTGATTTATTGTAGTAATGTATTTTGTTATGTTTTTTGATATACAGGGTTTTGAGTGTGCTTTTGCATTATGAATTTTTGTTTCTGCTGCCTTTAAATGAGAGGTGACAATGAATAGTAATATGCAGGAAAACATTATCCTACCTAATATGCTGATAACGTTACTCGATCAGCATAATGATGCTTATTTTATCAAGGGGATGGATTCTAGGTTTATTTATGCAAATTTATCGGTTGCGAAAAAAGTGGGCGTGCACTCACCGAGTGATTTAATTGATAAGACAGAAGATAATATTCAGTCACGTTTAACTGAAGATTTGAGTATTGTAAAAGAGTGGCAGTGGCAAGATAATTATGTGATTACTTCCAGAAGAAAACTTGTTACATTAGAGGTCAATCCAAAAGCGGTGGATTGTCCTTATATTGTTAGGAAATTCCCCTTTTACAATGAGAATAACCAGTGCATTGGTGTGTTAACTAATTGTCGGACATTGGAAACATTTTCTCCTAGTGAATTTATTAACGGTCAGCGTCCCGGTTCTTTTCTTTTAACTAAACCCAATGATTTTTTCACTGAAAATGAATGTGAGATAATATTCTTAAATCTTCAAGGGCGAACGTCAGAAAGCATTGCTAACCGACTTTCATGCTCGATATCTTTTGTGGAAATTGTTTTGCAAAAAATATACCTCAGAGCAAATGTAACACATTTCGATGATTTTACTGCTTTTTGCCACCATCGCAATTACCATAGATATCTTCCGAAGCGGTTTGTTGAAAGCAATAGCATCCTATTTGATGATAATATTAATTCTGTTGTTTGATTTTTATTTGAGTAAATATTGACGAATTTATCAGTTTAAAAGGAGGTGTTTTATGAGTGATGATATTCACGATGACGATTATCTTCCACGAGTATTGGTAAATGTGTTGGACCAGCATCATGACCCCT
This sequence comes from Candidatus Symbiopectobacterium sp. NZEC127, assembly GCF_025962675.1. Classification (NCBI taxonomy): domain Bacteria; kingdom Pseudomonadati; phylum Pseudomonadota; class Gammaproteobacteria; order Enterobacterales; family Enterobacteriaceae; genus Symbiopectobacterium; species Candidatus Symbiopectobacterium sp. NZEC127. Next base: position 21,728 of record NZ_JAGFPG010000009.1, read on the forward strand.
ATTGTATTAAGGGGTTAGACTCTAGATATATTTACGCCAATCTTTCATTGGCAAAACTTATAGGAGTTAGAACACCAAATGATTTCTTACACAAAACTGAGTTTGAGTTTAATTCGAGGTTGACAGAAAATGAAGATGTAGTAAAAGAATGGCAATATCAAGATAAATTAGTGAGTGACTCTAAAAATACATTAAGTACTTTAGAGGTTCATCCAGATGCTGTTGATTATCCCTATATTGTTAGAAAAATACCCTTTTATGATAAAAATAATCAATGTGTCGGTATAGTGACCTATGGTAAGACGCTACAAACCTTCACTCCCAATGATTTTGTCAACGGACGATGCCCCGGATCTTTATTACTCAATCGGCCAGATGGTTTTTTTACGGAAAAAGAGTGTGAAATTATTTTCTTAAAACTGCAAGGCCGAACCTGTAAAGCTATAGGCGATATATTATTCCTTTCACCTCGTACCATTGAAAGTGCCCTGCAAAGACTTTACACCAAAGTCGGTGTATCTCATTTTGATGATTTTGCTGAGTTTTGTCACAACAAAAATTACCATCGTTACCTTCCGCGGCGATTTCTTGAATGCAAACGTGCGATGTTTGAAAATAATTACGATTTGGGCGAGTGGTGATGTTTCTTATAACTTACGCTCATTCAGCCGTTAAAATAACAAAGGCCGCTCAGCGGCCTTTGTTATTTATTTCGGGTTACCCGCCAGCGTTTCAAACTGATATCCGTAAATATCACCTTGTGCCACAAAGGTGAGGCGGTTTGTGATGCATTCCGGTGCGTCTTCTGCGTGGTGGGAAACAAACAGCAACTGCGTTTCGCCTTCGCCGATCAACACATCCAGCCAGCGCCGCACCAACTGCCGGTTGAGCGGATCTAGCCCTTGTAACGGTTCGTCAAGAATCAACAGTGCAGGGTGTTTCACCAGCGCGCGCGCAATCAGTACCAGACGCTGCTGCCCCCATGACAATGCGTGGAACGGGGAGTCCGCTTGTGCTGCCAGCCCCAGCAGTTCGAGCCATTGCTGCGTTAAGAAACGCTGACGATCGGACACGGCCTGATAGATGCCAATCGAATCGAAAAAGCCTGAGGTAATAACATGGCGCACACTGCTGCTGACGCGATATTCCAAATGCAGGCTGCTGCTGACGTAACCGATATGCCGCTTGATATCCCAAATGGTTTCGCCACTGCCGCGACGGCGACCAAACAGCGTTAAATCGTTACTGTATCCCTGTGGGTGATCGCCAGTAATCAGGCTCAGCAGCGTGGATTTTCCTGCCCCGTTCGGGCCGACAATTTGCCAGTGCTGACCGGGTAACAATTCCCAATCAAGGTGATGCAGAATGGGGCTGTCGTTATATTGCACCACACCATCTCGCAATTGAATACGTGCCTGATCGGCTGGCAGTGTCGGCGTATGCAGTGGGTCTTCCGGGGCTGGTAACGCTGTGCCGGAAAGTGTTTCGCTAAATGCAAGCTGGGCGATCAAGGCATCCGCCAGTACCGCTTCACGTGTGCCAGTGCGTGTCAGGGTGCAGTCAGCCAAAATGCCAACATGATCAATAAATTCAGGAATATCATCAAAGCGGTTAACGATGATCGCCAGCGTGTAGCCGCGCTGCGCCAACTCAGCCAGATGTTCTGCCAACTGTGCGCGGGAAGCCACATCAAGGCCATCGAAGGGCTCGTCCAGAATCAGCAGATCGGGTTTTGGCATCAACGCCTGGCACAGCATGACCTTGCGTGTTTCACCGGTAGACAGGTATTTGAAACGGCGCGAGAGCAGGGGAGTGATGCCGAACAGAGCGGCCAGCGTGGCACAACGGGTAGGATCGTGAATCTCATCCTGAATCACTTCAGCGGTAGTCCGTCCGGTATCGTCTTCATCAGCGCTGAGCATATCGGTATTGTTGCGCTGCCACTCTTGCGTGACCAGTTGTTGCAACTGTTCGAAGGACAGACGAACAACGCGAGGAAAATCGCCGTGTTGCGAACCCTCCAGCAACGGGAGTTCACCCGATAATGCGCGCGCCAGCGCAGATTTTCCGCTGCCATTGGCGCCCACAAAGGCCCACTGCGATTTTCCTTCCAGCGTCAGGGCATCAAGGCGCAAAACGCGTGTGTCATTTATGCGAAAAACACCTTGCAAAATTTGCAACGACGACATTCTTTATCTCTTTTTTAGCAAGTAATACACTCAGAAATAAAGGGCATTGCCGCCATTGTCAAGCCGTTCCTAAGGGGATTCCTGTCGCGCGCGTTCAGGGATCAGCACAAGGTAGCGACAATCGCACGATCGGCATTAAAGCAGGCTGTCACCGCCATTTCCACGCGCAGTTTTTGCTGTGCAACTTGCTCGTTTGGCACCGTGGCGCACAGCGTCTCGCCGCTTGCCAGCGCGATCAGCACTTCACTGCTCTCTTGTCCCGCTTCCAGAGATGATACTGTGCCAGTAAGTTCGTTATCGGATTTAGGCCGGGCTGCTGCGGCATCGTATACCGCAATCCAGGGCGCTTTAATCAATACCAGCACTTCTTTGCCTTCATTAAGCCCCAATCGCTCGGCGCTCTGTTGGGTCAGCAATACGTTCACCGCTGTTTTCCCATCGGCCAGCAGTACACTCAGGTGCTGTTGAACCGTATCCCGGCTGCGGGCTTGCACCGTGCCAAAGAACTGATTGCGGGCGCTGGTTTGCAGTGAAAAACGTGCGATGGCAGCCAGCAGGCTGTCCAGCGGCAAATTATCATCTTGCAGAACGTCAAAGGCCTTTTGCTGTATTTGTGCCAGCAAATCATAGAGCTGAATCAATCGTTCGCCATAGCGCGTCAGCGTGGCCCCGCCGCCGCCTTTGCCGCCGGTCATGCGTTCTACAATGGTCTGCTCTGCCAGTTGATTCATTTCGTTAATGGCATCCCAGGCGCTTTTGTAGCTGATGCCTGCGAGTTTGGCACCTTGGCTGATTGAACCGGTGTGACGAATCTGTTTGATCAGCTCAATGCGTCGTGGATCGGCAAAAAGACGTTGTTGTAATTTGAGTGTCAGAAGGATTTCAGCTTGCATGGTCACGGTCCAGGGAGATTAAAAAAGACAAAAACGAGCGTGTATTACGCTCGGAGCAGCGCTATTGTCGCGCGTTTGGGCGGTGTGGGCAAACCGCACAAATGGTCGCATTAATTCTTACAGTTACGGTACACTATTCATCATCACCCGTAATGATTTTTCGTTGCGGTACGTTGAGATTCGCGATGAATGTCGCGCGCATTAATCAGCGCACCGTTGCCGATAAGTGAGGTAAGCATGTTGGAATTGCTCAAAAGCCTGCTGTTTGCAGTGGCCATGGTGCCCGTGATGATGGCGATCATCCTCGGCGCTATCTACGGTTTAGGCGAAGTGTTTAACGTCTTTTCCCGCATTGGCCATGCCGATGAAAGCAGTGTAAGAAAGTAACCCCACTAGGTTTTCATTTCTTCTGATGCCCGGTCAAACAGACCGGGCATTATTTTTTTGTATGTACTCTCTTCGGATTATGCGAGCAAAAGCGCATGACATTGCGGGATTTATCGTTATATTATTCCGAATACAACGATAACGTCCTGATGTAATTACTCTTGGGAGAGACCGATGAAACAGCAATGGATGAAATGGGGTGTCGCATTAACCCTGAGCGCAACATTGGCGATGCCTGCCTTTGCGGCAGAACAAAAAGTCACCGTGTTTGCCGCCGCTTCGCTGACCAATGCGTTGCAGGAAATTGCCGCACAATACAAAAAAGAGAAAAACGTCGATATCGTTTCCTCTTTTGCGTCCTCTTCAACACTGGCTCGCCAGATTGAACAAGGCGCGCCTGCGGATCTGTTTATTTCTGCCGACCAGCAGTGGATGGATTACGCTCAGGATAAAAAACTGACGGATACTGCGACCCGCTATACCCTGCTGGGCAACGCGCTGGTGGTGATTGCACCGAAAACCAACGATGTGAAGCATTTTGCCATCACGGATAAAACCGACTGGAAGAGCCTGTTGAAAGGGGGCCATCTGGCGGTTGGCGATCCGGACCATGTACCTGCCGGGATCTATGCCAAAGAAGCGCTGCAAAATCTGAAAGCCTGGGATGAACTCTCTCCGGTAATGGCGCGCGCCAACGATGTGCGCTCCGCTATGGCGCTGGTAGAACGTGAAGAAGCCCCTCTGGGCATCGTGTATGGCTCTGACGCGGTTGCCAGCAACAAAGTCAAAGTGGTCAGTATTTTCCCGAAAGAAAGCCATAAGCCGGTCGAATATCCGATGGCTATCATCAAAGATCATAACAACGCGACGGTGACCGGTTTCTATGAGTATCTGAAAACGCCTGCCGCTACGGATGTGTTCAAACGCTACGGTTTCTCGCCGCGCGGATGATGCTCACGGATTACGAATGGCAAGCCATTGAACTGAGTCTTAAAGTTTCCATCACCGCTGTAATATTCAGCCTGCCGCTAGGGATCCTGGCGGCATGGGTGTTGGTACGCTGCCGTTTTCCCGGTAAATCGCTGTTGGACAGCATTATCCATTTGCCGCTGGTGTTGCCACCGGTGGTGATTGGCTATTTGTTGCTGATTGGGATGGGCAGAAAGGGCATTATCGGCCAATGGCTTTATGAATGGTTCGGCCTCAGCTTCAGTTTCAGCTGGCGCGGTGCCGCGCTGGCCTCCGCAGTGATCGCATTTCCCCTGATGGTGCGCGCAATTCGTCTGGCGCTGGAAGCGGTGGACACACGGCTGGAACTGGCTGCCCGAACGCTGGGTGCCAATCCCTGGCGTGTTTTCCTGACTATCACGTTACCACTTTCATTTCCCGGCATTGTGGCAGGCACGGTATTGGCGTTTGCCCGTTCGCTGGGTGAGTTTGGTGCAACCATTACGTTTGTGTCCAATATTCCGGGGGAAACACGCACTATCCCGTCGGCAATGTACACATTGATTCAAACACCCGGTGCAGAAGCCGATGCGGCGCGCCTGTGTGTGATAGCCATTCTGCTCTCAATGGCGTCGTTGCTGCTCTCTGAGTGGTTAACCCGCTGGGGCCGTAAACGGTTGGGGGTGTAATGCTGGAGCTCAATTTTCATCAACGCCTCGGCGATCTTGATTTGCGTGTGGATACCCAATTGCCTGCGTCAGGTATTTCTGCAGTGTTTGGCGTATCTGGCGCCGGAAAGACGTCGCTGATCAATGCGGTAGTGGGCCTGACGCGCCCGCAGTCTGGCCGAATTGTGCTCAACGATCGCGTGTTAATGGATGCCGAAAAACGTATCTGCCTGCCGCCCGAAAAGCGCCATGTGGGTTATGTCTTTCAGGATGCGCGGCTGTTTCCGCATTACCGTGTGCAAGGCAATCTGCGTTATGGCATGGCGTCATCCATGAAATCGCAGTTTGATGCCATTGTGGCACTACTGGGCATTGAGGCACTGTTAAACCGCTTACCGCTCACCCTCTCCGGTGGCGAAAAGCAGCGTGTAGCGATTGGCCGCGCCTTGCTGACCGCACCGGAACTGCTGCTGATGGATGAGCCGCTGGCATCGCTTGATTTGCCGCGCAAACGTGAGCTATTACCGTATCTGGAGACGTTGGCGAAAGAGGTCAACATTCCTATCCTGTATGTCAGCCACAGCATGGAAGAGATTGTGCGGTTAGCCGATCGGGTAGTGGTGCTGGATAAAGGTAAGGTCAAAGCGGAAGGCCGGTTGGAAGAGGTGTGGGCGAGCAGCGCGATGCGTCCCTGGCTACCGAGCGATGAGCAAAGCAGCATTCTCAACGTGAAAGTGATGGAGCAGCACGAGCGTTATGCCATGACGGCGCTGTCGCTGGGCGAACAACGACTGTGGGTGAATCGGGTTGCGATGCCGTTGAAAACGCCGCTGCGGATTCGAGTCAACGCGGTCGATGTCTCTTTGGTGTTGCAACCGTCAACGGCGAGCAGTATTCGTAACGTGTTGCCCGCTAAAGTGTTGGAATGCATCGACGTCGATGAGCAGGTCGAAGTGAAGCTGTCGGTAGGCGGGCAAATCCTGTGGGCGCGGATTTCACCCTGGGCGCGCGATGATCTGAGATTGCATGCAGATATGTGGCTTTATGCGCAGATCAAAAGTGTGTCGATAACGGCGTAGCGTTTTCTACGTCGTTTCCACCCGTCATTCCCGTTTTTTCTTCGTCATTCCCGCGCAGGCGGGAATCTCTGACAGGCGAAACGCGTTTCTTCTGCCAGAGATCCCCGGCTTGCGCCGAGGATGACAAAGAATGAGGCCGAGGATAACTAAGAAAGTGGCTGAGGATGACCCTATTGCAATACGCGCTGGCGGATTAACTGCGCAATAGCAGGCTCTTCATTGTGTCCGATAACCAGATCGGCGTGCGCTTTAACCGCGTCATCACTGTTGCCCATGGCAACGCCAAGCCCGGCGGCTTCCAGCATACTGATGTCATTGAAGTTATCGCCAAAGGCCACTACATCGCCCATGGCGTAGCCCTGAGACGTGACCCATTCACTCAGCAGCTTGCCTTTGTTATTTCCGCTCTGCGCCACGTCAACCTGATCCTGCCAGGACCACTCACAGGTCAAGCCAAACTCATCCATGACCCGATTGGCAAAGTTGTCTAACGCCTGCGTATCCGAATGAGAAAGGGCGAATTTCCAGATATTTTGCACCCGATCGGCGGCGTTCAACAGGCTGTCAACGTGAAGGAACGTGGGGCGCTGGTGTGGCGGTAGGGTTTCGCCCCACGCCTGGGTACGAATCACGTGGCCGGTCGGTTCTTGATACAGCATGCCGTCATCGGCGTACATCAGACCGTGAATGCCGTATTCACCTAACAAGGTCAGCACGCTTTTAGCCTGGGTCGCGGTCAATGGATTGGCTTGCGATGTCTGTTTTTTCTGGTAATCGTACAGGTAGGTGCCATTGCAGCAAATGGCCGGCGTATCCAGATCCAACGCCTGATAGAACGGATGAATCGCGGAATGGTGCCGCCCGGTGACGATCACCACTTTGACACCCTGTTGGCGTGCCAGCGCCAGCGCAGTGAGGGATTCCGGTAAAATTTTCTTTTGCCGGTCAAGCAATGTGCCGTCCAAATCAAGAGCAATGATACGATACGTCATAGCGGTCCTATTAAGAGAGTCTAGAATTGCGTTAATGCCCATAATGTTACACCCTAAGTGGCATGGCGCAAAATGCGACAAACCAAGGAGAAAAGCATGCAGCAAGTGGTCTATATCGCCAGTCCGGAAAGCCAGCAGATTCACGTTTGGCAGTTGGCGTCCTCGGGGCAGCTAACGCTGTTACAGGTTGTTGATGCGCCGGGTCAGGTGCAGCCGATGGTGATAGCACCCAACAAACAGCATCTTTACGTTGGGGTACGTCCGACGTTCTCGGCCATCAGTTACCGTATCGATGCACAAGGTTTGCTGACACAGGTCGGTTCTGCCTCGTTGCCGGGAAGCCCGACGCATTTGTCCACAGACCGCCAAGGGCGCTTTTTGTTCAGCGCCTCCTACAGCGGTGAAACGCTGAGCGTCAGCCCGATTGATGCCGATGGCATTGTGGGTGAGCCGATTCAACAACTGGATGGTTTGTCAGGCTGCCACTCCAGCAATATCGATCGCCAAAACCGGGTACTGTGGGCGCCGTGTTTGAAAGAAGATCGCATTCGTTTGTATGACGTTTCTGCCGAGGGTGAGCTGTCCGTCGCGGCGCAAGCGGACCTGCATGCGGTGGAAGGTGCAGGCCCACGGCATATGGATTTTCACCCAAATCAGCGTTTTGCCTACTGCGTGAATGAGCTGAACAGTACGGTTGACGTGATTGAGCTGCACTCGGTAGAGGGCAAAGCACGTACCGTGCAGTCACTGGATGCCATGCCGCAGGGCTTTGCGGATACCCGTTGGGCGGCGGATATTCATTTGACGCCAGATGGCCGCTTCCTTTATTGCTGCGATCGTACCGCCAGCCTGTTGAGTATTTTCCAGGTGTCAGAAGATGGCAGCAGCTTGACGCTGGTTGGACATCAGCCCACGGAGACTCAGCCGCGTGGTTTCAATATCGATAATCTAGGTGAGTTTGTGATTTCTGCTGGGCAGAAGTCACAGCACATTGAGGTGTATCGTATCGATCAGGAAAGCGGAAAGCTGCAACCGTTGGCGCGCTATGCGGTAGGGCAGGGGCCAATGTGGGTGAGTGTGTTGGCGCTTGATTGAGCCGGGCCGAGACTGTAGGCGTCATCCCCGGCGTAGGCCGGGGATCTCTTACAAGACCACTCGGTCATCCCCGGCGTAGACCGGGGATCTCTGGCAGAATGAACGCGTTGCATCTGTAAGAGATTCCCGCCTGCGCGGGAATGACGTGAGAGGGCGCGGGAATGACGTGATTATGATCTATTTCTTCTCTTCTTCTTCGTTCAGCACCTGACGCGCCCAACGCGGGTGGTGTTTACGCGCCCACCTAGCGGACACTTTGCCTTCGATCATCCCCTTGATGGAACCGCGCACCCAGAACGCCATGTACATGTGAATCAGGATGGCGTGGATCAACACGATAGCCGCCGCCGCGTGAACCAGAATGGCGTAGCGCACGATATCGATCGGGAACAGGTGAGCAAAGTACGGTCGCCACATGATGATGCCGGTAACCAGCAATACCAGCGTCAATCCCATGATGCTCCAGAACATCATTTTCTGGCCCGGGTTGTATTTGCCCACATCCGCAACGTTGTGTTCGTTACCTTTCAGAACCTCAACGATATGCAGGAACCAGGGCAGGTCGCGGCGTTTTGGGATATTGTGGCTCACAAAACGGAAAAACATCGGCACCAGACAAATCACGATCAAAATGCCGAAGAACGGGTGCATGATGCGCCCCATCTGCGGCGTACCGAAGGTTTGCGTCAGCCATTGCAGCGTTGGGAAAAACAGCGCAATCCCGGAAAGCGCCACCAGGAAGAAGCTGATCACCACAATCCAGTGACAAATGCGGTCAACGAATTTGGTGCGCACAATCATTTTCTGCTTGCTCATTGCTTCTCCTCCTCGTCGTGGTCGTGCTCCGTCTCTTCCGTATTTGGCCCGATGCCAACATAGTGGAACATCAAACCGGCAAAGGTAGCGACAAAGCCAAGCGTTGCCAGCGGTTTGAGGATACCTTTCCACAAGTTGACCGGTGTGGAGATCTGCGGATTGTCGGGCAGATTGTTATAGAGCGACGGTTTATCGGCATGGTGCAGCACGTACATGACGTGAGTGCCGCCCACCCCTTGTGGATCGTACAGGCCCGCGTTGTCATAACCGCGTTTTTTCAGGTGCGTGATACGCTCTTCCGCCAGCAGTTTCATCTCTTCCTTGGTGCCGAAATGAATTGCGCCGGTCGGACAGGTTTTCACACAGGCCGGTTCCTGGCCGGTGCTCACACGATCGACACACAGGGTACATTTGTACACCCGGTTATCGTCTTTATTGAGACGCGGCACGTTGAACGGGCAGCCAGCGATGCAGTAACCGCAGCCGATGCAGTGCTCAGACTGGAAGTCGACAATGCCGTTCGCGTACTGAATGATGGCGCCGGCAGACGGGCACGCCTTCAAACAGCCCGGATCGCTACAGTGCATGCAGCCATCTTTACGGATCAGCCACTCCAGACGGTCGGCGCTTTCCACTTCGGAAAAGCGCATCACGGTCCAGGATTTGGCGCTCAGATCCATCGGGTTGTCATACACCCCGTGGTTATGGCCCACGTCGTCACGAATGTCGTTCCACTCGGAGCAGGCTGCCTGACAGGCTTTACAGCCAATACAGGTGGTGACGTCAATCAGTTTCGCCACTTCGCTTTTGTCGTTTCTCACGTGCGGTGGCGGTGTCAGGCTACTGGTAGCCGAACGTTGGATAATATCTTGAGATTGCATTGACATAGCGCGCTACCTTACACCTTTTCCACATTCACCAAAAACGCCTTGAACTCTGGCGTTTGCGAGTTAGCGTCACCGACGCTGGGCGTGAGGGTATTTGCCAGGAAGCCTTTACGCGTGGTGCCTTCAAAGCCCCAGTGGCAAGGTATCCCGACCGTTTCAATCGCTTTACCGGCGACGGTCAAGGTCTTGATACGCTTGGTGACCACCGCTTTGGCTTTGATGTAGCCGCGCTGACAGGAAACCTTCACCTCATCCCCCGCCTTGATCCCTTTGCTCTGCGCCAGGTTTTCGCCAATCTCCACAAACTGCTCGGGTTGGATAATGGCGTTAATGCGCGCATGCTTGGTCCAGTGACGGAACAGCTCGGTAATGGAGTAGGTGGTGGCGACATACGGGAAATCGCTCGCCTTACCCATGGTTTTGGCGTCGCGCGCAAACAGCCGTGCCGCCGGACTGGAGATCACAGACGGGTGCAGCGGGTTGGTATCGAGCGGCGTTTCAATCGGTTCGTAGTGTTCAGGGAACGGACCATCAACCAGTTTATCGACCGAGAACAGACGTGCCACGCCTTCCGGCAACATGATAAACGGCATGGTGTCTTTGCCGGGCGGTACGGTAGCGGCGAAATCAGGCACGTCAATGCCTTGCCATTTCTGGCCGTTCCACTCCAACAGCTTGCGCTTGCTGTCCCACGGTTTCCCTTGCAGGTCAGCGGAGGCGCGGTTGTACAGAATGCGGCGGTTTTGCGGCCAGCACCAGGCCCAGCCCGGCGTTGCCCCCAGACCGGCATCGCTGTTGTCGCGGTTAGCCATCTGGTTGCCTTTTTCCGTCCAGCTACCGGCATAGATCCAGCAGAAGCTGGACGTGGTGCCATCGTCGCGCAGCTGTGAGAAGTCAGCCAGTTGCTGACCTTTTTTCAGGATCAGCGTGCCTTTGTCGTCATAAACATCGGCCAGCGCCATACCGTTACTTTCGCGCGCAATCTCTTCCGGCGTTGGATCTTCCGGATCCTGATAGTTCCAGTTGATGTTCATCAGCGGTTCAGGGCATACGCCGCCTTCTTCGCGATACAGCTCGCGCAGGCGCATCAGCAATTTGCCGAGGATCTTCCCGTCGTGCAGCGCTTCTGCCGGTGGTTCAGCCGCCGCCCAGTGCCACTGCAACCAGCGGCCAGAGTTGGCGATAGAGCCGTTCTCTTCTGCGAAACAACTGGAAGGCAAACGGAACACTTCGGTCTGGATGGATGCGCTGTCGACGTCGTTAAATTCACCGTGGTTCTGCCAGAAGGTAGAGGTTTCGGTCGCCAGCGGATCGATAACCACCATGTATTTCAACTTGGAAAGCGCTTGCGTCGCCTTGTTCTTGTTGGAGAACGCGGCGAGCGGGTTGAAGCCTTGCACGATGTAGCCGTGCATTTTGCCTTCGATCATCAGTTCGGTTTGTACCATCACGTCGTAGCTGCGATCCCACTTCGGCAGCCATTCGTAGCCCCACTGGTTGTCCGCTTGCGCATGGTCGCCATAGAAACTCTTCATCATGCTGATAAAGAATTTTGGCGTATTTTTCCAGTAGTTCACCTGATCCGGCAGCAGCGCATCCGGCGTGATCTGCTTGAGGTAGGTTTTCAGGTCAGCCTGCTTTTCCGACGGCAGCGGCATATAGCCTGGCAGGTTAAGGCTCAGCAGCCCCAGGTCGGTATAGCCCTGAATGTTGGAGTGACCGCGCAGGGCGTTAACGCCGCCACCGGCCATGCCGATATTGCCCAGCAGTAACTGGATCATGGCAGCGGCACGGATGATCTGCGCGCCGTTGGTGTGGTGCGTCCAGCCCAGCGCGTACATGAAGGTCGCGGTTTTATCGGGGGCGCTGGTTTCTGCCAGAGAGCGGCAGATCTCTTCATAATGGTGCGCGGGCGTGCCGCACAGCGAGACCACCATCTCTGGGGTATAACGGGCAACGTGCGCTTTCAGCAGATTCCAGACGCAACGCGGGTGCGTCAGCGTCATGTCACGTTTGGCAAAGCCGTTGGCATCCAGCTCGTAATTCCAACTGGTCTTGTCGTACTGGCGGGCATCCGCATTATAACCGCTGAACAGGCCTTCATCGAAACTGTAGTCGTCACGCACGATCAGGCTGGCGCTGGTGTACGACTTCACGTATTCATGATGAATTTTATCATGCGTGATCAGATAGTTGATGATGCCCAGCAGGAAGGCGGCATCCGAGCCTGCGCGGATCGGAGCATAAAGATCGGCCACGGCGGCGGAGCGGTTAAAGCGCGGGTCAACCACGATCAGTTTGGCGTCGTTATGGGTTTTCGCTTCGACGGCCCATTTAAAACCCACCGGATGGGCTTCTGCGGCGTTACCGCCCATCACGATAATCAGGTTGGCGTTTTTGATATCCACCCAGTTGTTGGTCATGGCACCGCGACCAAACGTCGGCGCGAGTGCGGCAACGGTCGGACCGTGGCACAGACGTGCCTGACAGTCGATCGCCACCATGCCCAGTGAGCGGGCAAATTTCTGATCGAGGATACCGGTTTCATTGCTGGCGGCAGAAGAACACAGCATGCCGGTGGTCAACCAACGGTTAACCACCGTGCCTTTGGCGTTGACGCGCTCAAAGTTGGCATCGCGGTCAGCCTTCATCAGGCGCGCAATGCGGTCAATGGCATCATCCCAGCTAATGCGCTGCCATTTATCGGAACCCGGAGCGCGATACTCGGGGTGCTTTAAACGGCCTTCACTGTGGATGTAGTCAACCAGCCCCGCGCCCTTCGGGCACAGCGAGCCACGGCTTACCGGATGATCCGGATCCCCCTCGATATGATAAATGGCGGGTTTGGCGTTTTTCGCGCCATCACCCAGGCTGTACATCAACACACCGCACCCGACGGAGCAGTAGGTGCAGTTGTTACGTGTTTCCTTGGCGCGCAGTAACTTGTACTGACGCACCGATGCCATTGCTTCCGTGGGGGCAAAGCCCAGTGCGGCGAGGGTAGTGCCAGCCATACCCCCCGCACAAACTTTAAAGAAACCTCTTCTATTGATTTGCATTAGTTTCCCTAGGTGATGGTTTGTTTATTTTTTGTTGCAGGCAATTTAACAACACTCACGATAGGGGTTTTGCGCGAAATCAAAATTTAAGTATTTAAAACACCTTTTTACTCCTTTAAAGGTATGTTTTTATAGCGATATATAATAGATTATATAGCGTTTGGTTTCAGTTTTGTAATCTGACGGTTGTTTTTTCGCTGCAAAAATAGCCAAAACGGCAAAAAACCGCCGTACAAAAAAGACACAATTGAGCAACAGGAAAGAGGGAGAGATGCTACCTCTGTGAGATGTTTTGCGGCAAAACCCCGCCGTCATCCTCGGCGAAAGCCGAGGATCTCTGACAGAAAGAACGCGTTTCGTCTGTTAGGGATTCCCGCTTGCGCGGGAATGATTATGTTATGTCTGCTTGATGGGTTATTTCACTTGCATTCCCGGCTGAGCACCGCTGTCCGGGCTGAGCAGGAAGATTTCCTTGCCGCCAGGGCCTGCTGCCATCACCATGCCTTCCGACACACCGAAGCGCATTTTGCGCGGGGCCAGGTTGGCGACCATGATGGTCAAACGGCCTTCCAACGCTTTCGGATCGGGATAAGCCGTGCGGATGCCGGAGAAAATCTGGCGAGTTTCACCGCCGAGATCCAGCGTCAGGCGCAGCAGCTTGTCAGAGCCTTCCACGAAATCTGCCTGTTTGATCAGCGCTATGCGCATATCCACTTTGGCAAAATCGTCAAAGCTGATGGTGTCCTGAATCGGATCGTCAGCCAGCGGGCCGGTCACCACGTTCTTGGCACTCATGTCCTCTTTCGAGGCGTCAACCATCGCATTGACCTTGTCGAGATCGATACGGTTGAACAAGGCTTTGAACGCTTTCACGTCGTGACCCAGCAGCGGTTGTGCTACCGCATCCCATGTCAGCGTCGTGTTGAGGAACGCCTCGGTGCGCTCAGCCAGTGACGGCAATACCGGTTTCAGGTAGGTCATCAGCACGCGGAACAGGTTGATGCCCATAGAGCAAATCGCCTGCAAGTCCGCATCGCGGCCTTCTTCTTTTGCCACTACCCACGGGGCCTGTTCGTCCACATAGCGGTTGGCGAGGTCGGCCAGCGCCATGATTTCGCGGATGGCTTTGCCGGATTCACGGTTGGCAAAGGCGTCGGCAATGCTGTCTGCCGCATTGGCGAAAGTGGCATAAAGCTCGGCATCGGCCAGCGTTTCCGCCAGTTTGCCGCCAAAACGCTTATTGATAAATCCGGCGTTGCGTGACGCGAGGTTAACCACTTTGTTAACGATATCGGCATTAACGCGCTGCACGAAATCTTCCAGATTGAGGTCGATATCATCAATGCGTGACGACAACTTGGCTGCATAGTAATAGCGCAGGCAATCGGCATCCAGGTGTTGCAGATAGGTCTCGGCCTTGATAAAGGTACCGCGCGATTTGGACATCTTGGCGCCGTTTACCGTCACATAGCCGTGCACAAACAGGTTGGTCGGTTTGCGGAAGCCGCTGCCTTCCAGCATGGCAGGCCAGAACAGGCTGTGGAAATAGACGATGTCTTTACCGATGAAATGGTAAAGCTCAGCGCGACTCTCTTTACCCCAGAATTCATCAAAATCGATATCACCGCGTTTGTCGCACAGGTTTTTAAACGACCCCATGTAACCGATCGGCGCATCCAGCCAGACATAGAAATATTTGCCCGGCGCGTCCGGCACTTCAAAGCCGAAGTAGGGCGCGTCACGGGTGATATCCCACTGTTGCAGGCCAGCATCAAACCACTCTTGCATCTTGTTGGCGACCTGCTCCTGCAACGCACCGGAACGCGTCCAGGCTTGCAGCATTTCACTGAATGCAGGCAAATCGAAGAAGAAGTGTTCTGACTCGCGCATCACCGGCGTAGCACCGGAAACCGCCGATTTTGGATCGATCAGTTCTGTCGGGCTATAGGTCGCGCCGCACACTTCGCAGTTATCGCCATACTGATCGACCGCTTTACATTTCGGGCAGGTGCCCTTGACGAAACGGTCCGGCAGGAACATGCCTTTTTCCGGATCGTAGAGCTGAGAAATGGTGCGGTTTTTAATAAAACCGTTCTCTTTCAAACGACCATAGATAAGACCGGACAGTTCCCGGTTCTCTTCACTGTGGGTGGAGTGATAATTGTCGTAGCTGATCTGAAAGCCAGCGAAATCCCGCTGATGTTCCTGACTCACGTCCGCAATCATCTGCTCCGGTGCCACGCCCATCTGCTGTGCTTTCAACATGATTGGCGTACCGTGGGCGTCATCCGCACAGATAAAGTGAACCTGGTGACCGCGCATTCGCTGATAACGGACCCAGATATCAGCCTGGATATGCTCCAGCATGTGGCCGAGGTGGATTGATCCGTTAGCATAAGGCAACGCGCTGGTTACCAATATTTTCTTAGCGACTTGAGTCATAGTGGGGAACTTACTTTCTTTCATGATGATGAGAGGGAATCCCGATGTTAACCGATAGCCCCTTGCGGCGTAAACCGCTGTAAGCGGAAAACCCTGTCAAACGCGGGCAACGCGGCGTTCACGTGGCTTGGGCCGATTTTTTCACTGAGGTCAACGATCGGGGCGGGGCATTCTGTTATGCTATGGCTGTTTTTCCACAAAATAATGAGAACGATAAGGAGCCGGGATGAACGCAACAATCCCTGAGCAAACCCCCGATACGCTGAAGGCACTGGTGACCGGTGTCCTCTCCACGTTTAAGCACCCGACGCTGAAAAATAACCTGACGACGCTCAATGCCTTGCATCACTGCGCCTTGCTGGATGAGGTGCTGCGCATCGAACTGGTGATGCCGTTTGCCTGGTTAAGTGGGTTGGAAGTATTAAAAGAGACCGTCAGCCCCGAGTTGATGCGTTTAACCGGTGCCAAAGATGTGGAATGGCGCCTGACGCACAGTATTGCCACGCTGCGTCGCGTCAACAATCAGGCGGGTGTTAAAGGTGTCAAAAACATTATTGCCGTTAGCTCTGGCAAGGGCGGCGTGGGGAAATCCAGCACCGCGGTGAACATGGCGCTGGCGCTGGCCGCAGAGGGGGCGTCGGTGGGTATTCTCGATGCCGACATCTATGGTCCGTCCATACCAACCATGCTGGGCACCGCCAGCGAGCGTCCGACCTCGCCGGATGGTCAGCACATGGCACCGATTATGGCTTACGGCCTGGCGACCAACTCTATCGGTTATCTGGTCACGGACGATAACGCCATGGTGTGGCGCGGCCCGATGGCGAGTAAAGCGCTGTTGCAACTGTTGCAAGATACGCTCTGGCCGGATCTCGATTATCTGGTATTGGATATGCCGCCGGGCACCGGGGATATCCAATTGACGCTGGCGCAAAATGTGCCGGTGACGGGCGCCGTGGTGGTGACGACGCCGCAAGACATTGCCCTGGTGGATGCCATGAAAGGCATCACCATGTTCGAGAAAGTCAGCGTGCCGGTGTTGGGTATCGTCGAGAACATGAGCGTGCACATTTGCAGCCACTGTGGTCACCTGGAGCCGATTTTTGGCACCGGCGGCGCGCAGAAACTGGCGGAGAAATACAACTGTGCCCTGCTGGGGCAACTGCCGTTGCATATCTCCCTGCGCGAAGATCTCGATCGCGGTGAACCCACCGTTGCCAGCAAGCCGGACAGCGAGTTCACCTCACTGTATCGCGAACTGGCCGGGCAAGTTGCTGCGCAACTTTACTGGCAGGGTGAAGTCATTCCGACCGAGATTTCGTTCCGCGCGGTGTGACTGGCTACAGGAGTGGGAACGTATGGCGTTCCCACCCTTTACTTCGTCATTCCCGCGCAGGCGGGAATCTCTCACCAACGAAACGAGTTACTTCTGCCAGAGATCCCCGGCTGTCGCCGAGGATGACGAATGAGTATTTGTCATTCCCGCCCTTTACTTCGTGATTCCCGTGTAGGAGGGAATCTCTACCAGACGAAACGCGTTCATTCAGCCAGAGATCCCCGGCATTCGCCGAGGATGACAGTTAGGGGGAGCCTCATTTTTCGCTGAAGATGACGGAGGGGCACTCAGAACAGCGTAAAGAACAAGTCATTCCACAAAGGATTAGCTGCCTCGATCAAGTGAGTTTTCCACGCTCGCCTCCATTTTTTTAACTGCTTCTCCCGCTGAATCGCCACGAGCATATTTTCAGTATATTCATAATAAACAAGCTGATTTAGATTGTATCGCTGGGTAAATCCTTTGGCTTTTAGATTCTTATGCTGCCAGATGCGTTGTATCAAATTACTGGTTACACCGACATAAAGCGTGCCATTTGGTTTGTTGGTTAATATATAGACACTTGGCGACATTCTTATTTACCTGGCATATTAGGAACCCCGTTGTAACTGATCTTCACCGTGACATCTTTCGTTATCATCAAATACAGCGACCGTGCTCGCTTATCATTTTGCAAACCAGAAATGACCATGTGTAGGGCTGGCGCTACCTGCCTTAACTCCCTATAATTCGCTCGTTACTGTTTGTTTACCCGTTACTATGCCATTCGGCATTTCCCTCATTTATCAGGTCATTAATTGTCATGGCTGCGACGTCTCACCAGTGTGTCATCATCGGAATTGCAGGAGCATCCGCTTCTGGCAAGAGTCTTATTTCCAGTACGCTCTATCGCGAGTTGCGCGATCAGGTGGGGGATGAGCATATCGGGGTCATCCCGGAAGACAGTTATTATAAAGATCAAAGCCATCTGAGCATGGAAGAGCGGGTGAAAACCAACTATGACCACCCCAATGCCATGGACCATGACCTGCTGTTAACGCATCTGAAAATGCTCAAGGCCGGACAAGCGATTGAGTTGCCGCAGTACAGTTACGTCGAGCATACCCGCAAGCAAGAGACGGTACGCTTGCTGCCGAAAAAAGTGATCATTCTGGAAGGTATCTTGCTACTGACGGAAGTCCGCCTGCGCGCTGAGCTGAATTTTTCCATTTTTGTCGATACCCCGCTGGATATCTGCCTGCTGCGTCGTATGCGCCGTGATGTGAACGAACGCGGTCGTTCCATGGATTCGGTCATGGAGCAGTACCAAAAAACGGTACGCCCGATGTTTTTGCAATTTATTGAACCGTCGAAGCAATATGCGGATATCATCGTGCCACGCGGCGGTAAAAACCGTATTGCTATTGATATTCTGAAAGCCAAAATAAGTCAGTTTTTTGAATAACTCACCAGTGACGGCTTAAACGTGAAAAGGGAACAACATGAGACTGTGCGATCGTGACATAGAAAGCTGGCTAGACGATGGACGCCTGGTTATCACCCCTCGTCCTCCGGTTGAAAGAATTAACGGCGCAACGCTAGATGTGCGGCTGGGCAATCAGTTTCGCGTTTTTAGTGGCCATACGGCTGCATTTATCGATTTGAGCGGCCCGAAAGATGAAGTCAGCGCGGCACTCGATCGCGTGATGAGCGACGAGATTAACTTGCCGGAAGGCGAAGCGTTTTTCCTGCATCCCGGTGAACTGGCACTGGCGGTAACGCTGGAATCCGTGACGCTGCCGGACAATTTGGTGGGCTGGCTCGACGGTCGCTCCTCTTTGGCGCGCCTGGGATTAATGGTTCACGTTACTGCACACCGTATCGATCCCGGTTGGCAAGGTAGAATTGTGCTGGAGTTCTATAATTCAGGTAAGCTACCGTTGGCATTACGCCCTGGCATGATTATCGGTGCATTGAGTTTTGAACCGCTCTCTGGCCCGGCCGCACGCCCCTACAACCGTCGTGAAGATGCGAAATACAAAGATCAACAAGGTGCTGTGGCGAGTCGAATCGATAAGGATTGATCGCCAGTGCATAATGCTGTTGCACTGATTGTTGGGAGGATGGCATGAAAAGAGTGTTGACGACGCTGGCGATTCTGCTTGTGGTGCTGGCTGTTGGTATGACGGCGCTAGTCATGCTGGTAAACCCCAACGATTTCCGCGCTTACATGGTAAGCCAGGTCGACGCCCGCAGCGGATACCGCTTGCAGTTGGAAGGGGATCTGCGCTGGCACGTTTGGCCGCAGCTCAGCATTCTTTCCGGCGGGATGTCGCTAACCGCACCGGGAGCGGCGTCGCCGATTATTAGTGCAGAAAACATGCGTCTGGATGTCAAACTCTGGCCGTTACTGTCACATCGTCTGGAAGTGAAACAGGTGATGCTCAAAGGGGCCGTGGTGCGCTTAACGCCCGAAAGCGAAGCGCATCGCGCCAGCACAGCGCCGATTGCGCCAGCTGGTTCGTCAACCCCGGAAGAGACGCGTAATTGGCGACTTGCCGTTAATCAGTTGAAAATCGTGGATAGCCTGTTGATTTTGCAACGCGGTGACGACGAACAGCTCAACGTGCGCGACATCAACCTGACGCTGGAACAGAGCAGCGAGCGCCAGCTAGCGTTGGAACTGACCAGCCGCATTAATCGCGATCAGCGTGACCTTGCGGTGTCACTTCAGGCAAATCTGGATATGCAGCACTATCCACAGCAAATAGATGCAACCATCGAGCAATTCCAATACCAACTTCAGGGCGCGGGTATTCCCTCTGGTGGCATCAGCGGCAGCGGTAGCCTTCAAGCCAGTTATCAGCAGGCTGCTGGCACTGCCCAGCCAGAAAAGGTCACGGTAAGTCAGTTCACGTTAGCGGCGAGCGACAGCCAACTGAGCGGGAATGCGGCGGCAATCCTGGGTGAACACCCGGAATATACGCTGGACATCAACGCGGCGCGGCTAAATCTCGATGCACTACTGGGAAGTGCGCCAACGTCACAAACGCAGAACGCTACGCCTGCGGCGATCAAGACCGTTACGCCGGTAGTATCGACGGAACGTGGGCTGAGTGAAGGGGATGCCTTATGGCAATCGTTCAGCGCGCGGTTGGCATTGCAGGCAGACACGCTTATCTACCGTGGCCTGACCTTCAGCAAGGTGAACCTCAACGCGGTCAATCAGGCTGGTGTGTTGACCCTTTCCTCATTGCAGAGCGAGCTTAACGGCGGGCGTATTGCTCTGACCGGGAAAATGGATGCAAAGGCAACGCCGAAAATCACCCTGCAACCTGCTATTGAGAATGTACAGATCGAGCCGCTGACAGTAGCGTTTGCGTTGCCGCAAACGGTGAGTGGCAAACTGTCGTTAAAAGGACAGTTTAGTGGCGATACCTTCTCGCTGGATGCGTTGATGCGCCAGTGGCGGGGCAACGCGGCGTTGAGCGTGGACAACTTGCGCTTTCAGGGCGTGAATATCCAGCAGATGATTCAGTTGGCGGTGGTGCGCAACAACAGCAATGTGCAGGCGTTAGAGCGCTACGATCGCTATACCGACATTACGCGGTTGACCGGCAATGCCGAGCTCAATGCTGGCAAACTGCGAGTGAGTGATATCACCGGTCAATCCGCCTTGCTGTCTCTCACCGGCACCAGCCAGTTTGATCTTCCGGCTCAACAATGTGACATGAACTTTAGCGTGCACATTACCGACGGCTGGCGTGGTAACGAGCAGTTGGTAGAGATTTTAAAATCCACCAGCGTACCGCTGCGTATTTACGGCCCGATCAACAACCTGAGCTATCAACTGCAAGTCGATCAGTTGCTGCGCAAACGCCTTCAGGATGAGATGAAAAAGCGGCTCAATGATTGGGCTGATAAAAATCAACAGAGCCAGACCAGCAAAGGGCTAAAACAGCTTCTCGACAAGCTTTGATCGCCTATGACGCTTTCTTAGACCGAGGATGACAAAGAGGGGGAACTCGTTATTTACGTTCCCCTCCGCCAATCAACACGCCATTCATCATTCCCATGCACCATTCGTCATTCCCGCACTTCACCCGTCATTCCCGCGTAGGCGGGAATCTCCTACAGGAGAAACGCGTTCTTTCTGGCAGAGATCCCCGGCTTTCGCCGAGGATGACGGATGCATGCTGCGCCGAGGACGACAGAGATGGCTGCCACGTTAACCATGACCGTTAATGGTTTTTTTTCTTTCAATACGCCAATAGGCAGTTTATTAACCTCACCTCGTTTAGGGAAATAAACTTTACTTCTTTGATCTTTGCCATTTGTAGTTTTTCTACAAATCAGTACACTCCCCTGCTTTTATCGCGTTTTCTTATACCAGAGCGTTATCTGATGTCTGCCCGTCAGGCGCTTTTACGTTCACTTTCAACAGAGAAACATCATGATCGAACTCCTTATAGGTGTTGTTGTGACGGTGCTGGTGGGCCGTTACATCATTAAAGGCTATTCCGCGACCGGCGTGCTGATGGCGGGCGGGTTGTTGTTGCTGCTGATCAGCGTGCTGATGGGGAAAAGCGTACTGCCCGCCAGTGCGAAATCCACGGGGTGGGGCTTAACGGATATTGTTGAATACGTCAAAATTCTGCTGATGAGCCGCGGCGGCGACCTCGGCATGATGATCATGGTACTGTGCGGATTCGCCGCCTACATGACCCACATTGGCGCCAATGACGTGGTGGTAAAACTGGTTTCACGCCCGCTGAAAGTGATCAACTCCCCTTATTTACTGATGATTGCCGCCTATTTCGTTGCCTGCCTGATGTCACTGGCCGTGTCATCCGCCACCGGGCTGGGTGTGTTGCTGATGGCAACGCTGTTCCCGGTCATGGTGAACGTGGGCATCAGTCGTGGCGCGGCGGCGGCTATCTGCGCCTCGCCGGCGGCTTTGATCCTGTCGCCAACCTCTGGTGATGTGGTGCTGGCGGCACAGGCTTCGCAAATGAAGTTGGTGGATTTTGCGTTTAAGGTGACGTTGCCGATCTCCATTGCCGCCATTGTATCGATGGCGATTGCACACTTCTTCTGGCAGCGCTATATCGACCGAAAAGAGAACATCAGCCACGAAATGGTCGAAGCGAAAGACATTGAAACCAATGCGCCGCGCGTTTACGCCATTTTGCCGTTTACGCCGATCATCGGTGTGCTGATTTTTGATGGTAAGTGGGGGCCGGAACTGCACATTATCACCATCCTGGTGATCTGCATGCTGCTGGCTGCCGTGTGTGAATTTCTGCGTTTCTTTAACGCCAAAACCATTTATGCCGGGCTGGATGTTGCCTACAAAGGCATGGCAGAAGCCTTCTCCAGCGTAGTGGTGCTGCTGGTTGCCGCCGGTGTGTTTGCGCAGGGGTTAAGCACCATCGGTTTTATCAGTGGGTTGATCGGGTTGGTGCAATCCTTTGGCAGCGGCGCATTGCTTATCATGCTGGTACTGGTGGTGATCACCATGCTGGCGGCAATGACCACGGGTTCAGGTAACGCGCCGTTCTATGCGTTTGTCGAACTGATCCCTAAGTTGGCTTCACAAATGGGCATCAACCCAGCCTATCTGGCAATCCCGATGCTGCAAGCCTCTAACCTTGGCAGAACCATTTCTCCGGTGTCAGGCGTGGTGGTTGCAGTGGCAGGGATGGCAAAAGTCTCGCCGTTTGAAGTGGTAAAACGCACGTCAGTGCCGGTATTGGTCGGGCTGATTGTGGTGGTGGTGGCTACGGAAATTTTGATTCCGGCGTAAGGCAAATGGGCATCCCTCACTGTTTATTCGGTGGGGGATGTTTTGCAAACAAAATCAATTAACGGGCGAGTTGCTTAATGAACGCTTCAAAATCAATGAGGTGATGCTGCACAACATAGATAACGATATCCAGGTTCAGCGTTTGATAGTCATGAACCGCAATGTTACGTAACCCAACCATTTTCTGTAGTTTCTCAGCCAACTCCGGCGTAATAATGTGGTGATTTGCCAGCAAGGCAAAGCTGTCGCGGCTGCTTTGCGGAATACCGAGTTGATGTACGCGAATAGTATGATTGGCTAAATCAATGGCGGCTTCACAGGCGCGCAGCAGGTTTAAGATAACGGAATCTTGCCGGGTAAAGTCGGTAGTGAAGTGTTCTGCATCATGATTGAACTCTTCCCTAATTCGTTGCAAACAGCGACGTATCGCTGCACTTTTGTTAATGATGATATCTGTCATTGATGCAGGCTCTGTTTGAAATCCGCCAAGATCTCCGCACGCTCTTGCTGTAAATGTTGATACATGGAAAGCGTGGTCATTTCGAATTGTTCTGCTTCCTGATTGCGCTGATACAGGCAAACTCCGTGGCGAATAATCTCCATGCGTAATACCGTTGAGGCTTGTCTAAGGTCAATCAGATCGACATCACGATGCAACGCGCTGGCTATTTCGCCAGCAAGCTCCCAGCGATAAACAGGATCGAGAGGGTCTTGTGCCAACACGGCAACATCTATATCGCTGTCAGGGCCAGCATTTCCTGTCGCATGAGAGCCGAACAGGTAAATAAGGCTGACAGTGGGTATTGCCTCTTTTATCAAACTGATTAATGCATCACGCATAAGATATCTCCGCTTTGCGGTAATTATACCTCATAATCCTGCTCAGGCGCGTGCTCCAGAGTGATTGCCACTTTCACAATGCGGTGGCTCTCCATGCTTAATATCTTGAAGCGGTAACCATCGATGGTGAGTTCATCACCTTCTTGCGGCACGCGCTGTGAATATTCCATCATCAACCCGGCCAGCGTGTAATACTCGCGTTTTTCATCCAGCGTAAGGGGGATGTACATGGCGAGATCTTCTAGCGGTGTGTAGCCGTTGGCCGTCCAACTCCCGTCTTCGTTTTGCGTAATGTCGTGACGCGCATCGACATCTTCTCCCTCGACAGGTAGATTCCCGGCGATGGTTTCCATCACATCGCTCAGCGTAACAATGCCTTCCACCGAACCAAATTCATCCACCACAAAAGCAAAGTGGGTTTTTGCCGCCCTGAACTGTTCCAAGGCCTGTAGCAAAGAGATCTGCTCAGGGAACACCAGCGGCTGGCGCACCAGCTTATGCAGATCGAGCGGTTCATGGCGCAGCTGTTGTTGCAACAGGGAGGCCACGTGCACAATGCCTACCGGTTCATCCGAGGTCGGGCTATCCATCACTACCAACCGAGTGTGCGGACTTTTTTCCAACAGCGCTGCCAGCGCATCGTGGGGCGACTGAAGTTCTACGGCGATGATATCGTGGCGGGATGTCATGATGCTGCTCACGCTACGTTGCCCCATGCCGAGCACGCGTTCGATCATGCGCCGTTCCTGACGGTTGAATACCGCATTACCGCTTTGCGCATTGTCGCCAATCAAGTCTGAGGTTTGGTTATTCAATTCCGCATCTTCATGCTCACCGCGCAGAATTTTCAGGATTACATCGGCGGTGCGCTGGCGCAGGGGCACATCAGAGGTGAGGAAACGGCGGCGGTTAAACTGAGCAACCTGGTTTAGCACCTCAATCAATACCGAGAAACCAATCGCTGCATAGAGGTAGCCTTTGGGAATATGGTAACCAAAGCCATCCGCGACCAGACTAAAGCCGATCATCAGCAAAAAGCTGAGGCAAAGAATGACAATAGTGGGGTGGGCGCTGACAAACCGGGTTAATGGTTTGCTGGCGAGCAGCATCAGCCCAATGGCGATGGTCACGGCAGACATCATCACCAGCAGATGATCGGTCATGCCGACAGCGGTGATGACCGAATCCAGCGAAAAGATGGCATCCAGAATAACAATCTGCGTTACAACCGCCCAAAAACGCGCTCGTTTGCGCTGACCATGCTGCTCCTGATCTCGGCCTTCCAACCGCTCATTAAGTTCTACCGTGGCTTTGAACAACAGAAACAGCCCGCCGACCGCCATGATGATATCGCGTGCGCTAAACGGCTGTTGAAACAGGGTGAAAAGCGGGGCGGTGAGCGAAACCAGCCAGGACATAGAGGCAAGCAGCACCAGACGCATCAATAATGCGAGTGACAGGCCAACGACGCGGGCGCGATCTCTGAGTTTTTCGGGGAGTTTTTCCGCCAGAATGGCAATAAAGACAAGATTATCGATACCTAATACCAGTTCCAACACCACAAGCGTTGCCAAACCGGCCCAGATAGTGGGATCAGCGATCCACTCCATATAAATTTTTTCACCTGTATCAACCAGAACCGATATAGGGTAGCAGCGCAGCCCGCATTGAACCAGCATTTGTGGGGATATTACCAGTCTGACAACATCTTCATACAATCATTGCAAACACAATTACTTTATTTACAACTATTTAGCATTATAACCTGCTGATTTAAAATCGCTAACTTTCAAAAAACGGTATCTAGCCGCACTCAAGAGTGCTAGCATTTGTAAGTAATTATTAAATAATACCGATTTGTTTAAAAAACACTCAAACATAAAAAGACATGTGATTTCTTAAGGTTATTGCGGTTTTGTTGCGCGGGATAGGCCTAATCTGAAAATCTTTGTAAATCCACGAACTTCCTGTACAGAGTGAAATGTGCTCCATACTATAGTGGCGTACGCGGCACTATAGGGTCCTTTTCTGAAAGTTTCGCGGTTTTTTTTGCTTGACTAGCCCGTAAAAATAAATACGTACACAGGAATCATAATGTGGCCCACGGATGGTATTCCGTATTTTAACAGCACGTTGGCGGCTATGAGCCAAGGGCGGTAGCGTGCCTGGTGCGAAGTAACTTCACGGTTGATGATGGTGCAAAAATGCAAGAAATTACGGTTATCTTTATAAGCGCTTTTATTGCGCTTTTTCTGGCAAGAAAAACGGCAATAAAAGTAGGGTTAGTTGATAAACCGAACTCGCGCAAAAAACACCGCGGGCATATTCCCCTGGTGGGAGGCGTTTCTATTTATCTCGCCCTCTGGATCCTCTATGCCCTTCATCCTGAATGGCTCCCTGATTTTTCCCTCTATATGGTCTGCGCCAGCGCATTACTTTTCGTCGGCGTGCTGGACGACCGCTTCGATCTCCCTGTTATGCCTCGTATCTTCCTGCAAGCGCTGGTGGCCAGCATCATGATGTATTCCGGGCTTCACCTTGCGAGCCTGGGTAACATTCTATTCGGTTATGAGCTGGTGCTGGGTTGGGCGGGCTACGCGGTGACGCTGCTCGCGGTCTGGGGCGCTATCAATGCTTTCAACATGGTCGATGGCATCGATGGCTTACTGGGCGCACTCTCCTGCGTCACCTTTGGTGCGCTGGCTGTGATGTTTTATCTGGATGGTGAGCATGAACTGGCACAGTGGAGTTTATGCCTGCTGGCTGCATCCATTCCTTATATTCTGCTCAACCTCGGTATTCCCTGGGGACAAAAATTCAAAGTCTTTATGGGCGATGCCGGTAGCACCTTGATTGGTTTCACCGTTATCTGGTTGCTGATTGTCGCCACGCAAGGGCATGACGCTGTAATTCGCCCGGTGACCGCATTATGGTTTATCGCCGTGCCGTTGATGGACATGGTCACCATAATGACGCGTCGCATTCGCCGTGGCGACAGCCCCTTCAAGCCCGATCGCGAGCATCTTCATCATATTTTACTGCGTGCTGGGCTGGGACCGCGTCAAACCCTGTTAGCCATTGTTGGTGTGGCGTTTATGTTTGCGCTGGTAGGAATTATTGGTGAGCGTGCAGGAATCAGAGAGTCTGTTATGCTTAGCCTGTTTTTACTGGCATTCGTCGGCTATTTCTGGTCAATTACCCGGGTATGGCGCTTGCTGACGTGGGCCCGCCGTGGTAGCGGTCAGTCTGGGCATGTGCACGGCAAAGTAAGCCAAACGCCACTGAACAAGTAAATTACCCGTTTTTACAGCCGTAACTCATGGAATCAATAGCACCCGAATTCTTTATGATAGAGGCAGAGGATCGGCGGCGACTTATAACTTATTAAAAGTGATGGCATAAACAGGATGATAGCTTACAAAAGAAAAGTGATACCGTTGATGGTGTCTGCCGTGTTGCTGAGCGGTTGTACCATTTTTCCTGGTTCGCATTTGACGACCAGCGGCAAAGAAGTGATTAAACAACAGGATGCAGATTTCAACATCAGTAAACTGGTCAACGTTTACCCGATGACGCCTTACCTGATTGAGAAAATGCGAGCAAAACCGCTGGTAGCCCAGACTAACTCTGCATTGGATCGTGAACTGCAAAGCTACGAATACCTGATTGGCGTGGGTGATGTGTTGATGGTTACCGTTTGGGATCACCCCGAATTGACGACACCCGCAGGGACGTATCGCACCGCAGCAGACACCGGTAACTGGGTACATTCTGATGGCACTATCTTCTACCCATATATTGGCAAAGTGAAAGTGGCGGGGAAAACCGTCACTCAGGTGCGTGAGGAGATCATGGGCCGCCTGGCGCAGTATATAGAATCGCCTCAGGTTGAAATCAGTATTGCGGCGTTCCGTTCGCAAAAAGTGTATGTTTCTGGTGAAGTGGCGACATCTGGACAGCAGGCCGTTTCCAACGTGCCGCTCACTATTCTGGATGCCATCAATAAAGCCGGTGGGCTGACGGAAAACGCCGACTGGCGTAACGTGGTGCTGACGCACAACGGGCAGGAAAAACGCATTTCCCTTCAGGCGCTGATGCAAAACGGCGACCTGTCTCAGAACCAACTTCTCTACCCTGGCGATATCCTTTATGTGCCGCGTAACGACGGCCTGAAGGTGTTTGTGATGGGGGAAGTGAAAAAGCAAAGCACCCTGAAGATGGACCGCAGCGGTATGACGCTCACTGAAGCGTTAGGCAATGCGGAAGGGATGGATCAGGCCATGTCTGATGCGACCGGTGTGTTTGTTATCCGTCCGCTGCGTGGCTCACAAGGCCCTAAACTGGCCGATATTTATCAGCTCAACACCTCTGATGCCACTGCGCTGGTGATGGGCACCGAGTTCCAGTTACAGCCCTATGATGTGGTGTACGTAACCACTGCACCGATTGTGCGTTGGAACCGCGTGGTGTCACAGCTGGTGCCGACCATCTCCGGCTTCAATGACCTGACCGAAGGCGCATTACGTGTGCGTACCTGGCCGTAACCATCCTTTTGCACACGAAGAACGTCATGTTTGATTCCATCTTAGTGGTATGTGTAGGCAATATTTGCCGCTCCCCAACCGGGGAGCGGTTGTTAAAACAGTTATTGCCGAGCAAAAGAATCGCCTCCGCAGGGCTGGGCGCGTTAGTGGAGCATGCTGCGGATAACACCGCCAGTGACGTGGCCAGTGCGCACGGCCTTTCACTGGAAGGGCACTCAGCCCAGCAACTTACCAAATCCTTGTGCAGAGAATATGACCTGATTTTGGTGATGGAAAAAGGCCACATTGATGCTGTGGGGCGCATGGCACCGGAAGTGCGTGGCAAGACCATGTTGTTTGGCCACTGGCTGAACCAGCGAGAAATTGCTGACCCTTATCGCAAAAGCCGCGAGGCTTTTGAATTTGTTTATTTGCAACTAGAGCAGTCGGCCCAAAAATGGGCGCAGGCTTTAAATCGATAATTCTCAGAGAAACCGATGGCAGAGAAAAATTCAGTGAAAACATCTGAAATTGATCGTTCAGATGAGATTGATTTGGGGCGATTGCTTGGGACCCTGCTAGATAATCGTTGGTTAATAATTGGTGTGACGGCGTTGTTTACCATTGTTGGTATTGCTTATGCCATGCTGGCTACACCGATTTATAAAGCTGATGCATTGATACAGGTAGAGCAAAGTGGTGGCGACTCTTTGATCAAAGATATTTCCAGCATGCTGCCAGACGCGAAACCCCAGTCTGCTGCTGAAATTGAGTTGATCAAATCTCGCATGGTTATAGGGAAAACTATTAACGATCTGGCACTAGATATAGATGTGCGCCAAAAGTATTTACCCATTGTTGGCAAAGGTATTGCGCGCTTAACGGATACTGAGCCTGGACAAATTGCTGTATCTCGCCTTGATGTGCCCGAAAGTTGGCAGGATGAACCGCTGACTCTGAAAGTTATCGATAAAGAGAACTACACTTTAACAGGGGGAGACACCGTTTCTTTCTCAGGTAAAGTAGGTCAGGTGGCGAGCTATAACGGTATTACTCTCTTAGTTAGTGAGATTCAAGCTGATAATGATACAGTTTTTCGCCTAAGGAAACTTAATCCGTTAACAGCAATTAATAGATTATTAGATGATTTTGCTGTTGCCGATAAAGGGAAGGATACCGGTGTTTTGGGGTTAAGTTTAGAAGGGGAAGACCCTATCTTAACCACCAAGATTCTAAACAGCATCAGCCAAAACTATTTGCAGCAGAATGTAGAGCGTAAGTCGGAAGAAGCGGGCAGAAGCCTTGAATTTTTAAAAGAGCAATTACCTAACATCCGTGGCCAGTTGAATGATGCAGAAAATAAATTAAATACCTTCCGCCAACAGAATGATTCTGTTGATCTCTCATTAGAAGCAAAAGCGGTGCTAGACACTATGGTGTCTGTGGAATCTCAACTTAATGAACTAACGTTTAAAGAAGCAGAGATCTCCAAACTCTACACCCGTGAACACCCTGCTTACCGAGCGTTGATGGAAAAACGCAAAACTTTGCAGCAAGAGCGCGATAAGCTGAATAAGCGTGTGGGGGCGATGCCGAAAACCCAGCAAGAGATTTTGCGTTTGACCCGTGATGTTCAGGCTGGTCAAGAAGTGTATATGCAACTGCTGAATAAACAGCAGGAACTTAGCATTAACAAAGCCAGCACTGTGGGCAATGTGCGCATTATTGATAAAGCCGTAGTTCAGCCTAAACCGGTTAAGCCTAAAAAGCCATTAATTGTGCTGTTAGCCATGATTTTAGGCGGAATGGCCTCTACAGCATTTGTGGTCCTTAAAACCTTGTTGCATAAAGGTATTGAAAGCCCCGAACAACTTGAAGAGTTAGGCATTAACGTTTATGCCAGCGTGCCGCTTTCTGAATGGCAACAGAAGAAAGACAAAGCACTGCTGGCGAAGGGCAAGAAAAGCAATACCCGTTCTACAGAATTACTTGCTGTAGGTAATCCGGCTGACTTGGCTATTGAGGCAATCCGCAGCCTGCGCACCAGCCTGCATTTCGCTATGATGGAAGCCAAAAATAATGTGCTGATGATCTCGGGTGCCAGCCCCTCTATTGGTAAAACCTTTATCAGTGCCAACCTGGGTGCAGTTATTGCACAAGCTGGGCAGCGCGTGCTGATTGTTGACTGTGATATGCGCAAAGGTTATGCCCATGAGTTGATGGGCTCACAGAGTAATAATGGTCTTTCAGACATTCTTTCTGGACAGATGCAGATCAAAGACGCAGTACGTAAAACCCATATGGAAGGGATGGATTTTATCCCGCGAGGTCAGGTGCCACCGAATCCTTCTGAGTTGTTGATGCATAGCCGATTCGCCGAATTTATTAAGTGGACGGCAGAAAATTATGATCTGGTTCTACTAGACACACCGCCGATTCTGGCAGTAACAGATGCTGCTATCATTAGCCGCCATGCGGGTACATCTTTGCTTGTTGCGCGCTTTGAAATGAATACAGTAAAAGAAATTGAAGTTAGTATTCGTCGCTTTGAGCAAAATGGTACTGAGATTAAAGGCGTTATTCTTAATGCTATAGTTAAACGAGCTACTAGTTATTATGGGTATGGTGGTTATCATTACTATACTTATGATTATAAATCAAAATAAATATAATATGTGCATGTCCATTTTATAAGTTAGGATATGCACATTTTTTATCTTTAGAGTAAAATACTAGTGATTTATATACAATTGAAAAAATACTTTATCGATGGCGTGTTGTTGTTTTTTTTGATTTTTGGGTTTTACCTTACCGAAGGAATTAATAGTTCTTTTTTAGTTCCTTTTATTTCTATTTTAATAGGCTTGTTATTCAGAGGTAAGGAATTTGTATCTTCAATAAGAATATTGTTTTTGGATAAAAATTTTTTATTGATTATATCTTGTTTATTTTTTATTTCATTGTTGTGTGTGTTGATCACTGTAATGCATGAAAAATATGACTTCAGTTATTTTAAAAATTTCATTTCTCAGGTTATACAAATAATATGTATTTTTTTCTTTATTTGTCTGATATCTGCAAATTCAAATTTCCCTAATAAACAATCTTATTTTGAAATGTTGTTGATTTTTGTTTTTGTTGCTCAATCGCTAATACAAATATCAGCATTTTTATTTCCAGTAGTTGCTAACTTTGTGCATTTTTTTTATTTAGAAGACGATATCTCTAATTTATATGAAAAATCGGGAATGATTCGTGGGCTAGCTTTGGCTAGTTCTAGCGGTTGGGGACTTGCAGTTGGGTATGCGTGTGTTTTTATTCTTTTTACAAAACGTTTTCTCATTGAAAAGAAAATATCATTATTTGTTGTTCTTATTGGTGTTCTATTGTTTGTTGGATGTTTTTTTTCTGGGAGAACTGCATTTGTAGGTGCGTTGCTATCCTTTTTTTATTATTGCTTTTCTAGCAAAAGGCTCACTTTAAAAATAAAGGAAGTTTTAATATTTATTATCCCTTTGGGCATTCTTTTATTTCTTTCCCTTATGTTTTTTGGTTCTGACTCATCAGCCATAAATAAAGTTCTAGGTTTTGCTTTTGAACCCATATACAACTACATAAACAGTGGTCGTTTGGAAACACACTCAACGAACACTTTGATGGATATGTGGGATAAAGACGTTACAATCGAGGATTTTATGTATGGAGTCGGTGTGTTTACGGACCCAAATACAGGGAAGTATTACATGCAAACTGACGTCGGATATCTAAGAAATTTGTATTATGGTGGCATTCTTTGGGTTTTAATTATTTCTGTATATCATTTATTGATTAGTGGTTTCTTTTTAAATAAAAAGCATACTGAAAACATTAAACCTGTAATAAATATATTCATTCTTTTATCGTTCATATTAGAGTTTAAAGCTATGACTTTAGGCTTCAATAAATATCTTTTTACTATTTTGGTCTCATACCAATTTGTTTTAATACTTAATAGCAAAAAAAAATATGAGTAATATACCAATATTTATCGTTTCACTTAAAGATTCGATTCGGAGAGCGTCAATTGATAAGCAATTAAATGGATATGATTATCAGTTTGTTGATGCGGTAGATGGCAAGACATTAGTTGATGATTTTATTAATAAAATTAATGCAAGTGAATGGGTAAGAAGAAGATATAAAAGATCATTATCGGCGGGCGAAATAGGTTGTTCATTAAGTCATATGTCTATATATCATATGATGAAAGTTAATAATATCGAATGGGCGATAATTCTCGAAGATGATGTTATTCTGGAAACTGATATTTACCCACTAGTTAATTCTGATGTCAATTTTTTGAATAAAAATTCATTGTATGTCCTAGGTGCGCAAGACTATTTAGATAGTGAAAAATTAATAATAACGTCTAGGTTTTCGGATTTTTCTATTAATGAAAAAATAGTTTTTAAAAAAACTATAGCCAGTAGTAAATATATCTACCGAACTGCGGCTTATTTGATTAATCAGTCTGTTGCAGGAAGTATATATCAATTTAGTAATAATGATTTTTGTTTGGCAGATGATTGGGATGTTTTTTACAAAAAGAAATTTTTTGATAGTATTTATCTTTCAAATATTATTTCACATCCTAAGCCAACAACCACACAAAGTTTACTTGAAGCAACGCGTTCTAATGAAAAAATAAAGAGGAATTTCATTATTGTTCTTCTAAAGTCAATTAGAAATAAATTCAGGTGTACGGTGAATAAATTTTTATGAAAAAAAAATATTCTGTTATCATCCCAGCCTACAATATAGAATTTTATGTTTCGAATATACTTTCATTTATAAATGATGTTATTGAATCTAGGGACGATGTTGAATTCATAATTGTAAACGATGGTTCAACTGATAAAACAAAAGAGTTATTGACTCAAACTAATAGCTTCATCTACTTAGAACAATCTAATAATGGAGTGTCGAGTGCTAGGAATTTAGGTATCGAGCATGCAAAAGGAGAGTATATCTTATTTTTAGATGCTGATGACGATTTTTCTAAACACTTGTTTCTTACATTGGACGAGTGCAATAATGATAATTTCAATATTGTTATTTTCAATTATAAAATAAATAATGTAATAGTAAATACTGATTTTGAAAATGGTGATTACTCAGGGCGATATATTTTATATCTTTTTTTAAAAAGAAAGATAAATATAAGCTTTTGTTGTTTTTGTTATAAAAGATTTTTTTTACTAGAAAATAATATTTTTTTTAAAAATGGATATCCATTGGGTGAAGATATTCATTTTATGATAAGAGTATTGCACTACTGCGATACTCTTTATTATATAAAAGATTGCTTGTTTTTTTATAATTTGAATGCAAATAGTTCAGTTAACAGTAAAATCACAGGCCAGAAAATAAAAGTTCTAGACCTTTATGATGAACTGAATAATTTATTTGTGGATGATGTTTTTTTGAATTCTCGTTACTCTTATTTTAAATTAATGACATTTATGTATTTGTTAAAAAAAACACTCTTGTATAGCATCGATAATAAAGAAAGTATTGATTTTCTTTTTGAGAAAAGAAAAGAATTCAAGAAATTATCTTTTTCTAACTTAGAAAAACTGAAAGCATTTAATGTTTTTGTTTTTATAAAATTATCTTTTTTTATTATTTTATTTATCAAGGTTAAATTTAAAATTTATGAATTACGATAAAAATATTTTAGAACGTATAGATTCTAGATTTCATTGTTATAGATGTATTGATGAAGAAATTAATTATGTTTGTGCCAAAGATTTAATACACCCGAAAAGATTAGATATTCCCGTTAAGATAAAATATTTAGAAGCCGTGTTGGCAGGGAATGAAAGTGAAATTAATCGTAATCGGAAATACTACAAAGATACAATACAATATTTTACAGATGCTCTTTATAAAGAACCTGGCGATTCATTTAAGAAAAGTTTTTTAGATTTTGAAAAATACTTTATAACATTATTTAATGAAATTAAAGAAAATGGGTTTGATGTAAAAAAATCAATTATCCCTCTTTCTAAGGATGGAATGGTCTTAGATGGTGCTCATAGGGTTTCGATTGCATATCTTTTAGGATTAAAGATACCAACTATTAAGCTTAATGTTGAATCTCCTACTTATGATTATTCATTTTATAAAAGAAAGGGTGCTTCCCGGGAGGAATTACTTAATTTTGTAAGATGCTACCTTTCTTGTGATTGCTCATCCCGTGTTGCAATTCTTTGGCCATATAATAGCCTTTCTATTGATAGTGTTAAAAGAAAATATACAGACAGAGTGATTTACAGTGACTGTTTTACTTTAGATTCAAACGGTGTTAGGAATTTATGCCTTCTTGCGTATAAGAACGAAAAATGGATCGGTGATGTTGATAATTCTTGGAGTGGAATAAAAAATAAAGCTGATGCATGCTTTGTTAATAACAAAGAAACACATTTTTTATTTTATAAAAGTTTGGGGGGTGAAGACGATATAGATTTAAAAAATGAGATTCGAGCTCTTTCTGATGGTTCCAAAAATAATATACATACTACTGATGATATATTTGAGACTGGAAAGCTGTCTGAATTTTTATTATATTCGCACGGAGGGGTGTTGTTAAATAATATAGAGCTAAAAGTTTTGTCGAAAATTATTTTAGTCTTACAAAAAAATTCAATTTCAATTGATGATGTCATTGTTACAGGTAGTTCTCTTATGAGCCTTCTGGGGTTGAGAGATGCAAATGATATTGATCTATTGCATGATGAAAATATTACTATCACTGACACTCCAGAAATCGGGAGTCATAATAAGTATGCGGATTTATATAAAATAAATACGAAAGATATACTCAAAAAAGAAGATTTCTTTATTGATGTGTTTGGAGTGAAATTTATTAGACCAGAAAAATTGATTGATTTTAAGAAAAATCGAGGAGAGGAAAAGGATTTTGTTGATATAGAGAAAATCATTGAAGCTTTTGATGGGAATGTCAAAAGGAAAAAAATGAAAAACTTGAGGGTTTCGCTTAATAGAGTTATCCGGATTTATTATTTCAGATATAGAGAATTTATTGTCGACTTCTTGAGAAGAAATAATATCCTCCCACTAGTAAAAAAAATATTAAAGAGATTAAATGGATAAGATAAGTAAAGGTATTAAAGCTCTTTTTGCAAATACTGTTTCATTCTATATTGTCCAATTTTTAAATCTGATTGCGCCTCTGTTAGTATTACCATATCTATCGAGAGTGTTTAGCACTGAGGCTTTTGGGGTCGTTACATTATTTGCATCCTTAAGTGGACTTCTTTTTGTATTAAATGACTTCGGTTTTGGGCTATCAGCAACGTATAAAATAGCAAAAAATAGAACTAAACCATTGGTCATTAAGAAGGTAATTTACTCTATATATATTATAAAATTTTTTTTATTTTTACTCAGCGTTATTATAGTTTACTCTATTTGTTTTTATTGGGGGAAAGTGGATTTTTTATTTATACTTCCCTTGATTGGAGTCTGTTTTTGCCAAAGTTATCTTCCTCTATGGTTTTTCCAGGGCATGGAGAAGATGAAAGATATCGTGTTGTTCTTCACTATACCTAAGTTTTTTTATGTTTCTTATATATTTATTTTTGTTAAGCATGAACAGGATATCCATTCGGTTTTTATTGCATCCTTTCTAAGTATGCTGATAAATTTTGTTATGTTATCTTATATTATGATTAAAATGGGATATGTTCCAAAGATCGCATCAATAAAATATATTATTAATGAGTTGAAATTTAGTTCTACTTTTTTCCTATCACGTGTTTCTGTTAGTGCCTATACAACATTAAGCTCAATATTTGTAGGGGCCCATGCTGGAATGGTTCAGCTTGCATTGTATGGCTGTGTAGAGAAAATATATCAGGCAAGTCAAAGTCTAACTGGACCAGTAATTCAAGCTATTTTCCCCTATATGGCAAATGTTAGTAACAGGAAAATAATATTTAACGTTATTCTTTTCACTCTTCCATTTGTGATTTTTATTGGCGTTTTTATTTTCTTTTTTTCAGAGGAAACCGTAACATTAATATTCGGCTCTGAGTTTAGTGGTGCCAGTAACGTGCTAAGAATATTTTCTATTGTTATTGTAGTTAATTTCTTGAGTGGTATTCTAGGATACCCTGCTTTTGCTACAATAAATAAAGTTAAAGTTGTTAATTATACTGTTGTATTCGGCGGTTGTGTTCAATTAATATTAATTTCTTTTTTTATTTTCACAAAGGAAGTTAGCGCTATAAACGTTGCATTCTCTGTGTTGGTTACTGAAACTGCTATTTTTTTCTTGCGGCTTATATTATTTTTAAAATTAACTAAAAGATCGAAGGTTCTTGAATGCCAAAATTTGCATATTTGATACAAGCGCATAGTAACTTTATTGTTTTTAAAGAGCTTATTCTAGCATTACAGCATCCACTAGTGGATATTTTTATTCATATAGATAAAAAAGTAGATATCGAACCATTCAAGAAAATCATTGATGATAATGCCACTTATAAAAAAAATGCCTATTTCATTAGTGATAGAGTCGATGTCAAATGGATGGGGTTCAGCCAGGTTCAAGCAACTCTGCATCTATTGAAGTATGCAGTGAATAATAATGAGTACAGTCACATTTCATTAATCAGTGGTGCTGATTATCCTGTTAAACGAATAGAAGAAATTAATGATTTTTTAAGTAAGAATATTCATTCTGAATTCATCAGTTTTTGGCGATTGTCTGATAGACCAACATGGTTGCATAAAATAGAATATTACTATCCAATAGATTTTATTGGTATAAGAAATTGGAAAAAAGATGCTTTTAAACTTTTTTTTTGGGGCCTTTTTTTTAGCATTAGACATTTATTTCCTAAACGGAGTTTTTTAAAAAATATTGAACCTTATGGGGGATCCTCCTGGTGGACTATTACTGGCGATGCAGCAAGATTCATTGTGAATTTTTCTTGTGAGAATACTGAGTTTAATAATTATTATAAATATTGTCATGCATCTGATGAAATGTATTTTCA
The DNA here is from genome assembly GCF_025962675.1 of Candidatus Symbiopectobacterium sp. NZEC127. Classification (NCBI taxonomy): domain Bacteria; kingdom Pseudomonadati; phylum Pseudomonadota; class Gammaproteobacteria; order Enterobacterales; family Enterobacteriaceae; genus Symbiopectobacterium; species Candidatus Symbiopectobacterium sp. NZEC127. The sequence goes on from NZ_JAGFPG010000009.1 coordinate 58,732, forward strand.
AACGATTTTATTAAACTCGCGCTTCAAAGAAAATGTTTTTATGTATAAAGAGTACACTCAATGGCGTAATGACTGTAGGTCTGATGAATTTGAAGATAACATGTTGGATGAAAAGTTGTTTAATCTTAGATTCATCGATTGGTCTGGAAGAAATGGTTTTTACCCCACGGTTCTTGATGAGTCTGATTATAAATTAATACTTAACAGTAATTGTTTGTTTGCTAGAAAATTTGATGACAAAAAGTCAGAGAAACTGTTGAGTATGATTAAGAAGAATAATTCCCATGAATAATGAATTTAACTGCTCTTTATTGGGGTGGTTTAATTAAGATATATTGAGTGTTTATATGCAATTTTCTGTATTAATGTCTGTGTATAAAAATGAGTTGCCGGATCATTTCAATGCCTGTTTTGCTAGTTTGGAAAAGCAAACGTTACAGCCAAATGAAATAATTCTCGTTGTTGATGGGGTTGTTTCTTCTGATTTATATACGGTAATAAAAAAATGGAATGAAAGGTTAAATCTTAAGACTATTCAATTGAATAGAAATGTCGGTCTGGGTAGTGCTTTGAATATTGGTCTGCAACATTGCCAGTATAAAATTGTAGCTAGAATGGACACCGATGATGTGTGTGTAAGTACAAGGTTTGAAAAACAGATAAATTTTTTATTAGAGAATCCTGAAGTATGTGTTCTCGGAACTGCTGTGCGAGAGTTTGATGAAACTATGTCTTTCTCTCTTGGTCAACGTGTAAATCCTCTCCATTATGAAGAAATAAAAGAGATGGCTAAAAAACGTAACCCATTTAATCATATGTCCGTTATGTTCAAGAGAGATATGATCTGTAGTGTTGGTGGATATTTACACCATGCTTTTATGGAAGATTATAACTTGTGGTTAAGAGTATTAGCTTCTGGCTATAAAGTTGGTAATTTAGTTGAACCTTTAGTGTATGTTAGAGCCGGACGCTCTATGATTCAAAGACGAAAAGGATTGGTATATATATCGAGTGAATATAAGTTGTTTAAGCTAAAATTGGCGTTAGGTTTAGATAATCGATTTATGGCTTCATATATATTTATATTACGAGCTTCTGCTCGTATGTTGCCGACTAAATTTCTGTCTAAGTTATATTGTTTTTTTCGTAAATGATTGTGGTGAATACTATGTTGGCTATTATTGGTGGGTCTGGTTTCATTGGTACGGTTTTGGCTAAGAAATTAAAAGAGGAAAATATAAATTTTAAGATTTTAGATAAAAATAAATCGCAAGAGTTTCCAGATGAATGGGAGTATTGTGATGTTACAAAGATAGAAACTCTTATTTCTGCATTGAAAAACATAGACACTATCATAAATCTTGCTGCCGAACATAAAGATAATGTTAGCCCTATTAGCCTTTATTATGATGTTAATGTTGTTGGGGCTGAAAATGTTTGCAAGGCAGCAAAAATAAACTCTATTGAAAATATCATATTTACTTCGTCTGTTGCCGTGTATGGGTTTGTAGAAAAAGAAACTGGAGAAGATGGTGAGTACCATCCATTCAATCATTATGGAAAATCAAAACTAGAAGCAGAGCATGTATATGATGCGTGGTTTTCTAGTCATTCGGATAATAAATTGGTGACAATCAGACCAACCGTTGTATTCGGTGAGAATAATCGGGGTAATGTTTATAATCTATTTCGACAAATCGCTTCCGGACGTTTTTTGATGATTGGTTCTGGTAATAATAAAAAATCTATGGCATATGTTGAGAATATTTCTGCATTTATTCATTATGTTTCAGGCTTGTCAGTCGGAAAATATGTGTTCAACTACGTTGATAAGCCTGACTTTACTATGAATGAATTGACGAGTGTAATAACTAATGCACTAGGAAAAAAAGAAAAAAACATTAGAGTTCCATATTTCATTGGCTTGTTTGGAGGGTATTGCTTTGATCTGTTGAGCAAGGTAACAGGTAGACAATTCCCAGTGAGCAGTGTTCGCATAAGAAAATTTTGCGCAAAAACTCAATTTAAATCTAATTTTATTGATGAGTCGGATTTTTCTGCCCCTGTTTCTTTGTCTGAAGGAATAGCTCGAACGGTTAGAAATGAGTTTTTAAAATGATCGAGATGACGCGATGCATAGCTCAGGTTTGCTCTCAACAAAATAAACTTATATTTATTAAAAGATAAGTTATATTCGCTAAATTCTTGATGCTAAGACTAGAATTTTTATATGACCTGATGTGAGCAAAATTTGAATCTTAGCAAATATTTATTTCTCTCTTGTTCTATAGTCAAACCCCTTGCCACCCACCGCCGATGGCGGTATCGTTAACGCACACCTGCAAAATCAGGTGCCAGGATTGGAACCCTGCCTGACTTCATCGATGACACTAAGCGCATCTGCGCTTTTTTTGTGTCATTCGCTTAGCTGCACTTCTATGGTGGGCCGGGCGGGGGCATCGCAAGATGCGCCGGTGTCGATGAGGCCGGTAGTTCCAACCCCGTCCGGTTCCACCACCCAAGAGATTGGAACCTCTGGTGGTGGGTAAATACGATACTCATCGGAGGCTGCCTTATGGCTACAATCCTCAACCAGACTTGCCCGTTATTGACCCTTCCTTTTAACGCAGACACTGATTTTAACGTGCTGGCCGATCACTGTGAGCATTTTTCAGATTCTATGCTCGAATGTGATGATACTATGTTGAAGCTGGCACTGTGTGGGCGACTTGCTACCTGTCTCAATTTGTTGAAATCCACACTGAATGCGCCCATTCCGCCTCATCTTGTCGAGAGCCTTGCCGTTGATGCGCTCCCTGCTACTTCTCCGCGCTTTGAACCTGATTCTGAATCTCTCTGTCAATATTGCCAAACCTTAGTGCAACTGCTCACCGAGCAGAACTTATCTTCCGAAACGACGCCGGTTGTCATTGAGCTATTAGCTGAGCTGGTTTGGTTTTTTGCGGCGGGTCTTAAAACCCCTCGTTGGTTGAAAACAGAACACGGGCTTAAAGAGATTAATGAAAAGCTAATGTGACGCAGTCAGGCATGCTGAGCTGCATAAAATAACGCTGTGGTTAGAGGTTGGTTTCCTCACAGGGAATAAGTTTTCCCTGTGGGAGATTCCCGCTTTCGCGGGAATGACAGGAGGTGCGGTATGAAAGAAAACGTAGTGCGTAGATTGCTGGGTAAGTAAAACTTGGTTAGCCACCGTGCTAAATGGTTAGTTCTAACGCACGTTGCCAGTCAGATAACGCAATACCTAACGTTTTGATTTTTTCCCCAGCCAGCGTGGAATACGCAGGCCGGTGTGCAGGAGTGGGATATTGCGCTGTAGTAATCGGTGTGAGCGTCGGTGCTTTACTCAGAACCGCTTTCTGCACTGCGGCAGAAAAGATAGCCTGAGCAAATTCAAACCAACTGACTTCTTTATCACCGGCGTAATGATAGATTCCCCCGGCGGCATTTTGTTGTAGCAGTGCAATAATCGCCTGTGCCAAATCACCCGCATAAGTGGGGCAGCCACGCTGGTCGTCAACAATGCTTAACGCATCCCGCTCTTTGCCTAAACGCAGCATGGTTTTCACAAAGTTATTGCCGTATTCGCTAAATACCCAGGCGGTGCGCACGATAATCGCATCAGGTGCCGCCGCGCTAACGGCGCGCTCACCAGCCAATTTGGTGATGCCATACACACTGAGCGGATTGGTTGGGCTCTCTTCGGTGTAGGGCGTGGTGGTGTTGCCATCGAAAACGTAATCGGTTGAGACGTGCACTAAACGAATGCCGTGCTGTGCAGCTACACTTGCCAGATTAGCCGGGCCAACAGCGTTAATGCGTTCCGCCAATTCTACTTCGCTTTCTGCTTTATCCACCGCCGTGTAGGCCGCTGCGTTAACAATAGCATCTGGTTTGAAAGCAGCTACAGCCGCAGTGAGTGGCGCAAGATCGGTGATATCCAATTCGGCAAAGTCGGTGGCAAGAATTTGCCAACCAGCAGGTAGCCTATCCTGGAAGCAGCGCCCAAGTTGGCCGTTGGCACCAGTCAATAGCACTCTCATTGGCTCAACTCCTTGAAGCGTTTACCGAGTTTGTCCTTCTCGGAAAGCAGAGGGGATTCCAGCGGCCATTCAATGCCCAAATCAGGGTCGTTCCACAGTAGGCAGCCTTCGTCAGAAGGTTGGTAATATTCCGTGCATTTATATTCAAAATCCGCAATGTCAGAGAGCACGGCAAAACCATGCGCCAATCCCGGTGGCAGCCAAAGCTGAGTTTTATTCTCTTCCGTTAACAGCATGCCAAACCATTTTCCGTAGCTCGGAGAATCACGGCGAATATCCACTGCCACATCATACACTTCACCTCGAACTACACGGACTAACTTGCCCTGAGGGTGCGTTTTTTGATAATGCAGACCGCGTAACACGCCTTTGCTGGAGCGAGAGTGGTTATCCTGCACAAAATCCAGATCGATGTTGAGCATTTGCTGATAACGATTTTTCTCAAAAGTCTCCAGAAAAAAACCGCGCGCATCGCCAAATACTTTGGGTTGAATAATTTTTGCGCCGTAAATGGGGGTGTCGATCACTTGCATAGTGTTTGTTAAATCTGTGTGAGGGTTATTATCTGTTTCTGCCATAGGTATCTTCGGTGTACGCCAAGGAGTATAGGTAGAACTACTGGCGAGTATCTTCAAGTAATCGCGCCAGATACTGCCCATACTGCGTTTTGCTTAGTATACGCGCTTCTTCAGCGACCTGTTCGCGGGAGATCCAGCCTTTCCGGAAAGCAATCTCTTCCAGACACGCCACTTTCAGCCCCTGGCGCTTCTCAATAGTATGAATAAACTGTGAGGCTTCAATCAGGCTATCATGGGTGCCGGTATCCAGCCAGGCGAAACCACGCCCAAGCAGTTCAACGTTAAGCTTGCCTTGCTCCAGATACATCTGGTTGAGCGTAGTGATTTCCAGCTCGCCGCGAGCAGAAGGCTTGACCTGTTTGGCCATCTCCACAATATCTTCGTCATAGAAATAGAGCCCGGTCACCGCCCAATTAGATTTGGGCTTAAGCGGTTTCTCTTCAATCGAAAGGGCTTTGAAGTTGGCATCAAATTCCACTACGCCAAAACGCTCTGGATCGGTCACCTGATAGCCAAATATCGTTGCACCCCGTTCCTGTGCCACTATATTTTCCAGTGTTTTTCCAAAGCTTTGGCCGAAATAGATATTATCGCCCAAAATCAATGCACAACGTTCACCGTTAATAAACTCTTCACCGATGATGAACGCTTGAGCCAGTCCATCAGGGCTTGGTTGCTCCGCATAGCTGAGGTTGATGCCAAAGTGGCTGCCATCGCCGAGCAAGCGCTGGAAAGAAGGAAGGTCTTCCGGGGTGCTAATAATCAGAATATCTCGAATGCCTGCCAGCATCAGTACGGATATCGGGTAATACACCATCGGTTTGTCATAAATGGGCAGGAGTTGTTTTGAGATACCACGGGTGATGGGGTAAAGCCTTGTGCCAGACCCACCCGCTAATACGATGCCTTTCATTAGCTAGCCTTCGTTGTGTATGCCAAGGATAGAGAGTAGGGCAGCGAGTATACAATATCGATGCAGAATTGTCTGATCTATCAGAAATCTGAAGTTGTTCAGGTAGCGTTGTGGGCAATTGGGTGTAACCTTATTCCCACAGCCACGTTATGATGGCAAGAAAATGACAACGGATAACAAGAGAGTTAATGCATGGCAACAACATTGAAAGCGATTATCCCCGTCGCCGGGCTGGGTATGAACCTGCTGCCGGTAACAAAAGCGATCCCAAAAGAGATGCTGCCGTTGGTGGATCGTCCGGTAATTGAGAAAATCGTTAACGAGTGCGTCAATGCCGGTATCAAAGAGATTGTGCTGGTCACGCACGCCTCGAAAAACGCCATTGAAAACCACTTTGATACCTCTTTCGAGCTGGAATCCTTGCTGGAAGAGCGGCAAAAACGCCAACTGCTGGCCGATGTGCAAGCCATCTGTCCTAAAGGCGTGACCATTATGAACGTGCGCCAGGGCGAAACGCTGGGACTGGGCCATGCCATCAACTGTGCGCGTCCTATCGTGGGTAACAACCCGTTTGTGGTTGTCCTGCCGGATGTGGTGATGGATGAAGCCAGTGCCGATCAGAGTAAAGAGAATTTGGCACAGCTGATAGCGCGTTTTGAAGAAACGGGCCACAGTCAGGTGTTAGTGAAACATCGTCCTTATGAAGTGCTGCCGGAGTACTCCGTGGTGGAGTGCGCTAAACCATTGAACCACGCCGGTGACGCAGCAGTAATCACTTCCATGATCGAAAAGCCGGAAGTGCCACCGGAAGAAGGGTCAGATTTGTCGGCGGTCGGGCGTTATGTGCTGTCTGCTGATGCCTGGTCAATTCTGGAAAAAACGTCAGCGGGCGCCTGGGGACGTATCCAACTGACGGATGCCATCGCCGAACTGATTGAACAAAACCATCAGGTAGATGCGGTGCAGATGGCAGGGCGCAGCTTTAACTGTGGGCGTAAGCTCGGTTACATGCAGGCCTTTGTCGCTTATGGTTTGCGCAATCCTGAATTTGGTGATGCGTTTAAAGCCAGCATTAAAGAGTTGCTGAATAAACCAGAAAAAGCATAAGCATTGGTTTTATCGGTAATTACCACCATGGTATGGATACATACTATGGTGGGTTACTGGGATCCATGCTATATGGCATAAGAAAGGAGAACTTTTATACATATTGATCTGATTTTCTCTTCTTAGTTCTTTTTTTGTCAATTTTTACAAAAACGTTATTTGTCGAATTGCTTTTTGATAATGACTCACTAATGGATTTTTTGAGTTCTGGATAGGTATAAAATAAATCACCCTCATTAAGTTTTTGATTGATTATATCTGCTATTTCATCAATGGCGTGCTCGGGTTTTATTATTTTTAAGTCTCTTGCGAATTTTATTAAGGCGTCTCGGTTTGGAAATTCATTCGATTTATTGAGTTTCAATGCCAGTTTTTTTTCTAATGTAGGGTACATATTTGTGCTAACAACATCGTACAACGGTGATAAAGTGAGTTCTGGTGTTTCAATAGAATTATAGAGTAAAGAAAAGTTCTTGAGATGAGCATCACCATTACCGACCATACAGCTAAAAACAACATAGCGCCAATAGCGTTCTACTTGTGAATGGTCCTGGGTGAAATGGCTCACTATTTTCGCACCAGTTTCATAGGAACTTATATATTTTTGTTCGTTCGATTTCCCGGATAATACACAGAAATCCTCCATGGCAATGCGTTGTTGGTGTTGAATATCAAACCTCTCCATAACAAAAAGTTCTTTATTTTCTGATAAATAAAAGTTGGGTGCGGGAAGGCCACAGCATTTGGCTAGCGACATGCAGATAAATTCGTTCTCGGCCAGACGAGGGAACTCCTGGTCACCTGTTTTGGCGATCAGGTTGGGGTAGAGAATGGCTCCTTTATTTTCTGCACTAAACATCACCTTGGGCTGAACGCCGGAAACAGAGGTCTGCAACAGGTATTTATTTAACAAATAATTAAAAGCGCTCTCTTTTAAATCCCATTTCAATAGGTCGTTAAGGTTTTCTGGTGAAGGTTTGGGTAAGTGGATGCCGCTATCATAGGATAATGCACCAATCCCTGTATCTTGTTGTAGTGCAAGAAACAGCATGTCGGTCACAGTACCGGCATAGCGTTGTAGCCTTTCTGATATATGACGTCGTACAAACCCTTCTGGAATATTCATTTCAAAAATGGGAAATAACTTCCCGGAATTATAAATCATTTTTTGTGTGGCGGACATCGTGATCGAGATATTTGGGGCGTTATCAGCATCATAACTAAAATGATAACTACCCTTGTCAAATGAGAGTCGCCCTGAATACCCAATCGGCGTATTCACGCGAATATGCTTTATAGATTGCGATAGTACATTGAGGTCAATCGTCATTGAATAGTGTCTCCAAATCGTCGAATTGCGGCAGATGGGTAGCCTGTACCGTCAATTCAAGGCCAAGTGCGGTGGTATAGGCGGTAAACGACTTTAGCGAGCCTGTATAATTGCCGTTCTCTATTTCAGATATCACTGTTCGATGTATACCAGCACGTTTAGCCGTGCTGCTTTGCGTCCAGCCCAGGGCCTTACGTTTTTGTCGGCATTTGATGCCTATCGCTTTCATATTCGGCAGCATAACGACTCCTTTGTTGCTATATGGTGACATTATAGGTGTAAAAAACAAAATGTCACCATATACCAACGTTTTGACTCAATTCGTCTCGAATATAGATGTTTGTGTGTGTGGTCACTCCGTGCCGCAACCAAACGAGAAATAAAACCTGTTTCCTCATCTATCGCCTATCACTATCCACATGCCTTAAGCTGAGTTACCATATCCGCCTGCTTTTGCGTGTCTGTCGTCGTCGTGATACAGGCAGGTTATCCTTCAGACAGGAGTTGCTTTAATGTCCAAACAGCAAATTGGCGTGGTGGGTATGGCGGTGATGGGGCGCAATCTGGCGCTTAACATCGAAAGTCGTGGTTACACCGTGTCCATTTTCAACCGCTCTCGTGAAAAAACCGAAGAAGTGGTGGCCGAAAACCCCGGCAAAAAATTGGTGCCATACTATACCGTTGAAGAATTTGTGGCGTCGCTCGAATCTCCGCGCCGTATTCTGCTAATGGTCAAAGCGGGTGAAGGCACGGACAAAGCGATCGAATCCTTGAAACCTTATCTGGATAAAGGCGACATCATCATTGATGGCGGCAACACTTTCTTCCAGGACACTATCCGTCGTAACCGTGAGCTTTCCGCTGAAGGGTTCAACTTTATTGGTACTGGCGTGTCCGGTGGTGAAGAGGGCGCGCTGAAAGGCCCCTCTATCATGCCGGGCGGTCAGAAAGATGCCTATGAGCTGGTAGCCCCGATTCTGGAAAAAATTGCCGCCCGCGCCGAAGGCGAAGCCTGCGTTACCTATATCGGGCCAGACGGTGCCGGTCACTATGTGAAAATGGTGCACAACGGCATCGAATACGGTGATATGCAACTGATTGCCGAAGCCTATTCACTGCTGAAACACGGCTTGAATTTGTCCAATGATGAGTTGGCAAAAACCTTCTCTGAGTGGAATTCCGGGGAACTGAGCAGCTACCTGATCGACATCACCAAAGATATCTTCACCAAGAAAGATGAAGAAGGTAACTATCTGGTTGATGTAATTCTGGATGAAGCGGCCAATAAAGGCACCGGTAAATGGACCAGCCAAAGTTCGCTGGATCTCGGTGAACCGCTGTCGCTGATCACTGAATCTGTGTTTGCACGTTATATTTCTTCGCTGAAAGACCAGCGCGTTGCTGCTTCCAAGGTACTGAGCGGGCCGCAGGCAAAACCGTTTAGCGGTGATAAAGCGACCTTTATCGAGAATGTGCGCCGTGCGCTCTATCTGGGGAAAATTGTTTCCTATGCGCAAGGTTTCTCGCAGTTGCGTGCGGCTTCAGAAGAACACCAGTGGAACCTGAACTACGGTGAGATCGCCAAGATTTTCCGTGCCGGTTGCATTATCCGCGCCCAGTTCCTGCAAAAAATCACCGATGCCTACGCGGCAACGCCGGACATCGCTAACCTGTTGCTGGCACCTTACTTTAAGAAAGCGGCCGATGACTACCAGCAGGCATTGCGTGATGTTGTGGCCTATGCGGTGCAAAACGGTATCCCGACACCGACTTTCTCTGCGGCCATCGCTTATTACGATAGCTATCGCTCGGCGGTGTTGCCTGCCAACCTGATCCAGGCGCAGCGTGACTACTTTGGCGCGCATACTTATAAACGTACCGATAAGGAAGGCGTATTCCATACCGAGTGGTTGGAATAAGTTATTTCTTAAATTTACCTTGTTAAATAAACGCCGAATAGTACTGCTATTCGGCGTTTTGCATCTGTTTTTATCATTAAATCAAAGCTAATCATGCTGTTATGATTGATTTCAATTTTGCTGTTCCCCGTTTTTGTTAACGTAGACAGAAGCGTTATTTACAATTTCTCTGTTTATTGTAGCGAGATCTTGCTATTTTTAAGCTTGTGTAAAAAAACAGAGTTAGATGATGGGGAGCGTTAAGACTCTCTGTCCTATAATCTATTGCTGAGAGTCTCCTCAGTGGAGCGATGTCGCCGCGGTCGGAGTGGGCTGTGCCGCGCATCGCGGTAAAGAAGGTTGGGATGCGGTTCTGCTGAACGGTATTCCTCCCTGAAGCGCTTCATTTGTTAATAAAGGAAATCGTAATGAAGAAGACGTTACTTACGTTGGCCCTGGCAGTCGCCATGTCCTCCAGTGCGTTTGCTGTTGATGGCGTGAGCTCAAGTACTGCCGCTGGCACCTCCACCACTACCACCACGTCCGCAGCTGCTGCGGGTGCGGCAGGTGCGGGCGGTGCCGGTTTTGCTGCTGGTACTACTGCGCTTATCGCTGTGGGCGCGGCGGCAGCGATTGGTGTTGCTGTTGCCGTTGCTGTTTCCAGCAATGACGATAACGGCACTACTGGAACTACAGGTTCAGTTGTTCCCGGTACTGTTCAGTAAGGTCATTTGACAATCAAGGCCACTTCGGTGGCCTTTCTTTTATTGCATCTGGCCGTTTCGCGAGACATTCACCTAATGATAAAAATAACGCTCGTGGCAAAACGCAGCGCGCTGATATTACTGCCACTGTTCGCGCTGGCATTGACTGGTTGTTCCCAAAATATGGATGCGGTCCAAAAAACCGCTAAGCTGGCGATTTGGGGAACGGATGATGTGCAGGTTTCGGCTGAGCAGGTTGAAAAAACGCCTTACGCTTCTGCTTATCTTAAAATGGGTGACGCTTCTCAGGCTTTTGTCGTGCTGGCCTTTGCAGAAAATAATCAGCTCAAATGGATCGGTGCGGACAGCAACCTTCTGGTAATGCAGCAGGGCCGCATTGTTAAAACCCTGGGTTTTGGTGAGGATATCGCCCACGTCATCAACGTGACGCCGGACCCGCTGGCCGTTGGCCTGCTAAAGCCGTCAACGTCGCTGCATTGGCAGGGGAAAATGGCCTGGTCGCAGGTGCAACGCGGTGATTATGCGGTAGAATCCGTGTTTCAGGTGCGCGGTAAAGAAACCGTAACCATTCTGGGCAAACCGCGCCAACTGCTGAAGTTTACCGAACAGGTTTCGGTTCCTGCGTTAAACGCGGAATACACCAATTCCTATTGGTTGGAGCCAACCACGGGGCAAGTAGTGCAAACCTGGCAATATATGGGGCCGGACATGGCACTGGTTAAATTCACGGTATTAAAACCCTACGTACAATAAGGGACTGACATGTTGGCATTTTCCCGTATGGCACTCCTGATGCTGCTCACGGCGGGGGCTGCACAGGCCGCGCAGTTAACAATAAAAACCCCGCAGCAAACGCTGGCGGTGGTAAAGCAAGCAGACGGCACGCGATTGATTGAGTTTTATCAGCAGGTGGCGTTTCCTGCTGACGTTAACTGGCGCAGCGCGTTGATTTCTGATTATGCCAGTACGCAAAAGGTGTATGCGCAGGCAGAAGCGCTGCGTAAATCGCTGGCCGAGTTGGAAACCCGTTGGCGCAACTCCGGCGATGGCGATCTGGCGATTTCAGCCTGGCTGATGCGTAAAATGCTGGATCAGGTCGATGTAGCTGGGAGAATTTCAACGCCGCTCGATCCCGACAGAATTCGTATAACCCCGCGCGCTAATCGCCCGCTGGTGGGTGACTATGCGCTCTATATCGCACCGCTAGCATCGCATTTTACCCTGGCCGGGCTGATCAATACCGATGCTGATATCGCTGAACTGAAAACCGTGGGGGATGTGGCGTTGCAATCCGGCGGGACGGTTAGGGATTATGTGCTGGATCGTCGTTTTCTGACCGGTGCCAATCGGGATGCGGGTTACCTTATTGATGGGCAAGGCGCATGGCGCAAGGTGCCACTGGCGTTGTGGAATCAACAACATATCGAGCCTGCGGCAGGTGAAACGTTGTTTATTGGTTTCGACCCCAGCGTATTGCCCAACGAATTTGTGTCTTTAAACGATCAAATTGCTGATTTTCTGGCTAACCGGATCCCACACTAATGACAAAGAACAGAAAATTTAAAGTAGGGTATCTGTCGTTGGTCATCAGCGGCGTACTGAGTGGTCAGGCTGTGGCACAAGACGTGGCGCAGCAAAGTGATATCGTAAAAAATGTCACCAATTCGAATACCCGCTTCGACAGTGCGGGCGTATCCCAGTCTGATTTCGGTGGCACCGGGCTGTTGCAAATGCCGACGGCGCGCATGGCGCGCAGCGGCGAGTTTAATCTGAACTACCGCGATAATGAGGAATACCGGCGCTATTCCGTATCATTGCAACTGTTTGATTGGTTGGAAACCACGGTACGTTATACCGATATTCGCACGCGGGCTTACAGTAACAACACCGATTTCAGCGGCGATCAAAGCTATAAAGATAAGGCCTTCGATCTTAAGGCTCGGTTGTGGCAGGAGAGCGCATGGTTGCCGGACGTGTCTTTCGGCTTACGTGATATTGCCGGTACTGGGCTGTTCGATAGTGAATATTTGGTTGCAAGCAAACGTATGGGACCGTTTGATTTTACGTTTGGGATTGGCTGGGGAAATATTGGTCAGAGCGGTAATATTAAAAATCCTGCCTGTGAGTTCAAAGCCAGCTTCTGTCAGCGTAGCGATAGTTATAAAACAGGTGGTGGGCAGTTTGAAGTGGGGAATTTTTTCCATGGTCCCGCTGCGTTGTTTGGTGGGATAGAATATCAAACCCCGTGGAATCCTCTGCGCTTTAAGCTAGAGTATGATGGCAACGATTATAGTCACGAAGCTTCGGATTTTATAAGTAGCCGAAAAAAATCGGACGGGAAAATCAAACAAGACTCCCCCTTCAACATTGGCATGGTCTACCGCGTCAGTGATAACTTTGATACCACCCTTTCCTGGCAGCGCGGCAATACCTTGATGTGGGGCTTTAGCCTGCACACTAACTTTGACGATTTACGCCAATCGCATCCGGAAGATGTTCCTCCCGTATATGCTCCTGTCCATTCAGCCAACGGCACCAACTGGCAGCAGGTGGCGCGTGAGCTGGATGAAAAAGCCGGTTACAGCAATGCCGATATTTATGCCGATGGGCATCAAGTGACCATCGTTGCCGATCAGGATAAGTATCGCGATAAAAATGAAGCCACTCAGCGTGCGGCGACCGTGCTGGCGAACCATGTACCGGAGAGCGTAGGGGAATACCACATTGTACGTCGCAGCCAGCGTCTGCCGGTAGAAAGCACGGCGGTGGATACCAAAGCATTCCGCGATGTGCAATCGGCGTCTATTCCGTTAGGGCAGCCGGAGCCGGTTACCCAGCGCGCAGAACCGCTCTCTGATATCAACGGGCAACCAGTGTTACGCAGCGAGCCATCGCGCTTGACCTACGGTATCGAGCCGACCTTGACGCAATCCGTAGGCGGCGCGGAATCGTTCTATATGTATCAGGTGGCGCTGAAAGGCAGCGCGGATTATCGCCTGAGCGATCACTGGTCGGTCGGTGGTGCGGCATCCTTGAACCTGATCAATAACTACGATCGCTTCAATTATAAATCGCCGCCTAATGACAGCAGCTTGCCGCGTGTCAGAACCTGGATTCGTGAATATGTGACCTCTTCCGATCTGCTGCTGACCAACCTGCAACTGACGCGTATGGATAACCCGGCGACAGACTGGTATACCCAGGTGTACGGCGGTTATCTGGAAATGATGTATGCCGGGGTCGGTTCTGAAGTGCTGTACCGTCCGTTCGGTGAGCGCTGGGCGTTGGGGTTGGATGTCAACTACGTCAAGCAGCGTGACTGGAATGACATCATGCGCACTGCGGATTATGACGTGGTGACCGGGCACCTTACCGCGTATTGGGAAATGCCGTATGTTGACGGATCGTTTGCGAAAATCAGCGTCGGGCGCTATTTGGCTGGAGACTATGGTGTAACCGTCGATCTGTCGCGTCGCTTTGACAGCGGCATCACCGCCGGGGTGTTTGCCACCAAAACCGATGTCAGCAGCAAAGACTACGGTGAAGGCAGCTTTACCAAGGGCTTCTATATCTCCATTCCGTTCGATCTGATGTTTACCGAACCTACCGTGAAACGCGGTGCTGTCGGTTGGGTGCCGCTGACGCGTGATGGCGGTCAGATGCTGCAACGGCGTAACGGCCTCTATGGCGTAGCGGGTGAAATTCGTTAGTCGTAATACGTAGAAGACATCAATCTGCGGCCTTACTCTTTGGAGTAAGGCCGCATTATTTTTATCTGATAAAGGAATATCGTCGGCTTACAGTGGACGTTATGCGAGTTTCAGGTAACGATATAAATAAGAAATTAACTGCGTTAATGTGCAGTGAATGGCATGATTTAGGTCATACTGTACACCCTTTGATGCAATGGAATGGGAGAGGCGTCATGTCTGTTAAATCGCCTACATTATTGACAGTGGACTCTCGTCTTTCCGGGATACGCTTTTCCAAGCGGGTTTTCCTGCCGCGCATTACCGGTACGCTGTTGTGCTCCCTCTTTATCGCGTCCGTGTTGGTGACGAAAACCACCCCGTTTTGGGTGTGGGTGCTGCTTTTTCTCAATGTGTTTGTCTGGCCCTACCTTGCCTATTACCTTTCTACGCGCTCCGCAGATCCCATGCGCTTTGAGCGAGGGAATTTGCTGGTGGATGTCGTTTATGGTGGATTCTGGATTGGCATGATGGGGCTTAACTTGCTGCCCAGTATCATTATCATCGCCATGGTTGGCATGAATAGCATGGCGGGGGGCGGCATCCGTTTGTTTATCCAGGGGCTCAGCTTGCAACTGCTTAGCGCTGCCTTGGTTGCTGGCCTTAATGCACACCGCATCGATTTAGTGACTACATCAACTCATCTCTACGCCTGTTTGCCCATGCTGCTCGTCTATCCGATTGCGCTTGGCTATGTGACTTATGTGACGGCGACCAAGCTGGCTGAACACAAGCGTAAACTGATGCTGATGAGCACCCACGATGGCATGACCAACGTCTATAACCGGCATCACTGGGAGCAGTTGTTGCACAATGAATATGAAATCTGTCGCCATATTGATGAACCTTCAACATTGGCTTTGATCGATATCGATCATTTCAAAACTATCAATGATAGCTTCGGCCACAATGTGGGTGATGAAGCAATCCTGTTTTTGACGGAAGAGCTGCGCAACGGTTTACGCGCCACCGATGTGATTGGTCGCTTCGGTGGCGATGAGTTTGCGGTGATTTTGCCTGAGGCGCGAGCAACAGACGCGGTTGAGATCATTAATCGCATTCGTACTCGCCTGGCCGCCAAGCGCTTAACGCAAACGCCACAGTTGGGGATTCGCATCAGCGTCGGCGTAGCTGAATACCGCCCAACCATGAACCAGTATCACGACTGGCTCAAAGCGGCGGATATCGCACTTTATATGGCGAAAAACAAGGGCCGCGGACGCACGGAAGTGGCCTGACGCCTCCCCATCATGAATGGCGTTTACTACGGCAGCGAATTCAGCCGATGATAGACGTTGAAGTCAATAACCCGGTTGGTTATCTCTCCCAGGGGTTTTCCCGCATCAATCATTGTATGAATATCCTTGGTGAGGTGTGTGAAATTCTCTAGATTTACGGTGCGCTTTTTTTGATCGACATTCTGACTGATAGCGTAAATAGCGGCTTTTATTGCGTAAACTCTCGTTGCATTTTCATAGGATTGTGTCAGGTGCTGGTTTACTTCACGGCGTAGCGTGACCGCTGGGGAGGGGGGCGCTGGTTCTATTGGTGAAAAACCGTTTAAAAACAGCCGTATCTCCTTAACCCGATCAAGCGCATTGCCAAGATATTGATACTTATCTTCCCGAATACGTTTTTCATACGAGCGTGAATGGCCGTTTGAGTAGGCGTCGAAACGCGTCAATGACTCGAGGTGGGTGTCTGGTGCTGCCCTTTTTATCTTCAGCAGCGTTTCTGCAAAGGCAATGTGCTTGGGGGATTTGGTTTGTTCAGCAAGTTTGACGGCCGAGGTCAAACTGTGAGTAAAACGTGCCTTAAAAGAAAGCAGCAGCGTTGATGTTGCAATATTGCTTACCATGATGACTTCTTGTAATCGCTGTGGTGGCGGGGTGTTAAAACTGTAGCCCACCACCGCTAATGCTTTCTTCTAAATTCCGTCTCCTGCTGCAAGCGGATTTTCTGAAGCCTCATTCGCAAGCGTTTGTCTGCAAGTTGGCCTAAAATGTTTTGTGTCTGAAACAAATACAACCATTCTTTCATGAATGGTTTATTAATAGCCTGCTACTTATTTTTTTATGCGTTAATAAGAAAAAATAAAATGCAGTGTTGCAATTGCTACATTTTTGATTTTAAATGTAGCAACTGATTCTTTAAGGGGGCAGTATGGAGTTCACCGCTTTATTGAGGGAACGTTTCTCGCGCTTGACCCCGTCACAGCAGATGATTGCACGCTACATCGAACGCAACAAAGAGCGTGTGGCGTTCATGACGGCCCGTCAGTTGGCCGCTGTGATGAACATCAGTGATGCCGCCGTTGTACGCTTTTCACGTGCAGTGGGGTATGAGGGCTATGCCCACATGAAAGAATCATTGGGTGATGCTTTGATTGAGCGCACTGGCGCCAGCGGCATCTTGCATCGCGAACCCGCGCTGCCCAGTGAAACAGAATTAAAAGAGAGCGTGTTTGCCAATGCCAGCCAGCTCTTGAAAGCCACGGCAGAACTGAATGAGGACCGCATCGTCTCAGCCGTTGCTGGACGTATCGCCGCCGCAAGGCGTATTTGGGTGAGTGGTAACGGAACGTCGTTTTCCATGGTCTCTTACCTGGCGATGCAACTGAATCATTTCCTCGGCAACACTGAGGTGTTCAATATCGGTCACGGTGATGTGGCAGACCGTATATTGCAGGTTAATGAGCAGGATGTGTTTATTGGTATCGGGTGGGAACGTTATATCCCCTATACCATTGAGTTGATGAGTTTTGCCCGGCAACGGGGAGCCTACGTCGTCGCGATGACGGACCGAGCCAGCTCTCCGTTAGCCAATGAAGCTGATGAAATGTTGTATATCGTGCGCAGTTCATCCGCAGTGGCATGGTGGTCTAAAGTGAGTCCGATGATCGTCGCCGATTGGCTGATGGCGCAGGTAATCACCAAAGATGAGGAGAAAATCAAAGCGAATTTAAAACTTTCCGATGATGCCTGGCGTCTTCTGGGCCATTGGAAAAATGCCAACACCAGGGAATTATTCAACAATAATAAATAGATATAATTATAAAGCAGTAAAAATAATAAGCAGTAATACAGCGGTGGTTATTGCCACCGCTGTAACATTATAAAGAAATACCTTCGCGCCTTCGTTTCATTGTTTGACTAATCAATGTGTTGCTAGAACACCATTTTTTGTTTAATCCTTGTTTTGATTAAACCGTGTCTTATGTTGCTGACATCAGAGAAAAGTAGTTTCTTACCGTTTGTTTCTTAAAGGAAAACATATGAACAAAGGAAACGAAAAGCAACAGGGTTTCATGCCGTCAAGCGTTGATGAAGGGGTTAATGCCGATCGTCGTCGCTTAATAAAACAAACATCGATTATTGGTGCAGGGGCTCTGCTCGGGGCCTTCTCGCCTGCGGTTTTTGCCGCACCCAGCAAAGAAGTGATTGTTCGCGGGATTGGTGGAAGCTATCAGGAAGCACTGGAAAATGCGGTCTATAAACCTTTTACGGAATTGACCGGCATTAAAGTGATCATTCAGCCTTCTACTGCCGCACAAATCATGGCAATGATCAAAGCGGATCGTGTGACGCTTGATGTGCTGGATATCGGCGATGTCACGCAAACCAACCTCAATGCGGCCGGGGCGTTGATGCCAATCAACTACGCGGGCATGAAGTTTACCAATCCCGACGATATTTTCCCCGAAGTACGACGCCCCAATATGGTCGGTAATCTGTTCTTCTCTACCGTGATGGTCTACAACACGGATGTGTTCCGTGATGGCAACCACCCGCGTACCTGGGCAGAATTTTGGGACGCAGAGCGTTTCCCCGGCCCACGTACCTTAACGGATCTGCGCACCAGTTCTACTGAGCTGGAATTTGCCTTGCTTGCCGATGGCGTAGACATGAAAGACATCTACCCGATTGATATCAAGCGCGCGTTTGCTTCTCTGAGCCGCATCAAACCCCATGTCGTGAAATGGTGGGATACGGGTGCGCTATCCGTGCAATTGATGGAGCGCAAAGAGGCGGTGTTGGGCGCATTGTGGAACGGGCGTGCACAAGCGTTGATCGATCAGGGCGCGCCGTTAGCCATTGAGTGGAACCAGATCAAACAGCAGTTGCAGTATTGGAGCGTGCTGAAAGGGTCGCCAAACCCGGAAAATGCGCAGTTGCTGATTGATTTTGCGTTGCAACCTGAAGTTCAGGCGAAAATTACCCAGTTTATCGCTTATGGTCCCACCAATAAAAAAGCCTTCCAGTTCGTTCGCCCAGAGGACTTGGTGAAACTGCCTTCCAACCCTGAGTATTACTCGCGCTCCTTTGTGCAAAATGCGCAGTGGTGGACAGATAACATTGAGGAAGTGGGTAAAATCTGGCAACCATGGATCTTGGGTCAGGGGTAATGAAAGCGGATTCAACACACCACAGCTCCCGGCGTCAGCCGGGAGCTGCACTGCGCCTTGAGGGGCTGACCCGGCGCTACGAACAGGCGGCCGTCGTCGATAATCTGGATTTAGCGATCGCACCAGGCGAGTTTGTGACGCTGCTCGGTGCCAGCGGTTCAGGGAAAACCACCACGCTGATGATGGTGGCGGGCTTTACCGAACCCAGCCAAGGGCGCGTGCTGATTAACGATCGGGATATCACGCATCTGCCACCCGCGAAACGCGACCTCGGCGTGGTGTTTCAGCACTACACGCTGTTTCCGCACTTATCGGTGGCGGATAACCTGGCGTTTCCGCTGGAAATGCGCGGCGTTGCGCGTGGTGATATCAAGCAGAAAGTGGCGGATGCGCTCGCGTTGATCCAGCTTGAGGATAAGGGGCATCGTCTGCCGCGAGAGCTGTCCGGTGGGCAGCAGCAGCGCGTTGCGTTGGCGCGCGCATTGATCTTTTCCCCGGCGGCACTATTGATGGACGAGCCGCTGGGTGCACTGGATAAAAAGCTGCGTGAACACATGCAGTTGGAAATAAAACGGCTGCATGCGGCTTCCGGCTCTACCGTGGTGTTTGTCACCCACGATCAGGAAGAAGCATTGACCTTGTCCGATCGCATTGCCGTGATGCAACAGGGGCGGATTGCTCAAATCGATACCCCGCACGATCTCTACACCAAACCAAAGAATCGCTGGGTGGCTGAATTTATCGGCCAGTCCAACTTTATCGACGGCCAGATAAGCGCCATTCAGCAACCAGGCTATGACGTGCGCCTTTCAAGCGGTGAAACCGTGTGCGGTCAGGGCGTAGCGCATCTTGGGGTCGGGGAGTCGGTATTAGCGGTTCTGCGGCCAGAACATATTCGCATTGGTTTGCCGGGGGAGGCATCAGCACATTTGCCGATTACCGCCACCATCGCGGAAATGCTCTATCTGGGGCACACGCTCAAATTGACACTGGTGCTGAGTGATGGCGCCAGGTTGCTGGCTCAGTTACAGAACTCGGCGCTGGAGGGAACTCTGCGACCGGGTGCCACCGTGCGTATCGGGTGGGCAACGGAAAGTCTCTGGTTTATTCCCGCCGAGGCTAAGCGATGAGTGGGCGTGACGACAGGCGCGTAGGTCGCTGGAAACCGTGGCTGTTGCTGGCACCGACGCTGCTGGCCCTGACGATTTTCTTGCTGATTCCGCTGGCAAAAATGCTCGGGTACAGCCTGTTCGATCCCGGGCTTACCAGCAAGCACTTTGCGCGCATTGTGCAGGAACCGGTCTGGCTACACGTGCTGTGGATTACGTTGCGCACTTCGCTACTGGTGACGCTGGTGACGCTGCTGTTGGGCTATCCGGTGGCCTGGGTGTTGTGCAAAATTCCTGCGCGCTTAGCCAGTATTGCGATTGTCATCATCATTATTCCCCATTTTACCAGCGTGTTGGTGCGTACCTATGCCTGGATGGTGCTGTTGGGCAGCGATGGCTTTGTCAATCAGGTGCTGCGCGCGCTGGGGCTTATCGATACGCCGCTTAAACTGATGTATACCCCGCTCGGCGTGTTGATCGGGATGACCTATATTTTACTGCCCTACATGGTGCTGGCGCTTTACAGCGTGATGCGCGGCATCGATCCGCAACTGCTGCGGGTAGCGTATAGCCTCGGCGCTTCGCGCTTTCGGGCCTTTTGGCGCATATTTTTACCGCTGTCGTTGCCCGGTGTTGCCGCAGGCAGCCTGCTGGTGTTTATTCTGTCTATCGGCTTCTTCGTGACACCGGCGCTGATGGGCAGTCCGCGCGATACCATGATCGCCATGGTTATCGAAAATCAGTTGGAAGTCTATTTCAACTGGGGCTTCGCGTCGGCGCTGTCGGCGCTGCTGCTGCTGTGCACCTTAGTGCTGTTTTGGGTCTATGTTCGGGTCGTGGGATTGGAACGACTCTTTGAGGCGAAAGGATGAACGGAAACCGACCCGGCTGGCTGCCGCTGCTGATCACGCTGTTAACTCTCGCTTTTTTGCTGGTCCCGATTGCCATGATTTTCCCTCTGGCGTTCAGTACCAATAGCTATTTGTCGTTCCCACCGCAGGGGTTCTCCTTGAAGTGGATGCGCGCGATTTTGCAGGACTCACAGTGGCTACAGGCTATCGGCCTGTCGTTTACCATTGCGCTGATGTCCACCGTGTTGGCTATGGCGCTGGCGCTGTTTGCTGCGCTGGCACTGGTGCGCTGTCGTTTTGTCGGTAAAAGTCTGGTGTATGCGCTGATTGTGTTGCCGATGATTGTGCCCAACGTGATTGTGGCGCTGACGCTGTTCTTCTTCTTTTCCGAGTTGGCGCTGTTTAACAGCTTCACCCGTATTGTTATCGGGCATGCCCTGATTGCGCTGCCTATTGCCACCATTATTTTGTCTTCGACGCTGCAAGGCATGGATTATCGGTTGGAGCAGGCGGCAATGAGTCTGGGTGCCAGCCACTTCAACGTATTACGCCGTATCACGCTGCCGCTGGCCGCACCGGGCATGTTCTCGGCAGCTATTTTCTCATTTCTCAGTTCGTTTGATGAACTGCTTATTGCGCTGTTTCTTTCCGATCACGGCAGTCAAACGCTGTCGGTGCGGATTTGGAACACGGTACAGTTTCAGCTCGATCCTTCTATTGCGGCCGTCAGCGTGCTGTCGATCGGCGTGACCATAGTGACATTGGGGATTACGAGTGTGGTGAATAGAAAAAAAACGACATCAGGTAACCGTTATGAATGAAAGTTGGCTTTTCCCGCTCCAAGAGTATCAACAGCGCGTCGCAAAGATCCGCGCTTACATGCAAGAAAGGGAGATATCCCTGTTGCTGATTGATCAGACTGAATTCCTGTTTTATCTCACCGGATTCGGCATTTCTGAAAACATGTACCGCGCCTGCCTGCTGCCGTTGACGGGCGACCCGGTGATGGTGTTCCGCGCCATGGACGAGCGTGCGTTCAGCGAAAACAGCTGGATCACTGACACTGTAACCTTCCATGACTGGCAGGATCCGTTAACGGTGCTGACCGATACGGTGCGCGCTCGCGGCTGGGAAAGCGCGACGCTCGGCATCGATTTCGATTCTTACTGCATGACCATCAACCGCTTCCAACGTTTGCAGGCGATGTTGCCACAGGTGCAGGTAAAAGATTTTTCCGGTGTGCTTAAGCAATTACGCACCCGCAAAAATCTGCAGGAAATCGAGTGCATCAAGCAGTCTGCTGCGGCGAACGATCAGGCGATCCGTGAAGTGGTTGCCGAAATGGGGGTGGGTAAGACGGAGCGTCAGGCGGCAGAGATTATCCACCGCGTCCTGATTCGCCACGGGATGGATTCCAACCGCTGTGGCATTGTCACGACCGGCGGCGGCAACAGTTTTCTGCATGCCAACATGCAAGAACGGCCGCTGAAGCAGGGGGATATTCTGCATCTTGAAGTGGTCTCCTTTAAACGCGGCTACAGTTCCAAGATCATGCGCTCGGTGATTATCGGCACCGCGTCACCGGCACAGCAAGAGATTGCTCAGCAGTTGATCGCTATTCAGGATAAGCAGCTTGCGGCCATGAAGCCCGGCGCAGTGGCTAAAGACATTGATGCGCTGGCGCGTAACGCGGTGCTGAAAGCGGGGCTGCGTCAGGATTACGCCAGCATTACCGGCTATACGCTCGGTTATTATCCGAAGACGACGCCGCGCACCAGCGATTTTAGCCACGTGTTTTTGCCCACCTCCGAATGGCTGCTGGAAGCGGGCATGGTGTTTCATATGTATCTGTATGCGGCGGGCCTCGCCATCAGCGAAACGGTGCTGGTGACGGAAAACGGCTGCGAGCGTTTGACGAAGATTCCGCGCCAGCTGTTCGCAACCGCATAACGCCTATTTTCGTGCGATCAAAACGGTCAGTGGCGACATCGGAAACGGTTGATGTCGCCGTGTTTCTACACGGCTGAAACCGGCATCACACAGCAACGATGCCAATTCCCCTTCTCGCGTTACCCGACGTCCGCGCAGCATCAACGGCAGGTAGAAGGGCAATACTGACGCGGCATCCTCTGGGGTGGGCGCTATTTCTGCATGCACGGCAACCAGCACGCCGCCCGGTGTCAGCGCGTTGAACAGTTGTGCAATGCTGGTGGTAATATCCTCGACAAAGTGCAGGTAGGAAGAACACCAGATAATATCGGCATAGCCAGCGGCAAACGGCTGAGCGGCAAAATCGCCGCTGGCGGTGCTTAACCGCCGGTGCAGACCGGCGGCAATGATATTCTCCTGCGCCACTGCGACGGTTTGTGGCAGATCGAACACCACCCCTTGTAGCGTGGGATGGCGCTGCGTCAGACCGATGGCGATCATGCCGGGGCCACCGCCCACATCCAGCAGCGTTTTGGCCTGGGGGAACTCCGGCAACGCCCCCACGATGTCGCAGGCGCGGTCAACCGTCACAGCGCGCTGCTCCTGAGCAATCTGCTTTTGCGCCGCTTGCGCCCAACCGGCGTCCATGCGAGCAGCGGGAGGTGGCGTACCGGGGGCTTGCTGCATGAGCGCGGCCAACTGCTGACCGACGTCACGCAGCGATTGATAGCGGAAACGCCAGCTGTCGCCAATATAACGCTCGCCGGTTTGGCACAGATAAGGTTGCATCTCAGCGGTCGTTTGATAGCCTGCTGCGTCGCGCGTCAGCAGTTTGATGCTCCACAGCAATTCGAACAGCGCTGAGGCTTGCTGTGGTTCCCACTGTTGGTGCAGCGCGCACTGCTCAACCGTTAATGGTTGCGCCAGTTGATCAAACAGTGCGCTGTCCAGAGCCAGTCGAACCGCCTCTGTCTTGATGTTGGTGGCAGTCAGTGCCCATAAATCGGTCAACGTGGTGGGGAACATGGTGGCTCCTTGCAGGCTGGGTTGCGGCGTTAATCACGTCGCCTTGGTTAACGTGGGCGTTGCCGCCGGGGATAGCCTTATGTTATCTATAAATGAGAATTATTATTGTCTTGGTTTGTCTGCGTGACGGCGGTTTTTCTCTGAGGATGGGAGGAGAGAGAAAATGGGAGAAGGGCGAGGTGCATCAATGCAGCGTGTGATGCCGCGTATGGTATTGCGCGAGGGTAACCGTCGCCAGTTACCGGATCAGTTTGGTCAGTGCTGGTCGCAATCGGATGCGCTTGCTGATGGGTTGACACTGGTGACCTCCTCCTATCAGCCGCTGAAACCGCTGGTGGAGGAAGCTGAAACCGCCCACTCTCAGCCGGTGCTGGTGATGACCTTTGGTTTGAACGGCGAGTCGAACTACAGCGAAAAGCGGGGTGCCAGCATGATGTTTCGTCAACAGCATGTGACCATCGCTAGCTTTCATCACAGTCTGGGCGAGCGTTATTATCCGGAACGACAAAAAGTGGATCAGTTGCGCCTGTTGGTGAGTGAATCGATGCTGGAGCGCTACATTGGCGGTGCGGCAACGCAGCGTCTGTTTGGTGATTATAAATTGCGTCAGCATGCCTACAGCCGGGTGGCACCGGTTGCACAACAGCACCTGCACGCACTGCAACAGGCGCAGGGCGACATGCTGTCCATGCACATTCATGCGCTGAACCTGCTGGCTGCGCATCGCTATTTGTTTGAGGAGACGCGGGAAGCACCCCGGTTACACCCTCAGGATGTGGTGGCGGTGGAGCGTGCCCGTGATTGGATGGTGGCACACCTGAGTGAAACCCTCTCTCTTGGTGCGCTGGCGTTGGCGGTGGGTTTAAGCGAATACAAGCTCAAGCTGGCGTTTCATCGCCATTTCAACACCACACCGGGACAGATGTTATTGCAATTACGTATGGAAGAGGCACACCGTTTGTTGGAGCAAGGCTTACAAGTGGCGCAAGTGGCCTGGCGGGTGGGATATCGTCACGCCAACAATTTTAGCGTGGCGTTCTGGCGTTATTATGGGCGCTACCCGAAATCCATTTAACGATGCGTATATGCCGTGACAGCGTGGCTGCCACGGCAGGATACCGATTAAGCACATGTCTCGCTTGAGAATGCGTTAACTCAGAAACTCAACCTCGCCGCCAACCAGGTGGTACATACTGCCGACGATCTTGATTTTACCCTCTTGTTCCAGTTTTTTCAGAATCGGGCTGTGTTCACGAATGTGTTCGACGGTGAGCGCCACGTTGGTTTTTGCCACTGCATCGACAAACGCCATGTTTTTGCCCGTGCGGTCACCCTCATAAACGGTTTTCTCGACGGCGGGTTTAATCTTGTTCAGCAACCCAGTCAGGTTGCCCAACTCGACATTATCTATCGCACCGGCCACGGCACCACAGGCTGTATGGCCCATCACCAGCACCACTTTGGCTCCCGCTGCGGCACACGCGAACTCCATACTGCCCAGAATGTCTTCATTTTGCACGTTGCCCGCTACGCGCGCGTTAAACGTCTCACCAATGCCCGTATCCAGCAAAATTTCAGCGGGAGCGCGCGAGTCGATGCAGCTCAAAATCACCGCCGCAGGGAATTGCCCCTCTTGGCTACTGATTTTTTGCGCCACAAAGTCATGCTGTTGCATCTTGCCTTCCCGAAAACGTGCATTGCCCGCTTTAAAGCTTTTGATCACATCGTCAGGTGTCATGCTGTCACGCTGCGCTTGGGTCAACGACGCGGCATAGCTGACGTGGGGAACCATAAAACCACTGATACCCGTGAGTGCCAGAACAGAGAGGGCGGCGGTGCGCTTGATCACTGCACGGCGCGATGGCTCGGGAGCGTCGAACTTACTCATAATAATACCTCATTGTTATTGTGGTTATGACGCCATGGCAGCCTGGTGCAGGACGTCAATGACATGCCAGTCACGTGGCAGGTGGCGGTGCTGATAATAACTTTCAGTAATTAATTGCAGTAAGTGTAGTAGCGCCACATGCAGGGTTGTCGACGGTGGGAGAGCATCAAGGGGGAATGTAGCGGGTTTTTGAGTTTTTTTGACTATAAAACAGAATGTTAGTGCTATTTTTCTGTTTGTGTCCGGCAATTCTGATAATAAACCGGCGCTTGCTGTCGGGCCCAGTAGGGCCCGACAACGGGCAATCAGCGAAACGGTGGCTCGTTGAACGTGCGAAGTTTGCGTGAATGCAGATGGTCGCCTTCTGCGCGTAACAGATCCATCGCGCAGATACCGATTTGCAGATGCTCGGAGATGGCACCTTCATAAAAACGGTTGGCCTGACCAGGCAGCTTTATTTCACCGTGTAGCGGTTTGTCCGAGACGCACAGTAACGTGCCGTAAGGCACTCGGAAGCGATAGCCTTGTGCTGCAATCGTCGCGCTTTCCATATCGACGGCCACGGCGCGGCTCAGGTTGAAACGCAGGGCGGAGACGGAGTAACGCAGTTCCCAATTACGATCGTCGGTGGTCACCACCGTACCGGTACGTAGCCGCTGTTTCACCGCTTCGCCCGCCATGCCGCTCACCATTTTGGTTGCGTCATACAGGGCGCGTTGCACCTCGGCGATGCTTGGAATGGGGATATCCGGCGGGAGCACGGCATCAAGCACGTGATCGTCGCGCAGATAAGCGTGCGCCAACACATAGTCGCCAATGGTTTGGCTTTCGCGCAGCCCACCGCAGTGACCAATCATCAGCCAGGCGTGCGGGCGCAGCACGGCAAGATGGTCACAGATGGTTTTGGCATTGGACGGCCCGACACCAATATTGATCAGGGTAATCCCCGGCCCTTGCTTGGCGATCAGGTGATAAGCCGGCATCTGATGTTTCTTCCAGGCGACATCGGAAACGCACGCTTCGGCGGTAGCGTCTTTGCCGGTGAGGAAGATGCCGCCAGCCGCAACGAGCGCCTCGTAAGGGCTATCCGGATCGGCGATTTGTTCACAGGCCCAACTGACAAACTCATCCACATAGCGCGTGTAGTTGGTGAACAGGATATAAGGCTGAAAATGCTCGATGGCGGTGCCCGTGTAATGGCGTAATCGCGCCAGAGAGAAATCGGTACGTAAGGCGTCAAAATGCGAAAGCGGGAAACGGGTATCGGTGGCGTGAAACAGACCATCAGCGGTTTCATCACCAATTTGCGCCAGTTCCGTGGTGGGAAAGTGCTGCGAAATCCCGGCAGACATCGAGCGTTCCAGCGTCAAATCAGAGCCGTCAATCACATAAGGAAAGGGGATTTCCTGTTGCGACGGGAACACCTCAATGTGCGCGCCATACTCTTCTACCAGTAAGGTCAGTTGCTCAGAAAGATAACGGCGGAACAGTGCGGGTTGCGTGACCGTGGTGCTGTAACTTCCGGTATGCGTGAAACGCCCGTAGGCGCGGGTGCGGCTTTTCCCTTGCTGTACGCCATCCCAGCTTACGCGCAATTCCGGGTAGACGAACAACCCGTTGCGGCGAGCTTCTGCATCGGGCAAGGAGCCATCTGTCACGTAGGCTCTAATGGCTGCGCGTAATGCGTTGACCGCATCATCATACTGCGAACTCAGTAAATCCAGCGCTTGTGCGGCCGTGAGGGGGGCAGGGGAACCACAATGCTTCATCGCTCTTCCATCCTTTTTGGGTTATCTCCCGCAGTGTGATTGCGGTGGTTACACCCAGCATAGATCAGCCACGTGACGAAACGTATAGCCATTGTTCTGTTTGGTGAGGCTTTGAACAATATCTCGCTACAGTATCTCGCAGCAACAGCGCGTGATAATAGAAAGAAAAAAGGCGCACAGAAAACGGTGCGCCGTGGTAGAGGGAGATTGCGTTGCCCTGTGGCAACGCAATGGGCTGCTATTATGCGCGATCCCAGTGAGATTGCGCTTCACCGTTAATGTAGAGCGTGCGCTGGTCCTGGGCAGGCAGGCGAACATGCAGGCGTTTCCAGGCAGGAGCAAAGTCACCTTCCTGCGTGAAGGTCACATCAATGCGTGAGTTGTCACTGGTGATGTTCCAGCGCAACCACAGCGCATTACCTTGCTGCCAGCCATGGGTTTCGCCATCATCTTCAAACAACAGGCCGCTGTCCTGACCTTTGCCGCACGGTGGGAACAGCAGCAGATCGCGCTGATCGTCCGTTTGGTGATCGACATGCTTCAGGCGTGTAGAGGTCGGCAGCATCGCCCCGGCGCGCACCAGCAACGGCAGGCGTTCCAACTGCGCATCGAGAGTGATGGTTTGTCCGCCGCTGAACCAGGTGCCGGTGTAGAAATCGTACCAGCCAGACGCATTCTTCGGCAGGTAAACCTGACGCTGACGCTGACCTTGTTCAACCACGCTGGCAACCAGCAGATCGCGGCCCAGCAGGAAGTCGTCGGTTTCCTGGAACGTGACGGCATCGTGTTCGTGGTCGAGGAAGGTGGGGCGCAGCATCGGCTCATCGTCCTGGCTGGCGTGCCACAATTGGGTGTACAGGTAAGGCAGCAGGCGATAACGCAGCGCAATGGCGTCGCGGATTGCCGGGGTGACTTCCGGGTACATCCAGGGTTCGTTGACCGTGTGATCGTCATTCCAGGAGTGAATGGTGAAACGCGGGTGCATCACGCCGTTTTGTACCCAACGTACGAACAGTTCCGCATCAGGCTTATCGCCAGAGAAACCGCCAACATCGTGACCGACGTTGTATAAACCGGAGAGACTCATACCAACACCCATACGGGTGTTATAGCGCAACGTGGTCCAGTTGGTGCGGTTATCGCCGCTCCAGGTCTGCACGTAACGCTGCATCCCGGCGCAGCCGGAACGGGAGATCAGGTAAGGGCGTTTTTCCGGCGCAAAGCGCTGTTGCGCTTCCATCGACGCACGCATCATCAGCAGCGGCATTACCGGGCGAATGTGCTTGATGGCAATCGGTTTGCCAAAGCCAAAGCAGCGCGCTTCGCCGTCCCACACTTCATATTCGTTGTTGTCGTTCCAGGTGGAATCGATACCCATTTCCAGCAGTTGCGAGGTCACGTTATCCTGCCACCATTTCACCGTTGCCGGGTTGGTGAAGTCAAGGTGTGAGCCTTCATCGTCCCAGAAACAGGAGCGTTCTGGCGCGTCTTGCTCGGAATCACGGATAAACAGTTGTTGCTCTGACACCTGTTGGTACATCGGGTGGTCTTGTAACAGGCACGGCTTGATGTTGGCGGCCAGTTTCAGACCGGCATCGTGGAACGATTGGCTCAGCACCTTCGGTTGCGGCACTTTGTCGTAGTTCCAGTTAAACACGTAACGTTTGTTGCCAATCGAGGTGTAGCCGGATGACAGCTGGAACGAATCACACGGGATAGCATGCTCTTTACACAGCTCGATGAATTTCAGCAGTTGTTGCTGCGCATCGGGGGCGTCGGTGTAGTGCATGGTCGAACCGCTGTAACCCAGGCTCCATTTGGGGCCAAACAGGGTTTTACCGGTCAGACGCACGAATTTCTTGGTGACATCCAGCACGCGTGGGCCGAGGAACAGGTAGTAGTCGAGATCGCCTGCTTCTGCGCTGTAGCGCCGGTAAGCAACGTGGTAGTTATCCAGCTCGTTACCCAGATCCAGACGGGTGCTGCTCAGGTTGTCGTAAAACATCCCGAAGCTGACGTCACCGCGACGAGTGATGGTGAAGGGCACGTGTTTGTAGAGTGGATCGGTTGACTGCGCGTTGTAACCCATGGCATCGAGGTTACGCATTTCGTAACGGCGGCCAGCGCGGTTCAGATCGCCCGCTTTCTCACCCAGTCCGTAATACTGTTCCTGCGGATGGCGACGCTGATAGTGCTCAACGCCATCACCGTGGGCATTCAGCAGGTACGCACTGGTGTGGCGGTCGGCGGCCAGCGGCTGCCAAACACCTTGTTGATCGCGGTATTCCCATGACAGCCACAGCGGTTGATGCACGGTAACGCGCAGTTTATCGGTAGCGACTTGCAGACCATCGTCAAGTGTGGTCAGGGTAAAACCGGGCAGGGCAAAGCCCGCGGTGCTTTCGCGCTCACGTCCTTCCCATGCCACATCTTTCCCTGCTTCCGGGGCGATGCTCCAGGTGCGATCCAGGGCAAGTTCCCCTTTGCGTTTGATCAGCACACGAAACAGGTCATTTTCCAGCACATACAGGCGAAACAGATGCTGGTTGTCCACGTTGATTTCAACAAACGCTTGTGTTTGTTGGTTTAGCACCCAGTTTTTCAAAATTTTCATAGCAACGTTCCAAACTAAACAATCGAAGACATCACAGTACGGCAGGCCTTGTGGTAACAAGGCCTGTCGACAACACGTTATGCAGCGCGCGCTTTGTTACGACGCTCGGCGATGAAGGTAACCAGGAAGATGGCACCAATCAGGTCAAAGAAGCCCATCGCGATAAACAGCGGGTTGTAGCCGATTTTGTCTGCTGTCACACCAATCAGCAGTGAGAACAGGAAGCTGGCGATCCAGGCAAAGGAGCCGCGCATCCCGTTGACCGTTGCCATTTGGCCTTTTTCGAACGATTCAACCACCAGCGCACTCAGCATGCAGGAGATGATCTGGTGACCAAAACCACCGATGGAGATCAGCAGGATGGTGATGTACGGGTCTTTCGTCAGCGCCACCATTGCCAGAGAAATCATCAGGAACGCGCCGGTCACGGAGCTGGCAACCACGGAGTTGACGCGGCTGCAACCAAACAGACGGGTATAGACGCGGGTCAGATAGCCACTGGCGATACTGCCCAGGTCAGCGGCCAGGAAGGGCAGCCAGGCGAACATGGCGATCTGTTTCAGATCCATCCCGCGTTCTTTTGCCAGATACAGCGGCACCCAGAAGCTCAGCACGGCCCAGGCCGGCTCTGCCATAAAGGCTGGAATCGCAATACCGTAAAAACGTTTGTTTTTGCCGACGGTTTTCAGCGCGGTGAAGAAAGGCAGCTTGACCGGTGCCGCTTCGTTATCCTGCTTGATGAATTCCAGCTCGGTTTTGCTCAGGTTCGGGTGCTTCTCCGGGTCATAATAGAACAACCACCACAGAACCACCCACAGCAAGGCCAGCGCACCAGAGAACATGAACGCACCCTGCCAGCCGAGGAAGCTGTGTGCCACCACGATGATAGGCGGTGCTAACATGGCGCCGATGGAGAAGCCGACACCAGCCCAACCGGCGGCGATCGGACGTTCTTTTTTCGGGAACCATTCGCCGAGCGTTTTGGCGTTGGCTGGGGTCGCCGCTGCTTCTGCTGCGCCCATAAAGAAGCGCAAAATCGCCAGATGTAGCCAACTGCCGGCGCCAGCATGGAGCATACACATCACTGCCCAGATGGAAGCACACACCAGAAAGCCGATTTTCAAGCCAATGACATCAATCAACCAGCCGCACAGGGGTTGGAAAATGGTATAGGCCAATTGGAATGCGCCAACGATCCAGGAGTATTGCTCCGTGGTGATCCCCATGGTGGCTTTCAGTTCAGGCGCCAGGATACCTAACGCGTTACGTGTAAGGTAGTTAACAGTAACGCCTAAAAGGAACAGCCCCAAAACCCACCAACGCAGGTTTTTGATTTTCCGTTTCCCATGCACTGCGGGTGCAGCGTTGTCAATATTGAGACTCATGATAATCTCCGTCAGAGGGTGATGATTGATTTGGCCTGATAAGTTATTCTTTCTGTTACACCATCAGTAACCTAAAATACTCACCCTATCGCTATATTCTGATTATTTATATTAAAATTCAGGTTGTTATATAAGACTCTTTTTGAGGTGCTGTTTTCTCAATTGGTCTACCAATTAAGCCTAAATGAGATAATCGATGTGGGATACGCTCTTTTTTGCAAAAATTTTCATAAGGCTGGCTTATTTTAGCGTTGGGCATAAAAAACGGTTAGGATATGGGCAGTTTTAGCATGAAAATTTTTTCATCTTCAAATTTGAAGGGGATCACAAAATGAATGGAAAGCTTAAAATCAAGGAAATTGCGGCACAAACTGGGCTTTCTATCAGTACGGTATCTCGCGTGTTGTCAGGCAAATTTAACACCAGCGAAAACGCCAAGCAGCGCGTGATGGCCTGTGCGCGAGAGTACGGTGTGCTTGATGATATTGCCTCTGGACGCCTGTTAATCAACGGAATTATGGTGTTTGCGCCGTCGCGAGCGTTTGATTCGCGGTCTGACATCTTTTACTACAAAGTGATCCAGGGCCTGGTCAATGCGCTGACGCCCCATGAGGTGCGTTTGCGCTACTGCGGGCTGGAAGAAAACAACAGTGATGCGGCCCTGTTTCTGGAAAAGATGAACGATCCGTTGACGGAAGCGGCCCTGCTGATCGGGATTGATGACCCCTATATTCACGCCCTGGCGGCGGATTTGGGCAAACCCTGCATCCTGATTAACAGCTATGACAGAAAGATGCGTTTACCCAGCGTCTCACCGGATCACCGTTTGATTGGCGAGGTGGCGATGCACTATTTGATTGAGCAAGGGCACCATAACATCCTTAATCTGGTCTGCCTGCGGCGCTATACCATGGAGTGGCGTTTACAAGGGATACGGGAAGCGCTGAACGCCCATAATCTCCCCTTTGATGAGACCTGCCATCTGCTGCTGGCAAACGGCTTCAGCGCTGCGGAAAGTGAACGTGCATTGACTGAATTTCTCGCGCAGTGCCCGGAAGAAAAGCGGCCAACCGCCATTCTGGCAGGCGGCGATTTTATGGCGTTAGGGGCAATGAATGCGTTGCAACGTGCGGGGATTCGCGTACCGCAGGATATCTCCATCATGAGCATTGATGGTTTTAATTTGTTGGCGCTGCATGATATTCCGCTGACCTCGCTGCATGTGCCGCGTGATGAATTGGGAGAAGAAGCGATCCGGTTATTGCAGCAGCGTCTGGCATCGCCCTTACGCCCTGCCAGCAACATTTTGCTGCACGGCACCATGGCGCTTAATGCCTCCGTCAAACGACTGCGCGCCAGCCGAACACCAGCGCGCGGAGATGAAGAGAAACTCTACGATTAAGACGACTCACGCCGCAGCGCAGAGCAATGTTGCGTGAGTGACCGTTTGCTCAGCTTAGAACCACTGGCCGAAACGTCGGATATAGATGCGTTTCATCACCTGAGTGAGCAGGCAGTAGCTCAGCAGGGTAGCGACCAGCCAGGGGAAATATTCCCACGGCAGCGGCGTTAAACCGATATACGCCCCCAGCGGCGAGAACGGAATATAGATACCAAGCGCCATGACCAATGCGGTGGTCAGCATCACCGGCAGGGCCGCAGTGCTTTGAATAAAAGGAATTTTCTGCGTGCGCAACATATGCACGACCAGCGTTTGCGACAACAATCCTTCAATAAACCAGCCTGACTGAAATAATGCCTGATGCTCGACGCTGTTGGCGGCGAACACATACCACATCACGGCGAAGGTGGTAATGTCGAACAACGAAGAGGTTGGGCCAATCCATAACATAAAGCGACCAATATTCTTCGCATCCCATTTGCGCGGGCGTTGCAAGAACGACTTATCCATTTTGTCCCACGGCAGGCTGAGCTGGGAGATATCGTACATCAGGTTTTGCAGCAGCAAATGGATGGCCAGCATCGGTAAAAAGGGAATAAAGGCGCTGGCAACTAAAACGGAAAATACGTTACCGAAGTTGGAACTGGCGGTCATGTTCAGGTATTTGATGATATTGCCGAATGTCTCACGCCCGGTGATCACCCCTTGTTCCAACACCATCAGGTCTTTTTCCAACAGAATGATTTCTGCCGACTCTTTGGCGATATCCGTTGCGGTATCCACCGAGATACCGACATCCGCATCACGCAGTGCCGGGGCATCGTTGATGCCATCCCCTAAAAAGCCGACGGTATGGCCGTTACGCTGCAACATTTTCAGTACGCGCGATTTTTGCATCGGCGTCAGCTTGGCAAACAGCGTACGCTGCTCCACTTCGCGCGCCAGCGTGGCGTCATCCATTTTATCGATATCAGCACCGAGCAGCGGCTGGTCTGCATCAAGCCCGACATCGTTGCACACTTTGCGGGATACCACCGGATTGTCACCCGTAAGCACTTTAACTTGCACCCCGTTTTCTCGCAGTGCGGTGATCGCACAAGCGGATGAGGGCTTCGGGGGATCGAGGAAGGTCAACAGGCCATGGATTACCAGGTCCCGCTCATCGGCTTCGGAGAGTGGGAAGTGGTAATCGCTGGCACCAAATTCACGCGTTCCTATCATCAATACACGGAAACCTTGCTCGTTATAACGCTCAGCCAGTGCAAGCAGCGCGCTACGACGGGCATCATCCAGTGGAAGTCTTTCGCCGTTATCGTCGATATGGGTCGCAATGGCGAGCATCTCTTCTACCGCGCCCTTACAGATCAACTGGTACTGCTGGTTTCCGCTGTTGATTAAAATGGACAGGCGGCGGCGAATAAAATCAAAGGGCAGCTCATCGATTTTGTCATGCTGGGTTAGCGCCGCAATGTCCGGTTTTTCCTTGCCGAAGCGGATGATGGCCTTGTCCATCAGGTTTTTCATCCCGCTTTGGTGGAAGCTGTTCAACCAGGCCAGTCTCAGCACCTGCTCGCTCTCTTTCCCGTTGACGCACAGATGGTGTTCGAGAATGATGCGATCCTGCGTTAATGTGCCGGTTTTGTCGGTGCAGAGCACATCCATGGCACCAAAGTTCTGAATGGCATTCAGATGCTTGACGACCACTTTGCTGCGCGACATTCTGATTGCCCCTTTCGCCAGATTGGCGGTAACAATCATCGGCAACATTTCTGGCGTCAGCCCAACCGCGACGGCCAGCGCGAAAAGCGCCGCTTCGGCCCAGTCACCTTTGGTAAAGCCGTTAATCAGCAATACCACTGGCACCATCACCAGCATAAAGCGGATCAACAAACGGCTCACGCTGTTGACACCGCGATCGAACGCGGTTTGCGCACGGGTGCCTATGATGGATTTAGCCAACGAACCAAAGTAGGTGTGATTACCGGTAGCCACCACCACAGCTTTGGCGATGCCGCTGGAGACATTTGTGCCCATCAGGCAGATATTGCCCATTTCCAGCAGCGATTCTCCCTCCTGGCCGCTATGCGTCTGACACGATTTCTCTGCCACATGGGCTGAGGTGTCATATTTCTCGACGGGAAGGGATTCACCGGTGAGGACCGCCTGGCTGATAAACAGATCGCGCGATTCAACCAGTTTTACATCTGCGGGCACCATGTCCCCTGCCGAAAGCAAAATGATATCGCCAGGCACTAACGCTTGCAGCGGGATCTCCTGGCATTCTGCGCGGGCATTGGGATGGGCACGGCGCAGTACGGTGGCGGTGGTACGCACCAGCGATTTCAACGCTTCTGCTGCCTGATTGGTGCGGAATTCTTGCCAGAAACGCAGCAGACCGCTCAGAGTTACCATGACCAGAATGATAATGGTGCCCGTTAAATCGGTCTCTTCTCCACGCTGCAAGGGCAGCCAATAATCGGTAAACGTGCCGATGGCGGCCAACGCCAGCAAAATAAAAATAAAAGGGTTATTAAAGGCGCCGATGAGCTGGGTCAACGCGGGGGGCGCTTTCTCTTGTGCCACCTGATTGGGGCCGTTTTCAAGTAAGCGCTCTTTGGCCTCGGCCTCAACCAAACCGTCCAGGTTGGTAGAAAGTGAGGAAAGGGTGCTATCAAGGCTTTTTACCGCTTCGTCTGCAATAAGGTAGCTTTTTTTTACCGACTGCTGACGGCGAACGGGCAAGTTTTCTAACATCTGAGTCATAACCGTTACTCATTTTTTAGCACATCGCTTTCAGGACGTCTTTTCAAGGGCCGTGTTTTTTAAGGGCGTAAAGAAGCCGTCCTTCAAAGGCATGATGTGCAAACGGACTAATTGTTATGCGTGACAGAGAGGACGGAGAAGCAAACGTGCTAGCGTGTCATCCCTTGCTACGCGTTGTAGATTGCTGACTGGGGTGATCGTCCATTTCGGCTCCTTAACCGCTGAGAAGCGATAGATTGAACGTAATGATGCCGGAACGCCGGGATCGCAGGAATCTCCGAAGAAACCAGACGTGTATTCAGTATCATCGCTTGAAGGTAAGACGGGTGAGCGTTGTCATAACGGCTCCGCCGCTGCCTGAAAGCGAGGGATTACTGGATATAAAGGCGCTGTTGGCCGGGAGGAAAGAGTGCGTAAGTGTAGAGATGCATCCTGATGCTTCCTGTGTGTACGGCTTTTCATATCCGCCGTCTTGGATGAACGTTTAACAGGGATGCAATTGTGATCGTAATGCTGATTGCGTCGCCCGCCGTTACCGGCAAGCATCGCACATTAGGGTGTGTCAGTTTGCCGGAGAGGTAATGCTGTTGTTG
The DNA here is from genome assembly GCF_025962675.1 of Candidatus Symbiopectobacterium sp. NZEC127. Lineage (NCBI taxonomy): Bacteria > Pseudomonadati > Pseudomonadota > Gammaproteobacteria > Enterobacterales > Enterobacteriaceae > Symbiopectobacterium > Candidatus Symbiopectobacterium sp. NZEC127. The sequence goes on from NZ_JAGFPG010000009.1 coordinate 94,827, forward strand.
CTTCTGTTTTTACCATCGATGTTTTCACGAACGATGTTTTCACAACGTGTATCGCTTTGACTGTCCAAAAAAACGCTCTCCGTAGTTATACTGCGCGTACTATAACGGTTGAATTATAAACGTATCTGCAACGCGTGAGTGATTCATATCCGTTTCACGAGAAATGTGAAGCCTTCAGCCTTTTGCCCGCGTCAGTACGATAGAACACGCATAGCGATCGGCGGGGTGCACCGAGATGGTGGTTTCAAACGTATTGCCGTCTCGATCCAGATAGCGGCGAACAATCTTCAGCGCTGGCGATCCGGGCTCAACGCCCAGCACCTTGGCAATTTTCGCCGACACGGTGACCGCAGAGATGGTCTGCCGTACCTCTTCACTTTGAATGCCGTAGTGGGTTTCGATCAGATCGCTGATCAGCGCGAAGGGATCACTGCGTACCAATTGGCGCACTTTGGTGAAGGTGGCACTGGCGTAGCTGTCCGTCCAACATATGGGCGCATCTTTGTTTTCACTGTCTTCCCGAATGCTGGCAACGTGTAGCCAGCGAGATCCCGGCTCACAGCCGATGGTCTGTGCCAGATCGTAGTCAGCAACGACTTCATCAATCCTTTTCACGACACGCGGATTATTTTTCGCCAGAAAAAACAGATCTTCCAGACAGGCCAACGGGTGATTCAACCCTTTATGCTGCGCTTTGTCTGCCACTTGTGTGCCCAACCCCTTGCGCCGCGTGATCAATCCCTGCTCGGTCAAATCGCGCAGCGCCTCCCGCATGGTGTGTCGGCTGACCTGATAGTGTTCGCACAGCGCCATTTCCGTCGGTAACAGGGAACCCACCGGGTATTGTCCGGAGAGGATTTGCTGTGCAAGTTCACGCGCAATGCGTCGATACAACGATTCTTTTATAGGCAACGGTTTTTTTCCCGCATAACTGATCAATATCACAAAGCTGCGCTAAAGCGCTTTCGCTTTTATGTCCGTACATTCTATCTTGTTCGTACATTCACAATGTCCGTACATTTGAAATTGTTCGTACATTTAAACGTGCTTGTACATAAACAATAGTACAGATAGGTGAGTACCCGATGCGCCTGCCATGCCTGTTAACAGTATTGGCTTACTGGCAACCCCATTGCGGCATGACAGGCGCAGTTTATCACTCTTACTCTCATTTCAGGATGCTTTTATGGCTTCGAATGTGCTTGATTCCGTACTGTTTCGTGATGCCTTTGGCACGCCAGCAATGCGCGCCGTTTTTGACGACCACGAACTGATTAGAAAATATGTCATCGTTGAGGTAGCGCTTGCCAAAGCGCAGGCACGCTGTGGCGTAATCCCTGAGGCAGCGGCGCAAGAAATTGCCCAGCGCTGCAATGCCGATACGCTGGATTTCGATCTGCTGCGCCATGAGACCGAAATTGTCGGTTACCCGATTCTGCCGCTGGTGCATCAAATCTCCAAACAGGCGGGTGAGTCCGGTGGCTTTGTTCACTGGGGGGCAACCACTCAGGACATCATGGACACCGCTGTAGTGTTGCAAATCCGTGATGCTTTCGAGCTGATTGAGCAGGAAATCAAGACATTGCGTGGGACGCTTGCCGGTCTGGCTAAGCGTTACCGTACTACGCCGATGGCGGGGCGCACCCATTTGCAGCAGGCGTTGCCGGTAACCTTCGGCTATAAAGCGGCTATCTGGCTGGATATGTTCGATCGCCATCAGGAGCGTCTGGATCAGGCGCGTCCTCGCATTCTGGTTGGGGAATTTGCCGGTGCCGCCGGAACGCTGGCCTCTCTGGGTGATAAAGGCCTGGAGGTTCAGAAAGCGCTGATGGAAGAGCTGGGATTGGGTGTGCCTGTCTCTACCTGGCATGTGGCGCGCGATGGTTTTGCCGAAGCGGTTAACCTGCTGGCGCTGATGACCGGTTCGCTGGGCAAGATTGCCTATGACGTGATGTTGATGGCATCCAATGAGTTTGGCGAACTGTATGAACCCTTTGTGAAAGGCCGCGGTGCCAGCAGCACCATGCCGCAAAAACGTAATCCTATTTCGAGCGAATTGATGCTGGCATGTGCCAAAGGCGTGCGGCAGCAAGCCGGTTTGATGCTAGATGCCATGGTGCAGGATCTCGAACGCGCCACCGGGCCGTGGCATGCAGAATGGATCGCCATTCCTGAAAGCTTCATTCTCTCCGCCGGTGCTCTGCATCAGGCCAACTTTATGCTCAGCGGTCTGATCGTGGACGAGCAGGCGATGGCGCGTAATCTCGATATGACCAAAGGACTTATCGTAGCAGAAGCCGTCATGATGGGGCTGGCGCCTTATATTGGTCGGCAGGATGCGCACGATATTGTCTACGACGCCTGTCGTATCGTGAATGAGAAGGGCGGCAGACTGGCGGATGTGCTCAATGCGATGCCGAACGTGGCGGACCGTCTGGCTCCGGAACTGATTGAGCGTTTGACCGATCCGACCAACTATCTGGGTATGGCGCCAGAAATGGTCGATCAAGTGCTGAAAAGCTCTGCCAGCCGGTCGTAATGTCCGGCGTTCACCCGCTCTACGAATGAGGAGATGATTATGTCATCGGATTCATCCACAGGGAAAAAGGTGTTCGCCGTAGCGGTGCCCATTGTGTTGGGCATCGCTATCTGGCTTGCTCCCGTACCTGCCAACCTTTCGCCCCAGGCATGGCATATGTTCGCCATTTTTGCTGCTACCATCGCAGCCATCTTGACGCAGCCATTGCCCTCGGGGGCGGTGATGCTAATCGCGCTTTGCGTGGCTATCTTCACCCAAACGCTTACCGAAGCAAAAGCGCTGTCTGGTTTTGCCAGCGGCACCGTGTGGTTGATTTTCTGCGCTTATATCCTGTCTCTGGGCTTTGTCACTTCAGGGCTGGGTAAGCGTATTGCTTATAAGATGCTTTCATTGTTTGGCGGAAGCAGCCTGGGTATTGCCTATTCACTGGGCATTTCCGATTTGATTATGGCACCCGCAATGCCCTCGGTAACCGCCCGTTCAGGGGGAATCATCTTCCCCATCGCGCGCTCTATCAATACCGTATTGGGATCGGCTCCGGGTGAAAGCGGCAAAAAGATCGGGGATTTCCTGACCATGGTCTGCTTTCAGTTTACCCCGATTACCGGTGCCATTTTCCTGACCGGTATGGCCGCGAATCCCTTAGTGAGCAGTCTGGCAAAAAGCTCGCTGGGCGTTGAAATCACCTGGAGCGGCTGGTTTATTGCCGCTGTGGTTCCTGCCCTGGTCTGCTTTTGTTTGATGCCGTTATTGGTGTACAAGCTGGTGAATCCTGAACTGAAGCGCACGCCGGAAGCCAAAGTGATGGGACGTGAGGCGCTGTCTCAGTTAGGTCCGATGACCACAACGGAAAAGAAAGTGGCGTTTGGTTTTCTGTTGGCATTGGTTGGGTGGGGAACCAGCCTGATTACCGGTTTGTCGGCGACATCCGTAGGGTTAGGGTTGGCGGCGTACCTGTTTGCCGTCGGCGCTGTGGATTGGAAAGCCTTGCTGAAAGATCATGCGGCCTGGGACACGGTTATCTGGTTTAGCGTGATCATCAGTCTGGCTACCGGACTTTCCGATCTGGGGTTCATCAAATGGATGGCGGGCTTGCTGGGTAACCTGATCCACGGGTTTGGTGCCATGCAGACCTTTGTGCTGCTGGGCGTGCTCTATATCTATGTGCACTACTTGTTTGCAACGGCTTCCGGGCATGTCGCTGCCCTGTATGTGCCTTTTGCTGCCACGGCCATCGCGGCGGGGGCACCACCGATGATGGTCGCTATCTGCTTCGGGATTTTCAGTAACCTGATGTGGGGCAATACTGAATATGGCGGCGGGCCGGGGCCTATTTATTTCGCTCAGGGCTATTTCACGCGACCGCGCTTTTATAAAATTAACGCGGCGGTGGTCACCTGTAACGTGGTGCTGACCTTCAGCGTGGGTCTGCTGTGGTGGAAGCTGCTTGGCTTCTATTAAGGTAGTGCTTCTCCCGCTCCTGATGACGGTGGCAGTATGATAAGACAGGTTGCCTTGGGCGGTATCAGGCAACCTGCTTTGCGCTTACTGTACCGTCCGGTTGCGGCCTTCCCGTTTGGCGATATACAGGTTTTTATCGGCGGCAGCAAAGAGTTGGTGCACATGCTGCGTCAGGTCCATCGCTGAAGAGGGCGCATGGGCAATGCCGATACTCACCGCAACGGATACCGGCGAGCCGTTAATGAAGCAGGGCGTGTCGTGAATTTGAGTGCGCAACTGCTCTGCTAACGCAAAAAAGTCTCGCTCTGAGAAATCAAAACACACTACCGCAAACTCCTCTCCACCGATGCGGCTCACCAAACCCGGTTCCAGGATCGATTGTTGAATCAGGTTCGCAACGTGTTTCAAGACAATGTCGCCGTTATCGTGCCCGTAACTGTCGTTGATGGTTTTGAAGTGATCGATATCAACCAGCATCATGTTGATGGCCGCTTGCCGATAACGGGGAATTTTCCCGTAACGGTTTAGCGCATCGTTGAAGCCATAGCGTGAAAGCAGGTGAGTGAGGAAATCGTGGCTGGCCTGCATCAACAAGCGCTGGTTAAGCTGGCGAATGGTCTTGGCATTCATGGCCATCAGCAATGGGCTGAAGATGATCGCGGCGATACTGATGCGGGCGATGGTGATCTCCTGCATAAACAGGGCGTCCTGATGGTCATAAATCCCCTGAACATGAAGCGCTGTGGCGATCAGCTCAACAATGCCCGTGCACAAGGTGATCAGACGTATCGCCCACAGCGGGTACACGATGGCGCACCAGGTGAGTGCGGGCAGGGGAAACGCCAGAATAGCAATCGGACCAATCAGCGTGCCCAATCCCAGTGACAGCACAAGAAACACCAAGGGGATGCTGCTGCGCCAGTCCGCTGTGGGCATGCGCAACGTGAAATCGCTACGCAGTGTCAGCAGTAACGGCAAAAACAGCACAGCGGTATAAAACTGATCGCTGAACCAGTTAAGCACATCCTGTTGAAAAGACTGTCGTGTTTGTTCGGCCAGGTGTTGCGTGAACGCGCCGACCAGCGCACAGCAAAGGGCGGCGATCATGCAGGAGGCAAATAGGTGTAATGACGTGGAAATATCAGCTTCCTGCTGACGATATCGCCCCGGCCAACACAATAATTTGACCAGTACAAAGATAAACACCAGGTTGGCACTATTAATGGTGAAGGCGCTGATGCCCCAACCATAAAGCAGGCCGTCTTGCGCGATCATGGCGCTATAGGCAACGCCGTAATACCACGGGGTATTCAGATAGCGACAACGATAAAACAGAGCGGCAACCAGAATGTTGACGGGCCAGAGAACAGAGAGATCGATGCCTGACATCCGCGCATGTGAACCCAACATGCAGCCTAGTAGTGTCAATATAAAAACGTTAAAGCTGTTTAAAAGCACATTGTCACTTTTAAACAGTGTCAGGTTTACATGCATAATCTCTGCCCATTTCTCCACGGGATAGTGCTCGGCCTCTCAAATAGCGTGCAATCATACACGTAAGCCTAAGAGCAAACAGTACTCTGCATGAAACCTGCTGGTTTTTAACGTATTGTTTTTGATCACAGTCGATGCAAATTGTCGGCGTTTCGGCAAAAAAAGCCCTTAATAGCAGGATGGAAAATCCTTTTAGGCGCTAGTGTTATAACCTGAATACTGCGTGATGGCATGCGCATACTTTTTCACTGTCAGGAGTTCATCATGAAAATAAAACAGGGTATGTGTGGGTTGTTGCTGATGCTGCCGCTGTGTGGCTTTGCTCAGACGGCTAATTCCGACGTTATCGAGGGTTTCACCACGCAGCAGATTGCCGATGCGTTGCCGAAATCGGTCGATGGCTTGCAGCGGCGCTCGGTTGAGGTGGTCTCGGATTACCATACTTTTCAGGTGGAGTACGTAGATCCTGCCACCATGCGTAAAGTGCTGGTCACGCTTTATACGTTACCGGCAGATGCAAAAGGCAATATCCCCGTGGCCTCCAGCGATCGAGATCTGGATGCCGTGGTCGCCAGTGCTGAAAAGGAAATGTTGCGTCAGCGTATCAAATCGGAAATGAAAGATCTGACGGTGCCCGGTGCGCCCAGATTTCGCTGCCTGCAAACGGTAATGAATGAAAAAGTGGTTCACCAGGTGTGTTCAACCTTGTTTAAGGGGCGCGTGCTGGAGATCCAACCGGTCACCATGGTAACTGACAAAGCTTACGCGCCAGCGATGCAACGCGGTGAGGAGTTGGTGGTCACTCTCGGTAAAATCATGAGCGATGCAGTGAAATAAAGCCCAGGAACAGGCTGGCGAGCCAGCCTGTTTCGCATCATTCAGGGTTTTCTGTCCAATCAAACTCCAGCTGTCTGGCGGTGCTTTCTGCCAGCGCGCGCCCGGCAAAACGCTCGACCAGATGCAGGCTCATATCAATACCAGCGGAAATCCCCGCCGATGAGACCAACGCCCCTTGATCAACCCAGCGCACATCGCTTTTCACGTCTAGCGTCGGGAACAGTGCTTTCAAGTCGGCAATGTCTTCCCAATGGGTGGTGACCGAACTGCTGTCGAATTTTCCGGTTTTAGCGAGCAAAAAAACGCCAGTGCAAACAGATGCAGTAATGGTTGTTTGCGGGATTTGGCGAGCAAGCCAGTCGATAACCGATGATTTTTCCATTTCGGCTGTAACCACCCCGCCAGGCACGATCAGACAATCCAGCGCCGGGTGATCGTCGAGAGCATAATCTGGATCGATCTTTAATCCTGCACGAGCCCGCACGGACGCACGCTTCTCACCGAGTGTGAACACGTTAAAACGCGGTTCGGGTCCGCCTGCGACACGCGTTGCGCAGGTAAAGACTTCATAAGGCCCAGCAAAATCCAATACCTCAACGTTATCAAAAACATAAATACCAATTTGCAGTGTCATTGCCGGGTCTCCACGGGAAGGCTTATCCTGTCGATGGTATAACCTTGCGCATAAAAAAGAAACGTCAGTCCAGCAAGAACATAGTGCTTATCAACCGGGGTATGGTAGTTGCTTATTCCGAAAAATAAGAAATCCTACATATTTTCGCTCTGCCATTATCACTCTGTTGTAGTATGTGCTGGTATGTATTTCTTGTTTACTTGGTATCAAATTTCGGCACGCTTTATTGCGTGCCAATTTAGCGTGAGGTATTTATGCAACGACAGAAGTGGTTTAGCGTGTTTGTCCTGACTATTCTGCTAATGACGACAGGAACCTGGACTTTGCACTTTTTCCTGGATGGCGGGGTTGTAAAAGGCATTGCCTGTTACTTTGTGAAACTGATGAGTGGAATTACGCCACTGGCGGCGATCCGCTCTGTGGTGATGCCCCAACATGGCCCGAAGGCCACATTGGGGAGCCAGAAGCGTCTTATGGCACGACCCTAGCTCCGAATAACCGCTATACCAGATCGAAACGATCCAGATTCATCACTTTATTCCAGACAGCCACGAAATCGTGCACGAACGATGCCTGCGCATCAGCACTGGCGTAAACTTCCGCCAACGCCCGTAGCTGTGAGTGTGAACCAAAAATCAGATCTACGCGTGTTCCCGTCCATTTCGGCTGACCCGTGGTGCGATCGCGCCCTTCAAACAGTGTGTGCGATGCATCAATCGGGTGCCAGGTGGTACTCATATCCAGTAGATTAACGAAGAAATCAGTGGTCAAGACACCAGGGCGTTGGGTAAAGACGCCGTGCGCGGTTTGGCCGGTATTGATGTTCAGTACGCGTAACCCGCCGAGCAGTACGGTCATTTCCGGCGCGGTTAAGTTAAGCAGTTGCGCTTTGTCCACTAACAATGCTTCCGGGCTGGTGCTGTAGTGCCCTTTCTGATAGTTGCGGAAACCATCGGCAATCGGTTCAAGTACGTCGAACGAGGCGACATCGGTTTGTGCCTGAGAGGCATCCATCCGTCCCGGTGTAAAAGGAACGGTAATCGAATGGCCTGCTTGTTGCGCAGCGTGTTCAACACCCACGACGCCACCCAGTACGATGATATCGGCCAGTGACACGCGTTTGTTGCCTGATTGTGCAACATTAAACGCGTGTTGCACGCGTTCCAGAACGCTCAACACCTGCGCCAACTGTGCGGGCTGGTTCGCTTCCCAATTATTCTGTGGTGCAAGACGCAGACGTGCGCCGTTAGCGCCACCGCGTTTGTCTGAACCACGAAACGTCGATGCGGATGCCCAGGCCGTGGCGACCAACTGCGAAACGCTAAGCCCCGTTGCCGCAATTTGCTGTTTCAGCGCGGCGATATCCTGCGCCGCGATCAGTTCGTGATCGACTGCGGGGATAGGATCTTGCCAAATCAGCTCCTCGCTCGGCACTTCCGGCCCAAGGTAGCGGGCACGCGGTCCCATATCGCGGTGAGTCAGTTTGAACCAGGCGCGTGCAAACGCGTCGGCAAATGCTTCGGGATGTTCATAGAACCGGCGTGAGATTTTCTCATAGACAGGGTCAACGCGCAGGGAGAGGTCGGTGGTCAGCATGGTGGGAACGTGGCGCTTGGCCGTATCGTGAGCATCGGGAATTTCTCCTGCGCCCGCGCCATTTTTAGGTTGCCACTGGTGTGCACCCGCCGGGCTTTTGGTCAGTTCCCACTCGTAGCCAAACAGGTTTTGAAAGAAATAGTTGCTCCACTGGGTCGGGGTTTGTGTCCAGGTGACTTCCAGTCCACTGCCGATAGTATCGCCACCTTTTCCGCTGCCGAAGCGGCTGTTCCATCCTAACCCCTGTTCTTCGATGCCAGCGGCTTCCGGTTCGGGCCCGACCAATGCAGCATCGCCTGCGCCGTGGGTTTTACCGAAGGTATGGCCGCCAGCAATCAACGCTACGGTCTCTTCGTCATCCATTGCCATGCGGCTGAAGGTGTCGCGAATGTCTTTGGCGGCAGCGAGAGGATCGGGGTTGCCACCGGGACCTTCCGGGTTGACGTAGATCAGACCCATTTGCACTGCAGCCAGCGGGTTTTCCAGATCCCGTTCACCTGAATAGCGTTTATTATCCCCAAGCCAGGTCGTTTCTGCGCCCCAGTAAACGTCTTCTTCAGGTTCCCACACGTCAGGGCGACCGCCAGCAAACCCAAAGGTTTTAAAGCCCATGGATTCTAATGCTACGTTGCCGGTCAGAATCATCAAATCGGCCCAGGAGATGTTTTGACCATACTTTTGCTTGATCGGCCACAGTAAACGCCGCGCCTTATCGAGGTTTACGTTATCCGGCCAACTGTTCAGCGGCGCAAAGCGCTGCTGTCCGGCACCTGCGCCACCGCGGCCATCGCCAGTACGGTAGGTCCCGGCGCTGTGCCAGGCCATACGAATAAACAGCGGGCCATAGTGGCCGAAGTCCGCAGGCCACCAGGGCTGGGAATCGGTCATCAAGGCGTGGAGATCTTTTTTAACTGCCGCCAGATCGAGACGGTTAAAGGCGGCGGCGTAATCGAAATTTTTACTGAGAGGGTCGGAGAGCGAGCTGTGCTGATGGAGTACTTTCAGACTGAGCTGATTTGGCCACCAATCCTGATTCGTGGTGCCGCTGCTGGCGGTGGGCTTACTGCCGCCACCAGAGAATGGGCATTTGCTTTCAGTTGTCATGCGATATCTACCTTTGCTGATGAGTTCCATGGGTCCTGGCGCAAGGTCGCCCGGTACAGTGCTGTGGACACATTAAGCGTAGTCATCTTGTGGGCATTGTTAAAATCGAAAAAGGCAACTATTACGATAGTTATGATCTATGTTTATTTATAAATCGATAGGTCGAGTGGTTTATGGCAAGGTAGGTGATGACAAAATACGGTGGATAGCTGGCACACCAGCATGTCGGCAGATGTTTATGTCTGAAGAGTGAACATTATGTGAACAGTAAAAAACAAAAACCACTGAAATAAATTCATAAATATTATAGTGTTATTATATCTTGCTGATTTTAATAGCATGAGGTTGTTACTGAAACGCTCATGTTTTTGTCGATAGCGGTCGATAACGGATAACAGGGAGTTGAAGAATGCCACGGATAGCTTACAGTGAAAGGGCTGTATCTTGTCATCTGAACTCGGACGACGCGCGACACCTCGCTACTGCACATAAATACGCATTCTTATTGAGGGTATAATGGATAATTTTCAAAAAGAGATAGATGAGAGAACAAATCTCACTTCCTCCAATAAATTTGAACTGCTGTTGTTCCGTTTGGGCCCCGCAACGCAGGGTGCCGAGTCTGAGTTGTACGGTATCAATGTGTTCAAACTGCGCGAAATCGTACCGATGCCGTCGCTGACCAAAGCGGCGGGCATGAAACCGCCGATGATGGGTATGGTTAACATTCGCGGGCAGGTCATACCGGTTATCGATCTGCCAGCATTGCTGGGCTGCGAGCCAAGCACGGGGTTGAACATTCTTCTGATTACCGAATACGCGCGCAGCACACAGGCTTTTGCCGTGGAATCGGTGGATGATATTGTGCGTCTGGACTGGAGCCAGGTGCTTGCCGCCGAGAATGGGGTTAATTCGACCTATATTACCAGCATCGCACGGTTGGATGCGGATAAATCCAGTAACCGCCTGGCCTTGGTTCTCGATGTAGAACAGATTCTGCACGACATGAATCCGGTCGATCGCGACATCAAAGAAGATAAACTGAAAACCAAAGGGTTCCGCCTGAAACCTGGCACGGTAGCGATTGTGGCAGATGACTCCAAGGTGGCACGTTCCATGCTCGAACAAGGCTTGAGCGTGATGCAGATCCCCACGTTGATGCATGTTACCGGTCAAGAAGCCTGGAACAAGATTCAAGCGATGGCGAAGGAAGCTCAGCAGGAAGGGCGCCCGATTACGGATAAGATCTCCTTTGTGCTGACCGACCTGGAAATGCCAGAAATGGACGGTTTCACGCTTACCCGTAATATCAAGCGTGATGAGTTCCTTAAAAAACTGCCTGTGATTATTCACTCTTCACTGTCTGGCAGCGCTAACGAAGATCACGTGCGCAAGGTGGGCGCGGATGCTTATGTGGCGAAGTTTGAAATTAATGAATTGGCAGAGGCGATTCACTCTGTTTTAGATTGATATTGTTGCCAATGTAGAAGATTCATGCCGCGGGTGCTTTGCAGGTGCATCAGCGGCATTTTACTTTATGCCTGTTGCGGCGTTTTGGAACACAGCCAGATGCCAAAGACAATCAGTAGTGCGCTGACCAGATGAAAGGGTTCCAGCGTGGTATTGAGGAACACCAGACTAAACACCCCGCCCGATAACGGAATCAAGTGCGTGTAGATTTCTCCCCGCGTTGCACCAATGTCACTGATGCCTCTGTTCCAAAATACATAGGAGAGCCAGGACGGAAATATCACCAGATAGGCCAATCCGGTTAAAAAGTCCCATTGAAAGTAAGGTGCTACGTCGAGAGAAGGAAGATCGACGACATAAACAAACACCAGGGGGATAAGCAGTATCGCGCCGAGCAGTGCGCTAACGGCCACGAAGGCATTGCCCGGTATGCTTTTGTCTTTTTTCCGTAAAAAGGTGCAATAGAATGCCCAACTGAGCGCCGATCCCATGGTCCATAAATCCCCCTGATTGAGCGCGTTAAAGGTCTCTGAGGTGGGGATTTGCCCCTTTACCACCAGATACAACACGCCACCGGTACTGAGGATGACTCCGAGCATATTGTTACGCGAGATAGGATCGTTGAACACCAGGCGGTTGAGCAATAACACTACCGCTGGCGTGGCTGACATGTAAATTGCGGCATTCAACGATGTGGTATATTGCAAGCCGATATAGAGCGTCAAGGGAAACAGGACTTGCCCACACACGGAGAGGAAAAACAGGATCCCCAGAGACGTTCGCATCGTTGACCAATGCTGCCGTACCTGCCTGAAATAAAGGGCCATCAACAGTATCGCGGTGATGGCCCAGCGCGCTTGTGTCATGATGATAGGATCAGCGCGTACTACCAGAACATGACCAACAACGTAATTTCCCCCCCAGAACAGGGCTGCCAAGGTGAGTAAAAGATAAGGCATGATTCCATTCTCTTAATTAGCGTATTGGCGATGATTTATCATTGGTAAAAGATTGGCAATGATACAAATCAATAACGATTAATTTAAATAACTGTTTATCTATGGAGGCGCTGTTTCCATTTATTTGAAAACATTCCATGTCATGGTTTTGGTTATTTTTATGATTTTATAGTGTTAATGCCTGATTATAAAATAGTGAGTGATGATTATTATTCGTTTAGATATTAATAATATATCATTGATTATTTAAACGGTATTGGAGGGGAAATGTCTCATTGTATAACGCTTAAAGAAACCGATCTTGGTTATTCTCACTTTGTGAGTGTTTGTGATAAATCAGAGTCTGATGATATTATCCGGTTAATAAGAAATAATAATGGGGGTATATGTTTATCATCGAATTACTCCATAGCTGATCGTGTTATATTGTTTGTTTCTAATATCCCATGGCTCTCTGATTTTGAATGCATATCTAGCTATAAACAAAAAATTGAATTCCAGCAAAACGATGCAGTTATGGTTTTTTTAGAAACTTTAAATAAAGGGTTTGGCAATACGTTTTCACTTGACCGTTTGCCAAAGGTTAAATCTGGATCGGATTATCTGAAATGTAGGAATGTTACTACGTACTTAACATTAGCATCTACAGTGAATCCTTCCTCATTTACCGCCAAATATTGTAATCAAAAAAACCTTATCGTTATGAAAGAAGGGTTGGTTAATAAATTCCCGGAAATTAAAAGGGAGTTTTATGATTGTCTCATGGAAAAAGATGATGGCGTATTAAAAAAATTTCATGATGAAATAAATGTTCAGGTAGATAAAATTTTACAAACTGCTAGCGTCCCTGAAAGTATTTATGATGTCATTAAGGCCCGCATATTGGAATTTGTAAATATAAATGCATTGGAGAACAGTTATCCGTTGGACGCTTTGAAATGCTATTTGTATACCTTGTCTGGTTCGGATAAGGAGAAAGAGAGCCTTAACCAAGTTCCTGGTGAACCGTTTGCGTTGAAAATGAATGAAAGGTTAGCTCTACTCAATATATCGATGAATAATGATTCGGGTGTATTAGATAACTTGCTCCGCGATGTTTTTTTACTCAATGATGAACTAAAGTTAAAAAGTAGTGAAGATAAAAATCTATTATGTAGCGGTATATATGCGTATTTAGCGAAACAGTTCTATGAGGGTCTTATAAGAAACTCTATTGATGAAGTGAAGGTCGAACGGGGAGGCGCTGAACATCTGGTCCCATTATCAGTTCCGGTAACATCTTATGGTTTGCAAGAATCGTTATCGGATACGTCAAGTATTGACAGTTTTTTTAGTTCAGTATGCAGTGAAGACGACAACACTGAAGTGATATCTTGGGCGGATAGTGATTATTTTCCACCACCGCCGACGCCAGAAGAACTTAAGCTTTTTCAGGGTGACTTGTCAGATATCGATGATTTCCCACCACCGCCAACGCCAGAAGAACTTAAGTTTTTTCAGGGTGACTTGTCAGATATCGATGATTTTCCTCCACCGCCAACAGCAGAAGAACTTCGTTTATATCAAGATGGGTCATCACGGTCCGATGAAGTAGATAGTCTTTATGGTTCAGCATCAGACGAATCCAATAGCGATAATGACGTCTATTTAACCGGCAGTGAAACTGCGAAGCTATTATAAGCAGTAGTGTATTTTGATTTCACACTTTCAGATAAGTTAGAGGAAGAAGTAAAATTGTACCTCTATCGGGAGAGGGATTAATGACAGGAAATGGATCGGAAAGACAAATTAATTTTTTGGGTGAAAAGCTAGGATTAGATCTAAAATTAGACGAAAAACAACAGGTTTTATTATTAATCGATGGTAAATGTCCCGTGTCACTGCAACTTGATGATGGAAAATGGTATTTTTATGGCATGGTTCGCCATTTGAAAAATGAAGATAATCCATGCGCTTTCTATCAAAAAACTCTCAAAGAGAGTTTTGAAACATTACGCTCGGGGATTGGGGGGCTGTGCCTAAATGAATCATCGGATATTCTCATGTTCGTCGGCGGGGCCCGAGAAACGAATTACAATGCGGATGAGTTGTACGAAAGTTTAAATCAATTTGTGCAGCGTTTGGATATGTTACGTGAAACGCTGGAATAAGATTGGCTGGAACAGGCCATGCGTTGTCATGGAACCCGAGAAGTAAGCCGAATAACCTTCCCTGCATACCGCCGTTAAGCAGGGAAGGTGATGACGCTTATAGTGACTTTTTCTCATCATTTTCTTGCGGTGTGTTCGCCGCAGTGACGAGAATGCGCCGAATATTTATTCCGGTGATGCCCAATGCCAGCGTGATCAGCGGGGCAGCAATATTAAAGATGGCAAACGGCATGTAGGCCATGGTCGAGACACCGAGCACGGCTGCCATATAAGCACCGCAGGAGTTCCAGGGAATCAACGGTGAGGTGACAATACCGGCAGTCAGAAACTGCTCTGGAAAGGTTTTCCGGTGCCAACCCTCGTCGGGCAAATTCAGATTTAAATAAGCGAGTGGGTAACAGCAGAGCGATGTATTGGTCGCCAGCTGCAATGTTTAAACCAATAGCGGTAGCAACGACCGAAGCAATCAAGCGGCCGACCGTTCTGGCCCGTAATAACAGCGGTGTCACCAGCTTGTTGAGCAGACCAAAATCATCCACCATAATGCCAAAGGTAACCGCGCCGATGATGAGCCAAATGGTTAGCAACATGCTATCCATGCCACCACGCGACAGCAACGCATCTATCTGCTCAATCCCTGAATTCTCCTGAAAGCCGGTTGCCATTGCTGTCCACATGGCTTTTATGGCAAGCAGTGGTGCCGCGGTATCTGGCTCAGCAATAAAACGCAGCACCACTTGCGGTTGCATTATCGGCGTCATAATGCCCGCCAGTAATGCGGAGCACATAATCGCCAACGACGCAGGCACCTTTAATACCGAGAGCGTAAGTAAAAAGAACAAGGGCAGCAGGTTCCAGGGGGTAATGTGGAACAGCTCGTTAAACCGTTTCAACTCATTATCCGTGACGCTGGCATCGAAGGCACTGTGTTGATTAATACCCAGCGCAATAAACGCTATCAGGGCAATAGCTGCTGCGGGTAGGGTGGTCCACATCTGAGTACGAATATGTTTATACAGTTCGACGCCATTAAGTTGGGCAGCCAATACGGTGCTTTCAGAGAGCGGCGATACTTTATCACCCACATAAGCACCGGAAATGACGGCACCGGCGGTGATCTCAGGCGATAAGCCGAGCATATTGGCCAATCCGACCAAGCCAACACCCAATGTACCTGCGGTTGTCCATGAACTGCCGATACTGAGTGATACGCCAACACACACCAAAAAAGCGATAGGGTAAAACCAGTTCGGCATGATCATGACGATGCCGTAATACACCATGGTTGGAATGGTCCCGGACATGTTCCAGGTGCCAATCAATGCACCTACGGAAAAAAGAATAAAGATGGCACCGGAGACGGTGGCAATTCCTTTTCGTCCTGATTCAGAAATCTCTTCCCAACTGTGGCCATTTTTTAATATGACCATCGAGGTGATCATGGTGCTAACAATAATTGCCACTTGCAGCGGGCCATTTACCGCATCCAGGCCGAACAGGGCAACAGACGCGCCCACCAGCAGGATCAAGGTGACTACCGGGATCAACGCATCAAAATAACTGGGCGCTTTTATTGTGCGGGGAGGCTTGGGATCGCTGACCATATATGCTCCATATCCCGTTAAGGTAAAAAGTTTTTTTAAATTCGGAATGATCGTGTTGCGCGGTTCGTTCTGGCTTAAGCATAGTCGCTTTTTGCAATCGTATAGAGAATGTAATGAGGCTGAATGTTGGAAGGGGGGCTGCACACCCTACGTTCGCTCTGGGCCAAAAAAATCAGATGTCGCAGTACAGGGCGACTTCTGATTTTTATTTTATCTCTGCCATACTTCCAATCATTAGTGCGTTGTTTGTATGCAATCCATTCCCGCTGTGCAGCGCGTTCTGTCGCCAGTCAGCGAAAGGATTGCATGATGCAATTTATTGCGAAAATGATAATTAAAGGGAAGAAGTATGCAGTGGAAATCCCTGACGCCTGGCCTGACAAATCTGCTTGCTTATGAACGCACCTGGTTAAAGCACGACATTCGTGCGGGGCTTTCAGTGGCGGCCGTCGCATTGCCGGTGGCGATCGCTTATGCCGAACTGGCCGGGGTAAGCGCAATCGTTGGGCTCTACTCCTGTATTTTGCCGATGGTCGCCTACGCCATTTTCGGCTCTTCGCGGCAATTGATTGTTGGCCCGGATGCCGCTACCTGCGCGGTTATCGCGGCGGTCATCACCCCCTTGGCGGCGGGAAATACGGAGCTTCACTGGCAACTGGCGATTGTAATGACGTTGATGATGGGGACATGGTGTCTCATTGCCAGTCGATTCAAGCTGGGTGCCATTGCGGATTTGTTGTCCCGCCCGATATTGAGTGGATTGCTTAACGGCGTTGCGCTAACCATCATAGTAAACCAGATCAGCAACGTGTTTGGTTTTTCATCTCCCTCCAGTGAACTGATTGAGCGTATTTATGCGCTACCGTCGAATCTGGCAAACAGCCATTGGCCGACGGTGGGCATCTCGTTGCTGACGCTGCTATGCCTGTTTGGCGTGCGCTATCTTCGTCCGAATTGGCCCGCACCGCTCTTTGCCATCGTATTGACGACAGGGCTGACCTGGGCGGCAAACCTGCCGCGCTTTGGGATAGAAACGGTTTCTGGTTATACCGGTGGCGGTTTGCCTACCGTATCCTGGCCGGATTTCAAACCCGGCTTGCTGCGAGAACTGGTGATCCCTGCGTTGAACCTCGCGGTGGTCAGTTTTGTGAGCATGATGCTGACGGCGCGCAGTTTCGCGGCAAAAAATGGTTACGAGGTGGATGTAAACAGTGAATTCCGCGCACTTGGACTGGTGAATATCGTCTCTGGTTTATCGCAGGGCTTTGCCATTAGCGGGGCGAATTCGCGTACGGCGGTTAACGATGCCAACGGTGGCAAAAGTCAGTTGGTGTCTGTGATCGCCGCCTTGGCGATTGCTCTGGTGGTCGCATTGTTAAGTGAGCCCCTGCAATATATTCCTATTGCGGTACTCGGCGTCATTTTGATTTATGCGTCGTGGGGGCTGCTGGATTTACGCAGTATATCCCAATTGCGGAAGCGCAATCGCCCGGCATTCTACCTGGCTCTGTTTACTTTTCTGAGTGTGCTGCTGGTGGGCATTATTCCGGGGATTGGATTGGCGGTGTTGCTGGGGTTGTTGCAATTCCTTCAGACAGTATTCCGACCGACGGAGCATTTGCTCGGCGTCAATGCCGAAGGCATGATCCATTCATTAAATAACGGCAATGATAGTGATATCAGAGCGGTGGACGGCGTTATCATGTACCGTTTCAATTCTCCATTAACCTATTTCAACGTTGCCTATTTTAAGCGTCGCATTACCGATCTGGTGGATGGCGATACTTCTCAGCCGCGCTGGGTGGTGATTGATGCGGTAGCCAGCTTTACCCATGCCGATGTCAGCGTGCTGGCAGCCATCGACGAATTGAAACGCGAGCTCAAACAGCGTGGGATTAATCTGGTGCTTGCAGGACGACGGACTGAATTAACCCGCTGGTTCCGTATGAACCGTGCCGACAATAAGGTGCACGATTTGATTCTGGTGCCGGACCTGTATTTGGCATTACGGTTGATTCAGAGTAAAGAGTGCAAGGAGTCAAACACGCTAAGGGCGGACAGTCCGCCCTGATGACGTAAGTTATTGCAGCGTGGACATATCCAGCACGAATCGATATTTCACATCGCCTTTTTTCAGACGAGAAAACGCCTCATTAATCTGACTGGCACTGATTAATTCGATATCAGCCGTAATACCGTGTTCAGCGCAAAACTCAAGCATTTCCTGGGTTTCTGCAATGCCGCCGATATTCGAGCCGGAGAAACTACGACGTCCTTTAACGACATTAAATGCCCCAATTTCGATCGGCTCCGGTGGCAACCCTACCAGCACCACGGAGCCATCAATTTTCAGTAAGTTAAGGTATGCATTGACATCATGCTTTGCGGAAACCGTATCGAGGATCAGATCGACCTTACTGGCAAACGCTGCCATCTGCTGTGGATCGGTCGATAGCACTGCCTGATGTGCGCCAAGGCGAGTGGCATCTGCCACTTTGGCTTGCGATGTGGTAAAGACCACCACATGTGCGCCCATCGCTTTGGCAATTTTGATCGCGACGTGTCCGAGTCCACCGATGCCAAGAATGCCCACCACTTTCCCCGCGCCGGCCTGCCAGTGTTTGAGCGGTGAGTACACCGTAATACCGGCACACAGCAGCGGCGCAGCTGATGCCAAATCCAACGCAGCGGGCATTTTCAACGTGTATTTTTCACGACAGACGTAGGTTTGTGCGAAGCCACCGTAGGTCATTCCCCCCAGATGCGTATCCGGTGAGTTAAAGGAGAGCGTAGCGCCGGATTCACAGAACTGTTCGAGGTCGTTGCGGCAGGTGGGACATGTACCGCATGCGTCAACAATGCAACCCACCGCAGCGTAATCGCCTGGTTTAAATCGGGTTACGTCACGGCCTACCGCGGTAACGCGGCCCACGATTTCGTGTCCGGGGACCATAGGGTAGTGTGCTGCACCAAAATCATCGTTGAGTTGATGGAGATCGGAATGGCAAATTCCGCAGTAGAGAATTTCCATCTCAACGTCATCGCTCAGTAATCCGCGGCGTTTAATACTGAATGTGGTTAACGGGTTGGTTGCCGCATCGGTGCCAATGGCTTTGATGGTTTTAAACATAATTATTATCTCTATGAAAATTAACGGCCAACATGCGCTTGCAATGCTGCCGGATAACGTTCACCCACGATTTTTACCGTTTCCAGCACCTGGGTAATTTTCTGCAAGTCTGCTGGCGTAAGCGTGATTTCTGTTGCGGCCAAATTTTCCTCCAGCCGATGCAGCTTCGTGGTGCCTGGAATGGGAACAATCCAGGGTTTTTGCGCCAGTAACCAAGCCAGTGCGATTTGTGCGGGAGTGGTGCGGCGTTCTGTTGCCAGTTCGGCCAGTAATATCACCAATTTTTCGTTGGCTTTCAGAGCTTCTGCGGCGAAACGGGGAACCACGTTGCGGAAATCATTCTCTGTAAAGGTGGTTTCGGCGTTGATTGTGCCAGTCAGAAAGCCCCTGCCCAGCGGGCTGAAGGGCACAAAACCAATGCCGAGCTCTTCAAGCAGTGGAAGTATTTCTTGTTCTGGCTCGCGCCACCATAAGGAATATTCACTTTGTAACGCGGCAACGGGTTGCACTGCATGAGCACGACGTACGGTCTGCGCACCGGCTTCTGAAAGACCAAAATGTTTTACCTTGCCTTCGGCTATCAGATCTTTCACCGTTCCCGCGACATCTTCAATCGGGACATCGGGATCAACCCGGTGTTGATAGAGAAGATCGATAACATCTGTCTTAAGGCGACGTAGTGAACCTTCTACGGCTTCACGGATATGCTCCGGGCGACTGTTCAACATCTGCTGTTTATTGTCGTTGCCTATGTTAAAGCCAAATTTTGTAGCGATAACCACGCGATCGCGTAAAGGTTTCAAGGCTTCACCGACGACGTCTTCATTTAAATAGGGTCCATACACTTCAGCGGTATCAAAAAATGTCACACCGCGCTCAACGGCTGCGCGAACGAGTGTAATGGCTTGACGGGTATCCGTTGCCGGGCCGTAGCCTTGGCTCAATCCCATGCAGCCCAGACCTAGCGCAGATACTTCAAGCCCAGACGTTCCCAAATAACGTTTTTGCATTATTACGCTCCTACAGTTAACGGCTTTACCGATATTCAGCAAGCATAGCGCAGCACGATTAATTCGATTAGCCACGTTAATTCGCTAGGGTTTATTAACTGAATTCATTAATTACCGCCCGCGTTTGGTATTCAGCGCGAGAAGGCAGTTAACCAGCGGGTCACGGTTTCCGTGGTTCTTCGCTCCTGATCGCATTCGATAATAAGCGGTTTTTCTCGTCTGGCATGGGGTGCCAGTGTCGCTAATACCGCTTCGCTGTTACCAACGCCATATCCGCCATGGGTGATAAAAGGAACCAGCGCTTTGTCTGCCAAATTGTGGGTAGTGAGAAAGGTTTGCACCACCGGGGGAAGGGTTGTCCCCCAAATAGGAAAACCTAAATAAATCGTTTGATAATGTTCAATGTTGCTGACACTGCTTTTTAACGGTGGCCTGAAGCCACGGTCGCGTTCTATTTTTGCCTGCTCTACCGTCTGAAAATAATCATCCGGATAGGGCGTGGCAGGCTCAATCTCAAACAGATCGCTTTGCAGGCTGCGATGAATAACCCCCGCGATGACGCGTGTGTTACCACTGCGGGATAAATAAGCGACCAGAGTGCGTCGGTCTTTTAGGGGTAACTCAGCGCTGGCGCTAGCGGAGGAAGGAAGAACCATCTTCGCCACAGTTAAGCTGGCCAATGAGGTAAGCAGCGCTCTTCGAGTGCGATCGTGTTGGTGTGACATGTATGATTCTCCGCAGAAATGGATGCTAGACAACCCGCGCGGTGATGCAGGAGCAGAGCAGCATCAGCGAGCCCAAGATAACAGAAGATGTACAGTGAGATAATCGTATTGTATTGATTAGTATTATGAATATGCCTCATTAAAGGCATAGCACTGTCTCAGTGAGTGACAGTAGTGTTTCGTTATTTAACGGTGTGAGAAGTAATGTGTTAAAGAAATGGCATAATTGTCTTAAATATACATAAAAAATCATCTTAATATTTAAAGTTACACTGTATTTTTTTAAACAATATTTATATGTTTTGCGAAGAATAACGTGACGCTTGGCGTGTGATATGGGTTTTGTTTTTTTAAAGCATGCAATTATGTAATTGATCTTCTTGTTGTTTTCAAGTTTTTTGATGATTGTTTATATGTATCGTGGTATTAAAATATTAATGGTGATAATTTCATAATGTGCATAGGTGAATAGATTGTCATCCAGTCATAACCCTATTTTTAAATTTTTTATTACATTATAGAGTGTGCCGCTTTTGTATTTTTATAAATCATATTTTGTTATGTTTATTATTGAGGGCACATTTGTGTTTAATAAGTTATGAATGATAATTTAACATGTCGTTTCTTTCGGCAACTGGGGATGGTTTTCGCTTTGGTTAGTTGTTCTCAGGCGAATAAAAGTGATGAGAAAACGCACACGCCTGTTATTAAATATACAAAAGAGGATACGAGACGCCATTTGATTTCACCATCAGTCACAGATAATACCTCTATTAGGCATTCCGCTACGTCAATGAAAAGGGAAGACATGAATATTCGGGGAGAGGCACAGGCTGGTTTGGGCGCGTTTGGCCGCCAGTCTGGGAGTACCACGCTGAATGTATTACTGCCATTGCAAGAAAATGAAAAGCGCATGTTGTTCGGCCAATTCGGTGGATATCATCACAAACATAAAAACAGCGTCAGTGTGGGAGTAGGTCAGCGTCATTTTGGCAATGACTGGGGATTGGGGTATAACATTTTCTATGATGCGCAGATGTCAAAATCAATTTACCACCGCCTTGGTGTTGGCGGGGAGTTATGGTTTGATAATGCTCGTTTTACGGCAAATGGATATTATGGCCTAACCCGTAACCGGGATGTTGATGAAAAACCAGGGTATTACGCGGATGTCGCTCATGGTTATGATGTCAATTTGCAAGCGTGGATACCGGGGTATCGTCAGCTTAGTGGTCGGGTGAAATTTGAGCAATACTTTGGCGATAGCGTTGCGCTTACCAAGAAAGGGAAAGATGCCAGAAATCCACATGCGCTATCATTAGGGCTCAGCTATGCGCCTATTCCACTGCTACAGTTTGATATTGATCGCGTATTGGGTAGCCAAAAGCAGACTGAAAACCGTTTTGGGGTCTCTGTTCGTTACCAATTTGGGGTCCCCCTCTCTTTGCAACTTGATCCAACCTACACCGCATCCCAGTACTTAAAGAAAGCAAAAAATTATCATGTTGTTGATCGTAACAACGATATAAAGCTTTCGTTTCGAGAGAAGCCCTCTCAACGGATAGAAAAACCAGTAATAAAAGCCCCCGTTGCGCCAACGCCAGTACCACCAAAGGCACCACCAAAGGCACCACGAGAGGCACCACGGGAGATACCACGGGAGACACCGCGGGAGATACCACGGGAGACACCACGGGAGACGCCGCGGGAGATACCACGGGAGACACCACGGGAGATACCACGGGAGACGCCGCGGGAGATACCACGGGAGACGCCGCGGGAGATACCACGGGAGATACCACGGGAGATACCACGGGAGACGCCGCGGGAGACGCCGCGGGAGATACCACGGGAGACACCACGGGAGACGCCGCGGGAAATACCACGGGAGACGCCACGGGAGGTACCACGGGAGACACCAACCCCATCAGGGGGGCCTGAATGGCCAGAACCACCCGTCTCAACGCCAGAAGGAGCTCCATGTTTAGAGTGTGAAGATTTAGTGCCAGGAGCAATCCCTCCTGTTGACGATGAAGCTTTTGAGGATGAAGACAGGGCAGTAAACCCTAAAGGGGCGCCGGAATGGCCAGAAGGGCCAAAACCACCTGTTGTAACGCCTGAAGGCGATCCATGTTTAGAGTGTGGAGACCTAGTGCCAGGAGCAAACCCTAACGATGACGTAGAACCGATTAATAGACAGCCTGATATTTATGTTTATCCACCCAGCCCTGATGGTATACCACTCAAAGCAAGCCCTGCTAAGCTGGAGCGTCATACATTAGTTGATGAAGCCGTGAATTCCGAAGGGTTTGTGATTGTTGAACCCTCGGGAACAAAAAGGGATTCGTCAGACAAGCAATATGGTTTTGAGTTTGTCGACGCCTCTTAACGTGTGGTGGCATCTGACCTGACCACCACCGCAGGGCTATAAGTAACGTGCAAGCGGCGTTCGCTAGGTGGCAGTGATGTCGATGCTATTGGAAATAGGCAATCCCTTGAGGTCTGCGTTTGTCAGGGCTGCGTCAGCAGCCCATGCCAGAAGCAGAGAGTGCTGATATTATTTCTTGTTAAGCATCGACTTCAAATCGGCAAACGGATTATAGGTGGCAGCCGCAACGTCTTTTTGCGCATCCTCTCCCGCCACAACGGTTGTGCCGTATTGGTCAGCCTCAGTGTACTTCGAGTGTTCATGATCATGGCAATACAGACACAGCAACTCCCAGTTGCTGCCATCTTCCGGGTTATTGGTATGGTCATGATCGATATGATGCACCGTTAATTCGCGCAGGTTGGAATAAACAAACTCCCGCGAGCAGCGTCCGCACACCCACGGGTAAATTTTTAGTGCTTTCTCACGGTAGCCGCTTTCCAGCCGTGCGTAGTTTTTGGGAATCAGAGCCATTGCCGATGTTACCTGTTATAAAGAGAGTGTTTACGATAGTGTCCCCAATATATCTCATAGTAGAGCAAGAGAAAAAATGAAAGCAGAAGATCCGGTTGGTTTTAATGGTACATACTCCATACCGTCACGATGCATATCGCAAAAGAATGAGAATGGCGCCGTCGACGCATTGACAGAGGAAATTGCTTGTGGAAACTTATCTGCTACATCGTGGTAGGCTTATCGATCATATTCAGCTCGTTGTAAACGACTTCGAGCTAAGCAAAGCGTTTTATCAGGCCGTACTGGCCGTTCTTGAGATCCCCATCATAAACACATCTGACGATTATTTCTGGGCAGATGAACTTGTGGTGTGTTCAGTCAAAAGCGAGGGTTCTCTGGGAAAACCGACAGGGCGTCACCATCTGGCTTTTCAGGCCAAAGATCGTGAAACCGTAAAGGCTTTTTATCATACCGCACTGACACATGGGGGGCGTGACAACGGCGCGCCTGGTGAACGAACCTACCACCCTGGGTACTACGCGGCTTTTGTGATCGATCCCGATGGGAACAATATCGAGGCGGTTTACCATGGCGAGGCAGAGCGCAGCACACACGCCGTGGAAATCCGTTTCAACCTCTAAGCTCAAAGGTTCACTGTCTCCGCACATCTCTCGCTACCGATGCCATGTGTACCGTCTGCCTGGCTGGAAGCGAGCATAACCTTTATCAAGATGTGTGACTCAAGCCGGTGCTGGTGAGGTAAAGCGCCAAACTTCAGTGTCCCGCAGTCATTTTGCCGGGTTTACCGGTTGTCGTTTTCGGGAAACACGCAGGGCGTCGACCACCAGTGAGAAAGCCGGAGACACTTGCTTACGACTCGGGTAATACAAATAGTACCCAGGAAAAGGCTGACACCACGCTTCAAGCACCCGGATCAGGCGTCCTTCTTCAATATGGGTTCCAAATTCTTCCTCAGGTAAAAAAGCGATGCCCAATCCCGCCAGCGCGGCATAAATAATATGTTCCGAAGTGTTAAACGTAACCTGCCCACTGACCCGCACGTTCAAATCACCACCGTCCTGATCAAAATCCCAGACGTAGAGCCCGCCGGATCTGACCATTCGCTGGTTAATACAGCAGTGTTGCGTCAGCTCATGCGGTGTTTGCGGAATGGGGTATCGCGAGAAATAATCCGGCGAAGCCACGGCCGCCATGCGTAATTCCGGTCCAATCGGTATGGCTATCATATCTTTATCGATGGTGTCACCAAGGCGAACGCCGGCATCGAAACGGTCGGCAACGATATCGCGGAAACCGTGGTTGGCATCGAACTCGATATGGATATCCGGGTATTCACGCAGTAGTGGCGTCAGTTTGGGTAACAACGTGGAACGCAAAACGTCTGGTCCACAGGTGATGCGCACCGTACCGGCGGGTTTGTCGCGCAACTCTGTGAGCATATCCAACTCGGCTTCAATCTCATCAAGGCGGTTGCCGATGGCCTGCAACAACCGTTCTCCGGCAGTGGTGGGCGATACACTGCGGGTGGTTCGGGTGAGGAGCCGAATTTTCATGCGTTCTTCCAGCGCGGAAATCGCCTGGCTGAGCGCAGGTTGCGTTACCCCAAGATGAGCTGCCGCACGGGTAAAACTGCCTTCGCGGGCGACGGTGACAAAATAGAGAAGGTCATTCAAGTTGCGTTTCATCTGGCAGGCGTTCCCAATTAATAATCAGGGCTTATAAGCCCATTAAGTATTCATTAGCTAGTCAGCCTACACCCGGCGTGTAAAACTTTCAGCAACAGAACATCGTGATCGGCACGTTTTATTCATGCGCTTTTTTGACGCCATTCCCGTGAATGGTGCCCGGCAGAGGCTTGCCTGAATTTGGCCGGGTCGATATTCAGAGGTAGCCGCTAATGTCCACACCGATCCGCGAAACACACCACGTAAACGAGAGGAAGTACTTCATGAAAAATATGACCCTGGCGCTGGGGCTGCTCATCAGCTCATTCGCCGCCACCGCGGTGGACCTGTCAAAAGGCGCGGACAACTTTTATAAAAGCGATAAAGTTACCCAGCAAAAAGTGACGTTTAAAAATCAGTATCAGATGAACGTCGTGGGCAATTTGTTTATCCCGAAAACGCTGAATCAGCACGCTAAAAACCCAGCGATTGTTATCGGGCACCCGATGGGCGCGGTAAAAGAGCAAAGCTCAAATCTGTATGCACAAAAACTGGCGGAGCAGGGGTTTGTAACGCTGGCGATCGACCTCTCCTTCTGGGGGGAAAGTGAAGGCAAGCCGGGTCATCTGGTTTCACCGGAAATTTATTCTGACGATTTCAGCGCGGCGGTCGACTACCTTAGCACGCAGCCGTATGTTGATTCTGACAATATCGGTGTGCTGGGGATCTGCGGCAGTGGCAGCTTTGTTATTAGCGCGGCCAAAATTGACCCACGTATGAAGGCGATAGCCACCGTCAGTATGTATGACATGGGCTCAGCGTTCCGCAATGGCCTCAATCATTCCCTGACGCCAGAGCAGCGTAAGGCCCTTATTCAATCGGCTGTCCAGCAGCGATTCGCAGAATTTAAAGGTGCAGAGAAGGCGTATATTCCAGGGACCGTGAATACGTTGGATGATTCAACACCGGCCATTCAGCGTGAATTCTTCGATTTCTACCGTACCGCGCGAGGCGGCTACACGCCGCAAGGCGAGAAAGAAGAGCTGACCACCAAGCCACTGTTAAGCAGCATCGGCAAATTTATGAACTTCTATCCGTTCAATGATATTGAAACGATTTCACCGCGCCCAATGCTGTTTATTACTGGCGATCGGGCACACTCGAAGGAGTTTAGCGAAGATGCCTACAAACGCGCGGGCCAACCGAAGGAACTGTACATCGTTCCTGGGGCGGGTCATGTTGATCTGTATGATCGTACTGACCTCATTCCATTTGAGAAACTGACATCGTTCTTCAATACCAATCTGAAATAATGATACACGCCGCACCGGCCAAGGTGCGGCGCATTTGCGCAATAGTCGGTTTGAAAGAAAAGCGATTGCTGCTACTACCATTGATATGATATTTGAGATATCAGTTGCGTGAACCGTTGGGATTGACGAGTAAAAACAGACCGTGTGAATCGGAGGCTTTGAAAGGTTTGGCGGATGCTTTTAAGTTGCGGATTTTTAGATCGTTAAGAGCCATTTGGGAGTCACTCCATTATCGAACCAATCTGACCCCAAATTTGACCACCACATTCTGCCGACACAGCGGGGAAAACGCACACGCATCGGGAAAGATTCTTGCGTTATTCTCTTGAATCTAAAGCAAAAAGCAGACGCCCGAGGACATCTGCTTTTTTGAATTTGGCTCCTCTGACTGGGATCGCCTTTGCCAGTAACTGGCTAATAAGCAAGCTAACTCTCAATTCCCACCCTGTCAAGACCACCAGAGTGACCACTAAAAGCGAGGGTTGTATAAAATTATATAGATAGTGCTAGTCTAAGAATTGAATCGCTACGGGTAATCTAGACACTTTCGAGTCGTTGATAATACTGCTGTTCATATTCATTCGGCGACACCTGATTGCTAGAACCATGTCGACGCCTGCTGTTATAAAACATTTCGATGTAATCAAAAATATCGCTTCGGGCTTCCTCCCGCGTTCCGTAGATCCTTTTCTTTATCCGCTCACGCTTGAGAAGCTTGAAAAAACTTTCGGCAACGGCGTTATCATGACAGTTGCCGCGTCTACTCATGCTACCTTCCAGACCATGTGACTTCAGGAATGACTGCCACTCGTGGCTAGTATATTGACTGCCTTGGTCTGAATGTATCAACACCTGTTTTTGCGGATTACGCCTCCACAGCGCCATTAGCAATGCGTTCAGCACGATGTCCTTCGTCATTCTGGCCTGCATCGACCAGCCAATGATTTTACGGGAAAACAGGTCGACCACTACCGCAAGATATAACCAACCTTCATGTGTTCTAACATACGTAATATCTGTCACCCAGCGTTCATCCGGTGCCATCGGGTTAAATTGTCTCTGGAGCTTGTTGGGTGCCACAATGCTCGCTTTTGTACGATCTTGGACTGTGATAACCGACTTGAGCCTTTATTCCTGCACCGTGCATCAGACGCCAGACCCGGTTCGCCCCACACTGTTCACCCGTATCGCGTAAATCCAGGTGAATTTTGCGATAGCCATATACACACCCAGATTCAAACCAAAACTGCTTAATCAGCCCGGTCAGCTTCTGGTCTGTGTGGTATCGCCGTGAATGGGGCTGCTGAAGCCAGGCATAGAAACCACTCGGATGAACATCCAAAACACGGCAGAGCAAACGAACCGGAAAGTCACGACTGTTGTCACGGATAAAGACGTACCTCAGTCGGACAGCTTTGCGAAGTACGCCGCTGTAGATTCAATCTGTCAACGCAACACCCTTTTCAATTCTTTCTGGAGCCGTCGGATCTCGGCCTGAACATCTGACTGTTCCTGATTGGCCGAAGAATCTGGGCCATACTTCTTTATCCACGCATAAAGACTGTGAGTGGTGATATCAAGGCGTGTTGCCACGCTTGCAACGGAATGACCACGATCAACAACCTGTTTGACCGCTTCAATTTTAAACTCGTCGGGATAACGTTTACCGCTCATGGGCACCTCATTTTTAAGCCATTTTAAATGACTCTGAGGTGTCTAACAAACCAGTAGCGATTCAATGTTGGCTGCCATTGCCAGAAAGGACTATGAAGACCGAAGACGCCGCCAGGCGCAAGGCATCAGTAAAGCGAAAACCGAGGGCAAATACCGGGGCAGGGTAGCCGATGTGCAGAAACACGAGCTGATACGTACACTGCGCCTGGCTCACGGTAAATCCTTACGTGAAACAGCTCGTCTGGCCGGCGTTTCTAAAATGACGGTTATCCGGGTCTGCAATGCTCAGAAGGTGGAACCGGAGACCGGCAATACCCGGAATAAATAACCGGGATGACTTCCTGGCAAACAGACTCAGGTGGCGTGGTAACATATGCCGGTTATTTTTCAGGGGCAGGACTGATGAGAAAGAAAAGCTGCACACCCACTCCCCACGATGCCACGTTCAGGCAGTTCCTGACGCAGCCGGATATTGCCAGGGATTTCATGGAAATCCACCTGCCTGCGGAACTCCGCGCAGTCTGCGATCTCAGCACGCTGAAACTGGAATCCGGCTCGTTCGTTGAGGATGATCTGCGCCAGTATTTCAGCGACGTGCTCTACAGCCTGAAAACTTCTGCCGGCGATGGATACATTCACGTTCTTGTGGAGCACCAGTCGATGCCCGACAGGCATATGGCCTTTCGCCTTATCCGCCATGCAGCGTCATCTCGACGCGGGCCATAAGACACTGCCATTGGTGATACCGGTGCTGTTCTATACCGGTAAACGCAGCCCGTATCCGTACTCCACCCGATGGCTGGATGAGTTTGACGATCCGGCTCTGGCTGGAAAACTCTACAGCAATGCTTTCCCGCTGGTTGATGTGACCGTCATTTCGGATGATGAAATCGCCGGTCATCGCAGTATGGCTGCTCTGACGTTACTGCAGAAACATATTCATCAGCGGGACCTGGCAGAACTGGTCGATCGGCTGGCTCCCATTAAGACGCCGGATAGATTCAAGCAAGCCAACTTATCGTCGAAATCGGTGTTGCAAAAACGGGAGTGATCATAGATTCCGTTTTCCAAGCGGACCCCATCTCCGGCTCAGGCAGCCCGCCATGCCTTATTGAAAACCCAGTTGGCTGAAAGCAAAGAACTTTGTCTGGCAACGTTATTTAAACGGTCCCCTACTTACAACGCGCTTACAATGTAAAACGTAAATGTTGACGGAGATCAAATTATTAATTTCACATCTATTGATATTAAATTTTGTATCATTTGAAATGTTTAGCATTACAACAAATAAAAAAACAATACGCTAAAATTAAATATAAAAAAAATCAAAAAAAACATAATTTTCATCTGTTTTTATACGCATGCAGATAATTCTGGAATCTCTGCTATTATCAATAATGTTACAAGTAAAATTTGGTTAA